>CAVVZX010000036.1:180000-285609 GCA_963752855.1 uncultured delta proteobacterium | reverse complement strand
TGCCCGGATTGTCCTTCAGATCTTTCGACATGAGAGTCACGACTTAGCCTGCTGAGCCGCCACCGTGCTCGTCATCAGGCAAAGCCAGAAGCAATGAGATTGCCGTCCTCTTTATAGCTGATTTTTTATACATTTTGCACCTCACGATTTATCGTTGATTCTTTATGCATTTCGTACCTCCGACTATAGGCTTGGGGACAAAGGGCGGCCCGTTGAGGACGAATCTTGGCCGACGGCCCCGGCCTGGTGGTCCCGACACCCACGGGCCACCGGTTCAGGCCTTGATGAAGGCGAGAAAGTCGGGGTTGATCACGTCGACGTGCGTCGTGCACAGTACCGTGCGGGAATTTCTCATAGACCTTGAGAATGCCTTTCTTGAGAAGCTTCACCGACAGTGGTGCAGACTCGGCGATCGGCACGATCTGGCCGTCGTCGCTGTGCATGACGAGCGTTGGGACATCAATCACCTGAAGGTCCTCGGTGAAATCGGTCTCCGAAAAAGCCTTGATGCCGTTATGATGGGCCTTGGCGCCTAAAACCTTTACAATTTGGCCCATTCAACACTTTATAGGTTAGATGCGTCACCGATAAAAAGGGTTCTCAGACCGGGAACAGAGTCCCCATCGTGGCGACCTCGTCACCCTGCTCTTGTCTAATTGTAAGTTTCATTGTAAAGGTGAAATAGAGTCATTGTCGGCACGGTCACGCGACCAATACGAAGCACTTCGATCCCTTGCGAGCTCCTATCAGGATCAACAAAAGGGGTTTGTGGCTGCCACGTGCCTTTCCCCCGCTTTCCCCCGTTTTGTCGAAATATCGAGTAATTTTGGGTCACATAGAAGGACGTTGAGGGCGCTTCATTTCGGGAAAGTTGGTGCAGACGTTCATCCTAGAAGTATGTTGGCCCGCCCTGTCACGGCGGAGACAGGGGTTCGAAACCCCTTGGGACTGCCAGCCCCCAGAGCCTGTTGTCCGATTGTCGCTGCCCATTTTCCCCCAAGACTTTTCACCCGCTTTTTCTCCCACTTCGATTTAGCTTCTCCGCCGCGTGGTTGACCTTATGGTCATGAGGCCGGTTTCATAGACCATGGCGTCTGATCAAGGTCAAAGCGACGGCGTCGCGTCAAAGTCAGGGGTGATATCTTCATGTTGCATCGGCGTTCCTTTGGCAGCTCGTTACCGCGCTTTTTCGGGTGACGAGCATGGATGTGAAAAATGTTTGACGGAGTCACCTAGGGTGAGGTACGCTCAGAAACAGGGCAAAAGAGTCTTTTTCGGCAACGTGACGACGGCTTTGTCTTTGTCGAGTCTTGTGGGATGTGACAAGTGATTTTCGATTCCTGGGTAACTTCACTCGCACGGTTGTGGTCCCAAAGACCCCAAAACGGCAAGACCGCAGCATAATTCCGGGTTACTTGTTCACTCGCACAGCAGCATGAAGGAGCGACCGGTAAGAAGACTACGAGACACGAGGGGTAAGAAGACCATGAGACACGAGAATATGAATGGGAAGTTTTCACGCCGGAATTTCGTGAAACTAGCGACCGTCACCGTCACCGCGGCGGGCCTGAGCCTTTACGGTTCCGGTGGGCTTGTCGCGGCAGAGCAAAAAGGGACGGCGACCAAGGCCCGGCCACCACTGGGCGCGGACGAGGCACTGCGTGAGCTGCTCGCGGGCAATGAGCGCTTTGTGAAAGGACGACCTTCGAGTCCCCGCCGCAGGCCCAAGGACTTTTCTGCGCTCATAGAGGGGCAATTCCCGTGCGGTCATCGTCGGCTGCGCGGACTCTCGGGTAGCGCCCGAGATCCTATTCGACGTGGGCTGGGCGATCTTTTCGTGGTGCGAGTTGCCGGCAATGTGGTGGGCGAAGCAGGCCCTGTTGTCAAGGGAAGCATCGAATACGCTGTCGCAGAACTCAATGTGCCGCTGATCATGGTTCTTGGCCACAGTGATTGCGGTGCGGTCAAGGCGGCCATAAAGCATATTGATGCCAAGGATGCGCTGCCCGGAGCGATCAACGATCTGGTGGAACTCATCAAGCCTGCAGTCGCCAAGAGCAAAGCCGCGGCGGGCGATCCGTTGGACAATGCGATCCGCGCCAACGTTGCTATCGGTGTTGAGCGGCTAAAAGGGCTCCAGCCGATATTGGCGGGGCCAGTGAAAGAAGGCAAAGTGAAGGTCGTGGGTGCAGTTTACGACCTGCGCGTCGGCAAGGTGACGATGGTTGCCTGAGTGATGCAGCTAGCCAAGCCATACAATTCCCTTGATCGGTCATCGGATATGAAAAACTAAAGATGCAGTTAGATTGAGCATACACGTAATATTCGAGGCGGATTTGTTTTCTTCAACAGCCTACCAAGGGAGTAGAGCCCTGTTTTTGGCAATCTCAGTGGTCGTCGCCTTCATCATGTGGTTGTAAACTAGCTTTTCACCTTGAGGATCCAATTTACACTAGCTCTTATGGGTGAAGCTCAGGACATCGCTGCTAAACAGTCTGGAAAACACTACTGCCGATAATCAGTCTTCAGGTAAGTTAGTGCTCGCTATAATTAAGTATTTACTTGGCGCCCACGTCCACTTCATCCAAGTCTTTCTAAAGCCTTCCTCCTCAAGGGTTTAACATAGCCCAAGTGATTGGGATGAGTAGTTGGATTACGAGGAACGGCTTCATCGTCAATCAGAAAGACATCCGGGCTCTGCGGTAATATCAGGAGAAATCGAGTTCTGCCTTTCCCCTGTTCGGACGCTTCTCAAGTAATTCCTAAGAGGGCAACCTGATCAGTTTCTGGGTTCTGCTTAAACGCCACGGCCCTGACCTCAAACCGGTCCCGTTGGACTTTCACCTCATAGAATCCCGACTTGATAAGAATGTTGGCTAGTGACTTTGCCGTGAAGCCCGTTTTGTGCAAGTAAGAATCTTGTCCGCTAGGCTCGATCTCTTTGCCGAAACCGTAAAAGACATCCCTTATTGAGATGGGACCTGCAGAAGACTGATAAAGGATGTCTTCTATGTCCATTCCATTCTTGATCCAGTGCTCAGCAACGGCTTGAATGTCCGGCACTCTGATCTCAGCAAAACCATCCGGCTTGAGCACGTGACGCATTCCAGTCAGCACCTTGGAGACCTCATAAGGGTAGAAATGCTCTAGGTTGTGGCTACAGTAGACCGCATCGTACAGATTCGGGGGCATTGACAAGAGTTCACGAGCGTCTAAGAGCACGTCCGGATTCGCCTTAGGATCAATGTCAAGGAGATCATGTTTCCAGTTCTCATAATGACCGGGGATGGGAATATTCGCGCTGCCACCGCCTACATTCAGCACACTCCTTTGATTTCCAGCTTTTATTTCCGGCGTATCCAGCTGCTTTTCTTCCTGAGCAATTGATAAATTGGAAGGAGCCTCCTTCATAGGATATGATGGCGCAGTATCTCGATCTTGGAGAATCTGGTGTGTTGTGACTTCATATTCATTAGGCTCGCTGGTCGAACGTCGGCGCCATTCCCTCCAGACCTGCCGGAAAGCAGCTTCCAGGTTTCTTGTGAAGCTTGGAGCGTCACACAATGGAGATACCCGCATCCTTTCCCGTAAGTCGGTACGAAGAGATGCCAGCCTTTCGACATCTCTGGCCCATGAGGTCGCAATCCTAATGTATTCATCGGTATCACCGGCAATCCAGTCGGAAAGTCCAACGGATTTCAGGATGCTTGCGGACATCCTGCTTGCGAAGAAATCTCCCGGAAGGGTTACCAAGGGAACTCCTTGCCAAAGCGACTGACAAGTTGTCGTGCCGCCGGTGAAGGGAAAGGTATCAAGAGAAATATCCACCCGGTCGTAACAGGCCAGATAATCTTTCAGATGCGTCCAACCTTCGAGCGTGATCCTTTCTGCTGCGATTCCCAGCCTTCCCAGTTGAGACAGGCAGGATTCGCGGGTTGGGTCGTCACCAAGCGATTTGTTCTTGAGGACGAGATGACTCCCTGGTACCTCATGCAGGATGTGAGACCACACTTCAAGTGTTTTCAGGTTTATTTTGTAGAAGGCGCCAAAACAACCGAATGTGATACGGTGATTACTCAGAGCAGGAAGAGAGGCGACAGGAGGCGCATCTTTCGATGGGTCAAAACAGAGGAAGCAGTCTGGTAGCCTCACCAGCTCTTCTCGGATGAAGAGGGGACCATCGCAAGGTGTGACCACCGGGTCTGAGATCAGGTAGTCCATAGTGGAGACGCCGGTTGCGCCTGGGTAACCAATCCAGCTAACCTGAATTGGAGCCGGTTTGTGTGCAAATAACAGCATGCGGTTACCCTGGGTGTGGCCGGAAAGGTCGATCAGGATGTCAATTCGGTCATCACGGATCATCTGTGCGGCCCTGGCGTCACTAACGCCTACAATGGAACGCCAAACATGGGCTGAATCCCTGAACCGAGCGGTATAATCATCCTCTATTGGTGAGTTTGAGTAGCAATAAAGCTCAATCTGTTCCGGATCATGCAGGGGCAGGACCGGCATAAGAAAATAACCCACAGAATGGGCTCGGAAATCTGCGGAGACATACCCCACCCGGAGCCGACGATTCGGGTCGGGATCGTTGGAATGAGGCTTGATCAACTTTGCAAGCGGCTCGGCATGATGTCGGTCCCAGAGCAAGTGCTCCTGCAGAATCGACTTGGCATCGCTGCATGGGTGGTAAAGAAGCGTGAAGGCAAGATTGCTGTGAGCTATGTGATCGTCGGGCTTTATGTCGAGTGATCGGCGGTAGGAGTCTATGGCCTCATCCAATTTGCCTTGTTCCTTCAAGGCATTCCCAAGATTGCTGTGAGCCGAGTGATAATCGGGCTTGAGAGTGATGGCTCGTCGGTATGAATCTATGGCCTCATCCAATTTGCCTTGCTCATGCAAGGCATTCGCAAGATTGAAGTGAAAACCGGCAAAGTCGGGCATCAAGGTAATGGCTCGGCGGTATGAGTCTATAGCCTCATCCAATTTACCCTGTCCCTGCAGGGCACCTCCAAGATTGCTGTGAACATAGTGATAATCGGGCTTGAGAGTAATGGCTCGTCGGTATGAATCTATGGCCTCATCCAATTTGCCTTGCTCATGCAAAGCATTCCCAAGATTGCTGTGAGCGTCAACATAGTCAGGCTTGAGGCTAATGGCCCGACGGTATGAGTCTATGGCCTCATCCAATTCGCCCTGTTCTTGCAAGGCACTCCCAAGATTGAGGTGCGCACCGGCAAAGTCGGGCTTTAAGGTGATGGCTCGGCGGTATGAGTCTATGGCCTCATCCAATTTGCCCTGCTTCCGCAAGGCATTCCCAAGATTGCTGTGAGCTTGCTCCAACGTTCGGATTCCTCTCCAGTGCCTTGCCGATGAGCCTTATAGACTCTTCAATCTCCCCCTGCTGCTGCCGAATCACGCCAAGTAGGTGAAGAGCCACGAAGTAGTCGGGGGCGAGGGTGAGAACTTCCTGGCAAATTTGTTCTGCTTCGGATAGTAACTTCTGCTCGTATAATAGAACGGCTTGCCCAATCCTCTGTTGCACTCTCGTGTCCGCCATGAGACTCGGATCATGTCCATCCCCACGCCGCTTTTTAGTCCGTTTCTTGCGTCGTTTGGAACTCATGGTCTTCCCCTAACCGTTTTCCTGGCGATGCCCTGCCGTATTTTTTCTCTCGCGGTTTTAGGGTCCATTGGCAGGTTCAGATCTTACACACATAGCACAGAAGCACGTGCGTCGCAAAGTCTGGTGTCCAAACGGCGCCCATCGGAAACGAAAGTTGCCAGATTGTGAAGATGGGATCACGAAAGGATTGGTGGAATTGATAAGTTGTTTGAAAATGAAGTGGAACTTGTTAGGGATAGATTACGGATACGGGGGTAGAAATCTTTCCATACTCCTTCCATACCTTTTGGAGCGCCAACAGGTACCCATGCTAACTCATTGTGCTTAGTGGTGTTTGATTTTTCCGGGGAATTGATTTGCCACCGCGTAAATACTAGGGGCTGCACTGGATTCCGAATGCAGTGCTCTACCAGACTGAGCCACGTCCCGACAGACGAAAAACACACTGCAATTGCCTCTTCTGTCAAGGGGCGGTCACAGGACGACCAAGCCTTTTTCTTTTTCTGAGCTTTGGATGCGACACTGAACGCTGTTTTGAGCACAATTAGAAGAAATGATTTCTAGCTTAAATAGTCGATCTCAACTGGACTTTCAAAGATTTTTGTGAGAGTTGATCTGCCATGAGTTATAACTGGACAGAGAAGAAGGACGCTCTAGACCTCACCGCCATATTGGTTTTGGTAGTGCTTTGCGTGAGTTGGGGTCTGCAACAAGTTACGGTTAAAATCGCCAACCAAGGCATCTCCCCCATATGGCAATCCGGTATTCGGTCCATTGGCTCCACTATTCTACTTCTGATATGGATGACGGCACGCGGACAGCGTTTTCTGGAGAGGGACGGCACACTGTGGTACGGTATCGGCGCCGGTCTCCTCTTTGCGCTGGAGTTTGTCATGATATATTGGGGCCTTGAATTCACGAGTGCGTCACGGGCTGTGATCTTCCTCTATCTGTCACCTTTTGTTGTGGCTATAGGCGCTCAGCTGTTTATTCCAAGTGAAAAATTAAGGCTGATTCAAGTGATGGGGTTATGCTGCGCCTTCGCGGGAATTGTGGCGGCATTTAGCGAGTCTCTAACCCTACCCACGTATCGAATGCTCATTGGTGACAGTATGTTGGCGGCGGCCGCGGTATTTTGGGGCGCCACTACCGTTCTGGTCAAGGCAAGCCCGCTGGCAAAAATTGCGCCGAGCAAGACTTTGCTTTATCAGCTCGCTGTCTCCGCTGTGGTGCTACCTATCGGATCAATTGCCATGCGAGAACCCGGAATTTTCAACATTACGCCGCTAATAATCGCTTGCCTGGTGTATCAAATTGTCTGGGTCGCCTTCATAACTTACCTAGCGTGGTTTTGGCTGATCCGGCATTACCCTGCATCGCGTCTGGCGTCATTTACCTTTCTTACGCCGCTTTTCGGTGTCATAGCGGGTGGAACACTCCTGCACGAGCCAATCACAAGTATCCTCTTGCTCGCTCTCGTCTTGGTTGGCGCAGGCATCTATCTCGTCAATCGCCCTGCGACGAGCCCGGAAATTGGCTCGAAACTATGAGAATGAAAATTTGAGCGGTTGTATAGTGATCCTCTGCGATGGAGTTGTTTAGGGTCTGTCAGAATAGACAATTCGCTTTTCAGGGAGTAGTCCACCTTTAGTCTGGCGCATCTGAATCATCGACACGACCGCGGTATTGTATATAAAGTGTGTCTTGGTGGAAACGGAGTGAATTGTTTTCCGCGATACATAGATTGTTCACCCCATTCAACTGGATGAAAACACGAATTAATTTGAGCAGCGGCAATCGTCGAATAAGAAACGGGAGATCGAACACGTTCGCACTCATTTACCCTGCGACAGACATTTATCCGCGAGCAAACCGGCAATGGCAGCGCACAAAATTCAGGCCGCCGTCCTGCGTAAAAAAGGTGGTCCTTTGAAGATCGAATCTTTGGAACTGGAAGGTCCTAGAGAAGATGAGATTCTGGTACGCATCGTGGCCTCGGGCATCTGCCGCACTGACATAGACATGTGCGACGAGTGGGATTCCGGCGATAGCCCGGCGGTGCTGGGTCATGAGGGAGCGGGCGTAGTGGAACAGGTCGGCAGTCGCGTGAAGGGTGTAAATCGGGGCGATCATGTCGTGCTCTCATACCAGTCCTGTGGTCTTTGCGACCAATGTAGAAGCGGACACCCTGCAGATTGCGAGCGCTTCTGGGAAGCGAACTTCGGTTTCGCAAGGTTGGACGGTTCCAATGCGCTGCAATCAAACGGCGTTCACGGGCACTTCTTCGGTCAGTCTTCCTTTGCCACCTATTCGCTAGCGACCAAACGCAACCTCGTGAAGGTCTCCAAGGACCTTCCTTTGGAAATTTTGGCTCCTTTGGGTTGTGGTATGCAGACCGGAGCCGGAACCGTGATGAATTCTTTGGGAGTTTCAAAAGGCCAAAGCGTTGCTATCTTCGGCACAGGATCGGTCGGTCTCGCCGCGGTTATGGCGGCTCGCATCGTGGGGGCCAAGACGATTATAGGCGTGGACATTAGACCAAATCGGCTAGAACTCGCTCTGGAGTTGGGCGCCACCTCCGTAATCGATAATCGCCGTGAGGATGTCGCTTCCCGCATCACTGATATCACCGGCAGCGGCGTTGATTACGTGGTGGAGACCTCCGGCAATTGGAACATGCATCGACTCGCCATTGAGGTGTTGAATCCCCACGGCGCTGTGGCCCTTCTCACCGGCGGCGGAACAGACTCTCTCCAAGAAGGGCGCAAAACTCTTGGCATAATCCAAGGCGCCGCTGTGCCGCAGCGCTTTATCCCTAAACTGATTGCGCTATATCGGAAAGGGCGGTTTCAGTTTGACCGTCTCGTAAAGTTTTATGATTTCAAGGATATCAATAAGGCCATTGCCGATGCCAAGAGCGGGGACACGATTAAGCCCGTATTGCGAATCAGCGATACGAGTGACTGTGAGCGGGGGCAATGAAAAGTTGTCAACACTTTCGAAATTCGGCGCGCCTTGGAGACTTTGCGCTCCAGCTCAAACTCACCAATACTCGCATGCACAACTGTAATTGTCTTCCAATCCACAAATATATTTGACGGTTTCATATATGCTGATAAGGAAGCGCTGGTAAGCCAGTATGTGTGTTATTCTATCTGGCGAAATGTTCTCGAAATCGGCTCTGAAATAACGATGTTCTGTGATCAGGCGCGTCTTTGCCGATTGATCGCTCGATAGCCACCTGGGCCCTTGTGCGAACATCGATCCGAAACGTAACACATGCAAAATCGCGCAGTTTTTTACGAACAGAGCTAGGCGCCGCAAATGGTAACAATTCGCAATAGCATTGCAGTCAAAATAGCCCTGTTGGTGCTCGGCAGCACTTGCCTCGTTCTGGCCTTGGTCTTGGGGGTGAATTATAGTCGGTCCAAAGAGTTAATCAGGCAAGAGGCGGAACAAAGCGCACGAAATCTCACTTTGTCTCTGGCCAATGAAATCGAACAGGAATTTCTATTGGTGGCTCAAGCAGTTGACGACTTGGCTGCCTTCATGGAGACAAGCGCCTGGGATGAGGAAGACCCTTCTCCATCACATCAGACGAACCGTGGAAGGACATGACAGGATATTCGGGTCCACGGTGGCTTTTTTACCCCACATGTTTAAGTCAGACATTGAGAGATTTGCTCCCTATTTCTTTAGGACAAAAGCAGGGATCGAGTTCGAGCAGCTCGGAAAAGCCTCATACAATTACTTCTCCAAGAGTTGGTTCAGTGTTCCGGTTAATCTAAGAACCCCCATATGGACAGACCCCTATTTTGATGAGGGCGGGGGCAATGTCCCGATGATTACCTACGCGCGCCCTATGTTTGACAAGCAGAAAGAAAACTCGACAGAGCACGTAAGGGCTGTCGTGACAGCTGATATTTCTCTGGAACGGTTGAATAATCTTGTCAATTCCAAACACGTTTATGAGACAGGATTCCTGTCGGTGATTTCGGACAAAGGGACTTTTGTCACCAATAGAAATCCTAAACGAGTGATGCGCACGTCGGTCTTCAATGCAGCCGATGAGGCTGGACATCCACAAGCCAAGAGGTATGCGGCAGCCATGTTAACCGAGGAATCCGGGTTCTATGACATTGGTCCGGGTATGACAGGAATCGATTCCTATTTGGCGTTTACGAGAATAAGCCCACCTGGCTGGACGCTTGCTGCTATCATGCCAAAGAAGGAATTGTTCGCCGAGGTCGAGGCGTTGTTTCAAACAACAATTCTCTTGGCGGTGGCAGGGATCGCATTGCTTCTGCTGGCTTCCGTTTTGGTTGCGCGATCTATCAGCCGCCCTTTACGCCGCATGGCCGGCGAAACAGTCAAAGTCGCCGATGGCGATCTCGATATCGACCTTACGGACATTAAGTCTGCTGACGAAGTTGGTCAGTTGGCGCTGGCCTTTACCAAGATGACGGAAGGATTGAAGGACAGGGACCGCATAAAAGACACTTTTGGTCGCTATTTGACTCAAGAAGTGGTCAGGCGACTTCTTGACTCTAAAGATGGGCTCAAACTTGGGGGAGAAATAAGAGAGCTTTCCATCATGATGTCCGATCTGAGAGGATTCACTGCCCTCACCTCAACGATGCGCCCTGAGCAGGTGATCAAGTTTCTGAATCGATATTTGGGCAAGATGGTGGAAATCATCCTGGATCACCACGGCATCATTGACGAAATCATTGGGGATGGCATTCTGGCGTTCTTTGGAGCGCCGGAGACCCTGGAAAATCATCCCGAGTTGGCAGTATCGTGCGCACTGAAGATGCAACTGGCTATGGCGGATATTAACGCACGGAACGAGGCCGATGGTTTGCCGCATCTCGAAATGGGAGTGGCTGTCAACACGGGCGAAGTCGTGGTGGGGAATATTGGGTCGGAAAAACGAGCCAAATACGGAGCAGTTGGAGCGCAAGTGAACTTTACCGGAAGAGTAGAATCCTTTACCGTAGGTGGGCAGGTTTCTGATAAGTAAAGGCACATATGAACGCCTTTCTGAAAAACTTGATGTGAGACAAATTCTCGAAGTTGAAATGAAAGGGGTGCCGGGAAAGATCGAACTGTACGACGTCAGAGGCGTTGCCGGTCCCCATGGCGCTTATCTGATCGATAGAGATGAGACTCTGGGCCATCTTCTACAGTTCTAGGCGTTTTTTGGAGGTGGAGAGTGGTTATGTTCTTGAAATAACGCGGGGTGACTTTTTCCGGAGTCGAAAACATGGTGCCACGTCATTGATAAATGATGCTTGACATATCGGTTTGTGGTGATATGAAACATGGTGTCTTCATGGAGGGCGCCATGTTCTTTCGTCAGAAGAAGTCAGGAGACAAAACCTATTGCAAATAGTCGAAAACCGATGGCAAGAGGGCGGCTCCAAACAGCACGTTATTTGTTCCTTGGGGAGGCTTGATGAGCTTGAAGCTTCAGGCCAACTTGAACGGCTGTTATCTTCTGGCGCCAAGTACTCCGAGTCCATGATGGTGATCGACGCGCAGAGTCGCGGTGAGGCGCCGGTGATAGCGGTACGTAGGATCGGTCCGGGACTGATCTTCGAGCGTCTGTGGAGAGAAACAGGGTTAAGAGAAATCATAGGAGGCCGTTGTGCCGGCCGCAAGTTCGAGTTTCCCGTTGAGCGGGCTGTGTTCATTACCGTGCTCAACCGCTTGTTTGCGTCTGGATCGGACCGTTCCTGCAGCAAGTGGGTACAAGACTACGGGATAAGTGGCGCCGATGAGCTGGATCTCCATCACCTCTATCGAGCTATGGCCTGGTTGGGTGAAGAGCTGCCCGAGGCACTACAAGCTGGCAGGACTCTAGCCCCTCGGTGCGTCAAGGATCTCATTGAGGAAGAGCTGTTCTTCCGATCACGAGATCTGTTCTCTGCACTTGACCTGGTTTTCTTCGATACGACCTCCATCTACTTCGAGGGAGAAGGAGGAGAGACACTGGGTAAGCGAGGCCATAACAAGGATCATCGGCCGGATCTGAAACAGATGGTGGTGGGAGCGGTGATCGACAACGAAGGCCGACCGATCTGTTGCGAGATGTGGCCAGGAAACACCGCGGACGTGACAAGCCTGATACCGGTCGTGGATCGGCTCCGATCTAGGTTCTCCATCGGCCGTGTCTGTATCGTGGCTGACCGCGGCATGATCAGCCAAGATACCATCGAAGAGCTGGAGAAGCGAGAGTGGCCGTACATCCTGGGAGCCCGAATGCGCGCGGTGAAGGAAGTTAAACAGGAGGTGCTCTCCAGAGCAGGACGCTATCAGGTGGTAGGCGCTTCTCGTTCCCCCTTGAAGGTCAAGGAAGTGATCGTAGACGACAGGCGCTATGTGGTCTGCGTCAATGAGGACCAGGCCAAGAAGGACGCTGCTGACCGAGCAGCCATCCTCTGTGCCCTGGAAGAGCGACTGAAGCAGGGCGACAAGTCCCTGGTGGGAAACAAGGGGTTCCGAAGGTATCTTGCAACCACCGGCGACACTTTCCGCATCGACTATGACAAGGCGAAGGCTGAGTCACGCTTTGACGGCAAGTGGGTTCTCAGGACCAACACCAGCCTCCCGGCAGCCGAGGTAGGCCTGAAGTACAAGCAGCTCTGGATGGTGGAGCAGCTCTTCCGATCAGCCAAGACCCTGCTCAGCACCAGACCGGTGTACCACAAGTACGACCGGACGATCCGAGGACACGTCTTCTGCTCCTTCCTGGCTCTGGTCCTACGCCAGGCGTTGCAAGAGCGTCTTGAGGCCAGAGAGGTCTCATGCGAATGGGCCGACATCAAGCTCGATCTGGACAGCCTGACCGAAGTGGAGCTGGAGCACGCAGGGAAACGCTTTATCCTGCGCTCCCAGCCCAAAGGAACGTGTAGCACGGTCTGCCGGGCAGCAGGGGTAGCCCTGCCTCCCAACATCCGTAACGTGCCGCTCGACCTCAAATAGTAACCGGTCCCTTCCTCCAGGGATCCAGAAACCTGGTGCCACAGATTCGTCGCGCGCTACTAACATCTCGAAACAAACTAACTTTTATCAATGACTGTAGAAGATGGGTGAGCCCGGTGGGCGACGGGATAGCGGTTCAGGTGTTTCGGCTAGACCAAAAAATAATGTCCGGGAAAGGGGAGAACGCCCGGATCGCATACGCTTCGCTCACCTCGGCAAAAGTGATATTCGCAACAAGGATTTCTGCATGGGAAGACATACGGATGGTTGTGGAGCAAGCTCCCGACAGCCAAGTGAACTGCGGAAATCTACGGAAAGGTGATCTCCGTAACCAACACCGAAGTGGGCTTCGAAGGGCTTGTACGTTTTACGTCTGTTTCTTCCGGCGCATATAAGATGCTGCGGGAATCAATTGGGTCGGCTCAATCCGCGTAGCGGACGGAATATCGTTGCCGGTGCAATTGTCTATGCAGATTAGCTGTTGGCTAGGCCAGAGATCATGGATACGAATTTAGGCGCTCTTTTCAGGCCCTATTTTGTCCTCCACCTCAAAAATCCATTTGAGAAATCGTTTCGCAGAACCAAGATCACCATAAACAATCCAATCTGATTACAGGCCCGATACTCGAACGGTGATAAATATATCTTGATCGAGTAAATCGTCACCGTGATCGTTATCTCACCGATTTTACTACCTTCACCTTCTTCGCTTCAACTGGCCGTAATTTCATCAGGTTCACTCGCAATAACAGGCGGTCCGCATTTTGGATGGTTCAGAAGTGTTCGACAGCGGAACCGGTCTCACGTGAACCGGCTGCAGGGTTCAACGCGGTGGGCTGGTAAAGGTGGGTATCGTAGATCGTCCCCCTCCATTGGAGAGCCTCCTTCATCAAGATTTTCTTAATCATGACCGCAAAGGTCCATATCAGAAACAAGTTTCCTATACACATCAGCACGCAGTATTTCTTGGATATACCCAACTGGGAACAAAACCAGGGCGGGACCACAAGTATTTCCACTGCAAGAATAAGGGGCAATACGAACCAAGTGGCTGGAAAGAATCGTTGCGCAGCGGGCACAAAAAGGTATAGAGCAAGAACCGCAACGAAAGGGCTCATGAGCGTGTGGATAGCCAAATGGCGAGCCACTGTGGCCACGTTGTAATTCATCGAAGCGGCGAGAATTCTCGTCCACCCATCCAGGGTCGCTCGGAATCCCGTGTACATGTGCGTTCGCAACAAATGTCTACCGTTGGCAAAAAGCAGTCCCAGACCTGACGCCTTGACCCTTTTTCCGATTCCGATATCTTCCACGGCCAGGCCCTTCACGTCATGGTGGCCACCGATTTTCTCGTAAGCGTATCTGCTTATCAGGAAAAACATCCCGTTGGCAGAGGCCACAGGGCTGGCGGGATCGTTGACTTGAGGCAATGGAAACAAGATAGAGGATGCAACCGCAAATGCCGGCTGGAGCGCTTTTTCCCAAAAAGTCTTGAGTATGAATTGGGGGCTGAGGGTGACCATGCTCACTTTGTTTTTCAGAGCCGCCCGGTAACATTGGCTCAGCGCAGTCCTGTCGAGGCTACTGTCCGCGTCGAGAAAAGCCAGCCATTCACCCGAAGCATGTCTGACTCCTACGTCCAGAGCGTGGCATTTACCCGTCCACCCGTGAGCCAGATTCCGGAGGGTGATCAATTCAAAATTAGATCTGCCCCGGGCCAAGTCAGAGGCTATCGAAGCCGTGAGATCTTTGGACCTGTCGTCGACCAGAATAACTTCATAGCGCGGGTAATCCTGTTCCAATACGGACCTCAGACATTCCTCTATCGTTGCCTGTTCATTGTGCGCAGGCACTATAACTGAAATAAGTGGGAAATCTTCCGACGGATCTATTTTGCCTCCCGGCCGGATACCGGGAACCCATAGCTGGGTCTGTAACAAGTCTCGGAAGCCAACGGCCCAAAAATAAATTTGAAAAAGCAAAACCGCGATGACTACAAGAGAATAATTCAAACCGAAAAAGGAACTGCCGGATACCCAGAGAGGGAGCGAGCGAGGCATCTCGGCCCCTCCTGAAGTGACAAAGACTGGAATCAACAAGAATGGCAGCGCCAGAATCAAATACGACGGGGAGAGATCACGGCAACCTCCTGAACCAACCACAGAAAGCCCTGACTCTCCACCCGCGAGTCTCCGGCTTCGCAATTCGTTCCTGAACTGTAAGGCAGTCTTGCCAATTCCTGGGTGTTTGGCCCGGAATCCGGTCTCGGCACTGTCCTTTGGACAAAAAAAAAGCCTCAGATAGTCCCCTTCAACCGGACGAAGGCCACGCTGAGGTCACTTTAGTGAATAGTCCCTCTTGTCCTGCCTTTAAGCGTACCCTCTCTTGTGCCCTCCGTCAACCAAATTCTGTCAGTTCTCACCTGAAGACCGCTCCATGGTCTCCAGGGGCCGACAGAAAGTCAATATGTCCGGAGTTCCGTCGCCTTGATACTGCGTATATGTTTTAGGTCTTTTAAAAGCGACCCGAACCTTTTCGATCGTACAAGAAGCGCTTAAGATCTATAAATTCATGCATATCTCTGTGTATGCACCCAGATTCAGTGGGAGCTGCGGAACCCGGAGGTCGGCGTGGATCAACTTGATAACTCTCAGCTACGATTTATATTTCTGAACCAGCGTGTTCAAATCGTTCCCAAGCTCCGATAGACCCGAGGCCCCGCTTTTCAACTGGCTCGAGGCGGCAACCAACTGACGCATGACCTCCTCGATGTTGGACATGGCTTCCACAACTTGATCAATTCCCGTGAATTGTTGGGAAGTCGAAACGCCTATCACACTTGCGGCCTGCGACGATCGCGCCACGATCACTTCTAATTCCCTGATGGAATCAGCTGATCGCATAGGTTGCTCCACACCCTCTTGAACTGCCTTGTGACCCTGTTCAGTAGCCATGACCACGCCACTGACGGCTTTTGTAATCTCTTCGAGAATACTGCCGATTTGCTCTGTTCCCTTCCTGGATTGATCTGCCAAGCTTTTGATCTCTTGGGCGACTACGGCAAAACCTTTTCCTTGATCTCCAGCTCGTGCGGCTTCAATGGAAGCATTCACTGCTAGAAGATTTGACTGATCCGAAAGGTCCTGAACGGTCTGAATAATGGTCCCGATTGTAAGAGTGTTTTCGTTAAGCCGTAACACGGTATCGCTTATGGAGGTGACCTGTTCCTTGATAAGGTTCATCTTTGCAATGGTCTCATTGGCCGCCTCGGTCCCCTGCGTAGAAGCTTGAACAGCTTCTTGAGCGGTTTCTGAGACCTGCTTGGCTTTCTCTGCGGAAACTCTTCCTGCTTGCCTGAGTTCTTCCGCTGTGCTTGTAGTCTCCGTAATAACCGATGAGGCACGCGCTAAGCTTTCGCTCACTTGTGAGGCCGTAGCCGACATTTCTCCCGCCGAGCCCGCAAGGACATTCACGCTTTGTGCAATCTGCCGCGTTTGAGCCCGGAGGCTGTCAACCATATTGGCAAAGACTTGTGAAAGCACGCCTATTTCGTCCAGTCTATGTTGGGCTTCAATATCGAGTGTCAGATCTCCTTTGCTCACGAGAGAGGCCTGATCGGCCAATCTTCTGATTGGTTTTGAAAGGCTGCCGGCCACGACTAGCCCTAAAAGGGCGCTTAGACCGAACCCAACCGCGGCAATGCCGATCGCCCACACTTGAGCCCGCGACAGCGCCTCACTTATCTTTTTCTTTGCCGATGTATTGAGAGAGGCGTTCATTTCGCTCACATGAGCTATGAACTGGCCAATAACCATTTCACACGCTTTCAGACTCTCATTCATCTGTTTTTGGGAAGACTTGGCTACGGATTCGGCCGCAATTGAGGACCGATGCAACGCGAAAAGGCCCTCGTCCCCCAAAACCAGCTCGTTAAGCTTTAGAAGACTCCCCTCCAGTTTCGCCAGAACATTCTTTCACTGGGCTTAATTCAGTTCGGCGAATTGTCCGCTGAATCCGAGAGGTGATCTCGGCAAATTTGGCTTTATAATTCTTTTCGATCTCGGTGAGCGTGTCTATAGTCTTTTCTCCTAAGAATGATTGAATTATTTCCCGCAAGTCTCTCAACTGCTGCTGTAGCTTGTAGGCTGCGTCCACTATGGGAAAATCCTTATCGTAAAAAGTCTTGAACAATAGAATTCAGCTCATCGACAGTGGCCGCTCCACTTTGCGATCGCGTTTTGGCCCTTTCCTCGTTATTGGAGAAAGCTGACTCGATGATTTGCCTTGCTCCCAGCAGAAGTTTTTCCAACTGGTCAACATCGGACCGCATGGCGCTTGTCTTCTCTCGCAAATCCTTCTGCAGCCGATTGTAGTTAAGCCGGGCTGCAATAGCATTAGCGGTTTCTTCTTTAAAGTGTTCTTCGGCGCTCCTTGCCCCTTCGAGACTCCAATAGTCTTTTGGCGCAGGGGATGAGGATTTCCCGCGCCGGCCGCTCGGACAGAACCTGCGCCCAGCGCAATATCAACGAGATTCTCTTTGGCCAATTTCTCGATGTTCGACAGATCTGAACCAAAATCGGAACTGATTCGCGTCAGTTTCCCGGACAGCTCCTTCACTGTGCCTTCATCGGTAGCCTCCAAAGCCGCGAAGCTGTTACGGCCCATTTCATAGAGCAATCCATTGAGTTTCTGCGCCACCTGGAAGATCGGCGTCGCAACGATCGGTTACATTTTTTGTTTCGGTTGATACTGCGCGTATAAAATGCTCCCCAGAAATTCCTGCAACCAAAATTAGACATGCAGGGCCATAAAGGCAGCGATAAAGCGACTTCTCAAAGTCCAATCGGAAAACTTCGGCAAACGTGGCATCTGTTAAACTCCCCTGTCGAAGCATCAGCGCTAAGTCAATTGCGCTCTGTTATCAATAATGGGCCGTTCAAAGACCGAGAGCGGTCAAATACTTTTCCTCTAATAGGGTTCGGCGGGTATTCGGCCGTTTGGGCCGAAATTATCACTCGTCCCCTTTGCGCAGACGAGGCGAAAGCCGGCAAATTAATCGCATAATGTTTTGCCCGCGCTCTATTATCGACCCTGCAATTTGGAAAGCGTCTCCGCAGCCGGCTTGAATACCTGCACGCGACAATTGTCCGAATCAGCCACGTAGACCCAGCCGGATTCCTTATCGACAAAACAGCCGTGGAGATTGGCGAATTCACCCACTCCTTTGCCTCTCTTGCCAAACTTGGCAATGAATTTGCCGGAACTGTCAAAAGCCTGCACTTGGTCGTTTCCAATTTCCGTCACGTAGACATTATCAAATTTGTCGATTCCGATACCCGCGGGAGCTTTCGAATTGGCCGTTCCCGGAACCGGCCTGTCCCCACTTTCTCAAGAACTTGCCCTGCTTATCAAAGACCTGTATGCGGTCGTTTTTCAGATCCGCCACGAAGAACTCGCCCTTGCTGTTCACTTTGATGGATTCCGGATTGTTGAACTCGCCGTCGCCCGACCCCTTCTTTCCAAAAGTGAAGAGAAAATTGCCCTGCAAATCCCACACATTAATTCGATCATTCCCAGCCTCAGCCATATAATATTTTCCATCAAATATGGAAGTAAACTCAGACTTTACATTCTCCCCAGGCTTATCCCCATAATCACTGAAAGTCTTAAGCCATTTGAAATCTTTGTCGAAAATCTTGACATGACCTGTGGTGTAGTCGGCCACGAAAACGCGACCATCCGAAGCCACAGAAATTCCCTCGGGCTTTATCAAATTGATGATTCGCGTCACCTTTGCCCCCGAATTTCGAGACAAATTTTCCTGTAGTTTTGTCAAATGCTTGAACATTCGCATTCACGGCGTCAGTGACCAATATGTGTTTTTTGTCGGCCGTGAGATCGAAGTCCTCCGGATAGCTGAACTGACCGTCACCGGTCCCCTTTGACCCAAAGGTCATGACGTGCTCGAAGCCTGAATCCTTGCCCTGCGCGTCCTTAATCATCTGAGCGTGACTGTTGAAAGAAACGCCAAGCACGCATGCGACGCAAAGAACCATCGCAAACTTCATTCGTGACAACATGTGTTCACACAACATCTCCTACCTCCCGTGGTCGATTTAGAGTAAGTCTGTTCTCGGTCAATTTCGTACGTCCTTTAAGGCGAATTACTGTGTCATTGCTCAATCTTCTTGCATGACGGTTCGCTCCTGCCAAACGATCCGGAAAGGTTGACAACACACATCCGGACCGCGTGAACCAATCTGGTCTTCGCAGCATTTACCGGCTGTCCGTCCCGATTACGCTGATTGCCCTGCCCGCCCTTTAGGCGATAGCAACTGATGTACTTTTTCGGACAGTACTTTTGACAGAGCTAGCATCAATCATGCCAGCTTGAGGCCGGACTCGTGGCATATCAGGATAGCGTCTGATAATAATGTGTTAAAGTGGTCCGGAAGGACGATATGAGGACGGATCGGTATTAATCGGCACATAAATGCGAGCCACAATGGCTCAGCCCAATCACATATATTCCGACAATCCGTTATTATATTAATCTATTATCATCACGAGCCACAATGGCCCAGCCACGCGGGGAACATGGGTCTAAGTTTCGAAGAACAAGTATTAGTCTTAGATTGTCGAGCGCTTGAACATGGGTGGGTTTCCATTCGGAGTCGGACTATGGTCTTATTCCTGGGATTGCGAAATTGAATTTGGCATCGGTCTCTTGGCGAGCCCTTTTGATTTCAACAATTGAAGTCTTTTCTTTACAGCTTCCTTATTACGCTCCCTGAGCATTTCAGCAATCCCGCGGTTGCTCATGGGAACGGTAAGCACCATGAGATCTTCACGCAGACTCCAAGCTTTGGGCGAAGTATTTCTCTTAAGATCAATCAAAATCTGCAGTTCCTTCGCCGTAAACTGTTTTAGTAAAGAATGGCTTTCCTTTATTAACTCAAGGCGTTTCTTCAGCGCAATATCTAGAGGAGGTCCAACGAAGTAATGGTCTTCGGTTTCATACTCAGCAGCCCCATTCGGCTCCAACCAGCCCTCGAAATCCCTTTCCGATGCCCAGGGCAATACGGTTACATCTGTCTTGGACGCATCCCTCTTCGACTTTTTATTTTTTAGGTATTTGATGACCACGGCGAAAACCTCTCTGTGCTACGTGCTGTGCCGGGTACCGACGGCCCCCCCAGAAAATGTTCCAGCCGGGAAAACTTTGATATTCGCAATAAATTTGCGTTAACTAATACCCTTACACTTTCATTTCGACAAAACAAAACCTAATACAAATGATTATCGAATCTTATCGCGTGTGGCCGCCGATTGTCCATGACAATCTTTTTCTTTTGCCTTTTTACCACCAGAAGGATCCTCGAACCCTATGAGGGATAGCTCGTTCAAATTCCATTATGTTTGCGGTCGTTGTCTTCTTCTTCACTTGATTCCGCAGCTTGTGCGCTTTTGGTTGTCCGGCGCTCCGACCACCCCATTGCAAACCTTCAAATTCCCATTCTGCAAACAGTGGAGTGTTCAGCAAGCTTCAGATCGGACAACGGATTCCTCCATGCCGCACGAAATTTCGATTCCACAATATCCACTTCCACAATAACTCGTGGACGCTCCTCTCTTCCTTTCGAGGTTTTCACGTTCCGACCGGACCGAACGGTCTCGCCCAATGACATCGAGACTGTCGTGAGTTGATTAGAAGAATCTGCCAAGCCTTCCCCCTGGAAGGCGATATCACATCAGCCCGCCTCAGCCCAGGAGGCGAAAAGAAAGACCAAAATCAACGGGCAAACGCCAAAAATAGTGCGTTTTGTCACTATCTTACCCGCCTTTCCTCGCAAATTTGCTGTCAGCGATGAGGCGGGATACTATCCTTCAATCTAGGATTTGTCACTATTTTTTTACGTAAAAAATGCGCGCGGCTAATTTTTGTAGTCGTTTTTTTGTGACAGTCTTCTGAAAACTCCCTTCTTTTTGTGTCCATCCGCGCGATGGCACAGCATATGTTCCGGAGCCAAGCTGGAACTCGCCTGAATTACATGTGAACCAGTGTGACCGGATTTAGGTTCCGCTAGTTTCTTCAACTTTTACACGGAAAAACTTTCGTTTTCCTATTTGAACTGTTTGTTCTTCCTGACGAATCGAAACCTGTTGCGCAGGGTCAGAAACTTTGGTTCCATCTATTTTCACGGCGCCCTGGCTTATCAGCCTTCTCGCTTCAGAAGTGGAGATACCGGCCAGCCCTGCAACCAGTTCATAAGTCACTATCGCCCTTTCCTGATAACATCTCAGGGGAATCGTATCCGGCGTTTCTTTTCGCTGCACTACCTTCTCGAACTGTTCTTCCGCTCGTTCAACAGCGCCCCGGCTGTGATATTCCGATACGACGGCACGAGCCAGAGCCTTCTTGATCTGCATCGGATGCAGCGGGTCTGCGGGATCTTTGTGTAGTTCTAAATTTTTAATAGCGTCCTCAAATTTTTCGACCTCATTCTGCTCCACGTCTGTGAGAAGAATGAAGTATTTTACTATTAAGTCGTCGCGAACGGACATGGTTTTTCCGAACATGTCTTCGGGCGTATCATCCACCGCTATGTAATTGCCCTCGGTCTTGCTCATTTTTTTTGACCCATCCAAACCTTCTATTAGCGGCGTCATCATAACTATCTGTGGCGGTTGATTGAATTGCGTCTGTATATCTCGGCCCGCAAGAAGATTGAACTTCTGATCGGTGCCTCCCAGTTCTACATGACACTTGAGGGCTACCGAATCGTATCCTTGAAGCAGTGGGTAAAGGAACTCCGTGATACTTATCGGATTCCCTTCTCGATAGCGTTTTTCGAAATCATTGCGTTCCAGCATCCTGGCCACCGTGGATCTGTAGGCCAAATCCAGGCAATCGGCAAAAGACATATTGTCAAACCATTCGCCATTACTGCGAATTTCTGTCTTTTCCTCGTCAAGAATCTTGAAAACCTGTTTCTGAAAATCTTTAGCGTATTCCCAGACCTGTTCTTTGGATAGTCTCTTCCTGGCTTCGCTCCTCTGTGTCGGGTCTCCCACCCGGGCGGTGAAATCGCCCACGAGAAAAATGGCCGTGTGTCCGAGGTCCTGAAAATGCTTTAACTTACGGATAGTGACCATATGACCCAGGTGGATATCAGAGGCTGTAGGGTCCACTCCGAGCTTGACTCGGAGCGGAGTCCCGGTCTTAGCGCTCCACTGGAGGGCCCGGCGCATCTCATCCTCATGGATAATTTCTTCTACTCCGCGCATAATATGCTTCATCTGGAATTCAATATCAGGAAATGACATCGTAATCCCTCGCTCTATTTCAATCGAGTCGGCTGAATGATCTTAGGTCATGCAACGTTCATTTGCAAATTCAAATTCTCACTTACTCTGCAAGGAATCCGGAAGGATTCCAATTGATAAGATTCTATACGCGACAGTTGGGAAAATGGCCCCGGCGGCGCCAACCAGCTTATGTAACTCTCCTGAGCAGGGCCCTCATGCCGATGGCGGCGTCTTCGGGAAGCACATATGTCGGAATACCAGCGGCTTGCAGTTTGGAGCGATCCGAGGCGACCGGTTTAACAGATCCTATGAAACAAGCGACAATAGGTTTTGAAAATCGGCTGGCCACCTCAATGAGCACATCCGAGGGATAAATCCAATTTTTGTGCTCGCAAAATATGGCAAGCAGCGCATCTACGGACGGGTCCTTCAAAATGGCCTCGGAGATATTGTGGTAAGGTTCCGGGAGAAAAGCTCCGGCCGCGCCGTCCACCGGGTTTTTATGCACTACGGGCACGGACGGCCCCAAAATCTCGGCTATTCTTTCAATTGTCTCTTTTTGAAGATGAGCCAATTCACAGCCAGGTTCCGGACCCAGTATATCCCATGCCACAATGCTTGGCCCGGCGGTGTGCGTAAATATTCCCAATCTTTTCCCTTTCGGCGGCTCGGCAACTGAAAGAGCTTTGCATACGGACACCATCTCAGAAATCGAATTCACGAGTTCTGCCCCCGCTTGCCGTAGAGCTCCGTCCCAAATTCGGCTTGCGCCCGCCGCTGCGCCGGTATGAGTCACAGTTACCCTGTCGGCATCCTCCCCTCGTCCTCCTTTATAGACCACCACAGGCTTTTTCGATGTAAGTTCCGCGACTTGTTTTAGGAATGCCCTCGGATTGGCGCTACCCTCCATAAATATGCCTATGACTTGGGTTTGAGGATCATCTTTGAGATAGTCGAGGAGGATTTCAAACTCAAGATTAACGCGGTTCCCAACCCCGACCCACTTTGCAATACCGAGACCTTCGTCATCGGCACGTCCCTTGATCCCGAGCCCAATTCCGCCACTTTGACTTAGAAACGACACATTCCCGGGATGTAAGACTCGCGGGTAAAAAGTCACATTAAGGCGAGCATGAGCATTCAAAAAACCTAAAGTGTTGGGCCCTACGATGGGCATGTCTCCTGCGGCTTCTCGAAGCTTCTTCTGCAACTCCAATCCGTCAGACCCCATCTCAGCATAGCCGCCGGCAATGACACTCGCGCCTGCGACTCCAAATTCCCGCAACTTTGCCGTAGTCTCAACCGTTGAGTACTGGTTCAGAGCCACAACCGCCAATTCCGGGACTTCCGGAAGGTCTTCAAGCCGTTTATATACGGGAAGACCGAATATCTGCTCGTGCCGCAGATGAATCGGATATATCTTGCCGGGAAAACCCCCGGTAATCAGGCTATCCATTATGGCGTGCCCGACTTTATCGGGCGTAGCGCCGGCCCCTATCACCACGACGGAACGGGGCGAAAACATGCGGTTCAATCTATCTCGCAAACTTTCATCCATTGTCACTTCCTCAAGTTAACCACAGCCCTCTGCTTTCAACGCCGGTACGAAAACTCTAGAGCAGACAACTCCTGATCCTGTTCCTGAAGGCTCGATGAAATAGTATCTAAGCGGTCGTTAACCATGCTCGCCTCTACGTCCGGTTAGAGATGTTCATCCCTTAGCAATTATTTCATTTGCTCACATTAACAATAAGAGGCTCCAACAGCCTGACGCGCCCTCTTGCGTTAATAAACAGGAAGGTGTAGCGTATATTTAGTAGACCCTCGGCGGGAATGAATTTTCGAATTGCGAATTATCTCACGCTAAGAATTTGGGGTCAATCAAGTACTTGATCACAGTTGTCGCCGGTGAGGCGCCGATGACATCAACTCGGGCGCCGGATCGGCGCCAGGAGGTTGAACGATGGCAACGGATCCCACATGTCCGCACTGTGGAGCTGATATGCAACCCATTGAAACTCCCCTCGATTCGACTTGGGGCGGAGAGATTCACTATGTGTGCTTTAATGATGAGTGTTGTTACTTCAAGAATAGCTGGGAGGCATTGGAGAATCAGGGCGTGACCCGGACCGGCTACAGGTGCCGAATTGATGCTCGTGGAGCCTGCGGTCCGCTCGCGGTTTGGTCATCCGACGCTTTAAAAGATTTGGTTTGCAAAGAGAGACCTGAAAAACAGGGTTCCTGATTTAACATTATTAGGGCGTTCCGAAGCCCTCCCATCCCAGTCAGCTGTCCACGGAATGCTTTTCCGGGATGGCTGAATTCTCCAGTCTGAAAATTTAGCTTTATGCTCCCGGCGAAGTTTCGAAGGAAATTTCGCCGGAAAAACGTGGGCTTTTCACGCAGCTGGATGTTATGCGGCTGTTTTCCCAAACGATCCGATTTACTCGATCCCGATATAAGTGGTAGACTAGTCCTTGTTGCTAATCACGAGTAGAATAATTTGAGAGAAGTTATGGGCAAACTCTTCCTGGCAAGCCTTTCAATCCTTCTGATTTTTTCATTGGCCTGCGATTCAGGCTTAGCGCAGGTCAGAAAAAAAGAAAAAATCACGATTTTCGAAGTGCCCACAACCGGAAAAATAATGGATGTTGATTACAGGCCGGAGTTTGACGAATGGTGGGTAAAATGTCGTGAAGGCGACCATATAAGCGTGTACTCATACGAACCGAAGACCCACAGCTGGGGCAAGGTGCTATTTATTCCCCAAAAGGCGCAAGATCAGGACAAAAAAGCGGAAAAGCCCAAGGAACTGGCCATTCCTGCAAAAGATAAAGGACCCGAAAAGACGTCAATCGAGCAGGCAAAGGCATCTGAAAAGGTAACCGCAAAACCTGAGCCACAGAAGAAATGGTGGGACCCTCTGAACATTTTGAAAGAAGGGGAAAAGCTGATCATCAAGCCGTGGTCCACTGAAGGCGCCAAGTGATTCGATTTTCGGTAGCTTTCGGAGGAAATCAGGAGTCCTTGATCGGTCCAATTTGGGAGGCGCCAATGAGCGGTTACGCTCTTGTAGTAGTCGATATGATCAAAGACAACATTAATACCCGGCGTCACGGATTATTGGACCGGCAGGCGACCAAAATAATCCCGAATATACTGGCCTTAACACGGACTTTTCGTCTCCACGGCGAGAGAGTCGTCTTCGCATGCGACAGTTTTATGGAAGGTGATTTCATTTTCGGAGGGCGCATGCCTCCTCATGCTATCCGAGGAACAGGGGGCGATCAGCCAATAGATGAGCTTGAAATGCAGTCCACTGACCTGTTCCTTGCCAAGCGGCGAATGAGTTCATTCCACAAAACCGATTTGGATCAGACGTTGCGTACCTGGAAAATTCATACGGTGGTAGTATGCGGCATAGTAACAAATGTCTGCGTGCTCCTCACAGTAATGGATGCGATTCAAAATGACTTTCGGGCAGTAATGGTTTCGGATGCGTGCGCCTGTCATAAGCCGGAAATACATGAGATGACATTGCAATCTTATTCGAATCTTATTTTGTATCCGCTGGTCCGAATCATGACTGCCGGGGAAATTGCTGCGGAAATCTCAGAGCAACATGAGAATTTCTTCGCTCAGGGATGATCCCAGCGATCTTGGGTTGAGCCGCTGAAAGAATTTTCAGTCTTACCGAAAATCCTTAGTAGACCTGAAACAATTGAAGTTCTGCCGACTCAAGGGGAGTCCTCAAAAATGATTGGTCAACAGCCCGCATCATTTGATGTTTCTTCAAAAGAAGACCGAGCCACAGATAAAGAGACCAAAGGGTTACGTAATAACCTGAAAGATTTGATTGTTGCAAAGACGTCCCTGCTCTACCTGGTTTCCGAGGAAGATCGGAGGGTCGAGGCGGAGATCAAAGCTCTTGGTTTAGCATTAAAACCGCCGTTCAGAACGTATGTCTGGTCTTGCACAAACGGTGTGGTGGCGGACGAAGAAGTCATAAAGCCGAATTTGCCAATTATGGACACCCTGGACTGGTTTATGAACCTTCAAGAGACCGCCTTTTTGCTCATCAATGACATCCATGTTTTCATGAAGGATAATCCTCCGGTTATGAGAAAGCTTAAGGATACGGCCAAGAGGATTGACAACGGATACAAGACTATATTTATGGTTTCGCCCATTACGGAAGTTCCGACCGAAATCGCGGCTGATATCGTCCTAGTTGACGTCCCGCTTCCCAGTAACGATGAAATCGAAAGGCTGCTTCAACAGGTGATCGCCAAAGAGAAATTCAGGGACTCCCTCCAAGCTTCATTCAACGAGGAGACAAGGGATCAATTCATAAAGGGAGGGGCGGGTCTTTCCGCGCAACAGATTATTCAAGCCTTTCGCAAATCAATATCGGGAAAGCAATCGATCACTCCGCGCGAAATCGATGTCTTGTTTGAAGAAAAGAGACAGATAGTCAAGAAAAGCGGGCTACTCGAACTCTTTACTCAACCCATGTCTTTTGAAGATCTTGGTGGCTTCGGCAATCTCAAGAAATGGCTGATGATGCGAAAGAGCATATTTTCCAAGAGGGCGCGGGAATATGGCTTGAGCTTTCCCAAAGGCGTGCTGATGATGGGTATCAGTGGATGCGGCAAAAGCCTTTGTGTAAAAGCGATCTCCGCGTTCTGGCACATGCCCCTGTTACGCCTCGACATGGGACGTTTATATGACGGCATCTATGGCACCCCCGAGGAATGCTGGCGGAAGGTGGTTAAAACTGCTGAAGCCGCTTCCCCATGCGTGTTATGGATTGATGAAATTGAAGCGGGCATTGCCAATGCCGGCCAAAAAACCTTAGGAGGAGCGGCTTCCAGAATCCTGGCCAGCTTTCTCACCTGGATGCAGGAGAAAACTCATCCGGTTTTCATAGGCGCTACGGCAAACAATATCGAGCTGTTGCCGCCGGAAATTTTAAGAAAAGGGCGATTCGACGAGTTGTTTTATGTGGAATTACCCAAGGATCACGAACGAATGGAAATAATACGCATCCATTTGGCAAGACGGAATCAGCCCCTCAACAAGTTCGACTACACGCCGCTGGTCAAGATCACGGAAGGATTCAATGGAGCGGAAATCGAGCAGGGAGTGATAGGCGCTCTATTTAGGGCGTTTAGCGAGCAACGCGAAATGACTCAGAACGATCTGTACATTGCCTTGGAGAGTCTGGTGCCGCTTTCGACCACTATGAAGGAAGAGATAAAGAAGCTCGAAAGATGGGCCTTTAACAGGGCCATGAAAGCCGGTGAGGATTGATTACTGAGGGCTACGGATTTCGAGGGGACCCTGCTCGCTTGAAGGTCCCCTCTCAGCTTGCTAGTTACGCGGATTTCCGGATAGGCGTCGGCCAAACGAGTTGGGTAGCATGCACTGGACAGGCTTGCTCGCATAATCCGCATCCTACACAGGCCTTGGCATCGTACAGACCCGCAATGGTTTCGCCGTCGATTTCGCCCATTCCAATTGCTTGGAACGGACAAACCGCAGCACAGATCTCGCACCCTACGCAGTCTTCTTTCCAAAAATAGGGTTTTGGCCACTCGGACTTCTTGATCCTTGGCGGCTGGTTTCCTTGGGCGTCCCGAATGGCGCCATAAGGGCAGCCTCTTCCGCAGACTCCGCATTCAATGCATTTGCTAACATCAATACTATGCGGCTGCTTTTTCTCGCCCGTGGAAGCCCTTGTGGGACACGCTCTTGCGCATGTCTGGCAACCTTTGCACTCCTCTGCAACAATGCTGTAGGCCATCTGTGATCGCTCCTCGAATTTCGATATGATTGGAACCACGGCTTGGCAGGGTTCTCTTTATAAATTAGCTTACTCGGAACGAGCAGTGGCGTCAAGATCAGACGCTTTGTAAAGATCCGGACCGTCAAAGCTCCGGAAAGCCCTCCACTGGATGTCTATAAAGAACAATATCCGTCAAAAGCATTTGCTTTATCGGAATCCATATAGGGGCTGTCTCCACACTAATGTCCAAATAATTACGGCCTAACGAAATCAAGTTTCTTCACGCGCCGTCGCTGTTGACTGCTCAGCTGACGGCTTCCACACTTTTCACGGAAGGAACTTTCTCCTTCAGAATTCTCTCGATCCCCATTTTGAGCGTCATCTGGCTCATGGGGCAGCCGCCGCAGGCCCCTGTTAATCTTAGCTTCACGACTCCCTCGTCTGTCACTTCTACCAGTTCCGCGTCCCCGCCATCAGCCTGAAGTTGGGGGCGAACTATGTCTAAAGCTGCCTGAACTTCTTGTCTCATTATCATGCTCCTTTTAAATAACCTTACAAGGTCGGACCCGTAAAATGACTTTATCATAGTAATAGGGATTACGGTCAATAGTTCATGTTTCTTTTATGTCCGAGGCGCCTCTCACGCTGCTTGTTCCACCTCTGATCTAAGCCACCTCTTCAGCTCCTCCGAGATTCCACAGGCGGCATTTTTGCACGCGAACTGCTTCACCGAGTCATCAATCAGTTCCTGCGGAGCCTCCACCTCCGCGATAATCTCGTAATTTTTGTGACTCTGTCTGACCATCAGCAGCTTCGCCGGTTCTTCGATCGCGTTAATCTTGAAGTAAACACATTCCTCATTGCATGCTTTCGCGTGATCCAAGCCTCTCGACCAATTGCTCCCCCATTCCAAATACCTCGCGACGGCTTCGAATGGGTGGAGGTCCCACTCGATCAGCGGGAGCATACGCCTGTCTTTCATTATTTCTCTTATATTTTTCACCACATCCTCCTCAGTTTTCGGCGCGAACGAAGGTAAACGCACTCAATTATAAGAATGTGTCACCAAATCGTTTTGTGCAACTCTCCTTCCGCCCTGTTTTCGCACGCTGTTTCAAGGAATTTCTCTGGGACGCGGGATTCATGTCAGCATGTGCTATTGGCTGATGTATTTCAATCTTATACGTTGATTGTCGCTATCGGTTTGAGATAATCGAGACAATACTTCTCATTTGTTATGAGTTATGCTATGATATACGTTATTTCGCGCGCTTATCCGGAAGAATGGAAATCATCATGAAATCTTTTGGAGCCTTGGTGATAGTTGCCTTCACTATTGTGCTAGGGACGGGAACGCCTCTGGCGGCCGGATATGATCGATACGATCGGAAATCGTCAAATCAAACTCATTACAAGACCACAAAACATAGCCGCGCTGACGGGTGGAGTTCATTCAATAAAGCCACATACTTGGACAAGATCCCATCAGCCCTTGATGAAATGGCGTTATCTTTCAGGGATTTCCTCGGCCAATTTGGTTTGAAGCTGAAGAAACCACGTTGAAATCTGATTTATGGATAGGATTGAGCAGGCGCGATGCTGCCCATCAGAATTGATGAATGACAATCCGCGCAAGCGGAAATTGTGGGCGCACGGAATTATTAGGAACCCAGTATGAAGCGCGTTCCAATACTTTTGATACTCGTCATTGTCGGGGCCTCGCTGATTGCGGGATATGACTCAGCGCGCGCCGATACCTATAGCCAGGGTTTGGAAGCTCTCGCAGCCGGGGATACTCAAAAAGCCATAAGGCTTTTTTCGCAAGCTATCAGTGCAAAGCCGGACGAGTTCCATGTCTATAATGACCGAGGCGTGGCGCACAAAATGGCAGGTAACCTGGAAAAGGCCCTGGCGGATTACACGAAAGCGCTGGAGCTGAAACCGGACTATGCCAATGCCTTGAATAACCGGGGGGTAATTTATTTACAGAAAAATTCGTACGATAAGGCAATTGAAGATTTCACGGAAGCTCTCAAATCCACTGAATTGAAATCAAAAATACAAACCAATCTCGGCATAGCTTATGCCCGGAAAGGCAATCATAAAGAAGCTGTAAAACATTTGGAAACCGCTCTATCTTTTCGGCCGCTTGACCATAGAGCTTTTCTTTTCTTGGCGGAATCCTTGGAGCAACTGGGAGAGCAGTGAGAAAGCAGCCAAAATGTATCAATTGTCCGTCGGATTGACGAAGGATTCCGCAACCGCCGACATGATAGAAAAGAAAATAGCCCAACTGGAAGAAAACATACCAAAACCCGGGCCACCGAAAAGCAATGTTCGTGAGCGCCGTGACCCAATTACGGCTGCGCCGGATGCTCAAGGGATGTCGCTTCATGAAAAGAAATCTTTAGATTCCCGGCATATATTGCGCGCACGACCGGCCCCGGGAAAAGGCGCCACCCAATCGAGCGGGGGAGACTTCAGATCCGATTGACTCACTCAACAGGCTGTGCCGATCAAAGATGTTAGGAGAGTTTTCGCCGGCTTCTGCGGAAATTTACAATCAGGGACTCCAGTTTCTGGAGAAAGCCGATCCGAGGAAAGCTTTGATCAGATTTGAAGACGCCCTGCAACTTGAAAGAAGAAGTCGAAATGCGCCCGCAGTGGCATGGAATTCCCTCGAGCTTGGGCAGGACATATCTCAAATTAGGAGACTATGTAACGGCTGAAACTAAGCTCCAGGACGCGCTCCGAATTTTTCGACGGGTAAAAGCCTCGGATGCGATCATCTTAACGCTGCTAGAGATCGCTGCCGTGAAAAAAGCAGCAGGTCAAAACGACAAGGCGTCTGAAATCTACTCTTTGGCCAAAGAACAGGCAGGGACTCGAGGCGATAGCCTGCTCGCTCAGGCTGTCAGTGATCTTGCATCCGGAAAAGTCCGTAGCATAGCTAAGCGAACAGCCGCGGGGACTAATGACACTTTGGCCCGTAGTCAAAGAATTCCCACGGATCATCAAAACACTGTTTCCCATATGCAAAGTGCGGGGCAACCTCGCCGACCGCCGGAGCAAGTGGTCGCTCGTGAGGAAATCAAGGATCCAGGCAAGGCCGTTGTTCTGCCTGCACCTGAGAAAACCAACAGGACGGTCAAAGCCTCCTCTCAGGAATCAAATATGAGGACTGATTCGGCCAAGGTTAGAATTGCGTCAGCGAATCCGGCTGAAACGCATTCTGCGACTGGACCGCAGGACAAAAAGAAGGAAGAGACTACTCCACTCAAAATAATGGCCGCTAAGGATCGAGCCGTGGCTAGGGGCAAGCCTGTTCCTATTGAAACAAAGGTTGGAGGCGAACAGGCTATTAGTAAGGAATACGAGCGGAGAACGCACGTCGGAACAGCAAAAGCCTTCGGGAGAGGCAAGGGCGAGGCGAGGCGCAAAGCCAGGCGTCCTGGGATCGCAGGGTCAAAGAGAATCTCGCGGAGCTAAAGAAATATAAAGACGCCAATGACGAAGCGAACATGATAATGATTTTGGAAAAATTAGCTGAACTATATATCAGGCATAGACAATATGATAAAGCCCTCCATAGCCTGGTGGCGTCAATAGCTTACAGAGAGAAAATGGGACTGAATAAAGGGCTGGAAAAACTTTACGAAAAAAGTGGTCTGATCAGAGAAAAACTTGGCAATTCAGCAGGCGCGCTTTCGGATTTGACCCGCGCTTCAGTCTTGTTCGACGGACATGAGGGTTTGTCGGCAAGAAGAGCGCTTGATTCAAAAATCCGCAAGATAGCAAGTGAAATGAGGGTGGATCCGGCAGCCGCCATGGGAGCATATCAAGCTCTTTGGAGGGCTAGGAGCAAAGGAGACGATCAGGCCGAAACGCTTGCTCTCTACATTATCGGCAGGCTTTACGACAAAGCCGAAAAACATGGGCAGGCGCTCAGCTATTACGACCAATCATCAGCGTCCATTCTTGCGGACAAGGCCCGAGTCTATGAAAAGATTGGACAAAAGCGTCTAGCCGCAGAGTCCTACAAATCCGCCTTGGAAGCATTCAAGAAACTAGATTATTCCAAATACTTAAACCTAATGAAAAAAGCAAAAACCGCTGAAACCCTCAGCTTACGTTGACCACGACGAAAATTGCGGTTTGGCAGAGCCCATCAAGGGCTGGTGACTTGATAAGTGTAAGCGAATTTCAAGCTGTTGCATCCGTCCGGACAGATCCTCTCGCCGTAGCTCTTGCAAGCCTGATCGGCTTCAAAACCAATATCCGGGGAACGATCAACCGGAATGACGAATGAAAAATTGGCAACTGAGTTGTCCTGCAGGCATCGGCAGGTTATATGACATTTGGTCCAGACCTGTTGTCCCCATGCTATTCCTGACGGCGCCAGAATCACCATCGAAACCAGCATGACGCTGATGGCACTCTTTATAAAGCCCATAGTAGCACCTGCCAATTAGAATCTCACCGTCCTGAAATGCAGATCGCCAAATTTGGCATGAGGTTACGGTATCACAGCTTGTTTACCGTTTGCAACATCAATTCAGCCTTCGATTCCGATATGTATAAATTGATTGATTAATTTAAGCTAAGATGCTATAATTTAATGGACTATCGGAGGTATGCAATGTTACGCAATTTGAGTTTGTTTTTCTTCCTAATCCTTCCTTTCGTATTATCGCCTTATTCAGCGAAAGCGATGGGGGAGGACGTCCTTGCTCAAACCGGACAATACACCTTCTTCATTAAACCACACCCGGGCACGTGCATGACTTACCATCAAAAAATGGTTCCGTGTGTCGCCACGCAGACTATTCCAATTCCGAGACCGGTAGTTCAAACTTATCCGGTACCGTTTCCCGTCAAGAGGAGGGTGCCCGTAGTAATTTCTGAAGAGCCGGTCGGATGCGCGTTCGGCGCTGGTCCGTGCGTCGAGTGCTATCCTTCTCCCTCGTCCAGGCCCGCAAATCAAAGAAATTTGGCCTCCCGAAATAATGCCCGTGTCGATAACCAGCCCGGCGTTCACTCCTCGTCATGTGACTCGCAAAATCATGCTGCCACAATGGAGCCTTGTCACTGAACACCCGGTCTTCCTGTTCCTAAGCCGATTCGCAAGGTTGGCGACCGGCGGATGAGAATTGTTTTCTCTTGAGATCCAAAATCCGATAACTGCTTGAAATGTTGAATTTGAGCCAACCGCGTGGTAATCTTGCAACGGCGCAAGTTCTTCAGCGTTGGAGTTCTTTATGAATCTTAGTGAGATGGTTGATCGTTTTGCAGAAGACATGCCTGACCACCCTGCGCTTGTCTTTGGCGAGCAAGTCGTTTCCTATGCAGAATTGCTGCATTCGATCAACAGGATTTCCAATGCGTTCGTCCGATTTGGAGTGAATAAGGGTGATCGGGTAGCTATCATTATGCCTAACACACCGGAGTTTATCATCAGCTACATGGCTGCTGTCAGACTCGGAGCTATAGCGGTAACCTTGAATCCGATGTCAACGTCTTATGAATTGAGTCACTATTTCGTCGATGCAAAGCCAAGCGTTGTGGTGTGTGCCGGCGATCAGGTCACTAAGATTGAAAGCCTGAAAGACCGCTCGAATTATCTAAAGGTAATTATCAGTACGGATTCTACCAATGGCGCTGTTTCTTTTGGAGATGTGCTGAAGGACAATTCGGATGCCTTTACTGCGGCGGATCTTAAACCCGACGATCCCGCTACAGTGATTTTTACGGCCGGCCTGCTCGGGCCGGGCGCTCGGGGCCACCTTGAGCCATAACAATCTGGATACTCAAGCTAATTTGCTCTGGGATGTTTGCGCTGGAGGTCCTGAGACCCACAGTCTTGCCTTGATTCCGATGTTTCATGCTTTTGGCGCCGCGGTGAATTTTCTTAACACTTTAAAGGCCGGCGGGACGATTTTTCTCGTTGATCGGGTAGATTTTCCTAAGCTTATTCCATGGTTACAAAAAGCCAGGATCACCTTCGCAGGCGTTGTGCCCATGGTCCTCTACGGTTTAGTCTACCATCCATCTTGCAAAGATCTTGATCTCTCTTCATGGGATATAGCTATAAGTGGCGGAGCGCCTCTTTCCATGGAAATTTACGAGAAGTTTTGCGAGCGGTACAAGATAGACGTATATCAGGGATACGGGCTGACAGAGGCTTCTCCTGTAGTTTCGTGGAACAATGTCAATATTCCGAACAAGCCTCCGACAGTAGGTAAGCCGATTCCGGATGTCATTATCGAGATTCATGATGATTATGGACGGCCTCTAGCTCCGGGAGTCGAGGGTGAGGCGGTTGTGAAGGGGCCGAATGTCATGTTAGGTTATCTCGGCAGGTCTACCGAAACCGCAACCGTCATACGGAATGGATGGCTCTATACTGGTGATATTGGTCATCTTGACGATCAGGGTTATTTGACTCTGACCGGTCTGAAGAAAGATTTGATTATAACCTCAGGTTTTAATGTTTACTGTCAGGAGGTGGAAGAAATTCTGATTCGCCATCCTCATGTGGCGGATGTGGCCCTGATTGGCGTTCAGGACTTGATGCGTGGTCAGGTGATTGAGGCTTTGGTCGTTCCCGAGAGGGCTGCTAAGCCTGAAGATAGGGATATCATGCGCTTCTGCAGAGAGCATCTTTCCAGGTACAAATGCCCTCGGAAGGTGACTTTTGTTAAAACCATCGTGAGGGACGAACGAGGAAAACCGACCCGCTGGAGTTAAGCCGAGCATCAGGTTGGATGTCTAGATGATAATTGTCCGCCACGAATGAGAAGGTGTATCCAGCCCACAGTTCACGATAGTTCTTTCCGCCGTTCGGCGCATTTTGATGGGGGGAGGGACCCATTTGGACTGGCTCTCGCTCATAACTAACCTTGTCCCGCAAGGTTCTCCCGACGGGCCGGAATTCAGACGGCGTGTCCAGTGGATGATATTGCTCAGAATCATAGTGACCACTATTTTGCTGGGCGTCACCATATTTTTTCAGTTTCGCGAATCTCACACCTTTACCGTCGCCGCCGCGGTTCCGCTCTATATCCTTATTATAGCCACTTTTCTGCTGAGTATTATTTATGCCATCTCCCTTCCGTTGCTTCCGGAACTCCGCGCTTTCTCGTTTTTGCAAGTGCTGGTAGATGTCGTCTACACAACTATACTGGTTTACTTCACAGGTGGAATTTCCAGCGTTTTCACGTTGATTTATATTTTCCCGATCATCGCGGCCGGCACTTTGCACTTCAGGCGCGGCGCGCTCGCCATTGCTTCATTTTCGGCAGTTCTGTTTGGAACGCTTGTCGCCATCCAGTTTCACGGATTAATACCGGCTAGCAAATGGCCTTGGGTGAGTCCCTGGAGCATGCAGACACCGGGGTACGTCCTATGGATATTGATTGTTCACCTCACTGTCTTCTACGTTGTCGCCCTCATGGCCGCAAGCGTCGCCGAGCAGCTCCGAAAAACGAAATTTGTTCTGACCTTGAAAGAGAGCGATTATGAGAGACTGTCTGACCTGCACACCAGTATTGTCCGCTCTATTCCGAACGGCATCATAACTACAGACGAAACTGACCGAGTCACATTTATTAATGCGGCTGGAGCGGCCTTATTGGCCACCTCTTTGTCGGAATTGGTGAGTACATCCTTGCATTCGATTTTTCCCGTTATCGAAACCGGATTCTCCCAAGGAGTCCCCGGCAAGAAAACCTATTTGACAGTGAAAGAAATTCAGGGTGAGCAGAGCCAAATCGAGCTGACGGTTACAGAATTGACGGGAAGCGATGGGCAGCCCAGAGGCAAGTTGGTGGTTTTTTATGATGTGACACTACTCAGAAAAATGGAGGAGCGAGTCAAGATCAGTGAAAAACAGGCTGCGTTTGTACGTATCGCAGCCGGAATGGCTCATGAAGTCAGAAACCCTCTGGCTGCGCTTAGGGCTGCAACTGAGCTGCTCACTCAGTATTCGCCTTCGACGGATAATGAGAAGCGACTGCTCGCCATAGTGATACGCGAAGCCGATCGGCTTAATTCACTATTGGGAGATTTTCTTGCAACGATTTCCCAGCAGCAGCCGAATAAAGTTCGAGTGATGTTAACCGATCTGCTGGAGGAGACGGTGGAGCTGTTTGCCCGAGAACCGAGAGTAGGTCGAGAGATCTCGCTCGAAACGCTCATAAATAAAGGCGTGGAGGTCGAAGGCGAGCCTGCTCGATTAAAACAGGCCCTATGGAATCTATTCACCAATGCTCTGGATGCTACTGAGGATGGAGGAGTGATTCGCGTGATCCTCGAAACCGAGCAGATGGCGAGTCAGGCGGTCATCAGGGTTCAAGATTCGGGCTGTGGAATACCTGTCGAGATCAAAGACCGCATTTTCGAACCTTTTACCACCACAAAAGAGAAAGGCGCCGGCTTAGGATTATCAATGGTCTTAAATGTAGTCCGCTCGCACAACGGACACATCGAAGCCGATAGTGTGCCCGGCATGGGCTCCATGTTCACAGTGAGACTTCCGCTTGCACGTCCGGAGGCCAATGCCCTGAAGGGAGAACAACCCAATGACTGATCGGCTCCTCGTAGTAGACGATGAACCGAGTATGAGAGAATTTCTGGAGATCCTGCTGGCTCAAGAAGGTTACCAAGTTGCTACCGCCGCCTCAGGTGAAGAAGGTCTTAAGATATACCGACAGCTCGAACCGGACCTGATACTAACCGATGTGAAGATGCCGGGTATGAGTGGTTTGGATCTCATTCGAGAGATCCATGCTTTGGATGCGGCGATTCCTATCATAGCCATTACCGCTTACGCTTCTGCCGATGACGCTATTCGGGCGGTCCGAGAAGGGGCTTACGACTATTTATCCAAGCCGTTTCAGATTGAAGATTTGCGAATCATCATCCGTAATGCGCTTGAGGCGCGCCGGCTCCGCAGAGAAAATGTCGAACTGCGGAGGAGTATCGATGAACAGCACAGGTTCGGAGAGATTGTCGGAAAATCACCCCAAATGGATGAAGTATTTAGTCTTATCTCACGAATTGCTCCATCCAAAGCCAATGTTCTTATTATCGGGGAATCCGGGACCGGCAAAGAGTTAGTGGCTAGAGCCATTCACAAAGACTCCGGCAGATCCGACAGACCGTTTGTTACTGTCAACTGCACCGCTATTCCCGAGAACCTCCTAGAATCAGAAATGTTCGGTCATATGAAAGGCTCGTTCACCGGCGCTGTAGCCAACAAGCAGGGATTGGTCGAAGCGGCGCATACAGGAACCCTTTTTCTGGACGAGGTTGGTGATATCAGCTTGGCTATTCAGGCAAAATTGTTAAGATTTCTACAGGACCGGGGAAGTCGGCGGGTAGGAGGCACTGACGAGAAAAAAATAGACGTGAGAATAATAGCCGCCACCAACAAGAAACTTGAAAAAGAAATGGAAGAGGGGAATTTCCGAGAAGATTTATACTATCGTCTCAATGTGATCCGGATTCGGCTGCCTCCATTGAGAGAACGGGACGAAGATATTCCTCTGCTGATGGATCATTTTCTCAAGAAATTTGCAGCGGAACAAGGCAAGAATATAAGAAAAGTCTCATCGCTGGTCATGAGAGTTTTGTGCAATTATCATTATCCGGGAAATGTCAGAGAGCTGGAGAATATCATCGAACGCTGCGTAACTCTTGAACAATCAGACCAACTTACTGCGGAGAACCTTCCTCCCAAGCTCATTGAAGGAACACAGGACACTACGAGGCCATTAACTGAAACGGAAATTCCACATGATGGAATAGACTTGAATCACACCCTGGATAATGTTGAACGCGATCTGATAAATCGGGCGCTCGGCATTACCGGAGGGAATCGATCCCGGGCGGCAAGACTTTTGGGCATTTCTTTTCGTTCGTTGCGTTATCGACTGGTTAAATTAGGCATGGACCAGGACGAGAATTCCAATTAATGGACCCGAGAGGGAATTATATGCGCGAATATGCGGTCATACTAGCGGCTGATGCGCCTTCTGCCGGCGAAGTGATTTCCTTGGTCAGGCAAGTCGGCGGCATCTTGGATGGGATCAAGGTTGCCGCAGCGACATTGCTTGAAGCCGGATCGGATATTCTGAGGCAGGTGCGGGATCTTATTGGAGAGAAACCTATCCTGGTGGATCTCAAAATTGCGGATATCGGGTTCCGTGGAAAGCAATCGTGGGATGGAACCAATGCCAAGATCATTAAGGCAATAGGTAATACCGGCGCAACGCATGTGACGGTTCACGGTTTTCCGGGTCCTGCGTCGGTCGCTGAGGCTATAGACTCCGCGCGAGCGGCGGGGATAGCGGTCCTTCTCCTGCCGCTCATGAGCCACGCGGGAGCCGGTCTGTTCTTCTCTAGGCCGGTGAATCGCGAAGAGGTGATCCAATCCACCCGTGAAACCGGCTTGAGTCTTCCACTTCCTGATTCGATATCTTGCAATGATGTTACCGAAGCTATTCTGCTCTTGGGTGAGGCATTGGAAGTGGACGGGTACATCGGACCGGCTACCCGGCCGGATGATCTGCGGCGCTACAGGTCCATAACTCAGCGGCCGATTTGGTGCCCGGGATTCGGACGACAAGACCGGCTTGGCCGCGGTTTGGAAGAGCAGTTCCGCGAATGGGCGAATATCGTAGGTCCAAAATCCGCAGCTATTGTCGGATCGACGATTTTTCGCTGCCGCAGATCCTGTCGCAGCGGCACGGGAAGTAATTGAAATTCGGGACAGCATTATTGCGTGAATCCCACAAGCATTCTGCTTTGATTCGAAATGCAATTTCGTTCGACTGGGGGAGGCTACTGTATGTTTCAGCTCATGACCGGAGAAGAGATAGTCGCTCTGACTTCGGAATTGATATCCGCGAAAAAACAGCAAGGCGCCTTTTCGGTCGATCTCACTGTAAAGGAAATCCGGAAAGTAGATTCCGGCGGGGCGTTGGATTTCGGCGGCAGCGAATTTCAAGAAGCATCCACAACTTTGCTTGAACCGGAAAAGAAGTCTACTGAGGAACCTTACGGGTGGTGGAAACTCGGGCCGGGCAATTATGTGATGAAATTCAACGAGAAAATTGATCTAAAAAATCATGGAGTCATCGTGATCTTTCCTCATAGCAGGCTCTTGGCTGCCGGAGGATCGCACTCGCCAGTCGTGATTGAAAGCCCAGACGACGGCATCCAGGTTCTTCTCAGCGTTGGCATCGAGGGACTGGCAATTAAGGAAAACGCCCGAGTGTCGAAGGCTATGGTATTGGCTGTCAGGTCATAACGCCTTAAGATTCTTCTCATAGACCTCCAAGTCCTTTTTCGAGAAAAGAACAAATACAGCCTGTTCTATTTCCGGGAACCTCTTGAGCTGGGCCAGCGTGGTTTTCAGAGCGATCTTAGAGGCGTCTTCAATCGGATAACCGTAAGCGCCAGTACTAATTGAGGGAAAAGCGATGGATTTGAGGTTGTTCTTGTGAGCCACCTCGAAGCACTTGGTGTAGCAGCTCTCAAGCAGCTTTGGCTCTCCTGATTTTCCGCCTCGGTAAATCGGGCCCACCGTATGAATCACGTGCCGAGCCTTTAGTCTGTAGCCCTTAGTAATTTTGGCGTCGCCGGTGGGACAGCCGCCGAGGCCTCGGCACTCGGCCACTAGTTCCGGCCCTGCCGCCCGGTGGATCGCTCCATCAACTCCACCCCCCCCCAGTAAAGAATTATTCGCGGCATTAACTATGGCATCGACGTCGATAGCGGTGATATCGCCCTGGAACAACTTAATCTTGTCTTTCATCTGCGCCCCCCTCTCTAACCAATCCTACTGTTTGAGGTGAAAAGAGGTCTCCATCTGAAGCGGTTCCTCAGGAAACACCGCTTGATCCATTTCCGGGAAAACTATTCTCAAAACCTCGTCCATATGTTCCACAGGAATTATTTCCAGTCCCTTCCTGATTTTCCTGGGCACTTCCTTGAGGTCCTTTTCGTTTTCTTTCGGAATCAAAACTCGTGCAACCAGTCCTCGTTTGGCGGCCAAGAGTTTTTCTTTCAGTCCTCCAATGGGCAGCACTCGTCCTCGCAGCGTTATTTCACCGGTCATGGCAAGATCGTTCGGAAAGGGCTTCTTGGTGAGAGCGGAAACGATCGCGGCAGTTATGGTTATGCCGGCTGAAGGACCATCCTTCGGGGTTGCGCCTTCAGGAACATGTATGTGGGTATCAATTTTATTGTAAAAATCGCCTTTCAACCCCAAACCCCACGCGCGGGAGCGAACATAGCTCATGGCCGCTTGCGCAGATTCCTGCATTACTTCACCGAGTTTCCCCGTCACGGTCAGCTTGCCGGAACCGGACATCAAGGCTACTTCAACTATTAGCAGCTCACCGCCCACCTCGGTCCACGCCAATCCCGTGGCCACTCCGACCTTTTCCTGTTTCTTCTTTCACTCCATGGCGGAATTTGGGCACTCCCAAATATTTGCCGATATGTTTATTGTCTATTTCCATGTGCGACGGGATTTGGCCGCTAAGCACCTGGCGAGCTACCTTGCGAAACACTTTGGAGATTTGCCTCTCCAAATCACGAACACCGGCTTCTCGGGTGTAACGGCGAATCATGCGAAGAATCGCCTTCCTGGTAAGCTCAATTTGTTCATTCACCAGCCCATTGGCTGTGATCTGCTTGGAGACGAGGAAGCGTTCCGCTATTTTCAATTTTTCCAGCTCGGTGTACCCAGGCAGACGGATTATCTCCATCCGATCTTGGAGGGGCGCAGGGATGCCATGCAAGGTATTTGCCGTAGTGATGAACATTACCTGAGAAAGATCATAATCTATGTCCAAATAATGATCGTTAAAAGTGTGATTTTGCTCCGGATCCAGGACTTCCAGCAAAGCCGCCGAAGGATCACCGCGGAAGTCCATGCTCATCTTGTCTACTTCATCCAGCAGCATTACCGGGTTAATTGTCTGGACTTTTTTCATGCTCTGAATGATTTTACCTGGAAGCGCACCTATATAGGTCCTGCGATGGCCCCTGATTTCCGCTTCATCTCGCACTCCCCCAAGAGAAATGCGTACGAATTCCCTGCCGGTCGCCCTGGCAACGGATTTCGCCAGAGAGGTCTTCCCCACACCGGGAGGGCCGACGAGGCAAAGGATGGGGCCCTTGGTCTTACCCACGAGTTTCTGTACAGCCAAGTATTCTATGATGCGTGTCTTAACTTCCTTCAGGCCGTAATGGTCCTCATCAAGAATTCGTTGAGCGTCGGCAATATTCAGGTCTGTTTGGGAACCGTTGGACCAAGGCAGAACCAGGAACCAATCGACATAATTGCGCACCACAGTCGCCTCCGCGGACATGGGCGACATCATTTTGAGTTTTCGAATCTCTTTGCGGACTTTGGCCGCTGCTTCAGGAGGAAGGTTCTTCTTGGTCACCTGTTCTTCAAGATCGGCTATTTCACTCTTGAAGTCGTCCTTTTCGCCCATTTCCTTTTGAATGGCGCGCATTTGCTCGTTTAAATAATACTCTTTCTGACTCTTCTCCATCTGCTTCTTTACGCGCTCTCGGATCTTCTTTTCAATCTCAGCGATTTCTATTTCACTCTGCATCAATTCCAGCAGTCGCTCGATGCGATCCTTAAGGGACGTGCGTTCGAGTAAGTACTGTTTGTCATCCATCTTGAGATTGAGCTGGCCGGCTATGGTATCTGTAAGCCGAGAAGGATCCGTCATGGCCCGGACAGAGGACACAAATTCTTGCGCAATCTTCTTATTGTGAGTTAGATAATTCTCAAATACCGCCTTGAGTCCGCGCACGAGGGCTTGTATTTCTATTTCTCTTTCTTTTATCTCATCCTTCAGCTGGACCGCCTCAACCTGAAAAAACCGATCATTTTCGAGGAATCTCAGAATGCGGCCTCGTTCCCTACCTTCCACGAACACCTTTATGGTATTGTCCGGCAGTTTGAGCATCTGAATTATCTGGCCAACAGTCCCTGTGGTGAAAATCTCCTCTTCCTGAGGTGTTGTCTGTTGCGCATTTCTCTGAGAGGCCAGAAAGATCGTCTTGTCGACCTTCATGGCAGCTTCAAGCGCCCTAATAGATCGGTCGCGACCTACAAACAGAGGCACAACCATATGCGGAAATACCACAATATCTCTTAATGGAAGCAAAGGCAGAGACACTATTACGTCGGAAGGAAGATCTTCCTTCTTTGTGAAGAACATCTCAAATTCCTCTCAAGCGTTTAAGGCGGGGAAATCCGGTCCTCGGCGACTAAACCAAGGACCGAATTCGACTCGCGAGTTTCTTATTATTGGTGATTCCGGAGGATTAATTCCCCAAACTGACGGACGAGGTAACTTCCCGGATCAGGAGGCTGATTCAGCCTCTTTTTCAAAAACGAGGATACACGGCGCGTTCTTGTGAATGACCTCTTCATTCACGATAACTTCCTGAAGATTCTTGTATTCCGGCAATTCATACATTATGTCGAGCATGCTCTGCTCTAATATGGACCTAAGTCCTCTGGCGCCCGTCTTCCTTTGAAGCGCCTCAAATGCTACAGCTCGAAGCGCCTCATCTGTGAATCTCAGTTTCACGCGCTCGAAACCGAATAGTTTCTTGAATTGTTTCACCAGTGCGTTTTTCGGTTCGAGCAATATGCGCACGAGGGCTATCTTCGTCCAATTCATGGAGGGTGGCGTTTACCGGAAGCCGGCCGACAAATTCCGGTATCAATCCGTAATGAATTAGGTCTTCCGGCTGCACAAATTGGAGAATATTATCCGCCGCGTCACTCTTGGGTCCGCCGATTTGGGCATTAAATCCCATGGACTTCATATTCAATCGTTGATGAATGATTCGATCCAGACCAACGAAGGCCCCGCCGCATATGAACAAGATATTGGTTGTATCTACCTGCAAGAATTCTTGTTGCGGATGTTTGCGGCCGCCTTTGGGAGGAACGTTGGCCATTGTCCCTTCGACTATTTTCAAAAGAGCCTGTTGAACTCCTTCACCTGAAACGTCCCTGGTGATGCTCGGGTTCTCCAGTCTTACGCGAAATCTTATCAATCTCATCGATATATACGATGCCACGAGACGCCCGGGCGATATCATAATCCGCGTTCTGGAGGAGCATAAGAATAATGTTCTCAACGTCCTCGCCTACGTATCCGGCTTCGGTGAGGGTCGTGGCGTCAGCTATCGCAAACGGGACATTGAGTATACGAGCAAGAGTTTGGGCAAGCAGTGTTTTGCCTGATCCCGTCGGACCCATAAGCAAAATGTTGCTCTTCTGAAGCTCGACTCCGTCAATGTCAGGCTTGGAATCAATTCTCTTATAATGATTGTGCACAGCCACGGATAGGATTTTCTTTGCCAACTCCTGTCCCACGACGTACTCATCCAGAGACTTCCTTATTTCTCCGGGAGTCGGCACCTTTGATCGTGACCGCCCCATTTCTTCTTTTTCATATTCTTCCGCTATAATCTCGTTACAAAGTTCGATGCACTCATCACAGATGTAAACGGTGGGACCCGCTATAAGCTTGCGCACCTCATCCTGGCTCTTTCCGCAAAAAGAACAATAAAGTGATGAGAAATTGCCTTTTCTTCCCGCCATTAATTCCTCCTAGGGCAAATCTCTGCGAGAGATCACCTTATCGACAATACCGTACTTCGATGACTCCTCACCGCTCATAAAATAATCTCTTTCCGTGTCAGCGGCTATACGTTCCAAGGACTGTTCCGTATGTTTCGCAAGAATTTCGTTAAGCTCATGTTTCATTCGTAGAATTTCCCTGGCATGAATTTCGATATCAGTAGCCTGCCCCTGAAAACCGCCCATCGGCTGATGTATTAAAATACGGGCGTGTGGGAGCGCAAAGCGCTTGCCCTTGGCGCCCGCGGCCAATAAAAGGGCCCCCATACTTGCGGCCTGCCCGATACAGAGAGTTTGCACATCAGGTTTAATGTACTGCATCGTGTCGTAAATGGCCAGACCTGAAGTAACCATTCCGCCCGGAGAATTAATGTAAAAATTTATATCTTTGTCAGGCTCTTCACTCTCGAGAAATAGCAACTGGGCTATTACAAGGTTTGCTACGTAATCGTCTACAGGAGTTCCTAGAAAAATTATTCGCTCTTTAAGAAGCCTCGAATAAATATCGTAAGACCTCTCGCCTCGACTTGTTTGTTCAACCACTATTGGCACAAGCATTTTGGTTTATTCTTCCTCAGACTTTTTTCCCGGAGCCTGTTCTTCAGACGGCGGCTCCTGTTCAGAAATCTCCGCTTGTTCTTGGATTAGTTTGTATGTCTTGTCTTCGAGCACCTGCGCACGAACGTCTTCCAACATATTGTTCTTTTCGAGCTGGTCTTTCAAGTAATCCGAAGAGACCCCCATCTGTTTGGCCTTCTCTTCGATTTCAGCCTGCACTTCTTCTTCGGAGGCCTCAATCTCTGCCTTCTCACTTATAGCCTTAAGGATCAAGGCTGCCTTCACAGTGCGCTCCGCGCCGGGCCGAACCCGTTCCCGCTGCGCATCAGTCGGAGCTGGAAGCCTCCGGGGATCTATTCCCTGAGCCGCCAGGTTCTGCATAGATCGATTCATAATATTATCAATCTGTTGGTCCACCATTGATTCCGGGACTTCAAATTCATTCTTCTCGATCAGCGCATCGACAATCTGCTCTTCAAGCTCTCTCTTCGTTTGAAGGTCCAACATCTTCCGGATGTCTTGCCTGATCTCCTGCTTTAGCGCATCAAGAGTGTCAAATTCGAGGTCCTTGGCAAAATCATCATCCAATTCGGGCAAAATCCGCTCTTTTGCTTCTTTCAAATGGACTTCAAATGTGGCCGTCTTTCCTCGGAGATTCTTTCTCGGGAAGTCTTCAGGAATCGTTTTTGTGAATCGCTTGTCTTCATCAGGCCGAAGCCCCTCGAACATTGAATCAAAATCAGGGAGATAGAAGTTTCTGCCTAATTCCAAATGATAATCTGTGACTGTGAGTTCACGAAGGGGCTCACCGTCGGTCTCAGCCTTGATATCCACTACCAGGTGATCGCCCGTGGCAACTCCCCTGGATTCAGGAATGGGGCTAAGGCTGGAATTGCGTTGCCGCAAGTTCTGAAGCCGTTCGTCAACTTGCTCATCGGTTACGGACCGGACATACTTTTTGAGCTTTAAGCCGTTGTAGTCCTTCACCTCGATTTGCGGAGGAACCTCTATTTCCGCTGTGTATTTGAATGGCTTGCCTTCTTCAACCGCCTCGGGATCTATGCTCAGAACCGATACCAACGTGATGCGCCGCTCATCCAATCCGGGCTTAAAGGTCTCTTCGATCAGTTGCTTGGCGGCATCGCCCTGCACTTTATCCTTGAAGTAGTTGCGAAGTATGTTCAGGGGAACTTTACCCCTTCTGAATCCTTTGACTTGGGCATTTTTTCTGAGGTCATTGTACTGTGCGCCAACTACCTCGAGAACTCGCTCTTGCGGCACCTCAAACGTGACTTTTTTCTTCACGTCGCTCAGATCTTCAACCTGTATACTCGTCATTGTTCCTCTGCCACTTCAATACGCCTCAACCCTACCGAGGACCGGCTTTTTCGGTTAGGCGCTCACAAAATGTTCATAGTTTGAGACTTTAGGCGTCCCGGCTCCTATTGTGGCATTATAAGGCAAAAAGGCCGAAAAGGAAAGGGAATGAAGTCCTAATAGGCATAGCCCTTCATTTTTCTTGAACCCGAACAGGCGTTCTGTTACACAAGGTCCTGTTCCGTTCCTCTGCCATTTCTTGCGCTTTGAATTTCATAGGGCGGCTCCGAACACAAATATACGGCTTCCGAATGCGCTAAAGCACAGATTTCCATGACAGACAAATCCAAGATAGAAAACTCAACGACACGCCATTAATAAGTATAGTCATCCCTCTTTATAATGAGGAAAACAACGTTCAACCTTTGGTGGAAAGACTTGCCGCTGTCTTGAATCGTGCGGAATGTTCGTGGGAACTGGTTTTTGCATTGGACCCGAGTCCGGATCGAACACAGCAGAAAATACGGGAGCTTATGGATGCCAATTATCCGATTCGACTCGTAATATTCTCCCGCAGGATAGGCAAACCTTTGTCTGTGTTGGCAGGTTTGGACCATTGTCAAGGGGATGCTTGCATAATAATTGATGCGGACTTGCAGGACCCTCCGGAACTTATCGAGCAGATGATCGAAAAATGGCGACAAGGATTCGAAGTGGTCATCCCTCAGCGTGTTTCAAGGAAGGGGGAGAATTTTCTTTTATCTGATGGCCGCGGATATATTTTATTGGCTCCTGGGAAAAATCGCGGAAGTAGAAGTGCCAAAAAACACTGGCGATTTTAGGCTCATGGATGCCCGGGTGGTTCGTGAAGTCTGCCGCTTCAGAGAACGTCACGGGTTCCTGCGAGGGATTGTGGCTTCGGCGGGGTTCCGCACCGCAATAATCCCATATTATAGAGAGCCTCGTTTCGTGGGCAGGACCCAAATCCCACTGGCCGGCGCCTTCAACATTGCTCTCGATGGAATAGTGCCGTTTTCAAGAATTCCCGTTCGAACTATTTTAGCTCTTGGTCTAATATTGCTGCTTCTCGGCGGCGGAACAGCCCTTATTTGGCTCCTATGTTCAATTTTCCGTGGATTCTCTCATCTGGCGCCCTTCATAGCATTGGGTATATTAGGTCTGCTGTTATCGGGTATTGTGGTAACTTCCATGGGAATCATAGGGGAATATCTGGTCAGGGCTTACGAGGAAATTCGCAGACGCCCTTTATACATTGTTGACAAAATTGAAGAAACCGCTAGTTTGCCACGTAAGATCTCTCCGGTAATATCACCGGCCGAAAACACATGAGCTGAGTTTCCCAATCGCAGCTTCCTTTTTTTGAGATGCGGAAGAGTAATCATGACATCGCTCGTTACAGGCGGGGCAGGGTTCATTGGCAGTCACTTGGTGGATGAATTGGTTCGCCGGGGCCAGGATGTCATAGTTTATGACAATTTTTCTACTGGATTCAGACGACACCTCGATCCGGCGTTGAAGACAGGCCGGGTAACGATTATTGAAGGGGACATCTTAGACTTGGCAAAGCTCAAATCGGCATTGGGGGGTGTCTCTACGGTTTTTCATCTTGCGGCCAACGCTGACGTCAGAGGGGGCGTGCGCAATACCACTATAGATGTCGAGCAGAACATTTTGGGATCTCATAGCGTGTTGGAAGCCATGAGGGCTCAATCTGTCAAAGAAATCGTTTTTACAAGCTCAGCCACAGTCTATGGTGAACCGGATCGATTTCCCACACCGGAAGATCAGTCCCTTATCCAGACATCGTTATATGGCGCTTCAAAACTAGCAGCGGAAGCCATGATACAGGCTTACGGCGAATATTTCGGCATAAGGAGCTGGTGCTTCCGTTTTGTCTCATGGATTGGAGAACGATACTCACATGGTGTTGTTCGAGACTTCGTGCAAAAATTGATGAGGAATCCTAAAGAACTCGAGATCCTGGGTGACGGAGAACAGCGGAAATCTTATCTACACGTAGCGGATGGCATCCGAGGTATTTTCAGCGCCATGGAAAATTTAAAAGGCCGCAAGAACGTTCTTAACCTAGGCCATGTCGAATTCATGAACGTCAAAGATCTTGCCAACCTGGTCTGTGAAGAAATGGGCCTCCGAGACGTGGCCTACCGGTTCACCGGCGGACCGAGAGGTTGGCTCGGCGACAGCCCCTTCGTTCTGCTGGATATATCCAGAATTCAGGAAACCGGATTTCAGCCTCAAATCAGTATAGAAGAAGGAATTCGACGGACCGTCAGGTACCTGCTGGAAAACCAGTGGCTATTGGAAGCTCGTAAGTAATTGGTCTATATTAGCTGGAGCCTATCCGAAAGGTTTGTGTGTTGAGAATCATAGACCGTTACATCACCACTGAACTTCTAAAAGTTTTCGCTATCTGTGTGTTAGGCTTCATACTGGTATCTCTGTTGGTCGAGCTAACTGACAAAATCAAATACTATTTCGAATACAATCCTTCCGGATGGCTGATGCTCAAATACTTTTTAGTAAAGATTCCCGGATATTTGTTTTTTGCAATCCCTCTGGGAATACTCATGGGTGGTATGCTCTCACTCCTGATCCTCGCGCGACATTCGGAAATTATTGCCATGCAGGCTAACGGGATTGACGCGCTCAGCATCGCCAAGCCGGTGGCGCTTGTCGGCCTTTCGGCGAGTCTGCTCATGCTCGTCGCTAATGAGACTTTCATTCCCTGGTCAAACCGATACAGCGAGTACATCCAAAACGTCGAAATAGCCGGAAAACCGGACACAACTTATTTTAAGAGCGACGAAATATGGATGCGGACCCCGGATTCCATAGTTCACATTCAAAAGTTCGATAAATCCAAACAAATACTGGATCGTGTGTCCATCATTAAGTGGGACGACAATTACAATTTCGTGGAACGTGTCTTTGCCGACAAAGCGCGGTGGTGGAACAATGAATGGTTGTTGTACGGGGTTAATAAAATCGTGCGAACACCTAGCGGCGGCTTTCAGGTAGAAAACCTGCCATCCACATCCGGCGAATTCAACAAACCGTTGAAAGATTTTGAACGTGTGGAAACAGTGGCCAAAGAGATGAATCTGCTTCAATTGGGAGCTTACATTGATAAGCTAACTCAAGAAGGACACGACGCCCACGCGCTATTTGGTCGATTGGCACGATAAGATAGCGTTTCCTCTTGCATGTCTTATCATGGCCGCATTGAGTGTCCCCTTTGCTATCAAAGTTAGCCCGAGAGGGGGCGGCGTGGCCGTGGGATTGGCCATGTCCCTAATAATCGCTTTTTCCTACTGGATAGTTCATAGTCTCTTTATTGCGCTTGGTCATGGAGCGTACATTCCGGCCGTAGCCTCTGCGTGGGGACCCAATGTCATCTTTGGGCTCTCCGCCACAGTTCTGTTGCTTCACGCCGGAACTTGAAGAAAGCGGCAATTTTACTCGATATTAAATTGACTGTGACGGGGATTAATGGCAGCGTGCGCCCGGTGGCCTATCATTCAGATAGCCACATGCGCCTGGCGCTGGTATTACTCAAGCCTCTTAAACTGTGCGAATAGTCCGGGATCGGGCGTTCCTTCATAGACTTCCGTAGAAGTGTATTGGTTGGGGCCGTCAAAGCGCACATACATGACTTCTTCCTCATGGGAGCCGTTACGACTGTGCCGCAACTCGTTACCCGCCAATTTCCACTTGCCCTCCTGGACTTCATCCTTGTCGCCGACACGAGCGATTCTGCGAAACGTGCCGTCATTGTGGTATTCCATAATCAATGTAAACGCGTTAGGTCCTCTGGAAACGAAAGGATGACCTTTATAGCTGCTCCTGTATGGCTTACCTGGTTCTTTGGTTTGGATTATCTCCCATACCCCGACCAGGGGGGCCGCCGCCTTGTTAACTACCGCCTTGTCAACCGCGGGAGGCTTTTGAGCTTTGTCTTGTTGAGCGTAAAGTGGGGGCAGAAGCACACTCAATAATAGGCCGCTAAAGAGAAGCAAAAGTGTCCTCATCATGCTCATGATTTGCTCCCATGATGAATCGGACGCGGCCTCGGTTGAGGCTTTTTCATCATGATTTAAGCTAATTAGCCTGCCAGGAAAATGGGTCGGGCTTGTAAACAGAAAGGTAACAGAAGTCGCTTCAGCTGGCAACATGAACCTTTTCTCTTGACACAAATTAAATTGACCGGGCATGAAGTATTCTATGGTCATCAGAGAAGACATAGAACGACGATTGGCTTTCCTGAAAAATGGCGAGGCCCTGGTAGGGTTGCTTTTCCTCTTGGCGGGCCTGTTCGTAGCCAGGGAGGGCTTTCTAAGGCTAAAAGCCCTATGGGTCTTGTTTGCTCCAAATTTTCCGCTTTCTATGCAGGATTATACGGGTCAGCGGATACTCACTGCCTTGCCATTTTTGTCCGGGGCATTCATCAGCATAATCGCGTCCATCTGCGCAATTTTGGTAGGGATATTATGGGCCGGCGCCGGCCTTGGAGAAGCGTTCGGATCCTGGAGGAATAAACCACTCCCCGGGGTCTTCAAAGATCCGGACGCGGTGGCCGAATCCCTAAGGGTTTCGCAGGCGCAGCATCAGCAATCATCCGTGATTCGCGCCTTGGCCGCGTTGTGGCCACGGGCCCGCTTGGTCAGCCCGATAGCGTATGAGCTATTGTCCGTTTTGTTGCGATACTGTGGTAAGCTCGTTTTCGCTGGTGTTCTCATCGCTCTGGTTTTCTATCTTCTGAATGCGGCCCCTCCGCTGATTGCTCGATATCTTCAGTTCAAGATCAGCTTAGTGATACCCTCTGCCAAGCCTCTATACTTCCTTTTGTTATTCATGATGCTTGCATACATTCTTATTGGAGTGAGTCTGGTACCTTTCCGGCGACAAGAGTTTGCTCGAACCTCGGAAACATTTTCAGTTGTAGGGACGGGAGACCCGCACCTGTTCTTCGCTCTGCTGGAAGAAGGATGCAGGCTACTAACGGCCAGACCGTTTCCGCACAGGACGCCCGTAAGATTACAGCACGAGACAAATCCTCGGATACGAGGAACCCTGATCGAGAACTATCCGGAACCGGTTCGCTATTGGGCGAGACCTGCCGCGTACGTTTGTTTGCCGATCTTCTTCTTACTATTGACTGCCGGCTTTACCAGGCTGATAAACTTCCGGCTCATCACTGACGCTGTCCCACACACTGAATTCCTGCGGGTTTATCTGCTCGATTACCTGTTGGAAGTAGCATTTGCATTGGGATTGGTAATAGTGGGCCTGCAATTGGCTGACGTGACGCGCAGACTATTTGGCGTTCGCAAATACGGTTCGACCGTTGTCTTTTGCTATGTCGGACAAGGGCTCCCGAAACCGCCCCGCAGCGACCGTGCCTCGCTCCAATTGTTCGACAAAAAAATGAAGACCACATGGAACATCATAGAGGGGGTCGATGAGCAGTTCGCCCGGTGGGCCAAAGACCCGGATACCACCACCAGATTTCGAGTGAACATTTATTGGGCCGAAGTATTTTCCGAGTCAGTCGGCGCGGCAGGCCCTCGTCTTCTGACCGGTATGCGGAAGTCCCCTTCGGTGGAGGCAGCGATGGAGCGCATACTCAAGATCCCGTTAACCGCGGGTTTTGATATTGAAATGCCCACGCCTGAGGCTGAAAAAGAACAGTCGGCTCCGGAGCCTTCTTCAAAAGAACTGTAGGATGCGGTGAGTGAAACGAACCGCATCAATCGCGAAAGAAGCCCGAGCAGGTGCAGTTCCCTTCGGTCACCCCGTCTTACGTGGCTCCGGCGCAGTACGTTTCTCACCTGATACAAGGTCCTACCTGCTTCCGGAGGGCTGCTCCAGCCATTCGGATTTCACGACTTCCACAGGGGCGCTAATGGGGCCACATCTGAGCACTAAAGCCAACTCCTCGGCCTCTTCAGAGGTGAAAACACCCATAATTATGGCCGATCCTCCTGAGATCCGGTCCTTGATAACTGGTGCGGAATACACTCGGTTGTCCAGAATGATCGCTAGCCTCTCATTCACATGCTCACTGGTGATTCGTTCAAACTCGCGAGCGCCCACACTATTGAATTCTATCCTGATCGTCATTAGCTCCATTGGATCAGGCTGGACTCTCGCGTCGGTGAGCACATCACCCGTCATAAGAATCTGCTTTTCTATCACATAAGGTGTTCGAACAATCGCTCCGGTCCTTGGGTTTCGGTCCACCTTGTAGAGGACCTCGTCACCCGGTGGAATCTCACCTCCTTTGGTGGGCGCGACATTATTGTCAACGAGCTTGAACTCCAACAATGCTCGCTTCTCCATAATCCGCACCGCCTTGTTGGCGTCTTCCTTGTAGCCGGGCAGCCGTACAGAAAAGGTTTTAGGGTCTATACGGACCACATCGTCCTTGGATGCCCCCAGTGCGGCTGCGCGTTTGCTTATGGCATCCATTATTGCTGTCACGGGCTCGTCGGACTTTACCCTGAGCGTCAAGAGAAGAGCGCTTGGGTCTTTGGGCCTGGCAACTGGTCGAGGACCTTCCTGTTCCTGGAATTCCTTCGCGCCGCGGGCTTTGAGCAGTTCTTCGAGTTCTTTGTGGTGGTTATCCCTCGCGGTCAGAAGAGCTGTTTCGCCATTATCGGTCTTAGCATTGACCTCGGCTCCTTTATCCAAAAGGAGCTTGATTATCTCCGGATGACCTCCAGCGGCAGCGCTGTGCAAGGGTGTCCAGCCCTTGGTCGTCTTAGCGTTAACCTCAGCGCCTTTGTCTATAAGTAATTTCACAATTTGCGAGTGCCGTTTCCAGGCGGCCTCCATTAGGGCCGTCTGGCCGTCCTTATCCTTGGCATTCACATCAGCTTGCCGTTCCAGGAGCGCTTTCACCGCGTCATAGTGACCTTTCCCGACAGCCAGCATAAGAGCTGTTATTCCGTCCCGTGTTTGAGAATTAGCATTGGCCCCTCTGTTCAGGAGAAGTTTCACCACGTCAGCCTTTCCGTCTTCGGCAGCCAGCATCAGAGCTGTCCGATCATCCTTGTCTTTCGCATTGACCTCGGCTCCCTTATCCAGAAGCAACTCCGCCATTTCCAGTTGGTTCTTCTCAGGCCCGGAAGGCGCCTTAAGGCCGGGGGGCAAGTACATCCCTTCCGGTCGCGCGTCCTGAACTGCTATCATCAAGGCTGTCCGGTCTCTGCGATCTTTCATATTAACATCGGCGCCCTTCTCCAAAAGCAGTTTCGCTACTTCGATTTTGCCAAAAGTAATGGTCTCTAATAGGAGTGGCGCACCGAAAAGACCTTCCCCTTTCGGATCAGCGCCCCTGCCCCAAAAGCAACTTCACCACTCCCACGTGACCCTTGCCCGCGGCCATTACTAAGGCTCTTGCGCCCGCTCTGTTGACATCAACACCCCTATCCAGAAGCAATTTTACGAGTTCCGCGTGACCGTTTTGGGCAGCCTGCCAGAAGGGCGTCTGGTGATCGTTAGTCTCTGCATTAATATCAGCGCCATTGTCGAGGAGAAGCGTCGCTATTTCTGCGTGCCCCTTCAAGCAAGCGCCAATGAGTGATGTCCGGCCTTCCTTGTCTCTGGCGTTGACGTCAGCGCCTTTTTTCAGAAAAAGCTTTGCCATCTCCATATTATTATTCCATGCAGGCCAAAAGAGAGGAGTAGTGTCATTGTCCGTCCGTGCGTTAACGTCCGCGCCTTTGTCGAGAAGTAACCTGGCTGTCTCGGTGTTATCCCCGTAAGCAGCAGCAAAGAGAGGTGTCACTCCGTTCTTGGCCTTCTCATTAATGTGCGCTCCTCTCCCCAGAAGAAACTTTACAATTTCCAGATGACCTCTTTGAGCCGCGCCCATAAGTGATGTGAAGCCCTTCTCATTCTTTACGCCAATATCAGCGCCCTTCTCCAGAAGTAGGGTCAGTGCGGCCAAACGACCGCGGTCCGCAGCGGCAAAGAGCGCTGTTTCGCCCGTCTTTGCTCTGGCTTTGATATCAGCGCCTCGGTCCAGCAGGAGCTTCATGATCTCCGTATGATCTCCCGCCGCGGCCCACATGAGGGGCGTCTCGCCGTCTTTCTCCTTTGCATTCACATCAGCGCCTTTGTCCAGAAGCAGTTTCACCACTTCCACGTGGCCTTCCCAGGCAGCTTCCATAAGAGGGGTGACGTCTTCCTTCTCGCCTTTTGCGTTAACATTGGCCCCGCTATTCAGGAGCCGGGTGACTTCCTCCAGCCGCCCTTCTTTGCTGGCCTGAAGTAGTTCCTGATTCAGCTCCTTCTGCTTGTCTTCCGAAATGCCACAGGAAATCAGCAGCGTGAGCCCCAGCGTCAGAACTATCGCTTTTATCATTCTGAAAATACGTGGCTCTTTCGTGAGCATCACATGCCCCTCCCAATATCGCGTCTGCCAAGCACAAATCGGCCGCAATCGGCCTCAAGATGGGCTATTGGAATTTGGCGGAATTTCTATATTTCAGTGAGCGCAATGACTCAGTTCGATCAATTTGGGAGAAGAACACGTGAGAAAACATCGTGGCACAAGGCCACCAGGAATTTAAAGCTTGGAAATGCCGAGGAGAAATAGGGAAGCCCGTCTCACAACCCACTTTCATGGTCATTGTTTGTAGGGGCGGTTCGCGAAGCGCCCCTACATTGCAAACCGCAGTCCGCAATTCTGAGACGGTTTTCAGCAGACGGTCGCGCTGAAATTAGAGTTCCAACCAGGAATGCGAATATAATGAATGCCCTAGTAAGACTTTGGCTGTCTTTACGTAATCGACTTCGATCTTGCTCATTCCGGAAGTGTCGACTTCCTCGCCCTCGAAAACCCGACCAACCAGGTTCTCGAGATCCATAGACTCATCATGAGCGATTTTCATAAGATCGTTATCAAAACCGTCCAGGATGGCGGAGGTTATGCCGCACTTCTTGAGGATGCACAGGTAAACCTGATTCAGTATTCCTCGCAGCTCGTCGGGAGACCCGTTGGAACAGTTGGATAGGCCGCATGTGGATTGCGATCCCGGAGCGAGGTCCGGGAGCCACTGCATGAACGTCGTGCAGCCCTGAAGCTCTTGCTGCTGGGACGACACGGGAACCACTATCGGGTCGAACCAAATGCGCTCCAACCCGATCCCATGCTCCGCGGCTTGAGTCATCATGCTATCCAAGAGAACGGCCCTTTCGTTCTCGTCTCGCGGGATCCCCTGCGGTCCCCACATCAGTCCAACCATCTCACAATTATACTTGGTTACGAGCGGCATCTGTAGCGCCATCCGCTCAGGTGTAGCCATTATCGAGTTTATTATTGCCGCGCCGTTTTTCGGCTTATACACCTCCAAACCCGCTTCTATCGCTGCGCTATTGGTGGTGTCCAGGAAAAGCGGCAGGTCGGTAGCCTGCTGCACGGTCTGGACAAGCCATTGCATCATCTCAGGTCCACCCTTGCGGGCCGGCCCCAGATTGAGATCCAGCACATCCGCGCCCCTTTGGGTTAATTTCTCCGCCCACTCGAGGATCGGCTTGGGATCTCTTTCGCGTATGGCATCGCCCGTATACTTGGACATTATATTGATATTCTCAGCCACGGCCTTTATCATGAAAAGTTACCTCCTGATTCAATCCCGGGACTCCGTGAACACCGCCCCAGGAAAAGATTATTAGCACAGTGAAAGCTGACGTCAAAGATTTTCCTGACTCTTCAGTCAAAAATGGAAAGGAGCCGGGACAATTATTCCAAAAAGACAGATCCAAACGAAAGAATGTTGGAAACCGGATTTCGTCCAAGACTCAAAAACGGCGGAACGCGATACCCTTTCGGCATGTAGATCCAAAAGGGAATCGCGTCTCCGTAATAAAGGAATTTCAGTCAGGATCGGTTGGGGCAAAGAATCTCGTCTCTGCCAGTAAGCCTTATACTCAGCTAAGAATCGCTATCCTCCAAAATTCTGCCGCAGGAAGGCGGGAATATGAGCGCCTTCTCTCGGACCAACAAGAATTTTCCAACCCTTCGGCATCTCTTCTTCCAGATCGCCACTGATCATGGCGACCGCGCCCGGAATTATCAGCTTCTTCAGCTTCGATTTGTCGTCAATTCCGGATTTCTTGACAAACGGGCCGATATTGTCGGCAACGAATTTGCCTGCGGCCCATCCGGTCAAGACCGAGAGACCGTCCGTGTTAAGCACAAGGAGCCACGACGGCACGCGGCTGTTTTCAACCTCGCCGGAAACAATAAAATAGGTAAGGGAGAAGTTGCTTGTGATTAGCACCGGAGATTTCTCGTCAGGGTTGTTGATCGGATAAATACCTTGTTCAGTCGTCATGGGACGCTGAGGATCCGTAAAAATATTCAGCCTCTGCAACAACAACGGGAAGAGAGTCTCGCCTCTGAGATCGCTCAGGATAGCTATTCCGCCGTACTTAGAAATAAAGGTGCCCGCTACGAGCACCTCATCGATGGGATTGTCCGCCATCTCGCACGGAAAAACGATGGTGGGAAATCCCAACGGCCGATACAGAGTTTCCAAAGCCAAACGCCGAATCAGGATGTTGTCCCTGAACAGTTGCGAGAGCGTTTCTGGCCCCTGAATCCAACACTATATCCTTGAAACCTTTTTCCGTCAGGCTGTGGCTCAGCTTGGCCAAATCGCCCACTTTATCGGCCTTTACCGCAATCGGACAATCGAACTCCTTCGCAAGAGCGGAAACAGCATCGGCATTTGATTGCGTAGCCGCGTAAATAAGCGGCTTGTTCTTGCCGACTTCCGCCAAGGCAGCCTTAAACGAATCAACGTTGTCGCTCATCAGGACCAGCGCGGCGCCGGCATCTGACGCCTTCTTGGCGATTTTGGCGAATCGCCCCGGGTCACCGCCGTCCTTTACCGCGATTAGGTCCGGTTTGAGCGTCAATCCGACCCGCTCATATCTCAACGTCTTGAACGCCTTGAGCTTGCTGTCCACCGCAGCGTCGTCTTCGGAAATGGAAATCAAGCATCCGAGAGCAGTAGGGTTATTAAATGTTTTCTCATGCCGGTAGAGAACCGTTTCGCCCCCAGTCTTCACCACATTGTCGCCCGCTCCGATCTGGACCGTCCTGATAGGAGGAGCCGCTGCTGAGGCCAGTTTCTCCTTCGCTTCTTCCGAGACATACGGGCACTGAGAAAGCTCAGCTTTGCCCGCGGCCAGATTCATAGCGAACGCCAGGCAAGTGGGGACTCCGCATTCTGCGCAATTCTTCTTCGGCATCATCTTGAAGATTTGAATTCCGGAAAGCGCCATAGATTAGAACCTCCCCCTTGAGGCAGCGCCCCAAGGAATGAATGTATTATCTTTAAATGAACAAGATTCAAGGGGCTCCGGGGAGATACGAAGCCCCTTGCGTCATGCTAAGAATAGCGCTGAGCGCTGTGCTAGATCATCCGACAATTGAGTCCATTTTCAGGGCCGGATGCTCCATTTTTTCGAGGAACGGATAGATCTCGTCTTCTGACACTCCCACACTTTCGTCCGCTATCCTATCCGCTAGCTTTGATACTCCACGTTCGTCACCGAGTTTGTTGAGCTTGTCCTTAAGCATTTCTTTCAATGCCTTGGGCATCCAGACGAGCCTCAAGATCCCGCCCTCGGCGGCCACGAACTTCTTGGAACCTATGTAAAGCTTGCTATGGCCTACAAAACCGGGCGTGATGTTTCCACCACCTGCGCTACCTGCAAGAGTCGTGAACTTCATGCCACATGGAGTGGGACCTTTGTAATCCCGATCTACGGTCATAACTCCGTTGGCGACCGGAAGCACCGCAGCGATGCATTCGAAGCAGCCACAAGAGGTCATGGGATCTTCCATGATCGAGTACGCGTTGTACTTCTGCACTTTACCTCTGGAGGCCTGCTGCACAAACGCGTTGACACCTTCCCATTGGCCGAGGCGCTCGTCTATAACTTTGCCTTTTTCAATGGGCTGGTTGGGACCGGTGGGATTAATCTCGTTCGATGCCTTACAATCAAGCCAGTTGTAAGCTCCGCAAAGTCCGGTTCGTTCCGGGGTGACCACGCAAACGTGGGACGGAGCAAAGCTCTGGCACAATGTGCAGGAGTAAAAGAGTCGGCCTCGTCCTCATCAGTCATGCCCTCAACGCGCGCATCCCGGACGGTGTACGTTTCTTTTGCTTTCTTCAGCAGCTCGTCCACCTTCTTCTGCTCGGTGAATATCTTGACCTGGACCTTATCTAATACCGATCCGAAGTCCTGATGATATTTCGCATGAAGTATTGAACCTAATGTGAGAAAGGCTGAAGCCCTTTTCAACAGCGCCTTTGCCGATGCGGACCCAGGCGATATCTCTCTGTCCGATATGCATCAGGCCTTGCGCATAATTGATCAAGTGGTGGATCTGCCGTTCCAGAATCGGCTCGAAGTCCGACTGCATTTTGCGGCCGGCGACCTCGACGAGGATACCGAGCGGCATTCGAGTGCCCGCCTCAATATCCTTCAGGTCAGGTCCGATGACTTCGACTTTCCCGTCCTCGACCTCATTCATGTCTTTCATGAGGGTAAGTTCGACAGCCAGGGTTTTGCCGCCGCCTGCTTCCATGAAGATGTCTTCGCCACGGATACGTTCGCCTTCGAAAGCCGGACCGTAAGCCACCGGAACAGGGACTTCGGTAACGGTCACTTTTAGGCCGCGGATTTCAATAGCTTTGGCAACCATATCCTTGTGAGGAATATTTGAAACCACGTGCTCATACGTGCAGACACCTGTAGGCAGTATCTGCGGGATCGGCGTGTCCGCTATCGTCGGGAAACCGTAGTTGATGGCGCCGGCTGCCGCGGCATACCATTCATCCGAAACATCGCCCATGGCAAGCACAAACGCGAAAACCCTGTCTTTGTTATATACAAGGACCTTCCGGAAATCGCCCGGCTCGATGCCGCCGAAACTCAACGCTGCGCGGGTGGCAAAGCCAAGCGCAAAAATGGCCGCTGATATATCAGGCCCGAAGGGCACCAAGCGTGTCGGCCAACCGACCTGCACGCCCGCTTGCCGGAGCTGCTCCGAAAAGCTGGTCCCATTGTGGTTTGCAGCCATAAACACGTAAAGATTCTTCTTCTGGAGTTCCAGCGCCATCTCGGCTGCGATCTCCTTGGTAGGAGCGGACCCGACTATGGCCGCAAAACCGGGGGCCGTGCCGTCCACGAACTCGACGCCCCTTTTCCTCAGAATGATGTCGTCCGCGGCTCCCAGCCAAAGTTTGTCATCGGTCGGGTCCTCGGCTGGAAGGTAGAAGTTTGGATCCTCAAGGTAACGAATCGCCTCATAGATCTCGTAATTAAACAGAGAAGCCATTCCCGCGTCCAGTACCGGTCCCAAGTACGGCAGATGAACGTTTTCTCTTACAGGCGGCGGAAGAAGCGCCTCAGCGCGATCCAGGATCACTCCGCAGTCGCCCAGGGTCTTCACCGGGTAGCCGAGAATCCCATAGATTACCGGCAGATAATAGCCGGTGTTGGGGAATCCCACCTCTTTCTTTTTTCCGAATTTCTTGACGGCCTTTTCATATTTTTTTCGGGCCTTTTCATAGACCTTGTGAGAGCCGGCAATGACGTTTGCTGCAATGATCTTCGACACGGTTTATTTCCTCCTATGGAAACTCTGAGACCTGACAGGGGAGGCGCAAACCCTCCCTAGTCAAGTCCTTGATGTTGATTTACCCGGCTATTTCCCGTCGCATGGCCATATCCATGAGCACACGCTCCCTGGCCTTATCAATGCCGAGGGCTTTTCTCTTGGAGTCGATGTGAGCGATACATCTGCGAGCCATTTCGTACGGGTCTTTCTCGACAAAGTCCCACTTTCCTCCGTAAACCTTCTCGATATCTTTGAAGAGGTAATTGGTGCAGACATCCTCATTAATAGTGGGGAACCCGACGCCGAACAGGACGTAGGCTCCTGACGCCACAAAGTACTGGCCGATGGAAACCGCCTTCTCGCTCATCCACTCAGGCGCCACACCTACTGCCGGAATATCGGAAATGTCGTCACCCAATCCACCGTCTCTTACCACTGCGGTCGCAGCCATAAGTATCCTGGAATTATCAACGCAGGAACCCATATGTAGGCACGGCGGTATTCCAACTGTCTCGCAGACTTCCGCAAGGCCTTGTCCGGCGTACTTGGCGGCGGCCTCAGGCGTAAGCAGACCATGTTTTCCGAGAGCTATGGCTGAACAGCCTGTTGTGAGAACTATCACGTCGTTCTTGATGAGTTCTTTTGCCAGAGTTACATGGAGGTCGTCATGCTTTATTCGAGCGTTTCCACAACCCACTATTCCAGCTATACCCCTTATGCGACCATTGATGATGTTATCGTTTAGCGGTCTGTAGCTGGCCCGGAACATACCTCCCAGCAGGTAGTTAATCGTCTCGTGGCTGAATCCTACAACCATGTCCTGCTGCTCGGAGGGAATGGACACCTTGTTTTTGTCCCGATTGGGGAAGTTATCTATAGCGTCTCGTACGATCTGTTTGGCTGTTTCGAGGCCTTTTCGTTCATCATAATCGTAATGTTTGTACGCGCCTTGCATTTTCGCTATGGGACTGGTGGTGACCACCTGAGTGTGGAAGCACTTGGCCAGATCAGCCAAACCCTGCATAACGCACTGCACGTCAACCACTATGGCTTCCAGTGCGCCGGTAATTACGGCAATTTCCTGCTGCAAGTAATTGCCCGCGATAGGTATGCCGTGACGCATCAGTATTTCATTGGAGGTGCAACATATGCCGCCAAGGCTGATTCCGCCCGCTAGCGCCCTTGCTTTTCGCATACGCTACCATCTCCGGGTCCTGGACCGCCTGCACAATGATTTCCGACAGAGACGGCTCATGACCGTGAACGATAATGTTTACCGTATCCTCTTTCATGCATCCGAGGTTGACTTTTCCGAGGATCGGCACGGGCGTTCCATAAAGAATGTCCGACAGGTCGGTGGCGATCATGGACCCGCCCCAACCGTCGGCAAGAGCGCATTTAGTGGACTAATCGGATAATGTGCTCCATTTCCTGATTCACGCCCATATGGGTCATATGCATGGTTTCCACGACCGGTCTATCAATGCCGGTCGGGACCACGCCTTCTTTTCGCCATATTTCCTGCCGCTTGAGCGGCGCTCTTTTGACATAGAGCTATCTCGCCGTCTTGCTGGCCGTATTGCGCCAATGCCTTTTCACCGACTTCGATGGCTATGTCTTTGATTTCGCGACCTTCAGTGGGAATATCGAAATCCATAGCTACAGCCAAAAGCTTCGGAATATCTTTGATTTGATAATCGGGCAACTCGCCTTTGGCAGCGTGCAAGAAGGTATGCGCAACATGCCTTCCATGATCACTATGAGCTGCGGCGCCGGCTGCGACCATTCGCGCGAAGTTCCTGGCAGCGATCGTTTCCGGGGTGGCGCCGCAGAGGCCGCACCTTTTCTGGCGCTCTTCCGGTGTTTCTGTTTTGCCCTTGGGCGGAAGAACACGGCAGGGACCCATATTGCAGATCTTGCAACATGAACCGCCCTTTCCGATGGGGCATGCGGTCATTACGCGTGATCGATGGAAAGCAGTAGAATAGCCCTCCCTGTCGGCTATCTTCAGTCCTTCAAGAGTCACGGGGTCAATGGTGTGCTGCGTCCAATCCGCGGGGGCCAGTTCCTTCTTCTTCGGAGGCGGAGCGAACGCTGCGGGCGCTGCCTTCAGCGGCGGCGGCAGGAGCAACCGGCGCGCCGGCAGGAACCTGACCTGAAACTAGCGTTCCGAGTCCTGAAGCCAGATTCTTTACCGCTTTGAAGACGCCTGCTAGTTCCTTAAGGCCCTGAATGTCTTCTTTGGTCAATTGTGCCATGATTGATTCCTCATCTTCTTTCGCCGGCGCCGGTGTGGCAGCTGCGGCAGCTTTTTTGATTTCAGGTATTGGTTGTTCCTGTACAGGTGGCTTAACAATTTCGGCCGGTTTCTCCGGTTTGACCTCTTGAGCCTTCACGGGGGCGGGTTTAGGCGCGGGAGCGGGGGCCGCTTTGGCCGGGGCCGCTTTTGCTTCCGCGGCTTTGGCTTCGGCAGGGGCGGGAGCCGCGGCCAGGGACAAATCTACGCCCATGGACTCAAGGTCCGTCTCCACCATCACGTCGGATACATACTTGCGAACGTGCGCAAGGGTCTTAGGATGTCTGAGTATCAGCACGTCCGAACCGGCTTGCAACGCGCTGATGGCTGTTATGGCCTCGAGGTTCACTCCGCGAATACCGGCCTCGCCGAGCTTCGGAGATTCTTTTGTCGGAAGTTTCGCTTCCTTGGTCTTCCAGACCTCTTCCGCTATGTTGCTTATGATCGGATACTGCAATTTGTCATCATTCTGGGTCAATGCCGCCTGGCGTATCCGCTCCATGATCGAATAGCAATATTCCATCCCGTATCCCACAGACCCTGTGGTGGGATCTATTAATATCTTGTCGTTGGGAACTCCCAAATTCTCCAAGAGAATGTTCAATTGCTTGGCAAGGTTTATGTCGATGGGAGAGTTGGCCGACACTATGTGCTTATACGCTATGGCCGCTGCGCCAACCTGCTTGTAATTCCCTTCCGATACCGGACCGAGAACCACATTATAACCGCTGCACGCTTCAGCCACTGCCTTGAGCACTTCAGTGTTCTTCTCGTCGTTGGCTGTCCCCCACACTATCAGAGGAACATCGATCGCTTCCGCTACCTTCTTGGCCACCTCGGCCGCATGTTCCGCGGACAGGTTCTTGCCATTCGGGTCTGTGCCGGCGAGCCAAAGGCAAACGACGTCAGCCTTGTACACTTCCACACACTTCTTTGCCCAGGCCACCGGATCCTTTATTACGTCCTTGAAAGGCTCCAGAGCTTCAGCAGCCCATTCTTCAGGAACTATGTCCAACACCTGAAGGGCCAACTTCGGAGCATTAGGCGTCTTCCCCTCAAACGAGTAAAAACTGTAGCCGGTCTCACCGCCTACCACCACCTCTTTGCCCTGCTTACCTAACTTAACCTCACGTATCTTGCCTGTATACTTTACCTTCGGCAGTTCAGCCATAAAACACCTTCCTCAAAACGGATATGAATCGAACGGGTGATAACAAAGATTAAGGTCACCGGTTGTGATGAACCTGAATCTTAGGCGGGGTTCTTTCGTTTTTCGCTTCCAAACCAATCTTTGGAGTAGAAATATCTTTCCGCCGTTGTGAGGTATCTCTTAATTGGATCTGCTTTTTCCCCGAGATTTACCTCAGCGATATTCTTTCGCCATTGATATTTGTCCTCGTCAGGACCTTGGACATAGGTGGGAATTAGGATTTTCACCTTCTGCCCGTCAAAGTTTTCCTTCTCCTGATATTTTTCGTCGGCCATAAAAAACTCCTCTCTCATCTCTTCTTTCGAGATTATATCTATATCGGCATCAGTCTGCCAGGGGACTTGCTTTTCCCGGGATAACGGGGATGGCGATGGGTATACAGTGTCATTATGAAGTACGATGGTCGTTAGTGCAATAATTTTTTTGTAATTTCCGCAAATAGCACGTTTTCTGATAAACGCGCGCGTGACACTTAGAATGTTGACAGTCCCCCTCTATCAAAGTCTGACGGACGCCTTGGGCTGTTTTGCCAAATAATCCAGCCTGTTGAGTGCGTTCACCATAGCCTTGGCAGCAGCCACCAAAATGTCCTCATGGGTCCCTTTTCCCACGGCAAGATTACCTTGCTCCTCCAGACGGATCGTCACCTCGCCCATAGCATCTGTTCCACCGGTGATAGCGCTTATGTCAAAACGTAACAACTTGGGTTTCCGACCTGTGAGCTTCAGGATGGTATTGTATGTCGCATCAACCGGGCCGTTTCCCAATTCCGCGCCATGGCGCTCTTTTCCGGCGACTTCCATGGTCACCGTGGCTGTCGGAACCACGTGGGACCCGGACACAATGGTAGCGGAAAGCAATTTGTAAGTCTCAGCTGTTCTGAGAATCTCTTCTGCGACTATTGCTTCGATGTCTTCATCAAAAATTGTCTTTTTTCGATCAGCTAAGTCTTTGAACCGCTTAAAAGTCTTTGCGATTTCGTCATCGGTAAGCTGATAGCCCAAGGCTGAAATTCTGTCTCGAAACGCATGTCGGCCTGAATGCTTGCCTAGAACAAGGGAAGACTTTCCAATACCGACCGATTTGGGGTCTATTATCTCGTAAGTGGTTCGCTCTTTGATTAGCCCGTCCTGGTGAATGCCCGATTCGTGGGCAAAAGCATTAGCCCCGACAATGGCCTTGTTGGGCTGCACAGGAATGCCGGTTATGGATGTCACAAGTCGACTGGTATGAAAGATTTGCTCCGTAACTATCCCCGTTTCAAAATCGAATGATTTCCGCCTGGTTTTCAGAATCATTGCGACCTCTTCCAAGGCCGCATTGCCAGCCCTTTCTCCTATTCCATTTATGGTACATTCGAGCTGTCGCGCGCCCGCGGAGAGAGCAGCCAAAGAATTAGCCACCGCAAGCCCCAGGTCATTGTGACAATGCACTGAAATGATAACCTTATCCATTTCCGGGACTTTTTCTCTCAGGGCCCGCAGCAGCCCTGAAATCTCGTCCGGATAGGAATAGCCGACCGTGTCCGGAATGTTGATTGTGCCAGCGCCTGCGCTTATTGCGGTCCGAATGACTTGAGTCAAGAAGTCCACGTCACTGCGCGTGCCGTCCTCGCATGAAAATTCTACCCAGTCACAAAATGACCGAGCCAGTTGCACTGCTTGGCCGGTTCTCTGAATGACCTCATCCGGGCTCATCTGCAGCTTGTGTTTCATGTGTATATTACTGGTAGCTATGAAAGTGTGAATGCCGGGATTCTTTCCTTTCTCAACAGCGCGCCATACCGCCTCGATATCTTCTGCAACGGCTCGGGCCAAACCGACTACTCGCGCAGTCTTGAGTTCTCTGGAGATAATGCTGACAGCCTCTTTGTCACCTTCGGAGCTGGCCGGAAAACCGGCTTCGATTATGTCCACTCCCAGTTTTTCGAGTTGTCTCGCCAACTGGAGCTTCTCCTGTTGGTTCATTGTTGCGCCGGGAGACTGCTCACCATCCCTGAGGGTCGTATCAAAAATAAGAATTCTTTCGCCCATGGTTACTCCAATCACGTGGAAGAATTATGCTGGCGCCTGATTTCAATCATCGGCAAGATTTCTGTTGCTCCGGACTTCTATTGGCTAGGTGCGTCATAGCGAATCAGCCCAGTCCCCCTGAAGCGCGTACAGAGGCCATTGCGGTAACGCACGGTCAGGTGGGTTTAACCTCGACAATTTCATCAGGCTGAGTGACTTCTTTAGCCTTTTTTTTGTCACGCAGGTAGAGCGCTAACGTTAATATCGGTCCGGATATGAGATACGCCGCAGATATGAAGAACGGGACCACTAGAGGCGAGGCTGCGATAAGAGCCAGGAGCAAGACAAACGCTACTGTGAAACCGAAAGGATTCTGTTTTACCCGTGTGAGGTCCTTAAACGCGTGAAATTTAATCGAGCTGACCATCATGATTGAAATAAAATAGGTCACAATGAGAAGAGGCGTCATGAAATCCACCGGTTTCAGCCCTATTTTATGAAAGAAAAGCACCGTGGTGGCTACCATCACCGCAGCGGCCGGTATTGGAAGCCCCCTGAAGCGCTTCGGGTCTATGGCGCCCGATTGGATATTGAATCTCGCTAGCCTCAGGGCGCCGCAAGCAACAAATACGAAGGCGCAGATCCATCCTATGCGACCGTAAGGACTCAACGCCCAAAGGTACATCAGGATTGCAGGAGCCACTCCAAAAGAAATGACATCAGCAAGCGAGTCCAGTTCCAATCCGAATCTCGTTGTGGTCTTTGTTAAACGCGCCACTTTGCCGTCGATGCCGTCGAAGAACGCGGCGATTAATATCAAGGCTCCGGACATCATAAACTGGCCGTCTATTGCGCAGATAATAGCGTAGAAGCTGAAAAATATGCTGGTAAGCGTAAGAAGTGACGGGAGAATGAATATCCCCTTCTTCATTTCTCCGATGCGGATTTTTTTTCTCGGTGGCCTGTCGGGAAAACCATCGGCGCCAGGAAGCCCTTTGCGCCTTCTAAAGAAAACTATCTTTCGTCGCGGTCGATTAGCCATTGTTAATGCCTCGAAATGCATTGCTGAGTCCGACTGGGGCGCCATAAAAGCGCTATCAGTGTCGCGGACGGAAGACATTGAAATCCCCGAGACAAGGGGCTAAGTTTGGCGTTATCTTATCACGGACCGGCCGAAATGGTAAGCGGTCCAGGCCCTTTAAGTACGGTTCAAGCTCTCTTTTTTGCCTAAAATCCGCCACGAAGGAATAACGCGGCGCGTGCAATGGCGGTCCTCTATAATTTCTGTTCAATCAGGTCCTTGCGCTGATCATCCGGCCTGTTAGTTTTCGGTAGGCCCACTCAGCGACCAGACATATCGGGATTAAAGCGGTCATAGTTAAAACAGCCGGCTTTGAATTTTGATACATATATACCAGAAGAACCGCGAACATAATCAGACATGCCGCTAGAGACAGGAGGACTATCCATGCTTTTGCGTGGGTTTCAGATGTTAATCTCAAATGAGCTGCGTGCACGCACGCGTAAATCAGAAGAAAAGCCCCGCTTCCCATCATCGCAACGCCTGACAGATCGAAGAATAGTATGAACATGACCACCAGGGCGGACGTGATTAAGAGTCCCCCTGTACCTCCGTGCCAGATGGTCCGTGAAAAGACCTTTGGAAGCTCACCGTCCCGGGCGACCATGTAGCTTACATTAGCGGCCCCGAACAGAGTAGCGTTAATTGCAGACGCGGTGGAAAACAGCGCTCCGATGGCGATCAACCTGAAACCGAACTGTCCGAGGAATGGTTTTGCCGCTGCCGCCAGTGCGTAATCCTTGGCTGCGACAATTTCCGCAAGCTTGAGGTTCCCTATGACTGCAACAGAGACGGCAATATATATGAGAATGACTGTGACCACACTGAAATAGAGCGCCTTGGGCAGCAGAACACGAGGGTTTTCCATGTCCTCCGCGGCATTAGTTATTAAGCCGAATCCCTCGTACCCGATAAATAGAACTCCGGCCCCAAAGAATATCCCGGATGCCGCAGGCCACAGGCCCGGCGCCAGGTACGCCGGTTGCACAAAAAAAAGTCCCGAGGCTGCAAAAAGACCAAGAATGCACAACTTGACCGCGACTATGAACGTTTCTGATTGGCCCACTGTTTTGGCGCCGATGAAATTTATGGCCGTGAAAATCAATACAATCCCTATTCCGATAGCTTTGGAGAGCCATGCGGAAGAATAGGGATGAAAGAATGTCATGGAATAACCTGCGAACGCCTGAGCGTATAGGGCCAACGCAATCACGTATCCAATCCACATGTAGAGATTGATTCCCCCGGTGATGACCCCGTCACCGAAACCCTTGACCAGGAACTCCACTGCGCCCCCGGCTGAAGGATAGCGAGCGCCGAGTTTGGCGTACGAATAAGTGGACAACAGCGCCACTGCGCCGCCAACCAGGAACGAGACCCACATCGCGGTTCCTGCGGCCTCCGCGACTACCCCCAGGATCGAAAAGATACCAGCCCCAACCATTCCGCCAATTCCGATGGCCATGGCCGACAAAAGGCCGATCTGATTTCGCCCGCCAGTCTTTGTCTGTATCGTTTCGGTGGATGCGACGAAACTCATGGGAGTGTCCTAAATCGCAAATTCGGACCAGAACTCGTCAATCGGCTCTAGAATCCACTTTCTTAGCAATGATAGTCACGCCCGCGCTGACCTTCATCCCTATATCTACGGTAAAGGTGAAGTTCTCCGGAAGATAGACATCAAGTCTCGACCCAAATCTAATCAGGCCCAAACGCTCCCCCTGTCTAACCTGATCGCCTTCCCGGACCCAACAAGCAATTCTTCGGGCGATCATTCCTGCTATCTGGACCACTTCTATCGGGCCATCGGTTGTATCCAGGACAATCGAATTATGTTCATTGGTTAAAGAAGCGGCTGGATCGCGGGCGTCAACGAATCCGCCAGGGACGTGGGTAATTTTGCGGACCTCCCCGCTTACAGGCCAACGATTGACGTGAACATCGAAGATAGACATAAAGATGCTGATTCGTTTGAGGCTTCGGTCAGGAATATTTCGTGACTGAATGTTTTGCTCAATTTGTACAGACCCGGCCATCCGCGGGCGCCAGCGCAATCTCCACGTCCTCCGGAGTTGCCCGCTCCGGGTTACGAAAAAATAAGGCTATTCCAACAGAAATGAGCAGGAACAGAAAAGAGATCCAAGGATAACTGTACCACCAGAATCCGAAAGCGACCAAAGCGGGGGGGATTATGAAAGGATAGCCCTCCCTCGCTATCGGCTCATAATGACCCACGGGAGATATCATCAAGCCTTGCCTTTGGGATTTGGGTTCTTTCTTGCCCCTTGGAATAGCCACCATGCCAGTGCGGATCAGTTCTATTATGCCCATCGGGCCGAGAATCTGCAGAAAGGCGTCAATTTTGTTTTGGGCGCCGGTGACTTCCACCGTCACGCTGTCATGCGCGACGTCTACAACCTTGCCGCGAAAAATATCCGCAGCGCTTAGCACCATGGGACCGATCGGCAGCTGCGGCCTTGACCCGTATCAGTATCATTTCCCGGTCAACGTAGTCCCCGCGGGTAAGGTCTTGAACCTTGACCACATTGATGAGTTTTCGTAATTGCTTAATGATTTGCTCTATTATCTGCTCATTCCCGCCAGTTACGATTGTCATTCGGGAATATTGCGGGTCTAGCGTCGGCGCCACTGCCAGGGAATGAATATTAAAACTTCTCCCTGAAAACATTCCCGAGATTCGGGCCAGCACCCCTGGCTTGTTTTCGACCAGGACCGAAATAACGCGGCGATCTTCCATTTAAACTAAGATCATCTCCTTAATAGACTTTCCGGACGGCACCATCGGATAGACCCCCTCCTCTCGCTCCACAACGAAGTCCATTATTACGGGGCCGTCGGTTTGCAACCCTTTCTTGATAGTGGGCTCAACCTCAGCGGTTGTTCGCGCGCGCAGGCCGGTAGCGCCATATGCCTCCGCCAATTTAACAAAATCGGGGGAAGCCATTATGTCAGTGTGAGCATATACATTATCGTAAAAACGCTCTTGCCACTGGCGCACCATTCCGAGATATCCATTGTTCAGAATTGCTATTTTTACCGGCAGCTTATACTGGATGACAGTGGCCAGCTCCTGGATATTCATCTGAATTGATCCATCGCCGGCTATGTCGATTACCACCTGGTCCGGAAACGCGACTTGAGCCCCAATGGCCGCTGGGAAACCGTAACCCATAGTACCGAGTCCCCCCGGAGGAAAGAAATGTCCTGGGACGGTCAAAGAGGTAATATTGCGCGGCCCACATCTGATTTTGGCCCACTTCGGTGGAGATGATCGCCTTTCCGGCGGTGATTTCGTAAAGCTTTTCCACTACGTATTGGGGCTTGATTGTCTCCGTTGACCTGTCGAATCTTAGCCTCTGTTCACTTCTCCAAGCGGTTAAGGGCCGCGTGCCAATCTTTCAGCCTTTTGCCGGATTTCGCTGATTGGCCCTTACTCTTCAGAACTTCAATTAGCCTGGCCAGGCCGTCCTTTGCGTCAGCCACGATGGGAATATCGACTGCCACGTTCTTTTGAATGGAAGTAGGATCAATGTCCAGATGGATGATCTTTGCGCCGGTAGCAAATTCTTCCAGTTTTCCCGTTACTCTATCATCGAATCGTAGCTCCTACCGCCAACAGCAGGTCGGAATTCGCGACGGCCATGTTCGCCTTATACGTGCCATGCATACCCAGCATTCCCAGTGACAAAGGATGCGTTCCGGGAAAACAGCCGAGCCCCATCAGCGTCATGGTCACGGGGAAACTCATCATTTCAGCCAAAGTGCGAAGCTCTTTGTGCGCGCCAGCGGAAATAACCCCTCCACCGGCATAAATTACCGGCCTTTCCGCTTTCATCATCAGTTCCGCGGCCCGTTTGATCGATGGCATGTGAGGCTTAATTGTTGTCTTATAGGACGGTAGCTTCAAAGTGCTAGGATATTCAAATGTGCTCTCGGCCTGCATGACATCCTTCGGCAGGTCCACTAAAACCGGGCCCGGCCGGCCGGTAGTCGCGATCATGAACGCTTCTTTAATTGTTGCGGCAAGATCTTCTATTCGACTGACCAAGTAATTGTGCTTGGTGCACGGCCGAGTTATACCGACAATGTCAGCCTCTTGGAACGCATCGTTTCCGATCAACGGAGTCGGCACTTGGCCCGTGAACTACGACAACGGGAATTGAATCCATGTAAGCTGTTGCAAGTCCCGTAACGGTATTTGTGCCTCCCGGGCCGGAAGTGACGATACAGACTCCAGGCCTTCCCGTGGCCCGAGCGTAGCCGTCCGCAGCATGCACCGCTGCCTGCTCATGTCGGGCGAGGATGAACCTAAAATCACCCGAGAAATGCCGCACCATTGAATCGAAAATGTCTAAGACTGATCCACCAGGGTATCCGAAAATGACTTCGACTCGCTCCTCTTTTAGAGAGCGTAGAAGAATCTGAGCTCCGCTTATTTTCACTTTTCTTCCAGTCACACAGGCGTTCGGGAAGACAAAATCCCTTATCCTGTTTCGCTCTTTCGCAGTTTGACCAGAATCCGTTCGATCTGATCCCTGCCCTTCAGTTTTTTCTTTTGAAGCATCTTTCTTTCCATCTCTTCAGTGGGCGAAAGGTAGGGTCTTTTGTTAAAAGAATCGAGCTGCTCCTCGAATTCAAGGTGCTCTTCCCAGAGCGTCTTTAATTCGGGTTCCCGGTCCTTCCATTTTACAATCAGTTCAAGGTCCCTCTGCTCCATGCGAAAGCCCCGTTGTTAGATTTATAATTTGCTTTTGTTTGGGAATCATTACGTATCTGACAGTAATTTGTCAACCATAGGAAAGATATGGAAGCCCCCACCACGAGAGAAGAATTTACCGCGGAGATCGCAGAGACAAGCGGGATCTATCAAAAGCATCCCGGCGTGAGCGCCACAGGTTTCGGAATCCGCAATTCCGGCGGCGGAGTATTAGAACGATGTGGGCCGCTTCCGGAGGCATTGGACAAATTTGATCAATTTTCTGATGTCCGTCAAAATATGCGTTTAGGAGCAAGAGAATGGCCGTGCACGTCATTGATATAAAGATGATCGATAGGAATCGGAGAGCGGCTGCAAGCGCAATTTCGGTTTTGAGTCAGATGTGGGGCGATTTGCTTTATGAAAGTCATCCATCCCCATCCGGAAAATGGCGCAACAAACAATGGCCAGGTCAATAAGTATCGTCTTTTCATGATGGAACCTTCTGATGCCTAGCAAAGCAATCTCTTTGGGATTGCTTTGTCGTTTCACTTCTATCGATGACACTCGCGAGCTTCTCACCGTCCTCTGCTGTAAATCATTTCTTGATCCAGGAAGATGTGTCGATGGAAAAATCGGGCTGATCGGCCGGAACGAAATTTGTGAAAAAGCTTGCGGGCGTTCGTCACGACATTTATGTTGGAATCAGATGGCATTCCTGGTTGGTATACGTACGCGCGCTTAAATCGATTTGACATTTTAGGGCGGGCGCGTGCCGCGACCGCTCATCTAATTGCACAAGGAAGGTGTTTTATGGCTGAACTGCCGAAGGTAAAGTATACAGGCAAGATACGTGAGGTTAAGTTAGGTAAGCAGGGCAAAGAGGTGGTGGTAGGCGGTGAGACCGGCTACAGTTTTTACTCGTTTGAGGGGAAGACGCCTAACGCTCCGAAGTTGGCCCTTCAGGTGTTGGACATAGTTCCTGAAGAATGGGCTGCTGAAGCTCTGGAGCCTTTCAAGGACGTAATAAAGGATCCGGTGGCCTGGGCAAAGAAGTGTGTGGAAGTGTACAAGGCTGACATCGTTTGCCTTTGGCTGGCCGGCACAGACCCGAATGGCAAGAACCTGTCAGCGGAGCATGCGGCCGAGGTAGCCAAGAAGGTGGCGGAAGCGATCGATGTTCCTCTGATAGTGTGGGGGACAGCCAACGACGAGAAGAACACTGAAGTGCTCAAGGCAGTGGCTGAAGCGTGCAGCGGTTACAATGTGGTTCTCGGTCCGGTATCGGAAGGGAATTACAAGCAGGTTGGCGCAGCGGCCATAGCGTATAAGCACATAGTGTCGGCCAACTCTCCCATCGACATAAACCTTGCCAAGCAATTGAACATTCTCTTGGAGAATTTGGGAGTTCCCAACGACAAGATATTAATAGATCCCACCACAGGGTCTGTGGGATACGGGATGGAGTATTGCTATTCGATTATGGAGCGGATACGCCAGGCTGCATTGACCCAGAATGACGACAAATTGCAGTATCCGATCATAAGCAACATAGCGGAAGAGGTCTGGAAGACCAAGGAAGCGAAACTTCCGACAAAAGAATCTCCGAAGCTCGGCGAGGCCGGTATTCGCGGAGTGAACCTCGAGGCCATAACAGCCATCAGCGCATTGCAAGCCGGTTCGGACGTGCTGATACTCAGACATCCTAAGACCCTTGCGCATGTTCGCAAGTATATATCCGACGTGATGGTGGAGACGGACTTGGCGTCCATGGGCGTAGATTTGTCCCTGGCCGCGGCTCCAGCCCCGGCCGAGGCAAAAGCCGCCCCGGCCAAAGCGGCCCCCGCCCCGGCCCCTAAACCCGCGCCGGTTAAAGCTGAAGCGCCTAAACCCGTGATTGAAGGCGCCAAACCTGCGAAGCCTGCGGAAGCGGTCAAAGCTCCTGCCGCTGGACCTGCGCCTGTTGAAGCGCCCGCCCCTGTTGGAGAGGTCGCGGATCAATTGACTGACGAGGAAATCGAAGCGCTAAAGGAGTTGGTGTCGGTCTTTAGAGTAATCAAGAATTTTTTCACAGGCCTTTCAATATTGGCGTCGGGGAAGCGACCGGGAAGTTAAGCCAAATCGACCGGCAGGGACGCCGGTCGCTACCGATTGTAGGACTGGCCTTGCTGCCGGGCCCATAAAATCGTTTTCGACAAACACAACCAAGGGCGGGTTTCAAACCCGCCCCTACACCGCGGTGGCGACGGGCATCTTGCCCGTCATTCTTAATAGACAGGCTGGAGGCCTGTCCTACCATTCTGCGTTACCCTCCGATCATGTCCGTTACAGGTGCAAAACTCTCGAGAACTGCTATGGCGATTCTGAGACAGCCCAAAAGGGCGACCAGTCGCCCCTGCCGCGGTCCGTCCACTTCGCAGGGCTTCTCCCTATTCCTGCAAGACTTCTGGTCATCCGAATATAAAACCCAACGTTCCACGTGGAACATTGGGTTTCTTTGTATTGTTATTTCAGAGAGTTACCCGCACCCAGCTCGATCTACTTATTCGAAGTCCCTGTGCTTTCCGGAGGTGGCGCAGGCGCTCCCCCTGGCGCCGGTTCGGCCTTGGTGGCAGGAGCTGACGGGGCAGCGCTTGTAGGAGGCGTGGCTTTTTCCACGGGAGCGCCCTCAGGTTTGGCGGGCGCGGCCGTGCCGGTTTCAGACTGTCCCGGGACCGGCGCGGTCAGAGGCGCCTCGGTCGCGGGTTGGTCACCAATAACCGAATGCTCCTTAGGCACAACCCTCCCGGAAAAATAGGTGAGAATGATCGAGGTCACCATGAACATCACAGCGACGCCGATGGTCAACTTGCTCAAGAAAGGAGTCGCTCCGGTGCTTCCGAACAATGTATTGCTTGACCCTCCTCCGAATACGGCGCCGATATCGGCCCCCTTACCGGACTGTAGGAGTATAATCATGATCAGCGCCACGCAGACCAAGATGTGAACTGCCAGAATAACGGTAGTAAACATTATTGCCTTTACCTCCGCGGCCCTAGACCGCTTCTCTAATGATGCCCAGGAAATCTCCGGATTTCAGAGACGCGCCGCCTACCAGGCAACCGTCAATATCGTCGCAGGCCATAAGAGCTTCGTGTATTATCCGGTTTCACACTGCCCCCGTAAAGAATCCTGATCCCGCTTGCGCATTCCCGCCCTACCAGGGAAGCCAATTCGGCCCGCAGGAATCCGTGAACCTCTTGCGCCTGCTCGGGGCTGGCAGTCCGGCCGGTCCCAATCGCCCAAACAGGTTCATACGCGATCACAAATCGCGACACATCCGATATTTCTATCCCATCGAGTCCGCGCGCCAGCTGCGTCTTCACCACCTCGAAAGTACGGCCTGCTTCACGTTCCGTCAAGCTTTCACCCAGGCAAAAAATCGGTACCAGATCGGTTCTCATCGCGGCCTTTATCTTAAGATTCACCGTTTCGTCAGTTTCACCGAAAAACTGTCGCCGCTCCGAATGACCTATGATTACATGACTGCAACCTGCTTCCTTCAGCATAGCAGCGGAAATCTCGCCGGTAAATGCTCCGTGGTCTTCCCAATGCATATTTTGGCCGCTCACTGAAATTGGGCCGTCTCCCGCTTCTTCAATTGCGTCAACAATGCAAACAAAAGGAGGAGCCACAATTATTTCAGCGACCGTCGGGCTGCTTCGCAGACCTTCAGCCAGCTCTCGCATCAACCCTCGCGTCTCCGTTCGAGTCTTATGCATTTTCCAATTGCCGGCAATAATTGGCGTTCGCTCATTCATATTCTGATTTTCCTATAGCAATAGATCCAGGGCAAGATTGGTCCGAACGTATCCAGGATCAGCTCTCCAGCGCAGCCACACCCGGCAGAGTCTTGCCTTCCATAAACTCCATAAAGGCCCCCCCGCCAGTGGATATGTAGGATATCTTCCCAGCCACCCCCGCCTGCTGGACAGCGCGTATTGTATCACCTCCGCCTACGACGGAAAACGCCGCGGATTCTGCCACAGCCCTAGCGATCTCCATTGTTCCGCGACTAAACGCAGCTATTTCGAAAACTCCCATAGGACCGTTCCAAATTATAGTTTTGGCCTTTTTAACCTCTTGTTTAAACAGCTCAATAGTTTGAGGGCCAATATCCAGAGCCATTTGCTCGGTAGGAACCGACTTGATATCAACGATTTTCACCTGCGAGCCCTCGTCCATGTTTTCCGCCACGACGCACATCCACCGGCAAGCGCACTTCGCACTGCCCGGCCTTGCCTGACGCCAGCATTTCGGACGCAGTCCCTAACATGTCTTCTTCGACTTTTGAAGCCCCCATAGGAGCCCCCTCAGCTTTTAGAAATGTGTTGGCCATGCCCCCGCCAATAAGCACCACATCCATACGGTCGAGAATGTTTGTGAGGACGTTCAGTTTGTCCGAAACCTTGGCGCCTCCGAAGACAGCAACCACCGGCCGTGAGGGATTCGAAAACGCTTTGGCCAGATTTTCCAATTCTTCTTTCAGCAACAAACCCGCGGCCTTCTCCTTAACCAGTTCAGCGATTCCCACTGTCGAGGCATGGGCTCGATGGGCTGTTCCGAACGCGTCGTTCACATATACATCCGTTATAGAAGCCAGTTCACTCGCAAATTCCGGATCATTCTTCGTCTCGCCGGCGTGGAATCTCAGATTTTCGAGGAGTAGAAGGCCCCCATCAGGAATCCTGGCCACTGCTTCCTTAACCTGTGATCCTATACAATCTTCAACAAATCGGACCTCCCGACCCAGCAGTTCTTGTAGGCGCAAGGCGACCGGTCTGAGACTCATCTCAGGCTTTCTTTCTCCTTTTGGGCGGCCAAGATGTGACGTGAGGACCGATTTTGCCCCTTGAGCTATCGCGTAGTTGATCGTCGGTAAAGCTCTCCGAATTCGGGTGTCATCTTTTATGACGCCGGATGCGTCCAGAGGCACATTGAAATCAAAACGAAAGAATACTCGCTTGCCTTTGATATCAATGTCGCGAATGCTCTTGATCGCCATCCCAATCCTCTCAATCCACTAGAATCAAATTTCAGGATTTATGGATTCAATCTAAGTTCACAGCCGCATCAAACCAATCGCTCCCCAACGTAAACAGCCAAGTCCACCATCCGCGCCGAATATCCTGATTCATTATCGTACCAACCGCAAACCTTCACCATGTTGCCGTCGATCACGATGGTAGATAGCGCGTCAAATACAGCAGAATATGTGCTGTTCACAAAATCCGTGCTTACCAGCGGTTCATCCATATATTGCAGGATCCCCTTCATTCGACCCTCGGCAGCTCTTTTCATCGCTGCATTCACGTCTTCCACTGTCGTGTCTCGCTTTAGGGTCGCCGTAAGATCCATGAACGATACATTTGGGGTCGGAACTCGAATCGCCATTCCGTCCAACTTACCGGCTAATTCGGGAATAACGAGCCCTACCGCCGTGGCAGCACCTGTAGTGGTAGGTATCATATTTACGGCAGCGGCCCTGGCCCTGCGGTAATCCTTGTGAACCGTATCAAGAAGACTCTGATCCATTGTATATGAATGAACCGTTGTCATCAGACCCTTTTCGATCCCAAATTCGTCAAATAGGACTTTCGCCAATGGGGCCAGGCAGTTGGTGGTGCATGAAGCATTGGATATTACGTGATGACTCATAGGATCATATGTTTCCTCATTAACCCCAAGAGCAAAAGTACCGTCCACTTTCTTCCCAGGAGCAGAAATGATGACCTTCCTTGCGCCGGCCTCGATATGTTTGCCAGCCTTATCCCGCTCTCTGAAAATTCCGGTGCATTCCATGACAACATCGACTTTCAGCTCCGACCATGGGAGATTGAGTAGATTATCGGTGATTGCAAGAGCACGAACCTTCTTCCCTCCAACAACTATAGAATCTTGATCAAAGGTAACGTCATCAGGATATGGCCCGTGAACCGTATCATGCTTAAATAAGAAAGACATCAATTTGGGATCAGTTCTATCGTTAATCGCTATTACTTCAACTTCTTTGCGCCCCAACGCAGTTCGCATCACATTCCTGCCGATGCGGCCGAATCCATTAATCGCTATTCTCACGGACATAATAGTACCTCCGAAGACTCCTTAATAAAATCGCCTTAAAGATAATCGTTTCCCTATATCGCGTCAATCTCCTGTGATTTCTTCTCTTGTGTTTCTAACAAATCTCAGATATACGGAAATAGCCGTCGGTCACGGAATCCCGTGGCACAAGCCTTGCGGGCCGACCTTGTTTTACAATGAAATTGTCCCACAAAGCCTTTAACTTAAGGACCGGCGGGCGGAGATCCGGATCTGATGACATCTGTCCGTGTCTTCCTTCTCGGCCTAATGATCTTGGTGGCTCTCACCGGGTTTTCCCCGTTGAAAGCTGCTGATGGTACTTCTTCATCCACCAAGTGGAAAATCAATACCGTAAAAGTATGCCGTTCATCAGGCGGTATTATCATCCCCACCCTAGAGGCAACCGGCAATTATCCTGTTTACACGTTTTTTATTCCTCGGCCCGTCTGGACTGTCAACGGCGTTGTGGTTGACGCCCAACCGATCTACCAGCACGGCCGGTTAATTCTTTTTCAGCTCATAAACGCAGGGCAGCACCTTAAGCTCGGCGCCAAAAACACTATAAAGTTCTCCTTACCGGATCAAACCTCTTCGAAGGTCTTCTTCCTGGACCAGTCCACGCCCGCGCCTGGGGATTGCTACGAGTTCTTTTAAATACCTCTCGGACAGCAAGTCCAACGGCAAAACAACTCTTATCAGCGCAGGATCGGCGCTTTCCGGCAAAAGCCGCTCTGCTAGACCATCGCTGTGATAGCGCTATATGGATCAAGGGGGACATTTGGCGCAAATGGATTTGAAAAGGGTCGTGCTAAGGTACCTGTCACCCCGATCAGGTAAAATACAAACAATTGTGCCGCCGCTGATGTCTTTGGCGACCTGCATGGCCCCGTAAACTGCCGCCCCTGAACTCATACCAACGAATATTCCCTGGGTCAACGCGAGCCACCGAGTGGTATCATAGGCTTGATTATCGTTGACCTGGACAATCCGATCGATCTTGCGAGGGTCATATATCTCGGGCACCATAGATTCCGTCATGTTTTTGAGACCTTGAATTGTGTGCCCTTCTACCGGTTCTATACCCACGACCTCGATGGCCGGATTATGCTCTTTCAGTCTCCGAGAAACACCCATAAGGGTCCCTGTGGTACCCATCCCGGCTACAAAAACATCTATTTCCCCGCCCGTGTCTCTCAGAATTTCCACTCCCGTAGTCATGTAATGAGCTTCGACGTTGGCGGAATTTACAAATTGATTCGGCATAAAGTAGGTTTCCGGGTCAGCATCATAGATTTCGTGCGCCCGCCGTATTGCTCCGTCAGTAGATTCGTTGGGTGGCGTGATGTCTAGGTCCGCGCCGTAGGCCCTGAGCGTGTTTCGTCTTTCAACGCTGACGCATTCGGGCAATGTCAAAAGACAACGGTATCCTTTGCAAGCAGCGACCATAGATAATCCGATTCCTGTATTCCCGGACGTCGGCTCTAAAATGATTTTGTCTTTCGTCAGGATTCCATCGGTTTCGGCCTTTTGGATCATGTAATACGCGATCCGGTCTTTTACGGACCCGCCGGGATTATTTCCCTCCAACTTCCCGAAGATGCGCACCTTATCCGAGCCGTTGTCATTACGGATTCTTACCAGAGGTGTATTTCCTATGAGATCGAGGATTCCCATTTCCGCTTCCTTCCTCATGATTGTACAATCCTTTTTTATACTATGTTCTTCCGTCTTATTCAATGAAATTGATGATGTGTTCATAACCGTGAGGTTACCGGTTGCGCTAATTTAATGGTAACGTTCTCTGCCAATTGTGTTATCATGCACGTTATTTTGTGTCCAGGAGCGCTCTCGATTTGCCTAAATTTGATATCAAGCATAAGAGAACAGGGGAAATCCTCTTTTCAGGGAGGGCCGCATCCCTAAAGGAATTGCTGCAGTCTGCTGTCAAGTCAGGGACGGACGGTTCTGTCGGCGGGCTGATGATTTCTAAGCTCGGAATTAAAAAGGCCACCAAGGTCAAATTCTACGGGGCCGATCTAGCAGGAGCCGACCTGTCGGAAATAGACCTTACGGAAGGCGATTTTGCAGGAGCGGATCTGTCCGGAGCCAATCTTGAGGGATCATGCCTCAGAAAAGCGCTATTGGCACGAGCCGATCTTTCCAAGGCGAACCTCTCCAGGACTACCCTCGCGGAAACGGATTTCACTGAGGCGCACCTCGTTGGAACAGACCTGAGAAAATCGGTTATGGACGGGACCATTTTCTCTGCAACCGATCTTTCCGGAGCCATTATCTCCGGGACTCGACTTACTAAGGCGGTGTTCACGAAGGCTAATTTCTCAAACGCTGTTCTTTCCTCATCGGATCTCTCCAAAGGCCAGCTCAGCGGCAATTTCTTTGCCAAAGCAGATATGTCCTGGAGCATTGCCTCGCAGATCAAGCTCGAGAAAACCGACCTGTCAGAGGCCAACCTCGAACGAGCCGACCTCTCTTATGCCAAACTCTCCGGCAGCAATTTGTCCGGCGCAAAATTGACTCACGCCAACCTGGAAGGGGCAGACCTTTCCGGCGCCATTTTGAAGAACGCAGACCTGAGCAGCGCTAACTTAGCCGGGGCCAAACTGGAAAAAGCGGTATTCGCCAATGCGAAGCTTGCGAGCGCCAAAATGCAAAGAATAGAGGCCTCGGGGTGCGATTTTTCACAGGCTGATCTGACGGAAGCGGACATGACGACGGCGAATCTTTCCAATGCGCTTTTGGGGCAGGCGCAGCTCTCGAAATCGGTCCTTATCGGAACAAATCTCAGCAACGCTCAAATGAAAGGCGCGATTTGTCAGAAGGCAAATATGGGACAGGCCAATCTATCGAATGCAGACCTGCAGAATGCTGACTTGCGCCAAGCCGCTATGGAAAAAGCCGACTTGTCGGGAGCCATCATGACCGGAGCCGATCTCGAAGAAGCCAACTTGCAGCGAGCCACGTTAGCCGGAACAAATCTTGGCTCAGCGCGCTTGGTTCGAGTGAGCCTCGCGGAATCCGAAATGTCGGACGCGGACGCCTCGTCGGCCGACTTTTCAGAGCGCTGATCTCCAAAATATGACCTTAAGCCGGTCCAATCTCTCTCAATGCAACCTCTCGCGCGCAAATCTGAGCGGCATTAAAATTACCGAGATCTCCCTGACAGGAGCTGATGTCACTGGAACAAATTTTTCCTGGGCGTTTATAACTTCGTCGGATTTTACGGGAATCAAACACGGCGGCACCAATATGAGAGGCGCCCAACTTCAGGATGTGAAAGGCATAAAGATCAGGAAACGCGAGGAATAGCCCGGTCAGAATGAAACTCTCAAGTGCGGAGGCTCCAAAGGCCGGCGCATCTGCCACTCTTAGACATACAAGCCCGAGATGGGCCACTCCGTCCCCCAAGGACTTCTAATAGCCCCTTAATGTCACAGAACGTCACTCAGATCTGAGTATTGGTATCCTAAAGCCTGCGCGACTTTTGGGTGAGTGACATGTCCCTTATAAATATTAATACCTTGCGCAAGATGAGAATCCTCCGAAACTGCCTTTTGCAGACCTTCGTTCGCTAATTTTACAGCATAAGGAAGGGTGACATTGGTTAAGGCATAAGTAGACGTCCGGGCTACTGCGCCGGGCATATTTGGAACGCAGTAGTGGATCACGTCATCCGTTATGTACGTGGGATTTATGTGCGTAGTCGGCCGTGAAGTCTCAAAACACCCGCCCTGATCGATAGCCACGTCCACAATCACGGCCCCGGGCTCCATAGCCTTGACCAGGTCGCGAGGAACCAGCCTGGGCGCCCTTGCTCCCGGAATCAGGACAGACCCAATAACAAGGTGTGAATTGACAACTGAAGAAGAAATATTATCGTAGTTCGACATGAGCGTGGTTATTCGATTCCCGAACAGATCGTCCATGTAAACAAGACGACGTTGATCGATATCAATTATATGAACTTCCGCCTCCATACCAACGGCCATTTTCGCGGCCGCTCGACCGACAGTGCCTGCTCCTATGATGGTGACCCGGCCACGGCTCACTCCCGGCACCCCTCCCAGGAGCACGCCTCTTCCCCCCTGGGTCTTCTCCAAGAAATGCGCGCCGACCTGAATCGCCATGCGCCCCGCCACTTCACTCATGGGAATCAACAGGGGCAACGAACCGTCATCCAGTTGTATAGTCTCATATGCAATGGCCACGACTTTACGTTCCAACAAAATTTCCGTGAGGCGAGGAGCTGGGGCGAGATGTAGATAACAATACAAAATTTGGTTTTCTCGCATCAGATCATACTCTTCTTCCAGAGGTTCTTTCACTTTCATTACCATTTCGGCTTGGCGATAGATCTCCTCATTCCCCTCAATCAATACAGCGCCCGGCGGCGACGAATTCTTCGTCGGCTATTCGGCAACCTTCCCCCGCGCCTTTCTCAATCAAGACTTTATGACCGTATTCTGTCAGTATGCGCACCCCTGCAGGAACTACTCCCACTCGATATTCAAATTCCTTGATCTCTTTAGGCACACCTATGATCATCTGACCTCCATAAAACTCCGAGAGAATGCATCATGTGTGTACATGCAAACGCATCACATCTCGACCACAATCGCAATAACCCCCCAGGTTCATTGGCTTCAGTTCTTACCAATAGGGGCTCTGCACCGGCCACTCGGCCTGTGCTGGTTGGCTTTGTTCGAGAACGTATTGGGGATCGCCCAAGCCCGAGGCCTTGATGCGAGATTCCGTCTCTTCAAGATGACGTTTCACCTGAGAGACACGTTTGGGATCCTTCAGAATCAACAACGCGTTTTGGAAGTCCACCGCAGCGCGTTTGTACTCGCCCAAGCTTTTGTATGCCACGCCGCGATTAGCATGAGCCAAACCGTGATCGGGCTGCATGTGTATTACCTTGTCAAAGACTTCAATCGCCCGTTTGAATTTCCCGGCCTGCAACCGAACCTTTCCCAAGTCATAGTACATCTCGGCTGTCGCCGAACCCGCAGCGCACTTTAACGCCTCACTGAAATCATCCGCCGCCTTGTCGTATAATTTGAGATTTTCATTAGCCTTTCCACGGTAAATCAAGGCCTGCACGTTACGCGGCTCGTCCGCGAGAGCTTCATTCAGGTCCTTGAGGGCCTCTTTGTTCCGCCCGAGCATCACCAGCGCCTGGCCACGCGAGGCAACGACCGGCGCATATTGTGGTCTAATTTCGAGCGCTCGGTCAAAATCTCGGACTGCCTCCGAGGTCTTGCCTAAATGGAGAAGCAGCTTGCCTCTCGCCTCATAAGCAGCCAAATCCGACGGTTCTATGCCGATCAAGCGAGTGTAATCCTCGATCGCAAGCTCGTTCCGATCCATTTTTTGACTGACCACAGCGCGGTTACGGAGAGCCACTGCGAAATTGGGGTTCAATTCTACGGCCCTGTTCAAGTCTGCCTCTGCCTCAGCCAAATTGCCGACGGTAAATCTTGCCCATCCACGATTGTTCAATATCTCCGGATTATTGGGTTCAAGATCGATGGCGCGATCGTAATCGTCTATAGCTTCCTTTATCTTGCCTTGGGCGAAAAAAAGATTGCCTCGTTTCCACCAGGCCCCGGAGAGCTTGGGATTCAACTCCAGCGCCTTATTCAGGTCTACGAGGGCCTTTTCCGGATCATTCTTCTTCTGGTACATCACCCCGCGGAGAAAATAGGCCTCGGTATCCATCGGATAAAGCTTAATCGCCGTAGCGAGATCTTCTTCCGCCGCATCAAGATTGCCTAACGCCATAGACGCTTCAGCTCTTGCTCTAAAAGCGCCTGAATGGCTCGAGTCAAGTTTGATGACGCTGTTCATATCCTCTAAGGCCTGATCGTATTTCTTCTTGTGCAAGTATATCAAGCCACGGCCATAGATAGCGTCCACAAATTCCGGGTCCTTTTCAATCGCCTTGTCGAAATCCCGTAATGCCCGCTCCTCCTCGCCTTTAGACCTGAAAGCGACGCCCCTATTGAAATAAGCCCTGACATTCTCAGGGTCCAGGGTCAAAGCTCGGTTATAGAGCTGAATTGCTTTGTCCAAGTCCCATTTCCAGTGCGCTTCTACTGCCTGTGCATACACGCTCTGGGCGCTTTCTCGAGCGGTGGCCAACTGCGGAAATGATAGTCACAGCAGTGACTGTCAGGGCCGCTGCCACACATACTGTAATGTAGACGCTCGGAGTCCTATAATTGCTCACTTTTTGCTTCATGGAACACTTATGTACTAAACTTTTGGCGCACAAATCAGGATCTTAATTCCTGCAAACTTCGCAAAACAAAGTAGGATGCAACGCTCTTTGACACATGCCCGGAACAAATCTGACACAACTTTATCTAGCAGTAAGCATATCCTTCAGACGAGAAATTACGATGGGCTCTCTGAGTTTTGCACCCCCCTCTTTAATTTCCGGCATAGCCATAGCGGCCGTAAGGTCTTCTCTGGCCCTATTTCTGTCCCCAAGAAATTCGAAGGCTACCGCTCTGTGAAGCAGAGCATCACGATTCTTTGGATTAAGTTCCAGGCTGCGGTTGAACTCCTTGATCGCTTCACCGATTTGTCCATTCTTTCCCAAGGCCACACCCAGATTGAGATGAGCCACCGAATCTTCCTGTTTGAGAGAAATCAGGGTCTTGAACACCTTTACTGCGGCGGCGTAATCCCCGGCCTTTTCTTTCAATATGCCGAGTTGTATTAGCGCTTCCGGCTCTTGAAAACCTAAATTCACCGCCTGCTCGAGATCAGACATGGCTTTGTCGATCTGATTTGTCTCACGATAGCACAACCCACGGTACGCATATGCGACAGCGCTCTTGTTATCGAGCTCCAATGCGCGAGAAAAATCCGCTATGGCTTTCGGGTATTCTCCGATGCTTTTGTGAACCCAACCTCTGTTAACGTAAGCCCTCATGAGTTCCGGATTCAAATAAATCGCTTTGGATATGTCTCTCAGGGCCAAGGCGTTATTTCCCTTTTTGAAAAAAGCCCACCCGCGATTGTTATACACGTCCGCGTGATTAGGGGTAATCCCAACTGCATGATTGTAATCTTCAATGGCTTGTTCCAACTGATCCTTATTGAAGCGAGCGTTTCCTCTCTGGAAATAGGCGAGCGAATATTCCGGGTTCAATTCGATGGCTTTATTCAGATCCACAATCGATCCATCCGGATCGCCGCTTTTCAACCGAGCGCTTCCCCGGTTGTAATACGCGAGAGCGTACCTGGGGTCGAGTTCAAGGGCCCGGTTGAAGTCTGATATCGAGGCTTCAGGGTCATTTTTTTGCAGCAATGCCCAGCCGCGGTTATTATAGGTATCCGGGTCACCGGGATTAATATCGATGGCGCGCGTAAAGTCCGCAATTGCCCTGTCGAAATCCCCCTTCCTTTGATATGCGTTTCCTCTATTATAATAAGCCAGCCCATACGAAGGATTCATCGTGATTGCTTTCGTCAAGTCTGCTATGGCCTTATCAAACTTCCCCAGACGGTAATAGACGCTTCCTCGATTATTGTACGCCATTCCGGAACGCGGATCCAATTGGATCGCCCTATCGTAATCGTTAATGGCTTCCCTATAATTGCCCAGCTTTTCATACGAGAGCGCGCGTCTCAAATGTAGGTCCGCAGTGCTGGAACCCAGTCGGATCGCTCGGGTCAATTCCTCCACGGCTTTCGTATAATCGCCCGCTATTTGAGCGATTTTAGCCTTTTCCACGCGTTCTTCAACCGAATCCGCGGACACCTCCGCCTGCGGAATCAAGAGAATAAGCGCTCCGAGAATCACTGCCGCCCATTTAGGTGTCATCAGAAAAGCTCCCTTATAGCGCACAGCTATCGCTGCTAATGTTACCATAACTTTAATATTGTTGTCTATCTAATTGCGCCGAAGGTGGCGAATGTGTAACCGCGTTAGGCATGCACGCTGCGAGCCGAGTTAAAGCTTCTCGCTAAAAAAGCTCGGGACTTTGCGTCAGGACGACTCTTACTGTCCATTCGCGCAATGGTTCATCCATTCACGCCAGAACAGACCTATCTTGTCCGAACTCTACTGTTTTGATATAATGGCCGGCCAGTTACCGCGATCATGATTTTCCGGGATTTTTAACGCCTTTATTCTAGACCCGACGCGTAGACACGATTTGAGCACGACTGAGAGCGCCTTAACTCACTATTGCACTGCCCCTCTGCTCCCGCTACGCGGCGCAATGGGTCACCCTGTAATGATTCGGACAAATCAAACCCCCGGAACGTTCCTGAGGAAAGGAAACAAATAATGCCAAGCTCATCGGCTTTCGCCACGGCGAACATTTAATTTTAATGTTTAATTGGTGAGAGAAACAATGGATTTTGAATTAATTGAAGCAGCCAGGTCCGGAAATCTTGAGGAAGCCCGCCGCCTTCTTGCGCTCGGAGTGGATATCGACGCCAAAGAGGATATTTTTGCGGGAACGGCCTTATTCTTCGCCTCCTTTGCCGGACATACCCAAGTATTGGCTCTGCTTTTGGAAAATGGAGCTGATGTTGAAGCGCGCAACAATAGAGGCAGGACTGCGTTGACAGGGGCCTCCTTTAGGGGCCACACCGAAGTGGTGAAGCTCCTCCTAAACAAGGGAGCGGATGTCAATACGGCTGACAAATTCGGGAAGACTCCTCTGATCGAGGCTTGCCGAGGTAATCACCCGGTAATTGCGGAACTCCTTGTTCAGGCCGGCGCTCGGCTTGAAACTCGCGACGGGGTGGGTCGGTACAGCCCTGATTCTCTCTTCCATCGAAGGCCATCGCGAACTCGTGGAGCTACTACTGAAGAACGGCGCGCCAGTAAACTCCAGCGACCGCATAGGCTGGACCGCTCTTGCCTGGGTCGATTTTCGAAGGCCACGAGGACGTTGCCAAGTTCCTTATTGAAAACGGCGCAGAGCCGGATTCCAAGGATCAGTCGGGCAGAACGCCGTTGTTATTAGCGTGTCGATCGGGGAATGCTCCGCTTGTGGAACTTTTGTTGTCCAGCGGAGCCGATGCTGAAGTTCGAGACACGCGCGGGCGAACACCTTTATTTCTGGCGGCGTCTTCAGGAAAAAGGGAAGCTGTTCGTCTGCTCCTACAAACGGGAGTAGACCCCAACTCCCGAGACTCCCTCGGTAGGACCCCGATCATGATAGCCTGCTTCAGGGGTCATGCTGATGTGGTCAAGACATTGCTAAGGCACGGGGCGGATCCAAATGCCGAGACAGCCGAAGGGCATACGGCGATTTTGTGCGCTTGCGCTTCGGATCAAATTGAAATAGTGGAAATGCTCCTTGACGGGGGAGTGGAAGTAAACGGCAGAAATTCCAAGGGCTACACCCCCCTCCTAGTCGCTTCCAAAGCGGGTTGCGCCACGGTGACCAAGCTTCTGCTCGTCAGAGGCGCTGAATTGAACCCCCGATCTAACGATAGTTCCCACTATTGAAGATACACGCGAAGGCCAATCGGTAACTGGTGAGGACGGCCTCTGAGGCCGTCCTGAATCCCCTGACCCTTACCGTCATTTTTGTTTTGATTTTTTAGGCGGCTTACATTCCTTTACCACCTTGCCCTTGGCTTGCTTGCACTCACCCATGGTCATATTCTTGCAATCATCTTTCGTACGGCAGTTCACTCGACAATCCTTGCAGTCCGCCACGACCTCGCCGCCCGCCTTAGCGCACTTTGCCTCGGACATCTTTTTGCAACCAGTTTTGAGACAGCAATTTTTCGTCTCTTTTTTCGACTTTTCTTGCGCCACGGCAAAAGGCGCGGCAATAACAAACGAAAGCAGCGTCACAAGTATCAAAATCTTCTTCATCCGGGTCCTCCTCAATCGAAGGGGATCTAACCGCCACCCAATTGTGAACATTTCGCCAGGTGGAGGAATCAGCGAATCCTACGCTCAACCGAGTGACCGGGCAAGTTTTTTATAATTGATTCGCGCCTGCTCCTTCCCTTGCAACCGAGAACAATTCGCGACTGCATTTCGACCCCGGAGGTATCCTCAGAACCATGACCCTGAAGGCACAAATCACGTGCCGCCAGTCTGGCGGCTGAACTTAGAGACACTTTCGCTATGCCCACTGAACTTGTGGGCCCTCCAGCGGGTCTCTTTCAGGTCGCGTATGCAGGCAAAGTCCTCTTTTCTAAGAAGAGGGGCGGCCGATTTCCGAAAGACACCGAAATCTCCGCTCTCATAAAGAGGTCCGCTCTCTTCAGAGAACTGGGAAAAGGCTCTGCAGCGGATCGAATGGGTGACCCGTTTTGACTTTTTGATGCCATGTGGACCCCCCATTGATAGAAAATTGAATTACGGACGACGATTTCCCAATGTTCCTTGTCGCCAAAACAGTCCGTCACCTTCAAGTCTGTCTGCAGACGCGGCAGCATACCATTCGCTTGTGATACAGAATAGGAAAGGGCCGCGCTGGACTATCGAATACGCATATCCACCGATACTATTTCTGCCCTAATTATCTTGATTAATGGCCCCAGCTCCTCTGTCCAGGAGCAACTTTTCAACATCTTGGCTGCCAGACATCTGAGCCTTTCTCAGTGCCGTTTCGGCTTTCGCATCCTTCGCGTTGATGTCAGCTCCATTCTCCAGAAGCAGTCTCGCGACATCGAGATGATTACGCGTGGCCGCTTTCATCAGCGCCGTCGAGCCATTATTCGCACTTTCGTTGACGCTAGCTCTTTTCTCCAAGAGCAATTTCGCTCTTGCCCGTCCAGGAAGCCAACATCAATGCCGTCTCGCCATTCTGATCCTTAGCATTGATGTCAGATCCGTTGTCCAGAAGAAGTTTCACAACATCGTAATTGCCCCACCAGGAGGCCTCCATCAAAGCTGTCCGACCAGCTGGAGCGTAAGGGGCCTCAGTGCGTGCGTTAATTTCCGCGCCGTTGGCCAAAAGCAGTTTCACTATTTTCTGGTGCCCGACCGCCCGCACCAATGGCGGAACCCCATACTTATCGTTTGCGTTGACATCAGCTCCTTTTTCTAAAAGCTTCTCTACTTGTTTCATGTCGCGTGCACGCATTGCCTCCGTCAATGCGTCTCCTTTGTCCAATCGCCCTGCCAGATATAACACTACAGTTGTAACCAGCAGCGCCAGCAAACCCACTGCTATTAAGGGGATTCCCATTTTTGGTCTGTTTTTCGCTTGCTGACTGCGGTTTTTGATAGCCTTGAACCAATCAGAGGAGGCTCGTCCAAACAATAAAGTTAGGCCCACAATTTGGAAAACATCTTGAAGAATTTCCGGACTGATCCGCATGAGGAAGTCTGACAGGCTTGGGGCATGAACAAGATGATAACGCATAACAAAGCTAAATCCCAGCAAGCCTATAGTAAAAAGAATTTCTAGGATAACGTAAATCAAGAGAGTTATCCGTGCCCAATTTTTCCCTTTTCCAATCATGAAATAGAGCCAAACAGCTACTGGTAAAATGATGAGGTTCCCATATATCATGACCCCTATGGGAGCCCAAAAGTGAAACATTGCAAGTTGTATGAGGAATGCTACTAGCTTGTATCCGACCCAGCCAGGAAGTCCAAATCTGACCCATGATACGAGCACTACTATTACTGAGATTCCCAGACACGTGTACAGCATGTAAAGAGCAAGTGTAACTCTTGAAGGTCTCGCAGGAACAATGTTTGCTTCCATAGCTTTTCCTATTTACTAGAGCGCGGATGCTACAGGGTACCCGCGGCTTCTGATCTCGAGAAGCACCCGAACATTTTCACAAAAAATTTCGGTATGCACTAAACCATTTACCACAGCTATGCCCGCATGAAAGGCCTGGGTAGCCTCTGAGAAACCAAATTTCATGTAGTTTATTGAAGCCATTTTTTCTTCTCCGTGTTCTCTGCGCACTCTGAGGTAAGTCTTCCTTTCCTCGGGCGACTTGCCCGATCCCGTAAACCCCAAGTTGTCGTTTGATTCAGAATTTTAGCAATTAAAGGCAGGCGATCAGCAAAAGACCAAGCAGCCGCTATCCGCAGATTGCACAGATTACACAGATAAATTAAATTTCATCAAGTTTAGTAAAGGCATCTCTTCTTGTCTGCGACATCTGCGTTATCTGCGGTTAGGATTTGTTCTTCAATGGTTCGGGATCTCATATGGGACTCCCCCCGTTTCCGCTGATTTTGGACTTGGCCCCGGTCCCCTCATAATCCCGGAGGCGGCTGCTGGAAGAGTTAAGTTATTGAAATTGCGCTAATGCTCGTGTAGGAGGATGTAGTATAAGAACGACCGATTGGTTTAGTCAAGAAAAACAATCTGCAGATTGGTTAGCGCCCATGCGGTCTGGCGGCTTCTCAAACCGCCGGACAAGCAATGCGTTCGCTCAAGAACTCCCTGACGTGATCGAGGGTTTGCAAGAGAGCTGTCTCGTCTCGCAGTTCCAGGACCCACCAGTCGCAAAGAGGCAGCTTTTGGAGCAAAAGCAACCTATCTACAAGATCGGTATAGTCGCCAGGAGGGACGTGGCCGGCCGCTGTCTCTTCGTGATAGACGTGAGCGCTCAAAATCCTTTCAGGATGAGGAAGGGCAAAGTCCTCGACATCGTGGGACTTATCCGTGACCGATCGACACACTCGCGCGTGGCCTATGTCCAAAGTTCCCCAGCACCCGGTTTTGCGGATCAGCTTCTCATATAGATCCGGTCTGCCGGTCCAGCCTCTAACCAGATTCTCCAAGCACACCCGAATTCCGGCTTGACGAGCCTTGGCTGCAACCTCTCTCAATCCGCCTACAGTGCCTTCCCACGAGATTCCCTCCATCGAATCTCTGCCAAGGCCCACGTGCAAGGTCGCGAAGCGCCCGGATACTTTGGAGATCAAGTCCAACGCAGCGCAAAAAGTGCGCTTGGCGGACATGGCTTTGTCGGCGTCAGCGTGGCCAAGTTCGTTGCCCGGAAAAAAGAGATGGAATCGAACTTCGAGGGGAGCGAGTCTTGACAGGGAGTTCACTAACCGTCTTTCTTCCAAAGGACTCTTCGGCAAGTCTTCCGGCCGCAAGGTCCAATCTATTCCTTGGAATCCGTAATCAAGGGCGAAGGATTTGAGGTTGAGGACGTCCGGATAGAAATTGGGGCATGCGAGCTTAGGGCGGTTCATGAATGGGCTTCTCCTGGGGAGATCATAGTGGTCATATATTACATCGTTCTTCCCGATATGTCAAATAGCGCCTGACGATAGTCTTATTGTTGACTGTGATAAAGCCCCTTCCGGCGAGCGTGTGAAGATGTCGGATGTTTGCCGCACCGGCCATTCGAGGCGCGGCTACGATTTGACGTATTGGCGCTAAACCTCTATGGTGCTATTCGTTTCCCATATTCTCGGAAGGGACGGTATGTGACGAGAAGTATTTCTGCCATCATTCTAGCCGCTGGGTACTCCAGCCGCATGGGAGCCCTGAAGCCAATTCTCAAGCTTGGAGACAAGACAGTTCTGGAGCGCGCCATAGGACTATTCCGCGACTCCGGAATCAAAGATGTGATTGTCGTCGTCGGTCACGGCGCGAGTCAGACGATTCCAATCGCTCATGAATGCGGAGCCCAAGCCGTCATGAATGAACAGTTTGATCGAGGGATGTTTTCCTCAGTCCAAGCAGGAGTCAGGGCGCTAAGTCCGGACTCCCATGCCTTTTTCATGTTACCCGTAGATATCCCCCTGGTCCGTCCGCAGACGATAAAGAAACTGCTTGAGGCATACTACAGCGGAAAGGGCAAGATAGTCTTTCCGACGTTTCTTGGAAGGAGAGGACACCCACCTTTGGTAGACGCGCGCTACCGAAATGAGATTCTCTCGTATTCGGGAGAGGGAGGACTTCGGGCTATCTTCAGGAACCATGAAGACCAGTCGATTCAAATCGAAGTAGCCGATGACATGATTCTTTCCGACCTTGACACGCCGGCTGATTTCGAAGCTCTTGTTGTCCGATTCAGCTAGCGCAGCATCCCAACACATACAGAGTTTAAAGTCCTCTTGTGGGACAAGATTCGTGCAAGAAGGGTGTATAAAATAGGCAGGCTTGATGTGACCCATCGGCGATGCCTTGGTATGGAGGTATCTTCCCGGGGATCAGGTCAATTTGATGTCATAGTCGCCTAAGGAACATCCTTATTTTGCCTATCTCGTTCATGATTCACTTTTCGAAGCCCAGCGAGTTAGGAGAATTCTTCCTGGGCAGCGTAGAGAGCAGCCCCCAGCGCTCCGAGTATGTCAGGCTCCGATGCCACAAGAATTTGCGATGCCGTCTCTTGTTCTATGAGTTTGGTCATGCAGCGGTTGCGCGCCACCCCACCGGAAAAGACCAGCGTGGCCATTGACCGAAACCCTTTTGAGCATGGACATCGAACGTTTGACCACGGACTGATGAAGAGCAAGCGCAATATCCTGCGGTCTGTGTCCCCGCGCCATTAAGGATGTCGCCTCTGACTCGGCAAAGACCGTGCACATACTGTTGATCGAAAGGCCCGGCTTCCCCTCCAAGGCGAAATCTCCAAATCTTTCGATCGGGACCTGAAAGCTCGCAGCCATGAATTCGAGGAACTTGCCTGTTCCTGCCGCGCAGCGGTCGTTCATCTCGAACTTCGCGACACGTCCCGAGGAATCCAATGAGATCGCTTTAGTATCTTGTCCACCGATGTCCAGGACCGAACGGCACGCAGGAAATTCGTGCCTGGCCCCGAGGGCGTGGGCAAGAATCTCCGTGATACTCTGGCTGTCCATATGGCCCTGGAGAAGCTTTCTTCCGTACCCGGTGGAAACGGTTCGTTCGGCGGACAACCCGTTCAGGATCTTCAGGCACTGATCTACAGGGGCGTATGTGGTCTCGACCTTCCGAAATTCCAAAATCCGCTTGGTATCAGCTTCCAGGACAACAACCTTGATCGTCCTGGACCCTACATCTATTCCGCAAACCGCCATGATTAACACCACTGCATCGTCTTGTTGCCCAAACCATCTTTTCCAGGTCCGCAAGAAGCAAGGGAACTCATGCGTACGCTTGCTCCGCTTCTCCCTCCCGTCTAACCGCTATCAGCCTATGAACAACGGCATGCGCTGCACCCGGACATTTTGATTCGCTCGACAAAGGCTTCCACGCGTGTCTTTATCTGTTCAACATCTTCCATGCTGTAGTCGGTATCAACCCTGAGTGTCGGGATACCTGTTTGTTCAAGAGATTTTTCAACTGGCAATGATTCTATCTGATACGGCTGACAGAATTGCAGACCGTAGTGAATCACCCCGTCTGCCCTGTAGTCGCCGGACATTTGCTTGACGTGCTCAAGTCGGTCGGGGTTTGGCGTGAAAACAGCGCAGTCGATTTTGAAATACCTGTCTACAATGGATTCCATGAGTTCATCCGTTGTTGCCCCCGAACCATCGGTCAAGTTCCGAGTGCCCCTCTCGCCCACGCAAGATTCTTCCCCTACGATCACAGCCCCTGATGTTTCGATTACCCATGGCAGCTTCCAGTTGGGCGCGGCCATGGGACATCCGGACAAGAGCATTCGGGGGCTTCCTTTCGGTCGAACGCCTTTTCCCTCGCGGACCCTGACTTCCAGCTCGTCACAAATCTTGTTGACTGAATTAGTAAAGCGAATAGGATCGTCGTAGAAGAACACCTGATTGATCAAGAGCGCATCCAAACCTGAAATGGGAACCGGATCGGCCTTTCTCAGCGTTGCAAGTCTATGGATAGCCTTACGCTTGTTATTGACTATCTCTATGCCTTTCTTGAGACGAGGAGCATCGATCGTTACCCCGGTCAGTTCTTCTATGGCCGTCTTGAACTTTTCGTATTCGGCTCTCAATAGGGCCCGGCCTTCGGTTGATTTAGTCTGCGGGAGGTCCATTACGTAAAGATTGGGAACCAGGGTGTCGAAAACCTCGTAGGATTTCTTCTTTCCGTCGCAGGTGTTCTCCCCTACGATCATGTCGGAGGATTCGATGTAAGGGCAGACCTTACCGAGCTTGAACCCGAACGCAGACTTGATCAGTGCGCACGTGTTGCGCGGCAGGAGTTTTTCCACTTCGTCCGTGGCGAATTCAGCGCCCGAGCACAAACCTACCATAGTGGCATCCGCAGCTCGGACGATTTCTTCCGGAACAAAGACGCAATAAGAGCCTATGACCTTGTGACCCTCCTTCTTACCGTCTATGAGTTCCTTGATCCTCAGGCCGTGTATTTGGCTTATAACGAAGTTGAAGTAGTCCATACCCTGAGGCCGGTCGGGCTGGCTGAAGAAGATGTCTTTGTAGGCCTGTCCCAACACTTGCAGCAAATTGTCGTGCGCTGCGAGGTCCAGGCCTAGTTCTTTCCACATTTGTCTGTAATCGTTGCTCATCATCTCTCCCTTTTGTTTTCTGAGATTGCCGTCGGCTCAGCCAAGCCGAAATTAGCTATCGTTCTTTCCTGTTTCTGTTATTTCTCTTTCCTATCGTTGTCCGGCCATCCTGTCAAGACAAAATGGGGTGCGGCAGCCTTGAGCGTGGGCTGAAAACCTCAGCGGATAACTCCCGCGCCGATCATCCCCCTAGCGCCCGTGGCAGCGACGGCCATGCTGTCCTCTCCGAATGCTCGATTTTCGCCGAATGATCCTTTACTAGAAATTCCAATCCAAGGACCCATTCCCCGAGAGATGAAAACTGCTTGTGAGCCAACACAGACGGAATAGGCAACAACTTCTTGACGAATTATTATTTCCGATGTATTTCTTAGTCCCTAGACCCACGGACGAGCGAATCGGCATTACAAAACTCGGCAAAAGATAACTTGCTCAAACGCCAGTTCATCACGCCGCTTCTCGATGATCGTCAATCGGAGGGCGCTCAAGATTCGTAGATCAGATCGACAACCAACAGGAGGCATAGATTGGAAGCCAATAGAAACTTCTTTGCAACTTCGGGAGGTATAATTGCTGTTGGGGCTATTATAGGCGTGCTCGCCGCTTTGCTCCAGAAATGGGGAAATCCCGGCAACATGGGTATATGCGTGGCATGCTTCGAGCGAGATGTCGCCGGAGGATTGGGTCTGCACAGGGCGGAAGTAGTTCAGTATTTAAGGCCTGAGATTCTAGGCTTTGTGCTTGGAGCGGTGGTCGCTGCCCTTAGCTTCGGAGAATTCAAGCCTAGATCAGGGTCTGCTCCAATGGCTCGATTCCTACTAGGCATGTGCGCCATGATCGGGGCTTTGGTGTTTCTCGGCTGCCCCTGGAGAACACTGCTGCGTCTTGCCGGAGGCGATGGGAACGCCCTTTTCGGATTCGCGGGGTTAGCCGTCGGGGTAGGCGTTGGAACAGTATTCTTCCGGCAAGGGTATAGCCTTGGGCGTACCTCGAAAGCAGAATTACGGACTCGGATTTCTTATGCCACTGGTGATTTTGGGCTTGTTGGCCTTGCGGCTGATCTATTCCCCGATACCGAATGAAGCCAAAAGCGGGGTCCTATTTTACAGCTTGAAAGGACCCGGTTCTCAGTATGCCCCTCTGGCGCTGTCTTTGGCCATTGGCCTGCTCGTGGGCTTCGTTGCGCAGCGCAGTCGTTTTTGCACCATGGGGGCTCTCAGGGACCTAATTCTGTTCAAACACTGGCATCTTTTTTCAGGATTGCTGGCCCTTCTCGTTGCGGCATGGGTTACTAATTTGATTGTCGGTCAATTCCATCCGGGATTTGCCGGCCAACCGGTGGCTCATACTCAGAGTTTCTGGAATTTCTCCGGCATGCTCGTGGCTGGTTTGGCCTTTGCCTTGGCCGGGGGTTGCCCAGGCAGGCAATTGTTCATGTCCGGAGAAGGAGATGGTGACGCCGCGATTTTCGTTTTTGGCATGATCGCAGGGGCCGCGTTCGCTCATAACTTTGGCCTTGCCAGCTCACCGGCAGGTATCGGACCTTACGGCATTGCCGCTGTGGTGGTGTCATTACTAATTTGTCTGTATATCGGGTTTACGAATCTGAGAAGAGTCGGAGCGTGAGGAGATAGACATGTCGGAAAAAGTTGACGCAAGAGGACTATCGTGCCCGCAGCCGGTACTGATGGCTCTGTCAAAAATGAAAGAACTCGAAACAGGCGAAATCGAGGTGCTTGTGGATAACGAGGTCAGCCGGGAAAACGTGAGTCGGGCGGCTACAAAACAAGGCTGGGGAATATCGGAGATCACACAAGAGGATGAGGAGTATCATCTCCTTTTGAAACGCTAATGGGTTTGCTCAATAAATTCCTGAAAATCTTCGACGGCAGAGTGAGCGATCGGCAAGGCAAGGCTCCGGTTTCAGGACTAGGCCTGCTAATCTTTGAACATACCAGCGAAGTAATTAGAGCTGAGTCCTTGCTAAAAGACGCGGGAGTGAACGTCTCCGTGAAAGGCCCACCGCCTGAATTACGCACTGGTTGCGATCTGGCCATTGAATTTCCAATTATTTCGGAGTTAAAGGTATCGCGCGTACTGAAGGAAGCGAAATTAGAGCCTTTGCAGATCCTACCTTTGTATGATCTATTGCTGAAGCCCGTAAATCTCTTTAACGTGAAGGATTTTGGAGATTATCTAATGGTTCGAGCCGCCAATATGAAGATCACGATTGAAAAAAAGGGGCGTCGTATCGTGAACATATCAGGTGGCGGTTGCCCCGATGTCCCTTTCCTGGCGGAACAGTTGATAGGAAGAAACTTGGCTGACGCGCCTGAACCTCGAACCCTGGGCAGTACCTTATGCGGATACGCTCTACAGTTGGCATATGAGGAATTGAACCGCAGATGTCCTGGATGATAGTTGGAACGGTTCCCTACGAGGACTTTCCCCTTGTTGACGCCGAATGCGCACTCGTCAACGGGGAATTGCGTGTTGGCGGCCAGACCATTCCCGTTGTCAGGGGAACCACGGCATTAATGGCCGCCGCCTGCGCTACAGCCACAGCCCTCTGCTTGGGGTCGCCAAGGGCAATACTGGCCGGCGATATCGGTCTAGGCGCCGGCAGCGCACAAGTTTATGAGCATCTGATCAGAACTCTAAATGACAATGACGGAATAAAAACAATAACTTTTCACTATCTTTTGCCTGACATCGATTGGCACAACCGGATATTGATAAAGCTCGACGATCTCTCAGAAAGGCCGGTTTTAATCGCGGATGCGGGTTACATGTACGTGGCAAAGATGAGTGGCTTCGCAGCTTCTTATGACCTTTTTACCCCCGACGTCGGTGAGATGGCATTTCTCGCGGATGAAATGGCGCCACACCCGTTTTACACGAGGGGATTTCTGCTTCATGAAGACGAACGAGTTCCGGAATTGATCGAGCGAGCATACAAATACGAAAATGCTGCGCGCTGCCTCCTGGTAAAGGGTAGAATCGATTTCGTGGTGACCGAAGACGGCATCCTCAAAGAAATCTCCGAACCATGCGTGGAAAATATGGAACCAATAGGAGGAACCGGAGACAGCTTAACCGGCGTCGTGTCAGCGTTGATCGCCGGCGGTTTCCCCATCCCTCAAGCAGCAATAATTGCAGCCAAAGCAAATCGTATCATGGGCGCTCTGAAAAATCCGACACCAGCATTTTCAATTGCCGATCTATTGCCCGCGCTCCCGGCAGCATTGGAGCAAGTCCTTTCAAACCAGAACAAGGAGATTGCCAAGCGACCGGTCATCCGAGCGCGATGATGTAAAATATTATGTTTTTGCCGCGCAATCCCCAATTCGTTTCTTGATCTCTTTCTATCAACCAACACAATTCCTGCCTAGTGAACTTTCTTCTCGAAAGTCTTCCAGTCTTAAGGGTCGTGAAACTGATACCGAAGGGGTTGCGCGAACATCCGTCCGGCATATATGTATTGAAGCGATATGGCGATTTTACATACCAAGGATGTTCAAAACCTTTTGAGGATGAGTTGGTTTCATCCTCCTGCGGACCCACTCATCAACGTCAGCTCAGCTGCGAAGCTTTAGGCAGCAAAAACTTGGAGGCAATATGATCAGACCGGTCGAATACTTTGAAAAACCTGGAAAAGCAAACTCTTCGAGATGCGTTGAAATTGTGCAAGCGGCCGTCCTGGAAGGATTTTCGCACGTGGTGGTGGCCACTACCAGCGGCGACACCGGCCTCGCTATTGCCAGGAAATTACAGGGGCAAAATGTAAATCTGGTCGCAGTCACCCATAATGTCGGTTATCAGGCTGCCAATGCGGACGAATGTTCCGAACAAACCAGGAAAGAACTCAATGCGCTCGGGGTCAAAATCTTTACAGGCACGATTCTAACCCGAGGCATAGAAGCCGCGCTAATGCAGAAGCACCAGGGGGTATATCCTGCTTACATTGTGGCCCAGTCCTTACGGCTACTCGGCCAGGGCGTCAAAGTTTCGGTGGAAATAGTCGCAGAAGCCTGTGATGCAGGTTTGATACCTGAAGCGGCTGATGTTATAGCTGTCGCCGGCAGCGGCAAGGGCGCTGACACGGTGGCCATCATCGAAGCCCGTCCTTCGGACCGATTCTTCGACTTGCGCGTCAAACAGATCCTGGCGAAACCGCTCTGATGAGTCGCCGGTCGGATGGAACCCGCGAGTTTAAAACGGTGGCTCGCGCAAAATACTTTGTTCTCTTGACGGGCCTACGGACACAAGAGTAACCGGAACGCCCGTCAAATGTTGGACGGTTTCCACATAGTCCCTGGCATTCTTCGGGAGATCTTCAAACGTGCGGCACCCGTCGATGGGTTTCTCCCACCCTTTCATCTCACGGTAAATGGGCGTCGCATTTTCTAAATCGTCAATGTCAGACGGTACGGTACGGACGGTTTTCCCTCCTATTTTGTACCCTGTGCATATCTTCAGAGGCGAGATTCCGGTCAGCACGTCCAGTTTGGTCAACGCGATGCCCGCGAGCCCATTGAGGCCGATGCTATGATTGACCACCACCAGGTCCAACCAACCACACCTCCGAGGTCTTCCCGTAGTCGCTCCGTACTCTCCCCCGATCCTTCTCAGTTCGTCTCCCAATTCATCGTTCAACTCAGTCGGAAACCCCCCGGACCCTACGCGTGTTGAATAAGCCTTTAATACGCCCCATATTTTCTTTATGGATATGGGGCTCACACCCGCTCCGGAGCAGACATTCCCTGCAACCACATTCGACGAGGTTACAAAAGGATAAGTTCCGTGGTCTATGTCGAGAAGCGTTCCCTGAGCCCCTTCGAACAGCACTCGGCTACCGGCCGCTATTTTCTGCTGCACGACGAGAGCGGTATCCGCGATGTGCGGAGCCATTTTCTTTCCGTATCCCAAATACTGCTCAACAATCTCGTCAGGATTCAGGCGTTCTTTCTTGAAGAGGTTTTCAATGAGAAAATTCTTTTCCTGCAACGCGGCATGAACTCTTTTCCTCAACGTTTCAGGTCGTAATAGATCTCCTACGCGGATTCCTGTCCTGGCAGCTTTATCCTCGTACGCGGGACCGATTCCACGCCCAGTGGTGCCGATTTTGGCCTTCCCGAGCGCTTCTTCTCTGCATTGATCGATCACTTTGTGATACGGCATTATCATATGCGCTCTGTCAGATACAACTAGCTGTTTATCTTTGGTAAAGTACTTTTTCGATCGCAATGCCGCCTTCTCTTCCAGCAGCACCGCCGGGTCCACTACAACGCCGTTGCCAATGATATTAAGTGTTTCCGGATAGAGAATTCCTGATGGAATCAAATGAACAATGATCTGCTCGCCGCCTACCTTCAGAGTATGACCAGCGTTTGCTCCCCCCTGAAACCGCACCACCACTTCTGCACGGCTGGTCAACAGATCCACTATTTTCCCTTTGCCTTCATCACCCCATTGGCCGCCAACAATTACAAGAGTATTCAAATTGCCATGCCTCTCTGGTTTGAAAATTCAGCGACTCCTCATCGGGCGCCAGCTCTCCGGACCGATGACCCGCCGTCGCTACGAGCCTTAATTTGTGCCAATTGCTATTACGAAGATCGCTCTCGTCGAGCGCCAAAATCATCAAAGCCGCCGCTGGCGACGCCAAAGAGCGTTTCGCCGAAGCTAATTCAGCCGTTCTTCCGGGCAAATGACCGCATAAAATCTGCCAGACTTTGCACGGCAGCCATATCTACCGCATTGTAAATTGAAGCTCTGCATCCGCCCACAGAGCGATGCCCTTTCAATCCGCTAAGACCATTCTCAAGCGCTTCAGCCACAAATTTCTTTTCCAGATTTTCATCGGGAAGACGAAACGTCACATTCATGAAAGATCGACTATCGGCCTCTGCCGTTCCGGAATAAAACTCGCCTCCGTCGATCACGCCATAAAGCAGCGCCGCTTTCTCACGGTTCACTCTTTCAATGGCTTCCAATCCACCGGCTATATCCTCGATCCATTTCAAAACGAGTTGCACCATGTAGATCGCAAAACACGCCGGTGTGTTGTAAAGCGAATTCTTTTCCGCATGAGTGCTATATCGGAGCATGGTAGGCACATTTCCCGGCGCGTGCTCCAGCAGGTCGTCACGAATTATAACTAGAGTTACCCCCGCTGGGCCAAGATTCTTTTGCGCTCCGGCGTAAATAAGCCCAAACGGGCGTACGTCGATTGGCCGGGAAAGTATATCGGATGACATATCCGAAACCAGTGGCACGTTTCCTGTGTCGGGAAAGGTAAACCACTGAGTTCCTTCAATGGTGTTGTTCGAGGTGAAATGTAGGTATGCTGCCCCTGGAGTGACCGGCGCCTCTTTGGGAATGTAACGGAAATTCCTGTCCTCGCTGGAAGCTACCACGTTGTGCGGTTTGTTAAGGATTTGAACCTCTTTAATGGCCTTCTTGGACCAAGATCCCGTATTGACGTAATCCGCCGAGGAGTTTTGCGAAATCAAGTTCATAGGAACCATACAAAATTGTGTGCTCGCTCCCCCTTGTAAAAACAGCACCTTATAATTATCGGGCACTTTCAGCAAGCGCTTAATTCTCGCCACAGCATCATTGAGCACTCCTTCAAAAACCGCGGAACGGTGGCTCACTTCCGTGATCGACATTCCGGAGCCTTTGAAATCCGTGAATTCTTCTCTCACTTGCTCCAGCACAGGCAGGGGTAGAGCCGCTGGGCCGGGATTGAAATTGTGGATACGAACGGTCATCTCTTCGGGCCTCCTCTTCGCGAATTTCCCGGGATCGTCAAAAAGCGTTATAGAATACATCACCGGGCAGCACTTTTTCAACAGAAATCACCGGCTTTGCGCATGTATTCAAACGCGCTCTCAACGCTGAATGCTCTGAGCAATTAAATTTGCCCTCTGCAATCTCCGCGGTCAAAAAATTTCCGGTTTTCTCAATGGCTTGTCTTCGCTCATTCAGCTGTCTTGAAAACGGCATTGAAGGCGCGACTCTTTTATGCAATTATTATCTTAACAAAACAGGTGTTGACTCCTGGAGGGAATCGTTATGGATAATTTAGAGAATATACTATACAGCCTTCTCCCTCTTGTTTTGATCATAGTTTTCTCCTGGTTATTCGGCATGTTAGGGTCGCGCATGAAAAAGCGGGCCGCGGCGGCCGGGAATTCGACAACACGTAGCGAAGAAGGGGGGGATCTCTTTGACATTTTTGCCGCCCGGTCCGGTGAGCAGCCGGGCGCCTCGCAGCCTGGAACGGAAAATTTGCCGCCGCTCCCAACGGATGCAACCACATGGGCGCCGCAACGCAGGCTCACTCCTCCCTCCGTGACGGCTAGCCCTATTAAACCAAAGATGTGGGGAGCATGAGGGACCCGGAATTCCATAATTCTTCACGATTAAGCCGCAAAGTCGCTCTTATTTTGACTTTCGCCGCGCTCTGGCTATTTGTCGCAGTTGTCGGAGAAGCGCCGGCTCAGAAAAGTGTGTCCAAGAATTCTGCCAAGAAAGAGGCCGGCGCCGAATTTTCTTGGGAGATGCCGGGCAGAGTGTCCATATATGATTTGCAGTTCGGTCCAGCGGTTCTTAAAAACAATGAATGGAATTTCCTGGACAATCTTCGCACGTTCGATGCGGGAAAATTTGCCGGTCGCCTGACTTTAATGGTTCGCTTTTCTTACAAGGGGTCAAAGTCGGACGTTCCCCTTAAATTTATCATAAGACTTCCGGGCGCAAGACAGTACCGAAGAAACCGTGCGCCTCCCCCAGCAGGAAGGTCAGTATACTTACAAATTCACTATCCAAAATCCTGAAGACTTCGTGGGCAGTGGTTCGGTTTATGTTTATTACGGATTTAGCATGGTGGATGTGCTGGATTTTACCATAATTCCCGCTACTTGAAGACGAGCAAATTTTCTTCGCCGGACGCCGAGAGCGCGGGGGCCAAGGATGGATTGAGGGACACCCATTCAAAGACATCTGTGCGAATGCGATTGGAGCTATCTTTCCTTCCCATGATCGGTTTTCCAAATGAAAGACCGGCAGTCAAAGATCCGTCTTGATAATTTGATATTGCAGAGGGGGCTGGCCACGTCGCGGCACAAAGCCCAAGCCCTGATCATGGCCGGAAAGGTGCTAGTTGACGGATTAAGGATTGAAAAACCCGGCAAGGAAGTCAATTTTGATGCGGAATTGTCCATTCCGGAAGATCTCCCGTTTGTGAGCAGAGGCGGTATCAAGCTGTGCGCGGCCATAGATCACTTTAATGTAAATCCGTCAAATCTCTCTCTTCTCGACGCGGGAGCTTCCACCGGAGGATTCACCGACTGTCTTTTGCAGCGCGGGGCTGCTCGAGTAATTGCGGTGGATGTTGGTTACGGCCAGTTTGACTGGAAGCTCCGAAACGATCCTCGCGTCACTGTAGTGGAACGAACAAATATACGGTTTTTGGAAATCAGCGCTTTGCCTTTTCCAGTGGACGCAGCGGTCGCGGATTTATCCTTTATTTCTCTAACTTTAGTCCTACCCAAATTAGCTGAAATAGTTCCCCTCGGCGGGTGGCTACTGGCTCTGGTCAAGCCCCAATTCGAAGTCGGCCCCAAGGATGTCGGCAAGGGCGGGGTGGTTCGAGACACGTCCAAAATGAGAGCTGCCATTGAAGCTGTTAAGAGAGCGGCTATTGAATGCGGTTTTGAGGCGCACGGCGAGTTCGAGAGTCCGATTAAAGGACCGAAGGGGAATCGGGAGTTCTTTTTGCATTTGAGGAGAAGACACGGGTGAAATCGGAGCCATCAAGGATCGCAAGCCTTGTAGGAAGAATCAAGGCGTATGCGACCAGTTACAGTCACCTTCTGAAACCCGTAACCGCCACGTGGCGTCCTGTCCTGCCGCTATCTCGTCTGTGCGAAAAAAACAGGTCCGGTCGGCACGACGTGCAAAGGTCTACTGGGTGAATATTCGACTCAGGGACGCCAACCGAGATCAGTTCGAAGCGGGTGATTCCCGGAAGATCGAGGAAGGCTTTCCTCGAATTTTCGGAAACACTCGGCTGCTCTGAATCCGTCGCCGGCAGGGACGCCGGCCCTACCGGAATGTGGAGGAATTGTTCGGCATCCGGCAAATTTTCCGCGTAACGGCTTCAGTACGTTGTCATCCACCTCGTAGCAGCATTTTCCTATGGCAGGACCCACCGCTGCAATCAAGTCATCGGGATTGCTATTGAATTTATCATTCATGGTGCGCAGGACCTTGCGGGCGATCCGCAGAACAGCGCCTCGCCACCCGACGTGCACCGCGGCCGAGATCCAGTGAACCGGATCAATGAGCAAGATTGGCACGCAATCCGCCGTTTTAACAGCAGGATAGATTCCCGGCGCCGTGACGATTATGGCGTCTGCTTCCGGAGGTCGGTTCGGCATATCGTCAATGATAACAACTTCATCGCCGTGAACTTGGCGAAGCGTCACGATCCGCCGGGGGTCGATCCCCAGTCGTCCTCCGAAAATCTCGAAATTCTGCTTAACATTCTCGACCGAGTCGCCCTCTTCAGCCGAGAAATTGAGAGAATCAAACGGCCGCGGAGACACTCCACCGCCACGCAGTGAAAACGCCATGAAAGCGCCAAATTGATCGAGCCCGTTCAGAGTCAGCGCAACATTATCTATTTGAGAATAGGCGAGATTGTTTTCCATAATTGTCTCTTTTCCGAAAGCGGACTTTACCGGGAGAAAAACTCTTTTGCAAAAGAGTTTTCCTCCCCGGACCCCTCTTCAGAAAACTCTTATATGTTGCGGAGAAACTTGAACTATCAAGAATTTGCTTGCCCGCACACGAACATCCACATGTCTGTCCGATTGATTATTCGCGGTTACAGAGCGCCTTGGCGCCATCGGCGGCAAGGCCTAAACATTCTAAGAGTTCTTGAAGGGGGTTGCAGGGGGAAACTTCTTGCAAGAAGTTTCCCCCTGCATATTTCTCCACTAATCCCTCTCCCAACCAGCACAGCCCCTTGGGCTGCGGAGGTTACCAGGGCCGCGTATCGGGCCAAGTAGCCTTCTGTTATTTTGGGAGTTGGAGCTTTCCATGCGGAGCGGCGCCGCTCAAGCTCGTCTTGAGAAACATTGAGGTCTACTCTCTTGGCAGGGATATCGATCATGATTTCATCGCCGTCTTTTACCAAAGCTATGGGACCACCGTGCGCAGCCTCAGGAGAAACGTGGCCTATAGCTGCGCCGCGCGTCCCGCCACTGAAGCGCCCATCCGTGATCAATGAGACTGATTGATCCAAACCCATGCCCGCTAATGTCGAAGTGGGGTTCAGCATCTCCCGCATTCCGGGACCTCCGCGAGGGCCTTCATACCGGATGACCACAACATCTCCCGATTTGATTTTGGAACCCAGTATCGCTTCCACCGCTTCTTCTTCTGAATTGAAAACACGTGCAATTCCAGTGTTTTTCAACATCTTCCGGTTTACTGCGGATTGCTTGACCACCGCTCCATCAGGCGCGAGGCTGCCGCGGAGAATGGCTATTCCGCCCACAGGGCTATGAGCTTTCTCGATTGGCCGGATAACTTCTTGATCCAGAATAACAGCGTTGGCAACATTCTCGCCCAGTTTCTTCCCGGTCACAGTAAGGACCTCCGGGTCGGCCAGTCCGGCTTCCACCAATTCCTTAAGCACAGCCTGGACTCCACCCGCACGATCCAGATCTTCGAGATGATTTGGTCCGGCCGGCGAGAGAGAACACAGGTGGGGTGTTCGAGAGCTTATTTCATCGAACAAATTCAGATTGATATCAATTCCTGCCTCTGCTGCGATGGCCGGGACGTGAAGGACCGTGTTGGTCGAGCAACCCAAAGCCATGTCCACTGCCATGGCGTTTCGGAAAGCAGCGATGGTGGCGATTTGCCTGGGGCGAACATCAGCGGACACAAGTTCCATGATTTTCATACCGGCTTTCTTAGCCAGCCGAACGCGAGCCGCTTCAACCGCGGGAATTGTGCCGTTTCCAGGAAGCCCGAGTCCCAAGGCTTCGGTCAGACAATTCATGGAATTGGCAGTAAACATGCCCGCGCAAGAGCCGCAGCCCGGACAGGCCATTTCTTCAAGCTCCGCGAGTTCACCCATGCTGATTGTCCCGGCCGTGACTTTGCCCACTGCTTCGAACACGCTGATAACGTCGGCTTTGGCTCCTTTGAACCGGCCGGACATCATTGGGCCGCCGCTGATTACGATCGCGGGAATATTTAATCGCAAGGAGGCCATCAACATGCCGGGAACCACTTTGTCGCAATTCGGGACCAAGACCAATCCATCGAAAGGATGAGCCATGGCCATGATTTCCACCGAGTCTGCTATCACCTCGCGGCTGGCCAGAGAATAATTCATCCCGGCATGACCCATGGCGAGTCCGTCGCAAACACCTATTGTGGAAAATTCCATCGGGGTCCCGCCAGCCATTCGGATGCCGGCTTTGATCGCTTCGACGATTATGTCCAGATGAATGTGGCCCGGCACTAATTCATTAGCTGAATTGGCAATTCCGATGAGGGGGCGTTCCATTTCTTCATCAGTGACGCCCATCGCCTTGAGCAAGGCGCGGGACGGCGCCCGAGAAAGACCTGTCTTCATTACATCGCTTCTCAAAGTGTGCCTCCGCAATCTGCTATTTGCTTCGGTTAAAGAGCAGGAGTTTGCGTCCCTCTTTGAAGATCACCTCTATCTTTTCGACACCCACGATACTCAAGACTCGGCCGATTCCGAACACTGGATGATCTATGTATTCCCCTTTCGAATAGGTCGCGGAAGTGGCGTACGAAGCCGGGACAGAGTCGGAAGGCATTTCCGCCATAAAAGTTGACCACTCGCTTTCTGCCTTGGCCGCACTCTTGTTAACGGAAGCGGACCTACTTTGCCTGGTGGTAGACCCAGTCCTGGCGGTTTCTTTGACCTTGATGGTTCTGGATTTAGGGCCGACATCTTTCGGTGGATAATATTTGTGCTCGCCTCCACAGGTGAGGCATTGAACCTTCTGGATATTTGTTCCCAGCACTGGCCACCACTCGGTGATTCAAATTCCTACGACACCGCGTACACCAAGCCTCGACATCATCCCCTGGATCCACGTTTTTGCTAGTCATGTAAAAGTTCCCCAATTCTTTTATCAATTTCAATCTAAGTTCTTGTCCTGTGCCATTCGGAACCCATATATAACATAATAAAAACCCCCGTTCCACGTGGAACGGGGGTCTGTTTTTGTCCCGGCGACGACTTACTCTCCCACGCAGTCACCCACGCAGTACCATCAGCGCTGGAGGGCTTAACTTCTGTGTTCGGAATGGGAACAGGTGTGACCCCTCCGCTGTAATCGCCGGGAAAGCGAATTACATATTTATAAGTGCGTCACGAGACCGAAACTTCGGTCTCGTGTATATCAACCAAATAGGAAGATCGAGGAAAATCTCATTTTTTTGGGGAATCAAGCCTCACGACCTATTAGTACCGGTAAGCTCCATGTGTTACCACACTTCCACACCCGGCCTATCAACCTCGTCATCTTCGAGGGGTCTTTAGGGGCCGAAGCCCGGGATATCTAATCTTGAGGTCGGTTTCCCGCTTAGATGCTTTCAGCGGTTATCCGCTCCGGACGTAGCTACCCGGCTATGCCGCTGGCGCGACAACCGGAACACCAGGGGTCCGTCCATCCCGGTCCTCTCGTACTAGGGACAGCGCCTCTCAGATATCCTGCGCC
>CAVVZX010000036.1:0-175000 GCA_963752855.1 uncultured delta proteobacterium | reverse complement strand
CTCATACACGTTTCAGAAATGACTTGGTAATACAGGAGGTTATCATGTAAAAGCAGACTACGGTTTCCGTCTAAATTTTATCTTTCAGCCAATATCTTTTCCACCTTTGGGGCGAACAGTCTTTCATAAACGGGGAACTCACCTAAAAGGGGACGCGCATAGTTCTTAAATTCCACGGTCACGTTGTTGACGCCTTCAATGAAAGAATCCGGCATGGATTTCGTGTCCTTGGCTACTTGCTCCAGTGGGGTCAGATTGTACCGTACGCTATAATCGCCCATTCTTTCTATAGTTATGGATCCATCAACGCTGCGCCAGGCCGCGATCTGAACTGCGCGCTCGCCTACTTCCCTGGCTTCATTGGCGTCTACTTCGCTGACGCATCCCAGGAAGGATCTTTGCAGATAACCAAAGGTGTCCGACCGAACTCTCTTGATTTTCAACTTATCCTTCACCAAGTCCATGAGCGCGTCACCCAGGGAGGTAGTTCCGGACAGTTGGATATTCCCGTGGAAGTCTGTCTCGCTCTTTTTTAAAAGGCTTGCCACTACGGGTGCTGCCGTCTGCCATCTGAATACCTTCCGAGACAGCTACCACCGCCCGACCGTACTTGGAATAAACTTGGTCGACACTCGCGATAAATTCGTCGAAATCAAAAGTCTTTTCAGGCAAATAGATCAAATGAGGCCCGTCATCTTCGTACTCTGCGCGCAAAAACCGACGCGGCCGTGAGGAACCCCGCATGGCGGCCCATGACCACGCCTATGTAAACACCGGGCAGGGATCGATTATCCAGGTTGACACCTGAGAACGACTGGGCCACGAACTTTGCCGCGGACCCGTATCCCGGGCAATGATCGGTGACTTTTAGATCATTATCAATGGTCTTGGGGATATGCATCACCCTTAGCTCATATGACTCTTCTGTCGCGAATTTATGGACGATTCTGCACGTTTCCGCGGAATCGTTGCCGCCTATATAGAAGAAATAATGAACTCCATGCGCCTTACAAACATCGAAAATGCGCTTGCAAAGTTCTTCGTCTGGCTTAAGCCGGGTGCTGCGTATTGCGGCGCCGGGCGTGCGGGCGACCATCTCAAGATTGTGGGTCGTGGCCTCAGATAAATTGATCATCTCTTCGGCCACCAGTCCCTCGACCCCGCGAAACGCCCCATAAAATTGTGTTATATGAGGATACTGACGCGCCTGAAGCGCCGCGCCCACCAGCGACTGATTGATAACTGCGGTGGGACCTCCACCCATTGCAATGATCGCTTTGCCGATCAACTTTTCCATTTTCGCATCCCTCAATTTCCCGTTATCACTGTTAGGTTTGTAATAGTATATCAATCGAGATGCTAAAATGAAGTCCAATATGGTGACGCAAGAGATTTTCGGAAAAGATGGCCCGGCCTTGCTGTTACATCTTGCGTTTAGCGTTTGATAAATTCCTCCAATTCTTTAGCGCCGTGAATCCATTGATTTCGGGTTGTGAGCGGTATAAACTCTAGTTTATGACAAAGTTATCCTCTCGCGATGAAGCGCTGCAAATAATCGAAACGTTTGATGCTCTCCCTACAAAGCGCAAAATAGAGATCTTCAGAGATCTTTCGCCTGAAGCTCGAGAGGAGTTGGTCGAAATAGCCTCTCGGCCGTGGGAGATCGTGCGCGCGGTTTCGGAAGAAGAAATCTACTTCACGATCAAAGCCTTGGGCCGAGAAAGAGCGCCCGCGCTCGTTACTATGACCACCGGCGCGCAACTCAGACATTTAATAGATATGGATGTGTGGCGCCACGATGTATTCACTCCAAAGGCAGCATCCGAATGGATGGAGATCATTGCGACCATCGGTGAAGAAAAAATACTTCAGTTCTTGCAAGTCACGGACCCTGAATTGGTAGTTTTGATACTGAATTGCCTTGTTAGAGTTTCGGTCCGCAATCCGGATATTGATCACCTTGAAGAGCAGGATGAGTTTCCCTGGTTCACACTTGACCGCATCTTTTTTGTCGAATTTCTCGGCGATGTTCCTGAAGATCTAATAAAGAGTTTCCTTGGAACGATGTTCCGATGGAACCCGGAGTACTACTACACAATAATCCAGCAAATAGTTGCCGGCGTCGATCCAGCCACGGTGGAAAGGGCCTTGAAATGGGCTCAAGCTCGGCTTGCGGACAAGGGGTTTCCCGATTTTGAGGAGGCCCTCGAAATCTATCGGCCGGCGAAACGTGAGGCTGTTGTCCGAGGTTCACGGGATTCGTACCGCGCAGAGGACGAGGCCGAAGAGCCGCCCGAAAGACTGCTCGTGTATCCTCTCGCGATTCCCGATATAGGAACACTGTTCAAAAGAGGCCTCGATCTCGTGGACGACCCGGATGAAAAGCATCGGCTGTCAGTGGAGCTAGCCCATCTGGCCAACAAAGTCATGATTGCCGACGTGAAAGATCCAGGCTCTATGGATGAACTACTCAGTAGCATCAAAAAGGTCAGTGGTTATATCAATATTGCTTTGGAGGAGATAGCCGGCTCAGATCTGAAACAAGCGGTCCGAGTCATAAGAACCAATCACATGGAAATTCTCTTTCGACGAGGTTATACCCTCATTCTAGAATTACAGACAATGGCGCGGAAATTTGTGCGGCAATCACCCGGAGGCGTCGAGAACCTCGGCTATCCGCTTACATCGATCATGAAAGGTCTGCTTAGCAAAAGACCCGTCTTCATCGAAGAGGCGTCCTCGGGTCCAAAAGCTCGGGAATTCGAGACCCTGACTGACATAGAAACAATCAAACAACTGATCACCAAAAGAACCTTCGATGAAAACTGGGCGGGCCTTTGAAGAGTGACCGGGGGATGCCCTTTTGGAGATGCAATGATCACGGGAGGAAACTTTTCTGCAAAAAAGTTTCCTCCTGGACCTCCTTCCAAAAACTCCTGGTTGTCGCGGGCACGTTCAGCAGAAATTACTTTTTTGCTACCTGCGGACGTGTCGCGTCTCCTCTTTGCGCTCCATGACTGGCCTGCTCGCGTGCCACTTGGCGCCTTCAGCCTCTACCTCGGAAGAGGCAAGGGCCAAGAATTTAAGAGTTTTTGCAGAGGAGGGTTTTGGGGAGGACCTTTTTTCAAAAAGCCCCTCCCCCAAAGGCTCTTCAACGTCGTCAGCGGCTTGCAATTTTGTTTATATTCGTTTATATTGGGTTTCCACCCTTCGCATCCCAGTATAATTAATCCAGGAGATTAATATAATGGCCGATTTTGAGCCCACGATTGTTGCGTTTTGTTGTCATTATTGCGCTTACGGAGCGGCCGATTTAGCAGGCAGTATGAGGCTGGAATATCCGCCTAATATAAGAATCATACGATTGCCCTGCACCGGCAAAGTCACGCCAATATTTCTTTTGAGAGCCTTCGAAAAAGGCGCGGATGGAGTCTATGTGGCGGGATGTCTTGAAGGGGACTGCCATTTCATGCACGGAAACCTGGTGGCAAAACCGCGTGTGAATTATACAAAGAGGCTTATCCAGGAAGCCGGTCTTGAACCGGAAAGACTTGAGATGTTCAACATGAGCGCAGCGATGGGACCAAAATTTGCCGAGGTGGCGAATGAGTTTACCCAACGGATAAAGGAGCTTGGCCCTAGTCCGCTGAATAAGAAATATAGAAACCTGAAAGATCAAGCGGCGTAGCAAGTTTCAGCGTCGCTTTGGAGGAACGAAATGGTTGTAGGTGAGAGGAAGCCCTTCGAGGAAATTCTCAAAATGGTCGAAGACCATAAGAAGATTTTGGTGCTGGGCTGTGGAGGCTGTGTAACGGTATGCCTTACCGGCGGAGACGACGCAGTACGCGTCCTTTCCAGTCAGCTCCGCATGGCCAGGGACAAAGAAGGCAAACCACTGGAAATTATTGAGAAGACCGTTGAACGGCAGTGCGATCCGGAATATGTGGACGAGGTTCAAAGCATTGCGCCCGAGGTGGATGCCGTGGTTTCCATGGCATGTGGCGTTGGGGTGCAGTACGTAGCGGAGCGATATGCCGCTACACCGTCCTACCCGGCCTTGAATACGACATTCGTCGGCGGTTCTGTGAGAGAAGGATATTACGTAGAAAAATGTCAGACCTGCGGTGAGTGCAAATTATACTATACAGGCGGGATCTGTCCTATTACCAGATGTTCCAAGAGCTTACTCAACGGACCGTGCGGAGGTTCGACAAAAGGCAAGTGTGAAATCGATCCTGAAGTCGATTGTGGCTGGCAGCTTATTGTCGACCGGCTCAAGAGCCTCGGATTAATGAACCGATACGAGGAACTGATGGGAATATGCGACTGGAGGACCAATAGGGATGGCGGTCCACGGAAGATGGTTAGGGAGGACTTTCAGCGATGAGTGCGGAATGCAAAACGGAGAGTAAACTCGAAAAAATCCTTCGATCGGGGCAGTTCGCAGTTACAGGCGAGTGTGGGCCGCCTCGGGGCGCGGATCCCGAAGTTATAAGGAAGAAGTGCCAGTTGCTAAAAGGCAAGGCGGACGCTTTCAATATAACGGATAATCAGACTTCAGTGGTAAGGATGTCCTCCATAGCCTCTGCGGTCATTATGATGCAGGAAGGCCTCGAACCGGTCATGCAGATGGTCTGCCGAGACCGCAACAGGATTGCAATGCAAAGCGATATTCTGGGCGGAGCGGCTCTCGGAATAAAGAATATGCTCTGTCTTTCGGGGGATCACCAGAAGTTCGGCGATCATCCTCAGGCCAAGAATGTATTTGATATTGATTCCATGCAGCTTATTCAGACGGTCCGTCGAATGAGAGATGAGGGCAAATTCCTCGGGGGTGAAGACATTAAGGGCGCTCCTAAGTTGTTTGTGGGAGCAGCGGAAAACCCCTTTGCGGACCCTTTTGAAATCCGGGTCCCCAGACTTGCGAAAAAAGCCGCCGCAGGAGCGGAGTTCATCCAGACTCAGTGCATCTTCAATTTAAGCAAATTCCGAGAGTGGATGAAAGGCGTAGTAGACCGCGGGCTTCATGAAAGGATCTTTATCCTTGGTGGAGTTACTCCATTCAAGTCATTTGGCATGGCCAAGTACATGGCGAATAACGTGCCCGGTATGGACGTTCCGGAGGAACTCCTCAAAAGGATGAAGGATACTCCCAAGGAGAAGCAAGCCGAGGAAGGCATCACCATAGCAGTGGAAACAATTGAAGCGCTACGGCAGATTCCCGGTATAGCCGGAGTTCACATCATGGCAATCGAGTGGGAGGAAAAAGTCGGAGAAATAGCTGAAAAAGCTAAACTTCTACCCAGACCCGCCGTTTGAATTTGAAAAGTATTCTGGGGGAAACCTTTTCTCGGTAGAAAAGGTTTCCTCCAGACCCCCTTCCCAAAGACTTCATAAATATTGTAATCTGGCCCCTTTTTCAGGGTACATGACGCTTTCTTCTCTCAAGGGATTTCTATTGATCAATCAAATGCCCAATCGGTCCAATCTCGCGGCCTGAGTATGGAGCGTTTCCAAGGCTCAAAACTGGTACACACATAAGGCAGAATCCGAAGGGTATAATATGGTCGCAGCATCGGGATTCCCACCATATCCCCGAACAAGATGAGAAATAAAAGGCGCTCGAGTTCGGCCTTCTCTTTCAGCGGAACCATGGCTTGCTCGTACACCGCCATTCCAAAAAGGAACTCTTTAATTACCTGTTTGATTGAATCGAAATACATGGTTTTCTTTGCCCTATCTGTAGTGCGTCTTTTCAATAGTCCAAGTTCACAACATTCAGGGCGTTTCTTTCTATGAATTCTCTTCTGGGCTCCACTTGATCGCCCATTAATGTGGCGAATATCTCGTTAGCTTTTACGGCGTCCTCAATCGCTACTTGAAGGATTTGGCGATTCTCCGGATTCATTGTGGTTTCCCACAATTGCTCGGCATTCATTTCTCCTAGGCCTTTGTACCGTTGAATCGCAAGTTTTTTGCGACCGTTTTCCATAATCATTCCCACCAATCCGGAAAAAGAAGATACCTCTTCAACCTTGTCTTCTATTTCCACTCGAAATGGCGGTTCGCCGACTGCTTCTATTTTTCGACTTATTGACACAATCTCTTCAAAGGAAGGGGATTCGGTAAGATCATAATCTATCACGGTCCGCCGTTCCAATCCGTTGTGGCGTGACTTGACATCTATCCTATACTTGGATTCCTCTTCGTCTTTTTCAATATCTATGGTCACCGGCATTATCTCAGGACAACGCTTTTCGATTCTCCTCAGGACGTTTTCCACAATCTCCGTTGTCCGGTCCATATCTCCGAGTGTATTCTGAGATAAGCCCTCTGTTGCGAACGACTTCAATACTATCCTCTCCATGTTCTTTACTTCAAACAAATCCAATATCTTTTCCATTCTCAAGAGGTTCTTGATGATGTTCACCAAGACAGTCCCTTCCAGGGACACCCCCTCTATGGAGGCAATTTTTACTTTTTCAAGCCCGTTATTGAGAATAATATCGTCCAGCGAACTTTCGTCCTTGACGTAGATTTCACCTTTTCCCTTTTTTACTTTAAATAATGGAGGTTGAGCAAAATACAGGAACCCTCTATTAATGACTTCCGGCATCCATCTAAAGAAAAACGTCAATAGCAAGGTGCGAATATGGGAACCGTCAACGTCCGCATCCGTCATAATGATGACTTTGTTGTACCGAATCTTGGATATTTCGAAATCCTCTTCTCCTATTCCGGTTCCCAATGCGGTTATGAGAATTCTTATCTCCGCGCTTTGAACAATCTTATCAAATCTTGCCTTCTCCACATTGAGGATTTTTCCTTTTAGAGGAAGGATGGCTTGAGTGCGTCTGTCGCGACCCTGTTTGGCCGAACCGCCGGCTGATTCGCCTTCAACGATGAATAATTCTGACAGGGCGGGGTCCTTTTCCTGACAATCGGCCAGTTTTCCAGGAAGCGAGGACATTTCTAAAGCGCTTTTTCGTCGAGTAAGTTCTCTGGCTTTGCGAGCCGCTTCTCTTGCTCTACTTGCTTCCAAGGCTTTATTTATAATCCACCTGGCAGCTTGGGGATTTTCTTCTAAATATTCAGCCAGTTTTTCGTTGATCAGCTGGTCAACGATGCCTCGTATTTCCATATTTCCGAGCTTCGACTTGGTTTGACTGTCAAATTGAGGATTAACCATTCGGACGCTTAATACGGCAGTCAAACCTTCACGGAAATCTTCCCCACTTATTGAAATTTGGCCTTTGCCATTCTTAAGGAGCCCTTTGGTACTCGCGTATTGATTTATCGTTCGTGTGAGCGCCGCCCTGAACCCGGAGAGATGCGTTCCTCCCTCAAATGTATTGATATTGTTACAATATGAAAAAACCGTCTCGGAATACCCATCGTTGTACTGGATGGCGCATTCAACAAAATTGGTGTCTTTCTCGTGGTGTATATAAATTGGCGGGCCGTCCATAACCTTCTTAGCAGTGTTAAGATGCTCTACGAAAGAAACTATGCCGCCTTCGTATTCAAAAGTCGTCACAGGTTTCTGCGATCTCTCATCTTCAAAGGTTATCTTCAAGCCTTTATTTAAAAAGGCCAATTCCCGGAGTCTCGCGGCAATAATGTCATAATTTAATTCCATATTGCCGAAAATTTCCGTATCCGCTTTAAATGTAATTTTGGTCCCCGCTCGTCGAGTTGTTCCTACAATCTCGAGATCGGAATTCTTTCTGCCTCGGCGATAGGTTTGCCGGAAAACTTGACCCTCTCGGCGGATTTCAAGCTTCAATACTTCGGAAAGAGCATTGACAACGGAAACGCCTACGCCATGCAAGCCTCCCGACACTTTATAGGTTTTGCTGTCAAACTTGCCCCCCGCGTGCAGCATGGTCATAACTACTTCCGCTGCCGGGATTTTCTCCGTCGGGTGGATTTCCGTGGGAATGCCTCGGCCATCGTCTTCGACCGTCGCTGATGAATCCAGATGCACGGTTACAGAAATATTGTTGCAAAAGCCTGCCAAAGCCTCATCCACAGCGTTGTCCACTACTTCCCAAACAAGCTGGTGAAGCCCCTCGGAACTGGTATTTCCTATGTACATTCCCGGTGTGTTCCGTACGGCATCCATGCCTTCAAGGACTTTTATTTGCTCTGCGCCATAATGTTGATCTTCTTGCACTTTCGGTGTTTCCTCTTACCGCTGCTCGACCCGACGTTGATGGGCCGTCAAGCAATTTATCTTCTCATCGGCATTACTAGATTAAAATAAGTTTTTGCAGGTTCGGGTCTTATTACAATCGGGGCTCCTTCGCGATGAAATTCCAAGGATACAGTGTCAGTATCGACTGCGCTCAGCGATTCTATGAAATAAGCCACGTTTATGAGGAGAGAAAAGGAGTCTCCTTCATATTCGACCTCCAGCTCATCCTTGGCCGCGCCTAAGTCGGGATGAACGGCGGTTATTTCAATTCTACCCGAATTTATAATAACATCAACCCCCTTGTTCCTTTCGGAAGTCAAAATAGCCACTCTCCTTAAAGTCTGTAGTAACTTGGTACGGTCTGATTTCAATCTCTTTTCACCAGTTTCAGGGATTACCTTTCTATAATCAGGGTAATCTCCATCAATAAGGCGTATTGTCATGACAAAATGTTCGCTCTTAATACACATGTTCTTTTGTTCGAATCCAAGTTCAATGGCGCCTTCAATGTTTTCCAGCATTCTTCTCAGTTCCAAGAGTCCTCTTTTCGGCGCCAAAACCCTGGCGGGCACAGACATTCCCAAATCTTCATCGATCAATGCCAGACGGTGGCCATCGGTGGCCACAAGCCTTATAACTTGTTCATTTTGCTCAAATAACACCCCATTCAAATTAAATCGCGATTCATCGTTGGACGAAGCAAAAAGCGTTTTGTCTATCATGTAGAGCAATTTTTCCGCCTGGATAGAACCTGTTTCAACTCCTTCCATACCAGAAAATGCCGGATAATCGGAAGCATCCATACCTGCCAACTCAAATTGGCTATTTCCGGACAAGATCTTAATCCGACCGCTGTCGAGCGATTGCATCGAAACACGCCCTGATGGCAATTCTCTAATTATTTCCGATAATTTCTTACCAGGAATCGCTAACATGCCGGATTCGTTCACGTTGCAATCGTATATGAGTCGTAATCCTACTGAAAGATCAGTTGCGGTTAGTTGTAGCGTCGAATCATGAGCATTAAACAAAACATGAGACAATATCGGTAAGGTGGATTTCTTTTCCGTAATGGGAACTGACTTGGACAATCCGTCGTGGAGAATATCTCTTTCGATTTCTATAAACATAAATCCTCCTAACTCATTCTTATGAATCAATAACAATTAAAAGAATAGTCGTAGTAAGAGAGGCTGTGAATTTGTGGAAAAGGCAGTCCGCTCCGCTTTTGAATTGAAATAACGATGTTGAATAGTCGGTGGATGACCGCGGAATCAAACTGTGAAAAACTGAGCCGGCTAAACTTATCCCGTGCGCATAAACAGATTTTCCACAGTCAACTATCGGGTCTGATCACGTTCGAATATCCTTCTTGATTGCTTCGACCATATTTCTCAAAGAGTGGTTTTCTTCAATGGCCTTTTCAATTTTTCGAGTAGCGTAAATCACGGTGGAATGATCCTTCCCTCCGAAGGCAGCGCCAATTTCGGGATAGGATAGTTCAGTCAATTCCCGAGTTAAGCACATGGCAACTTGTCTGGGCAATGAATACAGCTTGTGCTTCTTTTTGGATTTGATATCGGCGACCTTGACATTAAAAGCCTTGGAAACATGAGAGAGTATATCGTCTACCGTTATATTCTTGACGCTTCGGCGAAAAATGTCTCGCAAAGCCATCTCCGCCAAGTCCTTAGTAAGCGGCAGTCCTTGAAGCGAACTCATTGCAATCACTCGAACAAGACAACCGACCAACTCTCTTACGTTAGTTTCGACATTCTCGGCCAGAAAATAGGCTACCTCATCAGGTAATTTTAAAGAGTCCTCGTAAGCCTTTCTTTTGAGAATAGCTACTCTTGTTTCCAGGTCCGGCACACCGATATCAGCTATAAGACCCCAACTGAAACGAGACTTGAGTCTCTGCTCCATATCGGATATTTCATTGGGAAATCTGTCAGAAGTGATCACTATTTGTTTTCTATTTTCATAAAGTGTATTAAATGTATGAAAGAATTCCTCTTGTGTCCGTTCTTTTCCGGCGATAAATTGGATGTCATCAATCATAAGAAGATCTACACTTCTGTATTTATTTCTAAAATCGGTCATCTTGTCAAAGCGGATAGCATTAATCATTTCATTCGTGAATTCCTCAGAAGTGCTAAATGAGACCTTCTTCTTATGATTCTTGGAAAGAACCTCGTAACCCACAGCGCTCATCAAGTGCGTCTTGCCCAGGCCCACTCCACCATAAACAAATAAGGGGTTGTAACTCCCGGCCAGATTTTCCGCTACGGATAGGGCCGCCGCGTGTGCGAACTGATTGCAGGACCCCACTACGAAGCTTTCAAAAGTGTAGCGCGGATTTAAGTTGCGTCTGAGTGCGAATTCATCCGTCAGAACAAATGAATAGTCTTCTTGCGGATATAACTTCCTTGCAGTGGATCTATTATCTGCGCTGTTCTGATCTGAATCCCTACAACGAAAGGTCACTTCATAGCTAATTCCGGTAAGTTCCGTCAGCGAATCCAAAAGTAGTTCAAGATAATTGTCTTTTATCCATGCGGCAAAAAAATTATTCGGCACAGAAAGGGTCAGTTTACCTTCTGATATATGCTCGCAAATGACGGGCTCGAGCCAAGTGGACATGACATGGTCATTCACCTTGCCTCGAAGCACCTCCATACATCGGATCCAGGTACTATCCATTTATACAAAAAACCTAAAATTTCTGAAGACATAATTAATTTAAGGTAACACGGGGAGGCGCCGATTTCAAGCGAAATCTTCCGAATAACCGATCATCTCCAGTAGACGGTCCAATTCCTCTCTTGAGTGGAAATGAATTTCTAATTTGCCAACTTCATTTTGATTTTTCCTGATCGTAACCTTGGTGGCGAAGTGACGTGAAAGCCCGGTCTCGAGGTTAGCTAAGGCGGGATCTTTTGTCACATCTCTTAAAGTCCTGGAATCGTGTTTATTCCTGTAATTCTGAACAATTCTTTCGAGTTCTCTCACAGAGAGTTTTCGCCTGATCACTTTGTTGGAAAGATTCAATTGAGCGTGGACATGATCCAGCCCCAAGAGTGTCCTGGCATGTCCCATACTAATTAGCTCATCTCGAAGTTGTTGTTTTATGGGATCCGGTAATTTCAAAAGTCTAAGATGGTTGGTAATGCTTGTGCGGTCTTTCCCGATCCTTTGCGCCAAATTCTCATGCGTATAAGAGAATTTTTTGATAAGAGTATCGTATGCCTCCGCCGTATCAACAGGGTTCAGGTCTTCTCGCTGAAGATTTTCTATCAGAGCGGTTTCAAGGGATTCAAGATCAGTCAATTGACGCACAAGCACCGGTATCGTTGCAAACCCTGCCATCATCGCAGCTCGCCATCGTCTCTCGCCGGCTACTATTTCGTACTTTCCCTCGGCGGCCGGGCGGACTATCAACGGCTGAATGACCCCCATTTCTTTAATGGACCTACTCAAATCCATCAAAGATTGCTCTGCGAACAGACTCCTGGGTTGATGCGGATTCGGAGTAAGAGCGTCAATGCTCAAATTTTTTACGTTCCGATCGGATTCTCCATCAGTTAGGAAGTCGTCAACAGGGATAAGAGCATTAAGTCCCTGCCCCAATGCGGTACGCTTCTTGGCCGTTTCGTTGACCTTCAGCATCCATGATCTCCTTTGCCAGAGCGAGATAACTGGCCGCGCCCCTGGAGGCGATATCATACAACACCACGGGTTTACCAAAACTTGGCGATTCGGATAACTTTACATTTCGTGGTATTATCGTCTCAAATACCTGTGCGTTGAGGTTCTTTCTCACGTCTTCAACTACTTGATGGCTAAGATTGTTTCGAGGATCGAACATCGTCATGAGAAAGCCTTCTATCCTCAACGAAGCGTTAAGAGTGGATTGAATTCGACGGATCGTGTTCAATAGATAGCCCACTCCTTCCAAGGCGTAATATTCACATTGTATCGGCACCAAAACCGAATCGGAAGCCACCAGCGCATTAACTGTCAAGAAACCCAGAGAAGGAGGGCAGTCTATGAATATGTAATTATAACCACCCGTTATAGTTGCGAGGGCTGATTTAAGAAATCGTTCCCTGGCATTAAGGGGCACAAGCTCCACTTCCGCCCCGATCAGATCTTGCGAAGCGGGCAAGATGTCCAAGTATTCCAACTCTGTACGCAATATTACTTTTTGATGACCCTGACGACCCAAGAGTAAATCATAGACGGAAGGGGTCCCTCGAGCTAAATGAATACCAAGTCCACTGGATGCATTAGCTTGCGGATCCAGATCTATTAAGAGCGTACGCCGCTCCGAGAGCGCCAGACAAGCTGCAAGATTGACGGCGGTCGTAGTCTTACCAACTCCGCCCTTCTGATTACATATACAGATTACGCGTCCCATCGGCTACAACCCACAACATATTGTATGAGGAACTGGGGTAGCCCTCATATCACAAAACCACTTCCAAAATAAAGGCAAATAATCATCCTTGGTTCGAAATATTTAAGATAAATGGCGCAAAAGACACTGCCACCCCTAAATCAAATATTTCCGACGAGACCGTCCAATAAAAAGCCAACCACAAATCTTTTCATTTCTAATTCAACTGGTGAAGTGAAACTTTTCTAAATCGATTCGAAAAGGGAAGAATCCCTTCCCAAAGCATGGTCAAGCGGAAATTCCTTAAAGCGAGTTTCTCAGAGGATGGTCCTGTCATGATTATAAGGTAACCTTTCGGCGCCAAAAGCGAATGTAGTCCGTCCAGCACAGTTATATTCGAAGAAAAGCCTCTGGAAACTATACAGTCAATTTGGCCGGCTGACGGATCAACGAGCAGGTTCTTCAAAGGCATATTTATAAAGTCAACATTGGTCAGGTTCAAGGCTCGCGCCGCATGTTTGAGAAAAACGATCTTCTTGGGGTCGCGATCCAGAAGTGTCACGTGGAGCGTTTCATCGGCCGTCCGAAGCACGAGGCCCGGAAAACCACCGCCGCTCCCAATGTCCAGAATGTTCAGTCGGGAACCTAATGGAATCACTTTGAATACGGTCAACGAATCCAAAATATGCAGGATCGCCATATCACGCGGGTCTTTAATAGCGGTCAAATTGATCTTAGTGCCCCAGTTTCTTATGAGATCCAGATGATGGATCATCTTGTGCGCCGCAGAATCTTGCAGAGGGATGCCTAAAATTCGACAACCCTGTAGAATGAGCTCGTATGGATCAAGCGGGGGCTTCAGTGGAGTCATCAATCCATCTCAGGTATCCTGGGTAACCCTGCTGAATATCAAATGATATTATTTCAGGAATCTCATATGGATGCATTTTTTTAACCACGGCCTCGAGTCTTTCAAACAGATGTTTTTGAGTTTTGATGATCATCAATCGCTCAGTATCATTGCATATTTCACCTTTCCACCGATAAATGGACTGTATTTCCGGAACGATGTTCACGCATGCCGCTAGTCTTTTTTCTACCAGGACACCGGCTATTTCAGACGCTTTCGTTAGATCATCAATGGTCACAAGGCACAAGATGTATGAACCCATATTTACTCCATATTGTGCTTTTTTGTTGACAAACCACTATACCTTGTGTATCCTACCCCCCGATTGAAAGGAGTTGGTGTCTGTTTGAGAGGGGGCACTCGGATTGTAGCGTCCCATCCTGATACTTTCAATCCAAAAAAGGCATGGCTAGTTTTTAACTGCTAAAGTCCCATCATTTTGCTGGTTTAGGCGGGGGAGGCTCCAATTAGCAAAGAACCAAACGCTTGAGAATTAGGACCGATTTATGAAGGGAGCTGGGCAAATGTTTGAAATCGGAGACGTTGTCGTTTATCCGATTCATGGTGTGGCGCGAGTATTGGACATAAAGAAGGAAAAAATAGGGGACTCGGACCAACTCTGCTATATATTGGAAACAGAAATAAATAAAGCTAACACCGCTAATAAAACTGCCGATCGACAAAGCGCTATCCAATCGGGTCCGCAAAATAGTCGATGAAACGGAAGTGCCGAAAGTAATAGAAGTCCTCAAAATGAGAATTAAGGCTGATTCTCAGACTTGGAATAAACGACTTCGTGAATATCAGGAAAAAATGCGAAACGGCAGCATCTTTCAAGCAGCGGAAGTTTTTCGGGACTTGAGCTTGCTTAAAGAATCCAAAGATCTGTCATATGGGGAGCGCAGGCTTTTCGACCAAGCAAGAAACCTTCTCATTAAAGAATTGTCCATCGCGAAGAGGACTGATGAACGCGAGATAGAACGAACGATAACCAGGATTTTTCATCAATCGCAGACATCCAATCCCCCCGAAGAGAAGATGAGCTAACGCTTACCTCTTCCCACCCGTCCACTGCTATGTCGAAAGGACTTACGGCTGATGCCCGGCAAGATGCTGTCCGCCGCTCTTGTAATCATTCCGGCATTCTTTTTCACCCTGATCGGATCGTATCTCGGCCTTGATTATTTAGCAATCATGCTTTGCGCCTTCGTGGGAGTTCTGCTGGGAGTTACATGTCTGTGCTTCCTGCGTTGGTGGATCACCACAGAAGTCTACAAGATTATCGGTGGAGTAGCGGGCATTGTTATCGGCGCAATAATTGGCATGCTGCTCGGTTTGCCGGTGAGTTACATTTTTGATGCGCCGCAGATTTCAGCCCTAGTTTACGAATTGATTGTAGTGATGATAAGCTTGATAGGCATGCAGTTGGGGTCCGCAAAATCATGGGAGTTGAAGAAGAAACTGACCGAAACAGCAGAGAAGAATGGTGGAATCATGGGCATTCTTGACACTTCGGTCATCATAGATGGACGTATTGCGGATGTATGTGGAACGGGTTTTGCCATGGGGGATCTGATAATTCCTCAGTTCATTCTAAAGGAACTACAGACGATCGCTGACTCGTCCGATTCCACGAAACGTACTAGAGGACGCCGTGGTTTGGACATTCTCAACAAAATTCAGAAGCAGTCGTACGTGAATGTAGTTATCAGCGACTCGGATTATCCCGCGATAAAAGAAGTAGACCAGAAATTGATTTCTATGGCCAAAGAAACCGGTTATCCAATAATAACCAACGATTTCAACCTCAACAAGGTAGCCGAAGTGCATTCCATTCAGGTGCTCAACATCAATCAATTGGCGAATGCCCTGAAACCAATCGTTCTTCCCGGGGAGAACATCAGGGTGCAAATAATGAAGGAAGGAAAAGAGCACGGCCAAGGCGTGGCATATCTTGATGACGGCACTATGGTGGTAATAGATAACGGCAGACGTTACATGGGCAGAAATGTGGACGTAACCGTTACAAGTGTCCTACAAACCACAGCGGGCAGGATGATTTTCGCCACGATAAAAACATAGCCGGGAATCAGAGCCTCTTGAATCTACCGCTTTTGGCGCGAAGTTAAGAAATCCTTCCAAAGCTTCGCTCCGGCCTCGGGGGGGGAACCCTGATCCGTCCACCATTGGACAAAATCCCTGTACACACCCAAGAATTCCGGCCATGTTCCATTTGGAGCAACATTCTTTTTCCAATCCGGATACAGATCGTCATTTGCCAACTGGAACTCTTCTTTCCCAAAACCTGGGAAGGCTTTCTGAAACTGTTTCACTCTTTCGTCCAAGCTCATCTCAGGCGATTCTTTTCCGCGAACGGCGGTTTTCGGCTGAGCCTCCCTAGTAATTTCAGGAGGAGCAGCCTCCTCTTCTGTTGACTCTGGGGCCTGAGCTGCGCCTGTTCCCACGGTTCCAGGAGGAGCTGAAGGCATTCCCTGCATATGCATAGGAACAGCCTGGGAAGACTCAGGGGGTGGACCCGACATGGACATAGGTTGCTGAATGGGTTGAAGTTGGGCCACAATCCAACCTTTGGAAGGATCTGTACTCTTGAATTCCGCCAAACAATTTATCGATTCTATAAGCTTTGCCCAATCCAAGCGGGCTCAAGTAATGATATCTATTCTGGAATCCCATGACCAGCACGGCAAGAATCACGATTGCCAGAAATATCCAAGAATGAAGGCTAGTCCATCCTGAAACGTTTAGCTGATCCCTAGGGCCGGAATTTCTACTACTATCGTTGGGGATCATCTTGCCTCCTTGTTTGGTCCATGCAGAAAATATGATTCAAAATCGAATATACCACATTTAGGATTTTTTGTAAATGGCGATATATGGGCTATTTTTATCTTATAATGAATCGATCGAGAAGAGAGATAAGGGCTCAGCGTCTGAGCGTACCGGCTGCTAACTAAGACAACAATACTATAAATTATAGCATATTGTATCTATTTGATCATAAATAATATTATTCTATGTGTCATATTATATTGAAAAGACAATGCTAGATCATAAAACAATAAATTTTTTGAGCGAAAATGTGAAAAAGAAGTTGCTTACACACGGAGATGTGATAACAGGGAGGCACTTCTCAACATACCCTTTTGACCGTTGAAAAGCCCTAAAGGGGCGGCTGATTGAGCCGTATCGGGCTTTTCGTTTTTCTGGAATTAGGGTAAACAAGGAATGGCGCCGGAGGAGGGTAGCTTCAAAGGCCCATGAAATCCTTGAGAGCGGACATTCAATCAAGGTAAGGTCTCAAAGCCCCTGGTTAGGACATTCAGTTTCCGGCGCCATTCAAAACAGTCTGCCGCGGCTCAGAAGATTAAACCTCCCTCCACAAAACCACCTTCCAAAGTAGTGTCAAGCCGCAAGTCAGTTCGGTCTTCAGTAAAATTAATCAATCGGTAACCTCCCCTAGCAAAGCCCCAGCGACCACAATTCATAGGCACGCTGAACCGAAAGCCGGCCTGAACATCCAGGGCGAAGGTTCCGTCCAAATATCCTATCCCTACTCTGTTGTCGCAAGAAAGCGTTGCGCCGTTGCACATGGTGCGGATGCATTTTTGGACGTCAATTCCGGACATGACCATGTGCCTGGTCCGATCAAGCGTGGTGCATTTAGCCAAGGGGCACACCGTATTTTGCACGCTGAGGCGCTGATCGTTGAATAGCCAAGAATTATATATAGATACCGACGCATTGCAGGTAAGAATCGGCTGATAAACTAAGACCGACCCTTTGGTAGAGGAAATCCCATTTTGTATGGACCGGGATGTTCGCCGGGAGCGGGATCTGACCGAAGTAAATGGTCCTGTTCGGAAGACCGGTCCCTTCCAAGGATATGGGCATCACCGAGTAAAATACTGCCCAATTGGGGCGAATTTGATAGAAGGCCGAATATTCTAATAAAGTTTGGTGTGAAGGGATCCCAAGGTCGTCATTCAGGTCCGCCTCAGTTGCCGGAGATGCCGAGCACCTGAGCCGGCCATCGGACCGTCCCCCGAGTTCGTGCGAAGAAGACCTGGGTCGCTAATTCCCACTGACCGCACATGCGCTTGGGGAGATTGCATGGTGGAGACGGCGCAATTCCGCACGGCCCGATCGGTGGGCAAAGCGGCGGCTTGCATTTTACGATAGGCTTGGCGAATGATCGGACGCCTCGTGAGGCGCCTATTCCGCGGAACGGTCGGGTGGCCGCCTCCTGCCACTCCTCTGGTCCTTGATCGGATTGTGGGCTAAACGCCGCTCTACGCCACTCAGGCGGACTAATAATTACGTCTATTGTATCCTGACCGGATTGGGCGGCAGCAGCGACATACAGTAATAAAAATATTAGACATACCAACACACTAAAAGGTCTTCTTCTCATTTGACCCTTCCTCCCAGCTCGAACTTCTCGGTTTCGCTTAGATATTTTTTTGGGATTTATGTCAAGCAAAAAGTGACGCAATTCCACTAATTTTAACCAAGTTGTTAGAAAAAATATATACTATTAAACAAATACAATTTAATTTTAGTAAATAATATATAATCTATAATGTAATTTATAATAAATGTAAGATAGTTTACTAATTAGAGGAACTAAATCGGCTAAAATCATAAAGTGATGAAGTGGTGAGTGAGAGAGCGGGGATCATTTCGGACAAAATTCGGCGCCGTGTACGCCCCCCAGTTCGAAGCGCCGACACGATTACTATTTTCTTTGTCTAAACTTCAGACCGGCATGCCCTAATATGTTCGAGCATCACCGCAAGGCTCCTCTGAGATCACGTTCGAGCTGAGTGAAAGTGATCGTCAGGAGTCTCCAACAGTCTTGGTCAGTGGAAATTTAAGTGAAACCAGATGGATGGGCGGGTTACTTCTCAACATACCCTTCCTCCACGTCAAAATGTAACCACCTAATCCATCATAACGGAAACATTGTCAAGAAAAAACTTACAAAATCACTAAGTTTTTGTCATATCCGAGTTGTGACTTTATGTCTACTGTTAGAAACAAGCCCAACAGACTAACATCAATACGAAAATACTTGAATATTACGGTCAACCCCTCCCTGTTGGCTTTAAGCCCACTAGATGGTATCTTTATTAGCATGAGTTATCTCAATTATAGAGCCGGCCCCTCCATCCTGCCACTGATTCGGGACGAAGGGCTGAGACCCGAGCGAATCCGAGTGCTCGTAGGGCCTGCGGGAGGACCCAAGTGGTTTGTTTCAGTGGGCTTCGACAGAGCCATTATCAAAAGTCGGTTCTTGGAAAAATCCGGAAGAGTTCTGTTGGCGGGAGCTTCAGCCGGTGCCTGGCGTTGCCTGACTATGGCTTGCTCGGATCCTCTCGACGCTCATGAAAGGCTGAGAATAGCCTATTCGCGGAATGTCTTTACAGCGAAGGACACTCCCGAAACAATAAGCGCTGCTCTTATGAGGAACGTGGACGCTTTTCTTCAACCTCACGACATCCCCGGACTACTGGAGCATCCGGTCTACCAACTGGCCGTACATACGGCGCGAGGACGAGGACCGGCGGGGGTGGAAAAGCGCAGAACGCAGGCCGCTGGTCTGATTACAGCCGCCTTAGCCAATGCGGTTTCCTCGAGAGGCGTCGAACTCTTCTTCGAAAGGGTGGTCTTCTTTTCAGGCCCGGACACCCCCGAATTTCTGCTTGATTCGTTCCGTGGAAGAGCTGTTAAGCTGACCGCGGAGAATCTTCGTTCCGCAGCCCTCGCGACAGGATCGCTGCCGTATTTCATCGCCGGAGTAAGAAATATCCCCGGAGCGCCCCCGGGTATTTACAGGGACGGAGGAATAATAGATTATCAGCTTAATCAGGACTATGCTCCCGGAACGGGTGGCATTACCCTGTTTTTTCATTATCAGGAAAGAATAGTCCCCGGCTGGTTTGACAAGCCGCTTTCCTGGCGAGCCCCGACGAAACGACAGCTCACCAATGTCCTGCAGGTGTTTCCTGGCACCGATTTTATCAAGCTCTTGCCGGACGGGCGATTGCCGGATAGAAATGACTTCGCGGCGTTCGTCAATAATCCTTCCGAGAGGATCAGTCGGTGGGATGAGGTCTCGAGGTTAAGCGATATTCTCGGCGAACAATTCATGGAAGACGTAGAATCAGGACACATACGAAACCTCGTTGAGCCGCTGTAAGCGGCATAAATGCTAATTGAACAAAGTCGGAAAGAAGCGAACTTATGAACAGACCTTCATGGCATGAGTACTTCATGTTACTGGCCAAGTTATTGAGCGTCAGATCTACATGTAATTCCAGAAAAGTCGGCGCAGTGATTGTTAGGAACAACCGAGTTTTGGCAACGGGGTACAACGGCGCGGTCCATGGAGCGCCCCATTGCATCGATCATGGACCGGATTTCTGTCTCAGACGAAGTATCGGAGCGCATGACGCGGACAAGTACAATTACTGTATCTCCAGTCACGCTGAAGTCAACGCGGTAGATCAGGCGGCAAGATTCGGGATCTCGCTCGAGGGCGCCAGTCTCTATTGCACGCTCGAACCCTGTAATTGGTGCTTCAAACAACTCATTCAAGCCGGTATTACAGAGATCTTCTTCGAAGAGCCCTACGAATCGAAGAACAAAGAGTTCGACTTGTATTGGCGCGGGATTATGGAATCCAATGACAGTATAAGGGAATTTCGGCAGATCCGGATATCCGACGATGCCGTGGATATGGTCATCCGGGTTTTGCAGGGATCCTCCGTGCGCAGCATGCCCGCGACTTCGCCCGAAGAACCGGATCAGCTTGATCCGGAAACCCTGAAATTGGTTCTGGAGCAAACTAGGTCCTAGACGGCTCCGGGTTCGTTATGAATTTTGTCCGAAGGAGGCGCTGATGAAGGTTCTTCAGGTGGAGAGGTTTCCTGAAGATGAGCTGGTAAAGAGATTGTCCGAAGTGACTATGCTCAAGGCCCCGGAAATAAAAATCTATCAGAATGCTCTCATCTCATTGGAAAAGATTTCGCCCAAATATCTGTCCCCCCCACAAAATTACATATTAAAAGACGAGCTTACTAAAGTGCGTGAACTCAAATGGTCATTGCAGGAGCACGGGGTAGATCTCTTCTGCCTGAACGGTTTCATCAGGCTGACGCTAGACGGCTTTGGTGAGCCCGTAGATGTTTTGCCACCGGTAGTGGAGGAATCCATTGAACAGGATGGATCATTTCATCTGATTATTAATGACGGAATGCATCGGGTCTATATGGCGCTCCGCGAGTGGGTTATACCCCAGGTGATTCTCGTTCGAGGCTTGCCAAAGGAATTCCCGTACTACGCATTTCCTTTGCCTGGAGGTTGGGACAAAGTTGAGGAGCGGGACGATCTCCCTCCCGGATATTTGAAGAAGTGGCATCGGATACGCAATTATCATGCGCTGTATCGAAATTTTAATTCAGCGTTCAGCAATGTAGGCGGCCCGCGGGAGTTTCATGTTAAACCAGGAAGCTAATAAATTGAATTTTTGATAAGTTAGGACTTCGCATCATAATGCGAATACTGCATGGTAAAGATGCCTCTTCCTTGAGTTATGGATCGTAAGGAAGTGGAATAGCCGAACATTGCAGCCAGAGGCGCCACAGCGGTAACAACGGAAGTCTTGCCGCGTGGGCTGACTTCTTCGACTCGTCCACGCCTGCTGTTCAAATCCGCGATAACTTCCCCGACGAATTCTTCGGGCGCGACAACTTCGACTTTCATATATGGCTCAAGCAAGACCGGAGATGCTTTTTCACTACGCTTCTTTAGACGCCTGAGAAGAGGCCACCTTTAATCCAAGCCCGGTCATGGAATTCAAATCCGGCCCAAACGCCTGCAGAGTCACGCTGATATCCACTACCTCATTACCTGCCAAAACCCCGGCCAGAGTAGCTTCTTTCGCCCCTTGTTCCACCTGAGCGATTATTTCCTTATCCACAGAAGCTTCAAGGTCGGCGGCTACTTGGAAAGCAACGCCGCTGCCCCTTGCCCCGGGCTCTACCTTCAACGTGACCTCACCCATATGACGTACGTCATGAATTTCCCGGTCAAATATCACATGAGCCTGGCCACTGGACATGACGGTTTCCTTGTACACAACCTGGGGTTTACCCGTGTGGACTTCGACACCGAACTCGCGCTTCAAGCGGTCGACAATAATTTCCAGGTGGAGTTCGCCCATTCCGGATATGAGCAATTGACCCGTTTCTTGATCTTCATTGAATGTGAATGTCGGGTCCTCTAAAGCGATTTTTTCCAGGGTCGCGATGAGCTTTTCTTGATCTGCTCGAGTCATCGGCTCAACCGCGGTAGAGATCACGGGGCGCTGCATGTCCAGCGATTCCAGAATCAAAGGAGCACGCGGGTCCGTGAGGGTGTCTCCTGTCCTCGTTTCCTTGAGTCCTACTGCAAGAGCTATGCTGCCGGCGGGCGCAGACTTGATCTTCTCTCTTTTATTCGCGTGCATCAGAAATAGTCGGGCCACGCGTTCTTTCACTTGTCGGGAGGCATTATAAACCTCCTGCTCGGAGTGCAGCTCGCCGGAGTAGATTCTCAGGTAAGTGGTTTTCCTCCCCTGGTCCATCAGGACTTTGAATGCGAATGCGCACATAGGGGCCTTTATCGAGGGCTCGCGTTTTTCTTCTTGTTCGGTCTCAGGATTTATGCCGGTCACCGGAAGAACGTCCAGTGGAGACGGTAGGAAATCTATAACAGCGTCAATTACGGGCTGCACACCTTGATTCTTGAGCGCCGAACCGCACAGCACAGGAACAATTTTATTGGCAAGCGTCCCAATTCGTAGGCCCCTGACGATCTGCTTTTCGTCCAGATCTTCGTGTTCAAGATAGTGTTCCAACAATTCTTCATCCATTTCCGCCGCTGTTTCTATCATAAACTTTCGAGCAGTCTCCGCCTGTTCCTGATGTTCGGAGGGTATGTCGACATATTCAAATTCTTCCCCCCGCGTCGCCTGCTCCCAAATGACGGCCCTCATATGTATGAGGTCGATTACCCCCAGAAAATCGTCACCCAATTTAATGGGTAATTGGACTGGCACAGGATGAGCGCCCAACCTTTCCTTCATCATGGAGACCGCCCGGTCAAAATCCGCGCCAACTCGGTCAAGTTTGTTGACGAATGCTATTCGGGGAACTTTGTAGCGTTCGGCTTGATGCCACACCGTCTCTGTCTGCGGCTCCACGCCGCCTACACCACAGATGACCGCCACAACTCCGTCAAGCACGCGCAACGAGCGCTCCACCTCAATGGTAAAATCCACATGGCCCGGGGTGTCGATGAGATGGATTTCATAGCCCTTCCATTGAAAGAAAGTTGCCGCAGAAGTAATGGTGATGCCCCTCTCTTGCTCCTGGGGCATATAATCCATAGTTGCGGAACCATCATCTACTTCCCCGATTTTGTGGATCCTTTTCGTATAGAACAGAATCCGCTCTGTTAGCGTAGTTTTGCCGGCATCAATGTGAGCCGTTATGCCTATATTGCGAATTTTTGCAAGATTTGGAGTCACCAATATCTCCGGACTATGTTGATGGCCAATCTGATCAAGACAGCTCAATCCCTGGTAAAGTTCCGCTGAACTGCCGCATAAGCACTCTCCCCGTTCTCTCTCTTCGGCAGGATCAGGGAGAACAATCTCGATTGTCTTAAATATCTCTCAGTAATGATTACCGGGTTTTCAGCGCGATGCTACCAGAGGCTTTACGGGGCATACATACGATAACCCGGTCCATGATCATCGGGTAATTCTTACGCGTCGCGACGAGCATTGTCAAGGCTCATGCAGCCGATATGGTTTGCGTTTATCCGGTAAACATGCTAGAGGAGCACAGAATCCCTTCCCAAATTTTCACTTTTTGAAAGTGAACCTGTTTTGGTCGTCGGCACAGGAGTTCTTGTCATGGAAACTTTGACGAATTTGTTCGACTGGATTAATGATCTGCTGGGTGTCAGCAGCGGCGCGGAATTGGCCCTCCATCCGATCTTTATCGGGTTCTGCGCCCTGATTTTTGTCTACGCTTGGTTTAGCGGGCAAAAAATTGTCGCTCTGGGCATTTTCGGATTGTTAGCGGGAAGCGCCAGCTATTATTATTTATATCCTAAGGGCTCAGTTCAACTCTATGATCTGTTGATTTTCTTGGCGGTGATGGGCGCAATCGCTCTCGTCATAATCTATTTTGGATTTATAAGAGAATGATTTCCTTTGTCAAAAAGTCCTCAAGAGATAATCGTTCGGAGATTCCGGATTTAACGGACTCCTCTGGAGCGCCTCTAAGTCCAACGTTCTATTCCTGAGATCCCATTGTCGGAAAACCTGCGGAGGTGGCGCCAATCGGAATTGGTACACCGGGTAGCCTCCCGGATTTACGTATTGTCGGTAAATCGGAGCCGCCTGTCGAGGCATTTGGTAGTAATGGTTATATCCGTAGTATTGAGCCGAGCAAGTGGAACCTACTTGCAGCAAAGCGATCGCGATAATTGAAAACAGCAATTTGTTCATGCTTATTTCCGGTCCTCTCCCGAGCTTTTCTCGGAAGCTGGTGCGAGAGGGGGGACTCGAACCCCCATGGGTTGCCCCGCCGGATCCTAAGTCCGGTGCGTCTACCAAATTCCGCCACTCTCGCATAAAAGCCTAGTGACAGATTGTGTGGCGGGCCCTCGTTAGGCCCTAGGGAATATTACATTCTCAGTAGGCCGTACCGCAAGGTACTTTCTGAAAGAAACTGGATGAGAACTGCTGATTTGATTAGGACCGCGCTTGAACCTAGACTGAATCCTCTCTGATAATTTTGAAAGCGTCCAAAGCTGTTCGGGCAAAGGCTTTGATTTTTGCCAAATTCCGGCTACCGTCGCTGTCCTCGATTCCGGTGTGAGTGTCTACCCCGGCGGGCCTTACTGTTAGGATAGCTTCGGCCACATTGTCAGGGGTTAATCCCCCGGCCAAAATCACCGGGACACTCGCTGTATTCACAATTTTGGAACTCAGGGACCAGTCATGTGTGATGCCTGTAGCGCCCAGGCGGCCAGTAATCGGATCCATCGAATCCAGTATTATGGCGTCCCACAGCGGGGCGCAAAAACAAGCAGCCTGTGCGATGGAATCCTCACCAGAAACGGTTACTCGGCCGATAGTTTTGATAGCAGGATATTTTCTTTTGAAAATCGCAACCTGGTCCTCTCCGATTCCTCCGTGAAACTGCGCCGCGTGCGGACTCACCGCCTGGACTAGACGCGATATATCTTCAAAGGATTTCAAATAGGTTATGACCACCGCCAAGATTGTTCGGGGAAGCCGCTCAATTATATATGCGGCCTTTTCCCAGGTCAGTCCGTCGTGGATTCCTCCCGGAACTTCGAGAGTGAAACCGAGCGCATCGGCGCCAACTTGGGCGCAAAACATCGCCTCGTCCAAAGATGACACGCCGGCTATCTGAATTTTCGGGGGCCACATGACCGCTGATTCGTCTCTGCGAAAATTCATTCTGAAATGAGTTTCCTAACTCCTTTTGATTTTATGGATCGATAGATTAGAGTCTATAATTTATTTGGTCCGGAGCGAGATTTGTTTGAACGTTTTTCACGGTTGGCGAGGTGATGATTGAAAAAGACAAGCATAGAACAACTGACTCTTTCCTGCGCCGAGAAAAAAATAGTCCTCGCGCGACACGGGGAAACCATGTCCAATCGGAACGCATTAATTATGGGCCGTACCGATTCCGAGTTGACGCCGGATGGCATGACCATAGCAAAAAGGTTGGCCCGCATAATAGAAAAAGAGCAAGTGCAAGCGGTGTATTCCAGTTCGCTCGGGAGGGCCGTTTCCAGCGCTAAAATTTATGTGGAAAGTCTCGGGCTGCCTATCCAGGCCAAGGACGAATTGATGGAACTTTCCTGTGGAGCATGGGAAAGACGCAGGCTGAGTGATGTCAAACCCGGCCACAAAGCGATTCGAGAGAGCTGGGAAGAAAGTCCTCCCGCGGGAGAGAGTTATGAGGATGCCGAAGAGCGTATAACCTCCTTCATACGAGAAGCCTGCTCGGAAACCGTTCCTGAAAGAATCCTTGTAGTATCGCACGCGGGAGCGATCCGTGTCTTTCTCAAGCTATGGCTCGGTCTCGACCCCGCAGTTGCGATAAAGATCGACTGTCCGCATGATACGATTTTTATATTGAACGCGAATAAGGGCATGGTTACCCGATCAACCCAGGGACCTGACACGCACACTCTTCCAATGAAATCCGAGTGATTCTAAGCCGTTTTGAGAAACAAGAGCGTGAGGCGTACGCGCAAATAGTCATAAAACCGGAGCGGAAGCCAGCTCAATCGGAACAGGTCTCACTACTCTTACTCGGCTGGGAACCAAAGGAGAAGCATGGGCTCGCACCAGAATATTCCATCCAAGCCGGTTGTACGGGAAGATAGACCCCAGCATTCTATCTACCATTGCCAATGCGTCTAACCTCAAGAATTGTCGGTCGAATCCGGGCAGGCCGGGAAGTCTGTACGGAATCAGATAAACCGACCTCCAGGAAAAACTTCGTAGCCCGGCTCTCCTGAGTTTTCTACCGAGGTTCATGGGGGTATAAAACCGCACATGTGTTGGGTCCCACCCCATCCAGTCTCGGCGGCCAAGCCAGAGCCGGTTATAAGAGCCTTCAATAAGGTAATTCAGGGATAAGGCGTTTTGAGTGCTTAACAAAAGTTTCCCGCCGGGAATCAGAGCAGCGACGGCGGCCGCAATCAAACTTTCGTCATCATCAACATGCTCTATAATATCCTTCAGCAGGACCAGGTCAAATCGAGTCGTCTCAGCGAAGCGAGGGAAATGATCGCTCCGGACAAAAGAGCATACGGAGCTAACCCCTTCTCTATCAACAAGCAGGCGCGCCGCGGCGAGCGCAGTTTCTTCCGCATCCACCGCTACGACAGACCTAGCGCCTTGACTTGCGGCATAAGCTGTAAAAAGACCTGCTCCGCAACCGTAATCGAGGACGCGCTTCCCGCGCAGATCGCCGGCGAGTTCTCTTATAAAAGCATTTTTGATTTTGCTGTAGGCCTTACTCTGCTGATCCATATAAGATTCGAGAACCTTAACCGGGTCACTATTCATTAACCAATGATCATCAGGATAGGATTTTCTTTCAGCGCTCATTCTAAAAACCCATGAATCCCTTGTAGACGCCTTCCCAATCCTGCCGTTCCACTTCGGGAGAGAACCGGCGCATTCGGAGCCGGCCTGCCGACCCCAACCTCTGCCTCAAATCATCATTACCGATGAGTTCCCCCAATGCTCCAGCCAAGGCCGCTGAATCGCCCCAGGGCACGATTAGTCCCGATACCCGATCTTCTATAAGCTCTTCATTTGCGCCGGTTCTGGTAGCTATGCAGGGCGCCCCACAGGCTAAGGCTTCCATCAGGATATTCGGGCAACCCTCGGATACCGAAGGCAATACAAAAATATCAAGGCTTCGCAACCATTCAGTGATTTCATCGTGAGGCAACGGTTCGCGCAGAACGACAAGGTCTTCGATCCCGGTTTCGGCAAGCATATGTTTGTAGACCGGTTTTTCAGATTTTCTCAGTTCGCCGCAAAGTTCCAGAACAAGTCGGGCTCTCGACCGCATCAAGGCCACGGCCTTGAAAAGATAGGGTAACCCTTTCGCGTACTTAAAGATGGCCGCACAACCCACGCGAAACGATTCTCCATCCGACCGATCAATCCATTCCTGTTCAGGGATTTCCACCGAATTGTAGATGACCTTGGACTTCTGTCGGACAGGGCTCAGGGCATCCGCCATTTCAATCAGATCTCTGCTCAGACCCACCACAAGATCGGCGTTTTCCAGTCCGCTTCTACAAACTGCGGTTTTTTCCGGGCTGAAAATGTATTTTTTGACGTCATTGCCCACGATTGTGGCTATGCAAGGCGTCTTGTATCTTTTGGCCAGAAGACCGGTGACATATCCCACCGGATAGAGAAAAAACGAGTGGAAACAATCGAATTTTTCCTCTTGGTGAATCATCTCCAGCGACTGGTACATCATCTGCAACGTTAGCGTGTGCGGGCAGTCCCATATTTCTCGCTCGACATCGGTCATTCTTTCCTTGCCCACCGTAAGATGGTGTACAAAAATTCCGTCCACTTCCTCTGTTTTCCGGTTTTCATCGAGCAACACCACCCCTTCGGGATCAATGGTGAAGCAAGCCACGTGCGCTTCGAGACCCATGTTTCTAGCGTGCCCAGCTACGCGTTCCACCGTTCTGGCGAGGCCCCCCCACTGCTGTGGAGGAAATTCCGGCGTGGTTATGCAGAGTTTTTGCTTATTCATTAGCTAGATCCGAGGACAGCCGCTCATAATTGTCTCTTTTATATCTGTATAATCACGATTTACGTTCGCGCTCAATCTCTTTCGATGCATCTTCTCGGAATCGTGCAAACAGACATTATTCAGCGCGGTGACAGCGCATGGGAGATTAGTCTCATCGCATATCGGGAACAGAGCTGTTGGATTGATCGAAAACCGGCGCCTTGCAAGTTAATAGATCAAGATGTTAGATTTTTTCGGAATGGATTATTGCATTAGCTCCGTTATGTAGGAAGAACGATTTTCAGAAAGCGAATGTCTCGGGGGAAAATCCTTTTGCAAAAGAGTTTTCCCCCGAGCCCCCCTTTCCGAAAACTCCCATACGATTGCGGAGAAGCCCTGGTCCAGGGACAGAGTCACCTGCCCGCACACGAACTCAATGGAGGATGCGAACGCGACCAGACTTGGATCTCAATCTGTGCTGCAAAAATAGCGATGCGGTCTAATGCGCCATAATTTAGAGTTTTTTGGGAAGGGCCTGGGGACCCCTTTTTTGCAGAAAAAGGGGTCCCCAGAAGATCTCTTAAGAGCCCCGGGACTCTCAAATATGCGAATCGGAATCGTATTTCATAAGAACCCTTTTGCCGCTCCTGCAGGTATTGACCTTGTACGTCTAAGGGCCATGGCGCTTGGGCTGATACATAGAGGCGTGGAAGCCGAAATCATCGCGCCGATTAAGACGGAAGGCGTCATTGAAGATAGCATTCCAGTTCGCAAGTTGGATGCCCTTGATAAGCCGAATGATTACGACTTGGTAAAGACTTCTTATCATGATTCAATAATGCTCATCGGCGGATTTCAAGGCCCGGTGGTTTCTCGAATCGTCCGAGTAGTGGATGAAAGGCTCCCGGAACGGGATGACGCTGTGCGGCAAAGGCTTCTTCTCTGCCAGGAGATGATAAAGAAAAGAGCGTCTGCTCTTGTGCTGAACAATAAAGAAAACCGGGATAGGTGGATAAACCTTTATGGGCTACGGCCGCCCATAACCTTGGCGCCCACCGGCTGCCCTGCGGAAATCCCGAAGCCCCGGGGGAATCCTTTCCCTCCTGGTGAGCGGGCTATATTGTTTCTTGGCAGTCTCGCTTCTCCTCGAATGGTTTCGATGTTGAATGAAGCCGCTCGCATGTTGTCGGACCTGGGGCGAATCCATCTTGTGGGCCTGAATAAAGCTCATATGTACGGCGGGAGTGAAGACTGCGCGCTTGACCCACTGATCAAGGATCATGGCGAACTGCCCGAGGATGCGATTTGGGATTACATCAGATATGCTGCAATAGGCTTGGCTTTTGCCACAGGGCCTCACGCGTTCGATAACGACGTCTCTAAGATCCTGAATTATTTGAGAGGAGGATTGCCGGTTCTGTCCGAAGAACCGATTGTCAATAACGACCTCATAAAACAGACAGGATTTGGCAAGATCTTCCGGTTCGGTGACATAAACGATATGGCCGCGAAGGCAAGGGAATTGATTATGGATCCGCATCAGCGTGATCGAGAGGCCGTAATGCGGTTCATGGTCCAAGAGCACTCGTGGGACAAAAGAGTCGAGGTTTACTTGAAACTTTTCCAAACAATCCTTTTCAGATAGATTGAACAATAGAGATATTCACATGAAGATAGCCCTTGTCCGACTGCCATTTTACGCCCTCTTCGGTGTAACAACGCCCAAGATGAAGACGTATCCGCTAAACCTTATCCAATTAGCTACTTTTATCAGAGAGCAAACCAGCCATGACGCTGCAATTATAGACGGCGAGACCGTGTCCGTCCCTGGCCTGAACATGCCGGATGGGGCAGCGGAAGACCCTGAAATTATAATGAATCAGGGTATTCCAAGAATGATAGAGTTGCTCGAAGATCCGAGATCATCCTGTATGGCTGGAAACTGAACGACGGATATTCGACGCGTCTCCTGATCTAATCGGCATTACTTGTAATTCCGGGAACATGGATGCCGCGCGCCTTTTAATCGGTCGCCTGAAGAGTCATGGTTTACCGATCATACTGGGCGGAAGTCACCCAACGGTTCTACCGGAACAAAGCATCGACTATACCGGCGCGGACATGGTCGCAATAGGAGAAGGGGAACTGACTCTCCGGAATGTAATGAACACAGCGCAACAAGGAGGAGATTTTTCGAAGATCCCGTCGCTTGCCTGGAAACACAACGGCCGAGTCATAGTTAATCCCCGAGGCGACCTGATTCAGTGACATAGACGGACTGCCTATGCCGGACCGTTCCCTGATCGACCGCTCGGCTTATTTCGGCGAAGTGATAATGACTGGCAGAGGCTGCCCCTTTGATTGCGCGTACTGCGCATCGAGAAATATATGGGGAAAGCGAGTTCGGCTGAGATCCGTCGAGTCCGTGATTCAGGAGCTTGAAATCCTGAAGAAGGAAGCCGATGCCTTCGAGATCTCAGGAGAAACCGCAGACGCGAGGCCGGGACGATGGGTGGTCAAAATCCTTGACGATACGTTCACCGTGAATCGAAAGCGGACTCTCGATCTGCTGGACCGGATAGTGGATCGAGGGCTCAACCGATTTGAGTTCACGGGGGGAGTCAGAGCGGATACTCTCGACGAGCTTATGGTAAACAAAATGGCAGCGGCGAATTTCCGCCGCGTCACACTCGGCGTGGAGAGTGGTAGTCCTCGAATTCTGAAGATGATCCGAAAAGGCGAGACAAACGAAGACGTGAGGAAAGCTATAGGGCTTTTGCGGGGGGCGGGTATCTATTCCCACGCATTTTTCATGATCGGCCTGCCGGGCGAGACCTTGGAGGACATTGAACTGACCAAAAAGCTAATTATGGAAGTTCGCCCCGATCATGTGGAAATCAATATGGTAACGCCATACCCCGGCACTGACATTTTCGAAAAACTGATGCCGGAAGATCCGTCCAAAATTGATCGCTGGTATAGATGGTTCCATCAGGGCCTGGCCACGCATTCGGAGCTGCTGGGGTACGACCTGGACAAGGCGTACAGAGAATTTCTTGAATTCGCGAAAGAATATCACGCGCATCCCCAATGCAACGCATGATTTGCCCAATAAAATAGTGAAGGAATATGGCTCGGCGAATTGAGTGAAGACAAGGAGCAAATTCAATTAAGATTCAATTAACGGTTCCAATTTTTTCACGAATTCTTTCCAGAGTCTCAACATCAGCTTCAAACGGATTTTGAACAGGCTTAGGCAGCTCCAGGCGATGTTCCTCATAAAATGGGGTCTCTTTGAGTTTCAAATTGTATGCCGTCACCATCAACTGGTGCAGATTGACCGCATCCAGTGTATTGTAAGCCAGCAGTGTGTCCAGCGCTTTTTGGTTGTTTTTCTTTCTATAGTCATACCAAAGCAGCACAGCGAAATAACCGTTAACGCCGTCCAGCTCGCTGCGGTCAATTCCCAGCTTCTTTTCACAACCCTTCAGCCCACCGGTATAACCGAGGCTCTTGAGAAGATGCCTCAGATCTATATGCGCTTGCCTCATCCTGATTCTCAGGCTTTTCTCAATAACGGGAATGTCGAAGCACTTCCCATTGTATGTCACAACCACTTTGTATCTTTGTATATCAGCTGCAAACTGTTCCAGGTTCTTGCCTCTTACGTAATGGTAGATGTTCTCTCCGTCATACATCGAAATGGTGGTTATAGCGTTGGGCGAGCGACGCGTCGGGCAGGTTTCGATATCGACATAGGCCACCGAATCTTGGAAATCTGCAAACAATCGCCACAGTTCCCCAGTCGGAAGCGAGTCGGCAAAATAGTTTGGATCATAATTTTCAAGAGACTTCCACGACTCCATTACGCGGGTTTTCAACAAAACTGTTCTATAGCTGGAAACTTCGGTTAGATTCATCCTGAGAACATCGTCCCAGCAGTTCACGCCCTTGGACCACAGGTTCATCTCGGCTTTCAGTCCGATCCCGGGTATGTGACAAAAGGTATGCCTTAACATCATCGATCACCGTGTTACACTGCAAAGATCTTCCGATTCCGACTGATTCTTGAGAAAAAAGTTTCCCAAGCTCGCATGGCAGACGGACTATAACAGCGCCTCCAAAAAACCACAACCCTAGTTGAAATCTTTCGCCGAGCTGCGTATATTCAAGGGCTGACCCTTCGGTCCATTTCCTTTTGTATAAAATTCTAATTAAGGTCAGCAGGGAGGCCCTAAAACATGGAGAGCAAGGTTCCACAGCCCGATGATTCTCACCGATTCAAAGTTCCCCAACTCGATCTGCCGCCTAGACTCTTGCTAGGTCCCGGGCCGGCCAATGTTCATCCAAGAGTGCTTCAGGCGCTTGCTATGAATGTGCTGGGGCATCTTGACCCCAAATTTCTTGAGTTGATGGAAGAAGTGCAGGAGCTGATCCGTTACGTGTGGCAGACAGATAACGCTTTCACGATTCCGGTTAGCGGAACTGGCAGCGCGGCCATGGAGGCCACCCTGGCGAACTGTGTTGAGCCGGGCGATGTAGCGCTTATAGGAGTTAACGGTTATTTTGGCGAGAGATTGTGCAACATGGCCGCGCGTTACGGAGCCGATGTTCGCCGCATCGAAAAGCCCTGGGGTCAGGTCTTTACGCTTGAAGAAATAGGCGCGGCCCTGGAAAAGAACCGACCCGCCATCCTGGGCCTGGTTCATGGAGAGACATCCACTGGAGCCATGCAACCCATGGAGGGCGTCGGAAAGCTGTGCCGGGAATTCGGCGCGCTTCTGCTGCTGGACACTGTTACAACTCTGGGCGGCGCGCCGATCCTGCTGGACCGGTGGCATGTAGACATGGCCTATAGTTGCTCTCAGAAATGTCTGGGCTGCCCCCCGGGGCTCGGTCCGTTGACGCTGGGGGAACGCGCCATAGAAAAGCTGAACAATCGGAAAACGCCGGTGGCAAACTGGTATTTGGATATGACTCTGGTCGGAAAATATTGGGGCAAGGAACGCATTTACCATCATACTGCGCCGGTGAACATGAACTACGCTCTCAGGGAGGCGCTGAGCATCATAGCCGAAGAAGGCCTCGAAAACCGCTGGCGCCGACATCGAGCCAATGCTGAAATGCTGTGGGAGGGACTGAAAGAATTAGGAATCGAGTGTCACGTGGAGAAGGATTTTCGTTTGCCGAGTCTCACCACGGCACGGATTCCTGAAGGCATGGACGGCAAGGCCGTAGCGGGGTATCTGCTCCGGAATTACAATATAGAAATCGCTGCGGGGTTAGGGCAACTCGCCGGCAAGGTCTGGCGCATCGGACTTATGGGATTTAACAGCAGACCGGAAAACATCCTGCTGCTGCTTACCGCATTGAGGGAAGCAATGGAAAGGGCGTGACAAGAATCGGTCTTGAAAACCGTGGAAATTGGTCCGGAGCCCGTTGCAAAACCTCAACCGTATCGAACATTGTATTGATCGTAGGGGCGGTTCGCGAACCGCCCCTACTGGCGTTACAGGCGTATAGAGGCTTCTTGTAACCCTCACTAATCAGGCCTCGTTCGATCGCGCCCCTGTCAAAAAAACTTCCAGTAATGCTGTGGAGATCCGCTGTTTTTGAGCGCGCCCTTTTAATGGGCGGTTCTCAAGGACGAGGATGGATATGAAGCTCTCCATAGCGCCAAGAAATATATAAGTGAGATATCTGGGTCTTATATCCGTTCTAAAGATGTTCTTGGACTGACCGTCTTTGATGATGTTCTCGGTTTTTTCACCAAATATCTTGAACATTTCCTTCCGTTCGGGCGTTAGGTTCGCAGAGGACCTTGAAATCTCGGTAATGAAAATGTGAACCAAGTCCGGTCTTTTTTCGTACTGATCGAGAAAATAACCCACAATCCCGGCCAGCTTCTCTTCTTCTGCCGCGGACAGGCGCTCAAGGCGCTCCATCGTGGCAAACAAACCTCCCCACCATTCTTTCAAAATCGAGTCGAAGAGATCCGCTTTGCTTCTGAAATAATGATACACCAGCCCGTAGGAGATGCCGGCTTCCTGAGCGATATCCGTAATACGGGCCTGGTGGTAACCTTTTTCGCGAATGACCCGGCAAGCCGCGTCGAAGATTGCCGCTTCCTTTTCCTTTTTCAGGTCTGTAGAGGACTGAAACTGCTGTTGCATAACGCATTGGTAACAATTGGTGATTGATCTGTCAATCAAATTTGTCTGCTCCATTTGTCACGCGCGCACATTAAGATACCTTTCAATTAAAACGTAAGAAGCGGGCTTCAAACAATCGTCGCTTAGCGCTTCCTCAAATGATTTTTCGCCCACGAGCGCTTCGATGGCCCTACCGGTGGCGAGTTTGCCGTAACGCCATTTCCGTAATTCATCCGGGAAAAGCCCTAGCAGATATTGCGCAAGGGATTGTATCGCCGAATTGGCCCTCTTTCGCTTTGGATTCGATTTCTATCTCATGATGTAGCAGAGCCCGGCTTTCAAAATGGTAGATTACGCGATCCAAGGCAAGTTCGGCGAGAACGCGGTCTTTCTTAGTGGATCGAACATGCCTGACAGTTCGCACAATCTGTCGCTTTTGAATCACTCTAAGGCCCACACCTCCCAAAAACTCAAGAGGGTCTTCCGAAATTCTGCGCTCCTGCAATTCAGAAATGAATATGCCGTGCCGTGCCAACAGGTTGGATAATTTATCGAAGGCCTCGGGAGACCAAGCGACTTCCATTTCAACTCGCTCCAAGACCCCAGGGGCGGTTTCCCGAGAAGGCCCTTTCGCCGCGATCCAAGACTGTTCATCGATTTGCCTGATTCGGAGCGCCCATTTGCGCGAAGATAGGTCGCCTGAGAGCTTATCGAAATAACAATCATTGAGTGTCAGCTTGACTCCCGGCAGTAGTTGGTAGTCGTATATGGAAGAGATCTCCCCTATCTTGCTCAGGATTTTTTCCGGATTTTCGGAATCGACAACCAGAGTGGTCTCAGTTTCCGTTGAATTTGAAGATCCGGAATTCATTCGTAATAGTCGATTAAGGAGGCTCTCAGACAGAATCTGAAAACAAAGGACCTAGTTCATCTCGTACGCCTTTGAATGATCGCCGGTGAACAGGCGATGGGCCGTAGCGCAGAATGGCCTGTCTATGCTCGAGTGTGGCGTAGCCTTTGTGGCGGTCAAAACCGTATTCAGGGAATTCCTCATGCAACTCCAACATTATTCTATCGCGCGTGACCTTGGCCATTATGCCCGCAGCCGCAACTGAGAAGGAGAGCTTGTCCCCCTTAACAATGCTGCGTTGTCGCAAATCCAGGTCGAGCTTTATGTTACCATCAATCAACAAATAATCAGGCAAAGGGCTGATCTGCGAAACTGCTTGGCGCATGGCGCTGCGAGTGGCCTGATAGATATTGATTTCATTAATTTCATTAACATCGGCCAGCGCGATGCCTATTGCAGAGGCATTGGCTTCAATACGGCGGAACAAATCTTCTCGTTGGACTGGGGTTAAAAGTTTGGAATCATTCAGATCGGGAATAAGATCGTAAGAAGGCAGAACCACGGCCGCCGCGACCACCGGGCCGGCAAGAGGTCCTCGACCGGCCTCGTCTATACCGGCGATGCGAAAGGCCCCCTCAGCGGCTGCCTCATCCTCGAATCGGCTGCTTGGACGAGACATTTCCTGAGATTTTCTTCTAGCCATATTAACGCCAAACTGCTGTCAGGCGGCCTTCGGGAAGCTAACTCCCCAAAGATTCACTGAGTGACTCTAGTAACTCGTTCTTTGATGCGGGCAGCCTTACCCTTGAGCTTCCGGAGGTAGTAGAGCTTGGAGCGCCGGACTATGTCCCCGATTGACTACCTCAACTTTCTCGATCATAGGAGAATGCATAGGGAAAACCCGCTCGACCCCGATTCCATAGGAAATTTTCCTGACCGTGAAACTGGTCCTGGAGCTTTTCCGGCTCAAGGCGATAACGACTCCCTCGAAAACCTGGATTCGTTCACGCGCGCCTTCAACTATTCTTACATGGACTTTCACGCTATCGCCGGTGCGAAATTGCGGAATGTCCACTCGCATCTGTTCCTGTTCAATCATTCTCAACATGTCCATCGTTCTTCTCCATGGGCGTAATATGGGTTTCCGATTGGATTTCCCTGAGGAGTTCCCCTTCCTCGGCGGTCAAAACTCGGGTTCTTAGCAAATCAGGTCGTTTGGCCATGGTTTTGGCCAAGGCCAATTTTTTCCTCCAGCGCCGGATTTTTTCGTGATGGCCTTCCAACAGCACTTCCGGAACTTCCATCTCCTCAAATATGCGCGGCCTGGTGTACTGGGGATATTCCAGCAAGCCCTCATAGAACGATTCGCCGCAACTGTGACTATCCGCGCCGATAACTCCCGGCACAAGTCGGATCACCGCATCAATTGCTACAATAGCCGCGGTCTCTCCGCCTGACACTATATAATCCCCTATTGAAATCTCGTCGTCCACAAAAGCGCGAATACGTTCGTCAATACCTTCATACCTTCCACAAACAATTACCAAACTTTCGCTTCTAGCCAACTCCTCCGCTATCGACTGATCGAACAATCTCCCCTGCGGAGTCATGAGAACTACCGCGGGATTTTTCATCAGACTGCGAAGTCGTCGAATACCGGCTACTGCCGGCTCGGGCTTCATGATCATGCCCGTCCCGCCGCCATACGGGTAATCATCAGTCGTCCGGTGTCTGTCTGCTGTGAACTCCCGTAGGTTCACAGTTTCAATATTGATCAATCCAGCCTTAATGGCACGCGCCGGATTACCAAAACGAAGAAACGAAGCGAATATTTCAGGAAATATGGTCAGGACACGAATATCAATCATCCGGAATCAACCCCTCGAGAGGGTCAACGATCATTGTATTCTTTTCCGTATCCACATGCACTACAACCTCGTCCGTCATAGGCAACAAAATCTCGCGGCCCCCCGCGGTAACATGAAGAACGTCATTCGCTCCGGTGGGCGTGATTTGCTCAATTTCGCCGAGATAGAGTCCCGCCGCAGTGACGACTTTCATACCTATCAATTCAAACCAATAATACTCGCCCTCCTCCTTGGGCGGGAGATTCGCCTCCTCGGTTTTGACTAGGCTCCCCACAAGTTCCTCCGCTTGTTCGCGAGTATCTACGCCTTCGAGAGATGCGAGCACCGCTCCTTTATGGATCCTTATTTTTGATACTTTGTGGGGGGATTCACCAAAGATCAGAGCAGGGGATCGCTTGAAAACCTCGAAGGACTCGGTGAAAGGTTTGATCTTAATTTCTCCTTTGATCCCAAATGCTTTGACCGCCTGCCCGACCACAATGAGACTCTGGTCGGGACGTCGTTGTCCTTTGGAATCCGGAGGAACGTGTCTCCTTCCCATTGGCTGCGCAAACCGGAAATCATTCCAATATTTCCAGTACAGCCCTCTTTCTGATTTTAGTGGAAGCCGCACTGAGAATAGTGCGCATGGCTCTGGCCGTTCGACCCTGTTTGCCAATCACTTTGCCGAGGTCGTTCTTGGCTACTTTCAGCTCTATCACAGAAGTGATCTCTCCTTCCACTTCCGAGACCGACACCTCCTCAGGACTGTCCACAAGCGCTTTGGCGATGTACTCGATCAATTCCTTCATAGCGGCGCCCCCATTTGTTAGAAAAGCGAACCCGCCGGAGCCTGAACTAGCCGACCGAACCTGATTGTTGAGTTTCGGCGGCGCGTTTGGAATGCCTCATGATCCGGCGCACACTGTCCGAGATCTCAGCCCCTCGAGAGACCCACGTACGGATTGCCTCCAGATTAAGATTGATGCCGGCGGTTTTATTCCGCGGATCATAAGTGCCGAGCACTTCGAGGAATCGACCATCCCTGGGAGATTGGGAATCTGCGGCAATGACTCTGTAGAATGGTTTCTTTTTTGCGCCATAGCGCGCTAAACGGATTTTCACGGCCATATATATGCGCTCCTTTGCGTGCGCGTTTACTTCCAGTCGGTAATCGCAGAATGTTACTGAAAGTCTCCGGGGGTGTCAAGTAAAAAACCGACGGGAAAAGCTTTCAGTGGAGTCGCAATTATCGCAGCTTTCGTCCCGCGCCTGCGGAATTCTTTTCAGCAACGAACGCCCTCCAATTCTAAGAGGCTTTTCTTGATTTCGATTCCGGAATTATATCCGCCCAGCTTCCCGTCCGCCTTGATAACTCTATGGCACGGGATGAGGATAGGGATCGGGTTGTTCTTGTTGGCCAACCCTACGGCACGGCTCCCGCGCGGGCAATTCACTCTACGTGCGATGTCAACATACGATCTGGTCTTTCCGTATGGTATCCGCGCGAGTTCTTCCCAGACCCGACGTTGAAATGAAGTACCTGAATCGGGATCCAAAGGAACCGAAAAGGTTATAGGATTGCCGGCAAAGTATTCATCAAGTTCGCTGACCAACTTCTGAATCAACGGATGAGTCGATTTGACCGCGCGCTTTGGCGCCGAAATAAATGACATTGATCGCACACCCTTGGCCGACACGCAAAGCTCAAGCCAGCCGACTGCTTTGGAATGGTAATGATGAACAAATTCTTCTGCCGACATATGTGGCCTTCCTCTCAAAATATTGAGAAGTTTTGTTTAGTAAAATTATGTATACTATCTTATCGATTTCAAATTCAACTGATCAGACAATGCTCTTGAACCGCGAATGATTACCCCGCTTTCATATTCCGGAATAACCAAAACCCTGGCCGCGTTTGCCGGTCCACTTCTAGCCTACAAAATAGCCGGAAGAATTACCCCTGTTTCTGGCAGGCTACAAAATCACCCACAAGTGCAATCTCAAATGCATGCACTGCCCTTATTGGCAGAGGTCCGGGAACGAGCAAAGTTTCGAAGGAGCGCTCTTAACTCTGCAGCGGTTGCGCGGCATGGGAGTAAAGATTCTCATCATCGAGGGAGGTGAGCCTCTGCTTTGGCGCGATGGAAATAAGGCGCTTTCGGACATCGTACAGTATGCTCGCAAATTCTTTCCATCCGTCTGCATGACTACCAACGGCACTATTCCGTGGCGCCATATTCCGTTCGATCGCGTATGGATAAGCCTGGACGGGCCTCCCCCTATTCATGATTCCATACGAGGAAAAGGGACATTTCACAGAGTCTGGAAAAATCTCGAACAATCCGATCGTAACAAGACGCTGGTAAGTACGACCATTAATCAAATCAATTTGAGTAGCATACCGGAATTACTGGCGATGCTTCGCGGTTTGACGGCAGGAGTGACCATTCAGTTTCATTATCCTTATAGTGGACTCCCTGACCCACTCTTTGTCCCGCCGGCCGATCGCAAGGAAGCGCTTGACGAACTGATCCGATTGAAACGCTTAGGTTATCCTGTGGCAAACTCCGTCAGGAGTTTACAGGAGCTGAAGCTCGAACGATGGACATGTGAAGATGGATTGCTGGCCAACGCGGAACCTGACGGAACCATACATCATGGCTGTTATCTAAAGAATCGAGGAATTGCCGAATGCTCTTTTTGTGGATTTGCCGCTCATAACGAAATGTCACTTGCATTTAAAATGAAATGGCAATCTGTGCGAACGGGGATGGAGATTTTCTTCATGGGGCGGGCGGCGGACTAGCCTTCCATAAGGCCGCAAAAAAATGTATGATAATTATTATCTATTTGATAAGAGAACCTCTTGACCGAGGAGGTGGTAGAGTCCTGGTGGGCTCCGCGGTCTTCAAAACCGTCAGCAGGGCGCTAGGTACCCGTTCTGGGTGGGTTCGATTCCCATGCACCTCCGCCAATTAGATGTGGTGATATCAAAGAGAATTATTACCAAGATGAATTTTATCCCCTCGGGCAAACTTTCGTGAATGATCCTTTATCGTCTCACCTCTGTAAGAAAGAATTGTCGCTCTGTTACCCGGAGTCTTGAAAGAAAATGATAAGCGCAAAATTCCTTCGGTCGGCTCAGAACAAGAAAGACTATCCGCAGGAAGGTCTGGTGGAGTTGGCTTTTGCAGGTCGTTCCAATGTCGGGAAGTCCTCGCTGATAAATACTTTGTTGGCCAGACGAAGTCTGGTAAGGACATCCAAAACTCCGGGGGCCACGCGCAAATTGAACTTTTTTCTTATTGAGGAGAAATACATTTTCGTGGACCTGCCGGGGTACGGATTCGCCAAGGTCCCCCTCGCTATCAAGCGTGAATGGGGCCCGATGGTGGAAAATTACCTGAAAAGCCGCAAAGAGTTAGCCGGGGTAGTGCTTACAGTGGACGCAAGGCACGCGCTGACGGCATCTGACGAATTAATGTTGGACTTCCTACAAGCGTTTCGGGCGCCTATTATTATAGCGGTGACGAAGGCTGATAAGCTACCTCGGACAAAACTGTCCCGCAAACAGCAGGATATCCAGGCTCAAGTGGGTGAGCGGACGCCGGTAATTATTTGCTCGTCTCATGATGGTAGAGGCAAAAAGGAATTGTGGAAAGAGATCAAAAGGCTTATAGAGTGTTGGCGTCTTTCTTCCAATCACGCGAACACAAGTCGGGGGTCTGCCCGTCCGGCATTTGAGCAAATCGCATAAAGAGAAGAGAATGCAATGGTAAAAAAGATGCTTATAAACGCATGTCACCTGGAAGAATGTCGGGTGGCCGTGGTTGCAGAAGGATTACTGGAAGAACTTGATATAGATGTAAATACCCGCCGGGAAGCCACTCTAGGAAATATCTACAAAGGTGTAATAACAAGGGTGGAGCCATCGCTACAGGCGGTGTTCGTTGATTACGGCGCGGATAGAAACGGATTTCTTTCGATTAATGATGTTCACCCTTCGTACTTCCCTGAATCCTTCGAAGGCGCTCGTCGGCGTCCTCGTATTCAAGACGTTTTCAAGAAGGATGATCACGTAATCGTCCAAGTAAACAAAGAGGAGCGTTATAAAAAGGGAGCCAGCCTCACCACAAATATTTCGCTTGCGGGCCGCTATTTGGTGCTCATGCCGGGCACAGACCTTTGCGGGGTGTCAAGAAAGATAGAAGACGAGGATGAGCGCAAGAAACTAAAAGAGATCCTTAAGCAGCTCAAATTTCCGGAGAACATGGGTTTCATCATTCGGACCGCAGGCATGGGCCGCACAAAGACCGAGTTGGTTCGTGACCTCGAATATCTGCTTAAGCTTTGGCAATCGATAGAAAAGAACATGGCTGATGCGCTGGCGCCGGCCTTACTTCACAGAGAGCACGATTTAGTAATCCGCTCCATAAGAGAACATTACTCGCCCGATGTGGGTGAAATCCTTGTGGATGAGAAGGAAGTATTCAGAAAAGTTCGCGACTTCTTCCATCAGGTGATGCCGAGGTATGAAAAGCTGGTCAAGCTGTATCAGGAGAAACGGCCCCTGTTCAACAAGTATCAACTTGAAGAGCAAGTTGAGCAGGTTTACAGCAAGAGAATCAAGCTCAAATCCGGAGGAACTATAATCATCGAGCCTACCGAGGCCATGGTAACCATAGACGTAAATTCAGGTGGGGCCACAAAAGAGAAGGACATAGAAGAAACCGCTTTCAAAGTTAATATGGAAGCGGCCCCGGAGGTAGCGCGTCAATTGAGATTGAGAGATCTCGGGGGTATTATTGTGATCGATTTCATCGATATGTCCCAGATAAAACACAGACAGGAAGTTGAGAAGGCATTAAAGGCGGAGCTGAAACGAGACCGGGCCAAGACTAAAGCGCTGAGAATTTCTTCGCTAGGTTTGGTCGAGTTGTCCCGTCAAAGACTTAAGTCCTCTCTGGGGACAGGCGAATATCTGGATTGTCCGGTATGCGATGGGTCCGGAAAAGTGCGCTCTCCCGAAATGACAGCAGTATCGGTTTTCCGTAAAATCAAATCACAAATCGTTCGACGCGATGCCTCAGAAGTTAAAGCTACCGTGCCTGTAAAGGTGGCGGAATACCTGTTGAACAACATGCGGGGACAGCTCGTCGAATTGGAAAGCCAATACTCCGCCAGAATCATCATCCTGGCTGAAAGGAATATTTCAGACAAAGAGATTACGGTTTCAGCCGTCAAAGAGGAAATCCCGGAGGCGCCGGAACCGATAGCGATCAGACCTCTAGCCGAAGAACTAACGGCCAAAACCGACGAGGAAATCTCTGCAAAAGAAGAAGAAAAGAGTCCTAAGACGACTGCAAGGCACAGACACCGGAGTAAGAAGAAAAGATCGCCGACGCCGCAGGAGGGGATTCCCGAAGAAAAGCTTCAAGGTGTTGATATCAATCAAAAACAGTTATCCTCAGTTGCTCCGCAAGTTAATGACGTTGAAATAAGTCGTGCGGTCGAACCACGGGAGGACGCCGTTTCCGGACAAGGGGCTGGACCGGCTCCGGCAGAAAAGATTGAAGGCTCGGAAAATCGGAATCTTGAGGATACCTTCAATAGTGATGAGTCGAAATCGCGCGAGGAATCAGATTCCGATCATGTTTCGGCGCGTCAGACAGATGACAGTGAGAAAGAACTCCAGGAAGAGAAAGTTCAGACGTCCGCGACGCAGACTTCGAACGATATGGACCGAGAAGAGCGGCCGCCTGAACGTAAGTCGTTCCTCAGAACTTACTTGCCCTTCTTTCAATAGGCTCCAAAACCCTTGGTTTAGTGTCTGCCATTTTTCCGTTGCGTTGCTTTCCCGGCCAAAAACTGTTACTTTAGATAAGCAGCTCTAATAAAAGTCATTTCCGGAAAGGAGCAAGGGCGATGCCCAAGGAAAAAGGGGTGGTTCATGTTGTCGGAACCGGCACCATAGGCGAGCCTTTAATTGGTATGCTGTGTTCTTTTAAAGAACAGGCCGGATTTTCGGAAGTAATTTTCCATAAGCGGTCGCCCATCCCGCGCGATTTACCGAAGATGAAAGCGCTTATCGCGAGGGGAGCGTTGCTAGCAGTAGATGAAGATAAAATAGGGGATTTTGAGGCGCTGGGCTTAAAGCCTGCCATGATACATGAAGAAGCTCTGGCGAAAGCCGATGTTGTAGTGGATTGTACACCGTCAGGTGTTGGCATCTCTAATAAGCATGAATTCTATGAAAAATATTTGGCCACTACCAAAGGCTTTATCGCTCAGGGCAGTGAGTTCGGGTTCGGGAAGATGTATGCCAGGGGAATTAATGATGTCGCCCTGGAGACTGGAAAAGACCAATTTATACAGGTCGTAAGCTGCAATACTCATAATCTTTGCGCTCTCATCAATTCCGGGGCGCTGGTTGACGGTGATGACAATCTCGAGGAAGCACGATTTGTATGTATTCGGAGAGCCAACGATATAAGCCAAGTGAAAGGTTTTGTTCCTTCTCCCGACGTAGGTAAACACGGGGATCCTGTATTCGGCACGCACCATGCCAGAGACGCGTACCATGTATTTCGCACGAGAGGGCTGGAATTGAATCTTTTTTCATCCGCCCTGAAGCTGAATACTCAATATATGCACTGCATTTACTTTACCTTAAAACTCAAGCGAGCCGTGACTAAGGAAGAAGCGCTTGCTCGTTTCCGGGCTGATGAGCGTCTGTGCCTTACCAAGAAGCAGTCGGCCTGCGAGGTCTTCTCCTTTGGGCGAGATCATGGATACTTTGGTCGAATCCTGAATCAGACAGTGATAGTGGAACCATCCGTAGAAGTGCGCAAAGGGCACGAAGTCATAGGCTTTTGCTTTACCCCGCAGGATGGGAATTCGCTACTTTCGTCATTCTGCGCCGTGACATGGCTGCTGGATCCTCGCACGTACGTTCAACGGTCCGAATGCTTGAAACCGTATTTCTTTGCAGAAGTTTAGTCGGCAGAAGTCTGACGAGGTCCAACAACGGCTATTTCATCGCCCCCTCTTGTCATGCGTGGCGCGAATCACAGGTGGGGGCGAATGCTTTTGTATGCGCAGACTGTTTTCGACGAATCGGGATGTCGACCCGTTCCGATTTTCACGGCTGCTGAATTGTCATCGGTGGTGATACACTGAGATGTCCCGTGAATATCCTCAGATCCCGTTAGTAGGGGTCGGAGCCATCATTGCGCAAAACAATCACGTGGCGCTGGTGCGGCGTGGCGCCCAACCCTCGAAGGGGGATTGGAGTATTCCGGGCGGCTTGGTGAATGTTGGCGAAACACTCAAGGATGCCTCGATCCGAGAGGCCCTGGAAGAAACAAACCTTGAGGTGGAGCCGACACGATTAGTCGAACTCGTGGAACGCATATTTCGCGACAGTTCAGGCCGAGTGCAATATCACTATGTTCTAGCGGATTTTCTCTGTAGTGTCAGCGGAGGCGAGCTTGTAGCAGGGTCAGACGCTCTTGACGCCAAGTGGTTCCATCGTGATGAACTGCAACAATTGAAGTTGGCGGACATCACCATGCAGGTAATATTGAAAGGTTTGGATTTGAATCGCAATGAGTGACGCTACTGAACAACTCAATCCTTTATCGGAAATGCTTGCTCTTTCCAGTTATGGAAACACCAAGAATATCATTGTCGCTTTAGCCGAGACCTCAGGTCCATTTGATGAACAGGCGGGTAAATTGGCGGTGCAGCGAACCGCGGAGAAATTTCCGCGGCTCCGGAGCTGCATCAAGGAAATCAGTGAAAAGGGCAAGCGCCGCCTCGCCTGGGAGCATCGGCCGGATCTGCCGGCGCAAGTATTTTCCACCCATCTTGATAATGCTGATCCCAATACGCCCATCCTGGAACGCCTTTTGAACCATTTGGCTCCACGACTGGACAGACGCTGGGACCTATTTCAAGAGCCTGCCATTGAATTTCATTTGGTTCGCGTGACTCCGAACCATCACATAATCGGTCCGGTGCTGCATCACGTAGCTGCGGACGCGGGGACAGCTTCAGAGGTCGGAAGAGATTTTCTGTCCAATTATCATGAGATATTAACCGGCCAAAAGCCCGATTGGGGAGTCCAGCCCGAAGCTATTTCCACGTCCAGGAAGCGGTTGGTTAAAATAAAGAAATCGCGGACCTTGGATTTTCTCAGTGAAGCTAGAGAAACGCTGGGTAATATGTTTGACAGGCCAACGCTTCCGATAGGAAACGGCTTACCGGGGGATCAACGGCAGTTTCAAATCAAACGAGAGTTCTCCATTGAGGAAACGGAAAAAATAGTGAAGATATCCGCGGGGAAAGGGGTCTCACTGGTAGACCTCCTTGCCTCGTGCTCCAACATGGCGATAGATCAGTGGAATGACGCCCGAGGGGTTTCTCGAGGTATCCTCACTACTTCCATGTCAGTAAATATGAAGGGCAGGTTTCGAGGTTTCCAAACCGACAACAACAGCGCTCTGCTCTTTTTTAAATCCGCGCCACATGAAAGGCAAAATCCCAGGTCGTTCATGCGGTCATTATCGTTGGCCCGAATCAAGCAGTTCCGAAATAATAAGGACTTCAAATTCTACCGGGATGTTTCCAGAATGACCACGACGTTCAGGCTTTTACCTTTTCGCCTGAAAAGTCCGATTGTTCACTTCCTGATGCAAAAACATCAGTTCTCCGTAGCCATAACTATGCTGGGCGTGATGTGGCCTGCGTTCAGAAATGGAAAACCGACGATGGAATCATGCCTTACTGAGACAGGGAACGTCTCCGTTACTGCTGTTCACGGAATAGGGTATAAACTCCTGTCCAATACCCATTTGCTCTTTATTGTTTATTTTTTCGCAAACAAGCTCAACATAGTCCTTGCCGCTTCCGCCAGTCTGTTCACGTCGTGAAGAAGCGGGCGCCTTCTTGGATCTTATGGTGGCAAACCTAGCTCGACTGCTCGGAAACAACTACAACTCAACAGGACTGATTCGTTTTCCGGAATAACTGTTTTGTGAAGGGCCCGGATCCAGTAGAGTCGGTTCATATCTGTTGAATCTATAGGTCGTACCACGCCATTGCAGGGGATCATTCAGAATGATTTTTTTCAGAATCACGAGGAAAGTCCAGATTAGCATCAAATTGCCTATGATCAGCAAGACCGATACCTCTTCGGCGCCCCGATTTGGGAGCAGAACAAAGTGGACGCCACCGCCATAACTAATATGCAGGTTATCGGCAACAGGAACCAGGTTCCGGGCGCGACTGCATTCGATTGCGGAATATAAATAAACAGGGCCGCAATCAAGACGGGAAAGCTCACTAGTATGTGTACAAATAAGTATTTGATTGCCGGACCCAGCTCATAATTCATAGACGCGCTGAGTATTCGAATCCAGCCGTAAACGGTTTCACTGAAATCTCTGTACATGCGAGTGCTCATCACCCGCCGTCCATTTGCGAAGAGCAGCCCCATGCCGCCGGCTTTCACCCTTTTGCCTATTCCGATGTCTTCAACGGCCAGGCCTTTCACATCTCTGTGACCTCCAATCCCCTCATAGACGCGCCTCTTGATGAGGTAGAACATCCCATTGGCCGAGGCCACCGTGCTGGACGAATCATTTATCAGGCCCAGCGGAAATAAAATGCACGCCATCGCCACAAATGCCGGCTGAAGAGCCTTTTCCCAAAACGTCCTTAGCACGAATTTGGGACTAAGCGTGATCATTCCAACTTCTTTGCGAACCGCTTCAGAGTAGCACTCACGGAGGGCCGATTTGTGCAAGCGGCTGTCCGCATCCAAAAATGCCAGCCACTCGCCCGAGGCTTGTTGAGCGCCTACATCCAAAGCATGGCATTTTCCGGTCCATCCTGGCGGCAGATCTTTTACTGACAATACGCGGACGTTTTCTCTGCCTTGAACAATCGATTCAGCTATGGCCAAGGTGTTGTCATCGGATCGATCGTTCACAAAGATAAGCTCAAAGTTAGGATAGTCCTGGCGCAAGACCGATTGCAGACACGCGCCGATGCCACTTTGCTCATTACATGCCGGCACTATAACTGAAATTAAAGGGGCATTTGGTGGCAGTTGAGATCCCCGTTCAGGATCGATTTCCGGAGCCGACCTTGCCGTTTGAGCAATTTCCCATAGTCTCGCAGCCCAGAAGTAGACCTGGAATACCAGAAACCGTCGTCGCTAAAAACAATGCCATATGCGCCAATTTTCATTCCTTGCTACTCAGTATCTTTCCCCGCAGAGAACGGAAACACGAGACGACTTTCCGTATCCTTCAGTTACGGGTACCCAAAGACTGTCATTGTGACCCCGTTGAAAGACGGGGGAAGCAATCTCCGAATTTTGGTGAATTGGTTCGCCGGTTCACTCCTCGCAGTGACAATCCCACTGCTCCGAGTAACTGAAGGACAAACGCTATTGTAGGGGCGCACTGCTGTGGCCTCGTGTTTCTAGTCTTTTGCTTTCTCCGCGCTCTTCGCCGTTCTGCGGTGAGTGATCTTACCAGAAGATTGCCAAAAACGAAACGGAGGGCCGAAGCCCTCCGCTATGAGTTACCAGATGATTCAGGTTGTTTCTAGAAATCGAAATTCAATGACGAAGTGAAAGCCCAGATAGGGTCAATGCTCTTGCCGGGATTTACGCTCCATCCGCTGCCGATGGCAGCGCCATTGGCCGGTGTCGGAACGAGCCTGCCTGAGGCGTCAACCGCAGTGGCTAGGTTCTTGTCAATGCATGCAAACTTAAACCAGTTGCCAGGCTGCCAGTACGCGACCCTTCATGTTGAGAGTTAAACCTTCAAGCAGTTTCCAATCCAGTCCGGAATCGACCTCCCAGCCAAGCGCGCTGTCTGGGATATTCGGGGAACCTGCCGAGGCAGCCGGGTATGCAGCATCAAGTCCGAATACGTTTACTGTGTTATTTCCGCCCACGGCTGCTGCCGCCCCCTGGTTAATGGTCAAGCAGCCCCACGGCCACCCACCACTTACCTATCCGCGTAGAAAAATGTTCCAAACGCATTCAGGTTCGCGGCCACGGCGTAATCCAATCTCGCGCCGAAAGAACTCGCATCCTCTAGGGCACCTTCACCCCATGGGTTCCGGTAGTTTGTTCCGCCTGCATACGTGTAAACCATAAGGTAACTATACGGCATAAAAATCGGCACGTTGGTGAATGAACTAACATCCCAACACTGCCTGTCTATCCATGCCCCGCCTCGCCTGTCAGGACCGGGAAGCCAGGAGGTACAGGAAGGTGAGTTTAGTAGGACCGCACAGAAAGCCGCCTTCTGCCGTGAACCTCCAGGATTCATTGTACTTCGGGGCATAAAGGCTTCCGGTCGAACCTGCCAGGCCCGCATAACCGGCCGGCGGCGTGTCGACCACCGGGATACGTCCTGGTTGCAGGGTTACGTGAAACCTGAGGAAGTCCACTTCGGCGTTTAGAAAGAATCGACCGTTGTTGTATTTAAAGTAAGCTTCGGCGTCCTCGACGGCGTTATTATAAGAGGGCAGCGCCGCTTGAAGGGCGATCGTGCCTTGAGCTTGCGGTCCCTGGTGCCCCCCCTATGTAACGGTATAGGATACCCGCATCCAGGGGGCCGTTCGAATAGGTCACGAACCATGATGCATCGGGATTGCGCAGAGCGTCCTTATCCCAGATCTTTGGATACGCCGGGGTGCCGCCCGTAGCAATGAAAAGGCCGTTTGTATTCACACCGGCGGAGCTGATATCCACGTCACGGCTGTTGAGAGTAAGTTGCCGCCAAGGATGGAATCCAATACCAATACGAAGAGGTCGGTACGGCGCGACTATAGCGAGAGATTCGGACGCCCACATGACGCTGGCCTTCTACGGAATGAGGTACATACCGAACTGGGACGGCCTCTTGCCGAAAGCGAGGATGCCCCAAGGAGTCTGTGCGGTCACCCAGAGTTGGTCCCACTGGCCGAGCGATATCCGGCCTGGTGAGGGCTGAGCCTGTCTGTTGATTCGAAGGTAATACGAACTCCCTAGATCGGTATTTGTTCCAAGGACTGCGCCGGTAGAACCTGTGCCGGAAAAGCCGGCGGCCCCGCCATTATAGGTTTGGAAGCCTCCTATCCAATACATGCCCCTGACCCTGACCGCAGGATTGAACCGGATCTCCGGCCAAAGCTCCATCCACTGTGTGTTCCACGCGCCGTCGGCCCCCGAGACCGTGATGTCATTCGCCTGAGCCCCGAGCCACGCATTCAAGGAGTTCCCGACGCCAGCGCCGTTGGCGTCCACATCGTACGGACCGAAAAACCCGCTCCTGTCCCAACTGGGTCATGTACTCATATTCCCAGTTGAAAGTAGCCCGTCATCTTGAATTCCCATGCCGAGGCAGGCGCCGCGAGCACGAGTACGCTCAAGCCGAGAACGGCCCCCAGCAACCAAACCCTATTTCTAAACATTTCCATACCCTCCTCAAATCACCGGGGCAGTGTACGCCCCGCATCAAAGCAGATAATACGCGCCTCCGGATACCCGTACATATCGGGATCTCAGGCGCCACTTGAATAGTCTTCCACACATTATGAGAATTTGATTTGAACTTTACTGATACTCTTTGCAACAGTCAAGTTAAAAATTTCAGCCAAAATGCGTTTGCACGCCCCACAGGTGTTGGTTCGCTTGGATCGCGATCATGATTTTTTTCCGTCAATAATTTTGAATGGACAGTTCTTTTATAATGATTGAGTTCAAGGCTTTGAGGTGATAGATCATTTTCGTCAATTGAGGCGCTCCGTGATCTGCCCTTTCCAATTTCACATAATCGCATTCAAAGGCATTGAACATGAAGATCACCATTCTGGGCACCGGCACGGCCACACCTGTTCTGAATCGAAACGCCTCGGGTTTGGTTATAGAAGCGGCCGGATCAACGGTTCTTGTCGATCTTGGGCCAGGCACGCTGCGGCGATTGTGCGAGGCCGGTCTTGATTACAAAGACATTGATATCATTCTGATAACCCATTTTCATCCGGACCACGTATCAGACCTTACTCCCTTATTGTTTGCGTCCAACTATGCTTATGGACCTTTTCGCGAGGACTCTTTTCTGCTGATAGGTCCAACCGGCCTGGAGCAATTCTATGAAGCTCTCGTCAAGATCTACGGACATTGGATAATTCCCACGGGTAATAGGCTGATAAAAAAAGAGATGAATGCGCAGGCCCCTGATACTTTCGTTTCAGGAGACTTGGCTATTCATTCTGCGCCGGCCGCTCATTCCCCGCCTGCCGTCTCCTACAGAGTGGAAGCAGAAGGTTTGTCGGTTACCATTTCGGGAGATACCGATATTTCGGATAATCTTGTGGAACTCGCTAACGGTACCGAAGTCCTTATATGTGAATGCTCGATGCCCGAAGGGTCTAAAATACCGGGGCATCTAGTTCCCTCCGAGGCTGGGACTATTGCTGAACAGGCTCGCGCCAAGAAACTGGTCTTGACTCACTTTTATCCTCCGTGTGATGAGGTTGACGTAGCTGAACAAGCATCGAAAACATTTTCCGGGGAAGTTATCAGGGCCGCGGACCTTATGGTAATCCATGTGTGATGTTTCAGTGTGAGCAACTCTTGGTATTAATGTCTGAAACGTGTAAAATGCGATAACAACAAGAGGAGACGCTTTCCGAGCACAAGCGAAACGGCGGATGGAAATGTTTTGGAAAAAGATAATAGGTAAAAGTCTTTTCAATATATTTTTCTTGGTCCCTCTGATGCTGCTTGTGCAAATCCCGGTATTTTTAGCGGGTGTGTCTCTTGCAACTTATTTGGTGTATTCACAAAATCTCGGGGAAATTCCATCCCTGGTTTCATATGAACCGAAAACGGTATCTACTTTTTATGCCGACGATGGCACGGTTATCGGACATTTTTATAAGCAAAAGCGGCTTGTTGTTGATCTGGAGCAGATTCCTCCACATGTAGTAAATGCGTTTCTTGCCGCGGAAGATGCCAGGTTTTTCGAACATCCCGGAGTGGATTGGTCCGGATTGGCACGCGCTACTGTCCGTAATTTGGCGGCCGGAAGAATTGTTCAGGGTGGCAGCACAATCACCATGCAGGTTACCCGAAATTTTCTTCTGACTCATGAGAGGAGAATCTCCAGAAAAATCAGGGAAATCATACTTGCATTAAGACTTGAGAAAGTTTGGGGTAAGCAAAAAATCCTCTATGTCTATCTCAATGAGATATATCTTGGAGAAGGGGCTTATGGTGTTGAAGCTGCCGCCCGCGGGTATTTTGACAAGCCCGTGGAACACCTGACAATTGCGCAAGCCGCTTTAATAGCGGGGCTCGTAGCGAGCCCCAGCCGCTTCAATCCTTTCAAGAATGAGAAACTTGCTCGCCAAAGACAATTGACCGTTTTGTCTCGAATGCTAAAAAACGGATTCATCACGGAAGAGCAGTATCGAAAGGCGTCGACCGAGCCTCTTAATTTCAAAAAGGAACCGGAGAAACCGTTCGACTTGGCGCCGGATTTTACAGAAGCAGTCAGGCGCTACATTGTAAGCAAATATGGAGAAGAAAAGCTGTACAACGAGGGCTTGAAGGTTTTTACCACATGCCGCCTTGATTTTCAGCGAAAGGCCCTGGAGGATTTGGAGAAGGGTGTAGAGGAGATAAAAGCTCGGCAAAAGTATCTGGCTATCTTGAGAACTCTTCATAAGGACGAAATTCCGGAACTACTGCAAAAACGCAGAACACCCGAATTGACCGAAGGGAAAATATATCAAGGCATAGTTATAAAGGTAACTCATCGCAATAATAAAGAAACAGAACTTCATGTGGCCCTGAGCAAGCGCATGGCCGGCCGTGTGCGACTGGTGGACAAGGCAGGCGCGTACAAAGTGGGCCAGGTGTTGGCGCTGCGTTTTGAAAAATTCCTGGACAAAGTCCCATTTTTCACCTTGGACGACAATCCGAAGTTGCAGGGCGCCCTGGTCTGCATAGAAAATAGGACCGGGTATGTGCGAGCATTGGTCGGAGGAGTCTCCGGCGAGCACTTCCAATTTAATAGAGCTACCCAAGCAAAACGGCAGCCCGGAAGCGCATTTAAGCCGATTATCTACTCCGTTGCGTTAGAGGAAAAGAGCTACAGCCCTGCGACAATAATCATAGATGAACCGATTATTGTAGATATGGAAAAGGAAGACGAAGAATGGGAACCGAGAAATGCCGGTGGAGATTTCCTTGGGCCGTTGAGCTTACGCCGGGCGCTTGAATTGTCGCGCAACATTTGCACTATAAAGATCCTCATGGATGTGGGCTTTGATTCTGTCATCGAGACGGCAAGAAAAATGGGGATTAGCTCGCCTCTAGGTCGAAATCTTTCCCTAAGTCTAGGCACTTCTGAACTCAGTCCGTTGGAATTGACATCAGCGTACACTGTATTTCCCAATAGCGGAGTGCACGTGACCCCGACTCTTATAAAAAGGATTGAAGACCGGCTCGGGAATGTTCTTGAAGACAATACTGACCTGCCGTTGTTGGACGAGTCTGAAATACCGACGCCGACCCCTCGTCAGGAATTCAGAGAATTGTGGACTCAAACTGCTCAGAAGGGTACAAATCCCCTCGCGCCAAAGCGGAAACCACGCGGGTGCAGGCGGCCATTTCCCCACAAACCGCTTACATCATGACTGCCCTGCTCCAGGGAGGAGTCACACAAGGGACCGGCGCACGTTTGAAAAATTATTTGAATAGAAAAGACTTGGCCGGCAAAACAGGAACCACCAACAACTCTGAAGATACCTGGTTTATCGGATTCAGTCCTGATTATACGGCCGGTGTTTGGGTCGGTTTCGACGAAAAAAGACCTCTTGGCCGCAGAGAGCAGGGAGGTAGCGCAGCGCTTCCGATTTGGGGTTATTTTATGAGAGACATTCTTGGAGATAGACCTGAGAAGGAATTCCCCATTCCCCCGGATATAATGTTCCAGGATTTGGTGACTTTCTCCGGGGACTCCAAGTCAGGATTCGGGCCAAGAACGGTAAGGGAGCCGGTTTACAAGCCTTTTTCGGGAAGAACTCTTGTGCTGTCTCCTCTTGATTCGCCGCAGGCATTGTCGTCGTACTCTCCGCCCAGCCCTAGCCCCGCGCCAGGACAGACTCCTGTTCCAGGGTGGCAATTCTATGAGTCGCCTCCTCCCGATGTCATGCCGATTCAGCCTGGGATAGTGTATCCGGAGCAGCCAAGGTATCCAGGAGGTGGCCCTCCAGTTTCTCAGCCGAGGTTACATCCTTCGGGGAATCCGCAACAGGCGCCTACGGACATGCGTGATCAACCAGGAATTCAAACACCCCCTCAGGCGCCTCCGATGGGGAATTGGTCACAGGGAACAATGCGAGTTCCTCCTGAGGCACGCCCTTAGATTGTTTGTCCAGCTATTTTCCAATGAGAAAACGGCTGTTGACAAGCCCGGCCAGCGCCTATCTGTACGCGCTGAGAATCCGATCTAAATTGGTTTATGAAAATCGCAGTAGCTATGAGCGGCGGAATGGACAGCACAGCCGCCGCATTAATCCTAAAACGAGAAGGATACGATGTCCTAGGTCTACACATGCGCTTGCATTCCGACTCGGATCGCACATGGCCACTAGCCCGGAAAGTCGCGAGCGAAATTTCAGTTCAAATTCAACTAATCGATCTTTCGGCGGAATTTTCTGATCTGGTCATAAATCATTTTGTGGCAGAGTACTCAAGTGGCCGGACTCCTTCTCCATGTCTTATCTGTAATCGCTTTATTAAGGCAGATCTGCTGTTTGAGCGGGCTCGCGAGCTGGGTTGCGAAAGACTCGCTACCGGACATTATGCGCGGATTTTGAAAACTGACCATGGATGGGGGCTTTTTAGAGGCGCCGACACTGCGAAAGATCAATCTTATTTTCTTTCCATGCTGAAACGAGAAGCGCTCAGCAGAACTCTCTTTCCCCTTGGGGAATTGACAAAAGTTCAGGTCAAGGATTTCCTTAAAGGCGAGGGGATTTCAATTGCTGATTCGGATGAATCTCAGGAAATCTGTTTCATTCCCGATCGTGATTACCGGGACTTTCTTCTGAATAGAGGTTTGGAAGCGAAACCAGGGCCCATAGTCGATTCGCAGGGAAGGGTCATCGGCAAACATCAAGGTATTATAGGATACACGATAGGCCAGAGAAGAGGGCTCGGGGTTTGCGGGCCTGAGCCGTTTTACGTCATAAGAATAGATCCTTTAAGTCAAACAGTCGTCGCGGGAACGAGAAATCAAGCGCTTTCCAAAACCATCAAAATATCCGGTTTTTCCAGATTAATTTCATCCGTGCCTGCTGTGGGGGATAAATTCCATGTCAAAATAAGATCTACTGCCACAGCCGTGATAGGCGCCATTACAGCGCAGCGTGAGGATAGCCTTGAGCTAGAATTCGATGAACCGCAATCAGGTGTATCCCCGGGCCAGGCCGCGTGCCTATACTCAGGAGACAGGGTCGCAGGCGGTGGCTGGATAGAATCCGGCGGGTAACACCATACTCATTTCGGGATTCTCTCAACCGCTCGAACATGAATTCGTATTATTCAGGAGTTTTTGATGTCTGACGCGAAAGATGACACAGCCGAGCTACTCCGAAAAGAGCGACGATTAGCCGAGATACTGAATCAAGTTGCTGCGAAGAACGGGCGGGTTTTAGTAGCTTTTTCCGGAGGGGTTGACTCAAGCTTGCTACTTTGGGAAAGCGTCCGAACTTTGGGACCCGTGCGAGTCACTGCTGTAACAGCTACTTCACCCACTTCTATTCCTGAAGAAGAAGAAATTGCCAGACGATTTGCCGCACAATTAAATGTTCAGCATTTGATCGTTCCAACCGCTGAATGCGCAGATGAAAATTTCTTGGCGAATCCGGGAAATCGGTGTTATTTGTGCAAGCGGCTACGCTACCGTTCACTTAGTAAGCTTGCGGTCGATCTCAAGATTTCGGCCGTTCTCGATGGAACGCAGGCAGACGACCATCCATCAGATCGTCCCGGCATGCGGGCTCTTGATGAGCTGGGAATTTTGGCGCCGCTTGCTCAAGCCGGGATCGGCAAGACAGAGGTGAGGGCCCTCTTACGAAACGCCGGGTTCCCTCAATTGGCTGAAAAAATGGCCCAGCCTTGTCTTGCTACTCGGATACCGACCGGCAGGCCGATTACTCTCGATGCCTTGGAAATGGTTCGTTTAGGAGAGCGCCTGCTCAAGGAATGCGGTCTTGTAACTTTCCGACTTCGTCACCATCATCCGTTGGCTCGCATAGTGACTGACCAAAGGGGCATGTCACTAATCCTGGCCGACCACAAAATGCGAGAAAAGTTGGTATCGGGATTACAAGAAGTTGGCTACACATGGGTGACATTGGATCTTCAGGAATACGGCGCGAATTCAGTTCTTAGCTCTCATGTTTGAAGTTCGGGCGCCTCATATCGACAGGAGGAGCGCTGATGCGAAATCATTCAAGTAGCAGCTTAGTTGTTTGATTTGACAGTCATTAGCGTGTTGCAATATGATTAGAGATCCAGGTATGAATCATGAATGAGGCTCCTGTGTCATCCAATCTGAAATGGCTCGAGACCCCGGAACTGAGGGACCCATACTTCATTGCGGGCTTTTATGGCTGGTCCAATGCCGCAAATGTTTCTAGCGATACAGTCACTTATCTCAAGGAATTTTTGCAACCTCGCGTGTTTGCCACGCTGAATGATGAACCGTTCGTCAATTTTACTTTGGATCGACCGATCGGCCACGTTGAAGACGGAATTGTTTTGAGCCTTGAATCGCTCACTACGGAATTAATGTATTGGACTAATTCAGAAGGCGAGCGAGACCTTGTTCTGCTCCTGGATAAGGAACCCCACGCCAATTGGTGGACCTATGCAGGGATTATTGGGGACATCATCCGAGTTTTGGGCGTTAAAAGACTTTATACTGTAGGCGGAGTTCAGGATACGATGTCGCATTCGGCTCCGGTTCTAGTCAGCGTTGTAGGGTCATCGCCTTATGTCGTGAACGGGGCTATCCGCTTAGATGAGGGCCATAGAAGCGGCCAATTACTATGGACCGGTCAGCATACATTCCTATTTAGTGAAGACCTCTATGGACGCGGGGATCGAAGCGGTGAGTCTGTGGGGCCATGTGCCAGCCTATCTCCAGAGGAGCCCTAAAGTAGTCGCCAAGCTGGTAACGATCCTGAACAAAGCGGTAGGGATGAACTGCCCAATACAGATCTTGCAGCAGCAGTCTATTGACTTGGATCGCAAGGTCAACGAAGCGATTGCAAGAGATCCTAGTTTAAGGCAAATGGTCGAAAGTATAGAAGATCAGAAACGCACAGTGGAATCGTCATCGAGTGGCGACAAAGTCATTCGTTTGAACGATTTTCTGCATCGTGACCTGAAGAAGGATCCTGAACCTAGTTAAACGATAAGCGACTTTGTGTCTGGACCGGTGCTTGGCCCATGAACCTTAACCACTTACCCATCCGGATCATTCCTGATTTATCCATTGACGATAGATACTCGGCAATTGTGGAGGAAACACAGGCCAGGATCGATTCTTTCACCACGAAAGCAATCAAGGACCGTCGTTTGAGCGAACTGTTCGTACTGGATAAGGATGGAATGGATTTGTCTGCCGCAGTTAAAATACTTACCGGCCATGGACGTTTATTGGTCGGTTTTCAATTTGAGGCTCGTCCGGGCAGCCCGACTCAAAATTTTACGGTATACGTCCGAAAATTCATTGACGGTGGTCAGGCGGCAAAGTTCACGCTGACATCAACCGTTCAGGACATAATACTTCAGTTGATATCTTTAGAAGATCATCGAACAGTGGCTATATTCTCCATGTTAAATAGCTCGATGGATGTAGGATATCGGATACTGACCACCACGTACGGCAATCAGCTTCAGAGACTGGTAGATAAGGCGCCACCCTTCCTGCAGGAAGGTATTTCCAGGCGGTTGGACAGGCTTGCCATATCCAAAGCGGTGGGGGAGGAGGAATTGTGGAAAGATTCAGTTGTCTTGGATGAAGGTGTTGGTTCCGTTCCCGACCAAAGAGACCCGGCTCGCAAGACAACATATTGCGTGTGCTAATTGACGAAGCCACCGCCGCCGACATAAATGACTATGTCGAAAAACTGATCTCCAATAGTGAGCGTATTCAGCAAAAGCGCTTGACATTACGTGAAAATCCCGAAACGCCTCTGCCCGACATTTACGAGCAGATGGTGCGCGATGATCTGGAGCAACTTGAGAATTGCTATGCCCGAGTGCACATCTACTTGAAAGCCTTTTACAAAAATAAAGATCGCAGGGTTGGGACTCAGAATCGAATCTTGAGACAATTTTTCGCTGACCAGGTTGAAAAAATCATTTCTGAAACAGCCTTGCTTGAGGATTTGCTCACACTAAGTGAAGAAGAATACTTCAAGAATATAGCCCGCCATAACGAAGGATGATTTTACCGCCACGGGGTCCGAATATAACACACCAGGAGCATGGACTGACTTCTCCCAAGAAATTTACTCGAGGGAAAAATCGGCTGGTTTTGCCGTCGGCCGGAGCCAAACGTCACTCATGAGAGCGGGTTAAAATTGTCTGAAATGTCCTGTGGAGTAGTTTCCGGTCTAAATTGCCGCGAGCTGAAGTTACAGTTCGCAGGCCAAGACCCCCTTGTCCAATGTAAGAATCTTTTCGGCCTTTTGCGCGGCTCGCGGATCATGCGTAACCATTATTATAGTTTTTCCGAAGGCTTGATTGAACTCTTCCATCAGGTCGAGCACGTCCTCCGCCGAATCCTTGTCCAGGTCGCCAGTGGGTTCGTCAGCCACAATAATGAGCGGGTCGGTAATTAAGGCCCTGGCTATGGCTACACGCTGCTGCTGACCTCCTGAGAGCTGAGTTGGGTAATGATCCATTCGGTCCAAAAGTCCTACGACTTCTAATGCCGCTAGGGCATGCTCCCGTCGGCGCCGGCGAGGCAAAGACGTCAGCAGTAGCGGCAGCTGAACATTCTCTATAGCTGTCAGGACCGGAATAAGATTGTAGAACTGGAAGATGAAGCCCACATTGCCGGCCCTCCAGACGCTCAGCTCCGATTCACTCAGACTCGCGATGTCTACTCCGCCAATCCGGAGAATGCCCTCGTCGGGGGTGTCGATGCCTGCGATTAGATTTAAGAGAGTTGTCTTTCCTGATCCTGAAGGGCCCATCAAAGCAAGGAACTCACCTTGAAAAACCTCGAGGGTGATATTCTTGAGCACGGGGATTTCTTGGTCGCCTCTTCGGTAAGACTTGGACAGACCTTCTATGACCACCAGAGGTGGTGGTTCTGAGGCTGGCGCAATCATTCCTTGACTTTCACCCTAGTCCCATCTTTCACGTCTTGGCTAGGCTGAAGAACAATCAAGTCTCCGGATCTAACTCCTGAAAGGGCCTCCAGCGTGTCTCCCCATTGTCTGCCAATCCGGATAGGCTCCGCGTGAACACGATTATCGTTAATCCGGAAGACCATGCGCCGGTTTCCATTCTTGCGCACAGCCGAGATGGGGACCCCTAGGAAAGGCTCCAGTTCGTCATCCTTTAGCGCGCATTCCAAGAATGCCACTTTAGCGCTCATTTCCGGGAGTACCCGTTCATCGCGTTTATTGAAGCGCACTTTGGTGAGTACGGTGGCTTTTGATCTATCTGCGGTCGGGACGATCATGTAAACGGTCGCCGGAAAACGCTCACCAGGCAAAGCGTCCAAGCGAATTTCGGCCGCGGCGCCGACTTTCACCTTTTCCAGGCTCGACTCGGCTACGTCCACTTCGACCATTAATGAATTTAGATCCGCCATTGTGGCTACCGCGGCCTTCGCATTGAGGGATGCGCCGAACGGGGCCACTACTTCTCCTTTATCCGCATTTTTCGTCAGGATAACACCATCAAAGGGGGCACGAATTAAAGAGTATTCGAGATTTACTTCGGCCACCTTCGCGCTTTGCTCGGTTCGATCGACAGTAAAACGCGCTCGAGGTCTCCATTGCGCTGGCTTTCTTGAAACGAGCTTCAGCGGCGTCAAATGTCTGGTCGGACACCGCCCCGGTTTCCCGCAGGGTTTTGTAACGATTATAATTCAACTTCGCGTCCTCTAATTCGGCCTCGGCATTGTTCAACGCTGCTCTTGCCACTCTTCGATTAGCTTTGGCCTCTTCGAGTGTGGCCTCAAGGTCCCGGTTCTCCAATTGAGCTATGATTTCCCCCTCCTTCACGAACCTCCCTTCTTCCACATAGAGATGTTCGATCCTGCCGGTAGCTTTTGAAGAGACAGCAGCCTTGCGCTGCGCAACAACGTACCCGCTTGCATTAAGAACAGTCAGCGCCCGCGAAACGAACATATTCGATACTTTTATTGACTGCACCTCGACAGGGGCCCGAAATATTCCTGCCCAACCGAGTAGGCCGATTACAGCCATCCCCAGAATTCCGGAGGAAATCAACCAGCGCGGCCTTCGTTTGATGTTGGCTGACCGGGAGGTAGATTTCTGCTCGGCTTCAATTTTGAGTCTGAAAAGGTCTTTATTCTGCATAATGGTCGCAATACCGCTAAAGTTCTAATCTCGTCAAATATAGCATTTCAGTGGTCTCACTTAAAGTGGCTGTAGCAGAATACAAACTGCTGCGTATAGATTTGGAGATTCCGTGTTATAAACAATGTTTTGAAATCGCCCGCGAGATAATAATTATCAGAGGAAGTCACATTGAAAGATCGAATTCGAATGCTTCCGAGATTGGCTTTAGCGGCGGTTGTCCTCGTGGTCGCCACGGGGATCATCGGGCCGTTAGTGATTTTGGTAAGTCTTGTAACATCCGGTGGGCCTGCTTATAGATTAGAACGCTGGTGGGCCTGGCTGGTATCAAAATCTATGGGCTTATCGTTTTCATTGCACGGGAAAGACAAAATCGTGCCTGGAACCTCATACATCATAACCCCCAATCATCAAAGCAACGCGGACATCCTGGCCCTTATCACAATTCTTCCGGTCCGCTTCAGGTGGGTCGTAAAAAAGGAACTTACGAAAATACCGGTGTTTGGTTGGGCATTGGCAGGCACCGGAGCGATTGCGATAGATAGATCCGATCCGAAGCAGTCAGTGGAGACCCTACAAAGGTCTACCGACAAACTCAAGGGGAGTTGGAGCGTGCTCATATACCCTGAAGGGACTCGGACGCCGGACGGACAACTGGGTCCCTTCAAAAAGGGCGCTTTCATGATGGCCGTTCAGACAGGAATCCCGATATTGCCGGTTACTTCGAACGGCGCGTTCAAGGTATTGCCGAAAAAGACGGTCTGGTTCCGTCCGGGCCACATAACGGTCACACTAGGCGATCCAATCGTAACGGCCGGTCTCACTGAAAAGGATGTTCCGGACCTTATGGAACGTACCCGCGCTGCAATAAGCAAGAATCTGGACCCGGATTATGATCCATTCGGAAAGAGTTAAGAGCGAACATACGAATCGGTTACAATGAGTAGATAGTCTAAGTCAGTAACCCAATTGCCAATCCTTATATCACCCCTATCCCTAGCGCTATCGATACAAGCAGCAGCATCGCTCCAACAATCAATTGCAAGGACCTTAGAGTAATCTTCTTTAATAGCTGAACTCCGATGAATGAGCCCAACCCGGCGCATACAATACCCGCTACTATCAAACCGCTCTCACCGTGAGCGCCAATGGTGGTGAAGTGCTTTGAAAAGAAGGTGACGCCGTAAATGGCAAGTCTTGAAACATCCACGATTACGGCTGAAACCACTCCTGTGCCGATGAATTGATCTTTATCGAGTCCGGCCCGGATCAGAAATGCGCTTCGCAGCGCCCCCTGAAGTCCTGACAACCCACCGAAGAAACCGGAAAGAATGCCCCCAAGTGGAATATATTTTTGATCAAAGGATAGATTCCGGAATTGCGGCATAAGATCAAAGACCGAAAATGTTGCTATCAGAACAGCTATGACGAGTTTGACCGTTGTTATTTCAAAATCCCGCCCTCTGAAGTTGTAACGAAACAGTGGTTCCATTTCCGATATGTGACTAAGGATGAAAGCGCCCAATGCAGCAAACAGCAGCGGCAGGAAGAGCGAACTTTATCACTGTCTTTTTATCCGCGTTTTTGCCCACAAGTAAGACTTTGAACAAATTGTTCGCCAGGTGCACGACCGCGGTTGCAGCCACCGCAATCCGGATCGGGAAAAAGAGGGCAAAGGCCGGCATGAGAAGAGTCCCCAAGCCGAAACCCGAAAAGAGAGTAAGCGCAGAAACGACGATGGCAACCGAACAGATTATCGTGTATTGGATCATGGATTTTCCTGATTCCGCTAATTCCAATTTATCAAATGAAGCGCATAAGTAAGGTAATCCATAAAAGCCCTATGAGATAGGATACGGTTACATCACTGGGCCAGTGCGCCGCCAATTCGATCCGGGCAATCCCGCCGATTACGAGAAGCGAAATGCTGATCACCAAGAGGGCCGCATCGAAGTTTTCCTCGCCCTTTAAGCGCCGCAAGAACAGCCAGGAATCCGACTGTCGACATAAAATTAAAAGCAAAGATGGATGGGAATGCGGAACCGGAAGCTGCTTCTGCCACCTGAACCAGTTCGGGAGAAGGTCGTGGCTGGGCAATAACCGGACCAAGCCATTTTCCCAGTAGCCACAGGCCTCCGAAACTCGCCAGAGACAAGAAAGCTGCACGCCATCCGGCAATCACCCAAGATAGCACGAAAGTGACGGCGATGAGAGCCAACACCCACGGGGTCTTGGCTGTTGACGATAAGATCTGAGCCCAGCTCTTGGATTCGGGTAGTACGGACTGGATCAAGCCGGGTAACGCTCACATCACCAGGAAGATATGGAAGGTATTTGAAACAAATAGTGAGTAAAATCGCCAAAACAAGCAGGGCGAACCAAACCAATTCTTTTGTTTTCATGGCGCCACCGGGTTTCTCATTTGGGCGGCGTAAATTGAGCTAGTTCATAGATTCCAAGTGTCTTTTCCAGCTCTCCCACTTGAGCGACTATCTTTTCAAAACCTCCTTCACCGAAGAGTTTCTCCTCTTTTTCTTCAAATTCTTCGCCAAGATCTTCAAATTCCTTTTTCGATACTATGGTCCGCAAAGCCGGAAAAAGTATGGTGTCCTCACGTGCGGCATGAGGCCGGTACATTCTGAGGAAAAGATACAGAGCGTCAGCCAGTTCCTTTCTCTTGGGAGCCTCCTTGAGCGCGGCAGGTGTAGCCGATTTTATGACCAGTGGCGTCAAGCGGCGGCCCGCCTCGTGCTGCTCTTTGAGAAGTGTCACCAACTCAACCAGTTTCCCGGCCTTTTTAAACCGTGGAAACAGATAGTCCTCCTCAAGTTTCTCGTGATACTGCTCAATAAACTTCTGAATTATGCTCGCTGCGCTGGAAAGCGTTTCAGGAGGAAATTCCTTTTCCGCCATTCAGGCGGCCTTGAATGTCTTCGTAAATAAGAAGGATGCGCCGGAGCACTCCATGCTCACGCATCAGGTCTTCCGGCGGAGAAACCTCTTCGTCTTTCTTTTCTTTTTCTTTCTCTTGTGACTTGGCTTCAGCCGGTTGAATGGCAGGAAAAATCATCGCCGCTCCGGTGAGCAAGATACCGGCGCTCCTGAGAAATGCTCTGCGATCTCCGGATTCATCAGTGAAACTGTTCATAAGTCCCCCCTTGTACGGAAGATCGTTGATTTCTCAGGCAGTCAATCCGGCCACATACCCCGTTAGCCGATTGAAGCCCTGGGTGGGTTCACAGACTCAGTTTGTACACCTAACTTAATGCTCATTTGTTCAGTCTACGAAATCGAGTTGCCAGCGTCAATGTCCGAACTCGCTCTCTAGAATCTGTCGTACTCCAGTGGAGCGGCTGAGCAGTGGATGGAGGTAAATGCTTTTCGCTGTTCCAAATAAATCCTGCGAGTCTTGGAGCGCCTTCTCACAATCATGTCCGAAAACGTCTTGCCTCAATAGCCAAAAGTCATCAACGTACAGTTAGAGGTTTGGTCCTATGAGTCGTTGTTCATAAAAAGGGTAGGATAAGAATTACGTGAGATTTCAAGCATCCATGCGCTGGAGACCATAGACATGACACTTGACACGCGGATTTGCGACAGGGCGCGGTTGGCGAGGGACCCTCGATTCGACGGCCTGTTTTTCGTGGGTGTTTTGAGCACCGGCATTTATTGCCGTCCCATATGCCCGGCGCGTTCGCCTAAGCCGGAGAACATCGTCTATTTTCCTTCCGCCGCGGCTGCGGCTGAAGCCGGCTTGCGTCCTTGTCTCCGATGTCGGCCCGAGGCCGCGCCGGGTAGTCCGGCCTGGAACGGTACTTCCGCCACGGTTTCCAGGGCCATGTTGCTGATTCGTCAGGGCGCTTTGAATGAAGGGAACGTGGAGGACCTAGCCTCGAAGCTCGGTGTGGGCAGTCGTCATTTGCGCCGATTGTTTCAAGCCCATATCGGCGCTTCGCCCAAAAGTATGGCCACTACCCAGAAAATCCTTTTCGCAAAAAAGCTGCTGACCGAAACGGATCTGCCCGTCACTCAAATCGCTTTTGCCTCCGGATTCGGCAGCATCCGGCGATTCAATGCGGCGTTCAGCAAGACCTATCGCACAACCCCGTCGGCAATTCGCAGCCGGAAAACCAGCGGCATGCCCACCGAGAGTGAGCTGTTCCAATGCGCGTTGACCTTGCCTTACCGCCCGCCCTTTGATTGGCAGCGCATGCTGAGTTTTTTCGAGCAGCGAGCCATACCAGGCGTGGAGTTCGTCGCGGGGGGCGCTTATAGTCGCACCATCAGAATCAATGAGACTACCGGTGTGATTTCCGTGGCCCACTCAACCTTAGGAAACGCATTGCGGCTGACAGTGGCCTTGTCGGACAGCCGAGACCTGATGTCCATTGTCGAGAGGGTGCGACGGATGTTTGACCTTGATGCTAATATGGCGGCCATTCATGATGTTTTGGTCGCGGACCCCTTGCTTGAAAGATCAGTGGCCAAACACCCCGGCCTCAGGTTACCCGGCGCCTGGGACCCTTTTGAAGCTGCCATACGGGCGGTGGTGGGCCAGCAAGTTTCTGTCAAAGGGGCCCGAACGACCCTGGGACGAATCGCCGCAAAGGTGGGGTCGCGATTTGAATCCGCGGACCATCCTGAACTCACACACTTTTTCCCAACTGCGCATGAGTTGAACGCTTGCGATCCGGGAGGGCTCGGGATGCCCGAAAAGCGCGTCCGGACGGTCCAAGCCCTGGCGACAGAAGTGGACAGCGGAAGGCTCTCCTTTGTGGTAAAGGGGTCGCTTTCGGATTTTATTGAACAATTGACTCGAATTCCCGGTGTCGGCGACTGGACGGCGCAGTACATTGCCATGCGGGCAATGGGTGAACCTGACGCCTTTCCTGCCGGCGATCTGGGCATCATCAAAGCGTTGCGGCAGGGCGCCAAACGGCTTAACCTGAAACAAATTCGACAAAGAGCCGAGAAATGGCGTCCGTGGCGTGCTTACGCGGCCATGTGCCTCTGGCAGAGCTAAAGGAGACGGCATTCATGTTCTATGACTATTTTGAAACAGGATTGATTGGGACCCTGACCCTTGTGGGGGACGAAGAAGGGATGCGGCGCATCCTTTTTCCAAAGGAGAAAAACTCCATCATTATCCGGGAGGATTGGAAGAACAGCCGCGGGTTTTTTGCAGAGGCCGAAGCTCAATTACGGGCCTATTTCGAAGGTGAATTGAAACAATTCGACCTCGCGTTAGCGCCGGTGGGCACACCCTTTCAGCTAAGAGTATGGCAGGTATTGCGCGCCATCCCCTACGGAGAACTGGTCAGCTACAAAACGGTCGCTGAAGCTATTGGCGCCCCCAAAGCCGTTAGGGCCGTGGGCGCAGCCAACGGAAGAAACCCTCTACCGATCGTTGTGCCGTGCCATCGGTGTATCGGCAGCGACGGTTCTTTGACTGGTTTCGGCGGCGGCCTGGAAACAAAGAAGCGCCTCATTGACCTGGAACGGTCCTACCTTGGCGGGCCTCGTAGCCACTTGGTATCGTAATACCTTATTCTTTTGTCGTTTTAGTAAGACCCGAAAAATCGGGGGATACCTTACTTAATTCTCGGATCGCAACCCGATTGGAAATGGTGTCACGGTCTGAGGTGGCAAGTTCATGTGGCGTCGGCGCTCCTCGGCAGTACATTGCGACGCTGTGCACAGGCGTCGAGATCCGACTTGAAAACCGATTGACGTAGTCGTTTGGGGTGAGTACCCTCAGAAACGTAACAAAATAGTCGTTTTCAGCAACGTGACGACGGTTTGGCCCTCAACATGAGTAGACGTTCAAGACAGAACCCCAAATCTCTGCCGCAAGGACTCGTGATTATTTACGAAGATAAAGATATTATAGTGGTGGACAAACCAGCAGGCCTGCTGACAATGGGTACAGAAAAAGAGAAATCACGAACAGCTTATTTCATTCTAACAGATTATGTCCGCAAGGGCTGCGCAAGGTCCCGTCAGCGCATTTTCATCGTTCACCGGCTTGATAGGGATACTTCAGGTATACTCGTCTTCGCGAAGAACGAAGAGGCAAAGCTCCGGCTACAGAACCAATGGGCAGAAACGAAGAAGAAGTATCTCGCCGTCGTTCATGGCAAGTTTGAGAAAAGCTCGGAGACTATCAGCACCTACCTGGTAGAGAACAAAGCTCATAACGTGTACTCCACGTCCGACACCACAAAAGGAAAGCTGTCTCATACCGCCTACAAGGTGATCAAGGAGACAAAAGACTTGGCTCTGTTGGAAGTTGATCTGTTAACGGGCAGGAAACACCAGATACGTGTACATCTTGCCGGCATTGGACACCCGGTGGTGGGGGACCGGAAGTATGGAAAAGGCAATGAAGCCCGTACACACTTGGCGCTTCACGCCACATCGATTTCCTTCAGACACCCCTTCAGCGGGGAGCAGCTCACCTTTGAAACCAAGGCGCCTGGGCATTTCAACAAACTCGTTGGTAGTTTGACAAGTCATTCAGCAAAGTGCTGATTGCCGATGCAGTTTCAATAATCACTTTGCCAGTATGGAGGGAGGGGTTAGGATCGCCGACATAGATTGCAGAGTTGCTCAGCCGAGGCCACATTCTTGGAAGCGCAAGGGCTTCTCATCTCTCTCTTGACTATTATTCAACCTTTTCTTATCGTATTTAATTGTGAATCTTGACAATTTTCCGAAAAATAAGAGGGCTGCATTATGAAAATCCTGGTTTCCGGGTCGCTGGCCTACGATCGAATAATGGATTTCCCGGAAAAGTTTTCCGACCACATTCTTCCGGACAAAATTCATATCCTCAATGTCTGTTTCTTGGTGAATGGATTAAAAGAGCAATTCGGCGGGACAGCCGGGAACATATCCTATAATCTTGCCCTTCTCGGAGAACGACCGCTGATCCTTGCGGCAGCCGGTAAGGATTTCGAAAACTATGGGAAGTGGCTAAGCAGCCTCGGGCTGCCGTTGGATGGGATTCGTTGTATTGATGATGAATTCACAGCCGGGGCCTATATTACTACGGACAAATCGGACAATCAGATCACCGGATTTAATCCCGGCGCAATGAAGTATCCGTGCAGTTATGCCATAGACGGTCTGGAACCGCACGATACCCTGGCAATAATCGCTCCGGGTAACGTGGATGACATGACGGCTTATTCGGATAGCCTACAAGGAACGCTCCATACCGTATATTTTCGATCCGGGCCAGCAGATCCCTGTTATAAAGAGCGATCTTCTTAATCGAGATGCTGAGCGGATCGAGGCTCTTCATATCCAACGATTATGAATTGGAAATGATTATGAGGTCTACCGGGCTCGCTAAAAGCGATCTGCTGGAAAAGACTCAGGCCATCGTGACAACCTTGGGGGAAAGAGGATCAGTCGTGTGTACGCACGAAGGGGAAACCCCCGTACCCATTGCCCGGGCCTCGGGCGTGCTCGATCCGACAGGGGCTGGGGACGCGTTCAGGGCTGGTCTTATTAAAGGTATGATAATGGGCAAAACCATTGTAGATGCCGCCAGAATGGGCGCGGTAAGTTCGAGCTTCAGCGTTCAATGCCAGGGCACCCAGTGCCACACTTTCACTATAGATGAGTTCTGGGCCCGGTACGAAGCCAATTTTGGTAACGGCGATTAGCGTTTCACACTTACGGAAATCCGGAGCGATTGCCATGATTCCAACAACTCATTTGGAACTAGCGCCAGGACAGGTGTTTCGTGAGATTCGAGAAGTCTTTACGGACCTTGGTTTGCTCGGCGGCATGATTTCCGTCGAGTATGAAGGCGCGTGGTATCGTATTTCCTGCGATGACACAGCGTTCATGGTTTACAGGGTCAACGAGTGCCAACGAGTAAGGCATCATGTACCAGGCTGGCCTGTGTGTCTTGTAAATTCACACATTATCTTCGAGGAACCCGGCCACCCCGGTATCGCCCAAGACCACTGCGCGTGCGGAGTTGAATTGGACCGGTGGCTCGAAATAGTGAACGAATACTGCATAAGCAATCTTTCAGAAAAATTTCAGGAATGAAATAAACTACTTCATTCAGCCGTAGTTCTTCGTGACAACCAACCATCCATTGTGTTACCCTCGCTTCCCGCGGGAAATCTCTTTTACATTTGTATCTAAATATTAGTCGGGTGACTCTTCTCGCGCGGCTGCCAATTTAGAGCTTTGTTTTTTTATTTAATGATTACCGGCGATTGCCGGTTTTGGGAGGTTAGGTGCGAGCTGTAAGCTTTTGCGCCGTTGTGTTATTGATTTCGGCGTGCCTGTCCGGGTGTCTGGGATTGCGCCCAAGGACCGTTCATCCGCCTGTGGATATTGGTCTCGCAAACCAGCCTGGCGCCGCGGCTGTTGCGCTGACCTCCTGCAGATAAGGCGCCGGGCCCACTGACCCTGGAGGATTGTATTCAAATCGCTCGGGCAAACAATCCTTCTCTCGCGGCCGGAGGCTGGGACGTTCAGGTTGCCCTTGCGCAGAGAGACAATGCGGCATCTGAAAGATGGCCGAATTTCCGCGGCGCGGCAAGTTATAACACCTACCTGCAAAATCAAAGGCTCGTGCCGGTCCGAAAGAACAATGACCCAGGCATGTTCAGCACAAGCCTTTTTGCGGGAGACATAATACTGAGATTGCCCCTGTTCACCGGCGGGCGTATCAGGAGTGAAATCAGCGCGGCAGACTTTGGGGCTCTAGCAGCAACTAACCGCTTGGCCCGAACCTGGGAAGAACTGATTTTCAACGTTTCAAGCGCCTTTTATACGATTCTCGGTCAACGACCTGTCATTGAATCATTGCAGTTTTCGCTTCAGGCCCTGGATAAACAGCGACAGAGGGCCTCGGATATGATGAGAGTGGGCAAAGCGGCTAAAGTAGAGGTGCTCCGCACAGAGGTCAGAATTTCCGATGTGGAACAGCGATTGGTTCGTGAACAGACTGTTCTGGAAATCCAGCGCCGGGCGTTGACCACTCTCATGGGAGTCGACGGACGAGGCGGTCCCGCACAGATACAGGGTGATCTGAAAATGAATAGGAACGTGCCGGACCTGAATGGGGCGCTTGCGATGGCCTATGCGGAACGCAGCGACTATAAGGCTGCCAAGGCTTCTGTTGATGCTCTCGGGTGGAAGGTGGCGGCGGCTCGAGCGGCCCGGTGGCCGTCGCTGTCCCTGGCAGGAACATACGGAACACGAGCTGCGGCCGGTGTCACGGACAATGGCGCAGTATTCATAGATAGGCAGATAGGCAGCAATCCTCAAGCTATCAATCCTAATGCGCCGCCCGCCCAGAAGCTTTACCAGTCCCCAGGAGTTTCCACCTCTCTGCCGGTGGGAAATATTGGAGTTGTCGCTGAATATCCGATTTTCGACGGGGGCCGAATCACCGCGCAAATAAATGAACAGGAGACAAGGCTGGCCTCAGCCCAAGCGAATTTGCGTAAGCTGTGGCTTCAGATTCGTTTGGACGTCGAAACCGCTATGCTGAACGTGGATTCTGCGAGGAAAAGGGTCCAGGCCACGCAGAAAGCTATTGAACAATCGAAAGAAAGCTTCCGGATCGAGAGTGAAAAGTACGATCTTGGCAAAGGATCGATCACCGACGTTCTCGACGCTCAGTCAGCCATGCTCGACGCGGACACGAATCATTACCGGGCTCTCGCGGATTTCAACATAGCGCTCGCTCAGTTGGGTCTGGCGACAGGCGAGAAGAGGTAGAGAGGATAGCCGACGGACATCTGCTTCTTGATTCGACCCATCGTTACGAGCGGAGCTTGAGAGGTCTGCTCGTAAAAAATCTGCCAAGTGGAAATTCTTCGCGGGTTTTCTCCTCCTCGACTGTATCAAATTCTAGAATCATCGAACGAGATCGGGCTACACCTGATCGCAGAGGAAATACTTATGAAACGCTGGCCACTAGTTGTTTTGGGGATCGTTATTCTTTCATTGGGTGTTTGGGGGATTTCCAGGTTAACCGCCACACGGTCAACAAAAGAGCAGCGCTATAAGACCTAAGCCTTTGGTGGTGACCGAGAAGGTCAAGTTGGGCGAGATCTCAAGCACTATCGAACTGACCGGCTCGGTTGAGGCGACAAGAGTTGCTCGACTGGCTTCTCCAGCGGAAGGACCGGTCAGCAATTGCTGTGTCAGAGAAGGCGACCTCGTCAAGGAGGGGCAGAACCTTCTTAGTATCGGCAGGAAAAAAGCCACTGAAGCCTTATTGCAATCTGCAAAGCAAGACCTGAAGACCGAGCAGGACGAGTTGGCAAGGATTGAACAGTTAGTGGAAAGCGGCGCAATCCCTCGTGACCAACTGGATTTGGCCAAGGCAAAGCAGAAACGAGCGGTGGCCCAATTGGAAAAAATGCAGGAAAGTTCGGATGATTACGAAGTAGTGACGCCTTGGGATGGCGTGATATCCAAAGTCATGGTTGCGGACGGGAATTATGTCGTTCCGAGGACTGTGATGGTGGAAATCTTTGACCCGGATCCCTGGTTGTTCGTACCTGCGGTCGCCGGAAGCTCAGAGTCAAGATTTGCGTCTCGGTATGGACGTGACAGTCACATTGGATGCGTATAATGGCAAGACCTTTAATGGAAAGATTTCTCGCATATATCCGGAACTCGATCGCCGGATGCGGACACGCACAGTGGAAGTGGAAATTCCGGATCCCGTTAAACTGGCGCCCGGCATGTTCGCTCGACTGAATTTGAACCTGAAGACGGTGACGGATACTGTGGTGGTTCCTTCAGAAGCTGTCATAGTGACACCAAAGGGACTGCGCGTCGCTTATGTTATTCAAGACGGCAAAGCGGTTCAGCGCAAGATTAAAACGGGACTGGAAAACAAGAAACAGATTCAAGTTGTTGAGGGCCTCAATGTGGGCGATGCGTTGGTCGTCGCTGGTAACGAGAAATTAAAGGACGGCCTTGAGATTCGTCTGCCACAGCCAGATAAGGCAAAATCCGATTCGCCGGGCAGCCCGCAAAAAGGAGAGGCCGCAAAATGAAGATCACGGCTTCAGCTGTCAAGCGCCGTATAGCGACGAGTGTCATCGTCATTGGGCTAGTCACTCTCGGGGCATACGGGCTTGTGGCGCCTTCCGGTGAACTTTGTCCCGAATATTACCTATCCACTGATCAGAGTGTACATATCGTGGCCGGGGGCGACGCCTGAAGAGATTGACAAGAATTTGGCAGACCCGATAGAGCGCCAATTGGCCGCCGTAGATGGCTTGGATTATCTTGAATCTTCCTCAATTGAAGGGCTATACACCGCTCTGGTGAATTTCAAATACGGTATTGATGTGAATGTGGCGTACCAGGATTGCCTGGCGGCGATGGCCAGAGCTGCCAAAGATCTGCCGAAAGATATTGAAGCGCCATTCATGATCAAGGCAGATCCTTCTCAACTACCAGTGGTTCAAATCACCATCAGCTCGGACCAATTGGATCTTGTCAAACTGCGAACCTGGACCGAGGATTGGCTTCAAGACAGGCTGATGGCCGTTCCAGGGGTGGCCGGAACGGATATTGTGGGCGGGCTCAAACGGGAAATACGCGTAAATCTGGATGCGAAATGCGCTGGAAAAACATCAATTGTCACTTTCCGGAGTAGTTAAGAGGCTCCGCGATGAGAATGTCGATCAATTCGGCGGCCGTGTCACGGTCGGGCCTCGTGAATTCATCGCCAGGACCGTGGGCGAGTATCGGTCTCTGGATGAGATCAAGTCAGTTGTGTTGGTCCGGAAAGACGAGGGTCAGGTTCTAGTACGAGATGTGGCGAAGGTTGAAGACGCAAACGAGGAAGTTCGTGCAATCACCCGCCTCGACAGCAAGCCATGCGTAAAGTTGAGCGTGCTGAAACAGTCTGATGCAAACACTGTGGAGGTCGCAAAGGCCGTCAGCCGGAAAATTCAAGAATTGCAGCCGTCGCTCCCTGCCGGAATCAAACTGGGAATGGTTGAGAATCAGGCAGATTATGTTGAAGCCGCCCTCGACCGGTGTTCGCAATGCGGCCATCGAGGGAGCAATACTTGTTATTTTGGTCATATATTTGTTCCTGGGAAGCTGGCGGCAGGTCCTCGTAATGTTGCTGGCATTGCCGACCACTCTGCTGATCAATTTCGGACTAATGAAGCTGGCAGGATTCTCGCTCAATCTCTTTTCCTTGGGTGGACTCGTTGTCGCCATAGCTATAGATCTCGACAATTCCATAATCGTTATTGAAAACATCACTCGCCTCAGACACGATAGGCCGGATGCGCCTTCAGACCAAATCGCCATCTCGGCCACTTCTGAAGTAGGCCCCGCAATTATAGCCGCCACCTTGTCTTTTTTGGCGGTTTTCCTTCCATTCCTGCTCCTTCCGGGATTGGTCAGCCTGTTGTTCCACGAGCTTATTCTCGTGATCGCGGGAATTATTGTAATCAGCCTGGCCGCGGCCGTGACCCAGACGACGATGCTTACATCAATTATACTGGGCAAATCTTCCGGAAGCGGAGTCGAAGAAACCCGTTTCCAACAGGTGTTCGCCAACATCAGGGACAGATACGGTCACCTGCTGAATTCGGCCTTGAGTGCCCGGTGGATCGTCGTAGGGTCGTTCGTCCTCATTCTAGTCGGCGGGTACGGCGCACTGACGAGAGTTGGAAGCGAATTCCTGCCTCAAATGGACGACGGCAGGATTATGGTCAAAGTGAGGCTCCCCACGGGCGCATCAGTCTGGGAAACGGACAAGACTCTTCAAAGAATTGAAAAAATCATCGGAAATGATCCTGATATTGAATCTTATTTCACGCTCGCCGGCGGCAAAGTGTGGGGAATTTACACGTACCTGATCGCCAATGAAGGCGAAATCAACATTCAGCTCGTGCCCAGGCACGCGCGAAAAATCAGCACAAAAGAATACATGAATCGCCTCCGCCCGATGGTCGCTAAGGTCCCGGTGCCCGGCGGCATAGCCATGGTAAACCGCCCCCATGTCAAGGGCATAAGAAAACTCGGTGACGCTGACATAGAAATTAAGATCAGAGGACAGGATATCCCGAAATTATTTGAACTTGCGCAAGCAACCGCAGGGGCGATGAATCGCTTGGCCCATTTCGGGAACGTATACGTCTCCCTGGACATGACAAAGCCTGAATTTCAGGTTGAAGTGGATCGAAAATTGGCCGCGGACTTAGGGGTTTCCATTGCGGACACTGCCGCAACGCTTCGGTCGTTGCTAACAGGAGCTGTGGCGACTCGATACCGGGACGCGGACAGGTACTACAATATTCGCGTGATCGTCCCCGAAAAAGACGTGACTTGCAAACAAGATATTGAAGGTTTGATCTTGGAATGCTCACAAGGAGGCTATTTGAGAGTTCGTGACGTCGCCAAAGTTAACCAATCCGTAGGGCCGGTCGAAATTGGCCGCGAGGACCAGATCAAGCAAGTGATCATCCGAGGGGATGCTGTTGGAACAAGCGTGGGACAGGCCCTGTCGGAAATTAGATCCGAGATGCAGAAACTGGACCTTCCCGTCGGCTATGAGTTCCGGTTCGGAGGTCAGGCCCAAATGATGGCTGAAATGAAAACCATCGCCCTTGGGGTGCTGGCCTTTGCCCTGTTCTTTTCATTCATTGTTCTTGCCGTCCAATTCAACAGTCTTCGGCTTCCACTCCTCATTTTGGGATGTGTTCCTTTTTGCTTGGCCGGCCTTGTGTATGCGTTTTACGTTACGGGAATCCCGATTGGAGCGACTGTCTTAATTGGAGCGCTGGTCGTGGTGGCAGCGACTGTCAATGAGGGAGTTTTGCTCACGACCTTTGCGGAAGAATTGCGTGGCACGAAGAAACTGGCTCCTGTCGAGGCGGTGATCGCAGCTGCCAAAATCAGGCTGCGCCCCAGGCTGATGACTACGATTCCCGTTATCATGGGCCTCATGCCGCTCGCTCTCAATATTGAAGAGGGCGGGGATATGCTTCAGCCCATGGCAGTAGGCGCTATCGGAGGCCTGATTGTATTGATTCCCGTAGCATTGTTCCTGATGCCATGTATCTACGTGCTCTTCACTCGAGCGACGGCATCCGAAACCTGAAAAGCGCATTCCACGAGGCGCTCATTTTCTCATGATATCCTGTCTTGTGACGTTCATGACTTTGAAGGCGATTTTTTCGCCGCCCTTTACCTCGTAGGCGATTCTGAGGATATCCCCCGGATTTGGGTCGGCTCCAATCATCGCAGTTGCGATGTTATAGGTTGATTCTTTGCCAGTAGGTTTTCCGTAAACATGAGGTTTTGCGAAGTCAGTATCGTATTCTTCGATTGTAACTGTTTTCTTCCCGGTGTCGAACTTCAAACATTTGCCTTGGGCGACCTCTGCGGCCATTACATGCGCTGTAACACATAGAATGAGGATCAAGCCGGTCAAACAGATCAGGACCCTATTGTTCATGCCTTGGCTCCTCTCGTCACGTTTGTAAAACTCGTAGCTCTAAGCGGCTATATTCCGCTCGGCTGCCTTCTTTTCCCGCAGCTCTTGAGCCGCGCCCGAAAACATGATCATCATGATGTATATGCAGATCGCGGCGACTGCTCCTAAAATCAGAACTGTCGCGGAAATATCCCATTTGAACTGCTTCATAATGATAGAAATCATGCATGCGACTACGGCCAGGCCGAAAGCTATACGGATGCCGTATCCTTTTGCGTATTTGGTCGCGACCGTACCGATCTGAGCTCCGATAGCGGCTCCACAAAGCATTACGAAGACCGCCCAAATTTCTATTCGACCCTTGGCTCCATAAGTAAAAGTGCCATAAAGACCGGAGATCATGACCTCAAAAAGGTCTGTTCCTACAGCGATATGGGTCGGGCATCCGATCAAATAGACCAGGGCGGGCATACGGAGCAAGCCGCCGCCGATACCGAGGAAACCCGCCAGGACACCTGTAAGAAGACTCACGGAAATGGGTAACCATGCCGAACAGGTGATGCCCGCCACTTCGAAATGCATTATCGGCGGAATATTGATTCGTTGAAGAGTCTTGTACCAGGTGAATCCCTCGGCCCCACGTTCTCCCACTATTCCGCTTTTCTTCTTCTGAACGGCTTTTCTATAATCAGTGAAGACCATAAGAGCTATCAGGAGCAGCACACCTACATAAACCCATCGAACCACCGGACCTATTTGGCCGATCTTTTCAAGGTACATCACGATCTGGGCGCCGCACTCTATTCCGATCACCGTTCCAATCACCATGATCAGGCCCAGTTTATAATCTACGTTTCCAAATTTCGAATGCCGAAATGTAGAAATTATCGACTTTCCGGCAATGTGTGAAATATCCGTGCCGATGGCGAACGCCATAGGAAACCCCAAAATATTCAAGCCGGGCGTCACCATCCATGCGCCACCCATGCCGAAAAACCCTCCGATCACTCCGACGGAAAACCCGATCAGCAACAAACCGGGCCAGAAAATGTCGATTCCCGAGATGGGCATGTACATATATAGCCAATCCATACTGAGACCTCCTTATGCTCCTACGGGGTCAGCGCTTTAACGCTTCACGATCAATGTTCCACGATTTTTCTGGAAGTCAGGTCGATTCCTGTGCGTTTCATGAAGAAATCTGTTATTAGGCCCAGAACACCGCCCATCACGGCTGTCAGGACCGCGCAATAAACGCCGAACATATAAGGGTCGGTGTTGTACACATCGACAAAGAATTTCGATACACTCCAACTGACTCTTCGGCTATCCGCCACGACCACCAGCATATCGGCTTTCTCCCCCGAGGCCAGAATCAAATCCGGAAGTAGCAGATAGGCTGAAGCCAACAACGCGAGCAGTCCGGAATAAATTCGGATCATGTGAAAATCCTCCTTTCGGGCCACTAATCCTGCAATTAATCCTCCTACGAACTTGGGAAATCATAAGCAACCGCCGTGCCAATGCGCGGGAATCAATAGCTAAGGCTGCCGAGGTGCTAGAGGAGGTTTCCAGGAACGCCGGAGGAGACCTGATTCGCCTAGCCGGGCGAGACATCCGCTGTCTGCTTTTTTTACACGTTGTAAAGGCTGTGATTTGTCGCCACAACGACTTGGACATTCGTTGGCGCCAATTAGTTGTTGATGGAGGAGTTATTCGGAGTCGGGCAGGGCAATGACGCAGATGAATTACATCATTGACGGCAGCGCTGCGCCTAATTTTTGCAGGTAATCAGGGCATATTTGTTGCACGTGCTAAAGGATGGGATGTCCTCGTAATATGGGCGAAACCGCTGTTTGCCGAGCATATGAGACTGGATTTATTAGCGCAGCGGCGTGCGAAGCCAAACGTACCCTGAAGATGGTTTGATCAGATGTCCATCAAAATTTTTGGCGTCCCAACGGATTTTGTTACCCTTTTTGGGGATGGTGGATCAGTTACGTCGGCTTTGTAATATCCGTCCGCTAATTAATGTCAGGCGCAAAAGGAGTGGCAAGGAATGCATCACAAAGAATACATGAAGAAGTTAACAACGCCACAGCAAGCAGTGGCGAATATAGCGGACCGCAGCGCCATCGCACACGGCATGACAAACGCTGAGCCGCCTGCGCTGTTAGCCGCGCTTGCTGATAGGGTCCGTCGCGGGGACCTGAAAGAGATCAAAATATTTTCGCTCTTGCCTATGCGGACTGCTGCTGAAACAATCCTATCTCAGGATCTTGCCGAGCGTGTACATGCGTTTTCTTGGTTCGTCAGTGACGTGAACAGAGACTTTGTCCGCATTGGTCTAAATGATTTCGTGCCCAACAATTTTCATGAAATACCAAGGCTTTGTAAGGAATCGATAGACATCGACGTCACTATCACCACCGTCTCACCGATAGATAAGGCGGGGTTCTTTACTTTCGGCACGGTGAACGACTACATATCGACAGCTGCCCGCCATTGCAAGAAGCTTATCGTAGAGGTCAACAAATATATGCCTCGAGTGTTTGGGGATTCCATCCTCCACATCTCCGAGGTGGACGCCATCGTGGAGAATGATGTTCCGCTTTTGGAAGCAACTCCTTCAGATCCCAGACCCGAGGACGAGATCATTGGCCGCGCTGTTGCCGAACTGGCGCCTGATGGAGCCACAATACAACTTGGCATCGGGAGTTTGTCTTACGCTATAAGTCGACACCTCGAAAATCACAAAGACCTGGGTATCCACACGGAAATGCTCTCTCCCGGATTGGTGGAATTAATAAGAAAAGGCGTGATAAACGGCAGGAGAAAGAATCTTCACCCCCTGAGACATGTTTTTACTTTTGCGATGGGTGACAAAGACATGTACGAATTCATGAATGACAACCCTACTATGGAAAGCTACCCTGTATCTTACACCAATCACCCTTCATTGATCGCACAAAATGACAACATGGTTTCAATCAACGCTACCATAGAAGTGGATCTTCTGGGGCAGTGCAACTCAGAGTACTTGCGTGGCTGGCAGATCAGTGGAACAGGAGGACAACTGGATTTTGTTCGAGGGGCTTACGACTCCAAGGGCGGGAAATCTATCATAGCTCTGCGTTCTACCGCCGATGACGGCGAGATCTCGCGAGTGGTCCCTCGACTTGAAGCCGGCACGGCCGTAACGATTCCGAGAATGGACACGCACTATTTAGTGACTGAGTACGGAGCAACCAACCTCAAGGGAAAATCGACTCATGACAGGGCCTTGGCGATCATTGAACTTGCCCATCCAAAATTCAGGGAGGACCTGCTGAGACAAGCGGACAGGATGAATCTGCTTCACGGCGCAAGCTCTTATTTCTGAGATCATGAATAATTGGGGACCCCGGGATCAAAGCGAGCATTATTAACCGGACTGCGGTTCGACAGTTAGGCTCCCAATCAAAGATTTAATTCGGTTGAGGAAAGGAAAAAAGATGCAACCCTGGAAACAACGTTTCGCCACCAAGCTGGTCTCGGCCGAAGAGGCGGTAACTCATCTTAAGAATGGTGACAGAATTTATCTTGGGAGTATGTGTTCGGAACCTAGAACAATAATCAAGGCCATGGGAAATTCGCGCCTTTCGGACATTGTGATGCTTCAGTTCCTCACCGGAAAGGAAGCGGCTTCTTTAGCCGCAAAAGCCCCCAGTAGATTCAACCTCAGGACTTTTTTTCCCGCCCGACGAATCGATCAATCCGAGAAGCATCACTCAGACGCGGATTACGTTCCCCTGTTCCATTCTCAGATTCCCAATTTGTTTCGCAACCGAAGGATACCTATCGACGTGGCCATAGTGCAAGTCTCGCCCCCGGACAGATTCGGTCGCTTCAGTCTGGGAGTCGCTGTAGACATCTCCTTGGCCGCCGTGGAGTCCGCCCGAATAGTCATCGCTCAGGTGAATCCTCTTATGCCTTGGACTCTGGGAGACACCTTCATTTCCGGCGATAGGATCAACTACTTGGTAGAAGCCACTGAAGATCTTACTGAAGTTCCGGAAGGACCGTTGGGAGAGCGTGAAAGGGCGATTAGTCGCTATTGTTGCGAACTCATAGAGGACGGTTCGGTGCTTCACTTCGGCTTTGCCGGAATTTCTCGCGGGCTCTTCGATTTCCTTGGAGATCACCGCAACCTGGGTCTCCATACCGAGGTCTTCAGCGATCCCATTGTCGACCTCATAGAATCCGGGGTCATCAATAATAGCACCAAAAAAAACTTTCGAGGCAAATCACTCGCCACGTGCTGCATAGGAACACGACGCGCATATGACTATGTGAACAATAACACAATGGTTGAACTACATCCGTCGGACATATGTTTGAACCCAAGGCTCATAGCGTCCAACGATAAAATGATCGCGATTAATGTGGCCCTGCAGGTTGACCTCCGCGGCCAGATAAGACAAGGGAACCCAACCTGGGCGGCTATCGAGGGCTCAGGAGGGGACCACGATTTCATGAGAGGAGCGGGCCTATCCAAAGGGGGCCGGTCTATTGTCTGCTTGCGCTCCACTTCTGAAAGAAGCGGCCGAAGCACAATAGTACCGACTTTTAGCGCCAAGCCAGCCATAGTTCTGATGAACCGCGGGGACATCAATTATGCGGTCACGGAATATGGGATCGCGTATTTGAGTGGCAAGTCCATTCGCGACCGAGCCATGGCCCTCATTGAAATTGCCCACCCAAACCACAGAGAAGACCTCCTGAAGGCCGCCAGAGAGATGCGTTACGTCTATCCCGATCAATTCTACTACCGGATGGCGTCGCCTGCATTGATCCTTAGATCTCGGGTCGATGCCGTCTTCAAAGGAGGCCTGAAAGCACGAATTAGGCCGATTACACCCAGCGATGAGTCCATGATCCAGGACTTGTTTTATAATCTATCTGAGAGTTCGGTTTACTTTAGGTATTTTGCGCCCAGGAGGAGCATGCCGCACGAGAATCTGCAGCGGTATGTGAATGTTTCGGAGGATGAGGGATTGTCGGTCGTGGTCCTGACAGGCCCCAGGGAAAACGAGAGGATAATAGCGGAGTCCCGGTACATGCTCGGGTCAGATCAGGAATTTGCCGATGTGGCATTCATGGTGGATGAAGAATTTCATGGCCGTGGAATTGCTACGTTTTTGCTAAAACATATGATAGACATCGCGAAGGAGAAGGGAATCAAAGGATTCAAAGCGGATATTCTGGATTCCAATTCTCCGATGATTGCCGTCTTCGACAAATTGCCCTATGTGCAGCACAGAAAAGTAAGAAGGGGTGAAATCTCGCTTAAATTTGAATTCAGCGAATTGAAAGAAAGCCCACGCCCGGCATAGCTTCCAAGCGGGGCAAACGGTAAAATTCTCTAATGGGTGGTGATCACGTATTTCTCTATTGGATTTCATGCGCCCTAAAGTTCACAAATCATTGGCGCCCGCACGGCGGCAAAGTTCTCGCGGAGGGCGCCAAGGCATATTTGTTGCGAAATGCACAAGTGGAAGCGGATAAATGATGGAGCATCCCGTCAAAAAGGCTCTGAAGAAAATCAAGGAATGGACATTTAGGGACCCTGCGGCTGACAAAGACAAAGTCGGCAGGATCTTCAGGTTTAGGTACGCCTGCTTCAAAGACCTTTTGGCTTCCAACAGCGAACTCCTCAATATTATTACTAAATTTGAAGAGAGGCTCAACGGGAAGCAGGTTTTCGGCATGTCTACCATAAGGGCCATAGCTACCCGTGCCGTCTTTCACACTCTTCGTATGGTCAAGAGCCTTGATGACCTGTCGGGCCACAAATATCCACGGCTATTCGAAGTAGTGGATAAGATCAACAGCGCCATCAAAGAGGAGCTGGGAAAAAGAAAAGAATTGGCGATAACTGACTGGGTGCTGTCCTACGCAGACGTCAATAAAGAGATGATCGATTGGGTAGGCGGGAAAAATGCGAATCTGGGCGAATTATCGACTCGGGCTGGCGTCCCTGTCCCGGAGGGGTTTGCCATAACAACACGGGCGTACGACTTCTTCCTCGAACAAAATGCCCTAATTGATGAAATAAATCGGAGGAGAAGAGATCTGAAGCCCGAAGATCCCAAGACGATTGACATTGTAAGCGAGCGCATTCAAAGACTGATCATTTCAGCTCGAGTGCCTGAGGAACTCGCCACCGCCATAATGGAAGCGTACGTCAGAATGGCGGATAACATCCGGCGGAGTAATGGGAAAACGCAAGATGCGCCTCGAATAGCATTGCGGAGTAGCGCCATAGGCGAAGACAGTGAATTATCTTTCGCTGGTCAATATCTTTCCATACTAAACGTTGCTCATGACAGAATTGTTGAAACCTACAAGTATATTCTCGCCGGACTTTATACCCCTCGGGCCATTTCTTACAGGCTCAATAAGGGTATGCGAGATGAAGACGTATCCATGAGCGTGGCATGTGTGGAGATGGTGGAGTCAGTGGCGAGCGGGGTTATGTATTCAGTTCATCCGGTGGATTTGCTAAATAACAATGTCATTATCAATGCTGTCTGGGGGCTTGGACCTTATGCGGTGGACGGTATCATCACTCCGGACACTTATGTTGTCACCAAGGCCCGGCCATTCGATATCGTAGAGAAGCATATTGCGCACAAGCCCGTTCAGTTGGTCGCCAAGCCTGAAGGCGGTCTGGGTGAAATTGCCGTGGATAACGATCGACAGGACGCAGCTTGCCTCACTTCTGAACAGGCCGCGGAATTGGCTTATTATGCCGCTAAGTTAGAGGAGCATTATCAATATCCCCAAGATATTGAATGGGCCGTGGACCCCAACGGAAGGATCTTGATCCTACAAGCCCGTCCTCTTCACAGGACCAATCTCAATGAAGGAGACCTGCAATCAGTCCCAATTATCGAAGGATATCCCGTGTTGGTGGACGGCGCGGCTCGAGCTTTTCCAGGTATTGGAGTTGGTCCGGCTTATCGTGTGAATTCAGATGAAGACCTCTTGAATTTTCCGGAAGGGGCTGTCTTGATAGCCAAGCATTCCACGCCTCAATTCGTGATTGCAATGCCAAAAGCGCAAGCCATTGTCACAGACGTGGGAAGTATTACCGGGCACATGGCTTCGCTAGCGAGGGAATTCGGCGTACCCACTCTGCTAGGGGCAAAAACAGCCACATCCCAGATCCCTCATGGCGCCGAGATAACAGTGGACGCTTATTCCGGTCGGGTATATCAAGGCAAAGTTCCCGGAACTCATTTCTCTGAAGCGGAACAAGGAATCTGCTATTAAAGACACTCCGGTGTACGAAACCATGCGCCGCGTGGCCGATTGGATAGCGCCTCTTCACTTGGTGGATCCGAGGGCGGCAAATTTTGCGCCGGAATACTGCAAAACTCTCCATGACGTGATGAGGCTGGTGCACGAGCTTTCTTACAGGGAGATGTTTCGTACCAGCGACCTTCTTTCAGATACACAGGGAGCGGGAGCTTTAAAACTCGTCGCGCCCATACCCTTAGATCTTCATGTCATTGATTTAGGCGGAGGAATTGCCCAAGCATCTCAATTGTTGGGACGTGTGAGGGCCGGATCAGATTGCTTCTATTCCGTTTCAAGCTTTACTCAAAGGCATGCTTCTCGAAGAGTTGCGTGATCACGGTCCCAGGCCGATTGATCTGGGAGGCTTTCTTTCAGTTATGCGAGAGCAGATGTTAGCCCCAACTAATATGGCCGAGCGATTCGGAGATCGAAGTTATGCCATAATTTCAGATAAGTACCTGAATTTCAGTTCGCGAATTGGCTATCATTACAGCGTCTTGGATTCGTATTGCGGCGACACGGTCAATAAGAATTACATTACTTTTTCTTTCAAAGGCGGCGCGGCGGATCATGTTCGGCGAAACCGCAGGGCCCGTGCTATTGCTGCGATATTTCAGGCCTTGGATTTTTCTGTGGATGTGCAAGAAGACCGAGTAGACGCCCGGTTTCTACAAATACGAACGCCCAGTAATAGAAGAAAAATTGGATATAATTGGACGAATGCTGCAGTTTACTCGGCAAATGGACATGTTGATGACATCTGAAGCGAGCGTGGAAGCCATTGCCAAAAACTTCCTGTCCGGCAATTACAGACTGGACGAAACATTCTGACGCAATCCGGGAACGGATTGGAAGCGGGACACTGCCCTAGTTTGCGACGAAATTCTTTTCAAACATTTTCGCTGGTATCTTTTTTCGCTCCTATCAGTTGCTGCCTGGCGCATTTTCGGTCATAGGCCGCCTCAATCTTTTCCATCAACTCATCAATATTATACGGCTTCAACAGGTAATCGTAAGCCCCCAATTCCATGATTTTTTTTGCGGTGTCCACCGAGGCGTATCCTGTCATTATGATAACCTCAATGAACGGATCGAGCTTTCTTAATTCGGTCATCACCTGAATGCCGCTCATCCCAGGCATTCTGACATCTAGAATAATCACATCGTATGATTTTTCCCGCATTCTTTGAGCGCCTCTTCTCCTTCACCAATAGTGGAAACTTCAAGACCTCTCACTGTGAGCAATTTCGCCATCGTAGTCCTGAATCTCTCTTCATCATCGACTAATCAATATTTTCGGCTCCGGAAGACATTAATAACTTTCTCCTTTTTTCGGCTGTCAATGGGGAGCCGCACAGTGAAAACGGTGCATTTGCCAATATCACTAGTCGCAGAAATGGAACCACCTAATTTCTCGATTATGCCTCGACAAAAGGCAAGCCCGAAGCCGCTACCCTCTTTTGACGTTTTCGTCGAAAAGAAATGGAGTAAAAATTCTCTCAAGATTTTCTTCCGGGATACCACACCCGCTATCCTCCACAGTTATTTCTATGGTTTCCTCATTTGCAGCGTTGGTCGATACAGTGATTTCACCGGCTTTTCTATGGCCTGTGTAGCATTCACTAATAAATTCAGAACGACCTGCCGAAGCAACGGAGGATCGCTGTACACGGTGGCAATCCGGACTGAAATTTTGTGTAAATTTGGATCTGTTTAGCAGCAGCCTCTTTTTTCACAAGATCCGTTATATTATCAATTAAATCATTCAATTCAATCCGCTGAATCACCGGTTTCATGTCTCGAGCCAGGCTAAGCAGCTTGCTTACGATTTCTTTGCACCGGTCCACTTGAAGAGAAATCTCTTTCACCGACTCATTTAAATCTTTGTCCTGGCGCAACTGATCCGATCGTCTCGGTTGTCAAGATATGTTTTATCCACTGGACCTCTTGAGAAATTATTCCTAGTGGGTTGTTTATCTCATGGGCTACGCCCGCCGAAAGTTCGTCTACCGAAGCCAAGTTCTGAGCCCTTGCAAGCTGCTCTTCGAGACTCCTTTTTTGACCCCGAGCCATTCTGATTTCATCTATCACGCTCCTCATGACGTAAAACGAAACGGCCGAAAGCGACAATGCTCCCAGCCGAAAATGCCAATCCTGCTTTCAGATAGAGAGGCGCAGCCGCCAACAGGATTAAGATGCTAATTATATGATATTTAAGCGATCGCACTTTTTTTCGATCTTACTTTATTGAATCGCGTTTTCATCTTCGAAGATATTCCGACCTGTTTCGCAGTATTTGAGCTATTTTCATTGCATTCTGTCTTCTTCAAGCGATTTTCTCTCATAGGCCTGGATCATTTTTGCCAGGAGGTCTTTAAAAGGCACCGGCTTCATTATGTAATCATATGCGCCCAACTGGAGCCCGCGGATGCCGGATTCGACGGAGCCGTGCCCGGTGAGCATAACAACTTCCATAAGCGGCTTCTTTTTCTTCATTTCGCTTAGCGCCTCTATTCCGTCCATACCCGGCATCTTGACATCGAGCACGCACACATCAAAGTCCGCCTTATCCAAAATCGCTAAAGCCTCTTTTCCGCTAAGCGCTCCTTCCACATCCAGGCCTCTGTCCCTTAGTCGTTTGACCATAGTTTCCACAAAATCCGGCTCATCATCGACTATCAACACTCTGAATTTGTTCATCCGCTTCGATCCTCCCTTCCCGGTCGCGCACCATGCGCAGGTGTTCGAGCTTACTGCACCGCCGGCAGGCGGATATTGAATATAGTGCCTGTTCCTTCCCCGCTGGTCACTCCTATTCGTCCGCCCAGTTTTTCAATAATACTGTAACTGATAGAAAGGCCCAGCCCCGTGCCCTCACTAGCTGATTTCGTCGTGAAGAAAGGATCGAATATTCTGCCCATTATTTCTTTAGGGATTCCCGGACCGGAATCAGAAATCTCTATCACTATTTCACCCGGACGCCCGCTGTTATAGCTTGTGAGGATGGAAATCGAGCCTGATTTGCCGATGGCGTCTATAGCATTATCAATAATATTTAGAAAGGCCTGCTGAAGTTGAGCAGGATCAGTCGTAATACGTGGCAAATGGCTGTCATATGCTGTATGGATACGAATATCCCTGAAATGCGCCTCATTCTCAAGAAATGTGAGAGTTTCACTCAATAATTGGTTTATATCGACCATCTCTTGGCTAGGCTCCATTCGACGCCCAAAACGCAGCAACCTGTGGGTAATAACTCTGCATCGTTCTACATGACGCTCGATTTTTCTGATGCACTCTTCGAATTCTTTAAAATTGGGACTTCGGGCAATGTCTTCTTCTGCGAGCAGATCTTTCATCCATCCGGCCTGGTCGCCGATTATCTGCAGAGGATTGTTTATTTCGTGCGCGACCCCGGCGGCCATTTTTCCTAGGGCCGCCATCTTCCTGGATTGTATCACCAGATCGTCACTTTTGGCTTTTTCTTGTTCGATCCGGGCCATTTCATTAGTTATTGAACGCGTGGTGAAAATCGTGCCTGCCACGACGAGCAGTATGCCGGCCGCTAATATCAAACCTTCCACATAGCGCGCCCTAAACAGTGGAGCCATTTCTTGTTGCGGGTCCTGTTTGATCACCATGACCCATTTCGGATTCTTGATTTGAGTCGTTGCAAAAAGACTTTCCTCTCCCTGATAATCCATCTGGCCAACATTAGTGCCCACCGCCGAGGAAAAATCAGGGGTAGCGGGTCTGCCCAGGAGATGGCCACTGAATCTAGGCATCGTCTGAAGCACATTCTGATTATTTATAATGAAAGCGTCACCGGCTTGCCCCACCTGTCCGGCGCTTACAATGTGGTCGATTACGTCGGAATTTATGGTAGCCCGCAGAACCCAGGTTCGATTGGCTGTCTGACCCGTGACTGCAATAATAAAATGAGGGATCTTTCGAAAACCCAAAAACACGTCACTCACATATAAACCGGAAGACATTACCGCGCCGAACCAATCCTCATGGGCGTAATTGACGTTTTTGAGTTGTTCGTAATGAGGGCCGACGTAGGCCAAATGATTGCCTTGATCGTCAATCACCCCGATATCAATGAAACTTTTGGATCGGGATTGCATACTGCTGAAAATCTTATTGAGATATGACTCGTCGCTCAAGCGATCCAAAGAGTGGGTGTGAGCCACAGTGATCAGTTGGGCGATCCTCTCATCCAGGAACAATTCGACAGCGCCGGCTCGATTTTGAGCCAATGTCCTCAGGCCTTCCATGATTTTAGTCTTGTACGCTTCACTGAATTGGTAATATATTGTTATTCCGACTGCAAAAAGCGGTACTAATGAAAAGCACAGGGTCATGGTGACGATTTTCAGACGCAACATTTTGTAGAATTTCTGGGTCATTAATCTCCTCCCGGAACGCCTTGCTGTAGTGCTTGACCGCAGCTGATCGGATCGATATCTTGTCTGCGCTCGACACAGGTGGGGGCAATCCTGAAATCAGCGTCTCCGATGCCGGAAATGTTGCAACAACCACACCAAGATGCCAGCGCTTAAAGCGCATTGATTCTCGGGGAAAGTTCGCTGATCGGCTAAATATATCTTCGTCGGTTCAGTTCGACCGACTGAATTTGCAGACTTATGTGTCAATATTTCTTACAAGTTGTAAAGCAAGTATCAGTGAAAGCAAGCCGAATTGGCAGTGATTTCCTGAAGAAACGGCTGGAGCGCTCCGCAACATGTGTAGCGTATCGGAATTACGGTTCTGTTATACAAGGCGCCCAACCGGCAAGGAAGCGTGTCCGAGTCAATCTCTCCTCAACTGGGATTCTGAAAAATTTCGGGAGCAGAATTGTTTCCCGGTCGGTCTTTTCGTGTGGCGCCAATGTCCGGGCGTGACGGTTGAAAGAGAGCAGAGTGTCTTGTTTGGCACAGCTATTGCTCTCTTATTGAATTGTCATCACATTTCGGACCGGTTCAATCGGATGGCATTACGTCCGTAAAGAGCAGTCGGCCCTGTCGACAGAGTTTATGCCTGTAATCAAGTCCTTTGAAGCCCAGAAAATCTTGCCGAAATTCCACAAGAGGTGCGCCATGAGAAAATCTTCCGCAATCGCCTTAAGTGTCTTGTTGCTGGGTCTTGCCCTGATCACCGTTACGTTCGGTCAGGCCGAAACCGGAAAGAGCACAATACGAGTGAAATGCCCCGACAGTATGGTCGCACGAATCTACTCTTTGTCGAAGATATTCATGAAAGATCATCCCGAAATCACAATTGATTTTTGGAAGGGCTCTTCTGTAGAAGGAGGCATTCCGGGCTTGTTGCAAGGCACTACTGATGTGGCCATGTCCACTCGTAGGATGACAGATCAGGAGATCCAAACAGCGGTAGGCCTGGGAAAAGAATTTGTGGAACGTCTAATCGGATACGGCGGAATTGTCATCCTAACAAATCGATCGAATCCGTTGAATTCCATGACTGTGGAGCAGATTCGGAAGGTACTCAAAGGGGATTATACTCGATGGAATCAAGTCGGAGGCAATGACGAGCCCATCAAAGTCTTTTCTGTAGGGTCAAAGCATCCGGGAACTCGGATCTTCATGGAGCAAGACTTTCTCGGTGATGCCCCAATTACCGACAAAGCAGTTACGGTTGAAGATTTTCCAACAGTTATGAAAAAAGTTGCCGTGACACCCGGGGCAATAGGGTATGTCCGAGTGCGAGACGCATTTGAATCAAGCACAGCGCGAGAGGTGGCCATAAAGATTCTCGAAATCAAGCAAAGCGCTGCCACAGTTGCGGTGATGCCTTCCAGGGCCCATGTGGGTGATGGAAGTTACCCGCTGCGGCGACCTTACTTCTTGTATTTCGAAACCAAAGCCGGCCCCTCGGTACGCAAGTACTCGGATTTTATCGTCGAAAAAGGATGGGGACCACAGGGCTTGTAATTGGCGGGCGTCTAACCCAAGAGAACGAAATATTTTGTGAAAGGCGCCACGAAATCGTCCCTTCTTGGTAGGATTTTGTGATCAGCGACCAGCGTTAGTCTGCCATCCGACTAGAATTGAAAATACTAGAACCAAACCAAGCACGGCCATGATCGCGCCCGCAATTTGATTCACGAGTTTCAATTGACGAGAATTAAGTTGCGGGCGGAATAGTGTAGCCACGCCTACAAGAATAGGCGCCCACAGAGCGGATCCTGCAAAAACTCCGGCCACCAATATTGCTGTTGATATGAAATCCCCCTTCCACCCGGGAACGCCAAGAGCAGTGAATGTAGCGGTGAAAACTACTAACGGAAGCGGATTGGCAAGCATTAACGCGAATGTCGATGTAAAATCCCCCAGCAAATTGGTCGGACCGTTGTTTGCAGTTTGTGTGGTCGGTTCGGAAAAGAAAATTTTGATTCCCAAGCAGACCAAAATGAGTCCGCCTGCCAATTCAAGCCATAGATGCTTTTCTTTCAGGAAATTTGAGACTAGCGTAATGCCGAACCCGGCTAGGCAGCAATAAAGCAGATCGGCTGTAGCTGCTCCAAGAACTGACGCCAGACCGGCGGCTCGGCCTTGCGTCAGCGTTCGTTTCACGGACAGCAGTCCGACAGGTCCCACCGGAGCGCACATAAATATGCCGATTAGCAGCCCTTTGATGAAAATCATCGTCCCTTTGTTTCACTCAAGAATCTATGGTGATACGTAGTGAAAATAAGTTCTTCTGTCAATGCCCTTGTCCAGTGGCCTGCCGATTTCCGGCGGGGGGACACCTTCGAGACGCCGTTGTCGGCCAGACGCAAGACCACGCGGTATGCTTTTGCCGCCTTGCGATAATCGCAATGCATATGTATATTGCATTAATTCAACGAAAGGTGAGAAAAACGATGGCCGGAACAGAGATCTATCAAAAGCTGGCCGATCATTTGGGGCGGCTCGGGATGGGATACCCAGTCCGAGATGATCTGATAAACATCCTGAAGGAAAATCTGACTCCGTTGGAAGCTGAGCTTGCCCTGGCCGTTCCGACAGGAGTTATTCCCATGACGCTCGTCAGCGCAAGAACGATCTCGGCCAAGATTGATCTTCCGTTATCAGAATTGACGAATATGCTTGACGGGCTGGTGGGCAAAGGCATGTTGTTCTCGGGCAAGACGGAAACCGGTGAAAAGGGTTACGCTCTGTTGCAGGTGGGCTTCGGCTTTCCTCAAACATTTTTTTGGAAAGGAGAAGATACTCCCCACAGCCGGAAAATGGCCCAAATGATAGCCAAATATTTCAACCGTTCTGTCACCGCTGAAGCCTACGGCAGCAAGACGAAGCCGTTCCGCTACATCCCTGTGGGAAAGTCCGTCAAATCGGATTTGCAGGCTGTGTATCCGTATCACATGATGGAGAAAGTTATTGAAAAAGCCCAGACTATAGCGGTGGCTCATTGCCCATGTAGGATGGCTTACAGATTGGCCGGCAGGGGCTGCGAACATCCCACTGAAGTTTGCATGAAATTTGACGAATTGGCGAATTTCGTCATTGAGCGTGGCTTGGCCAAGCCAATCACGAAAAGCGAGGCATTGGATATTATCAGAATCACCGAAGAGGCCGGCCTCGTTCACTTTGTCGATAACAGCCAGGGCGCCATAAAACATAATTGTAATTGTTGCGGCTGCGCATGTTGGAGTGTGGGAAGCATAAGACGAAGAAAAATACCCCGAGACGTCTTGATGGCCACTTATTTCATGCGAAGGACCGATGAGGGCAATTGCCAAGGATGCGGAGCCTGCGCTGAAATTTGCCCGGTCCAAGCGGTGGAAATGGTAGACGATGCGCCGAGACTGGATCAGGAATGGTGTATCGGCTGCGGCGTTTGCGCGACAGTCTGCCCGACCGACGCGATAATCATGGAACTCAGGGAAGACAAAGCCGGACAATTACCTCCGACCGTTTTCAAAGAACTTCATCAACAGATTTTGGCGGAGAAAAAGGCCAAAATGGCCGACAGCGCCTCTTAGGCTGGAAGATTCACCGCGGCGAATGCAGAGATCGCGGAAATTTTGCCTCTTTTTGAACACGCCTCATGTCGTGTTCAGATGTTCGCTGTACACCTTCTCATTTTCTGAGCTTTAGGCTTTTTCAAAGAGAAATCATCTTTCTCTGCGTTCTCAGCGCCCTCTGCGGTGAATGATCGTTAGCATAGAAAGGCGGAACTATGGTCAAGATTACTTGTTTCGGCGCCGCCGGATCTGTAACCGGCTCCAACTATCTGATAGAGACTTCCCAAGGCCGGAAGACCATTGTGGACTGCGGGCTTTTCCAAGGCGGTAAAGATATGGAAAGCCGGAACCGGCAAGAATGGGGCTATGATCCTAGGGAGCTCAAGAACCTCATCTTGACTCATGCCCATATCGACCATAGCGGACGTATTCCCAAGATTGTCAAAGATGGTTTTCGCGGAAGGATAATTACGTCACCACCCACAGCCGAATTGTGCGGAGTTATGCTCCTCGATTCCGCTCACGTGCAAGAAATGGAATCGGAATGGCGAACGAGGAAGCGCAGGCGACAAGCCAGGCGAGATGCAGAACCGCTGTACACGACGGCCGACGCTGAGGAGAGCCTGAAGTACTTGGCCCCCACGGAGTTCGACCAGATATTCGATCTTGAACCGAATATCAAGGCAAGGCTCCGCAACGCGGGCCATATTCTCGGATCCTGTATGGTGGAGTTGTGGGTTGCAGACGAAGGTAAGGAAACTAAGATCGTTTTTTCCGGTGACCTCGGCCGAGAAGAGCAATTAATTGTGAATGACCCTTTCGAAATAGTGGATGCGGATTATCTCTTTATAGAATCGACTTACGGTGATCGCATGCACCGCGGGTTCGAGGACAGCAAGGCTGAACTGCTGGAAGCCATTAATTACGCCGTTTCACACAATGAAAAGGTGATAATTCCTGCCTTTGCTCTTGAAAGGACACAGGAAGTGCTCTACTTGCTCGGAGAATTCTTCCGGGCAGGGAAGCTTCCTGATATCCCCGTATATCTTGGACAGCCCTCTCGCCATTAAGGCTACGGAGATTTATCGAAAAAACAAAAAGTATTACGACGAAGGCGCTCGGGCCATTGTTGAGCACGGCTTTGATCCGTTCAGCATGCCCAACCTCAAATTTACTCCAAGTACACAGGAATCCATGAGAATCAATCAACTGAAAGGGTCCGCAATCATTATTTCGGCCAATGGCATGTGTACTGCGGGTCGCATCAAACATCACCTCAAACACAATCTTTGGCGTCCGGGAGCGAGCATTATTATCGTGGGGTTCCAGGCCCAAGGGACCACCGGACGTCAGATCGTTGACGGAGCGAAGACAGTCACGCTGTTCGGCGAGAAAGTCGCGGTCAGGGCAAAAGTGTTCACCATCGGAGGCTTCTCAGCTCATGCAGACCAAAAAGCCCTGCTAGAGTGGGTCGGACATTTTACACAGAAATCGAGGCCTCGAGTCTTCGTGGTTCACGGCGAGCCATCTTCTAGTGACGCTCTGGCGCGCGAAATCAGGAGACAGTTCGGACTTGATGTTTATGTACCGCAATACCGTGAGGTGTTGAATCTTGATAAACCTGAAAGGGAGCCCAAAATCTTACCTGAAACAGCTCCTGTTGATCTACAACAAGCTGTGCTCGATGTGACAGCGGATCTCGAAGCAGAAATTGCGCGGCTGAAACAGAGACTTTCCTCGAAGGAGAAACAAGTTTCCGAGCACGACATAGAGAAGCTCAACGACATACGAGACGAATTACAGACTATTGTTCAGGGATAAGGTTGCGGGTTGGCATCTTGCGGTGGACCATACCACGCAAAGACTTGCTCGCCTCTGCGTCTATCAAAGCGGTCAAGCCCATGCAGTAATAGCAGATACTTCTTGTGTTCCTTTGGTGCGCCCGATACGATTCGAACGTACGACCTCAACATCCGGAGTGTTGCGCTCTATCCTACTGAGCTACGGGCGCACTTGCTAAAAATTACTCTATGGTTCAATTGCTGTCAATGCGATTCAACTGTCGACGACACCAGTAATTGAAATCTCCGTCATTAAGAATTATCTCCGTCCAGGGGCAACCGGACGGTGAATATCGTTCCTGACCCCAATTTACTTATCACCGAGATATCGCCGTTATGATTCCTCACTATTCCATAGCTGACGGCCAACCCCAGACCCATTCCCATCCCCTCGGTGGAATCTTTAGTAGTGAAAAACGGGTCGAAAATCTTGTCCAAAATTTCTTCAGGCATACCACACCCGGAATCGATAATATCCACTTCCACGCAGTCACCAACTTTTCGCGTCCTTACGGTGAGCGTTCCGGATCCCTTCATGGAATCGAGAGCATTGAGAATTATATTCATGAACACCTGTTCCATGAGATTGGAATCGATCACCACCTCGGGGACAGAGGAATCGTATTCCTTGTTCAAGGTTATACCAAAGAACTTTTGTTGATGGACTACAATTTCAAGAGTTTGGTCCAGCACTTCCTCTATGCGTTTGGGTTCTTTCTGCATGTGGGTTTCTCGCGCGAAGTCGAGCACTCCCTGAACAATTCCTCGAATTCGAGTTGTCTCTCTGACTATGACTTCCAAATCCTTGCGAGTCGGCTCATCGTCTTGAAATTTCTTTTTGAGAAGATGAGCGAATGTGAGGACTCCCGTCAGAGGTTGATTAATTTCATGAGCAATACCCGCAGCGAGTTTTCCCAATGAGGCCAGTTTTTCGGAACGTAATAGCTGTCGTTCCAGCGCTTTCCGTTCCCTTTGGTCCGTAATGATTCCCACCGAGCCGACCGCCTGCCCGTCTTCATAGAGAAGCGCTGCATACAAACGAACAGGAATCTCATTCTTATCTTTATCGACAATCACCATTTCCCGTCTTTGGCGAATGCCGGGACCACCAAAATTGCTGGATTTTAGCTCCTTCATGATTTGTTCTGCTTCCCCAGGCTTGTAAAGTCGGCGGATGTTCATAGTCCCAATTACGTCTTCTTTCCGGTATCCGGTAAGCCTTTCCGCTGCGGTATTGAAAATCGCGATTTCACCGCCTTTCCGAACGTAGATCGTAGCGCTGGGAGAGTTTTCAATGAGATTGTCTCTGAGTTGAAGCGTGCGCAGGAGCCGTTTTTCCAGCTTCTTTATTTCTCGCAAGTCGGTGAAAATTCCTACGGAACCCGCCTCTTGACCGCCTTGGAAAAGTATTGCGGCGGAAAGATACACGGGGATCTCATTCCCCTCCTTGTCCACAACAACCATTTCTCTTTTTTGGAGAATCCCGGGGCCTCCAAATTCCTTAGATCTCAAATCCTTCATTATTCGCTTGGCTTCACCGGGCGGGTAAAGGTCCACGATACTCATTTTCCCTAAGACCTCGGCCTTGTTATATCCCAACATTCTTTCCGCTGCCGAGTTGAAGATGATAATGGACCCTCCCTTGCGGACACTAACGATGGCGTCAGGCGAGTTTTCAATCAAATTTTCCCTGAATTGATAAGCTTGTTCCAGTTCGACATTGGCTTCTCGAACCAGGGTTTCCAGATTTGTCGTATATTGCTTTACCTTCTTCTTGAGGGCCACTTTCTCCAGGGATCGCCTTAAAGAAATCGAAAGGAGCTCTTCGCCAACGGGTTTGGTGAGAAAGTTGGAGGCCTCCCGCCTGAGACATTCAACCGCCATTTCCAGATCGCCGTGGCCGGTGATGATTATGACTTCGGCATCGGGGTCTAAGGCTTTGATACGAGTGAGAACTTCTCGTCCGTCCATCCGAGGGAGCCGAACGTCTAACAGAACGACATCCGGGAGTTCTTTCTTGAACATTTCCAGGCCGGTCGGACCGTCTTCTGCCAAGACGACCTGGTGACCATCCAGTTCAAGGGTCATTCGCATCATATTGCGAATGCTTTCCTCATCATCAACCACGAGTACTTTTGGCATTATCGGCTTCCCCTTTTCAGGACAGGAAAACTGACTCGGAACAAGGCGCCCCCATCCGGCCCTGACTGAACCTCTATCGTTCCCCCGTGCTCTTTTACAATACCATAGCTTATGGATAGACCAAGGCCTGTTCCCTCTCCGCTCTCCTTAGTGGTGAAAAAGGGCTCAAAAACTTTTAATTTTAAGGATTCCGGGACTCCGGGCCCAGTGTCGGCAACCGTGACAAGCACACGTTGATTTTCAAGACCGGACCTGATCGTTATTACCTTTGTCCGTCCTTCCGAAGCTATGTTCTTTTCCTCCGCCAACATGGCGTCTCTGGCATTGAGAACCAGATTGATGAAAACCTGCTCAAGACGATTAGCGTCTCCCAATATTGGAGGCAAATTTTCCTCCAAATCGAGGTCACAACGGATGTCTCTCGCGCTCAATTGAGTTCCCAGTAAAGTGAATACGCTTTGAACCGGCATATTAATGTCTAAGGGCGACATGGTTTCATCACTTTTACGGCCGAATTCCCGAAGGTGATTGATAATTCTCGTTGCTCGCTCGATGCTGGCCGTAAATTCTTTGGTCACATTTCTCAGGTCTTCAAGCGACAATGCCTGTCCAATTCTCGTCTTCTTCACTAGGTAGTCGCAGCCCAGTCGGAGAACATTCAGAGGCTGATTCAATTCATGAGCAACCCCTGTGGCCATCTCGCCCACGGTAGCCATTTTCCCGGCCTGTATTAGCATAGCGTGCTTTTCGAGCTTTTCGGTGATATCCCAGACTGCCGCAATTATTGAAGGGCGCCCTCGATAACGACTCAAGCGCGCATGAAAGTTTACCTTTAGTGTCGATCCGTCGCGACGTCTGTGCAAGAGCACAGGATGAAGAGTGCCTTCTGTTGGAACTAGCATCTGCTCGATGGGCGCCAACTCTTTCAGTAACCCGCTGGTGAATTCGCGGTGGCGTTCCGGCCCCAGATCCATAAAGCTCATTCGGAGGAGCTGTTCCCTGGAGTATCCGTACTCTTCTTCGGCCCGAGCATTTACATCAACTATTCTCATGTTCTCTGCTTCAAGGACAAAGATCGGGAAAGGACCGTTGTCGAAGAGAAACCGATACTTCCCTTGCGATTCCCGGAGGCGTGTCTCGGAAGCCTTGAGATGAGCAATCATCCTATTGAAAGATAGGGTCAGTTGGGCGATTTCATTGGAAGCTTCCGATGTGTCCAGGGAAACCGACTCATCTGTGAGCGATTGCTCTGATTGGGACTGGGTAGCAGTCGGGGGACCGCCGGCCTCTCTACTTATTTGATCAGCCCTTTTGGTAAGTTCCACGAGGGGCCGAGTCAGTTTCTTGGAGATTAATTCGATGAATAGACAGCTTACCGCTATGACTACGATGCTGACGACGAAATGAATTATTTTTAGATTCAGTATGACAGATGGGTCTCCGCGGAGTTTGGGAAAAACAGTCAGTTGCAGGATTATTCCAATAAAAAACACTCCGCCAACCACAATAGAAAGCGTACCTATCAAGATCCGGTTCTTAATGGAAAATAGAAAGCCGGTGCGGGGCTTAAGAAATGAAGGTACAAACCTCTCAATCCACGCGAGTGTAGTCTCGAGCCAATCGGGCTTGCCATAAATGATCGGATACTGGCTTTCAGGCAGCTTTTTCTCGATGTCCTCCTGGGCCATTTCTTCGACTCCTGGAAGAGTCTGTCGGCTTATTTGAAAAAGGCTTGGCTAGATGAGTGTTGCACAAGGTTGGGCCGAGCAGGGTTGCTCCCGCTGGATCCAACGTCGACAAAATACACATGTCGTGTTTTGATCAATAGACCGACCAACGCACGGGCGATTAGTTCATGAGAGTTCTGAGCGGACGGAGCGCTCAGAACCTGCTTCTCAAGAAGTGAACCTATTGAACGGAGCGCCACTCTGATAATGCGTCAGAGCCAGCCGTCTTTATCCAGGAACTCCCACAAGTCGTCTCGCAATGCTTCATACTCGTCTTTGACATCTTCATATGATCGGGCATTCTCAATGGCCAGGGCCACCTGTTCTGCAAATCCGTAAAGGAATTTGATTTCTTCGTCGGTAAACTGCCTTCGCTCGGAAGTATAGACTCGAAGCGCGCCTATCACCTTATTTCTAACCATAAGAGGCACACTCAAAATTGAGGCAATTTGTTCCCGCCTGGCCTCTTCAGGATATTGTATTCGGAGATCCGTCGTGGCGTCTTCGACCCACACATGTTTCCCGTCCATTACCGTAGAGCCGATACTTTTTGATGAATCGAGCGGTCCTTTATCCACATAATTACGACTCAGTCCGTTGGAAGCGAAGATCCGCAACTTCTCGCGTTTTTTGTCCAAAAGGCTCAGCGAGCTTCCCTTCACCTTCATTACTTTAACCACCCCTTGGACAATAAGATCCAGCACCTGTTTCAAATTCAGTGTTGACGAAATGGCTGTTTTAACTTCCTCGAAAGTATCCTCTCTGTACCGCCGTTCGAAACGAGACTTTCGATCGTCCATCACCTTGTCAACCAGACTCACCAGTTGGTCCGGAGTGAAAGGTTTTCTTATGTAATCCACCGCGCCCAGTTTCATCGCCTTTACAGCTGAGTCAACCGTTGAGTACGCGGTGACCATGATCATGGATAGGTCCGGATCGACTTCTGCCAGGGCTTCCATAGCCTGGATTCCGTCCATGCCGGGCATTTTTAGATCGGTGATCAAGACGTCAAATCCGCCCGCCTTCAGCGCATTCAGAGCCTGGTCGCCACTACGGCATGTTTTGACCTCGTATTTCTCTCCCTCCAAAATACGTGTAATGCTGTCCAGGACTATCTGCTCGTCATCCAGTACCAGAACTTTTCCGTTTTTTTGCTCCATCTTATCCTACTCCTGGCAAGAATACTTCATTGGCAACCTTAAAGACCTTTAGCAATCATACGCGACTCAATCTCTAATATACTGGCTCCACGGTAGGTTTCCCGATGTTACATTAAGACTGTTCGGTCATGAGCAAAGGCGAAATTAGCGCGAAACCATTTTCCGCGCTTGAATCAATCTTTGTTTCCGGATTGCTCCATCTTACGCGCAACCGGCCCAGGAATATAGTTTTTCATGGCCTGTATGTCGCCGCGAACTTTCTCATATGACATGGCATTTTCCAGGGCTCGAGCCCCCTGTTCGGCGAATTTCACAAGCAGGTCCATTTCTTCGTTGTCCAGTTTCCGCTCATCTGCTTGATAGACCCTCAGAAAGCCGAGAATTGCATCGCCAATTTTCAACGGAACCGATGTGATCGACGCAATGCCCTCTTTGCGGGCCTCGTCCGGGTAATGCAGGTTAGCGTCAAATGCCGATTCGCCGATGAAGACAGGTTTGCCTGATTTAAAAACTCCGGAAATGCTCTTTGAGCGATCCAAAATTCCCTTCGTGAGATAGGTTTCGCTCAACCCGCAAGACGCGGCTATGTCCATAGTTTGATCTTTCGTTTGTAGCATAACCGCGCTGCCCTTGGCTGAGAACAAGCGCACAACACTCGAGCAAATGAGGTTAAGGATCTCCTTCAGGTCCAGACTGGATCTAAGGGCCTTTTCCGCCTCACCGTAAGTTCGCTCTATCTCCCGGTCACGTCTGGATTTTAGAGTTTTGTCGAGAGCCCTTTGAAGGACTACTAGGAGTTCGTCAGGCGTAAAAGGTTTGGGAAGATAATCGAGCGCGCCCAGTTTCATTGACTGCACAGCGGAATCCACCGTAGCGAAACCTGTGAACATCACCAGACCCGCATCCGGATGATCGCGGGCAACAGCTTCCACTACTTCCATGCCGCTGCGATCAGGCATCATCAAATCTGTGAGCACAAGATCATACGGCTGTTTAGCCAGTTTCTCGAGTGCCTGATCTACGCGAAACGCCCCATCCACTAGATAGCCTTCTTGCTCGAGAATTCTCCGCACACTGTCATGAACAATCTGCTCGTCATCAATGACCAGAACGGCGGCTTTAGCTCTACCGCGGGAATTCATTACAACCTCCTTATATTTCAGCTCATAGCCCCGGCGCCGCAGGGGAAGTCGGGACTGGTTCGCTATCTCAACTAAATTCTGTCAGGCTCTCTCAAGATACCACAGTTTCGCGGAGCGTTCCCGGAATTTCCGTGCGCAGTTGGCTCCCCAGAATACCCATTCTCATGGGATGCTCTTCCCTGGACGATTCAACTTAACTCGACACACGGTGGTATTTTCTTCAAATAGTTGGTATACGGCCATGTCCGGAAAATTGGAAGGTACGAAAATCATGCCCGAAGAAATTTTCTCCGATATCTTGGCCGGCCCGACAAACGAGCCGCTCGGAGAATGTACTTCCAGCGGCTCCCCGTCCTTCAGTCCCAATAGGTCTGCATCTTCCCGGCTGATTTCAACATATCCTTCCGGACAGAGATCCAGCAAATTCTTGGAACGGGTCGTAACGGAGCCGAAATGAAACATGGACCGGCCGGCCATCATCTCGAAAGGATATTCCGCTGCATCGGATGGCTCAGGACCTTCTAAAGTTCTGACCGGGGCGAAGGAGTAGGGTTTGCCGCTCCTTGCAGGGCCTGTTTCCTGCGAAAAGGGATGCCTGATGCTCCCGTCCGACGGAAGATCCGCCAGTCTCAAGCCTTTGTAAAAGGGTATTGTTGCGGACATTTCCTGGAATATATCCGCTGCCGTGAAATAGCCCATTGGATGGCCCATTGCCTTTGCCACTTCCTCAAAAATGCTCCAGTCCGGCCTGGACTCTCCCAAAGGCTGTATTACCTGATTGAGCCTTTGAATGCGGTGTTCAATGTTGGTCATTGTGCCCTCTTTCTCCGCAAAAGACGCGGCCGGGAAAACGCAATCCGCCATCCGAGCCGTTGGACTGAGAAAGAGATCCTGCACAATTAATAGCTCCGCTTTCTTAAAAGCTGACGCATACCTTCCTGAATGAGGATAATCCGTCAACGGGTCTGCGCCCGCAATATAAACTGCTTTCACTTCTCCCGTCTCCAAGCCGCGGGCTATTTCGGTCACAGTTTTGCCGCGAGTGTAAGGGAGGTCGGCATTCCAGACGCGGTGAAAGAGATCTCTCACTCTGGCCGTATCCTGATAGCCGGGCAGGTATTCCGGCATACTCCCCATATCGCAAAGACCGACAATGTTGCCTTTCTCGAAGATGGGATAAATTCCGGCTTTGGCCCGTCCAATATTGCCTGTCAGCAGCGCCAGGTTCACAAGATTCATAACGCACTGCAGGCCGTCTTCCTGAAGGATCACATCGCCGCCGAAAACGATTGCCGCATCCGGCGCCTCCGCGAAAATGCGAGCCGTTTCCTCCAGGGACTGCTGGGTGACTCCGGTCCTTTTCAAGATCCCTTTGAGGGAAATCTTGTCAAGCAGCTTCTTGAACGGAAGGAAGTTCGCCGTTTGATCCCGGACGAATTTTGTGTCCCAAAGCTCGCGATCCAGAATGATCTTCATTATTCCAAGAATGAGGTCATTTTCAGCATAAGGACGGATCGAAAGTCGAACCCTCGCAAATCGGTCGAGACTGGTCGTACGTGAATTGGCCACTATGACATTGCTGTCGTAGCGACGGGCCGCGGCCTTTATTTCCCAAGCCAATGCCGGCGTTTCCTCGAGTGGATCGATACCGATGACGAGCAACGCGGAGCTGTCAAGTAACTCTTCCAATGTGCCCGTTGCGCCTTTCACTCCACAGGTCAACTCGAAAGCGCGTTGAACACGGAGGAAACTGAAGCGCGCCTCACTATCCACATTATTTGCGCCAATGATTGTTCGGAAAAACTTCTGGAAAGCGTAGCAATCTTCGTTAGTTAACCTAGGCGAAGCCAACCCGGCGACGCTCTCCGGTCCTGATTTTTCAATAACTTGCTTAAGCTTTCCGGCGGCGAACGCAATAGCATCCTCCCAGGAAGCCGGCTTAAGTTCGCTTCCTTCCCTTAACAAAGGTGTCAGGAGACGATCTTCATGTTCAATGAGGTCGTACGCGAAACGGCCGCCAACGCACAGAGTTCCCTTGTTGTGACTATCGATATCCGTGGTTATCCGGAAAATGCGATTATCTTTGACATTCATTTCCATTCTGCAGCCTGCGGAACACAGGGGGCAGACTGTCGGGGTTTTTCTCAGCTCCCACGATCTTGCTACACGTTTGGACACTTTAGTGGACATAGCTCCTGAAGGACACGCTTCGACACACTCGCCGCAGAAGTCACAATTGAGTACTCCACCGTTGGCGGTATCGATGCGGGCTTGGTAACCGACTTCTTTCAGGGCCAGTGCGCTTGCCCCGATCACTTCGTGACAAACCTTCACACATCGTAAACAAGTTATGCAAAGATTCGGGTTGTACTCGATTAGCGGCCAATTCCGGACAACCGGGAGATTTCGTTTTTCAACAGGGTAATCGGAACCGTATATGTTCAGTCGATAAGTCAGATTTTGGATTTCGCACTCCCCGGCTGCAGGGCAAACCGGACAATCCAGAGGATGATCCATAAGCACTAACTTCATCACCTCGTCTCGAATGGCCCTCAATCTGGGAGTGTCGGTCTTTACAATCATGCCGTCGGCCACTATTGTGTTGCAGGATGTTACCGGACGAGTTACTCCATCTATTTCCACGACACACATCCGGCAGGAATCCGAGGGGCTGATTTTCGGGTGATAACAGAGCGTGGGAATCCAAATTCCAACCTGTTTGGCTGCTTCGAGTATGGTCATTCCTTCCGCAGCCGAAACCTCAATATCATCGATCGCAACTTGAGGCATAATCCTATCCTTAATTGGTAAAACCGGGCTTCCTGAAAAGATCTGCTGACAACTTTTCAGAAGCCGACGTGAAGAGCCTAGATGGAAACTGATTCGAGTTCCGTTTCCTTAACAGCCGCCAGGATCAGGTGGAAGCATCTTAAGCATCGACTGGCTTCGATAAATGAACTTCGCTGGGTGAAACCGGAATCTACCTCGCGAAAATTCGTTATTCTCTCTCGCACGTCCAGCTTACGCTGTGGGCGCTTCCCACCCGAGCGGCTCGGCGTTCTGGCCGTCACGAGGACGCCATAGTCCTGCTCTATCTTCGTAATCAGATTCTGAATCCATTCACCCTCAGACGGCAAGCACTTACCGGTGGTGACATATTGGTGAATCATTCTTGCCGCCTTTTTACCTCCGGCTATGCCATGCACCACGGTTAGCGGCCCACTGACGGCGTCTCCGGCTGCAAAGACTCCCGGCCTGGTTGTCATAAGGGTATCGGGGTCTACCTTAATGGTTTCGTGCCGGCTGATTTCGATACCATCTTCCGGACTGATAAAACCCAGGTCTGCTTTTTGGCCGATTGCCGGAATAAGAGTGTCGGCCAGCAGATCGAATTCGGATCCTTCTATCGGCACAGGTCGTCTACGACCGGACCAATCGGGTTCTCCCAGTTCCATGCGGATACATCGAAGCCCCGTCATGCCCCCATTTTCAGCGAGTATTTCTACAGGCTGGGTAAGAAAATGAAACTCTATACCTTCTTCCCGAGCATCCTCTACTTCTTCGGGATCCGCAGGCATTTCAGTCTCGGAGCGTCGATACACAATACTGACCTTAGAAGCTCCCATTCGCCGGCACGCTCTGGAGCAGTCAATGGCAGTATTCCCACCACCTACGATCACGACATGATCACCGACGATCACTTCGCGATCGAGATTGACTTCGCGCAAGAAGTCTATTCCGCCCCTGAACACTCCCCGTATGCCTTCGTCCTCTCCCTTCAAGCCCATAGGCAGTGATTTGTGCGATCCGATTCCAAGAAAAGCGGCTTTGAATCCCTGATCGAAAAGATCCTGAATTTGGAAATCTTTGCCCAAGGACTTTCCTTGCTCCAAGCTGACTCCGAGATCTCGGATTATATCTATCTCTCTTTGCAAGACTGCTCGAGGCTGTCGGTACGGAGGTATACCGACCGCAACCATTCCGCCCGAAATTTTGAGGCCTTCGAAAATCGTCACAGGATGGCCAAGGCGGTTCAAGTAATATGCAGCGGATAATCCGGCAGGACCGGCTCCAATCACCGCTACGGGCGCTTGATCGAGTTCCACTTTTCCGATGGGCGCCTTAAGATGGTGCGTGAACTCGTAATCCGCAGCGACTCGCTTGAGTATTTTAATAGGAATTGCCACATCACCCATGTTGGCTACGCTGCATGCTTTTTCGCAGGGGGCCGGGCAAACTCGCCCGGTTACGCCGGGCAACGGCATCTCCTTTCTAATTATCTCAAGTGACTCGTCGTAACGGAGTTCCTGAAGCATCTCCACATAGGAAGGAATATTGATATGGCAGGGACAGGTATTCATGCACGGCGCGGAAATGTTGCCAAGATACCTAACCCCATTCTGCTTCATACCGGACCTGCAAACTTGCAGGAAATTCTCCCGAAAATGAATGAGGCCTTCTCGTAGCAACTCTCCCGCGCTTTGGCATACAGAGCACTTCGCAGCCTCGTTCAAGATGTCGGCCATGCGAGACAGCAGGTTCAAATCGGATTCTTCCCCCTCGCCTCGAATGAGCTTGTCGAGAGTGAGAAGCACCAACTTTGATCCCTTAATTCCCGTAATACATTTTCCGCAACAATAATTGGTCTGAATGCGGCTTACATACTCTCGTATCATGGGAACAAAATTGAAATTCTCGTCAAACTGAAGGAAACCCTTACCGCTCATCAAAGCCATCAAATTGTCCGGGAATGCTTCGGGAGACGGGAAGCGCTCATCATCCTTCCCGGCGCCTTCAGAGCCTATTGTGCGGTGATCTCGAAGAGTTTTACCCCATCGGCCAAATATGATCTGCTTCATTCAGGGCCTCCAATCCGCCAGATCCTGCCGAATAAGTTATAATAGAATATCCGTCGTAAGGGAACTGAGAAATCGTGCGCGAAGGATTTTCCTATACTTGACAAATTATATAAGGAACCGCGAGGCCACTCAAGATACGAACAACTCCACAGATTTTCCTGATTCTTACATTAAGATATCGACCTATGGAGGCCGTCTTGACATAGACGACAGCGCTTGTTACATTGTGCAAAAATCAATGGCACAAGCGCAAAGTGTATTTGGCACGCCTTCTTGATACTGGGGGAGATCATGAATCCCTTTGAGTTGTTTCTGTCGCCGGAAGTTTACAAATTGGCCATATTGTATTTTTCACGGTCTCGGGGATTAGCTATCGTGGGCCGGCAAGCAGCCGATGACAATGTGGAGGTCATTCAGATTTCGGGCGAGGTAGACCCGCACACTGGAAATTTCACTGCGTTGGACTATGTTCTCTCCGATTCCGCTGAGCATTTTCCTATCATCACAAAAAAGGATTTCGAACGCCTGGTTTCATTTATTGCGAGCAAAATCGATGACGAAACCAGGATGAGCATTATCGAGCCTGACGTCATGAGAGTGGTTATGTCTCAGCCTAACGCTCAGGAGCCTGGAAAGTACGTCCACTAGCGCAGAGACTCATTAGGCTGCCTTGATTACAATCACGACATTTTTGACTTTGAAAGCCCTTCCCAGTTGGCATGAGACAATTGGCCTGATGGGTCTCGATCCCGTGTATCCTGAGCGGACCCTGACTATCATTTGATCGCACGCCGGAGAATTCCTGATAATCTTGGCGCGTCTTGGAACTAAATAATGACCAATAATCTAATTGATTCCCACGCGCATTTGGAATTGGAACCGCTGGTAAACGATTCCGCGGGAGTGGTTGAGAGGGCGACGGCAGCCGGGGTTATTGCGATTGTCAGTGTGGGTATAGATATCTCGGACGCTGAAAAGGTATTGGAGATTGCAGATCGGTTCAAGGGGGTTTTTGCTTCCTTGGGCTTCCATCCTCATAATGCGAAGGATGCGCATGACGGCGCGCTGGCAAGAATGGAAGAACTGGCAAGGCGCCCCAAAGTGGTAGCCTACGGGGAGATCGGTTTGGATTTTTTCCGGAATCTGGCGCCACAATCGGTTCAGACGAAAGTGTTTGCCGATCAACTGGAACTGGCGAAAAGTCTTGCCAAACCGGTTGTGATTCATCTTCGAAACGCGCATAAGGAAGGTCTCGATATACTGGAAAAGGCAGCTCCGTTCAGCGCTGGTGGAGTCATCCATTGCTTTTCCGGAGACCAAAGCGATGCCGACCGGGCGCTGGAATTAGGTTTTTACATCTCGATTCCGGGGACGGTTACATACAAAAAGAATGAGGGGCTTAGGGCAATTATCAGCAGGCTCCCCGAGGATAGAATACTATTGGAAACAGATGCCCCGTTCCTGGCGCCGGAGCCGCTGAGGGGAAAGAATAATGAGCCCGCCTTTATCGTGCATACGGCAAAAAAAGTGGCTGAAATCAGGCAAGTCTCTGTCCAAGATATTGCCAGAGCAACAACTGCGAATGCTATCCGCCTGTTCCGATTGCCTCTGGACCGCGGCGCAAGTGATGCCGATTCGCATCAAGGAGTTTAGAAGCGCCGCTGAACCCCCCTAAGAAGATATTAGGATTTGTGGGATGATCTCACGGTCAGGACCGGACAATCGGCCGTTCGCACCACGTTTTCCGCTGTGCTCCCCATGATGAGATGTTTGAACCCGGTCCATCCGTGAGTGCCCATGACTATGAGACCTGCGGAATTTTCATCCGCGAATCTGACTATCTCAAAGGCTGGGCTGCCGACGCGCGAATGTGCGCTGACCGCGGTAACACCGGAGCACTCTTTTGCGATTAGATCCAGAGCCTTGGAAACGGACTGCTGAATACTATCAAGCGCGGACCTTACGTCCACAGGCACACCTTCTTCCAGAGACGGGTACCCGATTTGGGAAGAATTAATGATGTGCAGAATCAACAGCTCGGCCCCGAATGTTTTCGCATAATCTAGGGCATATTCCAGCGCGGGTCGGGAGTTGTCCGAGAAATCCGTACAAAAGAGTATTTTTTTAGGTATCATCGGATTACACCTCTTGTCTCTTGAATGAGGGCAAAAAACCCTTAATTTAAACTTAGAACCTTGCTAAAAACATATCAAGAAAAGAACTCTGCCTGATTTCACTTTTTGCAGCAATATTCATTGCTCGTTATTCCATTGAATCAGGACATCGCATGAAGCTCGCCAGGACGGGAAATGATTTACCGTCAAAGATCAGAAGAAACAATAGAACGATACCGAATGATCGATAGCGGGATGCGCGTGGTCGTCGGGGTCTCGGGGGGACCGGACTCAACCGCTCTGCTGCACATTTTGAACATCTTAAAGGACGAACTTGATTTTCGGATTGCCATCGCCCACCTGGATCATGGTTTACGTCCGGAATCGGGGGCAGACGCGGATTTTGTGGCAGAAACGGCCAAGCGATTAGGAATCGAGTTCCGGGTCAAAAGAATGAACATTTTAGCCCTTGCAGAAGAACTCGATGTAAGCGTCGAAGAGGCCGGGCGTCGTGCGCGCTACCAATTCCTCGAGGAGACTAGAATATCGTGTCAGGCAGATGTCATAGCCACCGGCCACCACCGTGATGACGAGGTTGAAACCTTTTTCCTAAGAATATTTCGCGGGTCATCTATCAAGGGCCTGTGCGGGATTCCTCCGGTGAGGGGACTAATAATCCGGCCTTTGATAAATATAGGCAGATCTGAAATCCTTGATTTTATAAAACAGCAAGAAATTCCTTATCGCATAGACAAAACAAACTTGGAGACTGACAGTGATCGAAATTTCATAAGAAATCGGATCTTGCCGGTGATTGAGAGTCGTTTTCCTCACTTTCGAGCGCCGTTGAAGCGAACCATGGAACTGATTAAATTTGAGGACAGTTTCCTGGAACGAGAAGTAACCAAAATATATGCCGATAGTGTTACCCATGACGCTACCACATTGACTGTGAAAATCTCCCAATTACGAGATCTTCCTGAAGCGCTTATCTTGCGGCTTATCTCGCGTGCCCTGCATGATTTTTTCGGAGCTGAAATAAGGTGGCGCCAATCTCACTTGAAGTCTGTGTCTGCAATGATGAGCAGCGAACAACCCTTCAGCAATGCTGTATCTTCCTGACGGCATAAAATTGACCAGAGAATACGATCTTATTCTGATCTCTCGTCTTGAAAGACAGGAATCGCCGCAATCCGATTTCATTACGGTGTCAAGCCCGGGAAAAGTCTCGGCGCCGCAACTCGGACGAGCCATAGAATTCCGCGTTTTGTCCAAGACCGAGAATTTTCACTTCGATACATCAGATCGGACACACGTTTTTTTTGACGCGGATGTCCTCAAATTCCCACTTGTTATCCGGACTCCGAAACCTGGAGACCGATTCCGGCCATGGGGTAAAGGAGGAACCCGAAAGCTGAAAAAAATCCTAATAGATTTGAAAATTCCACTGCGACAGCGAAAACGAATTCCGCTCCTGGTAAAAGATGATGAGATCTTATGTATTCTGGGCATCCGTCGTGGTTCTGTCGCGCCGATTGGCGCGGATACACGCTCAATCCTTATGGTGACAATAGTTGACGAGCCATCGCCGGATGAAATGTGACCTCATTCTTGAACGGATCTGATTCATTTTCCGTTTCGTCCGGCATGTTATCTTGTCCAATGCGCAAATTGACGCCCGGAAAATCTGTGACGAACCTCATTCGTCGGCATGGTTATTCATTCTGTTGCAGATTTCGGATCGCTCGGCGCCACGGAATGATATGCCGATAGTCGTCGGTCAAAGCAGCCTATTCCTACTTTGCCGAGATCCTGATATTATTTGTCTTACACGGCTGCAATAATGAGTCTCACGCGGATCTTTCCGTTCCAAATTTTTGGGAGAGTTTTGATGTCAAAAGGTGTCGGCGCCACAACACGATTGCCGATTAGGACTGTGTTGATTGCATTTACATTGATTTTGACCATCGTATGGTCCGGCCCGCTTTGCGCCGCAGAGCCGTCAAGCGTCAACAATCTGACTCAAACTAGTTCAGGACCTGAGGGGAGTCAGGTGTTAGCGCCTGATGCAAGGCGGCCGGAATCGAATAGAAATAATTCCGGCACGGGCTTCCAACTTTTCGATTATGCCGTTCATCTGCTAAGGCGCCATTATGTTCGAGAAATTCCGGATGCGCTCCTTTTCGATATGCCACTGAAGAGAATGATGATGACTCTCTTGCCCAATTGCGTAGAGCAGATCCCGAATTTCGATGAATGTTCGGAAGAACCTGCGAAGTGTTTCGCCCAATCAATTCGATCCATTGCTTCGCGGTGCAACATTAGACAAGATCGTCTAGTTGAAATCGCCCTAAATTACATATTGAAAGACTTGGACCCAAACACCGGGCTTCTGAACGAAACCATGCTCAAGGAAATCAAAATCAGCACTTCAGGAAAGTTCGGTGGAGTGGGACTAGTTGTTGCGTCTCGAGAGGGCGATTATATTGTAGTGTCCCCGTTCGAAGGTTCTCCCGCCCACAGGGTAGGAATAAAGCCGGGGGAAATTGTTCTGGAAATTGATGGGGGGTCGGTTCAGGGTCTGCCTTTGACTGAAGTTTTGGGCAAAGTCCGAGGTCCTGCGGGTTCCACAATTACATTTACCCTCAAAGATCCTAAATCCGGCAAAATACGTCATGTTCGCCTGCGGCGTAGGGAAATTGTCGTGCCTCCTGTCCGATACGGAATGCCTGTCGAAGGGATTGGATATCTTCGACTGGTCAATTTTCAGGAAAGCACTTACATCGAAACTGAACGAGCTCTGAAACAAATTATGTCCGGAGATGCCGTGGCCTTAAGGGGTTTGATTTTAGATCTGCGAGATAATCCGGGCGGCCTCTTTGACCAAGCCATACAGGTAGCGGACTTATTTCTTCCGTCTGGTGTGATAACTTCCCTACGCGGTCAAAATGATCGGTTGAATCGGGAATTCAGAGCTGATTCACGAGCATTTGTCCCGAGGATACCCATTGTTGTCCTGGTAAATAATGGAACCGCCAGCGCTTCCGAGATCTTGGCCGGCGCTCTGAAAGGTAAACCGGGAGTTGTGTTGATGGGAAGACGTACCTTCGGAAAGGCTTCAGTCCAAGCGGTATTTCCTCTAAGAAAAGGCTTGGCTCTGCGCCTCACTACAGCTCATTACTATACGGCTGACGGAGCCGATATTGAAGGAAAAGGCCTGGAGCCGGACATAAGATTGGAGGATACCGATGATAATCTCGTTGAAGGCACAGTGGATCCTTTAGCTGGAGACCACCTGGAAACGGACCACGCGGTCACTAAAGCTGTTGAGTATATTCTCTCTTCACAAGAACCGGAGGATCGGCCATTTCGGTCATTATTCTAAGAATAAGGCTCTGACAGAATGCTTGATGATTTTGCTCTTGACTTAAAGTCATGAATTGTGGCAGTCATAAACCTTCCATGACATATTTTTTCCTGATGGGGCAATGGTTATCCTCCACTGAGGATTATAAGATTTCAGGCATTGCGGGCTTGGGCGCTTTTCTCTACCAAATTGAAGAAAAAGCATCTTAGGGCTTGCTTTCATGTTGGTTTTTGTGTATAGTTATCCCTGCCTTCCGGAGGAAGGATTTTTGTTGTTTATTTTTTGCAGAGTGTAAGGAGGTTGAATAAGCATGAGGTTGCCTACGGGCCATGCTGCAAGGCTGTTTTTCGGATTCGCGTGCTCAATCATATTTCTTGTTGTCTTCGCTTTACTGATAGCCCACAACAGCGAAGCCGAATCCTCAGAATATACCGAATCTTCTATCGAACAGTATCCCTTCACTATTCCGATCTCGACGTCCAACCCGGACCTAACCATCGGATTCTACAAGAAACTGGGTTTCACGACCTCGGAAGGGCTCTCTAAAGGACTCAATACAGTCTGTATGGAGAAAGAAGGCACTCCATACAAACTGGAGATATGCCACCACAAGTCTTTAGGGCCGATGGCTTTGTCTGGCGGGGTGTCCGGCATGAGTTTTCGAGTCGGAAATCTGGGCGTTTCTGTTAAGGAACTCAAGACCAAAGGCCTGACTTTTGTAGAAACTGAAGGACAGCGAGACGGAATCAATTACGCCTCTCTCAAGGATCCAAACGGGATCAACATCAACTTGTTCGAATATTAGAAACGTCAGCAGAGTTGGCCGATCCGGCGCTATTCAGTTTCTGAACGACTGACACGGCGCTGTTAGTCGACCTTATTCCGTGTAGTCCGCCAATTCCTGAGCAATCCTTTGCAGGTCTTCCGGTTCCGGCGCAAAGGGAAAATTTCTAATGAATTGGCCCGGCTTCTCATTGCCATAAGGTCTGTTGCAAGCCACTTTGCCGTCCGGACCGGGGCAGCCCGAAGTCTCAAAGGGCTCACCGCTCAAAATAATTTCATTAAGCTCCACATTGGAGAGCCCAAAGCCCACAATCCGCTCCTGATGGTCGAATCGCATAGATGTCATTTTGCTCCTATCATTGTCGATCAACCAACGGGCTAACTGGATTCGTCTATATGTCCCGATTCGAGGAGAGCTGTGATTTTCCATAAGTGACCCCTTCTCCGGGAAGAAAGAGAACAAGTGTGTGCAGCCTCCCATGGATCGAGCCTTGGAAATAGCCGAGACCAGCTCTTTTTCGGTTTCACCTAACCCGCAGATTAGATGAACCCCCGCCATCCCCTCACCGAAGACATCAAGCGCGGCGCCATAAATTTTCCAATATTTGTCCCATCTATGTGGTCCATGGACCGGCTTCCCGCGAAATTGCTCGAAAATCTCTGCTGGTCGCCCCGTCTACCGCAACCCCAATGCGATCCGCTCCGGAATCTTTCATGGATTTCAGATCATCCCTTTTGAGCAACGTGGGGGCTATCAGGAGCGAAATCGACTTGTCGGTGGTTGCCGCCACTTGTCGACAGACTTTGAGCACGTCGTTCTTGGCTTGAGGGTGAGTAATCATCGAGATGCAGACGCGACTTACATAACTCGGCGCGTTCTGAATCGCTTCAATCACCTCCGGGGTCGGAAATATTTTCCAGGGCACCCGAATGAAGTTTCGCGAGGCAGGAGACGTATATTTTTCGTTAGCCAGACCGCAAAACGCGCAATTCGCTTTGCATCCGTCGGTGTATGTCAGAAGCAGGTTTATGCATCGTAGGCGCGCGTTGCGATAAAACCAACCTTTAACAAACCCCAGCGTCATCGCCGCGGCCAAAGACAGTCTGACATAGTCCGGGCTGTCCTGCGGTAGAGTTGGAAGGGAATTGGTCTCCGATACCTGCATACGCGATTACCCCCTGGCGGACTTAAACAGGAGCACAGGGCTTATTTCGAACTGTTAGTAAATGCTACAGCTAACGCAACATATGTCAATGTAAATTAGCGCGTTGGTGATTTCGGTCGCTATGCAGTAGGCGAAACAATTTATCGCTTGAGGTATTCGTGCAGACGTGCGCTAAGGAATTCCTGAAGCGGTTGCTTCTCCACGCGCTGGTCCGCAATTTGATATAAATGATACGCAATTAGATAGAGAAAGGTTAGCTGGACTACCCCAAATTTAACCGGCATTTACTCCTTGACAAAGATCAACTTTTCATTATCGTGGATACTGAACCGGTGGGTATCGGAGGCTTAGGGAGTCGTTTTCACCCCCCGCGGTTTTTTTCCCGCGGGGGTTGACTTTTATATAGGGCGGGAGTATTTTAGCTATGAAAGGCCGTCTTCTACTCGTATCATGACTCCCCCCCTTGATACCTAACCGGAGGCGGTCTTCATTTTTTTAGCCTGCGAAAATCGCTTCGGTTGCTTAATTTTGTGATTATTTTCGGCCAAATAGAATTATTTTGAATTTCTGAATTTAATTGTAAAATTTTGGAAATTGGTTCTTAGTACATCAGACATTGATCGATTTTGAACTAGTTTGGTCAACTACCGATGATCAAAATGAACAGCGATCGCAATAGGGCTGTGTGCCATGCATTCTCGCCTCCTTCCGGATTGGATTCGCTCGCGGTTTCCATCCGCGGGCGCGGTTGAATCTATGCGCCGACGGACCTATGCCAGGGGACTTGCGACAGTATGCAAAGAAGCGTTGTGTCCTAATCAAGGCGACTGCTCTGAAAGACGGACCGCAACTTTTCTTATACTTGGCAACCGTTGTACGCGAAATTGCAGCTTTTGCGGGATTTGCGCCGGCCGGCCGAAGCCGGTCGATCCTGATGAACCTCATCGTGTAGCGGGCGCTGTCAAATCATTGGGACTCCGACACGCCGTGATTACTTCAGTAACCAGAGACGACTTGTCTGATGGTGGAGCTTTTGTTTTTGCTGAGACAATCCGATCTATCCGAAGGTTGGCCCCTGCAACCAGTATCGAAATCCTTGTGCCGGATTTTCAGGGAAGCCTGAGTGCGCTTGAAACGGTTATGAACGCAGAACCGGATGTGATCGGCCACAATCTGGAGATGGTCCCGCGTCTGTACTCGGCGCTAAGACCCGGGGCTTCTTACACCAGGTCTTTGAGAGTCGTTGAGTCTATTTCAGCAAGAGCCGCCAATGTAATTTCCAAATCCGGGATCATGGTGGGGTTGGGCGAAACCATCTCAGAATTGAGAATGTTAATCAGCGATTTGGCCACAGCGGGCTGCAGGGCGCTGACTATTGGACAATATCTTCGGCCGACCCGGAGACAGGTTCCTGTCCAGCGATTTGTGCCTCCTGCCGAATTCGAATGGCTACGTCAACTTGCGATCTCCGTTGGGATCAGACATGTCGTGGCCGGCCCGCTGGTCAGAAGTTCCTATAAAGCCGCGGAGACTTACAGAAAGCTGACATCCGATACATTTGATTGACGTATGCCCTGTTTTTTCAGACCGCCCATTCGTGCAGAATGTGCATCCGGATACATTTTCGGTCTGCCGCTCATACGAATCCACCAATTATTCAGTTAATTTTGCCGATCGGTAAGTGATTTCGCCTTAGCGCCGCCGATTTTTTCGACAACGCACGTTACCGGCCCGCGGTTCGGACCGCTTCCATTATCCTAAGCCCAATCTCAGTTGCCAGATCGGAATCTGACTCTTTCAGCGCCCCTGCTATTTCACGCCATTCATCTTCATCCGCAGAGAAGGTGATCTCAATGATATCCTCATTGGCATCATTTATCAGAGCTTCGGTGAGTTCCATCCTTAATCTCCTTCGGCCGACTGCTCGCCACTAAGGGGTTGGTTATGTCGCCGGTGTTCGTCTAAAATCCTATTAACATGATTCTGAAAACGCAACAAAATCTTACAGCGGTTTTCTTTCTTGAGTCGAAAATAACTGATTCATGCCCTATCATATTTAAAAAGGAAATATAATGTTCAACACCGTTGTGACATAGTGACGCACCTTGAGGCAATTTCGGCTCTCAGCCGGATGTCTTCTCAGGTGCGAAAATTTTGATCAGACGAATCGGATTGAGTGATAGCTGTGCGCGCTTGAACAGTGTCTCAACCCCAGTCAGCGCAGACACCATTCACCGAAAGAAATCCGCGCGACCGTCTGACGGAAATTTGCATCAAATTAATATCTTTATCGGGAGATTTTCGTGAATAACATGGATTCGATTGTCACAGAATACGTGAACTGCGATTTATGCGGGTCAGGAGAGCACACGTTGCTTTACTCCAACTGGGATCCAGTCACACGCAAGGAATATAGCGTGGTTGAGTGCCAGTGTGGGATGGCCTTTGTAAACCCTATGCCCACCGTTGAAAGTATTCCCTTACTCTATCCTGCCGACTATCTGAAGGATAAGCGGGACTTTGCTCAATTGTACAGCAGGATGATGAAACTCTTGCCGAAAGTGTCAGGTGGAAGGCTCCTCGACATAGGCTGCGGCCAAGGAGATTTCATGGACCACGCGTCTAAAGAAGGATGGGGGGTTGAAGGGATAGATCTTATGGCCTGGGACAACCTTCACGCGCTTCCTATAAGAGTGGGGGACTTTCTCGAGATGACCTACTGCGGAAAAATACGACGCGGTGACGGCCTGGGCGCTATTAGAGCATGTTAGACGGCCCTCGGCTTTTTTTCAAAAGGTTTCTCAGCTTCTCAGGGATGATGGGGAATTTATCTTTGTGGTCCCGAATTTCGAAGCGCCAGGCATGAGACGCAGTTGCACTGAAGACATTCCGCGACATCTGTGGCTTTTTAGTCCCCGCGCCGTGAGTCAATATCTGCAAAAGTTTGGGATGGAGCTTCAGTCTATTCGTCACGATGGTTCCATTTACAGCTCTTATCCGTTCGGGCTGCTGAGACAGGGCCTCTTGAAGCTTTGGAAAGACGATGAGCGCTGCAGCCGATATGACAACAAATCCGTGGCCCTCCTGCGAAACCGACAGGTCAGAGGGAATGTTCGGGCGTGGCTCGCTGAAGTTTTTGATCCGTGGGTCCGCTGGACCTCGTTCTTGATGCTGCGGATCTCACGCTCGGGAATTGTCGTGGCCCAATTTTCAAACTTATCGGGAACTACGGAGCCATCACTGTTGTCGCTGGCAAGAAGCGATGAGTCACGATGGGTAGTTTTTGTGAGAGGTGCACCGTCCATTCGCGGAGGACCGTCATTCCGACACCTGCTCGTCATCACTGCCAACCGATTCTAAAACACTAACAGGACCATTAGGCGAAACTGTCTCAGAATTTCTTACAACAATGGAATAGTGGCACATCATCAATGCAGACGTACAGGGCGCGGTGCCGCCTGGGGCTTACATATTGTTGTCCCGCTGTAGGGGCAGGTTTGAAACCTGTCCGGTTTTAGATCATCTGACCACAGGGCAGCTTTCAAACCCGCAGCTTCTCTCGCACGCGTTACGATAATGGGTTGTTTCAGAATTGACTCTGTGGTGACTGGTCATAATAAAAAGCAAAAAAAAAGCAATCCTATAGGAGGAGGGATTTGCTAAGAGGGTATGGTTAGGAGTCGTTGTTGGATCGTAATTTGAGCAACAAGCGTGCCAACATGTCGACCACGCATAATCATACGATTATATCAAAACTAGTCTGTTCGGCGATCTTTCCGGACGATAACTTTTTTCGCATATTTTTTTCCGTCCTCTATGACTGTGAACTTTTTTCGCATATCTTGTCGACTTCAATCTAGCTCGCTCTTCCCCACCGGAATCGGAAGCACCCTAACGCGCTGTGCCGGCTTAGTACCCGGCCATGTGCTGAAGTCTCGCGATCCTTTCCTCGATGGGAGGATGTGTGGCAAAAAGCTTTGCCATTGTGCCGCCGAGAAAAGGACTGACAATAAACATCGATTCCGTGGCAGGGGCGGCATCCATAGGCACCGCTTCGACCCCCCGCCTCAATTTGTCGAGGGCGCCGGCCAACCACAATGGTTGTCCGCAGATTTCCGCCCCGACGCATCGGCCATGTATTCCCTAGAACGAGAAATAGCCATTTGGATGACCATTGCTGCAATGGGCCCGAGAGCTCATGAGCAGCATACCCACGATAGATCTTCTCCCTTCCTCGTCCCTGCCACCCCCAAACAAGAATCGAAATGCGCCAAATAGGTGATTGCGGCGCCGAAGGTGGAAGCGACCGTCTGAATCAGAATGTCCCTATGTTTTACATGCGAGAGTTCGTGGCTTATAACGCCGGCAAGCTCTTCCCAGGTCAGCAGTCCTAATATGCCCTCTGTTACTGCGACAGCGGCGTGGCTGGGATTGCGACCCAGTAGCGAACGCATTAGGATCGTTAGGGATCATATAGACTTGGGCATGGGTAAAACTGCGCTTAGCCACCAATTGACTTACCAGGTGGTAAAGATGCGGCGCTTCGGATTCGGTAGCTTCCTCGCGTTCTTGTGCGCAAGACAATTTTCTCGCTGAACCAGTAGCTTCCAAAATTCATCGCTATAGCAATAACCAAGGCTATTGTCGCCCCGCTCTTGCCCCCCATGTAGCCTCCTATTGCCACCAATAGGGCCCCCAAAGCTGCCATGAGCAAAACGGTCTTGATTTGATTCATCTTTTATCTCCCGTCAAAGCTACCTTTTTGATCAGGCTACGGCCTGTTATTTAATTTCGATTCTAGGTTTCTTAGTTCCTAAGTTGCGGCCGCAGGATCCGTGCCCTACCCGGGGATTCACCTGTCAGTGGCCTTTCCGAATCGCTGTGCCAAGATTTCTCTAACGAAGATCATCCCCGATTTTGGACCCCCGCTCTGGCAAATTCTATGGCCGCTACACGATTCCGCGACGGAGCCTGAACTTCTCGCAACAATAACATCCCATCTCCGGCGCCCACGAGAATTCCGTCACCGCGCAACGAGAGGACCCGCCCAGGCTCCGTTTTGCCTTGCTCCGGCATGGCCTTCCACACCCTTATTGTTTCCCCGGATAATTCAAAAAACACGCCGGCCAAGGATTCATAGCCCTTACCAATCGGCCAAGGTATTGCGCATCACTGTCCAATCAATAGCGCATCCGCTTTGGAAACAGGTCGGGTATAGGTAGCCAGCGAATGGTCCTGGGGCGTCCGCTTTATTGTCCCCTCTACTATGGCTCGAAGAGTATCGACCACCAAGGCGGCCCCGCGTTCCATTAGTTTATCGTGCAGCGTCCCGGCGGTATCTTCATTGCTGATTGGGATTTCTGCTTTGAGGAGAATATCCCCGGTATCCATGCCACTGTCCATTAAAATCGTACACAACCCCGGTCACCGTGTCACCGGCAAGTATGGCGCCGCTGATAGGAGCTGCTCCCCGATGACGTGGCAACAGAGACGCATGCAGATTTACACACCCATGGGAAGGAAAATTCAAGATTATTTCAGGAAGAATTTTCCCATATGCTCAACTACAATAATGTTCGGATTCCACTCGTGAAGGGTCTCCAATACCTCCGTGGCAGCTATTCGAGCCGGCTCTATTACAGCAATCCTAGTTCCCGGCCATTTTCTTTACGGCAGTGGGGATTGTTTTCAGCCCCCGACCTCTCGGTCTGTCAGGCTGCGTCACCACCCCGGCGACGTGAAAATTGGAGCGCAACGCCACCAACGTGGGAACAGAAAACTCAGGAGTGCCCATGAAGACCACCCTGAGTTCACTGATTCCTCCTGCCCCGCTTCCTGAGTTTCCTGTGGTAGAGGGTCTTTTTAGAGAAGAAGCATGGTCGAGAATAGTAGTTCCATTTAGATGGTCAATTTCATGCTGAAGCACGAGGGCAATAATCCATCGGCGGCTATTCTTATTTGTTTTCCGTTCAAATCCACTCCTTGCACTTCGACTGCCGCCGCTCGCGTAATCTCGATTCCGAATTCCGGCACGCTTAGGCAGCCCTCTTCCCTGACAGATTCGCCTTCACTCTCACAAATTTGTGGATTGATGATGAAAAGAGGATTCTTTTTCTTATCCTTAAGATCCGCGTATGCGTACTCCAGGTCCACAACAATAAGCCTCACCAATTCACCGATTTGATTTGCGGCCAGTCCCAATCCGGGAGCTTTGTACATGGTCTCCGCCATATTGTGGGCCAGATTCACGATTCGGTGATCTATGTTGGTGACATTTTTCGCCTTACCGCCCAGCGCAACATGCGGTACCATGACAATGGGTAATGCAGACATTTAAATAGCCCTCAATAACATCTTTAACTAATATGTCTACACTCTTGGGCTACTGTCAAGACAGACTTCAAAGCTCATGAGTCATTCCGCTAAATCGACTGAGTTTTAACGGGGCTCCTGTGCCTTGGTCTGAGATCCCATTTTCAAATCGTGGAACAAGAATGGATGTCTGACAACTATATTTTATGGCCCGAGTATCGACCAACTCGATTCTCCATTGATTCGGAATAGTCCGATTTCGCGCAGACGAACGCCAAATTCGGCGGAAAGGTTGGAACATGCAAACAGCTTGCGAATATTCGCAGCTGAAAATACCCACTGATTTGTCTTATGCCTCGGTGGCCGGGGCCTATATCGGCTCGGTATCGGGCCATATGGGCTTTGATGAAAACGAACAGTCGAAGTTACGCGCTGCGGTAGGTGAAGCATTGAGGGCAATCATTAGGTCAGCTTTTGAGCCGGGCGACCAACAGAGCATAAATATTTCATGCGGACGCGTTCCCGGCGGGCTGGAAATAATCGTCAAAGAAAAGGGGTGCCATTTGAGGCCGAGGAATTGATATACGGCAAAACCGTCGTGATTGCCGATTCCATGACCGGGGAGAATGTGGCTACCATGAGAGATCTCGTGGATGAAGTTGCTGTGCATAATCTTGGCCCTGAAGGTATGGAGATTCATCTGATAAAATATCTCAAAGATCGGAATTTGGATGACTATGTGGCCGCTTGCCAACCTGAGCGGTTTCGTCCTCCATCGCTACGTCCCGAAATATTGAAGAAGATTGAGTTTGAAGTCCGATTCATGAGGCCCTCGGAAGCCATCGAGGTTGCAAAGTCCGTATATCGCGCTTACGGTTATTCCTATTTCTACGAATATGCTTATTATCCGGAACGAATCATCGACCTGAACGCGAGCGGAGAAATGATCTCCGCTGTGGCGCTGACCTCCGCCGGCGAAATTGCGGGCCACTGCGCGATTTTTAACTCGGAAGATTCCGGAGTAGCTGAAATCGGTCTGGCCGTGGTCCGCCCGGAATTTCGCGGCAAGGGTTGTCTTCTCGAATTGGTGCAATTCTTGTTGAATCAGGCGGATCAAAAGGGCTGAAGGGGCTATATGTCCGCGCCGTGACCGCTCACACGTTTTCTCAAGAAGTTGCGGACCGACTGGGCTTTAACGCTTGCGGCATTTTACTGGGCTACGTGGCCTCGAGCGTTTCATTCAAGGAAATAGCCGAGCGGCTTTCCCAAAGGGAAACATTTGTGGTCGCGCATCAGTATCTGCAAAAACCGACCGATTTGAGGATTTATGCTCCTCCACAGCACAGGTCTTTTATAGCCAAGCTTTACGAGAATCTTGGTGTAAACGCGATGGCAGTTGCGCCAGTAAATCCGCTGCAAATGGATCTCGCCGAGGAATCGGTTTTTAAAATCAAATCGTCGGTTTTCATTCCTGCCGGAGTCGCGGTTATTGAAATTGTCCGTTATGGCAAAAATATCGTTAGTGAGATTAGAAATCTCGTGAAACAACTATGTTTGAAACACTATGATCTGATTTTGATGTATCTGAACATGTCGGACACTGGGACCTTTTACCTGACGGAAGAATTCGAGAAGCTTGGATTCTTTTTCTCAGGCATTTTGCCCGGCGCTTCGGGCGGGGAAGCATTGATTCTACAGTACTTGAACAATGTGCCCCTGGATTATGAGCGAATTAAACTTCATTCGAGAATGGGCCGGGAGATTTTGGATTATATCAAGCAAAAAGACCCGAATCGCGGATAAATGTCCCCGGCTTTCTTTGGAAGCAAAAAGAGCAAACCAATGTGCGGACGCTTCGTTTTAATGACTCCAGGCAAAAGCTTGACCGAGCATTTCCGGCTTGCTGAAGAGCCGTCGTTGGGGCCGCGCTACAATATTGCCCCCGACTCAGCCGGTGGCAATAATAAAACCGAAAGCCGGGACATCGCAGCGGGAACTCAAGATCGTCAGATGGGGGCTCATCCCGTTCTGGGCCAAGGACGCTAAAATGGGCGCAGGGTTTATCAACGCACGGTCGGAAACCGCGGCAGATAGGCCGGCGTTTCGGACCGCATTCAAAATGAGGCGGTGCATCATCCCCGCCGACGGTTTTTACGAATGGAAGAAACTGGAGAAGGGAAGGGCCCCCTATCTCGTGGTATTGTCCAACCGGTTGGTGTTTGCCTTTGCCGGGCTATGGGAGACCTGGAAAAGCCCTGATGGGGAACTGATTGAATCGTGCACGATACTCACCACAGATGCCAATGAACTCATTCAACCCATTCACGACCGTATGCCCGCCATTTTGTCGCCAAGTGATTATGACCTCTGGTTAAATCCGGACACTAAAACAACTGAGTCCTTGAAACATATGCTCAAGCCTTTTCCGTCGGAAGAAATGATTATGTTTCCGGTTAGTGGCAAGGTCAACAAAGCGAGCTACGATGCCGCCGACTGCGTGGAACCCCTCACCGGCCCGATTCGTAGTGGCGAAACGAATTCGTAGGCGAAAAGAAGGCCAGGCGCTCATGATCAAAATTGACGGGTCAACGCTTTCCGGAAGCGGCACTCTCATAAGGTATGCAGTGGCTCTCGCCACTCTGAAGCGGGAGCCCATCCATATGATCAATATTCGGGCCAAACGTCCCAAACCGGGCCTAAGACCCCAGCACCTTGTTGCAGTAAAAGCATGTAGCGTTTTTTCAGGGGGAACAGTTGAAGGGGCTGTTGCAGACTCTCGGGAGATTGTCTATTTTCCAGGAAAAACGCTGAAGGGCGGGGATTTTCATCTTGATATTGGAACAGCCGGTTCCGCCACCATGTTGGCTTTTACTCTTATTGCGCCTGCGCTTTTTGCGGACACGCCCAGCCGATTTACGATTGTCGGAGGCTTGTTTCAGGATTTCGCTCCGAGTTTTTTTCACATGCAAAAGGTCCTGGTCCCACTTATCAAAAGAATGGGAGCTGACGTTAATCTGATAATGGAGAAGCCGGGCTACGTCCCAAAAGGGCGCGGTGTAATGTTAGCAGAAGTCGATCCCTTGAAGAGTTCTCTCAAACCCCTTCACATGACTCATCCGGGAAAAGTGACGGAAATTGGCGGAGTTGCTCTCGCCTCTCATCTCAGCGATCGGAGAGTTGGCCGGAGGATGGCCGATAGTTGTAATCGGGCCTTGCGTACACGCTTTGAGAATTGTCACATAGAGGTGATGGAGGATTCGACGGCCGTCCAGAGGGGAGCAGCTCTAGCCGTTTGGGCAAGATCCGAAGCCGACTGTATTCTCGGCGCTGATCAGGCAGGCAAGCCGGGCCGAAGGTCCGAAGCCATAGCGGATTTTGTCACGCGTTCACTTGTTGAGGATCTGGGTTCCGGCGCGTGCGCCGATCGGCACGCGGCGGACCAGTTGATTCTCTTTGCAGCTCTGGCTGACGGCAAAACCGAATACACAATCCCCAGAGTCACTGAGCATGTTCAAGCAAATCTATGGCTCGTGGAAAAGATTCTGGGAGCAACGGCAGAAGTAAAGGGCCGGAAGTTGAAAATCCGCGGAATAGCTCACAAACGACAGCGCGATGAGGACAATCCCCAGGTATCATTAAGTTAATATTCGACACATCAGGAGACTCCCATGACGGATACCAAACGAGGAATTCTGGCGGTGGCGGGAAGTTCACTGGCAATTTTTTGGCCGGGAGCTTTTATTTTTGGCTTTCCCGGCGTCATGGCGCCCTACTGGCAAACGAACTTGCACGTGGGACGAGGCGCTATCGGCAACATTCTCTTTTTTGTGCTTGCGGCCGTCGGAATTTTCATGTTCTTGGTCGGACGGTGGCAGGAAAAATTAGGCGCCCGGGCCATGATTTCCATTGGCGCGATAATTTGCGGGTTGGATGCAATATTCGTGGCGTATGCCTCCAGTCTTTGGATGGTCTACGCGTGGGCTTTTTTAGTGGGTATGGCGTCTTCTTTCGTTTATATCCCGGCGCTAACTACGGTCCAACGGTGGTTTCCTATGCGCAGGGGCCTGGTTTCCGGCATAGTGAATTTGATGTTCGGAGTTTCTGCGGCAATCATGGCCCCAATATTCGGCTACATGCTTGAGACGATAGGCTACTTACGGATGAATATTTTCCTCGGGATAATCGGGCTAGTCGTTGGGCTTGTAGCTGCCCAATTTACTGAGGTTCCGGAAAGAGTGGCTCGGGTTCAGCCTGCCACGCCCGGCGCAACGGTCGTTCCTCCTCCTGATCCGGAGAACTCTCTGACGGTTCAACAGAGCTTGCGCACGAGCAGTTTTTGGTTTCTCTGGCTGACCTGGGCATTGCAAGGCGCGGCCGGGATAGCTATGGTGACTCTCTCGACCACTTTTGGATTGTCACGTGGCTTCGACCTGGAGTCGGCCATCATTATCCTGACCGCATTTAATCTTACCAACGGGGCAAGTAGGCTGATTACAGGATATCTTTCAGACATAATAGGCCGCACTCCGGCCATGAGCTTTGCTTTTTTTGCAGCAGGAGCGGCATACTTGAGTTTACCGTTTATCACCGGTTTGACCGGCTTGGCTATTTTGGCCGCGATTATCGGGTTCGCGTTCGGCGCGCTGTTCGCGGTTTCCGCGCCTCTGGCTATGGATTGTTTTGGGGTAAAGCATTTCGGGTCCATTTTCGGTCTAGTGTTTACAGCGTACGGTTTTGTAGCAGGTTTCATAGGCCCATCTGTAAGCGGATATGTGCTGGATGCGACCGGTGGAAATTTCCACGCGGTCTTTACTTATCTTGGCTTGTTCTGTCTATGCTCGGCCCTCTTAATCCGGTTTGTTGCGCCGCCCAGACATGTGGCCCCGGAACAGCCTTAGAATGAATCACAAGATTCTCGGACAAAGAACGAATCAGCGACTAAACGCTGCGGAGTGTTGGAATTCGGATGCGCTTCGGAGACAGTGCGCGCCCAAACAGAATGCAAATGCATAATTGGGACAACTTGTCGGACGAGGAGCTTGTCCAGAGAGTTCAGGACGGTTCCGAATTCGCGTTTAATGAGTTAGTGGATCGCCACTCGGCCATGGTCTACCGTCAGGCCCGTGCTATCACTCGATCCTCGTACGAGGCCGAGGACGTCGTTCAAGAAACATTTCTGAAAGCTTTCAAATACATTGATCGATTCTCCCCTTCAAAAGCTTCTTTCAAGACGTGGTTGCTCGCGATCTCTCGCAATCAGAGCATCAATGTTTTCAGTTCTCTCAAAAGAAAGGCGGTACGGCTGTTTACTGAAGAAGAAAGCCAAGATGGCTCTTTGGGATCTCAACCAAACCATGCCTCCTGGAACACGGACGCAGAGAGCGTGCTTTCCATGAAGCAGGAATTCGCTCGTTTGACGGACGCTTTGAGCGGGCTCCCTGAGAGGCAGAGGACGGCCTTGCTTCTAAAAAGCCAGGAAAATATGAGCTATGAAGAAATTGCGTTGGCTATGCAAAGTTCGGCCTCCGCTGTGGAATCCTTGATCTTCAGAGCCAGGAGAACTCTATTGGAAATTCTGAAAGACTAGACTCTAACAATGGACACTGAGCCGCACAAAATTACAGACATTTTGAGGCGTTTTCCACGATTAAAAAATCGCTCTCTTGCGCGGGATTCCCGCGTTTCGGTTGTATCAGTAAATGGAGGGACTTCGATGGATTGCCGAAAACGTGAAGAACAGATTTCGATGTTATTGGACGGCGAATTGGAGCCGTCGGCATCGGACAAGCTTCTGGCGCACATCGCAGCATGCAAAACCTGCCGCTCGTTCCATCAGCGAATGATCGCTCTGAATGCTGATATGGAGGCCCTTGCTCAGGTCTCGACAATACCCTCGGATCTAGCCACAAAAGTGAAAGCGCGGATCTCTGCCGTTAAGGGTAGAGAATACGACCGTCGTCTTGCTCTTGTGTGGCGGCAGGTTCCTATCCTAGTCATGACAGTGCTGTTGGCCATCGGCGTGGGGAATTTGGCAGGGCGTTCCGTCGGCAAGATACTCTTCCCCGAGAGGACAGACAGCGCGATGGAGGTCCTAATGCCCGACACAGGAGAGTCTCTGGGGGACTTGTTGATGGATGTTGTCCCGGAGGAGAGCAGCCGATGAAAAGAGTTTTGTTCTTGACGATTTTCATATTTTCCATTGTTTTGAACTTGGCTGTTGCAGCCACTTTGGCTTGGCATTTCTTGGGAGATAGATCAGCGGCGTCCGATCTACCGGCCTTGGAATCCCGCCTGACACCAAAGGATTTCAAATTCATTGGCCAGTGCTGCATGCAAAATGGGCCACCGCGGCTGGTAATGGAACTCCGACAAAAAATCGTCGAGAAGAAAGCCGAACTTCTTGACGTGCTAGCTAAGAATCCCGGGAACCCGAGCGCCGCCGACCCGGAACTTGACCAATTGACAGCGTTGTCAGCCCAAATGGAAAGAGAGGCGGCAAAAAGAATAAGCAAGGTGATGTCCGCTCTGCCGGCTGATAAACGGGCCGAGTTCCTCATATTCTTAAAAAATCGGACTACCATTGGAATGGGTCCGTGCGCACATCGTAATCCGTGCCGTTGCGATCCTGTTCAGATGGGAACCGGTAATAAGTAGAAAATTTCCCGACGGGATTCGCGCTGCCAGTGGAATTTATTACCCCGCGTTTATAATTCCTCCGGAAAGGAGATTTGAATGAAAGCTTCCAAGTTTGGGCTACAGGTTTTCTCATAACAGTGGTGACAATTGGCCGCTCCGTTAGCGGCAGACCTATACAAGTTCTGCGGATTGGCTTCTTAATCTATAGGAAGAATTAAGGAAAATCGTCCAAGGCGGACACGATAACTGGCGGCCCAAAGTGAGAATCTTTATAGTAGTTGTCTAAAATTCTGTCCGGATCGTCCGGATGTCGGATTCACCGAGCGTCGTTCCCGCGTACGCACATAGGCGTTAAGTTAAGGGCCATCATGGTTCCGTAGGAACCTCTGATAGTAGCCCGGTGATTTATCGCCGGGTCAGTGATGGAATGCAGCTCCAGTTCAAAGGCGCGTTGAGTCCCGAGAGCGATCGACTGAAAATCTGTACCCGCCAGCGGTTAATCGATCAGTCGTCCTTACGCGGGACTAGTAGTTCTATTGGGCTACAGGTTTCCTCGTGAAAGTAGTGACAATTGACCGGTCCGCTAGGGGCAGACCTAATACGAGTTCTGCGGATTGGTTTCTGATCTATAGGAAGAATTGAGAAAAATGGCCCAAGGCGGAAACAATAGCTGGCGGCCAAAGGAGAATCTTTAAACACTGTCAGGATCTTCTCTGAAAAAGGTACCAATTCAAGCCGCGACCGCTGGTAGTCTTGATATTTGTAAGAACAAAATCGGGAAACTTCTTCGTAACGAATTTGAAGACTTCTTCTACGGTGGCAAACTCATAAGGATAGCCACCAAGCCAATCTGTGGCGTCAGTGCTCCATCTCATGCCGCGGTGAGATCTGTAATTTCTGACATGTTTGACCGGATTTTCCAGTCGTGCAGCCACTATCGCCAAGTAAGCCCCCATGGCCGCAGGTTCGAGCACAAACTTACCCAGCAAGGGGTGAGAGTTGTACAGCTTCTTGACGGATAGCCAGAATGAATGGATCCAGGCCGGAGAGCCATTCCTCGACGTAATCTTATTGTATAGAGCAATATAATAATTTCCGCTTGGGGCCACAAGTTCGCCGGAATTAATTATTGATTCCCACATCTTACCCGTGTGGTGCAGCACCCCCCAGGAATAAACTATATCGAAACTCCCCAGCGGGCCGACAAAGTCTTTATCCAGAATGGATCCCTCACAGATTTGCCAGTTTCCAGGACTGCTTGCCAGACTGTGCAGATGTTGGCAGCATTGCACACTGAAGGGATCAACATCAAAACTGACGATTCTTTTTGCTCCAAGCTTGAAAGCGGCGTAAGAAAAAAGACCGCTACCACAACCAATATCAAGGAAACTTTTCCCCTGCAAATCAGACAGGTTCAGAAATTCCATTAGCGATTCAGCGGCGATATTGAGCCTGTCTTCATCCAGACTTTCAAGAAACCTTTGCCAATTCCGGCCAAACGAGAAATTTTGTTTTTGGTTCATGTTCAGGATTTGCTCAATGCTCAGCGGATCTAAGAGGCTCGAAAGGTTCAAGTCTTACGTCCAGTGAGTTTGAAAGGCCCCTCACCCTGAATGGAAAAGTCAGCGTCTTCCCATTTTTCATGAGCACGTTTCCCAGTAATCCGGAAACGATAGTGTCCAGTCCCACCAAGGGGGAAACATCCAATTTTAGGTCCACCCGGTCTTGGTCGTCAAAGTACATGCCAAATCCATCTATACTTGTAGAATCCGAATTCAACTTCAACTCCATGATCTTCCACTTATGGTCGAACGCTTCCATGTTCCAGGTCAGCCGGCGAAACGGAAGACCCTGCGCAAAGAAATCCGGTAAGCGCCCCCGCACCAGCGAGCCAAAATTGAGAGCTGCGGAAATTTTGGAAGGGATATCAAATTGTTGTGTCAGAATGCCATGCTGAACTCGCACTTCGATTTTACCGGTCTTATAAATGCCGTCGTTTTCGCGCCTGGCGCTGGTTCTCCATTCCATTCGCCCTTCCGTCGTGACTTCCCCTTCAATGCGAACCCGATCGGGGTCTGACGTCAGCATTCTCTCCATTCTGAGATTGATCACCCTGAATTTCCAGGGACAGAGGAGTTGTGGTATTTCCTCTTATGTCGAACAGAGCCGTGCCGCGCAAAGTCCCATCGGCATAGACCAGCTGCCACTTCGGCGCCTTGACGAGACCCTGCGCGCCATCGAAAATCGCCTGGAAATTGGAAAAAGTTCGCGTCGCGGTTTTACCTTTAGCAATTTTGATATTTGCCCCCCCGCGACTCCGTGCCAGGAACTTGATGGCGGCGTTGGCGCGTATCCACTCACCCCATGTGACCTTACTCACATATCCCGGCGGAGCCGTGAAGTCCGTAGTGTCAAGGAAGGGAGATTCCAAAACAATTTCTACTTTTGGATTATCAAAATCCGTTATGGAGACAGTCCCCGATATCTCGGTGCTACCTATTTTGGCCCTCTCGAGAACCGCGTTCAAAGATCTTCCCCGAATACGGAGATTACCCGTTACTCCGTCCCAGCGTTTGTGGAAACCGGCAATACGTAATGACACATGATTAATAGTAAGATTCGAGTCCAGTTGAAGGTGCGCGGATTTGTCAGCCCCGATCTTGATAGCTGCGTCTCCTTCAATTCTACCTCCGGGCTGAAGGTCTAGACTCGGATCGGCAAGGGAAACAAGCGCATTTGTAGAAACGCCTTTAGGTGGCAAATTAATGTAAAATACTGTTTTACCGTCCTTTGCGATCTTGCCCTTGGCAGATATGCGGCTCCCATCCAAAATTAAATAAGCTTGGTCCACGGTTGTCGCTTCTGAGTCGGAAAAACCCGAAGCATCAAGTTCCAGTGAGACGCCAGGGCTCTTCTTGATAACGGAGCCAATCCGCAAGCCATTGTTTTTCAAATTGACCCTGGCGGAAAAGTTCAGGGACGGGTGGCGGCCCTTGAGGGTTAAAGAGACTGGCGCCGGGCCCGAAATGTTGATTTCCGGAGATAGCACATTCAATTTTTTCAAATCAGCCGGAGCGACTCGTAAATCTCCCGTGATATCGACATCGTGAGCAGAAAGGCTGCCGCTTATTTCTCCGGATGTGTCACCGAGTATTCCCTTGAGCCCATTGAAAGTGACAGACGAGCCCCGAAATCGTAATGCTCCATTGATTTTTCGTATTGCAAGTGGAAATTGCGAAAAACGGCATTGAAAATCTTCCAGAGTCACGCGGCCTTTCATGCTGGGATTTTTCAGGAGACCCTTCACATCCATAGTGACCGACAGTCCGCCTTGGGCATCGTCAATCGAGCCTACCCACGATTGAAGTAGTTCAGCGACGACTCTGTTTTCAAATATCGGCTTGAAATCATGCGCCTGACCCTTCACAGATAAAAACAAATCTGTTTTGGGGGAAGTTTGAAGATCGGAAAGCCAGCCATTTATGACTATGGGAGAACTGCCAATAGTAACACTGATTCCTTTAAATATCATTTCGTTAGCGCTGAGCCGTACGCGACCGGTGGCATTCTTCACCGGCAGGGCCGCGCCCGGGACGAATCCGGAGACTTTGTCCAAATAGGCGTCGACAAAGAGCCTCCCCACTCCCCCTTTCCCCTGGAAGACGTCGAAAGGTTTACCTATCCAACTGGCTGCCGCAATTAATATGTGCCCATCTAAACCGGCTTCGATTAGGCGTTCGCTGTCTTCATTTTTCATAAGTTTCAGGGGCAGCAGGGGAAAGAATCTTTTTAAATCGACATCGGCATTCTTGACCGATATTTCCACTTGGCGATCTCTCGACAAGAAATTGTTGATCTTGATCTCTGCCCCAAATTTTATCCCGGGTAATCCGACCTCCGGCAAGTCAAGTCGAAGATTTTCCTTGTGCCGATCCGCTGTGAAACGTATCCAGCCTTTGTCCAGGAGCGCATCACGAAGAAATGTGTTCCCCGGCGTAACAGCGACATTGGAGAAAGCAAGCTCACCGCGAGCGTGAAAGTTCTTACTTTCACCTTTGATGGTGGCATCAACATTTAATAGACCTTCTAAGAAAGGGAAATCGAAATTCAAATATGACGCAAGCGGCCGGAAAGGTGAAACAGGAACTCCTTGGATACGGAGACGTAAGTTTCCGCGCCAGTCATCGCCGAAAAAAGGCATAGACGTCAGTTGACCATCTATCTGCAGAGATCCGTCCGTTCCCGGCGCCGTACCCCTAACGGAAAAGCTTTCCAGCCCGTAGAGGCTGGCGCCGGAGCATATTATTTCAACATTTGAAATTATCGGCTTTTTGGACGCGTCTTTGAGATCGGTAGCCGGGGAATAGACGCTGCCACCGGATAGATGGAAGTTATGCACAACAGGACGCACAAACCGAGGTCGCCTGCGAGCGACAGATGGGGTCTCAAGATCTCTTGCAAAAATTTGTAGAGGCGGAAGAAGAGCTTCAGGGTCAGAGATGGCAATGCGGTTTATTTTGGGCGCCCCGGTCAGGGCGGAAAGCGCGTCAATCTCGCATAGGGCTTCCGGAACACGCAGCAGAAGCCGGCCTCCGGAACGTTCTTGAATTTCAAGGTCTCTCAACGAGATCTTCGCCGTGCCCAAAGAGAGCCAAGTCAGGTTCACAGAATTCAGCGAGATTTTCTTGTTCAGTGTCGTTTCGAGTCGCGGGACCATGAACCTCGCGAGGAGGTTCCCGTCCATGGCCAATCTTACGAAGACGAGGAGCCCGGCACACAAGAAAAATACGGCCAAGAACAGCAGAAAGAGCCACTTCACGATTCGTCTTAAAAGAGACGGTCGTAAGGGTATCGATGAATTTTGATTTTTTTCCATGTCAAATACGTCGGATATCCAGGAAATGCGGCCGTTCAGGCTTGACACTCGGAAGCGGAAATCTTTTTATTTCGCGAACACCCGGACGGCAAAGTCAAATTCATTTGCACAGTCCTAGACCTCAATATCCGATCCTGTACAAGTAATCAACATGGATGAGCTCAATAAAGTTCAGAGAGATCCGCGGCGATGCCTCTTAAGCGAGTCGACGAGTCTGCTTCTTAAGCTTTGATATTTTTCTCCGAAGAATGTTCAAGCGAGTATTGGCTGATCCTTGAGCGCGCTCCTCATCCCGTAATTTCTGTACGTCCTTTAATTTGGCCTTGACGACGCGAACGCCTTCACCCTTTTTCTTTGTATCGGTATCTACGATTCCTTTTTCCGCGCGGAGCGCGGCCAATAGTTCAGCCTTATTGAAACCATGCACTCCCTGGACACCCGGTATTTTTAGGGCCTCTTCACGTAATTCCTTAATAGTCCATTTCTCGAGGGGTTTTTGTTTCTCGTCTTTTTTCTTCTTTTCTGCCATTCCTCCTCCTGCGCTCGGACGATCTATCGTTCGGGTGAGATTATGAACAAAAAGGTTGAGAGTTTCAACCGCATTTCCCCGGATACCCATAAACCAATGGAATTATAATAACTTTTATCGCCAAACAAATTTCTCGGATCACCGTTCGTCCATCCTTGCGAGCATTTTCAGATCAAATCCTTCTTTCCGATTGCGAAGATCGTAGTAAAAGACCACGAGGCAAACTGAACCGAACACACCCCCAACGAGACTGCCCAGAGTACTCAAGAGTTGCTCAAGAATTCTGGCAACGATCACGTGTTCGGATATAATAATTGCCACGACTGCGGCCGGCGCCTGGAAAATCATTGTAATAGTCAAATTAATCAATACGAAGAGATGCAAAAGCACAATGAGCCTCATGAAATAGCGTCTTGGGCCAACCTTGATCGGCCTTACCCTGGATCAAACGCCAGCTTCTCTTGAGGGCCGCCAGATACGCGGTATCCTCTATAATGACAACTTTATCAAAGAGCAGGAGCTTGGTTATGCCGTAAGCCGGTATCAGCATGAGGAACGGCCAGGTCACAGCGGACCACCATCCTGAGGTGAAAAGTCTGAAGGCGAAATACGCCCCAATCCCAAGCAGCATTGGCGCAGTGACGAACCCAATGGCTACAGCTACAAAGAGAAACGATGTGAAGACAAATCTCCCCAATTTTCCCATAACAAAGCGGTAAGCTTCCTTGATAACTATGTTCCGGCTCAAATAGATGAACGATACCGCATGAATCATAGCGCCCTGCGACAAGTAAAATAACGCTACAAGCAATACAATTATTGATGGAATTACCAATATGGCTCCCGCGATCATGATCCACTGCGGCAGTCCCCCAAGAGCCTGCCAGGTCAGCCCTGCCAGTAGGAAGACTAAGATCCCCACAAGAGCAATTCCTCCAGCTATTAGTACGGGAATGCTTGCTATCACTAGGAGCTTCCAGAAATGCGAACGGCAGATTTGGAAAGTGCGATCCAGTATCCCTCCCAGCGACAAAGGCTCCAATAAGAATTCTCCGGAATCTCCCATTTGGGTCTTCTCTGGTCGGGTGGCCCAATCCTGCCGTTCAAAAGCCTGCGGCGCGGCGGGCACATGCTGTTCCGCCTGCCTGTTTTCAGATGGTATCGGGGAAATCGGAGTTGCTCGGGTCGCTACTGTCGGCGGCGGCGAATCATACGCTCTGTCGGGCGGGAGCGGTGGACTGATTTGCACGGAAGCCCCCAGACCTTCCAGTATGCGTGACCAATTTTTTCGCGCTCGATACGCTGGCACTTCGGGTCAACCTCCAGGGAAGGTTGTCCAATCGGGCCAAAACACGTTCCACCGGGGGATGTCCGGAAGTAATACGAGATAGGTTTTCGGCAATCGTGCGCTTGGCTGCTTCATCTTTTACGGCTGTGATTGTCACAGTTCGTGGAGTATCGGAAGAATCGGTCTCCATCTTATCTCCAGAGCCCCCTAATTAAATTTCGGCGCAACAAACTAGAAAAGCAAAAACTCGAATGCCAACCGAAACGTTACTGAAAAAGATTCAGAGAATTCTCAGGCGGTCTCGATAGTCCGCTTCGATTCTTTCCAAGAACAATTCGATATCGTTCGACGGTTTGACCATTACACTTGATTTATTGAAAATACGATCAACGATTTCCTGGGCCAGTTGTTGACGGTATTCAGCATCCAATGCTTCCCGTCTTGCGAGGAATTTTCTCACAAGTTGATAATCTCCCGAGGTCATTGTAGCGGCGACCATCCGGAGCTGTTGATCATCATCGTCCAAGGAATGGGCCGAATTTCCAGCCAAAGGCAATCTCGACTACGGATTCAGTCACCACCAGCGTACCGGCCGCGATGTCTCCCAGGCGCCTATTGCGAGAATCTATGAACATCACTACTAATCCCAGCGGATAAATATCGGCCAAAATATCGACAGCGCGCAATATATTTCGTACTGCCGCTTCAAGGAACGATATGGGCGCGCCATCTGTTCTGATAACTCGAATATGTTGAGACCTTTTCCCCGGCGTTGAACCGCTCCAGATATATTCAAACAAAATGAAATATCCGAGAGAAAGGACGCCATATACCAGGATGGCGACGGCTATAATCCATTGACCCAAAACCTGCCGCATTTTGTAGATAACGTCGGTTACCGCAACGAGTTTGTTTCCTGCGAACAAGACCAAGCTAATCACAATAAAGAGGGCGAAGATCAAGCCAAACTGGATCAATCTGTCAATAAGATAGGCTAGAAACCTCTTCCCGATGCCGGCCAGTTGAAATTGCAGTTCGATGTGATCAGGGGTCTCAACTGTGAAGGTAAGATGCTTTTGTTTCACCGAATCTCCCCTGACATGATAGTATGACGATTGCCGGCTGCTGACCGACTTTGTCGGATCGTTGTCATCTTATGGCAAGCAAATCGTTAGTCTTGAACGCCATACCTATACTGATTGTTTCATTACGAGTGAAAGCTGCAAGCTAAAATGAATATAAACGAGTTCATCAGTGAACGCAAAGACGAATGGGAGAGACTGGAAAGCCTAACGAAGAAATTGCGGCCTGGTTCATTGCAGAAATTGAGCCGGCAGGACTTGTGGGATTTAGGCCGGTTATATTTTGCGGCGGTCTCAGATCTGTCTGTTCTTAAATCTTCAGAATTGGCCGTTGATACCGACAACGAGATCATCAATTATCTCAATAGTCAGGTTGCGAGCATTCACGGATTGATCTACAGAAAGCCGCGCTTGACCTGGGCCGCTGTGATAGATTTCTTTATAAGCGGTTTTCCGCGAGCTTTTCGAGCGGAAGCAGTTTATATAGCCACGGCCGCAGCAGTCTTGATCATTAGCCGGCTTGACAGGTCTATTACTTGGATTAAAGGAACCTGCATTTATAGAACTCTTGGCGCCGGAAAGCATAATAGCGACAGTGGAAAAAGGCAAAGTGTGGTTTAAAGACGTTTATACCGTAGCCCCCATGGCTTCCAGCAGCCTGATGACCCACAACATATCCGTAACGTTCCTGATCTTCGCTTCCGGCATTACCTTTGGAGTGGGAACTCTTTATCTACTGGCGTTAAACGGACTTCTCATAGGAACTGTAGCCGCTTTATGTATCAATCACAATCTTGCGCTGGAATTCTGGTCTTTCCTGCTGCCTCATGGCAGCCTTGAATTAACGGCTGTAGTCATAGCCGGCGGCGCTGGTTTGGTTATAGGACACGCTTTGATCGATCCAGGTCCATATCGGCGGTCGGAAGTTCTCGCTTTGCGGAGTAAGCAGGCGGCAAAATTGATTGCCGGTTGCATTCCCTTGCTGGCGATGGCAGGACTTATCGAGGCCTTTCTTTCGCCTTCCCCGCTCCCGGCCATATTGAAGATCATTTTCAGCATAGCTCTTTTCCTGGCCTTGCTCGGTTTCCTCGTCCTCTCCGGCTCCGGTCGGGGAAAAGAAGGCCCCCTGCGCGCCGGAGAGTAGATTCATGGCAATAATTCAAGACAGATGCGAATATTCAAGTCTTACGATTCCTAATCACCACGCATACGTGGGCGTGGCCCGGACATACGTTGGTGAAGTCGCCAAGAAAATGGGCTTTGATGAACAGGACCGCTTGATGATCGAAAGGGCGGTCGCTGAAGCGGTCACCACGGTCATCGAGCACGCGTTCGAACCCGATGAGCGGGCCACACTGGATATATCATGCGAGCGTGTGCCACTCGGGCTCAAGATAATAATCGCAGATCAGGGGCTCCCGTTTGATCCGACTCGGCTTCTCGGATGCCGTTCCTGGGGAAATATCCAAAGATGCGCCAGGCCCGGGAATCTCTCTGCTGAAAGAATCGATGGACGAGGTGGAGTTCCATAATCTCGGACCGGCCGGCAAAGAAATAGTATTAATCAAATATCTCAAAAACCGAAGCGTTGCAGAATATTTCGACGCCTGCGAACTCGAACCGTACGAACCCCCGCCCGTTGACAAAAAGCGGATTTCAGCGGCCACCGACATCACAATCCGTCCGATGGAACCTTCCGAGGCGCTGGAAGTCTCCAAGGCCGTATACAAGGCTTATGGGAATACCTATGCCTTTGAGCACATATACTATCCTGAGCGCATTGTTGAGCTGAATCAAGAGTGGTGAAATGTTCTCCGTCGTCGCGGTTACCTCCAAGGGCGAAATTGCCGGGCATTTGGCCTTGACTCGGCACGGCGAAGCTCGAATAGGTGAGTTGGGAAGGGCGGTGGTCAAGCCGGAATTCAGATCAATGGGGATTTTTACTCGATTGAACCTATTTGCTCTGGATAAAGCCAGGTCTGAAGGCCTATTGGGAATATTAGGCGAGGCGGTCACCAATCACACATATTCGCAACAGGTAGGTCTCGGAATAGGGCTAAGAGATTGTGCGCTGTTTGTGGGCTATTTGCCCCAAACTGAAATATTCAGGCGAATTACTGAGGAACTTCCGCAGCGAGAAAGCCTGCTGGTTCATTTTATGTACCTCCGTGAACCTCCACCGTTGACCATTTATCCTCCGTCGAATCACAAGGCGATGATTGTCTCATTGTTCCGCAATTTGGGAGCTTCGCCGGATTGCAAAGATATCAACGAGCATGATTTCTCTGAACCGGGCGCCAAAGGCGTCGTCAGTGTTACCACGGCCGGTCCCAGCGGAACAGCTCGAATACGAGTTGAGCGATTCGGATCGAATGTTTTTCGGGAAGTTAAATCCAGGCTGAGAGAACTGTGCCTTAAACGCTTTGAAATAATCCACCTGTACTTGGGCCTCTCTGACCCTCAAACAGCGCATTATTCTCAACAGTTTGAGAGTTTGGGGTTCTTTTTTGCCGGTATATTACCGGGCACAAAGGTTGGCGACGCATTAATATTGCAGTACCTGAACAACGTTCCAATAGATTACGAAAAGATCAAAACCAAATCGCAAAAAGGTTCTGAATTGCTTGCGTATATCAAAAACCTGGACCCGAACCGGATCTAATTTGAAAGTCCGAGTTAGCCTTGGCCAAGCAAGCGCGTTGCAAAGTAAAGTAAATCCATGTCCTTGCCGGGCGCTGCCATTAGCGACAAGCCTACGGGGCATCCCTCAACTTGAGCCACGGGCAAAGTAATCTGTGGCGCTCCCACCAGCCCCGCAATACAGCTCAAAGTCAAAGTGCGGTTTCGAGTCTTATCCGTCGCAGCGGGCGGAGCATTCTTGAGAGGCGCAATCCCGGGTGTTGTCGGTAAGCATATTACCGTATCGTCTCGCAACAATTCCAATAGGCGCGATCTTATTGCAGAGCGCCGGATCTCCGCTTCTTCTTTCTGAGCCGCAGTGACGGTCGCAGCGCGCGAAAACCGTTTTTCGATTTCAGCCGCGAATTTGGGTTTAACCGCGCTGATCCATTCTCCATGCGCTTGCCAGACCTCATATGTTTTGCACGTCACCTCAATCTCGGTCCAGATTTCCAAAGAGGTTTCTGACAGGCGCGTATGTGAGATGGATTGGGTCAATTCCGCCAGCTTCTTGATTTCAGTTTGGAGGATTGCCTGAATCGCGATTGTCTGCCAAGGCAAAGGCATCATCTGCAATTAATAGACGCGCAGGTAATTTGGAAGCGGATTGGGTCGGAAGAAGAACTTCTCCGATTCGATATAAGAGATCGGCCTCCCGTGCGAACCAGCCCACTGTATCAAAGCTGGGGGCCAGAGGGACGACGCCTTCAGTCGAAATAGCCCCATGAGTGGTCCGAATGCCGAATAGCCCGCAGTAACTTGCCGGAACTCGCACTGAACCGCTGGTATCCGTTCCCAGAGCAAAATCCACCAGCCGTCCGGCGGTCGCCGAGGCGGAACCGCTGGAAGATCCGCCTGGAATGCGATCTGGGGCAGCAGGATTTACAGGCGTTCCATAATGGATATTTTCGCCGTTAAGGCTGAATGCCAACTCATCCATGATGGTTTTGCCGACCAGGGTGGCCCCTGCGTCCAGAAGCATTTGCACCGCTGGCGCGGTAGAAGTCGCTACTTCATGTGTTCGAAGCCAATCAGGATTGCCCGCTCCGGTGACATGGCCTTTAATATCGAAATTGTCTTTTGCGGCAAATGTGAGCCCTCCGAGCGGGCCGGTTGCCGCCCCCGGAATCCTGATATCCTCGTTTTTAATAAACGCGCCCCGAAAGGATCGTGCATAGGCATCTACTTACGCTGGGTGATTATTCCCTTACTTGCCCTTCAATATTGATCCAAGCATGTCGCGCTTGATTGTCGAATGAGCCTTGAGATCTTGTTTTAGAGTTCCCTGCATTTGATCCCTCTTCAACCTCGCCAGTCATACTGTGCGTGGTCAAACAGTGAATTCAAGGGCGGAGAAGGCCTCACTCTCCAGCGCCGCATGGTCGGCCGGCGACAGCGCCTTCGCTATAGCCCATAGGATTAGGAGAGCTGTGACCCCAAGGATGACCCGCTCACCGGGCGGGTCACCAAGACGCTGAGGTCATTGTGATGGGCCAGCATGCTCGTGAGGAAGGACTGCTCGGCCATCGGCCCGAGGATTATGCCCATCACCAGCGGGGGGATCGGCAGCTCGTTCCGCCGCATCACATAGCCCAGGAAGCCAAACAACATCGTCATCCAGACATCCGCCATGTCGTTGCGGAGCGCGTAGCCGCCGAGGAAGCAAAAAACGACCATGAAGGTGTTGAGGATGGCCGCCGGAACCTTCATGAGCGTGGCGAACGAGAACGCAGCAACAAAGCCCAACAGAATCATCACGAAATTGACGAGGATCATCCCAGCGATTATCGTGAAGACTTCCACGGGCTGCTTGGTAAAGAGCATCGGCCCGGGCTGTATCCCGTGGAGCAGGAACGCTCCCATCATCACGGCGGTCGCTGCGCTACCGGGGATGCCAAGGCAAAGTAGATGGACCATAGCGCCGCCTGTCGAGCCGTTCACCGAGCTCTCCGACGCCACCAGCCCTCCCTCATGCCCCTTGCCGAAAGTTCCGGCGTCTTGGAGACCTGTTTCTAAGACCATAGGATACGAACGACGATCTGTCGCTCCAGCGCCGGCGAGACCGCCCACGGCTAGCCCGACGGCCGTTCCGCGATAAGCGACCAACGCAGCGGCCAGAGGTCGAGGAGCGGAAGCCGAGGTATCGCCCCCTTGATAGTGGCGTCGGGAACCGGGTTGCATCGACAGCGACGAGCTGCTCGATTACCTCGCCAATCGCGAAGAGACCGATGAGAACAGCCACGAAGTCTACGCCGGTAATGAGAAACGGTATGCCGAAGGTAAAGCGCTCTACTCCGGACCGGGCCTGTGCCGATTGTTCCGAGGAACATCCCGACGAAGAGCGAGATAAGGGCTGCGGTCATCGAGGAACTGCCGAGCACCGACACGCTCGCGAGCCCAAAGACTACGACTGAGAAAACTCCACTGTGGAGAAGCCAAGCGCAAACTTAGCGAACGGCGGAGCGAAGAAAGCGAGGCAGAGTGCGCTGACCAGGCCACCGAATGCCGAACTCATGATCGCTAGCCCGAGGGCATATTGGGTCTTGCCTTGGCGGTTCAGGCGGTAACCCTCCCATGTAGTCGGGACGTTCATGGGGTCACCGGGAATATTGAACAGGATTCCGTAATGGAGCCTCCGAAAACGCCGCCACAGTAAACGCCAATCATGAGGAGCACGGCAGGCACAATCCCCATCACATAAGTGAAGGGCAGCACGAGCACGATTGAGTTTATCATCGTGATACCGGGGAGAGCCCGGCGACAATGCCTATCAGCAGGCCGAGAAATATCATGAGGAAATTCACGGGCTGGAGGACATTGCCGAAACCGATTGCAAGATTCGCGAGGGTATCCACGCGTCTGCTCCTTTAGAAGAGATGGAGCGCCCGATAGAGCGCGAGAGTGAAAGTCTCAAACACCGATTCACCCTTCGGTAACGGCAGTACACGAACTTGACCAAAACATAGAGCAGCAGCACTGTTCCGACAGCCACATTACCAACGATCATGGGGATGGACCTTGATCCCGAGACCCACATGAAGCCCGCGATGAACCCGGCGGTAGCGAGAGCGAACCCTATAACCGGAGCCAGTATCATGTACAGAAGGATGAGCCCGATGCTAGAGAAAAGCTTCGTCCGGGAAATAGGTGGCCGGGCCGTCACGCCGGTATCCACCGCCGGCGTAGGCGGAACGCAGGTCAACGAGGAGTTTAGCAGCGCAAGCGAGAGCGAGGCCCACGAGAATCATTCGCGGCCAGAAGCTGGGGCCAAGCTGGCCAGGCGGTACGATCTCGTCCAGACCTCGCGCACTGAAAGTAGAGCGCTATCGAGAGTATGATGCCGACAACTGGCCCCGCTGCAATCCTGACAAGTTTCATCAGCCTTTCACTTTCGCAGGCCGAATTCTTTCACCAGCCGATCCATTGCCGCCGCCTCTTCTTTCACCCATTTTGTGAACTCCTGTGGCCCTAAGTAGCTGTCGGGGCGACAATAAAACTCCTCAGCAAACTTCTTCCACTGCGGAGTCTCCATTCCCTGGCGTATCGCCTCTGACAGGATCTTGCTGCGGTCTGCCGGCAGCCCCTTCTTCGCTACAATCCCGCGGAACTGTGGGAGGCGGATGTCAAGGCCAAGTTCCGCTGAGCACGGCACATCCGGAAAAGCAGGGTAACGCTTCTCCGCGAAAATGATCAGAGGCTTGAGTTGGCCGGCCTCCACGTACTGCTTCACATCCCCTGCCTGCTGGTCCAGCACTTCCGTGTGCCCCCCGAGAGTGGCCGCGTAACGCTCGCCCGGCTTCGGGTACGGTATAGTCGTCATCTTATAGCCCATTTTGTCGAAGTATTTAATTGTAAGATCATCGACAGTCCCAAAGCCGAGTGTCGCCACTCGCAGTTTGCCAGGGTTGGCCTGAGCATGCTTGAGTAGATCTTGAATGGTTTTGAACGGGCTCTCGGAATTCACGAAAAGGAACGAGTCCGCCACCTGGACTCGAGCCAGCCACTCGATGTCAGTGACCTTGTACCGAGCTTGACCCGCGGGAATAGTGCACAGAGTATCAGCTATGAGGACCGCTATGGTGTAGCCGTCGGTCTTTCCCACCAATAGATCGGTTATGCCCAGGTTTCCCGAGGCCCCCGGTTTGTTGGAAACCGGCAGTGGAACGCCGAGAATTGGCTCCACGAGCTTGCCCAGAGTGCGAGCCATCTGATCGGCCCCTCCCCGACCCCCCATGTGCAAATGAAGTCAACGGGACGAGATGGAAATTTCTCCTGGGCCCCAGCCGCTGTCACGAGGCTCATGGCCAATACCGCAAGGCCCGTAGCAATGAACATCTTACGAAACATTGTGGTCTCCTCCTGTTCAGTCGTTTTGGAGTTAGCAACAATTTCGATCCATGTCGGCCCAGACCCGGCGCGAACTCCTCAGGCAAGCAAGTCCGGCAGCCTGGCTCGCTCGACCCTGCCTAAAGGGTCCTTCGGCAGCTTTTGCACTACTTTGATGATTTTGGGACTCTTGAATACTCCTAGCCGGTCAACACAATAGTCTCGCAGTTCCTGTTCCGTGCAGGAGCTGCCCGGTTTGAGCGTGCAGCAGAGGAGCACTTCCTGGCCGCGCTCTTCATCCGGGATACCCGCCGAAGCCGCATCGAGCACCGCAGGGTGTTCGCATACAACTTCATCGATTTGCTCGGGTACTATGTTGGCGCCATCTTTCACTATGAGTTCATTCACCAGGGCTGGAAGTCGGAGCCGCTGGATCTTTCCCGAAGGACCCTTGGGAAGGTAGTCCAACAACTTGATGACCTTGGGAGCTTTGTACTTGCCCAGATACTTGAGACAATACTCATGCAACTGATCTTCCGTACAGGCCGCTCCCGCCTTAAGAGTGCAGCAGACCATGATCTCTTCACCGTAATGTTCGTCAGGTATGCCCACGGCTGCCGCGTCGAGCACGTCAGGGTGCCCGTACAAGCACTCATCGATCTCTCGTGGCGAGATGTTCTCTCCGCCTTTGATGATGAGTTCCTTAAGCCTGCCGGTGACGAAGACAAACCCATCCTCGTCCATATAGCCGAGATCGCCGGTATGAAACCATCCATCCGGTTCCAATGCCTGGGCGGTGATTTCAGGGTCCTTGTAGTCCTCTTTTAGCACATTGTCGCCCCGAATCATGATCTCACCGACAACACCCGTGGCGCACTCACTGCACTTATTATCGAAGATCTTTGCGTCGTTTCCCACCGGTCGGCCCGGCGAACCGTACTTACGTTTCTTAGGATCCATCGGATTTGAGAAAACAGGCGCAGCACATCTCGGTCAGCCCCATGGTTTCCACGAGGGAGATATTGAATTTCTTTTCGAAAGTTTGGTGCAGAGACGGGGGTAAGGCGGACGAAGCAGACCTCCCGAAGCGGATTTGGTCAAGATGGTAACCTTTGCCCGCAATGTCAGTTCCGCTCACCAGATAAGAGATAATGGTGGGAACCACGGAAAACCAGGTGCAACGATACTGGGACAGCAGAGGCCAGAATTGACTAGCGGAGAAGCGTTCGGGCATCACAATCGAAGACCCGCCCACAAGAGGGGCCATAACTGAAACCACCTCAGCGTTGATGTGATAGAGGGGTAAGGACACCAATCCAGTATCGTCGGCGGATAGGCGGTGAGCCTCTACTACGTTGTGTCCCCCCGAAACCATGTTCTTCTGGGTAAGGATTGCTCCCTTTGGTCGACCTGTCGTCCCGGACGTGTAGAGGAGTAGCGCAGGATCTTCTTCTGTGATATCCGGCAAAGCCCAGTCTGCCAGGTCCTCGTGGGGGAAGATTTCCTCCCGGTTTTTGTCGATCACGATTACTTCAATATTGCGCTGGACCGGTACGAGGGATTCGAGTAGCCTATCGTGCTGAAAATCGGTGACAAAAACCAGCTTTGTGTCCGAATGGTTAAGAACGTATGTGAGTTGAGAGGGTTGAGCGTTCAGATTGAGCGGGGAAATCACGAACCCCGAATACATGGCTGCCAGAAAGATTTTTGTCGTCTGGTAGCTATTGCCCATCATGAACGAGATCTTGTCGTCCTTTTTGAAACCCAGCTTGAGCAGATGCTTTCCGTACGTGACGCAGCCCGATTGCAACTGGGAGAAGGTGAGGGTCAAACCGGGTTCGGGCGCCACCATAAAAATGTTGTCCGGCCGCTCGTCTGCCCATTTATCCACGTGGTACCCTGATTGTACGCATCGCCGATCCATCCTTTGAGCGCCTGTTCTCCAACCCGCGCTCCGGAAAGCCCACGTTCAATTCAAGCTGTCGTTACGGTCCTCTGTCTTTCTCGTCCTTGTCTTCATCATCAGTCGCCCATATCGGCGTGGTTAAACACCTGAAGACACGTAATCGAATCCCAGTTCAAAGGCCCTTCTATTCTCCTCTTGCGATTTGGTAATGATTGCCAGGATGCTTTCGAGAACCAGCTCCTTGTCCAGGTCCTTTCCAAGCAATTTGGCCATTGCTCCCAGCGCGATGGTGTTGCTGAAGATCGGCTTCCCAAAGTTTTCAATAGCGAGTTGCTTGGCCGGCAGGGCTTTCTGCTTGCACAGAAGAGTGTCGTCTATCTGTTCGACAAAAGCCGGATCATAGATGATCAGTCCATGTTCCGGAACCGTATTCTTGAAACGATTGTACGCGGCCAAAGACAAAGCGATGAAGTAATCCGGCGTTTCGCACATCGGACTGTCAATCAGGTCCTGAGATAGAACCACCTGGCTCCGCACGTACCCTCCCCGCATTTCAGTCCCATGGCTCTTGAGCATGGTAACATGGAGGCCTTGCTTAACGGCCGCTTCACCGAGGATCTGCCCCAGTCGGACAACTCCTTGTCCTCCAAACCCGCTGGCCACTATTTCTGTTCTGTCTGTCATAGCGCGCCTGTCCTCCTGATCTTCTCGACACAGCCCCAGATGTGATCCGAGAATTCCGGTCTTGAGTTGCTGGCGTCGTGCCACACGCCTGTAGCCCAGAGAGTGTCCGCTTTTTCCTGTCCTATCGGGGACGCGTGATCGCTAATCCATTTATAAATTTCAGCCTGACTGCGCGAACCGAGATGACGAGCAGCAAAGTTCGTCGGACACGGGTAAGGCATGTGCACTAATGATAAACCCCTATTGAGAATCGCCTTCTTGACGGTCTCTACGACCTTCATCCCCTCCATAGCCACGTGACGAGCCAGGAAAGTCGCGCCGGCGCCCTTTAATATGTGCAGAACGTCCATGCCTTGGCTCATTAGATTCGGCTCGAACATACCGTACGGACTTGAGTCGGTCTTCGCTCCCTGGGGCGTGGTGAAGCCGAACTGCCCTCCAGTGGATTGGTAGCCGAGATTATCGTTTACAATGACCGTCATATCCGCGTTACACCTGGCCGCGTGGATAAGGTGCAGCAGCCCGATTCCGAAAGCGTCACCATCACCTACGGTAAGAATTATCTTCTTCTCCGGCGGCAAGGCTATGCGAAGACCTCTGGCGATTGTGTACACCCTGCCGTGGGTCCCGGCGAAACCGTCGCCCTTCCAGGTGGCAAAGGTTTGGCGTCCGGCACATCCGATGGATGTTCCCCAAACAATGTCACCCACATCGAGGCCGAGTTCTTCTATGGCCTGGATCACGATCTTGTGGTTCATCCCCAGCCCGCAACCGGAGCATGCCGTACTCGGAATCTTGCGGGTGCGCAGGTACTTGTCTATGAGCGACGTAGACGAGTATTCCATTACCAGGCCTCCAATTCCCACCCCTTACGTTGCAGGGGCTCGTTTTTGAGAATCTTTTCAAAGGTGTCCATAAGATCCGGGATCGTGGGCAAGTCACCACATGTCCCCAGGAAATGCACCTTTGAGTCTTTTGCAGCAGCTCGCTGAACCTCGCGAACCAACTGACCGTCCCAGTTGAGTTCCACGACCAAGTACTTAGTTTTCAATGAAAAATGCTCGTCCGGGAACGGCCACAGGTTAATCAGCCGCAGTGCGCCGACTTTTAATCCGGCAGAGCGAGCCCTGGTAACAGCGGTGTTGACCACGCGCGATGGCGTGCCGTAGGAGACAACAACCAGGTCGGGATCATCATCCATGTACTTCTTTTCATAAAGGCGATTGAAGAGGTTTCTGTTGTTGCGCACTTTGTATATCAATCTGTACGAATGCTTGTGATGCGCCTCAACTTCTTCAATATCGTAGCCCTCCTCCGTGGGAGTCCAATCCGAGCATAACCCTCCGGAATTGGTTCCCATCTGGACAGGGGGAATGTCGAGCGCGTCTGTAGCAGGATAGAAGTCGGGTCCGGCGTGAAATTTCCTGGGCCACAGACGATAACCCATCTCATTCATCTCTGCCTCATTTTCAGGGACGCTGATGTCCTCGAAGCCGTCAGTAATGAGCTGATCGACTAAGACGGTTATGGGCATCCTCAGCCGTTCCGAAAGGTAGAAGGACTCGACCACCATCGCCATGGCCTCCTGGGCCGAGTTCGGGGCAAGGGTGACGACCTCAAAATTGCCGCCCTGGGTAGGATATCTAGTAAGGTAGAACTCCCCTTGGCCGGGCGCGCCCGTGATTCCCGAAACCGGCCCCACTCGGCCTGAATTCAGGACGACCAATGGGGTTTCACACCCAAGCGCCCAGCCGTACGGGTCTGCATAAAGGATGAACCCCGGACCTGATGTCGCGGTCATAGCCTTCATGCCTCCCAGAGAAGCTCCGATGCACAGGTGCATGGCTGCACACTCATCCTCTCCCTGGAGGTAAACCCCTCCAACCTGGGGGAGCCGCATACTCATAGCCTCAGCCAGCTCGGTGGCCGGCGTTATGGGATACCCGCAAAAGAAGCGACAGCCGGCCAGGATGGCCCCTTCCGTGATCGCAAAGTTCCCTGTCTCCAAGAATCGTTTCATATCTGAACCCTCCGCCCGGTCAGGCCTTTCTTTCCCGAATATCTATGGCGAAATCCGGACAGGCAAAGAAACATTTTAAGCAACCTATGCACCAGTCCGACGATTTGCATTCCATCGGCGTGTAACCTTTGGCATTGAATCCCGCCGCACGACCAAAAACGTCCATGCCGCAGACCTGCTTGCAATACCCGCATTCCTTGCAGTGCGCAGTGTTAACAACCACATCGAACTGACGAGCGTCGCAGTCGAGGCAGCGGGATGATTCCAGAGCGGCCTGCTGGTCACTAAATCCTTTTTCCACCTGCTCGAAACTGCCCTTGCGCTCCCAAGTTTTCAGATGAGGCATCTCCTGTCGCGGCCGAATCGGCGCACGCTCATCGATCAAGACTTCGTCTTCCGGTGGAGCCAGCACTTCAGAGATGTCGCCTGTACCCTCCCAGGTACCTGTCCACGGATTCCGTCAGTTTGCGCCCCTGAGCAATCGCGCTGATGATGGAGGCCGGTCCTGTGACGACCTCTCCCGCGGCAAAAACGCCCGGTTGACCGGTGCTCAAATCATCATCGGAAACTGTGAGCCTATTGCCCTGCACCTTGATCCCGTCTTGGCTCTTGAGGAAGTCCAGCGCCGCAGCCTGTCCAATGGCGGCGATGACGGTACCCGCAAGAATTCTATGGGTGATCTCATCGTCGTAAACCGGGTTGAAGTTGCAGGCTTCGTCAAATACGGATACACACCGCTTCAACCCAAGACCGGTGACTCTGTCCTCACCCAGGACCTTCTTCGGGGCCCAGGCGTTGTTGATAAACACTCCCTCGTCTTCGGCCAGGGCTATTTCCCATGGGTGAGCCGGCATCTCCTCTCGGGTTTCGAGGCAGAACAGATTGACTTCTTCGGCCCCCAGCCTTCCGGCAGTCAGCGCCACATCGATAGCGACATTGCCTCCACCGATGACGACGACCCGTTTCCCCATGTCAGCAGGCCTTTCGAGCGCCACCTCTCTCAGGAATTCGAGTCCCCACCAAAAACCTTCTTTGTCAGCGCCGTCTAAAGGCACTCGGGCACTGGCCTGAGCGCCGGAAGCGATAATGACCGCATCGAAATCCCGGATAAGTGCGTCCAAGCCAATGTCTCTGCCAACCGAGACACCGCCCCGGAAGACGATCCCCAGATCAAGAATGTCTCTCACATCATGATCCAGTCGTTCCTCCGGAAGACGGTACTTGGGTATCCCGTAGCGCATCATGCCTCCGGGTTTCGGGAATTCATCCAGCAAGGTCACTTGATGGCCGAGCGTGGCAAGGTAGTACGACGCGGTGAGGCCCGTAGGGCCGGCTCCCATCACGGCCACCTTCTTGTTTGTCGCCGGAGATTGCTTCTTGAATTTCTTCCAACTGTCCCCTGCCCGGTCCACAGCGACCCGTTTCAGGGCCCGGATGGCAATGGGGTCACCTAACTGCCGATAAGCGCAGGCGTCTTCGCACGGGGCAAAACACGCGTCAGCGCAAACGAACGGGAACGGGATCTTTTCTCGGACGATACCGACGGCCTCGTCGAATTTCCCCATCCGCACGGCGCGAATGTAACGCGGCACATCCACTCCTGCCGGGCAGGATCTCGTGCATCGCGCTACGATAAAGTCTTTTCTGGGAACTCGGTTTGTGGTCATTGACTGGTCTCCCCTACGTATTAAGGGTCACTGATTTGTTTCCCTTCAATCCTCCTGCTTGTCCGGTTACTTATCCCACGGGAACTGACCCACTGTTTTTTCTACATGGCGAGCCAAGCCCAGGATGTGTTCCCGCATTCGGCTGGCCGAAAGGTCAGGATCGCGATTTTCCAGCGCGTCTATAATCTGGAAGTGCTCTATGAGCGCATTCTGTGCCCGGCCTCCTGCACGTATAGTAAGGATACGGACCATACGCATGTGATCCTGAATGTGAGAAGCCAGCTCCACGAGCTTGGAACAACCGCTCAGTTCAAGTACTTGTTCGTGGAAGGTTACGTTGGCGACTGAGAATTCGTCTGTCTGCCGCTCGACGGTATCCGGGGCGAAAGAACCAAAAATGCCTCTCAGGCCGGCCACGTCCCTCTCGGTCACGTGCCTGGTGGCAAGCCGAGCCCCCATGCTCTCAAGCGCGGCGCGCACATAAAGGATTTCCACGATCTCTCTTTTGGATTTCTCATTAAGGAAAACCCCTCGTCGCGGCTCAACGCGCAGAAAGCCCTCAGCGACTAGCCGATGAATGGCTTCTCTCAAAGGAGTCCGGCTTATTCCAAGCTGTGTGGCCAATGTCCGCTCGTCCAACTTCTGGCTAGGGTCGATTTGCGAGGTCAGGATCAATTCCTTGAGGGAATCGTAAACGAGATCAGCCAGGCTCGCAGGCGGCGCTATAGGGGGAATAGCGATGTTCATTGACACTCTCACAGAGAGGACGTGGTATACCAAATACCAGGACCTCCCGGATTGTCAAGCGAAAAATGTGGCCAGCGAGCAGGAGCCGACGGCGACATAGCCTCTCATCGGTCCTGTGCTTCAGAAGTGGCTCCAGTCGCAGCACACAATGTATGGAATTTTCATCAAAGAGACATGGCAGCGGAAGAAATAAATTCTACTCGAGAAGGAGTAAGTGCATTATGGTTTACGACCGACGATATGTATATCTGTACTAAGTTATCAGAATATCAGGGTGAAGCCCCCAAATAATCCAGGTCGTCAATGGCATAGGCATAAGGAATTTTGCCGTCCTAGCAGCTCGGACCGCAGCTTGTTGCGGACAAAGGTAAGACCCGTTATCATGGTTTTGATCGAAGCCATAATTAAACCTTTTAAGCTTGATGACGTTAAAGAAGCGTTGGAAGAACTGGGCGTCGGAGGCATAACTGTTACGGAAGCGATTCAAACAGCCGCGCAAACTCGGGGCCGGACATTTGGGGCTACGCCGACAACCGCCGGCATGGTTCCCAAAATCAAGATTCAGGTCGCGGCGCCGAGCGAATTGGCTGAGCGAATTATAGAGTCCATATGCCTTCATGGCGCGACAGGCAAGAACGAAGACGGCAGAATCACAGTCGAAACTATCGATAGGGTAGTTCGAATCCGGACAGGAGAAATGGATTCGGACGCCATATCCTGACGGAATCAGCTTTCAGAACGGATAGACTCAAGATGGCATTGATCGCCGAAATGAGTCTTGAGATCTTGTTTTAAAGCTTCCAGATTCGACTCCTCTTCAACCTCGACCACCAGTTCCCCATCATCAAAACATTTGAGTCGACCATGTTGCTGAAAAATCCGTATTGCGGCCTTGGGATCAACTGTGATCCATCCCTTCATTCTCTTGACGAGTTCTTCGCCTGTAAATTCTCGTTCGATGACCAAGTCGATGGAACGTTGCTTGGCTTTCCAACCGATGACAGCCGGTCGAACCAGCACGGGCATCACGGGATCGTGCATAGCGGCGCAACGGAACCATATTTTAGCTCTTATCAATTTGGCCCCTCCAATCGGAGTATTCATGTTAGCGAGTCTATCCGTATCTATTTTCACACAAAAGAGCCAAGCATTTCCAGTGGAATGTCTATCTTCACCAAAAAGAACTTTGAAAAACCGTGGAAGTGTGCTATAGAAGAAACAATTAACTGATGAATTTGACAAGACAAAAACGTCTCATTTCCCCCAAATGAAAGATTATAAGCCTATGTCAGAATCATTGTTTAGATTGCCTTATCGCCTTGCGATAATTCTCGGCATTCTCTCAATTCTAATGTTCTCATGGGGCGTGGCGCTATCTCAGGCCGAACAACGCGGCTCGAAAATCCGACAAACCCACAACAAATACACCAAGAAGAAAATCGAGAAGAAGAAGTGCCCCTTGAAAAAAGAGATGAAGAGCCGGGCCGCCAAAAAGATTGACAAGAAAAAGGCAAAGCAACCTCCCAAGGGAATTCAGGCCAAAGCTTTTTATTGCGAGAATCTGGCAAGCAACCGCACCTTATTGGCTAGAGATCCGGACAAGCAACTGCCGATAGCCAGTTTGACGAAGTTAGTCACTGCGCTCGTAACTCTCGACAAGATACCTCTGAATCAGAAGGTCACGATTCCTGATTCTATAAAGTCAGTGCCTAAATCAGTGGTGGGATTGAAAGCCGGTGACCAGGTGACTGTTGAGGACCTGCTGCACGGATTGCTCATGAACTCGGGAAACGATTGCGCCGAGGCTCTCGCTTGCGCTTATCCGGAGGGACGGGACAAATTTATTGAGATGATGAATGAAAAAGTGCGCAGCTTGGGAACACGATCGACGCATTTCTATACACCTTCCGGCCTGGACCAAAAGGTGGACCATCCTACAGAAGGTAAGAAAGTGGGAGAGGTGGATTCAAATGTGTCCACAGCTCGTGAAATTGCCGAAATAGCTCGGGCAGCCTTCTCCAATAAGATTGTTCGTGAGATCTCCAGGAAGCGAACGCACGTCATGGCGAGCGCCATAGAGAAGACCGGTTACTCGGTAAAGAATACGAATAAATTGCTTCGAGATGATCTACCGTTGGTCGGCGGTAAGACGGGCTACACCGCAAAGGCCGGGCATTGTCTTGCCACGGCTTTTACTCCGGGACGCAATGTATTCATGATTGTGGTGCTTGGGAGCCCGGACCACTTCAGGGATACCCGGCTCGTATACCGCAAGGCGCTCCAAGAGGCCCACCGCATCCAGCTACCGTCGCCGGTGAGGCACCAGAGGCGAGTGGCCGCGAGTACCGAGCAGACCCATCACTGACCGGAACCTCTGGGCTTGGTCGATTAATTATGGTTTCAAATGCATTTGGGGGGTAAAATCATTCTTTGGGAAGCACAAACAAGAAGTTAATCCACTCCCCGGGTTTGGTTTCACACCAAATCCGGCCATTATGGGCTTCGATTATTTTACGCACGTTATACAGGCCGAGCCCTGTCCCTCTCTTGCTTTTCGTTGAATCGTCATGAACTCGATAAAACTTGTCAAATATCCGTTCGACTAAATTGGGGGCCACACCCGGGCCCGTATTCCAAACATTGAACAGAAAGGAATCTCCCTGATCCACGAAGCCATAGGCTAGCTTCCCTCCCGGATAAGAATACTTAAGAGCATTACCGAAAAGATTACGATACACTATTTCGAGCAGGGCAGGGTCGCCGATGAGCTTGATGGCGCCTACCCCTCCCATGCTCGTATCATAGCTTTCGAATGAATCCGGATAACGTTCTTTCAGCCCGGTTATGGCGGGGAGTATCACTTCTTCATAAAAATTCTTGATCGGTTGCTTTCTTATAGTAAATTCCCCATGCTCAAGTTCGGCCATAACGAGGTAATCTCTGCTCATAGCCTCGAGAAATTGTGACTGATGATAGATGATTTGAAGGTGTTCCTTCCGACGCGGATCATTTTCGCTGTTCAGGAGCCGTCTCAGAAAACCGCTCATCACGATCAGTGAATTCTTGGTTTCATGATTTATGAAATGGATCGCTTCTCGAAAATTCTGATTGACCTGTTCGAGTTCCGTCCTGATAGCCTTCTCACGACCGATGTCCTTGCTGATCCCTACTGTTCCCAGGACTTTTCCTTGCCGATCTTTCAGTAGGGACAGCGTGAGCCATATTTCGATTATTCCACCCGTTTTAGTCTTGAGGCGGGTTTCATAATTGCGAACGCCTCCCGAAGCCGTAACCGCATCAAGAATATTTTGTCGTTCGGCCGCGTCCATCCACAATTCGGATACTTCCTTACCACGCACCTCCTTAGCGCTATATCCAAGCATTCTCTCCGCGCAAGGATTGAACATTACAATACGCGATTCAAGATCCGTCGTCATAATCATGTCTTCCGAATAACGGAGAATCGCTTCCAGGTAACTGGTCTCTTTCGACAAGGCGGCGGTCCGTTTTTGCACCTCTCTGGCTAAAGTCGCCGCCTGTTTCTTGTATCGCTGCTCAGACTGCCTTAGCTTATTTTGGAGATCCGATATTTCCAATCGCGAACCGATAAGCTCTGCCGCCTCTTCCAAAAAGAGCTTCTCCTCCGACCTCATTTCCTTCACGCCGTGATCTGCATGAATAAAGCCGCGTGAGACGCCGTCCACACTAATTTCATATTGGCATACCTCGCCGTGAAATTCCTCGAGAGGTCGCCCATAGACTATGCCATCGACTTCAATCCAGGCTGCTGAATTTATTGGATCATCCATAGCGGCAGCTATTTGATCCAGCACGTTCTTCATTTTTTCTTCGAAAGGGGTCTTGCCAAGTAAAATCCGGCTAATCTTCAGCAACCTCGCCAGCTTGTCAGAAACTCCGGGCAATTCCAATCGACGTTCCTCTGGTGAAATGCTTCGACCGCTTCTTGTTCACTCAAATCGCATACGGTTTCGAGAATAAAACCATTTTCTCTTTGTTGGACAAAACGTGCTTTGATAGAGCATTTCTTATTCTGTCTGACCTGAATTCCCTGAACCTCCGGTCCGGCCAAACCCGCCACCAAGTCTTCGAAAGGGCAGAAGGGACAGGCTTCATCGAGACCCGCCAGCGCCTCATAGCAGGTCTTGCCGACACACGGACCGATCCTTTCTGCCAAATAGGAGTTTACCTCTAATATTCGGGCATCAGGACCAATAGCGGCGGCCCCTTCGGGAAAGCTCTCCAACAGACTTTCAATCGGCGCCTGCATTATTGCTCCGCGCATGGGAAGCTTTGAACTTGATTGAGCACTGTGGACACTCCAGGAGAGAGGCCCCCGAATCTTGCCTATCAATTGGAAAACATTATACCGGCTATATCTGCCGACGTCGAGCATTTCCGGCGCCGAGATGGGCCACTGGCGGACTAAATTCGGACCGTGGGCTTTACGAGCATTAACCTAATTTCCGGAGGAAGTCAATCGGCGCGTCGGCGCAAATTACAGGGGTCGAAGCGGAGTTTGACTAATGTAGCGCCGGATGATAGGATCAGTCCGCAATCATCCGTTGTCGGAGTGGCTCATGTCCGAAAACCAGGTCAAGGGAGTCGTGCTAGCCGGCGGCCTTGGAACGAGACTTTACCCGTTAACCAAAGTCACGAATAAACATCTCCTCCCGGTCTACAATAGGCCCATGATCACTTATCCGATAGAATGCCTGGTCAAAGCGGGCATCAAGGACATTCTTGTCGTGACCGGGGGGAACAATCCCGGTGATTTTCTCAAACTGCTCGGCAACGGAAAAGAATACGGCGTGGACCATATCAGCTACGCATATCAGGAAGGAGAAGGTGGGATAGCCGATGCGTTGGCTCTGGCAGCGGCTCACGTCGGCGCAGGACGCGTGTGTGTTGTGCTCGGTGATAATATTATCGAAAAGAATATAAGGACTGCCGTGGACGAGTATAAACGTCAAGAGCAGGGGCCAGAATTCTTCTGAAGCAAGTGGATGATCCCCAGAGATTTGGTGTGCCCGTATTGGAAGGCGATTCGGTTGTGCGCATAGAAGAGAAACCAAAGCATCCTGCGTCGAACTACGCTGTTACCGGCATCTACCTGTATGATTCTCAGGTTTTCGATCTTATCGGCACTTTATCGCCGTCAGAGCGGGGCGAACTCGAAATAACGGACGTAAACAACCTTTACATTGAACAAGGCGCCATGACCTGGTCGGTGCTCGATGGCTGGTGGTCGGATGCCGGAACTTTCGAATCACTGCTCAGGGCCAGCAACTTGGTTGCCCAGGGTGGCGCAAACAACGATTGAAATCGATAAACAATGAAACGCGAGAAATTCAAACGACCTGACTCAAAGCTAATAAATGAGTTGATCGTGCAGCCTTTGAGGGTAATACCTGACGAGCGCGGCAGGGTAATGGAAATTCTGAGGCGAGACGATCCGTTCTTCTCGGGGTTCGGGCAGGTGTACGTTACTACCGTCTATCCGGGTATAGTGAAAGCTTGGCATTATCACAAAATCCAGGAAGACCGTTTTACTTGCGTGCGCGGCATGGTGAAAGCCGTATTCTACGATGACCGGGAAGGCTCACCTACTCGCGGTTTCCTCAATGAGATCTATGTGGGTGAATACAATCCGTGCCTCATAGTTATTCCAGCCGGCATCTACCACGGATGGAAGTGTATAGGAGACTGCGAGGCATACGTAGTCAACATACCTTCCGAGCCCTACAACCGATCCGACCCGGATGAGTATCGTATCGCGCCGCATTCCGGGGAAATTCCGTACGATTGGACCACAAAGGACGGATGAAAAAAGCCTCCCGACCAGCTAATATGTAGATATCTTCCGGGAGAGCAAGTTCGGCAAGAGCCGGATTGAGGTCGATAAATGAAGCTTCTGGTTACCGGAGGTTGCGGTTTTATAGGCTCCAACTTTATCATGCATATGCTGGAATCCTATCCTGACATAAGCATTATCAACCTGGACCTGCTTACCTATGCGGGAAACCTGGAAAACCTTCAGGACGCCGCGCCGTACGCGGACCGTTACGGATTTGTGCGGGGCGATATTGCGGACCGCGAGCTGGTCTGTAATCTTGTCTGTCAAAAACCGGACGCGGTCGTCAATTTCGCGGCGGAGAGCCATGTAGACCGTTCGATAATGGATTGTTCCACATTCCTTAGGACCAACGTGGTCGGTACTCAGGTATTATTGGAAGCATGCCGAGAGTTCGGAGTAAGCCGTTTCGTTCAAATCTCCACAGATGAAGTCTACGGTTCTCTTGGACCGGACGGAGCATTCACCGAGGATCACACCCTGGCGCCAAATAGTCCATACGCCGCTTCGAAGGCCGCAGCCGACTTGATTTGTCGCTCTTATCACAAGACCTATGGCATGGATGTGGTCATAACCAGATGCTCGAATAATTACGGCCCATTCCAATTTCCCGAAAAGCTCATTCCTCTCATGATTACCAATGCTCTTCAAGACATGGAATTGCCAGTGTATGGAGATGGAATGAACGTCAGGGATTGGATTCACGTCCAAGACCATTGTCGGGCCATAGATTTGGCTCTGCATAAAGGCAGGCCCGGAGAGGTCTACAATATCGGCGCGGAATCGGAGTTTCCGAATCTGCGCATCGTTCAACACATTCTGGAAAGGCTCGAAAAACCGCAGTCTCTGATACGATTTGTTCAGGACCGGCCCGGACATGATCGTCGATATGCGATGGATGCCTCCAAATTAAAGAAGGAACTCGCCTGGGGCCCGCGCATGTCCTTTGAAGACGGAATGGACCAGACTATATGCTGGTACTTGGAACATGAACCCTGGTGGCGCCGAATCAAAACAGGCGAATACCTTACCTATTACAACGAATGGTACGTCAGCCGCTGCGGATGTTAGCTTGGAGGGGCGGAGTAGGATGTTTTCCGGGGGAGGGACTTTTTGCAAAAAGTCCCTCCCCGGACCCCCACCTCAAAAACTCTTAAATTGTTTATTTTAGACCTGACAGCATTTGCAGACGCCAATTTTGTCAAACTGACCCCGGATTCCGTGTGCTGTAAGACATTTTGCTTGCGCTGGAAGCAATGCCTTTGAAGATCTGATTTTTCCATAACCTGCTTCACTCATGAATATTCAACGACGAAAAACCCATAGAATTTATATTGGGCCTGTTCCTATCGGAGATGACGCTCCCATTGCGGTTCAGTCCATGACGAACACCGATACGAGGAACGTCGAGGCCACTGTCCGTCAGATCCGGCGACTCGAGCGGGCAGGTTGTGAAATCATACGAGTCGGTGTCCCTGACATGGACGCGGCGAGTAGCCTGAATTCGATCAAGAAAAGAATCACGATTCCGCTCGTAGCAGACATACATTTCGATCACCGCCTGGCCCTGGAAGCCCTGCGCCAGGGCGCAGACGGCCTGAGACTAAATCCGGGCAATATCGGTTCCCATGCCAAAGTGCGTGAGGTGACCCGAGCCGCTGCGGAACGAGGTGTCCCGATACGAATCGGAGTAAATTCCGGGTCTGTCGAGAAGAAGCTCTTGCAAAAATACGGTGGAGCGACACCCGAAGCGATGGTGGAGAGCGCTTTAGGACATGTCGCTTTGTTGGAAAGAGAGAATTTTCACGATATCAAGATATCGTTGAAGGCTTCGGATGTTCCTCGCACTGTCGACGCTTATCGTATGTTGGCTGACACGGGTGGATTATCCGCTTCACGTGGGCATAACCGAAGCAGGAACACTGGTTCCGGGGACAGCGAAATCCGCGATTGGGATAGGACTCTTCTGGCTGAAGGCATTGGTGACACTATCCGCGTCTCGCTTACAGCTCCTCCCATTCACGAAATCACGGCCGCATATGCGATATTAAGAGCTTTGGGATTGCGTGCCCGTGGGGTCGAGGTAATTTCCTGCCCCACGTGTTCCCGGACGGAGATTGACATCATTCGGCTCGCGTCCAAGGTGGAGAAATCCCTTTCGAAGATTGAGCAACCGCTCAAGGTGGCGGTAATGGGCTGCATTGTAAACGGTCCGGGAGAAGCCAGAGAGGCGGACGTTGGAATAGCAGGGGGCAAGAAACGGGGCTTGCTTTTCAAACACGGAAAAATCATTGGAACATATAACGAAGAGGATTTGCTGCCTGCTCTACTGGCCGAGGTCGAAGAGATGACGCGGGAAAGTCCTACGGTAGGATAGTCATGGTTCGCCGCGTCAATTGAGGTCTCCAACCTGTCGGGATATTGATCGAAAGAGCAAAAAGTCAGATAATGCATTATTAGATGGGCGTGCACCAAGCGTTCTTCGTGTAAACCGACAAGGACTTGAAATGACTCAACTAAATAATGCTATGGAAATCTTTAAGATTCTGCCAAGGACGAATTGCAGGGATTGCAGTGTGCCCACCTGCTTTGCTTTTGCCGCGGCTGTTTTCAAAGGAGAAAAACGCCTGGCGGATTGCCTGCACATTGATAAGGACGCTTTGGAGACATTCAGCGTCGGAAACTCCGATTCCAGGACATTGGAACGGGAGGAAATTCAAGCACTTAAACACTTGAGACGAAAAATCTCCGGTATGGATCTGGCCTCTTCCGCCGAGAGGTTAGGGGCCTCATTTTCGGATGAGAAACTGACGGTCAAATGTCTTGGCAAGGACTTCCATGTTGATTCCCAGGGGAATGTCACGTCTGAAGTTCACGTGCATGGATGGGTCACAATTCCGCTTCTGAACTATGTGATATCTTGCGCCGGGAAAGATGTTTCAGGAAATTGGGTCCCCATGCGTGAACTCAAGAATGGGGCCACTTGGGCCGGGCTTTTCGGGCAGCGGTGTGAAAAGCCGTTAAAGCGGGTGGCAGACAACTACACGGATCTTTTTGAGCACATGGTCCAAATTTTCAACGCGAAACGTGCGCCCAACGCCTTTGACTCGGACGTCGCGGTGATTTTGCATCCCTCTGCCCAGAATACCGATGCTCATTTGTTATTGGAAACCGGATGGCGGCATGGAGTCATCGCTGAATGTCTTTTTCGACGATACCGCCGAGAAAATCTCGTAATAGATTCACTCTACAGGATTGCCACAGGGATGGTCATGATGTTCGAGAAGATCGCACTCACCCACGGCAAGTAACGAGCCGAGAAGGCCACCGGTAACCCGCCGGGAGGAAACGGAAAATGCGGGGGAATCCGGCTTCTTTCAAGAAGCGGGTTCCCCCGGATTTATTCTCCACGTTCCTACTTCACCACCACCTCTTCGCCGGGATTAAGGCCGGAGATTATTTCCACTTTTCCATTGCTCAGTTTGCGGCCTGTTTTGACGTGACGAATCTTTACAGCGCCGTCTTCCAGGACCTTGACGGTCTCAAGTTGTCCCACCGTTTGCACGGCCTCCGAAGGAATGAGGACCACGTCCGACTCAACGGTCTTGAACGTCAGTGTTCCATATAGCCCCGGATACAAACCGGGATGCTCGGAGAGCGGGGCTTTAACAGTGATAGTTCTGGTCTTTTCTTCTCTCTGAGGCACCACTTCTCGTATGGTGGAAGACAGCTCGAACTTTGCCGAAGGGATAGAAATGGTGACAGGCGTCCCGGAGCGCAGATAGGGAGCGTATTGCTCGCCGACTGCCGCCACCAGCTCGAGGGTACCCGGCATATAGATACTCAACAGTTCTTTTCCGGGAGTGGCCAGATCGCCGAGGTTAACTTCCCTGGTCGCAACTATCCCGTCGAAGGGAGCCGTAACTACCGCGTAGGAAAGTTGAGTCTTTGCCTCTTCCAGCGAGGCTGCCGCTCTCTTTTCCGCGGCCTGGGCCATCTCGTACCGGGCCAACGCGTCATCATAATCCTTTTTTGCAACCGATTCTTTTTCGAATAGAAATTTAAAACGCTCGTAATCGTTTCGAGTTTTTACCAAATCCGCTCGCGCGCTTTCAAGAGCGGCCTGGGCTTGGGCCTCCCGTTCCGCCGCATCTTTTGCGTCTATCCGAAGCAGAACCTGGCCTTTCTTAACTGCGTCACCGGCTTCGACGTTCAGTTCCACCACGTACCCCAGCACGCGGGAAGCCACCTTTGCCGTTTCTCTCGAGACTATGGCGCCCGAGACAGTGACCTCTCCGCCCGTATGTCCGGTTTCTGCTTTAATTGTCTTGAGCCCGGAAGCCGCTTTTCCCGCGGGAGAGGTAGTTCCTCCCGGAACTTTGGAGTGAAACCCGCCCTGTGTCCACACCAGGATCAGTATCAATCCGATTAGCGCCAAAGCAGCCGTCAGCATTTTCTTCTTGGTCATAGAGTTTTAATCCTAGATGGGTCCGGCTTTGCCGCCACGGTTCTCGCTAACGTTACGGAGCATTAGGATCAATTGTCTTTCATCACATAATCATCGTATTCGATTTCGAAGCGAAGCTTATGCTTGGCTTCTTCCTGGGCGAGCGACATGAAGATTGCCTGAAGCCCTCCGTCTTCGGTAGCGGCTGCGAGATCGTTGTACATCTTGAATGCCTTTTTCTCTTTCTTCATGGCCACAACGAGCGCCTGCTGGTAGTCCATGTCCGGGGTTGGCTCGACATCCACCAGATAATCGCCGATCTTTAGGTCCAGTACTTTGCTTTGAGAAGGTATGAGCCTTTTGCCGGCTTTTATGTCTTCAAGTTTCCTTTTGTGTCCCAGTTCTTCCTGCGCAAAACCTTTGAAAATTTCGCTCATCCAGGGTCGCTCCATATTACCGGATAAATTCGTATAGAATTCAAAGGCCTGCTGCTCCTGGCCGATGGCGAAGTCCAGTATTTCATCCACTGATTTCCACTGCTGCATAATGTGTCCTCCACGAGATTATTCTAGGGCCTATATTGACCCCGATGCTTGGCTATCCTGATAATGCGCGACGAAAAAGACGGCGAAACTAAAGGCTTAGTTGCTATTTATGGAGCAAACGGAATGTATTCAAGCAGGCCAAGAACTTATTAAACCAACTCCTTCACAGCCTCCAGCGCCGCGTCGAAATCAGGCTCTTCGGCGATTTCTTTTATTATTTGGATATGTCGGATCGTGCCGCCGCTGTCGACCACAAAGACAGCGCGGGCGAGCAGCCGCATTCCGTCTATGAGAACGCCGTACGATGTTCCGAATGAAGCTTCCCTATGATCGGAAAAGGTCTGCACCCCTTTTATGTCGGCAGCGGCGCACCAGCGCGCCTGCGCAAAGGGCAGATCCATACTTATTGCCAATACTGCCACATCAGACCCCAGCCGGGTCGCTTCCTCGTTGAATCTTCTGGTCGTTCTGTCACAGACGGGCGTGTCGAGCGACGGAACTGAATAAATTACGCATACCTTCCCTCGGAATGACGAGAACTGCACGGGCGCCATATCCGTTCCTATAACCACAAAGTCGGGAGCGGATTCACCGACTTTCACTTCTTCGCCTAGAAGCGTGATCGGATTCCCCCTCATCGTGACCAGCCCGCTGCGTTGTTTCATGGATCGATTCCTCTCAGGCGTCGGTATCATTCCGTACTCATATAAGCAGCCCTTGAATTTCCGCAATCCATGCTACCCTTTTAGCACGGAGACAAGCCCTATTTGTTCGGCGTCAATACTCATAAGGAAGGAACAGTTTCCTGTGTTCGTCCAGTGCGAATCTGTCCGTCATACCGGCTATATAATCGCAAACGACCCTTTCAACCGGGTCGCTGTTTTTCTGCAATCCTCTTTTGGACACCCGGCGGGAGCTGTTGCGGCCTGCTCACATATTCCTGAAAAAGGTCAGTCAAAAGACGCGCTGCCTTGTATTGCATCCTCAGTATCTTATGGTGCGTATAAAATCCGGTATGAAGAAAATGGTTGAGCTGCTCTTTCCACTTCTGCATTTTCGCGGAAAAAGTAGCCACATTCGCTTCCGAGTTCATTATATCTGCAGGGCTCTGAAAATTGTTTCCCGATAGGCGTTCCTCCGTCCCTTGGACCAGATCGCGAATGAAAGTGTCGATCAGGATTCGAATACACTGATAACGAAAGGTATCACGATCGAGGTCCGGGTGTCGGTCCCTGATGATTCGAGTCACCTCGTTCCAGATTTCGAGTTCCCCTAGATCGTTTTCGTCGAAAAAACCGGAACGCACTCCATCCTCTATGTCGTGGCAATTGTAGGCTATCTCATCGGCAAGATTGACTATTTGCGCCTCAAGGCTGGGCCACTGTCCCAACATGAACTCCCTGAGAACGTGAGCCGGGGCTTGATCATACACCGTGGAATGCCTGGCGATTCCGCTACGCGTCTCGAAGGTCAAGTTCAGGCCGGGAAAATCAGGATAGCGGGCTTCCAGCAGGTCCACCACTCGCAGAGACTGAGTATTGTGCTCAAATCCTCCATGATCCTGCATAAGGTAGTGAAGCGCCTCTTCCCCTGCGTGGCCGAAAGGTGTGTGGCCAAGATCGTGCGCCAGCGCCACTGCATGGGTCAGCTCCTCATTAACCCCTAAATATTGAGCCAGGCTTCGGGCAATCTGCGCCACTTCCAGAGTGTGGGTTAGTCTGGTTCGGTAGTGATCTCCTTCATAATATGCGAAGACTTGAGTCTTGTATTCAAGCCGGCGGAAGGCCCTGGAATGTATGATTCTGTCGCGGTCCCTCTGGAATGCGGTGCGGTAAGGGCATTCTTGTTCCGGATGCACTCGGCCCCGGCTATTCTCGGATCGCACCGCGTAAGGCGCCAGGAATAATCGTTCTCTGTCCTCTTGGGCTGAGCGCTTTACGATCACCTTGTATATCCTGGGATGCGAGAGCGGGGTTCAGACCGAAGTCTTTCCCCGGTTATCGTCTATTTTGTCTATCTTGCTGACGCAGCGGAGCAGGGCGTGAATCGATTTCCGGCGAGACATCTTGGATGTCTTTCTGTTCTTCCGGATGAACCGCTCGTATAGCGCCTTTGCCCCCTCCCGGACCTGGAAGAATTACGTTAACCAACAAAGCGAAGAACACGACTGTGATCAGGGACGCGATCACCAGGATGACTGTTTTCGACCCAATGGTAGCCCCATTTCTAATTCCATTTCGGAATCTTCCGTTACTCTCCTGTTCGGCGGGAAAACGAAACTCTTTGAAGGCGTCCGGAGGAATCGAGAGGTCGTATTCCATCCCCGGTTCATCAGCGGCTCGTTGCGGTAATTCAAATTTCGGCTGGAACGACTTTGGAGTTGGCTTTTCGGCAGGAGAACTCACTGCCGGGGTCGACCGTGGAAACTTGGGTTCTATGTATCCGATGCCGCTGCAATGAGGACAACGGACTTTTACCTTGGCCCTATCGGGAAGGCTCTTTTCATCCAGTCTCATTGTGCCTTGGCAGTGGGCGCAGCGAATTATCATTTTAGCTAAGCCTCTAACAAGCGCCTTGATCAGGAGTCAGATTTCAGGGCCTGAAGCAATACGTCGTGAATAATACCATTGGTAGCTACCACAAAGTCTGTATAAACGTCAGTCAGATTTCCGGACTTGTCGGTCACCCGCCCTCCTGCCTCCTGAGCCAACAGCATGCCGGCCGCCATGTCCCATGGTTTCAGCTTCTGCTCCCAAAATCCGTCCAATCGACCGCATGAAACATAAGCCAAGTCCAGCGCGGCGGACCCAGCACGTCTCATACCCTGCACTCGCAACAGCACCCTTGAGAATTCGGCGATATTATTCACCTGTGAATAAGCTTTGTCATAAGGGAAGCCGGTAGAGACGATGCTTTCTTGTAATCGTGCGGCCCGGGACACACTAATGGGATCATCATTGAGGAACGCGCCGCCACTTCTTATCGCATAGAACCTTTCCTTTTTCAACGGATCGTAGACCATGCCTGCGACGAGGGCGCCATTATCCATAAGAGCTATAGATACGGAAAACATGGGATATCCATGGGCAAAATTCACCGTGCCGTCAAGGGGATCTACAAGCCACAACCATCGGGAACCTTTAAGTTCAATGCTTCTTTCCTCCGTAAGAATGTCGTGTTCCGGAAATTCCCGATTTATGGCCTCAACAATAAGATCTTCAGAGGCGCGGTCCGCATCGGTTACTATGTCTATGGCTCCCGGACGGGTGTCCTTCAGATTAACCCCCAAGTTTCCTTTCGAATAGCCCAGGATTACCTTCCCTGCCTTATCGGTCACTCGGGTAAGAAATTCCAAGAAACTTTTTGAACCTACTTCATGTGTCATCCCGCTTCCTCATGATCTCACAATCCAATTCTCCACGGTGGAGTCTTACTCGCACTTCCTGTCCGGTTTCGACCTTTCGAGCATCGTTGATCACCATTCCGGTCAGAGAATCGAATGTGATGGAATACCCTCTCGCCAGAATACCCAGAGGACTCAGAGCGTCCAGTCGGCCCGCCAAGTTATACAAAGACTGTTGAGCGCCTCGGATAGATACCCGGGTAGCGGCCGCCAAGCGCGTGAATAGCGCCTCGAATCGGTCTCTTTTTACCCCCGCGATCCTCGCCACATGCTCGGGTTTAAGCCTGGCTGTTACCCCAACGGTTTCTTTGCGGATGTCAGCTAGTTTCCGTCGCATAGTTTTTATGAGCCTTATGTTCAGATCATCAATCCTCATGCGATATTCCAGTATCTGCCTTAAGGGATCGTGAAGCCTTCTGATAAGTTCCCCTACAGTCGAGCCGCAACGATCTATAACCGCAGTCATACAACCCCTTAGTCTGGCTTCAAGATGTTCCAATGCCGCTTCCAGGTCTCGTTTGTCCGAAACCAGCATTTGCGCGGCCGCCGATGGAGTGGGCGCTCTCAAATCAGCGGCGAAGTCGGTCAAAGTGACATCGGTTTCGTGCCCTACCGCGCTGACGATCGGCAATCTGCACCCGGTCACAGCCCGAACCACTCTCTCGTCGTTAAAAGCCCAGAGGTCCTCTATGGGCCCGCCTCCCCGCCCCAAGATGATTACATCAACGTCGTCGGTCTCACAGAGTCTTCGGATAGCGGTAGTGATCTCATCCGGGGCCTTGTCTCCTTGCACAGAGGAAGCACTCACAACAATGTTTATCCAAGGACCGCGATGCCGAATGATTCGGATCATATCTCGAACAACTGCGCCCCGAGAAGAGGTTACCAAACCAATGGTTTTCGGGAAAGGCGGTAATGGCTTCTTTCGGCTTTGATCGAACAAGCCCTCTGCGGCAAGTTTGGCCTTCAATTGCTCGAAAGCCAACATCAGGCTTCCGAAGCCGGCCGGTTCCATGGTATCGAGAATCAACTGATATTCGCCCCGAAGGCTGTACACAGATAATCGGCCCCACGCGATCACATTGAGCCCGTCTTCGGGCCTGAACTTCAGGAACCGCCCCTGGAGTCTGAACATCACGCACCGGATCTGGGCGGCGTTATCTTTAAGGGTGAAATATAGGTGGCCCGAAGGCGCGCTACGGAAATTCGATATCTCGCCCTGTATCCAGACTGAAGGGTATTCCTTCTCGAGAATCTCCCGAATCTTTTCCGTGAATTCGGAGACCGTAAATATTTTTCGCTCGGGCAACTCCATCTTTGATCCCCAAATCAATTCAATAATTGTCCCCAAGGCTGCTGATGTCCGCCTTCCACTTGCGGAGGTCCTTGAGGGCCCGTTCCACAATCACTTCCTTTTTACTGTGCTTGGGAGTTCCCACGGGCGCTTGCGCGATGATGCCGAAATTGATGTTCATTGGTTCATATCTGCCAGGCGATTCATCTCTGGTATGTTTCAGCAGAGCGCCCATGGCAGTGGTTTCAGGCGGCGCTTGGGGCGTTAGCCCCTGAGCCAGTAGACCCGCCATGATGCCAACTGCAAGGCCCGAGGCGGTCGATTCAATATACCCTTCCACTCCTGTCATCTGGCCGGCGAAAAATAAATGAGGGGCCCTTTGCGATCTGGACCAACCATCCAGCAGCCTAGGAGCATCCAGAAAGGTGTTTCGGTGAATCGACCCGAGACGCGCGAACTCGGCGTTCTCCAGGCCGGGAATTTGCCGAAAAACTCTTTCCTGCTCAGGATGCGTCATTTTCGTCTGAAATCCAACAAGATTGTACAACGTTCGCTCATGATTCTCGGCCCGGAGTTGTACAACGGCATAAGGACGCCTTCCGGTAACCGGATTCACTAATCCAACCGGTTTCATAGGCCCGAAGGCTAACGTATTCGGCCCCCTTCGCGCCAGTTCCTCCACAGGCAGACACCCCTCAAAATGAGGGATATTTTCAAATGGATATGGATCAACCTTGTCCGCTCCCAGGATCCGGGAAACAAAGTCCCGGTAGGCAGCCTCATCCATCGCTGCGTTCAGGTAATCGCCCGCGCCGTCCTCGTAACGCGAGGCTCGGAACAGTTTGCTCATGTCAAGACTGTCAGCGTTTACTATAGGAGCTATGGCGTCATAAAAGTATAGACCCTCCGATCCGAGCGTCTTAATTATGTCGGCAGCCAATGGATCTGAAGTGAGCGGGCCGGTGGCCACTATGGCAAGCCCTTCCTCGGGCGGGGGCACATGCCTTGCTTCACGAGCTTCCAGTTCTACTAGAGGATGATTACAAATTCTTTCCGTTATAAATCGTGCGAATAGCTTTCGATCCACAGCGAGGGCTTTGCCCGCGGGCACGGCCGTAGCTTCGGCGGCCTCCATTATCAGCGAATCCATGATCCGTAGTTCCTCTTTGAGGAGTCCCGCTCCCGACATCAAAGAAGACGATCTCAAAGAATTAGAACATACGAGTTCAGCAAGGTCCGGCGAACTATGGGCAGGGGAATATAAAAGCGGCTTCATTTCGATTAACCGAACGCCTATTCCCCGCCGGACGATCTGCCATGTCGCCTCACAACCGGCGAGACCTCCGCCGATAATACTTATCTGCATCACAAAATTTCTCCTGGAGCAGGGAAGCTCAGTTCGATCATAAGGCATGCTTTGGTTCAATTTCACTGCCCGCTCAGCATGTCAGGCTCTTGAGCTTCGCACCAACAAAACAGCCTTCAATGATTGTAAGGAATCAGCAAATCGCTTTCAACTGATTGGAACATTGAGGCGTGAAACAGCTGTCCACCAATGATCAGTCCTTTACAAAGGCCAGCAGACCTTTACTTCGGGGGACGTAGAAGGGGTTAGGCGCTACGAAATCCGCCTTTTTAGCCGCGGTCAGCCGTTTTGAGATATTGGGGACGTTTGCAGGGCCGAGCACAGCCATGCGCACGGGCACGGTCCCTTTTTTCACCATGCCGAGCTCTTGGGCCGCGGCCAAGGACAGATCCACAATCCGATCACCCACAAATGGTCCCCGATCGTTAATACGAACGACTACTTCCTTTTGATTCTCTAAATTGGTTATCTTTACAAGTGTATTCAGGGGCAACACGTTGTGAGCCGCGGTAAGTTCGTGCATGTTATAGGTCTCGGTCGACGCGGTTTTCTTGCCATGGAAACCCGGACCGTACCAGGAAGCGATCCCATTTTGACAGAAACCGGCTTTGACCTCTTTCATAGGATAGTAAGTCTTGCCCATTACGGTGTAAGGTTGCTTTTGGTTTTGCTTGGTGGCGGTGAGATTTCGGGCGCACCCCCCGGCAACTAGGACAGAAGCAAGCACAGTTATAATGAATAGTTGTTTAAATATCATTAACGCACAGTAACTAAGTGAATGTAATTTGACATAATTACACAACTTATTGTAACATACATAGGAAAAGTGGTCAATAAATCAAAAATCCGTCTCCCCAGGATTGTCGTCCAAAAAAAGAAAACCTTTTTGAAGCAGTTTGATTAAGGTAAAATTATAAATATTCAGTCTTCAGAATTGTCGTAAACTGACGCGCCCAATACGGAGTCAATTCTCATGCCTTCGAAGTTCGTGCAGGCTGCCTTAATCTTCGCCGGCCTTTTGGCTTTGGCCGGTTGTGATCCGGCCACGCTAATCCAGGACAAGGCGCCCAAGCCTATACAATCATTGCTCACCTTTGGATCGCCTGCGAAGGGCAAAGGGTCGACAGCGATCGTAGCGACCCTCCAACTCATTACTCCAAAAGCCAACCAGCTATTCTCTGTGGGTCAGGAGGTAGCTTTCAAAGCTGACTTACGGTCCGATGAGCCTAAAAAAAAGCAGGTCCCACAGTTCACGTGGATGCTTTTCAAGGAACCTGATTCAAAGGGGCTTAAAGCAGCTACAGCTGAGTCGTTCAAGAAAAAGCTTGAACCCGGTAATTACCGTGTGGAAGTGACGGCTGTTTATGGCGAACAAAAGCTTGTGAAGAAATCGAATTTTCGCGTAGCTTTCACTGCCCCGGGCAAAGTTACTGCGACTGACGGAGCCGGTCTGCCTGGAGTCGAAATCGTGATTACCGAGTTGAACAGCAATAAGGTTGTCTTTCAAACCCAGACTGACCCGAAAGGAGCGTTTACAGCGGAAGCGCTTGCAGAAGGAAACTTCGTCGTAACGCCTCGCAAAAAGGAATACAGTTTTTCGCCGATTCACGAAACAGCCAAGTTGGGCCACCAATCCACCGCTCTGGAGTTCAAGGCGGTTAAGGCTGAAGTCGACAAACTGAGGCTGACGGACCAGGCGCAGGGGGATGAAAGTTTGGAATCCCTCTGTCCAGGTCAGGATGCTTATCTGAAACTGGACCTGAAGGCTGAAGATAAGCCGACCAGGGCAGACGCGTTCTTGGTCGTCAGTGAAAATGGGAAAGAACGGCTTATCCAATTGGATCAGGTTTACGATACCGAAGATCAGAAAGTCCCGTCTTTCTCAGACCCGGAACAAGCGCTCCACCTAAAAGCGCCGTCAGCTCCTAATCTAGGTTCCTTAGCGCCGAGCTATCGTCTCAGGGTGACTTTCACTGACGCTAAAGGAAATTCGTATTCCGCTGAAGCCCCAAATGAACTCAAGATTGATATCAATCAGTGCTTTCATAAGAGATTCGAGCAGGCTTTGGCATTCCATCAGAAAGAGGACCTGGAACACGCTGTAAAATCGTACAGTGCGGCTGAGCAGTTTGGAAAGACCTTGGAGCAGACAGGGCAATCGCCAGGCGACATGCCGAAAATGTACTTCGATAGAGGCCTTGCGCATTTGGGTTTGGCCTTTGCGCGAGAAGCAGGTGACGCCAAGCGTCTGCTTTTTTTGGGCAAAGCTCTATCAGATTTTAATACAGTTCTGAAATGGCGCCATAAGGACGTGGACGCCATATTTTGTCGGGGAGTCACCAACCATTCGGCAGGTAATTATGAGAGTGCGTCAAAAGATTATAGCGAGGTATTGTCAATTGATCCGGACGTTACTGAAGTCAAAAAATTGAGGGCTCTCGCATATATAAAAAGCGGAGTGAGGGAAAACCTTGCATACGCAGTGGATGACCTTACCGATGCAATAGCCAATGATCCCTCTGCCCAAAACCTGAGAAAGAGTAGAAGCGCTGCTCTGAAGCTGTTTGTGCAGTCTCCGAGCAAAAGCGATGAACGGCGGGTGGACACCGCGGCTGTCCCCCTGCCGGATATGCGTAAAGAATTGAATCTAATGAAGCTCGTCCGAAAATGACTCGATGGCCCTGCTCTTTTCGGAAATGCGTGCAAGTCATGGTCAAGAATCGCTCACACTATGGTTCCCGGTCGCTTTACCTGATGTGTTTTCTGCTGGGGATCAGTCTTACGAGTTGTCTTGGGACGTATGGCATCTCGGAAATTACCGACCATCCCTATAATCTTATTTACGAAGACGATTCCACTGCTAGATTCGGTCTGAGGGATGATGACGTATCCATAGAAGTGCGCAAGGTTGCCAGCCCTCGTCCGATAGAGAATTTGGCCATCAACTACGGCGCTCTTTTTCCCGACGGGGAAGTGATAAGGCCGGGAGACACTGAAGAATATGTCAAAATCGATGGCAGGAACGCATACAAAGTGATTTTCAGGCCCAAATACATTCGAAAACGAAAACGTGTGGACGAAAACGCGGGGGCGAAAAAGGCGGAACCACCGGAAGGATGGACCCGGGCAACGATCACCGATCCACTTACCGGCAAACCTGAAACCATTCTGCAAGGTCCCGTCATTCGCAGGGAACGTATCTTGTACCTTGTAGCCGGGGACAAGTATGTTTACTATATTTTGATGAGAGCCGACGGAGAAGCCATTGAGTCGGCCCGAAAAAAGCTTGAAAAATTGGTGCGCGAAGACCTTAAGTATATTTAGCTTTTTGAACATATTGTCGGATAGGCGATGTACGGAAGGGAGTAATTAGAGGTGAGATATATAGGAAGCGTTTATCGGCCTCCAAGCGAGGCCCACAGCCTGATTATTCAGGTGACCCTTGGATGTAGTCACAACAAGTGCACGTTTTGCGGAAGCTACCAGGACAAACCGTTTCAAGTAAGATCAATTGATGAGATCAAGCAAGATTTGCAGGAAGCTGGGTATATGGGACCTGTGGATAAGGTCTTTCTTGCTGACGGCGATGCTCTGGCCATTCCTCAGAAGCGGCTGGTCCAAATCATGGAGATGGTTAATGAGTTTATACCTTCTGTAAAAAGAATCGGTATTTATGCCAGCGCCGGAAACATACTGCACAAATCTTCCGATGATCTTAGGGCGCTTCAGGCGTTGAATCTTGGAATTATTTATTTGGGTGTCGAGACCGGTGATGCGGTCCTGCTCAAAAACATTTGCAAGGGCGCAACATACGAAGAGCTTGTCGCTGCGGCTCACCGGGTTAAAGAGACGGGAATAGCGCTTTCGGTAACTGTCCTGCTAGGGATAGGGGGGATAGAAGGCAGCGAGCGACACGCCCACGAGACTGCAAGAATACTGACCGACATGGATCCGGACTACGTCGGCGCTCTGAGCGTCATTCTGGTGCCGGGGACCCCGCTATACCAGGACCATGTTGATGGTCGATTTGACCTCCCCGATCCATTTGGCCTCATCAGGGAGCTTCGGACAATGATAGCGGAATCCAACTTCAGCCACTGCGTCTTCAGGTCAAATCACGCTTCGAATTATCTTCCCGTCAAGGCGACACTTCCGGAGCAAAAAGCTCAAATCGTAGAGGCTATAGATTCGGTGCTCGGATCTCGCGACCGACAGCGTCTCAGGCCGGAGTTTCTTCGCGCGCTTTGATGGAGTCTCACGGCGATGAAATATAATAATCCGATCTAAATCACGGAGGTCATTAGCAGATATTCCTCATGTTGAGAAATGGGGGTATTTAATTAATCCAAAAGAATTCGATCTCGGGATTTATTAGAAGAATCGGGGGGATTATGGCTAATAAACTTGGCATCGATTGTGGATCCATAAGTCTCAACCTGGCATTGCTTCTGGAGGGAGACGAACGGCCGGTTACCATTTATCGAAGAACTCGAGGACGGCCGTTGGCTACCTTTGTGGAAACCTCGGACGAACTGATTGAAAAATTGGGCGAGGACCTGCCGATTACCGGGGCAATGGTTACAGGCAGCGCTCGTGAACTCATCTCCCGCTCTCTTGAAATTCCTGCGATAAACGAGATTACTGCGCACGCGACCGGAGTCCATCACGTGGCGCCAGCAGGTTCGGACCATTATCGAAATTGGCGGACAAGACTCCAAATTCATGAAAATCGAACCTTCAGCGTCCCACAGCCGGCCTCGAGTTTCGGGGTTCCGCATGAACGAGATCTGCGCCGCGGGCACAGGAGCGTTTCTTGATGAACAGGCGGAGCGGCTAGGCATAGATGTGGAATCCTTCGGGGTTGAGGCGCTTCGCAGCCAGAGTCCTGCCAGAATCGCCGGCCGCTGTGCGGTATTTGCCAAAACCGACATGATTCATCAGGCCCAAGAAGGGGCCCCCATACCGGATATACTTCTCGGATTGGCTTTCGGGCTGGCTCGGAACTACATCGCTACACTGATTCGCGGGGAGGAAATTGCGCCTATTGTGTCCTTGCAGGGCGGTGTGATGAACAATCGGGCCGTGGTGAGAGCTTTCAAGAGTCTCTTAGGTCTGGAAGAGCACGAAATAATTATTCCACCTTATTTCGATGTCTTGGGAGCTGTGGGAGCAGCATTGATAGCGGCCGAACGAAAATCTTCATCTGCCACGACAATAGCGAGAACTAAAGGCTTTGGCCGAAAAGGCTATGAGGATGCCTACAATCCGATCCTATCTCGCGCCACTGAAACTCATGGACCGTGAAACGATTACTCCCGGCAAGCGGTCAGATCGAGACGAGTCCGCGGAGCGTCCATTCATAATGGGTCTGGATGTCGGTTCCGTATCAGTGAAAGGAGTTGTGATCGACAAGACCGGGCGGATTCTGAGACAGGATTACCGCCTCTCCAGGTCCCGTCCCATTGAGGCAATGGGTGAAGTGATCCGATGTCTTACGAATGACAATCTTGCGCCGGACGCAATCGCGGTCACCGGCAGCGGTAGACACCTTCAAGGCAAACTTCTCGACGCGGACCTCATCATAAACGAGATCAGCGCCCAGGCCGAAGCTGCCGTCAGTCACGACCCCGGCGTGGATACTATAGTGGAAATTGGTGGCCAGGATTCCAAATGGATAGCTGTCGAGAATGGCGACATCCGGGATTTCGAAATGAACCGAGTGTGCGCCGCAGGGACCGGCAGTTTTCTCATGGCGCAGGCCCAACGGCTGGATTTGGAAATGGGTAAAGTCTCGGATGTGGCCCTTTCATCCCCAGCTCCGGCTGATCTTGGGAGCCGATGCACCGTTTTCATGGAATCCGATCTGGTTCATCATCAAAACACCGGAGCGACCCCGGCGGATTTGGCGGCAGGGGTATGCGTCAGTATTGTTCAAAATTATTTGGAGCGAGTTGCAAATAATAAACCACTGGGGAAGAAAGTCGTCTTTTTGGGCGGAGTCGCAGGCACACCGGCAGTAAAAGCGGCATTCAAACAAAACACCGGCCGCAAATTTGAAACCCCCGAATTTTACAAAGTGTCCGGAGCTCTGGGAGCGGCCCTCAAGGCTATGCGCGCTGTAAATGATAAAGAGGTCGCTCCCAAAAAAAGAACTGGAATACTTTATGACACCGCCGGAATTAAGAAAGAGCCGTTCGATTGCCATGGCTGCCCCAATCAATGTCGCATCCACAAATACCAAATGGGAGGCCGAACTGTTTTCAACGGAGGCCTATGCGAAAGATGGGAATTTGATGACCGACCACTGTCCGGAAATCCGGAATCTGATCCATTTTTTGCAAGAAAACGCCTGCTGGACAAACTGAGCGCCGAGACCCCTGACTTGGAACGTTCTTGGGGAATAGTTAGATCACCGCACTTTTACGAGTGGTTTCCATTCTGGAGAGCGTTTTTCGATCACATAGGGATTTCTCTCGTGGTAGCAAGGCCTGCGGATCGCAAGCAGTTTGAAAGCGGTTCGCGATTCCTCAGCGTAGAGACATGTCTCCCCATGAAGGTTATGGCCGGCCAGATAAGAGATCTTATGGACCAGGGTCAACAAATCATTTTCCATCCTTCGATTTTGAACGAGCAGCCGTGCGCCGCGGGTGACAGGGCAACGGAATATTGCCCTTACATCCAAAGTTCCGCCCAATTCTTCAAAGGGACATTCGATATCGGGTGGCAGGAACTCGCAATCGGTTTCGCCGTGGACCACGACTCACTCCGGCGCGATCACCTGCGTTTCGCTCAAAGTCTTGGCATATCTCGAAAGAAGGCAATCGGGGCATTCAATAGGGGTTTGGAACAGCTAGAACAGTTTCGAACAAGCCTCAGAAAAGAGGGCGAACGATTTCTCAGCTCATTGAGCCGCAATGAGAATGCTTTGGTAGTGCTCGGCAAGCCTTATCACACCTCGGATTCTTTCCTGAACATGAATCTGGGCCGATTATTTCAGCGGTTAGGGATCAAAGCGATTCCCTCGGACATCTATCCTTCAAAAGACGCAACCGCTGAGGCTTCGGTTTATTGGAAACATCAGGGCGACATGATACGGGTGGCACGCGAAATAGCCCGTGACCCGAGGCTATTTCCTGTGATGATAACTTTCTTTGGCTGCGGCCCGGATCCCTTTACTCTCAGGCATATCAGAGAAGTTTTGGTCGGGAAACCATTACTGGTCCTTGAGATGGATGAACATTCGTCAACCGCCGGGATTACCACCAGGGTTGAGGCATTTCTCGAACAGATCAAGAAACATGCTTTTGGGACCAGCAGTAAATCTGATGCAGGCGAAAGTCGTCTAAGGCACGATCAGTTCCCATACGATGAATCACTTATGCCGAATCCTCTAACTGGGACCGTTTCCACATCGGGTCGCGTCTCACACGTAAAGCGAGGGAAGATCTCCCAGCCAAATGCTGCCGGCAGCCGCCTCCGAGATTCGCCGATCAATGAAAAGCCTCAGGAAACCTGCAAGGCCGGAAAGGCTGTATGTTCTGCATTTCTGCAATCATTCATATGGTTTCGCAGCCGCGGCCCGATCAATGGGTATCGACGCGCAAGTGCTGCCGCCTCCCGATCAGGAATCCGAGAAGTTGGGTCGTCCTCACTCGGTCGGCGGAGAGTGTCACCCGTATGTCCTGGTGCTGGGGGATTACCTAAAATTGGCTCAATCGCTTTCCGAGGACGTAGCTAGGAAATCTCTGGTCTACATGATAGGCCCTGACGCTTGCAGAGTTGGGCAATATCCGGTGTACATGGACAAAGTTAGGCAAGAGCTTGGCTTGTCAACAGGTATCATACAGGACGTGAACGAAGGTCTTAAAGCCTTTGGATTTTCAGAACGCAAAAGGCAACGTGTGCTCCTTCGCGCCTGGGAAGGGCTCCATGTTTACGACGTCCTTTTTCAACTATATATGCGAATCAGGCCGACCGCTTCGGATCAGGCCCAACTGGATCGGGTCTACGAAAACTGCTGCAAGAAGATGTTTGACGCCCTGTCGGAAGGCCGTGTGAGACAGGGTATTGATGAAGCGCTTCATGAATTGTATCAGGCGCCTAAGTCTGACACTAGTCCCAGGCCGATCGTGGCCGTAACAGGGGACTACTACACCCGTGTTGTGCCTTTCGCTAATAACCAGGTTTACGATCAAGTCGAGGCGCTGGGGGCGACGATCTGGCCGCCGCCCACATTGTCCGACAGCTTCAAAATGTCTGTCTTGAGAGACCTCAACCGGAATTTACGAAACGCTGACCCACTAAGAATGTTGAGCGACGGCATTTTTTACATTTTTATGGCTGCATCGGAGTTTCGTGTCAAAGGCTCTCTGCAGGACAAGAAGAACTTCAATGCTACCGTATCCGATTGCCTTGGATTCGGAATGTGGAAAAACGCTTCTCGATACGTAGATATCCGATTGCCTGCAGGCATTACGGCGCCGGTTGCAACCACGATTGACCAACTCAATTCAGGGGCGGACGGAATATTGAACCTCATGACATTAAATTGTCTGTTTGCCACGGTCGTGACAACAACCCTTGCGAGGGCCTTAAAAGAACGCCCCGGAATATCCATGCTCACGTTGATTTATGACGGCCTCAAGAAGACGAATGAAAAGACTCGTGTTGAAGCCTTTATGGATCAGGTTTGGGATCATTTCCACAGCCGAACTCACCTCCATTCTTAAATATTATTTTTGGGGAATGGGCTGCGACATGATAGTCTGAAGAAGTATGGTTGGTCTATTCAGAAACCGAACCGCCTAAGATATTGCATGTCAATATTATTGAAGGCTAAAATAATTGACAGGTCTCTATCCTATTTGAGAACACATAATTAGATAAGGTCATTGGAAACATTGTTGCGCAATAAGTGCGCCCTTATAAGAGGCGCTAATGCGCTTGAAACCGAGGAGCAAAGCCAATGCGAGTGATAACTGTGTGCGTAGGCAGCGCCTGCCATCTTAAAGGATCTCACGATATTATCAATTACTTCAAAGACGCAATAAAACAGGCGGGCCTTGAAAATCAGGTGGAGTTAAAAGGCACGTTCTGCATGGATCAATGCACAGATGGAGCGAATCTCTTAATAGACGACCAGCTCTTCCATGCAGGGTCGAGTGAAGAAGCCCGACAAATTTTCGAAAATGAAATAGTCAAAAAGCTTGCTTAAAAGGTGAATCCATCATGGAACCTGCCAACTCAAAAGAATTTCCCTGGAAGACATGGACCGGTTTCACGGCCTGGGCGCAGAACTTCTCTCTCATGCAAAAGGTGCTTGGAGGCTTCCTGGGCGTGACAATCCTCGTCGGATTGCTGACCGGCCTTTTTGGGACCAGGCTTGTCAGGCAGGCCGTCATCGATAGGGCTCGCAGCGAGCTTCATACTGATCTGGCGACTGCGAACCTCATTCTCAAAAATTCCCAGGAAAGCCTCGAAGCCAGGATACGCCTGATGGCGGCCTCCGAGAAAATAGAAGACTATTTGGAAAGCGGTGACATCCTAGCGATTCGCGATCGGCTAGGAATGCTGGCCGTTGAGAACGATCTTGATTTCTTGTCGGTCGCTGACGAAAAAGGGAATATCGTGGCAAGCGCGTTCTCACCGCAGCCGGAGAACTCCAACGTTTCTTCAAATTTGTTGCTGGCCAAAGCGCTGGCCGGTGACCCAGCCGCCGGTATAGCCATTCTTTCCGCAGAAACTCTGTCAGAGGACAACCCCGCGCTTGCCCAACGCTTGGGCGCAAAGCACAAGTCGGTCATGGTCATAGAAGCAGCGTGCCCTCTCAGGAGCGGAATACGGGTGTCCGGAACCCTTTACGGAGGGATTGTTCTCAATGGTAGCCTTATCGTGGACCGAATTGCTAAACAGGTATTCATGGGGAAACTCAGCCATGAGCAAGATCAGGGTCAGGTAACCATTTACCAAGGGCATGACGCCATAAGCACCACCTTAAAAGGAGCCGACGGCCTGCCGATGATCGGATTTGAGGCTGGCGCACAGATCCAAAAAAAAGTCCTGGAAGAAGGGAATGCGGACATCACTTGGGAGACTTTATTCAACTCCGAGTACCTATCCGCAACTGCGTCCCATTCGTGATGCGGCCGGCAAAATTGCAGGCGCTATTCAGGTTGCGGCTCTGGAAAAGCCTATAACGGCCATCATCGAAAGAATGGTGACAACTTTCATGGTCATGGCTCTTATCGGAGTCCTCTCGATGGGCGCCATCTCTTATTTTCTGGTCAAATGGATTAATCGTCCATTGGAGCAGATGCTTCACGCGGCGAGACGGGCCGCGGAAGGCGATCTGACTCACGAGGTGCCTGTTATGGCACGAGATGAAGTAGGTGAATTGGCAGCCACGTTTAATCTTATGATCCGCAATTTATCCGATTCCAAGAAAAGATTGGAGGAATGGGGAAAAGATCTCGCGTCCAAGGTGGCGGAACAGACCGGAGAACTGCATGAAGCCAGGGAACAGGTGGCAAGAGTCAAAAAACTGGCTTCATTGGAAAAAATGGCAGATGGAATGGCGCATATAATGGCGCATATATCAGATCCCATGCTCACCCTTCCTGCCACGGATGAAGCAACCGCTGCCACGAACAGAGTTTTGGTCCTTGACAGTGAAGAAAAGGTCCTTGATATCTGCCGTCGGATTCTTCAGAACGAGGGCTTTGATGTTAAATCGACCAGCTCTGTGACAGAAGCTCTGAATGAACTTGAAACTGAATTTTTTGATGTCGTGATCGCCGATATTGATATGCCGGAAATGCGCGGTAAAGAGTTGCTCAAGGAAATTAAATACAGGCAGCCTGAAGTGACCGTAATATTGACGGCTCCCTTTAAAGCCACTGAAGAGGCGGTTGAAGCTGTAAAACTGGGAGCTTATGATTATATTCCAAAGCCCTTCGGTCCGCACCAGATTCTACTAATGGTATATACCGCACTTCAAGAGTCGCGAAATGCTCAAAAAAACTAGACGGCAACACGCGGAACAAAGGGCCGAAACAATTTTTCAGAGGCTGCCGGTAGCCATCGCGCTCGCGGACAAAGAACACAGAGTCGTGTACCATAATAAGGCATTTATAGAGCTTGCTACGCATGACGGTCAGGCACCGGATCGTGTTCAGGGGAAAACATTCGGGGAGCTTTTCGGAATCGATCCTTTGGCTTCAAGCAAAGGTGACGAAGAAGGTGGCGGATCAATGTGGCTCCAGCTCGAAAAATTGGGCCGCACAGCCAAATTGTATAATTTCAAATTGCCGGAAGAGGATCTCAGGGTTTTAATGCTTCTGGATGTAACCGAAACCGTGATGAAGGACCAGCAGGCTCACGTTTTCAAATCAGAGACCATCAACAAGGCACAACAGGTAATTCACCAGCAGATGCGTGTTGCCCAGGAAATAGCCGGCTTGCTTGGAGAAACAACGGCTGAAACTAAAGCCGCACTCTTCGAACTCATTAAGCTGGCCGGCGAGGGAGAAGCCTCGATGACGGAAGAATTGTTTATTGAGTCAGGAGCGGCTCAAATCTGCAAATTCGGAGAGATTCTGTGCGGAGACTCACTTTCTGTCGCTCCTCTACATGATGGCAAACTGATGGTGCTTTCCGACGGCCTCGGGAGTGGGGTTAAGGCAAATATTTTGGCCACTCTTACAACCAAAATCGCATTACGGCTCATGGAACGAGGACTACCACTTGAAGAGGTGGTATCCACGCTAACGGATACACTCCCGGAATGCAAAGTAAGGAAAATAGCATACAGCACCTTCACGCTGCTGAAGGTCCTGGAAGACGGTCGGGTGTACTTGGCGGAGTTCGACAATCCTCCAACCTTCTTCCTCAAAAGGGGTTACAATAGCCAGTTGAAATACCGGGATCGAGTCATCGGGACCAGGAAAATACGAGAAGCTCATGTGCATGCTGAAGCAGGTGACTGGCTCGTCACGGTGAGTGATGGAGAGATTCATGCAGGCATAGGCGGACTATTAAACCTGGGATGGGATTGGGAAAAAATTGCCAAATTCCTCGAGACCCAGGTCCACGAGGATATATCTGCTCAAAAAGTAGCGCAAATACTCACAAATCAGGCTGATGATCTATACCAGGGCAAACCTGGAGACGATACTACGGTAGGTGTATTGAAAATAAGACCCAAACGCTTTGGCCGGTTCATGATCGGCCCACCTGTAAAGCGTGACGAGGACGAAGCTGTGGTGAAAAATTTTCTGGCAAGCCAAGGCCGTAAAATTGTGAGTGGAGGTACCACAGCCGGGATAGTCGGAAAGGTGATGGGCAAAGACGTCGTAGTGGATCTATCGACCATGACGGAAAAGATTCCACCCACCGGTAAACTGGAGGGAATCGACCTGGTTACCGAAGGCGTCCACACTGTGAATCACGCCTTAGAAATCCTGCAGAGTGTGCAAGATATTGATGAACTGAGGAGCTAAGCGCGATGGCGCCAGCCGTTTAGCATGGGAGTTCCTCTACTGCGACAGCATAAACATTTTTCTCGGACAAGCGATTAATCCCGCCCATCTCAATCCCAATCTACCGCAGGAAATGGGATTCAAGAGCCGCAGCGTCCAGTCCATAGCAAGTTTGCTCAGAGAAAAAGGCAAAGAAGTAAATTTGGAGATACACTAACGAATGATGAAAACCGACACGGACACTAAAATCACTAATTTTACCTGTTCGATTACGGAGAAGGAAAATCGGGCCATCGACGGTTTCGATCTCATCGCTATCCTCGGTCTGATGAAAGAATACAATCGGCAGGAGATCTGGAAGCGATACAGTCCGATAGGGCATCCCGGCGGCAGCATAAGTTTGTATATTTCCGCCGAGCATTATTTTGTAGAAATGCACGTCCAGCAGATGCAGAGAATCATTTTGTCGGAAAAATTCAATACAAATCCTTTTTTTATGCAGCAGGTCGTTCAACGAATCACCGCATCTCATAGCCATGATTTGATCATGGAAAAGATCCGGCAGCAGGGCATTGACACGGGATACAACCCCATTTCTCTATCCTGCTCAATGGGAAACACCATCATTGATCTTATCGTCAACTTTGACGCGTCCTTTCCGGGAACTAAAGAGCTTCCGCACGGCGAGACAAGAATCGAAATCGCAGAAAACAGACCTTTGGATGTTTACGACCTATCCTCGACACTTTATCTTTGCCAGCAAAACCTTACAGAAACCATATTCCGTCGTTATCAGGATTCGGACAGAGGTCCTTTAGAGCCGGAAGTGAATATTGCTACGCGTGTTGGCGATTACAACGTGAGCCTTGACTTCCACTGTGTATTGACCGATCAGGAGCGGCTCATTCCGCCTCCAGGAAACGCCTCGGTTGCTACGATTCATCAGGTGCTCCAAAGAATGAATTTTCGGCACGCGCCTGAACTTATACTTCAGGAGATGCACAATGTGGGACTTGCCATAACCGCTCGTCAACTGGACACACAATTCACGTTACGCCGATATATTAATAACACCGCTCTCCAATTCGAGTTTAGCCGGATCTCGGCTTAGAGTCCGGCGCCTTGTCTTCATGCCCAGACTGGTATACGGGAAAGCGATAGTAATATCACCGTGAACGTGGAGATTGCCGAGCAGACCATCATATTCGTATTCTTATCTGTTGTCATCTGCGTTATCTGCGGAAACACTCTGCTCGCCTTGACAATTTGCGGCCAACTTGGTAATCAGCAGATATTGGTCCCATCGTCTAGAGGCCTAGGACACCGCCCTCTCACGGCGGAGACACCG
>CAVVZX010000035.1:0-204870 GCA_963752855.1 uncultured delta proteobacterium | reverse complement strand
TGAACTCCACCCGAAAAAGAAACAGGAAAATCCCCCCTTAGAGACCCCTCTTCAACTACTTAAAGGGGGATTTTCGTTCCCCCTTTTCTAAGGGGGGATATAAGGGGGATTTCAAGCAGGCGCCTTTTCCTCATGAAAGTTGATTTCTTCGATAGGCGTGCTACGCACCCGAGAACTGGTGACGAAGTCATTGCCTATTGGGCAAGCACAGATTTCGGAGAGCATCCTGCTGATTCCGGACTCAACCGCAGCAGAGTTAATCGGATAAAAGATCGAACCACCATTCTAAAAGAAGAGCTTATTACCTCCATTGATCTCTTCGATCTGGAGCCTGACTTGGCCCAAACCATCATCGACACGCAATATCGAATGTGCTGGAATATTCCAAGAAGCCGGGCATCAAAGAGCAAAGGCCGAGGCAAAGCATTTGGTGCTCTTTGTCCTCGTGAATGAAGCTATCCACGAACTGGAAGAAATTGCCGCCTGGGAAGAGGTGTTGTAATGGCTTTCCGGGAACCCGCTTTTTGTGCTGTCTGCTGCAGCGGCCAGCATGCATAACGGAACATCGGAGCAATACATCTCAGCGGCTCTCTCTCTCACGTGTCATGTTGGTGCTCGACGCCCAGGGGCCCGAACCCTCCTGGAAAAACTCTAAATTGGCTGGCGGAACCACGACCGTCTATGCCCGCGGACGCGGGAATGCCGTCTGGACCGGATCAAATAATGGATGACAGGTTCCCGCTGTCCCCAACAACTCTGACATGGCCGACGCAACAGCAGCAAATGTGCCGGCAGGTTGCGTTGCCGGAAGGCGGGGGACGGCGTGACTGGCGAGTCGCCCTCTTGCCTCCCCCTTCTCTTTCTAAAGGGGGATGACAGGGGGATTTTTCCGTCGTTCCTGCGGAGGCAGGAATCCAGGTCCTTATTCCGGCGTACGCGAAAAACTCCCTTCGGAGGCTGCTGCTACTTCCGAATCTCCCTGTTTCTCTTGACACTCTCTGAATCAACTATTACGCCGCTAAAGATAATGTTGGAATCTTCGTTTTCTGTATTGATCAGAAGGAGGGCGGTTAGCTCAGCGGTAGAGCACCGGTCTTACAAGCCGGGGGTCACGGTTCGATCCCGTTCCGCCTACCATGTCACGCTGGATGTTTCGTATCGGGGGCGTAGTTCAGTTGGTTAGAACGCCGGCCTGTCACGCCGGAGGTCGCGAGTTCGAGTCTCGTCGCTCCCGCCACTAAACCGACTGAAATCACAGGGAAGCCGGGAAAATCCGGCTTCCCTGTTTTTGTTTGGCGGGGGCAAAAGGGGGAGGTCGGCTCTTCGTTCAACCAAGTTGCCTTTGACGTATTGTGTTTTAAGGATGAGTCAAGAGCAGACCTGACCCCTCGCAGACCCCTCTTATTTGCCTTTCCGCTACCTGTGGGCCATTGGTGTCGAGGCCGGGGGCTATAAGAGTTTGTAGGAGGCTCAGAGGCCGTTCCGGCTACTGCTGAGGCTTGCTTCCGTTTAGCAGTCGCACCCCGTCTTCAGGCTTCTTCAACGAGGGCCAGGGACAAGGCCGTTTTCCCAGTCTTTTCCGTAATGTTCGCATTCGGCCCCCTTTCCAGAAGAGTTTGACTGTTGAGCCTGACCTTCACGAGCAGCAGCATAAGAGCGGTGCCGCCTGACTTCTCGACGGCATTGACATCAGCGCCTTTTTGCAAGAGCAGCTTTGCCACTGAAACGTGCCCCTTCACCGACGCATACATCAGAGGGTGAAACCGTTCTTGTCCGCTGCGTTTGCATCGGCTCGTTTGTCCAGTAACCATCGGACCATTTCAGTGGATCCATCGAAGAAACAGTCATCAGCACGCTTTTGTCGTCATTCTCCTTGTCATCCGGATCGGCCCCGCTTTCAATCATGCGCCCACCGTGTCGCGCGGCCCTGGCGAGCCGCGCCCCGGAGGGCCGTTGTCCCTGCTTTGTCCCGCGGATTGACGCTGCCACTGGCCAGCAGCGCTCACCACTGTAAGATGGCCGTTCCAAGACGCGTCCATGAGCGCGAACCCACCGTTATCGCTTGCGATGTTAGCGTCAGCTCCGGCTTCGAGCATATTCCTGACTATCTCGGTGTCACCTTTGTTGGATGCCGCCATCAACGCTGTCAGATTTTGTGAAGCTCTGGCATTCACGTCCATCCCTCCTGTCAGGAGACGTTCGACCTCTCCGAGCTTCCCATCTAATGCAGCTTGTGCAAGCTTGGCATTCTCATTCTTATATTTCACCGAGATGCTCATAAAAACCGCAGCCACTGAAATGCCGATCACGCCCCAACGATTTTTTTCAGCAAAGGCGATTTCTTCCGAACCTTCGGAAGTCGATGCCAACACTTGTGCTTTTGAAGAGTGAAGTATGAGTCAGCAACAGCGAAAGGTACTTGTTCCTGCCGCTCCAATAGCCATACTTCACGATCCTCCTCCTGGTCAACTGACACGCCCGTCCTTAAGTGAATTCTCCGGCCGATAGCGGCCTGTTGCGTAGAAGGCACCCCACTCTCTCCAGAAGCACTCTACGTCAATGAGTCAGATATGAAGAGTGGTTGGAAAAAGCGAGGAAAGAAGCAGAAGCGGCGCCAATTGGATGGGTCAAATTGACCCGCTAGGGTCACTTCGCCTCTGCATGGTCAAAACGGCTATGAGGCTCACTTTGTCATTAGTAAAACATGATCCGCTCGTGTCAATTCTACTGTATTGTGGGGCTTCCAAAGTTGTCAGTTCCGTGAAGGATGGAGACACTTTGTTCCTACCTAACCAGCCTTCACCATTTATGCCTTTGATTTACCGCAAAGATCAGTATACGAGAAGATGGGTGATGTAGAAGGGTAGGCATGGCATAATTATCGCTCCCGCCACCATTGAATGAAATCCTCCATCTAAGTCTCCGCTCATCGGAGTTTTGAGGTGGAACCCATGGGTCTTCAATCCTCGCCGGAGCCGCGTGAGGACAGAAAGTTAATACAGATGCTCTGTCAAATCAATAAGTTGGTAGATCATGCACGCTGGGGTCTCCTGAACGGAGATCCGACGATGTTGCGTCACCCGCAGTCAACGAGACTTCCAGCCTGCCCAAGAGACACTTGTTCGAAAAACGAAATGGTGCAGCGCCGATTTAGATAGCGCTTACGGCTGTCCAGTGCGTTCGACGCAGGGACAAGATCCCAAGAATTTTTCTGTAAGACGAACCTTGATCAGACCAGAGAAGGAGAAGACAATGAGACAGTTAATCAAAGCGATCGTGGTGGTTTCTGATGACAGTGTGTATATCACTACACATCCTCGTCAGCGTCTCCCAGGCGCAGGCCAAGGAATTCAAGCTGGCCGGTGCTCGGGATCCCGCCGACGGGGGGCAATGCTGCAGCCGGCGCGATGGAAGATCCGTGGGACGATGGTGGCGATAGACATGATCAACGATAAGAGGCGGCATCGGCGGACAGTACAAAGTGGTACCTGTAGTTGCCGATGCGCAGAGCGACCCCGACATTGCCGTTAGAGAAGGCCAGCGCCTGATGACAGTGGAAAATGTCCCAGTGGTCGTAGGATCGCGACCCCGGTTCCGGGTCAAGTATAGCCAAATTTGGCAGAAGCTCCGTTTCTTATCATTTCCACAAGAGCTCTCTGGGCCCCGATTGCGATCCCAGGAGCCGACCGTGGAACGTATAACTTCAGATTACGATCCTCGAACACCTTGTTCCTGAGATCGCTATGGTCACCCAGAATATCTTCTTGTTCTCTTTCTCGGCCACGGGCTGCCAAGGGGTACTCGTGTTTCTGTACTGGAGTTGCAATCCTACGACCACTGGGACATTTTCCACTGTCATCAGGCGCTGGCCTTCTCTAACGGCAATGTCGGGGTCGCTCTGCGCATCGGCAACTACAGGTACCACTTTGGCAAACTGTCCGCCGATGCCGCCTCTCATCGTTGATCATGTCTATCGCCACCATAGTCCCGCGTAGACCCGCCATCGCGCCGGCTGCAGCATTGCCCCCCGTCAGGCATAACAACACGCCCAGCTTGAATTCCTTGGCCTGCGCCTGGGAGACGCTGACGAGGATGTGTAGTGATATACACACTGTCATCAGAACCACCACGATCGCTTTGATTAACTGTCTCATTGTCTTCTCCTTCTCTGGTCTGATCAAGGTTCGTCTTACAGAAGACTCCCGATTTCTTACGAGATATTGTCCCTGCGTCGAACGCACTGGACACCATAAGCGCTATCTAAATGGCGCTGCACCATTTCGTTTTTCAAACAAGTGTCTCTTGGGCAGGCTGGAAAACTCGTTGACTGCGGGTGACGCAACATCGTCGGATCTCCGTTCAGGAGACCCCAGCGTGCATCATCTACCAACTTATTGATTTGACAGAGCATCTGTATTAACTTTCTGTCCTCACGTGGCTCCGGCGAGGATTGAAGACCATGGGTTCCACCTCAATTTTCCGATAGCGGAGACTTAGATGGAGGGTTTCATTCAATGGTGGCGGGAGCAATAATTATGCCATGCCTACCCTTCAAGAATCACCCATCTTCTCGTATACTGATCTTTGCGGTAAATCAAAGGCATAAATGGTGAAGGCTGGTTAGGTAGGACGAAGTGTCTCCATCCTTCACGGAACTGACAAGATTTCCAAACCCCGCAATTGGGTCAAATTGACACGAGCGGATCATGTTTTACTAATGACAAAGTGAGCCTCATAGCCGATTTGGCCATGCAGAGGCGAAGTGACCCTAGCGGGTCAATTTGACCCATGCAATTGGCGCCACTTCTGTTTTCTTTCCTCGCTTTTTCCAACCACCCTTCATATCTGACTCATTGACGTAGAGTGCTTCTGGAGGGGAATTCGGATTACACTTTCGCAACGGCCGCTATCGGCCCAAGAATTCACTTAAGGACGGCATGTCAGTTGACCAGGAGGAGGATCGTGAAGTATGCTATTGGAGCGGCAAGAAACAGTCTTCCGCTGTTGCTGACTCATACTTCACTCTTCAAAACTCGCGAGTGTTGGCATCGACTTTCGAAACGAGGAGATCCCCTTTGCTGAAAAAAATCGTTGTGGGCGTGATCGGCATTTCAGTGGCTGCGGTTCTTATGAGCATCTCGGTGAAATATAAGAATGAGAATGCCAAGCTTGCACAAGCTGCATTAGATGGGAAGCTCGGAGAGGTCGAACGTCTCCTGACAGGAGGGATGGACGTGAATGCCAGAGCTTCACAAAATCTGACGGCGTTGATGGCGGCATCCAACAAAGGTCACACCGAGATAGTCAGGAAACTGCTCGAAGCCGGAGCTGACGCTAACATCGCGAGCGATAACGGTGGGACCGCACTCATGGACGCGTCTTGGAACGGCCATCTTACAGTGGTAAAGCTGCTGCTGGCCAGTGGCGCCAGCGTCAATGCGCGGGACAAAGCAGGGACAACGGCCCTTTTGGGCGCGGCTCGCCAGGGCCGCACCGACGTGGTGAGCACATTGATTGAAAGCGGGGCCGATCCGGATGCCAAGGACAATGACGGCAAAACCGTGCTGATGACTGTTTCTTTCGATGGATCCACTGAAATGGTCCGATGGTTACTGGACAAACGAGCCGATGCAAACGCAGCGGACAAGAACGGTTTCACCCCTCTGATGTATGCGTCGGTGAAGGGGCACGTTTCAGTGGCAAAGCTGCTCTTGGAAAAAGGCGCTGATGTCAATGCCGTCGAGAAGTCAGGCGGCACCGCTCTTATGCTGGCTGCACATGAGGGTCAGGCTGAAATGGTCAAACTACTTCTGGAGAAGGGGGCCGATGCAAACATTAAGGAAAAGACTGGGAAAACGGCCTTGTCCCTGGCCTCGTCGAAGAAGCATGAAGACGTGGTGCGACTGCTAAACGGAAGCAAGCCTCAGCAGTAGCCGGAACGGCCTCTGAGCCTCCTACAAACTCTTATAGCCCCCGGCCTCGACACCAATGGCCCACAGGTAGCGGAAAGGCAATGAGAGGGGTCTGCGAGGGGTCAGGTCTGCTCTTGACTCATCCTTAAAACGCGATACGTCGAAAGGCAACTTGGTTGAACGAAGAGCCGACCTGCCCCTTGCCCCCGCCAAACAAAAACAGGGAAGCCGGATTATCCCAGCTTCCCTGTGATTTCAGTCAGTTTAGTGGCGGGAGCGACGAGATTCGAACTCGCGACCTCCGGCGTGACAGGCCGGCGTTCTAACCAATCTGAACTACGCCCCCGATAATCCTTTTCCAGCGTGACCTGGTAGGCGGAAGAGGTTTTGAACCTCTGACCCCCGGCTTGTAAGGCCGGTGCTCTCCCGCTGAGCTACCCGCCCTCAGTTCTGATCAATGTCGGAACACAAAGTTCCAACATTATCTTTAGCAGCATAATAGTTGATTGCAAGAGTGTCAAGAGAAACAGGGAGATTCGGAAGTAGCAGCAGCCTCCGAAGAAGATTACCGGGTGCAGAAAAATAAGAACCTGGATTCCTGCTCCCCGTCTTCACGAGGGTTTACCCCCAGCGGAAGCAGGGGCAGGAATGACGGAAAAATCCCCCCGTATCCCCCTTTAGAAAGGAGGGACGGAAGAGGGGCGACTCGCCAGTCGCGCCGTAAATTCCCGCAGAGATAACACCGGCCGTCATGTTCGTCATTCTCCGGGCGGACACGCAGGTCCGCGCCGTGACATCTGTGTTGGTGGTTCCGCCAGCCAATTTAGAGTTTTTGCCGGAGGGGTCGGGAACCGGCTTTTTACACAAAAAGCGGGTTCCCGGAAATCTTTGCCTTCACTAAACCTCTTCCGAGCGGGCGATTTCTTCCAGTTCGTGGATAGCCTCATTTACAAGGACAAAGAGCACCGCCTCGCCTTTGTCTTTGATCCCCGGCTTCTTCAAATATCCACGCGTCAATATGGTGTCGATGATGGTTTGGGCCAAGTCAGGATCAAGATCGAAGAGATCAATAGAGGTAATAAGCTCTTCTTTCAGAATGACGCTTCTATCTGTGATGCGGAATGTCTCTTCGGCCGAATATAGAATAGCGGTGTCTCCGGAATCTGTCCTTGCCCAATAGGCGATAACCTCGTCACCTGTCTCGGTTCGCAGCATTCCTAGTGAAAAAATCAACTTTCACGGGAGACCTCTGAATCCCCCATATCCCCCTTTAGAAAAGGGGAACGAAAATCCCCCCTTAGTAAGGGGGTACGGGGGGATTTTCCTGTTTCTTTTCGGAGCTCAACCCACAGCGGCAAGTCCGTGTTTACGCATCTTGCTGTAAAGAGTGCTGCGGCTGATCCCCATCAATTTGGCGGCCTTGTACTTGTTCCAAGCGCATCTTTCGAGGACGGACCGGACATGGTCCCGTTCCAACCTGTCCAGGCTCGTGCTTTGATCCGCGCCGCAGGCCGCAGGTCCCTGGGCCCTTAATTCCGGGGTCAATAGATCAGGAACGATGAGAGCTTCCTTCGCGAGGAGGACGCTGCGCTCCACAACATTTTCCAATTCTCGAACGTTGCCCGGCCAGTGATGGCGGAAAATCAGATCCATAGCCTCGTTTGAAAAGCCGCTCACATTCTTGCCGAGGCGCTGATTGTACCGCTCGACAAAATTGGCCACCAGTTGAGGTATGTCCTCTTTTCGCTCGCGGAGCGGCGGCACGTCAATCGAGATCACATTTAGCCGCCAGTAAAGGTCCTCTCGGAAGATTTGCTGGGTCATGGCCTTCTTCAGGTCCCTGTTCGTGGCCGCGATTACTCTGGCATTGGTTCGGAGAGTCTCCTCACCCCCTACCCTCTCAAACTGGTGGTCCTGGATTACTCGGAGTAGAATGACCTGTGTCGGTAGGCTTATCTCACCGATTTCATCCAGAAAAATGGTCCCACCATCCGCTTGCTCAAACCTGCCGGGTTTTCGTCGGATAGCCCCGGTGAACGCGCCCTTTTCATGGCCGAATAGCTCGGAATGCAACAGGGTTTCGGAATAGGCCGCACAGTTTATCACCACGAACGGACCCTTGTTTCGGGGGCTCTCTTCGTGAATCGCCCTGGCGACCACTTCTTTGCCGGTCCCGGATTCTCCCTGGACGAGCACGTGGGAATCACTTCCGGAGATGTCGAGAATAAGGTCGGAGATCCTGCGCATCGCAGCGGAACGTCCGAGGAGATTGGCCAGTTTTTCGCTCCGATCCAGAGTTCTTGTCAAACGCCTGTTCACCTGGCGCTCATGCCTCAAACTCGCGTAGAGTCTCCGGATGCGAAGCATGGCGTTTACCCGAGCAATCAGTTCGTCCGCGGCGTAGGGCTTTGTCAAATAGTCGTCCGCGCCCCTGTTGAGGCCCTCTATTTTGTCCTGCAATGAATCATTATTTGTGCACAAGATAACGGGAATATACTGATATTCCTGGTGCTCTTTCAGTTTGCCTACGAGTTCGAACCCATCCATTCCCGGCAAGTTCACATCCAGGAGTATAGCGTCCGGGCAGTTCTCATAATTTTGTTCGAGAATCTTTAGCCCGTCCTCTGCGGAAACAGCGAGGTCCGCGCGAAATCCGGCCGATTGCAGGAGCTCTTTCGCGAAGGGTCCATCGAAGGTATTATCTTCTATGATTAGGATATGACCGGTATCGGCAGGTTCCACGATCACCTCGGCCTCCCATGAAAAATAATGGGCCAAACAGTCGGACTGGGCGATTTAGACGAGTCGCCCGTCTTGGGTGGCGAGAAAATAGTTGATTTTTGTTTTCAGTGCAAAGGCTTTTATACAGATTTGGTAAGTATTCAGTCTTTCGGGGGCAGGGGCTGTCTTTGTGGGGCAGGCTTTCCAGCCTGCCATGATCGGCATTTCACGAGGCAGGCTGGAAAGCCTGCCCCACACTTTACGATCCTGTGGCCCCAGGTTCTCACTCCCCGCGTAACTGAATGCTTGCCAGATTTGCAGTCTAACTCGGAACGGTGAAAAGAAGAGCCACTGATCTGCGCCACTGACCCAGCGTCCCGCGTGGTCAATGCTGCAGCAAATTTCAACTCAAAATCACTTTTTGAAAGCAAATCGGTATTAGGCGCCTCCGGCCGGCTTTTTGTCCGATGGCTCTTTGGGACCTGGGCGGTCTTTCCCGTCCGATACGGAATGACCGATCTGCTTCGGCGGAGGCCGGCGAGCGACCCGGTTGTGCATCGCCACTATTTTAAGGAAATTCCTGAGCAGAGTCCCGCCGTCGGGACGCGAGGCATGAAAATATTCGGTATGCGCCTGCACGCCGTAAGCCGGCTTTGTCGGATGCCTTATGATTTGAAAATGGCTGAGATCATTCTCGGCTAGATGAATGAATCCCGGTGGCAGCTTTTTGACCTCATCGAAATGATTCTCCACAAGATTGATTGTCTGACTCATTCCGGTGAAAAGAGGATCTTTTTCTATCACATGGATGTTGTGCCGACCGCGTTCCGTAGGTTTGTTTGTGTAGGGGAAACAGTCATCCTCGCCACCTCTGATAGGCCCAACTTTGCCGCCGAATGCGAGCGCCAATGCCTGATGGCCTCCGCAGATGCCCACAACAGGAACCTCCATCTTTTCGACAATGACCCTGAGGGCGCTAAAGAAGTTTTCGAGGTCCTCACCGTTTCGACCCTTATATCGGCACCAGGGCATCCCGTTTGGGCTGAGAGCGAGAAAAGCCGGTCGTAATCTGGTTATATTTTCCACCGTAACTTCCCTGTAAGGCAGGATGATTCCGGTCCCGCCCACTCCCAGTCTTAGGAGCTTTTCCCTGACAATATTGGCTTGCTTGGAAGATTTGCCGGTGAAAAGGTTCACGACGATCCACAAGGATGACGGTTCGAGAGGCTGGTTAGCTTCTTCGACGCCGGTCGACTGGACGTCAGGCTTCGTATCGTCCGCAAAGGCTGATGCGGTTAGGGAAAGCGGAAAAACTAGAAGGATGAAAATAAAAAGGATTCTACGACAACGCATTGGCGGCAGCCTTTCTTAATGTTCAAACGATTCTCGGCAAAGCGGGGTTGATACCAAAACACTTTACAAAAGTAAAGACAACTTTCCTTCTATTATCAAGGTGTATAAAGCCTATTTTAATACTAATTATGTAACATGTCAATAATATGAGATTTTAATTTAATAACATAGCGATACAAAGGAATAGATCCAGGAACAAGGGGTTGGGGCCAATATCTGTTGTAACGGTAACCTTATTTTTCAGTGGACTATTGGAACGCGGCGAGAGATAAGACAAAGGCAGTAGTGATTGTCCGCGTGTCGAGAATCGAGCGCGGCCGAGGCTAACCTTGAATGAGACGCTCCTCTACATCGCCTTAGCGCTCACATTGTGTTTTGCGTTCATCAATGGATTTCATGATGGCGGCAATGTTATCGCGACAATTATTTGTTCCAGGTCTATGCGCCCGATGAACGCGCTTCTTGGAGCGACTCTGGCGGAATTCGTGGGGCCCTTGTTGTTGGGGACCGTAGTAGCGCACACAATGGCCGTAAGCATCGTAAGGCCGGAATTGCTCAGGCAACTCGCGTCCGGAAACGTCTACCTGATAGTGATCGCAGGGGTCGGCGGCGCCATAGTATGGAACCTTGCGACATGGTTTCTTGGGCTGCCTTCCAGCAGCTCACATGCGCTTATCGGAGGTTTGCTCGGCGCTGGCCTTATGTCGGCGGGAATAAAAGGCGTGGCAATCGGCAATATGGTGAAAATTGTGCTTATCCCGTTATTCATATCGCCCTTGATTGGCTTTGTTCTGGGATTTCTGATATTTTCCATGATCAGGATCGGTTTCACCGGGGCCCCTCGAAGTTTAGGACGGTTCTTTGTTGCTCTACAAACGCCTTCCATGCTTTTCCTTGCAGGAACACACGGTTCAAATGATGCTCAAAAGTCCATGGGCGTCATTGCGATTCTACTTGCCACCGCATCAGGAACCGAGATTGGCGATTTTCATGTGCCCGAATGGGTCATTGTCAGCTGCGCTGCCGCGGTTGCTCTAGGTTTGTCTTTCGGCGGCTGGCGTATCGTTAAGACAGTAGGCTATGGCATCTGTCGACTGGAACCCGTGCATTCTTTCGTATCGCAACTTGCCTCCACAACCGTGATTCTTGGGGCGTCTTTGATGGGTGGTCCCGTTAGCACAAGTCAGGTCCTGGCGTCATCGGTCATGGGGGTCGGCGCATCCCATCGATTCAGCGCTGTTCGTTGGCCCGTCACTGCAAACATTGCGTACGCATGGATCTTCACCGTCCCCATATCCGCGGCCATTGCGGCCGGCGCTTGCTGGGCGCTGGAGAGAGTTATCCGAGTGTAATTCAGGGGAAACGAATGTCGTTTTGGACACTCTTCGGGCGTAAACGTGAGGCGGATTTTTTTGATCTTCTGCTCGATCACGCGGAAAAAGTTCTCAGCGGCTGCCGCGCGCTCACCAAATTCCTTGAGAGTAAGGGTGAAGGCGCGGAGGTTGGTCGGTTCGAGCAGGAGGCGGACGACATTCGTCGAGTATTGATCGACGAACTCAATCAAACGTTTATTACCCCTATGGATCGCGAAGACATCTTTGCGCTGTCTCGCGCGATAGATGACGTGGTGGATCACGCGAAGAACACAGTTAAGGAGATGGAAATCTTCGGCGTGGATAGCAATAACCATCTTCGCGAGATGGCGGGATTGTTGGAAAGCGGGGCCGAGGAATTGGCCTCGGCTTTGCGACACCTAAAGAAAAATCCCAATGTCGCCGTCACATACGTACTGAGGGCCAAAAGGATTGAAAATCGCATGAATGATAGCTACTTGGCAGCCCTTAAGGAATTGTTCTCAGGCGAGGACATCAGAGTCATGCTCAGTCTTCGAGAAATATACCGGCATTTCAACAGGAGCGCAGACCGCGTGGATGAAGCGGCCAACATTATTAACAACATCATAGTTAAGACATCTTAGATTCAAGACCTACCCCTTAGTTACGCGAGGCGTGGGTTTGTCATTCCGCGGGGTGAATGGTGGGACAGGCTTCCAGCCTGTCTATTATGGATGACCGGCAAGCCTGCCCCTGACCCGATCCGGGGATACCAGCCCCACCAGCAATACCCAGGGCTAGGAGATTGTTTTGCTTCGCTCACGATGACAGTCTTTGGCCACCCGCAACTGAAGCGCTATTCAAGACCCCAAAAATCTCATCTAGCGATCATCACCCGCATCATGTCAGCGGAATTCTCCAGATGATCGGCAATATTCCCTGTGGTTTCAATAACCCGAATCATGATGAAATAAACTTTCGGTGAAAGATGTTCGTCAGCGCAAAGGCGTATAAACATGGTCTTTTCAAGGTCATCCGATCCCCTTTCACGAAAACGGATTTCTCCGATGATATATTTAACTGCCTGTCCGGTCCTCTTCCGTACGAGTCTGGAAATATTTGTGAGCCGTCGAGACCATCTCCGGAAGAAACCCGATATAATCCCCAACTTCTTTCACAAGCATTATGTAATCCCGCTGAATATCTTCGGGGAGCTTCAAATGATAGTATGACATCCAGTACAAGGCGTTCTTCACACAGTCCACTACACTGTCCGCCTCTTTTAGAAAGGAGAAGAACACGGATTTTTCAACCGGCATCAGTATGGATACCGGCAAGTGGCCCCGAATATTCCTCTTGATCTTATCGGCTTCCGCTTCAAGGTCTCGAATTTCTTCCTTCAGGAATTCAAACTCGTCCCAATTGCCTTCGAAGTAGCTTTCCACTGCTTTGACAAAGAGCGGACCGCATTGAGCCACCTTGAGAGCGTGCTTTAAGGTGTTTTCAAAGGGAGAGCGTCGAAATAGATCTGCTAAAACGATTCTCATCTCCCACCTCTCTAAAATATGGATTTCAGCAATATGAATATGACGGCCGACGTAACCGCAGCGACCGGAACTGTGATGAGCCAATACACCATGATGCGTACCAAGATGCCCAAGTCAAGCAGGCCCTGGAGACCTCTTGCGAGCCCCACTCCTACGAACGCTCCCACTGCCGCATGGGTTGTGGACACAGGCAGCCCCATCATCGAGGCGATTAAAATGACCGTAGCAGCCGAAAACTCTACCGTAAATCCCCTTACGCTTGTCAGCTCGGTGATCTTCTGGCCCATAGTCTCGATTACACGATATCCCCACGTGCAGATGCCTAAGGAGATCATCGCCCCGCCAAACGCGAGAAGAGCAATCGGCACAGGGGCATTCTCAGCAACGGTCCCTGTGGAATATATGAAATAAATACCTGCCAGCGGCCCCATGGCATTGGCAACGTCGTTGGCTCCGGTGCCGAACGATACATAGCAAGATGTCATGACCTGTAGATATCGGAAAATTTGCTCCGCCACGGCGAACTTCCCCTGGCGGAACATGGCTTTGAGGATTCCCCTGGAGATCGAATATCCCAGGATCGCCGCAATGGAAGGAATTATCAAGACTTCCACGCCTTGGAAGCCAAACTTGTGACCCAATGGGGTCTCCAGAAATAGTGACAGCGTGATAATGAACAGTGTCGCCGCGACCAGGACGGGGCTCGTTATGACTGCCCCTCGAGCCGTGTCCATGCGAGACAGAATGGTCCGGTCAATGAATCTGAACAGCAAGAAAGCGGCCAGGCCACTGACCAAGGGCGAAAGAACCCATGACACCACTATAAAGGCCACTTCGCCCCAATAGACCACTTTTGGACCGCCCGCAACCAGCCCCACTCCGATGACCGCCCCCACTATCGAGTGTGTCGTGGAAACAGGCAGGTTCTTGTACGTGGAAAGACATACCCATAGAGATGCCGCGAGCAGGGCCGATAAAAGCGCGATCCACACTATTTTTGTAGAATTTAAGGCCTCGGGGTCAATGATACCTTTGCGAATCGTCTGGGCTACGTGAGACCCGACGAAAGTGGCCCCCAGAAACGTGAGAATCGTAGCTAAAATCAACGCCTGTTTCAACGTAATGACTTTTGCGCCCACAGCAGAGGCCATGGCGTTGGCGCAATCATTGGCCCCGATGTTCCAGGCCATATAGGCGCCGGCAACCACACTAATTGCTAAAAGATAAGTCTCTGCGCTCATCCCAAGTAAGCCTTATCGCTCCATCTGAACCTGCCGGCCCATGCCTGAAAGTCGTTCTCAGATAAAAAGTCTTGACGGATATGGCACTATAACCCGTGCGCTTGCCGATTCAAACCATAAATTGACAGTCTGGTCTGCTAAGGAAATCAGCGGCCTAAGAATTATCACGCGGAAGGCTTTGGCATTGACAGAGGCTGGACGAAGAGATTTCCCAGACGCCACACCGTAACAAAGACACTTTCATGCGGCTGCCGGACGTGGTATTCTTGGCTAACGGCATCGCACGCGCTTTGCCCCAACCTGTTGCGCAACCCTCGGAAACACGAATATGAGCGAAACCCCCACTGTAGAACAATTGCAGCAAGAATTATCGGAATTGCGAGATAGAGTTTCCGAACTGGAAGCCTCACTGGAAAATTTAGGCGCAGAGAACAGAAGCCTTCGTGAGAGCGAAGAAACGTTCCACCTCATGGTTCAGTCCGTACAGGATTACGCGATCTTCATGTTTGATGCGGACGGACGCATTGTGAATTGGAACGAAGGCGCCAAGATCATGACAGGATACGAAGAAGACGAGGCTATCGGCCGACATTTGTCCAGTTTCTACCCCGAAGAAGAAGTTCGAGAGGGTAAGCCCGAGCAGGCGCTGAAATCTGCGATGGAGAAAGGTCACGTTGAGCAGGAAGGCTGGCGAGTCAAGAAGGACGGCTCAAGATTCTGGGCAGACGCGATAATAACCGCACTGCGCGATGAAAAAGGCAACCTCAAGGGCTTCACAAAGGTAGTCCGGGACATTACGGAACTCAGGGAAATGCGGCTGACACTCGAACGAGCGCTTAGCGCAAAAGAGGTGTTGCTTAAAGAAATTCATCATCGCGTCCGCAATAATCTTCAGATCATTTCCAGTCTATTGAGGCTCGAAGCCCGATCCGTGCATGAGGAGCCGGTACGGCGCATCCTCAATGAGACTCAGAGCCGAATATACGCGTTGGCTATTATCCATGAGCTTCTTTACGAATCGAAAGACATGGAAAACGTAAACCGGCGGGAATATATAACCCGAATTGCCCGGCATCTGTATCAATCCTTCGGGGTCGGTCCGGAAAGGATTAGACTAACGATATCGGCTGAAGACATTGAATGCCCGATCAAAATAGCAGTCCCGCTCGGGCTGATAGTCAATGAGCTTGTCTCGAACTGCTTGGAACATGCGTTCCCGGAAAACCGCAGTGGTGAAATCAGGGTGTCGATCAAACATGTTAGTGAAAATCAATCGGAACTTATCGTCGCTGACAACGGCATAGGAATTTCCGATGATCTTGAAGTTTCAGGAACAAACACTTTCGGCCTGTATCTCGTGAACACCCTTACAGAGCAATTGCAGGGCGCCATGGAATTGAACCGACGTGACGGGGTCGAAGCTAAAATCCGATTTAAGGAAAGCGAATCTGAGCCGAGGAGAGTCTCGTAATGGCGCGGTCTCGCATACTAATTGTGGAAAATGAGAGGATAGTCGCAGAGGACATACGATTAACACTACTGGATCTTGAGTATGAAATAGCAGGGATGGCTGCTAACGGGAAAGAAGCTGTCGAAAAATGCGCGGCGACCCGGCCGGATCTCGTGCTCATGGATATTGTATTGGATGAAGGGATTGATGGAATCGAGACTGCAGATCGCATACGCTCTCTTTTCGATATTCCGATTATCTATCTAACAGCTTATGCGAATTATTTCACAGGGGAACGGACGCAGACCACGTTACCTGACGGGTACATTTTGAAGCCTTTCAAACCCGTGGACCTGCAATGCGCCATTGAGATCGCGTTACATAAACATAGTGCCGAGAAGCGCCTCAAGGAGAGCGAGTTCAGGTATCGGGCCTTGTTTGAAAATATGGGTAGGGCATCGGCAGTTTACCGGGCCGAGCGAAACGGCGCGGACTTCATTCTGGTGGATTTCAATAGGGCCGCAGAGGAAATGGAGCAGATTCCTCGGAGCCAAGTCATTGGCAAAAGTGTGCTCGAAGTATTTCCGGGAATCAAAGAATTCGGATTATTTGATGTTTTACGAAGAGTTTGGCAAACCGGCGAGTCCGAATGCCATCCGGTAGCAGAGTATAAAGATAATAGGATTAAAGGATGGCGCGAGAATTTTGTATACAAGCTCCCTTCCGGAGAGATAGTCGCGGTTTATAGCGATCAAACCGAGCGCAAGCAATGGGAAGAAGCAATCGTTGAAAAAGAGCGGCGTTATAGGACCCTGGTAGAGACCATGAACGAAGGGCTCGCGTCAGCAGATGCGAATGGTGTGATTACATTCCACAATGACAGATTTGCCCGGATGTTGGAGTTTTCTCCAAATGAAATGGTGGGCATGCCCATGCTGGAGGTCGTTGAGGAGGAAAATCGGGAGATTTTTCAAAGAGAAATTCCGTCAGCGATTAACCGGCGAGGTCGTTTCCGACTACTATGAACTTGAGCTAAAGGGCAAAAATGGACAGAAAGTTCCTGTCATAGTCTCAGCAAGGGGGATATACGATCAGGACGATAAGTTTCAGGGGGTGATGGCCACTTTTGTGGACATCTCCGATCGTAAGCGAGCGGAGGTGGCGCTCCAGGCTAGTGAAAGACTATGCGAAAATATCATGTCCTCGGCCCCGATTGGGATAGCTTATGCCGAACAAGGAAAGCTCAAATGGACCAACGAATCCATGGTGAAGATGTTCGGACACAAAGATGAGCAGGAACACTTAAACACGAGCATTAAAGCCTTTTACGCATCCGAAGACGACTACCTGCGGGTGCGGGAAGCCTTTTTCAGGGGTCTGACCGATGGTAAACCAGTCGAAACTGAGGCCCGATTCAGGCGAAAAGACGGCTCAACATTTTTCGGACAAGTCCGCATAAACGCTGTGGATCCATCTGATCCAAAATCGGGAACAATTACCACATTGGCCGACATGTCTCGTCAAAAACTCGCGGAAGAGGCGTTGCGAGAATCGGAAGAAAAATATCGAATCCTCGTGGAGAGGGCCCAGGAAGGGATCTTTGTCGCTCAAGACGGATTATTGCGATTTGTCAATCCGAGGATGTCGGAAATGCTGGGACATGATCCGGCGGGATTGATCGCCGAACCTTTTACCAAATTCATTCATCCTGACGACAGAGATTTAGTGCTCCAGTATCATTTCAAGAGACTACGAGGAGAAGAATTCCCCAGCCGTTATACTCTGAGAATACTAGGTGAAAGCGGAGGCATAAGATGGGCTGAAATTGATGTGGCCTTGGTCCAATGGGAAGAACGGCCTGCGGTCCTTGGGCTTCTCACCGATATTACTGAACGTAAGGCGATGGAAGAGGCGCTAAAACAAAGCGAAGAATGGCACCGCTCGTTGGTCGAAAATAGTTTTGACGGTATTTTTGTTCAACAAGGTCCGAAAATTATTTTTGCAAATTCCCGGTTGTATCAAATGCTCGGCTACTCCCCCGGTGAACTGGAAGGGATGGATCATTGGCGGATTTACTACGGCAAATACCAGCAGATCACCCGCGAGAGGGCTGAAGCTCGAATGAGAGGCGAGACCGTGCTTCCTCAATATGAGGTGATACTGCAGCGTAAGGACGGCTCTTTTTTTCCAGGAGAGGTAAGCGCCAAAGCGGTGAACGTAAAGGGTGTGCCTGGGGTGCAGGTATGGGTCAAGGATATTTCCAAGAAAAAACGAACTGAAGAAACACAACGCCGTTTGGCCACGGTAGTGCAGCAAGCTTCAGAGGCCGTTGTCATCATGGATGCCGATAACAAGATTCAGTATGTCAATCCGGCTTTCGAGAAGATTACCGGTTATTCACTCGACGACGTAATCGGTCAAACCCCGAAGGTGTGGAAGGGTGAGAACAGTGATCCGGCATTGCACCAACAAATTTGGGAAACCGTCTCTGGTGGGGACGTCTGGAGGGGACAAGCTACCAACCAAAGGAAGGATGGCATATCATATGTTGAGGATGTCACCGTTTCTCCCGTTCGAGACGCTTCGGGCCAAATAATTAATTCTGGCTATCCGCTTGACTCCAGTTAACACAATACATTGTGTTCTGCTGAGTTGAGCCGACCTCCACGTATGTTTCTTCCGGTTATCGGTTGCACCATTACTGCCTGCTGAACCAGGCGATAGAATAGTTTCCCTCGAGACTTGGACCTCCGTCGGTTGAATCGGAAAGTGTATTCGTCCAAGTAGTAGTCCAGATGTGAGGGACGCACTGCTCCCTGATGAGTTCCTGTCAGCCACCGCTTCACAAGTGAGGCCACCGTATTGACAAGCGGCAGGACGTTCTCTCCCACAGAATGATCCTTCCTCACTACCAAATGCTTGTAGCCTAGAGACGCTAAGGGCAAGTATCCCTGCCATGCATCAGTCCTCACGACACTGCCCTTTTCTACTCCGGTTTCCACCGCCGGCATTAGACTTGCCGCTGACGCGTCCGACACGCGATGAAGACGAATACGTCCTATGCGCTTTCCATCCTCTTGGGCTGCAACAACTACCAACGTTTTACCAATAGCCCCTCGACCACGCTTTCCGGTCTTGGCGCCACCGATGTAGATCTCGTCAAGCTCTATGATTCCGCCTATGCGGTCGCGTCCTGGACGCACCATAGCATGACGCAACTTATGCAGCCATTTCCAGACGGTCTCGTACCGCGTCAAACCCAGCACTCGTTGCAGCCCAAGCGCACTGACACCTTGCTTCTGGCTCGTCATGTACCACATCGCCCGAAACCACAGACGCAATGGCTTGCGGGTGTCCTCAAAGATCGTCCCGGCAGTGGCGGAAACTTGGTACCCACAATTCCCACAATGGTAAAGGCCCCGGCTAGTAAGCCAGCCTCCACGATGGCTGCATCTGGGACAGACAAACCCATCCGGCCAACGCAACTGAACCAGGTATTCCCTGCATGCCTCGTCAGTTGCAAAGCGGCTCTCAAAATCGAGAACACTCTGCGGATAGTCTTCCATGCCTGGATACTACATATAGTAGCTACTGGAGTCAAGCGGATAGCCAGATAATTAATTATGTCGCCGTAAAAAGAGACATAAGCCGAGAAGTCGCGCTGCAACAACAGCTTCTTCAAGCTCAAAAGATGGAATCATTGGGGACCTTGGCAGGCGGAATTGCCCACGATTTCAATAATCTCCTCACTGTCATAAGTGGGTACTCGGAACTGCTCTTGATGGACAAACAAGAACACGATCCCGGCCAGGAAGATCTCAATAAGATTGCGATTGCGGCTCGTAGAGGGGCTGAGCTGGTGAAGAATCTGCTTGCCTTTGGCAGAAAAGTGGAGCCGCAACTCCGGCCCGTAGACCTGAACCGTGAAGTTGAGCAGATTCGGAAACTACTGGTCCGAACAATACCCAAAATGATTGGAGTCGAAGTCAACTTAGCTAACGATCTGGCCAGGATAAAGGCCGACCCCGTGCAAATCGGGCAGGTAATCTTGAATTTGGCGCTGAATGCCCAAGATGCCATGCCCGACGGCGGTAAACTAAGGATCGAAACGCGAAATGTGTCTCTTGATGAAACCTATTGCGGAACTCACCTGTTGGCGGAACCGGGTTCATATGTTCTGCTGACTCTTTCCGATACGGGTCACGGTATGGACAAGGAAACGTTGGAGCACATTTTTGAGCCGTTCTATACTACGAAAGAGGTCGGAAAGGGCACCGGCCTGGGGCTGGCCGTGGCTTACGGAATTGTTCAACAGCACGAAGGCATTATCCAATGCTATAGCGAACCTGGAACAGGAACAATCTTTGAGATTTATTTGCCGGCCATTAACGACCAGCCGAAATCCGTGAAAGAGAAGACCGTCCCATTAATACCGACAAAGGGATCAGAGACCATCCTGCTGATTGATGATGAGGATTTTGTAAGAGACTTCGGAGTTCGCATCCTTCGTAGAGAGGGCTACACAGTAATAACCGCCGGCAATGGACGAGAAGGATCGGAGATCTACGAGAAATCCCGAGACAAAATTGGACTGGTGATATTAGACCTCATCATGCCCGAGATGGGCGGCAAACAGTGCCTGGAAAAGATTTTGGTCGCCGATCCGCAAGCAAAGGTCTTGATAGCCTCTGGGGCCGGTGGATTGGCAACGACCGAAGAGGCGATTGCCGCAGGGGCGAGGGGATTCATACGCAAGCCTTTTAGAATTGAAGAGATGCTCAGCACGGTGCGACGAATCCTGGATTCTGATTGATCCTGAACTCCGTGCGGTTCATAGCAATTTGCAGAATTCCTGTCCGATTCGCGTCATTGCTGCTCAGGCAGAAATCCTAGGCGGAGAAGCGAAGCAATCTCCCCTACCCTAGCTTTGGGGCCGAAATCTTCATCTATTTTTTGCGCTCAAACATCCACTTTTGCGGACAGCATAAACTCAACAGCCCAACGATACCTCTTTACATAAGCCGGCCAAGTTATCCTGGGCCTCATGGACTCCGCTCTTAGCAGCTTTGTGGTACCATTTCACCGCCTCTGAATATTTCCGAGGAACTCCAAGTCCGTCGTCGTACATCACACCCAGGCTGTTCTGTGCTTCAGCATGGCCCTGTTTAGCAGCGTTGCGATACCACTTGGCCGCCTCTGAATAGTTCTGCGGGACCCCAAGTCCTCCATAATACATTCCCGCTAAATTGTCCTGGGCGTCCGCAAGTCCCTGCTCAGCAGCCTTAAGATACCATTTGACGGCTTCCGCATAATCACGGGAGACCCCTTCGCCCACCTGATACATGACCCCTAGACTGTTCTGGGCGCTAGCAAGCCCTTGTTCAGCCGCCTTGCGATACCAGTCAGCAGCCTCAGAAAGGTCCCGAGGCGCGCCAAGTCCCTGGTCATACATCCCTGCTAAATTGTTCTGGGCTACGGCCAGTCCCTGTTCAGCGGCCTTGCGATACCATTTGACCGCCGCCGTGTAATCCTGAGGCACCCCAAGCCCTTTCTCATACATGTACCCCAAATTATTTTGGGCCCGAGCATCACCCAATTCAGCGGCTTTTTGAAACCAGTTTGCCGCTTTTGAGTAGTCCTGCTCGACAGACTGACCGTTCCAGTAGCTCACGCCCTTCTGGAATACCTCTTCTGTGGACTGCCGACCTTCTGACGCGACGAGACCCGTTGACATAAGCGAGACCAGAAAAAGGCTCGCCGGGATTACGATTAAACTCATTACCAAATATGCGTGACGCCGAGCTAACGGCGATTTGGCCCAATTTCTCATAGTCCGATCCTCCGTCATCCTAGACTTCATCTCCGTATGTGACCTTACTGGATGGTTAATCACTGGAACGAAGAACGGCAATAGATTGGACTTTGTTCTGCTGGATATGTCTTGGCGCTCAGACGATCCGATCGATAGTCGGACCCTTCAGGCGCACGATTTCAAAAGGGAAATCGCTCTCGCTATTGCATGGTATTGAAATAGAGATCGGTTGTCGGCAGGCAGCCGAATAGAAAATTCTACCGAATCGACTCGCCCGGTTCCGCGCGAAAAGCCGAGATCACATCTTCACAAGAACAATTCGTGGCGCAGGAAAAATTTGAACGTGAGGCTTTTCTGATGGGTAGCCTCACACAACCCAAAACTAAAACTAACGTCGTCTTCCCCCCCCCGTCGGCGCACTGCGCTGTACCGGCGCGCTGCGCTGTACCGGCGCGCTGCGGACCGGCTGACGCTGAATATGCTGCTGCGGCTGCTTGATTTTCGTTGCGCTGTTTGGTTGTTGCTTGATCTGCTGTTGTGTTGTGTTGCTGCTTGATCTGTTGCTTGCTGTTTCTGGTTGCTGCTCGATTGTTGTGTTGCTTGATTGTCTGCTGCTGTTGCTGTTGTTGATTGCTGCTTGGTTTGCTGCTGCTGTTGTTCTGCTGCTGTAATTGTTGCTGCTTGCTGCTCCTGCTTTTGTTGTTGCTGCTTGAGTTGCTGTTCCTTTTGCTTCTGCTGTCGTAATTGCTGTTGCTTGAGCTGCTGCTCTTTTTGCTGCTGCTGCCTAAGTTGTTGCTGCTTGGCTGTTCCTGCTTTTGCTTCTCCTGCTTTTGTTTCAGATCGGCTGTGTGTAAACCTCTGCTTTTGTTCCTCTTGCTTCGTTTTCAGCTTCTGGTTCTCAAGATTCTGCTTTTGTTTAGCCTTGTCTTGAAGCTGCTTCTTTTGAGCGTCGGTCAAGGGTTTGGTCTTGTTCTTTAACTGGTCCTGGCGAATTTTGTCCGGATCAACTTTCTCTTGATTGGCAGCCAGCTTATTCTTGTCGTCTGCAAGTTTCTTCTTGTCATCCGGAGTCAATTTCTGGTTGATTTTATCGAGTTTATTCTTGTCGTTTAGGTTCTTCTGCTTCTGCTTATCAAGGTCTTTCTGCCTTTTCATTCAGCTTGTTCTTGATGTCGTTATTCTTCTTCTGGAGGTTTTTGAGATTTTGCAGTTCTTGCTTTTCTGCGGGGCTAAGGTTTTTCTTGTTTTCCAGTTGCTTGATACGATCGTTGATCTTTTTTTCGGCCTGCGACAGTTGGTTGTTGGCATTGTTGATAACTTGCTGATTATTATTGATATTATTATTGATGATGTTGTTCATGATGGAATTGGCGGCTATGGCAGTTATTCCGCCCGCGACCAGGCCGATTCCGAATGAGGAAATGTCGAACCCGCCGAGGTCAAAACCGCCCGCGCCCTGTATGATCACGGGGTCAGCCCCGGCGTCAAGGGGGACCAGCAGTTCATCAACATCTTCGGGATCTTGTATGGCCGCAATCCTGCCCCGACCCACATTAACATTAAATCCGGGGCTTGTGGGAATTTCGGGCCCGACAACAGGTGGCGGCGTGAGAAGCGCTTCAACGCATACGCCGTCAACACATTCCTGCTTGTCGGAGCAAGGGGCGCAACCGCCGTCCCTTGTATCGGCCATACAGGGAGGGCAGGCGCAAACCCCGAATTCAGAGTTCCAAATTTTGCCATGTGACTCGCAGGAAACGCAATTAAAATCTTTGTCGAGTTTCATAGCCCGGCTGACAGCCGATTGCGTCGGAACCCTGCGAGTAAACCTGTGTGGCCCCGAACCAAAACAGCCCAGGAATACGGCCAGCAGGAAAGACAAACCTTTGCTTCTCACTGTTCGACCCCTTTCGTTTTGTATTTTCCGGCGTCTCATAATCGGTGTGAATGCTGCACGTGAGAGTAGGGGGTTGAAAAAACACTTTGCAGGAGGGTGATTGTTCATTGCGAGCCGGCCAGCCCTACACAATCTCCCAATTCCTATAATCACTGACCGCGGTATTCCAAAACGTTACAGCCTCTCCCCAAATCCCGGGCGCCATAACAACAGCGTTGCGACCATTTTCTACGCGAGCCAACCAGGGGCCACCAAGAAAATCGTCATCAACGCTCTACAAACGAGAGCACGAGACGGGATGAGACAGAATTTGCCCAGATTTTTTTGTTCTTTTCCTTAGATCAAACGGGGCGCTGTGTTCTGCACATTTGAGCTACTAGTGAGTGAGTCGGATGTGAGACTCTCCCAGAGGACCCCATTTGAGCCGCATTAGATCTGGTTAAGAAACCTTCCCCTCGAGGGATAAGAAATTGATATTAAATTACAAAATATCGATATTGGCGCTTTGTTACCGTATTCAAAGTTACCCCGCAAGGGAAAAAAATGTCAAGAAAATTTTACTCTTGCAAGAATGATTCACAACTGTGGTTACCAATGAAGTGGATTGCGTCAGATCCACCTGAACTTCGGCTTGTGAAAGGATTCAAGCATGTCGCAGAGGCGCCTAGGCGCCGTTTAGGCAACGGCAATTTTCAGACGTTGCCAACTTATTGATATTACAATACAAAAAGGAAAGGCCCCTCATGTATGGTAGGAACAATGGGGCCTCCCAATCGGTAACTTTGCATGTAGGCAGGTATGTTTTGATTTGACATTGCCAAAGCCGGCAGGTTCCATAAAAGTTCTTGTCTTTCTTGTAGGTCGCTCTGGTATTGGGTTTCACGGTTTGAGCAATTTCCGGTAGCGACCGGCCTCCGTGCGATTCGGGGGGCGGATTGTCATTGCGAGGGCGTAGCCCGTGGCAATCCCCTCCGCGCAGGAGACTGCTTCGCTCCGCCCGCAATGACACTCCCGGCCGGCGTCTCCCGGAACCAAGAGGGCGACTCGCCAGTCGCCCCTACAGCCGGTCCTGCAACTGTCACACCATAAGGGGCCAGAATTACTATAGCTTATAAAATGGGTTCCAGCGCTGCGGGCAATTCCGTGATGTCGCCAAGTACACGGCGTGGACGATGAAGCGCGAGTTCCTCACCTGAAAAAATGGGACTGATTATTCCAAAGGCATCCAGGCCGGCATTATGCGCGGCTTCTATGTCAATCGGAGCATCACCGACATAAATAGTGTCACGACTGGCGCTCCCGGTCGAGCGGACGAACTCATGGAACATGTCAGGGGCCGGTTTTGCTTTAAAGCCGTCGTCAGCTCCTATGATGCTAGACATACGGTCCGCTATTCCGAAATGCTCGGCCAATAGTCTCGCGTATTTCCCGCGTTTGTTTGTAACTATCCCTTGGAGCATGGTCCCGTTAAGAGCATTGAGCGTTTCCATGGCGCCGGGTATCATCTTTGTCTTTTCGCGAAAGACCTTGTCGTAATATTCCCGAAAAATCTTGACGCCCACCTCGGCCTCTTCCGGTTTCAAATAACTTTGAACAAAATCCCTCAAAGAAATCGAGGTGAGTCGTACCACCTCTTCCACATTCATCACCGGGTACCCGAGGCGCGCAAACATGTGGTTAAAAGCTTCAGCTATTCCGTCCAGAGAGTCTACCAGGGTCCCATCCATATCGAAAGCGACGGCCCGGATCCTTCTCGTCAGGAGGCAGGGGACCTCTCCGAATCTTTCAATTCTTACTGCCGGGATACCCTGACCGGCGCAATAGACGAACAGGTCATGGAGCGCGAGGACCGTATCTGCTTCTTTCGCGGCATGACGATCCGAGTCGCCGTCTCCAATGAGGATTATTCTATCGTAATCAGCTCGAAATTTTCTCAGGATGGCAAGCTTGCACGTTCCGCATATGCCGCAATCAGGGTTGAAATGAGGACTGCGGATCGTAACTTGACCGCTTTCATCTAATATCAAGTTGTTGGCGAATATCTCGAGACCGTTGATTCCGTGGTTACGAAAAAGTGTCGCTATTGTCGCGTCGAACCCGTCCGACACAATTTTGACACCTATCCCTCGGGAATCAGCCCATTCCAGGAAGCCCGGAAACCCGGGGTCCAACGCGGCATGTTTCCTGACGAAATCCTCCAAATCACTTCGGGTCATCCGCATGTGCGGCGCCACGGCCTCATAGACTCCCTTGGACCCGATTTCATCCCGAAAATATCGCTTTACATGGAAGCGCCACTCCGGCGAAGTGATGTGCTTACCGATAAGGCGGCTGACCGTATCTTTGGTGGAAACTGTCCCGTCAAAATCGCACAGGATCAGGACTCGCCGTTGCTCTTTATGCGTGGTTGGCATGGATCTGTGGTAACCTGTTTGAATTCCGCCACAAAGACACCCCGCCCTACCCTCTCCCGTCGAGGGAGGGGGATTTGAAACCCTCTCCCCTGGCGGGAGAGGGAAGGAAGAGGGGGGAGATATTCTTATTGCAGGACATTACAATTGACCGCTCAGGCTAATCAGGCAATCTCCAGGACTTCGTACTCTCTTACTCCGTTGGGTGTCTTAACTTCCACGAAGTCTTGCTCCTGCTTGCCGATAAGAGCGCTGCCCAAGGGGGAATCAACCGAAATTATCCCCTGTCCAATATCCGCGTCGTCTTGCCCGAGAATCCGGTATATCTTTTTTTCATTAGTATCAACGTCCTCGATGGTCACGCGGCTCCCGAAAATGACTTTGTCGGATGGGGGACGATTCTCGACGTCAATAATTTCCGATGAGGCAAGTCGGTCCTGAAGGTCCCTTATGCGGGTTTCTAAAAGGGCCTGTTTCTCTTTAGCATAGGTATATTCGGCGTTTTCCGAAAGATCTCCGTGCCCGATGGCTATTTCGATCTCTTTAATTACACTTGGGCGTTCTATACGCATCAAACGGTCTATATCTTCTTTCAATTTCTTGTGTCCCTCGACGGAAATGGGACGTTTTTGTACGGCCATAATCTGTTCCTTCCGGGAGAATATCCATTCCACAACCTTTATTTTTTACCAGACCGGCAGCGCCGGGTCAATATCGGCTAAATTACGGTAGTGTCCCAGGACACTATCCGCTGCTACCGAATTCAGAACATACCGGAAGGTCCTGCCGGTTAGCTGCAGGCAGGCGAGACGCCTATTCTACTGTTCTACTCTTAACGATGACATTCTCAGCGATCTCTGTGGTAAAGATTTCCTTTGTTACCGACTCCGCGAAAATCTCATTTGACCGGAAAATTGTCGGGCCTTATTCTTTGTACTGCGAGGCAATTTTGTTAATTAGCCGCTGTTGATTTTGCTCGTGGTGGATGACGTCTCGCGTGAAATTGCAGTATCTTTGTAGTATCAACGGTGTTCATGAGTGCTCATGGACGCCTGAAAAAAAAATTGGTTAATAATTAACGTAAAACGCGTCACAAGCCGTAAGGGGAAATGAGGAGCGCCTGTATGGGCTACGAAGCATGGTTTGCACTATCTGTTGTAGTGGTAATGCTCGGATTCCTAGCGCTCACTAAGATCGGACCGGATACAGTCCTGATGGGTGGAGTCACACTGCTGCTCATCACCGGCGTTCTGTCTCCCAGTGAAGCGCTCTCAGGCCTCGCAAACGAAGGCATGGTGACGGTGGGCGTCTTGTATATTGTGGCGGTAGGAATTGACCGGACAGGTTTGACGGTGGTCATTGTTGACTATCTGCTTGGAAAACCGCGGTCAATGCTGACTGCTCAACTGCGCCTGCAAGTCCCTACCACAGTCGTAAGCGCATTTACCAACAATACACCTCAAGTGGCGATTATGATACCCGCGGTCGAACAATGGTGCCGGCGACACGATTTGCCTGTGTCCAAATTCATGATTCCGCTCAGTTACGCTTCGCTGCTTGGAATGTGGACGCTCATAGGCACGAGCACGAACCTCATCGTCAATGGACTGTTGATGTCTCAGGCAAAAGCGCCATCCTTGGGCATGTTCGACATTGCCTGGGTCGGCGTGCCTGTCAGCATACTCGGCCTTGCTTTCATGATCTTGTTCAGCAAATGGCTGCTGCCGGATCGCCGGCCGGGAATCAGCTTCATCGAGAACACGCGGGAATACACCGTCGAAATGATTGTGCAGCCGGGTGGCAGACTCGATGGCAAAACCGTCGAGGAGGCGGGTCTCCGAAATTTGCCTAACATGTACCTTGCCGAGATCGAACGACGCGGTCATGTGCTGTCTGCGGTCTCAAATCAGGAACTGCTGGAGGGCAATGATCGGCTGCTGTTTGTGGGCGCTGTTAACGGGGCCGTGGATCTTCAGAAAATAAAGGGATTAATGCCGGCGACAGAGCAAGTATTCAAACTCAGGCCACCTCGCAGCGACCGATCATTGCTCGAAGCCGTAGTTTCTCACGGCTCCCCGCTGGTAGGCCGCTCCATCAGGCAAGGGCGTTTCCGGGCACGCTACAATGCCGTAGTGCTTGCCGTGGCCAGACATGGAACGCTTCTCAAAAGCAAGGTCGGCGACGTGGTCCTCCTGCCTGGCGATACGCTTCTGCTGGAGGCCCGTCCCTCCTTCTTCGAAGAGTACAGATATACAAGGGATTTCTATCTGGTGAGCCCAATAGAGGACTCCAGCCCTCCCCGTCACGAGCGAGCGCCGGTGGCTCTTATCATACTTGGAGGAATGGTGGTGTTGGCTACGTTGGAGTGGCTTTCCATGCTGCAAGCCGCCATGCTGGCCGCCGGTTTCATGATCATGACAGGCTGTGTCAGCGGATCTGACGCTCGATCCAGCATCGACACAGAGGTCCTCTTGACCATTGCGGCGTCCATAGGTCTGGGACAGGCTTTGCTGAAGACCGGCGCTGGCAGAGGTTATCGCCAACGGCCTTATCGGATTTGCCGGCTCGAATCCTTGGACGGCTTTGACCATGGTGTATATTACGACCTTAATCCTCACCGAAGTAGTCGGTCATGCGGCAGCAGCGGTGCTGATCTTTCCCATAGCAATGTCGACGGCCCAATCCCTGGGCGTAAACGTCGCGCCGTTTGCCATCTCGATTATGATGTCCGCGTCCCTGGCATTTGCCAGCCCCATAGCGAATCAGACCCACCTCATGGTTTGGGGCCCGGGAGGATACCGCTTCACAGATTTCTTGCGCATGGGAATACCGATGGACATAATGACCGCCGCAGCAAGCATACTGCTGATCCCGAGATTTGGCCCTTTTGAGCAGTAAAGCACGGGCGCTGGAATCGCCATAGGTATTGACTTGAGGGCTGAATCCGGACGTTTCCGCAATCATCTAAATGGTACAAGCCGAAAATTGTTCGGAGGTGTGATATGCTTTTTCAGAGAAAGAGATACGGATTGTACGTCGGTCTGATAGCCCTGGCGCTAATTGTTATATTGTGGCTGGGCGTAGGTTTCTGATTGGGGAACAGGCCCTCGGAAAGCAAGTGGTATTAATCGCAAAGATCCCCGGATCAGAGTCCGGGGCAGGCGCGAAGAACGCAGAGAAGGCTGATGTTTTATGAAAAACCTCGTTTGAGGGGGCTGGCAATTATCTTCGGCCTCTTTGTCTTTGGACTGCTAGTCACCGCTGTGCTCGACCTCACCGGGTGGGACCTCCAATGGTCTGAACAATTCTATAAGGCGGCCGGCATTTACAAAGGCTGGTTCCTTAGGTACGAGCAGCCGTGGGCCTTTTTGTACAAATATGGAGAATACCCAACCTGGATACTCGCAGCGCTCGCTCTCGCGCTCTGCGTGGCGGCGAAATTGGGAAAAGTCCCTCGCGCGGTACTTCAAACCCTCTCTGGTAGTAATACTAACCGCCATTCTCGGACCGGGCTTGTTGGTCAATGGGATTCTCAAGCCGGGCTGGGGTAGACCGCGACCGTCAGAGCTAGTGCATATGGGCGGTGATCGAGAATACAGGAGGGTCTGGGAGCCCCAGGGCCCGGGACAAGGAAGATCTTTCACGTGCGGCCATTGCGCCATGGGCTATTCGGTGGCTTCCGTGGTGGCATTTTATCCGCTGCACCCTGTAATTTCGGTGATCGGTCTCACCGGCGGCATCGCATTCGGGACTGCGGCGGGAATCGCCAGATTGGTTCAAGGCGGTCATTTTCCCACGGACATAGTTTGGTCCGGAGTGCTGATTCTGATGCTGATAGCGGCTCTCTATTACTTGGTATTACGAATACCCGAAACCACCTACCAATCCGGACCCCCGCCGTAACAGCCATAGGATTTTTAGGAAAGTTCTGGGGAGGACGTTTTTGCAAAAAGTGCTCCGCGCACGGCGATAAATGAGGCTCAAGCAGATGCAACGTTGATCAACGGCGTGGCATTTTCGGCGCATTACTGGCCCCACGCCGAGTGGCCCCAGACCCCTCCCTAAAAACTCCTACAGTTCTATTATGTTATAGTTTGTGGCCGTTGATGACGCATAGTCAGGCGCGTCGCTGCAAACATATAAGAGTTTTCTGAAAGAGGGTTCCAGGGGGAAAACTCTTTTGCAAAAGAGTTTTTCCCTTGGCTCCTGTTTTAATGATAGCTGACGCTCGGGCGTTCGGACGTTTTCCTTTGTCCGACAATTGCGCGTTGGGCCGATACTTTCAGTCTTTCGACGTCATCCCGCGCTGCGGCAAGGATACGCAGACCTTGTTCCAGGCTACGAATATTCGGATCCACTACTTCTTTGGAGAAACGTTGGTAGTACAGATCATCGCAGCCACCGTGTGAAAACAGGAGATCGGCCACTTTGCGCCGCCACCGATCAAACGCGCATACATCAAATTCATACTCGACCGCCATCCCGTGCAGTTGTTCCCGGTCGACCAACGATCTTCCCATGTCGTGCAGCGCGTCAAATTCTTCCGCTCGAACCTTTCTCAAAAGGCATGATGCTCACCCCTTTCGAAGCGCAATCCCGCTTCTGCTCTGAAATTTGGTTCTGAGGAGAGGGGTTGTCAATAGTTGGGGGAGGTCTCTCAAAGAACAGATGAGCGCAGGAGCCCTTGAGCTATTGCGCGTCCAACGAGGGTTCGGTTTCGAACATGAGCTTTCCCGTATCGAGCTTGGGCGTCCGCTTTGAAAGATAGAGCATCTCTATGCCGACGACTTGATCGTCCGAGTTGTAGTCCACGATAATCCCGGGCGACACCTCTTCGGACTCGATAACATCAGAATCGTCAAGTGTGAGATAAAGCGCATCGGCTTCGCGGTCAATTTTGAGTTTCATAGTCTGCCTCTCATCTTGCGGTCGAAAAACAGCGTCACCACTCGGATTGGATCTGCCGACGTACTTACGATCACCGAAGCACGCGATTTCCGTGCTCCGCTATTGCTGCCAGCCTATGCTCCAGGGTCCGATCTATCAAGTCGGGTTCGATCAGCGTTGGATTGGCTAGAGTACGCTCCAGCCATTCCAGTGTGATTTTGCGTTTAGTCAAAGCGTTCCGCGCGTGTTGAGTTAGAGTGTACTCCATTTTGCCTCGACTGCAAATAAGTTAAGTCTCAGTCCACTTCTCCTGGGCTCTTTGTATTTCTCGGGATCCGCTATCTCGTAGGCCTTGACCGGAAAAGTTCCACCGTTACGGCGCGTGGAGTCCTGGCGATCTTGCAGAATTTTTGGAACGCAGATCTCAGGATATTTCAGCAACGAATCCGGACTGATCTCCGTGGTGAAAGTAGATCCGGCCCCGCAGCTTGTCTCCATCCAGCACGGCCCACCCTCGGCCGAAGACTTCTTCCCCTTCGTCCTCGCCAACAAATGAGAATTCGATCCGTTCCCGCTTCCCTGACCTTCTCAATGCGGCAGTCCAGACTGCAATCAACGGCCCCAGAAATGAAGTTCCCCACCATTCTTTCGGTCGAAGGTGATATGCCCTTCTCCGACAAGATCGATGAAATCCTTGTCCCACATCTCCATTTCGAGGATGCGCCATCGGCCCGTGAATTTGTTCAAGGTCTTTGTCATCGCCAGCCTCCGTAGTCGGTGTTACCCTTCGTGGCGCCACAGCAGATCCAAACGCATAAGTCACTCTGAGCAATGAGACAGCACTAATCTATAGAACAGGACGGGGCGCTGCAATCACTTTTAGGGACCCCTGCTGAAGAGCGCTTGATGCTCAACGCGTTCTTTGAAGCGCGGCGATACAGTAATCCGACCTCTCCGGACACAGCAATCTTTTTGCAGCTTGACTACAACTCATCAATTTTATTAATATGCCGTAGCAGGGAGCGGCCATGATCTGTCGCTTTGTCAAAGCTCTGTCAGTCAGGCCATCGTTAGCGGCGCTGGTGTTGGGCGTGGTGTTTGGCGCCATGCCGATGCAGGCTTGGTGTCAGGCGCCGGGTTATCCACAGGCGCAGCCTGCGCCTGCTTATCCCAGCCACAGCCTGCGCAGCCCATGCAACCGCTCGCTCCGGGGCCTCCGGCTCAACAGCAGCAGCAGGCGCCCGGAGAGTACGCGTTTCGGGGCGATCTGACTAACCCCGAGTACGGTGAGTGCCTGGCGCTGGAAAGAACCTGGCAAGCGAATTGGTATAGATACGCGGCCGAGTACCGACGCGCCATCATGATGAATCCCAAAGACCCTAATTTCCCGCAGATGACTCGGTACATTCAGGGCCTCAAACAACAATTGGATCAGTCATGGAGTATCTTCAGCAGCAAATGCATTTACTTCCCGAACCGCGAATAGTCTGCCGGCGCCATTTCCCTCTCTCATAAATCACAAATGCAAACGATTCCACAAAGCGAAACTCTAAAGAACTACGAGAAGCCCCCGCAGCCGGCCGTCCTGGAGAGACCGTCATCGTTGGCGTCTCCGCGCGTTATTCGATCTATATTGGTCTTCGTCATTGCCGGGGTCGCCCTGTATGCCGCGGCCACTTTCGCGTCGGATTACAGAAGCATTATGGCGTCTTTGCTGAGATTTCCGATAACCGTGTTAATGGAGGTCCTCGGCCTCGTGCTGATCGGCTGGCTGCTGAGGGGGTGGCGATTTCATTATTACCTGAGGCAAGGCAGTGACGCCGTTCCTCTCGGATATTCAATAGCCGCATTCCTGGCCGGCTTTGCGCTCACCGGCACCCCAGGAAAAATAGGCGAAGCCGTGAAGGCGGTATTCCTTAAGCAGGATTACGAAGTGCCCGCGACTCGAGTCGTCGGCATTGTCATGATGGAACGCCTCATGGACCTCTGTGGTGTTTTGCTTCTGGGATCGTTTTCTTTGGTTCTGTTCAGCGGCTGGCGCCATCTGTTTCTTCTTTGCGCGGCAGCGGTGATTGCCGGAGGGATTTTTCTTTGTATGGAAAGAGTCTATAGGCCGGTCCTCGAACTCTGCGGACGGATCTCGTTTCTTACCTGGATCAGCGGCCGAATTCTCGGAATTCTGACCGCGGGTCGCGACCTGATGACACCACGAATCTTTATTGTCGGGCTGTTAGTGTCAACCGTCGCGTGGGGAATGGAATCGATCTCACTCTATCTGACACTGGATGGGCTCGGACTGCACTCCACCTTCCTGCAAGCGAACTTCGCCTACTGTTTCTCCACCATTGTGGGGGCATTATCCATGCTGCCCGGCGGGATCGGGGGGACTGAGGCCAGCATGATCGGCATCCTTAAATTCATGGGAATCTCCTACGCGGATGGGCTGCCGGCAGTGATCCTTATCAGACTCTGCACACTGTGGCTCGCGGTACTGGTGGGCGTAGTCTTCATGATCATCCTGCTCGCCCGCTCAAAGGGTGAAAAGAGCGGCTGGAGGAATCCCGCGCAGAACACGGGACAAAAAGTTCCCCTCGTCGCCCCCCGCAAAAACCCCTAGATATGAGCGGCCCTTGCCGCCTTTGGAGGCGTGGCCGCTATGCACGGACCCTCTTGGCGATAGTCACAGCGGGAGCCAAGAACAGTAGGACCGGCATCTTGCCGGTCATGGTCCAGGAGCTACTGTGGCCACTGCGCAATGCCCCACCCGGAAGGCGACCAATGCCTCGGGCGCAGAACCCACAGGAGGTTATTATCTGCAAACAGGGCGACTCGCCAGTCGCACCTACCTTGGCCTTTGCCTCTTTTCGCTCAGCGACCCGGACATACAACCTGCCGGCTACCTCTCTGACGCATCCGACCCGTCGGCGTCAACATACCGAGCGTTACTTCTTGACGGTTTCTTTGCTAATTTGCTAATAATACACGCTGGATTTCTTTACGGCTGACGACTTTTTCGGATCAAGGCGGAGGGGCGGCTGTTCGCCTCATCCGGAGGCGGACCTTATCAAGTGGCCCCCACTTTCCTTCTTCTGTAAGAATAAGGATAGTTCCGGAGTAATGTTCCGGGAGGAGATTGGATTATGAGTGACGAGTACGATGTGGAGTTGAGTGAGGAGCATATAATGCTCCGGGACACCGTTCGGAAATTTGCCGACAATGAGATTGCGCCTGTCGCGGACGCGGATGAGAACGAGCATCGTTTTCAGCGCGAGCTGGTGACCAAGATGGCCGAACTAGGTTTGTTCGGCTGCCCGGTCCCCGAGGAGTACGGCGGGAACGGAATGGGGTACCTGGCTCACGCCATAGTTACCGAAGAAATCGGCAGGGTCTCGGGCTCTCTCAGAGTCGGATTCAACATGCAAACCATGGGGACCGCGATGTCGATCCTCAAATGGGGTAGCGAAGACCTTAAGCGGAAATACATCCCCGCTCTTATGTCTGCCGAGATGATAGGCTGCTTTGGGATAACCGAGCCCGACGCCGGCTCTGACACGGCCGCCATGTCCACTACGGCCGTAAAAGATGGCGATCACTATGTTCTTAACGGCCGCAAGATGTGGATCACATGGGCGCCCGTTGCGGATATGTCGATTATTTTCGCCATGACGGACAGGAAAGCCAAACACAAAGGCATGAGCGCCTTTGTGATGGACATGCATTCGCCCGGCGTTTCCGCTCCTGCTATACCTAACAAACTTGGAATCTGGGCCTGCCCGACGGGCGAAGTCATCATGGAAGATGTGAAAGTGCCTGCCGCCAATCTTTTAGGACAAGAAGGTGACGGTTTCGGGAGCTTAATGAAAGAATTGATCAGCACCAGGCTGTCTGCCGCAGCGGGAGCGGTCGGCACATGTCAGGCCGCCTTGGATGTTGCCATCAAGTACGCCAATGAGCGTAACCAATTCGGCCGTCCTATCGCGGAATTCCAGATGGTCCAGGAAGTGATCGCACAGATGGTGGCTGAAACTGAGGCTGCCAGGGCGTTGGTGTGGCGATGCGCAATTCAGAAAGACCGCGGATTAGTCAACAATATGCGTGAGACATGCCTGGCGAAATTCTACGCCTCGCGCGCTGCGGACACGGTGCCGGATCTGGCATTGGAGGTCCTGGGCGCTTACGGATACTCCAATGAATATCCCATTGCCCGAATTCTGCGAGACGGCAAAGTCTATAAAATACTTGAAGGTTCCCATAACATCATGAAGATGATCGTTTCCAATGACGCCCTTGGAATAAAGAAGGCCAACAGATAATTCCTTTACTTGGCGCATAGTCTTTTCAGCAGTCATGTAGGCAAGTAGATCGAGGATTGGACAAGTGGTTTTCAATCCTCGATCTTTTGTTTATAAATATTGTTAAATCTTGAGCCATTCAGCATAATGCAAACAAACATCTATCTTGTGCTGACCGGCGTGTTTAGTTAAGGCGATAAATCGTCGGGGAATTTTTGATGACGCCGCCAATTAGACGATTTTCTGCGCTAACATACTGCATCTTCGTCCTGGGATTTGCCATTGTGGACTTGCCCCGCTTCCGAAAGTTTGGCGGACCGGTTTGAGAGGGGTTCAACGTGCAATTATGGTGGATGTTCGGGAAGAAGGTATATTAAGGCGGCGAACGGGGGAATTCGATTGAACTTGATCAGAAATCGTTTCACCGCTGAGATCATTTTCACGGGCGAGGCCGACTCGTTAAAAGAGTTGGTAGAAGAAGCGGTGAAATTAGGCGTCGATTTATCCGCTGGCAACCTGGCCGGCGCGGATTTGCGAGGCGCACAATTGGGGCATGGCGTCTTCCGCGGGACTAAGCTCACAAAGGCCGATTTGACTGAGGCTAGGCTGTATGAAGCCGATTTGGAGGGGAGTGATTTAACCGGAGCAGATCTATCGGACGCGAAAATTCTGACAGGTCGTCTGACCAAAGCTTTTCTTACTGAGGCTAATCTTACGGGAGCCAATCTTTACAAGGCAAATTTGTCAGAAGCTGATTTGTCCGGCGCGCAGATGTCCGGCGTGAACCTGCTGATGGCAGATCTCTCAAACGCAAGGCTGGCATGGGCTAATCTGTCTAAGGCCAATTTGAGAGATGTCGATTTATCCGGCGCTAATCTCCACAGAGTCAATCTCTCCAGAGCCAAGCTTATACGGGCAAGACTAAGCGGAGCCAGGCTAATAGACGCCGATTTGTCCGGCGCTGACTTATCTAACGCGGTGCTGTTCAGAGCTGATCTTTCTTCAGCCGATCTGTCGGCCGCGAGATTGTTCAAGGTCACACTCACGGAAGCAGACTTGGCCGGGGCAAAGCTTAACAGAGCCACACTGTGGGGAGCGATTCTCGCCGGCGCCAATTTGTCAGGAGCGAACCTCAGTGAAGCAAACCTGGATGGCGCTGATTTGACGGGGGCGAATTTGGCGCAAGCAGTATTGGATCGGGTTGATCTCTCGAGCGCCGATCTCACAGGAGCCAGAGGCTTATAGTATAGTGATTGGCCATTGCTAATTTCAGAAGCTGGACAGGCGGAATGAGACAAAAGAGTCCAATGAAGCACGAAAGCGATCAAGATAAAGCGCTATTACAGATCTCTGCGTAGGAACATGGTTATTGTAATCATAATTGTGTCGGCTGTCCCGCTGATCCTCATATCTGCCATCACCCGCCACTATTTTCAAGTTTCCTATCGAGAAAAGGTCCTGAATAATTCGAAGCTACGGATTGCCAAGCACCGCCAAACTATTGAAAATTTCCTGACTGAAAGGCTCGGCGCACTGAGAGTACAGGCAAAGTCGTTTACTTTTGATCAACTCAATGACGCGTCCTTCCTGAGAGATCGACTCGCTGTTCTCCAAGAAGAATACGGCCCATCCTTCATGGATCTCGGCGTAGTAAACGGTAGTGGCAAACAAGTCGCGTATGCCGGACCCTACAAGCTGCAGAATGCGGATTATTCTGAGGCTGAATGGTTCAAGAAGGCGCTCGGGAAAGATCATTATGTGAGCGACGTGTTCTACGGTCTTCGAGGTTCTCCTCATCTGGCCTTAGCAGTTCGACTAGAGCATGGCGGAGAAAAATGGATTTTGCGGGCCACGATTAATTTTGAGTCATTCAAAACGTTGGTGGAAAAAATAGGCTCCGATCCTGTCGGGTCCGCCTTTATTCTCAACAAGGATGGGGAGTTACAGACGAGAGTTCAACCCGGAAGCGATTCTGTCCAAGGACGATTATCTGAATTTTCTTGCCTCAAAGGCACGATCGGACGAGGAGGTGGGAATTATCGAAAAGGCCGACAGTGAAGGGAATGAGTTCCTTGATCTCATGACACGGTTGAATGATGGGGCTTGGGTCTTGGTTCATCATCAAAGACGCGAAAGAAGCCTACGCGGACTTGTATGCGGCCCGCAGGTCCGCTATATTTGTGTTTTTCCTTGGCATTCTCGGCATAGCCGTAGCAAGCATATTCCTGTCCAGACAAATGGTAACGCACATTGCTCAGGAAGCCCACGAAAAGCAAGCAATCAATCAGCAGTTAATCGAAGCGGGCAAACTGGCCTCACTCGGCGAATTGGCGGCCGGAGTGGCCCATGAGGTCAACAATCCCTTGGGCATAATGTTGCAGGAGGCGGGTTGGATGCAAGACTTGTTGGAGGAAGAAGAACTCCAGTCCTGGCCAAACCTGGGCGAATTTAATAAATCTCTGAACAGAATGCAAACCCAGGGCAGGCGCTGCAAGGAGATTACACACAAGCTCTTGAGTTTTGCCAGGAAAACGGATCCCACTGTAAAGTCCACCCAACTGAACGAATTGATTAGAGAGGTAGTGGATTTATGCCAGCAGAGAGCGCATTACAACAATGTAGAGATTAATACGAATCTTAAAGACAGCGCTTCCATTGGTAAATGTTTCACAGTCAGAAGTCCAGCAAGTTCTTCTTAATTTGATTAACAACAGCCTGGACGCCGTGGGCGACAAAGGAGGAGTCATCACCGTGACCAGCAGAGTTGATGACAACACTGTCGTCGTAGATGTGGCCGATGATGGTCCCGGGATACCCGAAGCAAATCTAATGCGAGTATTTGAACCATTTTTTACAACTAAGCCGGTTGGGCAAGGCACTGGCCTGGGACTTTCCATATGCTATGGCATCGTTAAAAAGATGGGTGGTGATATCAGGGTGGAAAGCGAGCTGGGCATAGGCGCAATTTTCCACGTATACTTTCCTATATCCGACCGGGAGACTGGAACCACATAAATGGATTTGTTCAAGATCAGCGGCATTGCCTTCATTGGACGTAGGAATCACCATCAACCGGAATGATTGAGGCCAGCGATCCTATCATGAGTTTTGGATTCAATATTATCCATAAAGATGCCGCGAGCCTGGCCCGGTCGGGCGTATTAACCAACGGACGCGTGCAGGTGCGCACCCCCGCATTCATGCCGGTCGGGACACGAGGGGTGGTTAGAACGGTTTCCGCTCGGGAAGTCTGGGATATCGGATATAGGCTGATACTTGGCAACGCGTATCATCTGTACCTGAGACCGGGCCACAAACTGGTAGAACAGTTGGGGGGGCTTCATGAGTTCATGAACTGGCCGGGCGCGATACTCACCGACAGCGGAGGGTTCCAGGTTTTCAGCCTTGCACGGCTGCGGAAAGTCACTGATGAAGGGGTCCTGTTTCAGTCACACATCGACGGAAGCTCTCATATGTTCACGCCGGAACTCAGCGTTAACGTGCAGGAATCTTTGGGAACTGACATCATAATGTGCCTCGACGACGTCAAAGGCTATCCGGTCGAAAAACGAGAAGCGGAAGAGGCCGTACACAGAACCACTCGCTGGGCCGAGCGATGCCGGCAAGCCAAAAAAAGGGTTGACCCTGCCTTGTTCGGCATAGTACAAGGGTCGGTGTACCCGGACCTGAGAAGACTGAGCGCCCTCGGCCTCGGTTCATTAGGACTGGACGGATATGCCGTCGGCGGCCTGAGCGTCGGGGAACCTCGTGAGACTATGGTCGAGATGATTGAGGTGACCGTTCCTTTGCTCCCGGAAACGGCTCCTCGATACGCCATGGGACTTGGAAAACCCCAGGACATACTGGACGGAGTTTTGAGAGGGGTGGATCTGTTCGACTGCGTGATTCCCACCCGCAATGCCCGGAACGGGATGCTTTTTACTTCCCGCGGACCATTGAACATACGAAACGCCCGCTACAGTGATGACTCACTCCCCGTAGATTCCCGCTGCGAATGTCCGTTATGTAGAGACTATTCAAGGGCCTATTTGAGGCACCTATTCCTGGAAAAGGAGATCTTGGGCCTGCGGCTGGCGACGGTCCATAATCTTGTTTTTTACATGGATTTGATGGAGAGTATTCGAAAAGCGGTCGAGACGAACCGGCTCAATTATTTCGCAGCGGAATTTAGAGCAAATATGGAGGAAACCGATGATTGATATGGCTTATGCCATGCCCGCTGGGGGGCCAGCGCCAGGGCGGTGATATGAACACTCTCCTGAGCTTTTTGCCCATGATATTGATTTTCGTGGTCTTCTATTTTCTACTGATAAGGCCGCAGCAAAAGAAGGCCAAAGATCAGAGAGTAATGCTGGAGAACCTTAAGAAAGGCGACTCGGTGATCACGCAGGGCGGACTGTACGGGAAGATAGCCGCCATTTCCGACCAGGTGGTCACTTTGGAGATCGCGGACAAGGTGCGAGTGCGTGTAGCGAGATCGCATATAGCAGGGATCGCCTCCTCCACTTCCGCTATAGAGCCGACTTAATTAGGAGTACGCAAAGATGATGCAGAGCCTACAATGGCGTATCGTGTTAATAGCGGCCGTCCTGGCAGCCAGTCTCTTCTTGGTTTATCCTACCCTCGGACCGGTGCCTCAGTGGTGGGCAAAATACCTGCCGAACAACCCGGTCCGGTTAGGACTTGACCTCCAAGGCGGCCTTTATCTGGTGCTCGAAGTCGAAGCGGGAAAGGCTGTGGAAGCGCTTGTGGATCAAGCCGTTTCCGAGACATCGTCCCTGATGAAGGACCCGGACGTAAAGATCCGGTATAATGATGTCCTCCGGACCTCCGCTACCGGCCTGACGGTTTATTTGAAGGACCCCGATCAGGAACCTGTGTTTGACGCAAAAGTTCTAGATAAGCTGCAGAATTTCAAGAAAATTTCTTCAGGACCCTCTGACAAGGGCTTTGAAATCCAGCTTCAACTTGATCCAAAAATAGTTGAATCCACCGATCAAAGGGCTGTGCGTCAGGCCGTGGACACCATTAGGAATCGTGTCGATCAATTCGGCGTGGCCGAGCCTGATGTGTCAATTGAAGGAACTGACAGAATCATAGTTCAATTGCCCGGATTGGCGGAGGATATTAACAGGGCTATAGAAATCATCAAGAGAACTGCGCGGCTGGAATTCAAGTTGGTGGACGAAAAAGGTGACTTAAGCGCCGCGCTCAAAGGAGATGTCCCCGCGGGTGATGAAGTCCTTTACGAGATGCGCCGAAATCCTAAAACACGCACAGTCACTCGTACTCCGTTGCTTTTGAAGAAGCAGATCCTTCTGACAGGGGACGTAATCACCGATGCAAAGGTCCATCCGGACAACATGGGTCGAATGATCGTCCACATGGATTTTAATCGACAGGGAGCCCAGGCATTCGAGAGAATAACCGGGGAGCATGTCGGAGAGAAGCTTGCAATTATCTTGGACAACAGAATTTACTCTGCGCCTGTGATAAAGGACCGGATCTCCGGTGGGGCCGCTATAATTGAAGGAACATTCACAGCCGAAGAAGCGCATGATCTTGCGCTGGTTCTTCGCGCCGGTTCCTTACCCGCTCCGGTAAAAATTCTGGACCAGCGAAACGTTGGGCCGTCATTGGGTGAGGATTCGATTCGCCTCGGCCGCAATGCGATATTGCTGGGAATAATTCTTATCGCTATTGGTATGGCCATATATTACAGATGGTCCGGAATTGTAGCGGACATTGCTCTGGTCACAAACCTGCTATTAATCATGGCGGTCATGGTTTCGCCTGGATTGCGGGCCACACTCACCCTTCCGGGACTTGCCGGAGTCGCTCTGACAATAGGTATGGCCATTGATGCGAACATACTTGATATTCGAGAGGGTGAGAGAGGAACTTCGAACGGGAAAATCAGCTAGAGCTGCGATGGACAATGGATATACCAAGGCGTTTATAACTATTTTGGACACACACGTCACAAACATCTTGGCGGCTCTTCCCCTCATCCAGTTTGGCACAGGGCCGATAAAGGGTTTTGCGGTTACTTTATGCATAGGTCTTGTGATCTCTCTATTTACGGCCTATTTCCTTACCCGTACTATTTTTGATTTCTTCTTTGATGTTAAGCGCATCAAGCAACTGAGCATCTAAGGTATTTGCCGGTAAAGTTCGAGACCCGGCATGTTTCAAGAATGATTTATTAAATTTCAAAGGATAAGACCGGTGGAGTTAATAAAACCGAACACGAATATAAATTTTCTTGGAAATCGATACTACGCATATGCGTTTACCACCGTATGCCTGGTTTTGTCTTTGTTATCCATTCCAATCAAAGGCCATGTGCATCTTGGCGTTGATTTCAGCGGCGGCGTTTTGGCCCAGGTGCGTTTCAACAAAACGGTAGACACGGATCATGTGAGAGAGGCTCTGGCGCCTCTCGGGGAAAATCTTGTAGTCCAGAAATTCTCAGCCACTACCGAAGAATTCGTGATTCGGATGGAGCTGCCTAAAGAAGGAACCGACAAACTTTCGCAACGTATAAAAGAATTGTTGGACAACAAATTCGGTAAAGGCGCCACAGAAATACGCAGCCTTGAGGCAGTGGGGCCAAAGGTCGGGAAGGACCTTCAGGAATCCGCAATCTGGGCCACAGTTATTGCCCTCGGTCTACTCCTCATTTACATGGCATTCCGTTTCACATTCACGATGGGTTTGGGCGCCATCTTTTGCCTTGTTCACGACTTGCTTATTGTTTATGGATTTTTCGCCTGGACCGGCAAGGAATTCAATCTCACCATTCTTGCCGCAATGCTGACAATAATAGGTTATGATGTCAATGACACCATCGTTGTCTGCGACAGAATAAGAGAGAATCTAAGAACGATGAAAAAGCAGCCTCTTATTCAGGTCTTTAACGCATCCATTAATCAGACGCTTTCCCGGACCCTGCTTACGAGTGGATTTACCATGCTTTCCGTAGTGGCTTTTCTGGTCTTCGAAACTACCGCCCTCAGAGATTTTGCTTGGGCGCTCATCGTAGGAATAATTTTTGGAACATATTCTTCAATTTTCGTCGCCACACCCTTGGTTCTGGAACTCGACCGTTATTTTCCCGTCAAACGTGGAGGGTAAATAACTGCCGGCCACGATTCTGTCTATGAATCCTCCTCCGCTTGGACACGAACGCATTTTGAATTTGCTCAGGCAAACTGTTGCCGGAGCACGTCCTGCTCATGCGTATCTTTTTTCCGGTCCTGAGGGGATCGGAAAGAAATTGGTGGCGGTTAGATTTGCCGCGATGCTCAACTGTCCGCACCCACAGGACGATTCCAGCGCTTCCTGTCCCGTCTGCCGCCGAATATGTGAGGAAAAACACCCTGACTTTATTATTGAGAAGCCCTTGAGAGGCATGATACGCATCGACCGAGTGAGACAGATTCAAAGCTTTTTCCAGTTCGCTCCGATTGAAGGATTTTACAGGGTAGCCATTGTAGATGATGCCCACAGCATGAACCGCGCCGCGCAGAACGCTCTCCTGAAGACCCTGGAAGAGCCGCCGGCCGGTAGGGTTTTGATATTGGTGACTTCCAAGCCTTTTCTACTATTGCCCACAGTCAGGTCCCGATGTCGTCGCATAAGATTCGGACCTATTAGAAACGACATATTAGCGGAAATTCTGGAACGGCAAGGCTTGGATCCTGAGAAGGTCGCATTAGTCGCCGCTACGTCAGGTGGAAGTGTGGCCCGCGCCTTGGAAATGAGCGCATCCCATTTCCTGGACCTCAGGCGACAAATGATCGACATGCTGGCGGACTCCCAAAGTGTCGGAATTCGTGCTAATCTGGAGCTGTCAGCAGAGCTATCGAAGGACAGGGACTTGGCCCTTGATGCCATAGGAATTGCAATATCGTGGGTTCGCGATCTTCTGGCGGTGAAAGAAAGTTCTGTCGGATCGGAAGTCATCAACTCCGATTTGCTTGACAGAATAGTTTTCTCAGCCGAACATCTTACTAAGGAGCAGCTCTTTTCGACTTACGATGAACTCGTCAGAGCCTCGGAACTTGTTGAAGCTGAAATCAACGTTAACCGTAATCTGACAATGGATGTGCTGCTTCTCCGAATACGCCGAATTCTCGCCGAGTCGACCCCGCGAATTGCGGAGCGCCTCTCGGCTGGCGAAAGATAATAGTATGGATTCTGATAAAGCCAAGAAAGATGCATCATATTTGCCGCGCTCATGGGGTTCGGACCGTGAGGAGAGACGCGCAGAGAGCCAAACGCAGGCTCCGGAGATACCGGATGATAGTTCGGGCGACCGCGCGGCGGTGATCAATTCCGCGCGTGCCGATTTTCAAGAGTCGACCGAGGGCTGTAGCGGAGATTTTCAGCCTGATGAATCCGGCAGGGATGACCCTGGTCCCGCGGATCGTGAGGACGATGAGCCGACGAAGGCTCACATCCTGGAAACGCCGATCAAGATATTCTCGCCAACCCGGACCGCAACGATCGGCGATGAATCAGTTACAGGTCCGGAACCGGAAACCCCGTCGAATATTCAACCACCCGGATTGGCGCCCGCGCGTGAGGATTTGGCTGAGCCGGAGCCACAGATTCCACAGGCTGAAGACAAGCGGCCACGCCGGGTCAAAATCAACATAGTGGGTGTCCGTTTCGGATATGCGTGTAAAGTTTATCGTTTCGATGCAGGAGACCTCGAATTAAACAGTGATGACTGGGTCATCGTTAAGACGGAGAAGGGACTCGGGCTAGGACGAGTGGCTATGCCCCCCTCGGGGCATGAAATTGACGCCTCTCAGCTCGAAGGGCTCCGAAAAGTTATCAGAAAAGCCGGCAAAGTGGATTTCGATCAAAAGGCGCGGCTGGCCCAAAAAGAGCGTGAAGCCTACGCTTACTGCGTTGAGCGAATCGAAGCTCTGGGGCTCCCCATGAAACTCGTAGGGGTGGATTGTTTCTTTGATGGATCGAAATACGTCTTCTTCTTTACCGCGGAAGGACGTGTGGACTTCCGAGAGCTTGTGAAACAACTTGTGGTTCGATTTCCGGTGCGCATTGAAATGCGGCAGATCGGGGTTCGCCATGAGGCCAAGATGACCGGCGGTATTGCGTGTTGCGGTCAAGAACTCTGTTGCGCCCGATTCCTGACCGATTTCAGGCCCGTTTCCGTGAAAATGGCCAAGGCCCAAAACCTGTCGCTAAATCCTGCCAAAATATCGGGTGTTTGCGGTCGATTAATGTGCTGCTTAGGCTATGAACATGAAACTTACGAGCAGTTCAGGAAGGGCCTTCCGAAAGTCGGGCGGATCATAGTCACGACCAAGGGCCAAGGGGTTGTGGTCAAACATAATCCCCTTTCCGAGACAATGTCTGTGCGGTTGGACGACGAGAGCCTTGTGGACGTCACCAGAGAGGAAATTGTCGAAATCGTGGGGCCGACGCCACGGAATAACAATGGACAGGATGAAAGGGATATGGAAAATCTTGGTGACGTGGACGACGAAAAAGACTTGCTGGAATTTCCCCCTGAAGATATCTAATTGGCCGGTATGAGGGTGTTATCTTGCCGCTTTACCGAGTATACGCCTCAGTCTTGGCGCTAATATTGGCCTTTGCCTCAACAACAGGCTACTGCGGAACAGTATTCGATCGCGCTGTGAAAACAGGCCGGATCCGGCTAGGCCTCCCCTATAACCATATTCCGCAAGGATTTCTTAAACCTAACGGGGATTGGGTAGGTTTTGAGGTGGATCTTGGATCGGAGATGGCCAAGCGAATGAACCTCAAACTGGAACCGACCAAGATAAATGATAAAACCTGGAGCGCCCTGCTGGCGAGCGGGCAAATCGACGCAGCCCTATGCGGAATCCGACAGACCCGTACGCTCGAGCGGGAATTTGATTTCTCGGTCCCCTATTTCTTCGATTCTTTGCAGATACTCGTGCCAAAGGATGAATTCAAGAAAGCCGCAGACTTGAAAGGACACAAAATTGCCGCGGTTCAGGGCTCAAGCGCGGAAAGTCTGGCAATGCAGATTTTGAGAATGGCGGGCGATGCGAGCGCTCAGGAAAATGTCGTCTCCTTCCCTGACAGGCCGGCCAGCTTTATGGCGCTGGGCAGGGCAAAGGTTTCCGGTTGGATTGATTCGGGAATGGTCTTGCTGGAGTATTGCTCGAAGACCTCAGGCCGTTTTGAACTGATTCCGGCTTCTGAATCCATAGAGCCGGTGGCCGTGGCAATTGCTCAAAATGACTCGGCTTGGCGAGATCTCATAAATTTCACCATTCAAGACATATATGAGGATGGGTCATTCAAGAAGATTTACGATAAATGGTTTGGACCCAATACTCCACATGTCTTTCCCGCCAAACGACCAATCGACATCTGGCCGCAATAGATATAAAATCAAGCCTCCTAATTATTAAGCCTTTTGGGACACAACATATGAACCGAGTCATATTGGGAACCGCCGGACACATAGATCACGGAAAGACCGAACTCGTTCGCGCTCTCACGGGTATTGAGACAGATCGCCTCAAGGAAGAAAAGCAGCGGGGCATCAGTATCGAACTCGGATTCGCGTTCCTGGATTTGGGCGATGACGCAAGGATCGGAATTGTAGACGTGCCCGGGCATGAGAAATTCGTTCGTCAAATGGTGGCGGGATCGGGCGGTATAGATATTGCCGCGCTGGTCGTAGCGTTGGACGAAGGAGTCATGCCGCAAACCGTCGAGCATCTGGACATCCTGAAATTGCTAGGGATTCGACTCGGCTTGGTGGTCCTGACAAAATTGGACTTAGTCGATGATGAGCTTGCGCTCTTGGCTGAGGAGGATGTCCGGGACCTGGTCAAAGGATCTTTCCTGGAAGAATCTCCTATGATGCGCGTTTCCTCACGCACAGGCGAGGGAATACCCGAGCTGCGGGAAATGCTCGCCAGACTCGCAAGACAGGTTCAGGAGCGGCCCGTACACGGACTATTACGCCTGCCGGTGGACAGGGTTTTTACACTGAAGGGACACGGGACCGTTGTTACCGGGACTCTTATATCCGGCTCCCTCTCGATCGGAGACGACGTCGAGATCCTTCCTGGCGGCCTACGGACCTCAATTCGTGCTTTGGAATCACACAATCGAAGAGAAGAGAAGGCATTTCCGGGCGAGCGGGTGGCCGCAAATCTGCGAGGTCTTGAGCAATCGGACATTCAACGAGGCGAGGTAGTGGTCCATCCCGGTCAGTTCCAGCCTTCTTCAATTATTGATGTCAAGCTAACGATCCTGCCCCGTTCGCCTTTTCCGATTAAGAGCGGCCGAAAAGTGCGTATGCATCATTTCACTTCTGAAGTGGAAGCCCGCGTGATCTTACCGGACATGGGAGAACTTGAATCGGGGCAGTCGGCGATGGCCCAATTGCGCACGTCCAGTCCAATAGTGCCCTCAGCGGGCGATAGATTTGTGATAAGGGCGCTTTCTCCTTCTATTACCCTCGGGGGAGGAACAATAGTCAATCCGCGAGGAGTCAAGTTGCGGGCGCGCACTGCAAAGTCACTGCGTGAGCTGGATGTTGAAGATGAAGTGAGTATTATAACCGCGCTCGTGAGAAGCAGCGGGTTGGCAGGAGTGCCTAAGAACGAGCTTGTCGGGTTGTCGGGCTTTACGGTCAAGCGTTTGGATAAGGCGCTCACTGTGTTGCTGAATGCGCACACCATCGTTCGGTTCGATCCTGCGGAAAATCGTCTCATCCATTCTGATTTTGTTGACTTAGTGCAGAAGAAGCTAGTGAATCGTCTCGATAAATTTCACGCGGATCAGCCGCTTAAGGAAGGAATTTCCAAGCAGGAGCTTCGTTCAGCGATACCGGGTGGAGACAAACTGTTTAAAATCGTGTTGGACGCGTTGGTCGCAAAAAATCAAGCAGTCGATCAAGGAGATACTGTGCGTTCGGCGTCTCATCGGGTAAAGCTCAAAGATGAAGAAAAGGATCTAAAAGATCGCCTGCTGAAAATAATCATGGAAGGACGGCATTCTCCGCCCATCCTGAAAGAAATTATCGAGACCACCAAGGGTGACCCCAAACAGATTAGGACCCTCCTGGGCATCTTGGAAAAAGAAGGAAGACTGGTTAGAATCAAAGAGGATCTTTATTTTTCAGAAGCGTTTGTTAGGGACGTCAAACGTAAGCTGGCCGAGTTTATTTCACGGGAAGGCGGCATTACGCCATCCCGCTTCAACGAAATCACCGGATCGTCCAGAAAATACAATATTCCGTTGCTGGAGTATTTCGATCGTGAGCGATTTACTATAAGAGTCGGCGATCAGCGGGTGCTCAGAGGTTCGGGTAATTCGGGCGCCGGTGGCAAGGCGGAGTAGAAACCCGCGACGGTCTTGATACGTTCCCAACATTGGGTCCTCTGGTCTTCGAAATTCTTGGCGGTCTGAGTAGATCTCTCTTCCGTGAATCTAATCAGCGCCCAAGCCTGAAGATCCATGCACGTGTAACCATTATCTAGGAGACGTATCAGTTGTCTGTCGAGATCTGTTATACGTCTTTGAGAGACTGCTTTGAGTTTGGCCCGAATTACCCGTATCCTTTTTTGCACGTTTCTTGTGTATTCGAGAGCCGTTTCTTTTGGTAGAATTTCCGCGACGAGTCCGTCCGCTGTAGTCCCCAGCAGTAGAAAGCAATCGTTAAGGTACGCAGTCGCGGCTTCGGTGAACGCGCTAAGGAACAGTTCGGAATCTCCCGCCGCCTGGGCCGCGCATGGGAGAAAGATCAAGAATATAATCGCTGAGCAAAGTATTAGTTTCATGATTTCTTTTTTCAAATGCGCGAAATTTCATATCATGGCGCCGGAAAGGAGACAACATCTTTCATGAGAATCCTTCTTCATACTTGCTGCGCTCCGTGCTTAGTAATTCCTCTGGATGACTTGCGGTCAGAGGGCCACGAGGTCACTGCTCTATTTTACAATCCGAATATTCATCCGTATTCGGAATATCTTAGACGGCTGGACGCTTTTACCGCTTATACCAAGGAAAAGGACGTGCCGGCGCTCAACCCGGAACAACCGGACAGTATGGATAAGTGGCTGCAACAAATTGTTTTTCGCGAATCGCAAAGATGTCGGATGTGCTTCAATTTTCGAATGGAAATGACCGCGAGATTGGCTGAATCGAAGGGGTTTGACGCGTTTTCCACCACCCTGCTCTACAGTCGTTTTCAGAAACACGATCTCTTGAAGGCGACATGTGAAGCTATCGCCGACAAATACAAGATTGCGTTCTTCTACAGGGACTGGCGAACCGGCTGGAACGAAGGTGTCAGGCGGTATAGAACGCTTGGTCTTTACAGACAAAAGTACTGCGGGTGTATCTACAGCGAAAAAGAAAGGGCGCTGAAGATCATCTGACGCGTGACACATCAATCCTGGGAGAGGTTTTTCTTAGAGCATGTAACCGCATTCCTAGCCCCTCCCCGGCCCTCCCCGTCAACGGGGAGGGAGATCATTTCCCTCCGGAGGGGGACGAGGGGGGATCGGCTCAAGTCGGTTCTGAGCTTCGGAACGAGCCTCCGGCATAACTGCATAGGTAAATTTGACGCGTCTTTTGTGTTGCTTCACCGCAACCCATAGTGTATAAGGTTCCAATTCGCATCCCCAGCAGGACATTCATGAGAGAGTTTTTCAACAGGGTCCCCCGAAGGGTTCTGGGCATCGGCCTGATCCTTGCGGCGGTTCAGACGGGTGTAACGTGGGCTGGAGATGCCTCGGACAATGTCGGGCGCGCCGGCGGCGAAAAGGACAGGCCGTGGATCATGGTCAGTCTGGCGCGGGATGTCTGGTCCATGGGCGGGAGACGCGCCTTCTCAGTCATCAAGGAAATGAGTGGGAATCCCAACGGGATTAACATTCACTTCAGCCGAATGACTCCCGAGCTAATTGCAGATACTCAACCGGCCTTCATAATATTGAGCCCCCAGGGCACCCCGTGGTGCCGCTACTCGGGAGAGAGCGGAATCGCTTTACAGAACTTCTTGTGGATGCTGCCTCTACTGGCCGAGGAGCAGAATATCCCTATCCTGGGAATATGTGGCGGACATCAGGCTTTGGCCCTGAGTTTCGGCGGCAAGGTCGGCCCGATAAGAGCCGGCGAAGATGATTGCCTTCCCTATTCTCACGAGAGGCAGAGTGGCTTGGTCTCTCTGAAGGTCACAGCGGCAGACCCCTTGTTTAGCGGTGTAGACGGTCAGTTACGTCTTCGCCAGAGCCACTATGATGAAGTTAAAGTCCTGCCGAAGGGATTTGTCGTATTAGCCTCGGACCGGCTTTGCCCGATTCAGATAATGCGCCACGGCACAAGACCGGTTTATGGGATTCAGGGGCATCCGGAGTATTTTTCCGGAAATCATCCGGACGGGGGCATCCTGCTCCGAAACTTCCTACATATCGCTCGCTCCCACAATAAAACTGTGAGACAAGCTACTCCGCACATTCCCCCCAACGCCTTTTTGTGGCTTGACACTCCAAACACTTTGTTCAGGTAATGAGTTCGAGAAAAACGTTCGTGGATGTATTTCTACTGCTTCACGATGCTTTTGAACTCTCGTTCCGAGAGAGTGAGTCCTTGAATCAGCCTGCGCAAGCCGGCTAAACTCCCTTTTGAAACTTTCATTATTTCAAAACCGGATACGCATTCTCCATCGGATTCGTCGCGCTTTACCCAGCGGCATCTTGCCTTAAACTCAACTGGGTTGACCTGAAAAAACTCGTCCGCGGGAATCACGAACTGCCGGATATCACCAACATCGGTCTCAAAGCCCTTTATTCCGACACCCATTACCGTGATATCGCTAATGATTCCTCGAGAATCCGGCTTGTCCGATTCGTAGATGGGGAGCGGGAATTCCACCTTATCTCTTTGCAAAGCTCGAATATCGTTGACATCAATAGTTTCATCATACTCTGAATGACGGCCCACAAGCTCGGACGGTTGCACCACATTGGCCGCCAAAAGCTTTCTGAAAGCGCTGTGGAGGCCTCTGGCAGTCAGTTTGTATTTTTCCATCAGGGCTGAATCAGTCATCCCTGACCGCATATCGTCCACAAAGCTTCTTGCGGGTATTCTTCGTCTTGCGGTCGCCTCATCATCGGAGTTTTCTAGCGTAATTGCTCACTGTCCCCTCCGCAAACTCAGGCCCAGAAACTCGGCCCCCAAAAAAAAAAGACATTATCGCACATTTTTGTGAATCGGATGACTAAAACGAATACATATTAATTCGTATTAGGCTCATTTTCAAAGACACATTTGTAGTCGGTTTGTTCGGCAGACCAAACAGGGTTTTTCTGCGTGCGGCGAGACTCCCTGCCGAGATCCGGCAGTTTTTTTGATACTCCCTGCGCCGCGGGTTCCTCCCACGCTTGTAACCCTCCCCCTACTCCCTCATTTCATTCCAGTGACCGGACCAGGATTGGTTCTTGAGAAACCCGTTTAGCGTCGCGCCTAATCCCTTCAGGTAGGCCACCAACTCGGCGTGTCCCTCAAAATAGGCTTCCATCAGCGGGGTCCAGCCGAAGCTGTTTTTTGCGTTGATATCCGCGCCGGCCGCTACAAGGATTTCCGCAATTTCCTTGCGCCCTGCTAGAGCTGCTACCATCAGTGGCGTTTTGCCATCGTTGTCTCTGGCATCAACAGCGGCTCCTGCTTCCAATAAGAATCTGACCATTTCAGCGCTTCCGCTGCGAGCAGCCCAGAACAAAGGCGTGCTGCCGAATTTATTACGCGCGTCGACGTTAGCTCCTACATTGACGAGGAGTTTGACAACGTCCAAATGGCTTCTATACGCGGCCCAGTGGAGCGCGGTATTACGGTATTTTGCATCGGTGGCGTCAACATCCGTTCCCTTTTTCAGCAGCCTTTCCACCAAGTCCTTGTTACCCCATGCGGCCGCTTCTATATAAGCATTGTCCTGACTGCGAAGGACGGCAAATGTCTCGCGATCCGCGCCGAACAGCAGTTCCGCCACTTGGCTGTATTTCTTTCGCAAAGCATACGTGCGAGCAGTATTTCCGACTTTATCTGTCGCCTGGACATCAGCCCCTCGGTCGAGAAGCAATTTGACCGGATTGATGTGGCCCCCGTCGCTTGCCGCCATTAAGGGCGTTTGACCAATCGTGTTGGCGGAATTTACGATCGCTCCGGCGTCAAGTAAGGCTTCCGCAACTTCTAACCTGCCCTTGCCACAAGCCCAGAAAAGGGCTGAATTGCCATGATGCGCATCAACGGCATTCACCGCTGCCCCGCGATCCAGGAGCAGCTTCACGATGTCGATGTGCCCCTGGTACGACGCCAATGATAATGCGCTGCCGCCGAATCGTTCCTCTGTGGAATTTGGGTCCGCTCCATAATTCAAGAGCAGTTCCACGAGTTGGATGTGACCTTTGAAAGCGGCCCGGCAAAGCGCGCTGCTTGAGCGGCGGTTTCTGTCCGCTACGTTTGCCCCGCGCTTCAATAAGAGATTACCCAATTCAAGGTTGCCCATGTCACACGCCCAAAGCAAAGCAGTATTGCCGCTCCTGCTCCGAGCATTCGGATCGCATCCTCCATTCAATAAAAGATCGACCGCCTCCAGTCTGCCTTTACGGCTTGCCCATAACAGAGGCGTGTTCAAAGCGAAGTCCTGCAATTCATAGTCCGCTCCCGCATTCAACAGAAGATCCATTACTGAAATGTGACCCTGGTAGGCGGCCCAAAAAAGCGCCGTCGTCCCATACTTGCGTTCCCTGGCATTGACATGGGCCCCGGTGTTTATGAGCAGCTCCACAGCTTCAACGCTGTTGTTCCAAACCGCCCAGAAAAGTGGCGTTTGGTCCAGGAAATTTCTTGCATCGACCTGAGCGCCTGCCGCCAATAAGGCCTTGGCAATTTCAATATGTCCCTTGTAGCAGGCCCAAAACAGCCCGGAATTACCGTGCCGACTGGCGGCGTTCGCATCAGCGCGCCACCGCAGCAACAAGTCGACAATTTCCTCGGATCCTCCGCTGACTCCGTAAATCAGCGCGGTCCTTTCCCGTTTGTCCCGAGTATGGATGTCCGCCCCCAGGGCAAGGAGTGACTCCGCCACTTTGACCTTCCCGGTCCCAGCGGCCACCATCAAGGGGGTGAGTCCTTGAAAGTTCCGGACATCGATTCTTGCGCCATAAGCGCACAGCCTTTCCACAACTCCGGCGTGTCCTTTGAACGCCGCCCAAAACAGAGGGGTAGTCCCATGATTGTTTCTTGGATTCGCGTTGGCCCCACGATCCAAGAGCAAATCCACTAATTCAATAGCGCCGGATTCCGCGGCCCAAAAAATCGCGCTCGAGCCGTTCTTCCGATCTCTCGCATTGACGTCGGCCCCGCGAATCAAAAGCAATTCGACGACTTCAAGGTCCCATGCCTTGGCCGCCGCAATTAGCGGTCTGTTACCGCTCGCATCCTCGCGATCAGGATCTGCTCCGTTATCGAGAAATAGTTCGACCAACTCAGCGCGCCCTGCCAGTGACGCTGCCATAAGCGGCGTGACCTCATCGGCGCTCGAGTTGACATCCGCCCCGTCCTGGAGAAGTTGTCGCGCTCTCTCGATGTCTCCCAGTCGTGCAGCCTGGACCAACTCCGATTGCATGGTTATTCCATTAAGATCAATCCGATTTCAGGATTGAACCTGTGTATATGCAGATCAGTCGGATGCAATAGTTTCCGACCTTTTTGCATAACGAAGATTATTCCTGTTACATGCTCCGATAGTTGCAAGGTATTGACTTATAATAGCATATTTATTTATTTTTTTATAGATGCGAATTCGTGGGAAACTTTTCTTGAAAAGTTACGTGCAAAGGTATACTTTTGCGGCAGCCGCTCTACGGCCGAAATCCTCTTTCTTACCCCGGTCGGCCTATTGATTCCATGTATAACGCGGCCACAGAAGCTTCAAACTCTTTAATAGTAAGCTAATCCTAAGCAAGCTGTTTCACCGAATGTTCCGGAATTTCCCGGATCATGGACATGACTCGCTGAGACGCGAGATCGAGGTCAACCGGACAAATGCACAAGAACTGTTGCGTCTGGTTCTCGACGATGACATGCTCCATAGGTTCTTTGCGAATCATCCGGAGGGGCTCGTTCTCTTCAATCTCGAAGGGACATGCGTCCTCGCGAACCGGGCTGTGGCGAGTATGCTGGGTTACTCAGCCGAAGAAGCTGCCCTGCTCCTCATCCGATTTTCACAAATCCGTCTCTCAGGGGTTGAAGTTGGCCGATGGAACTGTGTGGGACCCGATTCGAGCTGGGGACGACATAGTAAATCAGCAAATGGAACTGTTGAACAAAAAAGGGGAACATGTCTCGGTTCTGGTTAACGGAACGATAGTCGGGGAAGGGGCCGACGGCAATCGTCTGGCTTTGGTCTCTGTAACAAACATTACGGAATATAAACAAAAGGAAGATGAGCTGTTGAATAAGGGGAAACAGTCGGCCATCCTGATCGAATCGATGGAAAAACAGCTCAAGGACAGCGCGGACGAACTTCAGCTATGGAAGAACGAGCTTCACCAATGTTATCGAAGCATTGAGAGCATGAATTATGCCATGAGATTGCTGATCAAACGAATAAGAGATCAAAAAAGGGACATGAACGAGCGTGTGGCCCAAAATTTCATACTCACCATTCAGCCGATTCTGGACCAATTGAAGACAGGAGACCTTCCCGAACCATACTATCACCTCATCGAAACGCTTGACTTTAGTGTAAGGCACATCACGTCGCTTTTTGGTGTGAAGCTTGCCGACAACAAGGCGAGCCTGAGTCCGCGTGAAACGGAAATCTGTCAGATGATCCGCACAGGACAGGATTCTCGCGACATCGCGAAAGCCCTGGGTTTGACCTACCACACGGTGATCGTGCACCGGAAGAACATCAGAAGAAAACTTGGATTAAATCAAAAGAGACAAAATCTTGCCAACTTCATAAAGCGCCATTTTGAAGCCGGCCCAGCGTACCTGAATCAGAGTTGATCGTATTGACATATAAGTCATTTTCATAGATTATTGTCTGATGGCGCCCCCACATCTCACACCTTGAGAAATATGGCTTTCTGTATGGGGCAGGCACAGCACGCGGCAGGTCCATTTAAATGGGTCGGTCTTTTGAAATTGCTGTCAGCCCAAAGTGTCACGAATCCGGCTGATAATGGCGGACTCAAAGGCATGACACCGTTTCTCGTTTGGGAGCGCATGGAGACACATATTTTCGAATCAAGGCGAAATATCACCTGATAACACGGAGGTAGTTCATGGGTGATGCCAGAACGAAAAATCCTGGTCATCGGAGGCGGAATAAGCGGGATTACCGCGGCGCTGGAAGCCGCGGAAGCCGGAGCGGAAGCAGTCATCGTCGAAAAAAATCCTTATCTGGGAGGTCGCGTGGCGCTTCTCAATCAGTATTTTCCCAAACTGTGCCCTCCGACCTGCGGTCTTGAAATCAATTTCAAGCGCATCAAGCAAAATCCTAAGATAAAATTCCATACTCTTGCCGAGGTGGAATCAATTTCCGGCGGTCCCGGTAATTACGAAGTGACTGTCCAAGTAAGCCCCCGTTATGTGAACGATAACTGTACGGTGTGCGGCAAGTGCGGCGAAGTGTGCGAAACCGAGATCCCGAACGCGGCGAATTATGACATGGACAAGACGAAGGCGGCGTACCTGCCGCACGCGATGGCGTTCCCATTCAAATACGTGCTGGCGCCCGAGATCATCGGGACAGCGGACGCGCAAAAGTGCGCTGACGCCTGCGCCTATAACGCCATAGATCTGGATATGCAGGCCGCAAAAATTACCTACAACGTAGGAGCTGTAGTCTGGGCAACGGGCTGGGAGCCTTACGATGCCACGAAGGTCGATTACCTCGGTCTGGGCATGATCCCGAATGTTGTTACCAGTGTTATGTTTGAGCGCCTCGCCGCGTACAACGGCCCTACTCAGGGTCGGATCCTCAGACCTTCTGACGGGAAGGAAGTCAATAGCGTCGCATTTGTCCAATGCGCAGGTTCACGCGATGAAAATCATTTGAAATATTGCTCGGGGATCTGTTGCCTGGCGTCTCTGAAACAAGCCACCTATATTCGAGAGCGTGTCCCTGAAAGCAAAGCCTATATTTACTACATCGATGTTCGAGCTATGGGCAAATACGAAGATTTTTACACCAAGGTCGATCAGGACGAAAACGTCAGCCTTATCAAGAGCAAAATCGCCCGGATTTCCGCCGACCCTGAATCAGGAGGCGTCCTGGTCGAGGGCGAAGATATAGGCGCAGGAGGCAAGGTCAAGCAGGTGGTCGATCTTGCGGTCCTGGCAGTAGGCATGGTACCTGGAACCGCCACACTGAAGCCGAACATCGAGATGGAATACGATGAATTCGGCTTCGTGACCTCATCCGGTTCATCAGGCATCGTGCCGGCGGGCTGCGTTAAGGCTCCCATGGAAGTTGCGGCCTCGCTCCAGGATGCGACAGCGGCGGCCCTAAAAGCTATTCAGCGTACGATGGGGAGGTAACCTTCATGGATCAGAAAATCGGAGTTTATATATGCTCGGGATGCGGTATAGGAGAATCCATAGACCTGGAAGCCCTCTCCGCAGTTGCGAACGAGTTCAAGATAGCGAAATGCTTAGACCACCCAATCATGTGTGGCGAAGAAGGCGCCGGCCTCATTAGGGCCGACCTCGAATCCGGAGAGATTAATTGCGCAGTGATCGCAGCATGTTCCGGAAGGGTCAAGACCGATGTTTTCTCATTCGATCCCATGACCACAATTGTCGAACGGGTCAATATCAGAGAGCATGTGGCATGGTGCCAGCCTCCGGGCCATGAAGACACTCAGATGATGGCCGAGGACTATCTCCGAATGGGCATCATCAAGGTCGAGAAAAGCACTCTTCCGAAACCCTATTTGGAAGCGATAGACAAAACCGTCCTGGTGATCGGAGGCGGCGCCGCAGGCTTGCAGGCTTCTCTGGACGCCGCGCAGGCAGGCTATTCGGTTACTCTTGTGGAAAAAGAGCCTGAATTAGGCGGACATATGGCGAAATGGAGTAAGAACACCCCAACAGCGCCGCCATACCAGGAAATAGAAGAAATTACCATTCAACAGACTATCGATCAGGTGAAGGCGCACTCCGGCATCAAGATCCATACGGGGACATCGATTCAGAAGATTGCAGGCGCGCCGGGAATGTTCGACGTGACTCTAACCAACGGCGAGACCCAGCGCATAGGCTCGATTGTGCTGGCGGCAGGTTGGAAGCCGTATGACCCGACGAAACTTGAACATTTGAGTTACGGCAAATTTCCTGATGTCATTACCAGTGTTCAAATGGAAGAAATGGCGAAGGCTGGCAAAATAACCTGTCCTTCAGACGGGTCCGAGCCTTCCGTAGTCGCTTTTATCCAATGCGCCGGTTCAAGAGACCCTGACCATCTGCCCTATTGCAGCGCCGTCTGTTGCCGGGTGTCTCTGAAACAGGCTGTTTACGTGAAAGAACAGAATCCGGAAAACAAGGTGTTCGTCCTTTACAAGGACATACGGACACCGGAACAGCATGAGGAATTTTATAAGAAGGTCCAAAAAGATGGCGTTGTTTTCGTGAAGACCGATACGGCGAAGGTTGCTATCAGCGAGGGCTCGGAACGAAAACTGAGTCTCGAAGCAATGGACCAATTGCTGGGAGAACCGCTGATGTTTGAGGCGGACCTCGTGGTTCTCGCGACGGGTATGCAGCCTGCCGTGTTGGACGATCCGGTCCTCAACCTGGAGTACCGCCAAGGGCCGGCCATGCCTGAGTTGAAGTACGGCTTTCCGGATTCACATTTCGTGTGCTTCCCTTATGAGACTAGGCGAACCGGTATTTACGCCGCGGGCTGCGTCAGGCAGCCGATGACCGCGACCAGATCCACCAATGACGGAACCGGAGCGGCTTTGAAAGCCATCCAGTGCGTAGAGCTAACAGCGCAAGGGAGAGCCGTGCATCCCAGGGCCGGAGATATGTCATATCCCGATCTCTTTCTTCAGCGCTGCACACAGTGCAAACGCTGCACCGAAGAGTGCCCGTTCGGGATGTACAACGAAGATGAGAAGGGGACTCCGCTGCCCCATCCGACACGCTGTAGGCGATGCGCCATCTGCATGGGTTCCTGCCCGGAGCGCATAATCTCATTTAACAACTACTCGGTGGACATGATCGGCTCGATGATCAAGTCGATCCACGTTCCTGACGAATATGATGAAAAACCGAGAATTCTCGGCCTGATCTGCGAAAACGACTCTTTTCCGGCTGTGGACATGGTTGGGCTCAACAGGTTACAATATAGTCCGTGGGTGCGCTTCATACCATTGAGGTGCCTGGGCTCATTGAATCTGGTTTGGATTGCGGATGCCCTTTCTAAAGGCATCGACGGTGTGATCCTATTCGGTTGTCGCTATGGCGATGACTACCAGTGCCACTTCATCAAAGGGAGCGAGCTGGCCAACACTCGCATGGAGAAGATCAAAGAGACCCTTGATCGACTGGTGCTCGAATCGGATCGAATCAGGGTCGAACAACTCGCGATTGACGATTATCATCGGATCCCGAGCATCCTCGACGAATTCTCAGCGAGACTGCAAGAGCTTGGGGCAAACCCGTACAAGGGTTTCTAAGAAGGAATTGAAATGGAAGCGAAAATACCTTTTCTGGAAGTAAGTGACGCTATCGTGATGTCCGGGGCGGAAACCCTTTACTGGTGCATGCAATGCGGCCTTTGTACCGGAACATGTCCGTACCGTCTGGTCCCGGGCGAAGCATCGGAACAGTTCAACGTGAGGGTTGTCCAGCGAATGGGACAACTGGGGCTTGAAGGATTTGAGTCCGAAAACTGCCTTTTTGCGTGCACTACGTGCAGGGCCTGCGTTGATCGCTGCCCCCGAGGGGTGGATATAATAGGTAACGTGCGTGGGATGCGAAGCATGCTCGCAGAAGTGGGCACCATACCTCCAAGCCTCAAACCCATTGCGGGCAGTTTGCACTCACAGGGCAATCCGTGGTCCGGGGATCGCAGCAAACGCACTGAGTGGATGAAAGACGCTGACGTGCCAACCTTCTCCCCGGATTCCACTGAATATTTCCTGTTTGTCTGCTGCACTTCCTGCTACGACGTAAGGAGCCAGAAGATAGCTCGATCGGTGGCAAAGGCGCTTAAGGCCGCCGGCATCAGCTTCGGGACTATAGGTAACGAAGAGAGCTGCTGCGGAGAGTCGATCCGCAAGGTGGGAGACGAGGCGCTATTCCAAAAATTGGCCCAGTCGAATATCGAGCTTTATAACGGCAAGGGCGTGAAGAAGATCATCGTTACTTCTCCGCACTGCCTGTACACCTTCAAGAACGAGTACCCGGAACTGGGCGGAAAATGGGAAGTAGTTCACTATACTGAGGTCCTCTCCCAAGCTGTCGCTGACGGGAAGCTGAAGCTTTCCGGAGACGCGGCCGGAGCCGTTGCTCTTCACGATCCCTGTTATCTCGGGCGTCACAGCGAGGTATACAATCCGCCTCGGGACCTCATTTCAGCTTTACCGGGCGCGGAACTGAAGGAACTCTCCAGGAACCGAAAGAACAGCTTGTGCTGTGGAGGCGGCGGTGGACGCGTCTGGATGGAAACCAAGGCCGGAGAACGATTCGCGGAACTGCGGATCACCGAGGCCCTGAACGCAGGCGCTCAAACTCTGGCAACGGCTTGTCCATACTGCATAACCATGCTGGAAGATTCCTGCAACGTCATGGGCAAAGCAGACCAGCTCAAGGTGCTCGACCTCTCCGAACTCATAGCCGAAAAGCTGTAAGGGAAGAGAGGAGGAGAGGAAGAGGAAGAAAAAGGAATGCAGGAGGGAACTTTTTTGCAAAAAAGTTTCCTCCTGCACCTCCTTCAAAAAACTCTTATATGTGTAGTAATCAGAATGGTTTCTATTTCTGGTCAGGTCACATTTTTCGGTGTTAGTGTTTCTGCCGAACTTGAACATTGATTAGTTCGTAGGGGCGACCGGCGGTCGCCCTGCTCTCATCCTGCCTCCGTTGCCCATTGAAATCTAATGCTCTGAATGCTTGTATCTATTGCGACAATTCACAAATTTTACGCCGGGACAACGTCCGCTGTCACTTTGTAAACGTACTTCACCCAATCCGATCCGTAGTAACCTTCGGCCACGACGCGCAAGCGGAAAGCCGTGCTTTCGCGGCAGGACCTCGCCGTTGACCTGATATGCCAGGAAAACCTTGTCCGAGAGCACATCGTCCAAAGGGACCTTCAAGCACTTTTTCATAATTACCTTCAGGGCCTCGAAATGTAACGTAGTTCACGTCTTTGCTAACTTCAGCCCCGGTCAGCAGCTCCCTCACTGAAATGCTCGGCACACGCACGCTTAATACCGCCGGCGCATTGACTGTTCTCGACTGCTCAGTTACGTTTTGGAGGCATGACAATCATAGATGAATATAGAGATGTTTTCCACTGATACACCCTCAAAAGGCGACGCTGAGGATACCCCGATCTGCCTCAATCCATTTCACGGGAGTGACAAGTTGAGATCTGAACAGGCAGTCGCCCTGTTTGCGATCGGATTCTTTCTCGGCCGCTGGACGGGAAGATACTTTCCGTTTTTCGGGAACGACGCGGGAATTGGGTCCAGCTTTTGACGGATTCGGATCCGGGCTCATGGACACCGAGCATGCCTAGCAAATTCGCACCAGACGATGCCGGAAGTATTCGGGAAGCAGATCATGAATCGGCCGCAAAAGCACCATTTGCGTTGACCCATAGCGAATATCTATGCCAGGAGAGTCTCGAACAGCTGCCGGTGTCGCTGCACCCAGTGCCACAGATCGAATCGATCGACTCCACGTGCTCTCGCCAGGCTGGCACACTGATCGATATTCTGCTAAGACGGCGACCACGGCTTGCGCAAGGGCTCGGGGGGCCGGGGCGCGTACAATATTTTCCCATGTTGCCACATCTCGGACTCCAATGCCCGCTTCTTTTCCCAACCAATTCAGATATCGCCAGCTACAGCGAATACCACCGGTAAGCCGCTGGCCATGGCTTCCAAGACCACGGTGGGGCACGGGTCGTTCACCTGGGTGTGAAGTAAGATGTGGCATCGGCGGAAATCGAGGGGCTTGCAAGTAGGAAGTACGCAGGGAGCATGTCCACTTGATCTGCAATGCCCAGACGGATAAGTAGACGCGGATGTCTCGGCGGGTGTCTTCTGGATCTTTCGACCAGTCAAACCTTCCTGCAAAGACCAGTCGGGCCTTGACCCGCATTTTCAGCAATTCAGCGAGGGTCAGAACTTGCAGCCTCAAATCGGTGGTCCTGGTGGACTGACCCGGCATGAAGGAGCAAAACGGGAGCACCAAGATCTGATTCGCGATCAGGGTGAAACCGCTCAGTGTCGACGGATTGTCAAGAATTCTCCGAGGGACAACGGGGCAATCCCAGGAATCGGTCTGCGCTGATTTTGCAAAAATCACTCTCATAAATGACATAGTCCGCTTGACCGATTAAGGCCTTCATCGGCGCATTTACCTCTACCCAGTCGTGTGGCGTCCACGCGGGATATCCCACGCCGTTCAGTTCCAAACGAACTTGGCTCCTTTGCGGCGAGCCATCCTTACAGAGCCGAACGGCCTCGATGGGAGCGCAGAACTCCCCAGATACAGCAGATTGAACCGCAAAGGCCTGTGAAGGTATACGTTTGCGAGGTAACCAAACTTGACGATCCCTCCCGCTTGGATTCCGCGAGGGACAAGACTCACCGGGAGTCCATAATTGACTTGCACTCGCCTAGGAGTCGGAAGCGGTATGGCAACCACGGCACTGAGCATTACCGCCCGCAGTAACCGCCTCACCAGACGGACCAAAGGCCTGAGAGCGTCCCGAATCGGTTTGGGGAGAAGTCGTTTTAGAGACAGACTCATGGGGTTCTCGTGTCGTCGAGCTGATCGTCTCTAAATGTCACAAATGCGGGGGACGAACACCTCTGGTACATGCCGCTTTATCTGCTCCACTGCTTTGACGAAAACATCCGGGGCCTCCTGATGTGCGTGGGCTTGGGCCCTTCATTCCGCCCTATACGCCGTCCTTCTGGAACGATCATCCCTCGACAGCAGATTGGGGGACGCCGAGACGCATACGCTTCAGTATGTCCTCATATAATTGCGCATACCGTCGCGCCACCTTATCGAGAGAATAATTTTCTTCCACCTTGGAGCGAGCGCCGTCAGAGAGCCTCCTATTTTCGCGAGTAGTCCCCAATGACCCAAGAGACGCCCCTAGCTAAGTCGTCGGTATCAAATGGGTGTGCGGGATACCCGAGTAATCTTGTGCTCGATCATGTCGGACATGCCTCCTATGTCGAATGCCACCACAGGAGTACCACAAGCCAATGATTCCATCACCGTGCAGGATAGATTTTCCGCTATGGAAGAGCACACAAATACATCCGAGGCAGAATAGTAGAGTGCAAGGGTTACGTCGTCGTGAATGGTCCCGACATACCGTCTTGTGAAGGACGATGAAAGAGGCTTAGGGGGCATGGAGGTCCCGAAAAGGAGCAGATCGGGTTCCTTGTTCCATCCTTGACAAGCGAGTCTCTCAAGGCACCCCTGAAGCTGTGTGGCGCCCTTATAGGGGCTCTCGAAGAATCGCATAGCCCCAGACAAGATGATTTGACGATCGTGAGGGAGATTGAGGATGTCGCGAGCAGTGTGTCGATCTATTGGTCTATACACACTGAGATCCAATCCGTTTGGAATAACTTTCACCGGTGTGTTACGAAACAAGCGGCTCAATCTGACACGTTCGGCCATCCATGTGCTGGGAGCGACAAGGGTGAGATCGGCTCCTCTCCAGTCACGCTCTTTCTTCTTCCAGACCCAGCGGCTCAGATCCATCGCCGTCCGCGAGGAAAGAATGGGACAGCACCCACAGGATTCTCGGTAGCCCAAACAGTCAAAAGGCACGTGACATCCGCCCGTAAACGCCCAGCTGTCGTGCAATGTCCAGATCAACGGGACTTCGAATCGGCCCAAGTCCTTCACAGCCAGGAAACCGCTTCCCACCCAGTGGAGATTCACCAGATCCGGTTTCAATTGCTTCGTGCGCTTCAAGGTCCTATTTCTCAGCCAACCGACACTCCACACGTCTTTCCTGGACCTATTGTACCACGACGACGGGAATATGTCCACATAAGGTCGTAGCAATGCAAAGGCCCTTGCGATCTTCGAGGTGGGGCCATGAATGGTGTGCTCGTCTTCTTCCTTGCGTTGGACGAGAAGCTGGGAATCTGTATCCTGGTCGCGCAACCTTCTGTGGAGTCTCACCGCCGCTCGGGCCGCTCCACCCCCACTGTCGGACGTGCTAAGATGGACAACTCGCATAACAATCCTTATCCACGGAAATGCAGAGAGAGCAGAAAGATTCTGTTGTAGTATACTCTGTTCTGGAAGCAATGTATTGAGCGGAGGCTCGCGACGGAACCTCACATGGCCTGGCCCTCATGATCAAAAAGAAGCCACTTCTCGGCGCTCTGCGTTCTCTATCCCCGGAAAATGGTCACATCTCATTTTTGTTTCTGCGTTACTGCTGGACCGAGACCTCCAGTGAGTCTTCGCAATATCCTTCTCAACGTTCGCATTGACAAGTCACCAGGGTTCAGACGAAGCGCGTCAACGGCGAGGCCAAGACCTTCCCACGGTGAAATCCGGAGCGCCCCTATGGCCAGTCGGGCGAACTTGAGGCCAACATCCCGGGCCAGCTCCCTGGAATCGTCCGTCTCAAGCGGACTATTTGCTTGGTAATCCTTATGCAAATCCCGCACAAGAGAGCGACGCTGCGCACCTCCTCCATGGACCGGGGAGGTTGTCTAAGGACGAGGAACCGCCTGGCGCAGGCTACCGTTTCCACGTCCACAGCACGGCCGAGTATGCCTTCCAAAATAGAGCGGCTGATGGTGCATGCCGTAAGTTCCATTTCGGAAAAACGGACTGTACTGATATTGCCTCCCCATTCCCGTCTTTGTACCGACACGTCCGGCAGGTTTGTCAATCGGGTAACCACGAGCGCCCGGCTCCACAGGTCGTAGTCTTCCGCAAGCAGGACGCCTGGGCTGTAGTAATTCAGGGATTGTGCAACATCCCTTCGCATCATTACCGACGAATTCACGAAACAGTTCTCAAAAGCAAGATGCCAGTGGATGAGTGCCGGACGTGTCGGCATTGCCTGATGGTGTATCACCTCGCCCTGTTCGTCCACAATCAAGACGCCGGACCCGACGATTCCTATCTCGGGATGGGCTTCCAGAAAAGAGACTTGCGTCTCCAGGCGCCGCACGTCACAGATGTCGTCAGCATCCATCCACGCGATATACTTGCCCTTCGCCAGTCTGCATCCCCTGTTCAAAGACGCTATGAGCCCGCGGCTCTTGGTCACAAATGACAACGCGATTGTCCGCCCTCCGACAATTGTGCAGTATTTCAGCTGTGTTATCAGTGGAGGCGTCATTGATGACGATCAGCTCAAGTCGACCGAACGCCTGTCTGAGGATACTCTGCACGGCCTCTTGCAGAAAAGATCCCCCGTTATAGACGGACATCACCACGCTAACGATTGGGGCACTAGATGTATCCATTTTGGGCAAGATAAACATTCGGAACGGCGTGATCTACCGTCTTCGCCGGAATGGGGCGGTCTTGCCAATTCCGAGGGGTTGCCCCTGAATCCGGTCTCGGTAGTGTGGTCCTGCCAACTTCAAAGACTCCGGATGGTCACTCAAAGGCAGGAGGACCGCAAGATAGCGTCTTATTACTGAAAAAGCCTGATTTGGCATTTTTTGAGCGTAACTAATTCTAGGCGTCTCTGTCAATAAGATTGACTGGTTGGATTTTCTTCCGAGTGGATCTTTCCAGCTTGCAACCATCCCGCCTTATGCTCGCTGACCTCAACTCCTAACAACATCCGCTGTCACTTTGTAAACGTACCTCACCAATCTGATCCATAGTACCCTTCAGCCACGACACGCAGCGGAAAGCCGTGCTTTCGCGGCAGGACCTCGCCGTTGACCTGATAGGCAAGGAAAACTTTGTCCGTGAGCACGTCATCGAGAGGGACCCTGAAAACTTTTTCATAATTGCCTTCAGGCCCTCGAAATGTAACGTAGTTCACTTCTTTACTAACTTCAGCCAGCGTCAACAGCTCTCTGACCGAGACGCCCTTCCAGGCGCCGTTATTGACGAAAAAGCCCGGACAAATCAGCAGCACGGTCTTCTCAACGGGCGGCAGAGCGGTCAATTCCGAATAATTTAGCGAAAGCGACTTGCCCACTGCGCCTTCCACCAATAGACGCCATTGGTTAACGTCCACTTCCAGATCGTCCAGCCCCATAGTCTTGAACTCGGCCAAGGGCGTGACTTCAAGATCGGTTGTATCCAAGTCTTTGGGGTTCTGGTTCGTGAGGGTCCCTCTTGGAGTCCCGCGGGGCACGATAATCTTCTCCGCCTTCGCATATGCGATTCGGACCGTGGAAAAAATTGGCTCCAAAATGAAACCAAGACCCAAGATGCCGGTAAGGACTTTTTTTACGAAATTCCGTCTGGTTTCCATGGGCTACCTCACTTTCGTAAGAAAGAGAAAGAGGGGCCGAACCCTCCCGGAACGGGTTCAGAAGCTGAGCCGGGGGAACAAGAAGAACGCCTATCGAGAGCTGTAACCTTTTCGATCATTTTTGCGTCTTAAAGCTAAACTGAAGCTTTCGGTACACAATTTGATCCAAAAAGTCGTATAATTACATCATACAGTCTGTGCCGTCTTTGGCAACAATGTAACGAGCTTCAGTTTTTGAGATCCACCGGCGGAGGTCGGTCATGCAAATAAACCCGATTGAATGTCAGTTTCGATCCGTTTTCAGCCTCGAGCCCCTCATCGATTTCTGGGACCGGACTATAGCAGCTTCCGATGACGGTTGGCGGCCCTTGGTGGAAGGTGTGCGAGCCAAACTTGCGCTCGCTCCGGAACTCCATAGTCCTGTGGAAGACCTTTCGATTCTCAAATCCCACGAGGATTTGCTCAAGACCCTTATGAGCGTGGTTTTCCCGATAGCGTACTGGGACACCGAGGCTGTTGGGGCGCTGGTCCCGTTCTCATTGGAGCCGATCCTCGTTTCCCCCGAATTCCGGCGCCTTTTCTTCACTGAGGACGGGCAGTTTGGCGGACGATTATTTCCGGAGCCGGAGGATTTTCTTCGAGCTCGATTGATGCGGTGTTGTTTGCTGATCCTTGAAAAATGCTACGGAATTGAAAGTCAGGTCGATTTCCCGCTGCTGCGGATCGTCCCGGACCCGGACACCGGCCTGGATCGCTACTTTAAGATAAAGCCGGATTTCCGTTTTGTGGATGTGCGATACCATTGGACCGCTCAAGCAGCTTACCGGATCAGGAGCGAGCGACTATCATGGGGCATCTCGCGGAGCCCGAGGTGATCCTGCGAGATTCTTCCGCCGGATAATTTCGAGCTTCGGGGGTTTCTGCGCGGTCCAAGGAGTGGAAGTGACTACCTCGGCGGTTATATCGGCCCTTGAAAGGGACCTTATCGCCAGGGATTCATTCATATCAACCGAAGGTTTCTCAAGGCTCCAGGAAAGGCTTCGCACTCTTCTACGTCGCCCTGAGCTTTTCGCCGGTCTCGCGGCCATCCAGGGCGATCAGATCTATATGCTGAACAAAGGCTGTGAAATGGCCTGCTCTTGCATCTTCTCAGATTCACGCCATGTGCCCATCGAGGAGTTTAAAGGATCGGTCTTCGATCGTGCTGTGACGAGCCGACAGATACTTACGATACACGATATTCTCCAGGAGCCGAACCGGACGAAGGTGGAGGAGGAAATCATTCAGTACGGAGTCAGGTCAATGCTGATCGCTCCTTTGTTTTACCAGGGTGAACTCATCGGAACACTGGACATGGGATCGCCCCACCCCGGCGATTTCGGACCTGGAGAGGCGATGACCCTGAACCCGATTTTGCCGCTGTTCGCTGTGGCGCTGCGAAGGTCCCTGGATGACCTGAACAACAATGTCGAGAGAATCATCAAAGAGCAATGCACAGCGGTGCATCCGTCGGTGGAATGGCGCTTTCGGAAGGCTGTTTTGCGTCATTTGGAGGAATCCGCCAGGGGAAGCAACTCCGAACTGGAGCCCATCGTTTTCAGAGATGTCTTTGCCCTGTATGGGGCCTCGGATATCCGGGGGTCCTCAGAAGCTCGTAATCGAGCCATTCAGGCGGATATTACCGATCATCTGAGCCTTGCGCGTAACGTGGTCAGCTCAGCCCAAAGCGTCAAGCCGCTGCATGTCCTCAATGAACTGACCTATCGAATTGACCGAAACCTCGATATGATTCAAAAAGGGTTGAACACAGGGGATGAAGTTTCAGTGCTGAATTTCCTGCGGGACGAATTGGAGCCTCTCTTCCCCCTGCTCCGCGAGTATGGTTCCGCAGTGTCAGACGCAGTCGGGGCCTACATCGGGGCCATGGATCCCAATCTGGGCACAGTGTATCGCGAACGCCGGGATTTCGAGAGGGGCGTCTCTCTGCTCAACCAACGGATCTCAGGTTATCTGGACCGAGAAGAAGCTGAAGCCCAAGCGGTATTCCCGCATTATTTCAATAAGCATCAGACCGACGGAGTGGATTATCTCATCTATCTCGGCCCTTCCATGGTTGAGAACGGAGCCTTCAATGAACTGTACGTAAGAAATCTCAGGCTGTGGCAACTCATGGTCGCTTGCGGAATTGCCTGGCACGTGGAAAGCTTGAAGACTGCCGGCGCCGTTTCGTTGGACGCGACTCACCTTGTCCTGGTAAACCGCAGTCCTGTGTCAATACGCTTCCGCTTTGACGAAAAGCGATTCGATGTTGACGGCGCGTACGACATCGCTCACGAGATTATTCGCTCACGGATAGACAAGGCCATGGTCAAAGATCGAGGCGAGAGACTTACCCAACCCGGACAAATCGCCATTGTCTACTCCCGGCCGGACGAATTCCAGGAGATGAGCCGTCACATTAATTTCTTGCAGAACCAAGGATACCTGCGGGGAGATGTTGAATCGCTGGAACTGGATGACCTTCCGGGGGTGCAAGGCTTGAAGGCGCTGCGGGTGGGCGTGAATATGGATTCTACCGCATTGGCCGAGGCGGCGACACAAAGCTGATGCTACAATGTCATCTCATCCATGACTTCGCGTCTTCTGAATTAATTCCCTGGCTCGCAAAAGGTGTTCCTGAACCGTCTTGAAATTTTCCTGGTTCGGCTCGGCCATATAATTGAGGATGGCTTCACAGGCTTGATGGGTCTGGCTTATGGAATCCCGTATAAGGCCGTGAAACTGCTCGTATCTTTTTGGTGGAATTATGGCAAAGGTTTTTGAATCCAGTATTTGTAGGTCTCGTTTCATAGAATCCATCTTTAGTTGGAGATCTCCAGGAAAAAGAGGAGCGTCTGCATCCGAAGGATCATAGTCGGCTATGTTGATCGAAGGCGCTCTTGTCATCAAAAGCGACAGTTCTTCGAGAATCGGCGCCGTATCACGCAGGTAATATTTTATTTCCGGCGTGTCCGGCGTCTCTTGATCAAGTGGCGATCTCAAGACCTCTTTTGGCGGAGGAACCGGCCGGTCGAATGCCGGAAGACTCTCTTTGGGAATCGACTGTTCGTGCGCCGGCTCCACAGGAGGCGCGGACGGCGCTATCTCCTTTGGAGGGGACTCTTCCGGCTCGGGCTCCGGCTTGGGCAAAGCAACGACTGGAGTTCTTTCTCTTGCGGCCGATTTATCCGGTTCAGGCTCCAGGGAGGGAACTAACGGAGCGCTCTCCTTAGGGCTCGTCACAGCCGGTTTCAGGCTCCGGCGAAGGCGCAACCGGGGTCCTCTCCTTTGGGGTCGGTTTATCTTGCTCGGACTCCGCGGGGACCGGAGTCTTTTCCTTCGGGGCGGGGCTCAATTGCACCTCAGGTGGAGCCAAGACGGCAGGCAGCGGTTTGGGTTCCGGCTCTTTGGCGGGGACCATTTCGGGCTCCCCACGTGTTCCTAGCGGAATCCCCTCAACTGGCCCTGACGGCGGAGCTTCCTGCGCCTTTAAAGGCATGGTCTTAAGCGTCTCTTTCGAGGGCTGCGCTTCCAACAATGGAGGGGCGCTAGGAGGGATTCTCTTCCCGATTACTTCCTTCTTCGGGGGCCGCGCCACCATAAGGTCTTCAGGAGCAGCAGGGGCGGCAAGCGGAAAAACCCTTTCTTTGGGAATCGGAGGAGTAGGAGGTTCTTCGGCTGGGTATTTTTCCGGATTTGCCCTAGGTCCTCTTTTCCGGGTTGCATGATCGAAGGGCAGTCGAGCGGGCCCAGGGGCTACCGAAGTTTCCTCTTGGTCAGGTTGTTGCGGTCCACTTTTCTGGGTTGGCCCTGCCGTCTCCGGTTAGAGGCGCGGCCGGACTCGTCCGCCTCAGGCGGCGTAGGCTTCGGCTTCGGAGTTTGCGCTCCAAGGATCTGATTCAATTTGATTTCAGGGAGAGGTACTTTGTAACCGGATTGGCCAATAGGGGCATAGGCTTGATCATGATTTTCTGAGTCGGAGGCAGACGCGCGTGGCGGGGCGGCAGGCTGACCAAATGCCTCGGATGTGCAGACAGGGGCCGTCAGGACGGTCGATACCACAAAGAGCAGGAGGACCAGCCCTGTATTGATCCGGAGACTGTTGAAACCGATTACCATTTGTGGACCAAGTAGCGCCACTCTGATGAGCAGCCGGGTTAAATCCGAGATTACATTAATTTCGTTATAATTTTAAATTATTGAAGCGGATTGGTCAAGTGATACAATCATGTCACGCAATTCCACAGCAGTACCGGGCCTTTTTTCCAGCGTCTGGATTCTATCCAGTATACCGTTTATGAAAGCGGCCGAGTTTTCCGCGCCATATTTCTTGCCGATTTCTATAGCTTCATTGAGTATAACCGCGCCCGGTGTCTCCGGAAACCCTATCATTTCAGCTATGGCCATCCTGAGAATATTTCTGTCCACACGATTTATTCGCGAGAGTTTCCAGTTATGAGATATCCTGCTTATCATATCATCAATTATGGGTCCTTCTTTCGAAACCACAGTCACCAAGATTCGCGCAAAATCCTGGACCACGCGGTGCATCTTAAGTTCCTGGTCCTTATCAGCGGCAAAGTGGGTCCGGAGAAACTCCAAAGTGTCGATAGGATCCTGATTGCGTGCGTCTGCCGCAAACAAGACTTGAAGAACAAATTCACGTGTCTTTCGTCTGGAAGGCACTGGATAACTTGATTTTCATCTGGGCCGCAGCCACTATCGTCAGATTAACGACGACCCGTTTTAGGAGAGATTTGTTTGAAAAGATTCGCCATCTCTATTGCCGCCATGGCCGCTTCGGCCCCTTTATTTCCTGCCTTGGAGCCGGCCCTCTCAATGGCCTGTTCAAGAGTGTCAGTAGTCAAAACTCCATAGCTAACCGGAATTGTAGATTCCAGAGCGATTTGGGCAAGTCCTTTGGTAACTTCCGCGGCTATATAATCGAAATGGGGAGTTGAACCGCGGATCACCGCTCCGAGCGCTATAACCATGTCATGCCTGCCGGATCGGACCATGGCGGACACCATCTGCGGAATCTCAAAAGCGCCCGGCACCTTCACGACGGTGAGGTCATTTTCTGAAGCGCCGTGGCGCACCAATGCGTCCACTGCCCCCGCAACCAGTCGCGATACGACAAAATCATTGAAGCGGCTGGCCACCAAGCCCACTTTGAGTCCGCTCGCGTCGAGAACGCCTTCGACAATCTTTGTCATAGATCCTCCAGGTTTTGCGCGCCGTAAGCTCTTCGCCCCACTCAGGAAAGGCACTTCAGCTCATATGTATGGCCCATCTTTTCTTTCTTCGTTGTGAGATATCGCAAGTTAGTCGCGCAGGGATCGACCACGATGGGAACTTGTTCCACCACCTGGATGCCGTATCCTTCCAATCCTACTATCTTTTTCGGATTGTTGGTCAGCAAGCGCATCTTGCGAATCCCGAGGTCATAAAGCATTTGGGCCCCAATTCCATAGTCCCTCAAATCGGCCTTGAACCCGAGCCTCAGATTCGCCTCCACCGTATCGCAACCCTGATCCTGAAGCTCATATGCCTTGATTTTGTTCAGGAGCCCTATCCCTCGACCTTCCTGATGCATGTAAAGGATTACACCCATGCCCTCTTCCGCAACCATGCGCATGGCCTTTTCAAGCTGAGAGCCACAGTCACATCTCTGTGAACCAAAAACATCTCCAGTGAGGCATTCTGAATGCACTCGGACCAGGATCGGCTCATCCGGGCTGATCTCTCCCTTTACCAGGGCCACGTGATTATGGTGGTCAACATCGTTCTCATACACGATCAATCTAAATTCACCGGCGATTTCCGTGGGCAAGACCGTCTCGGCTCCACGCCGCACGAGTCGCTCGTGGCGCATTCGGTATTTGATCAGGTCTCTGATGGTGCATATCTTCAGATCATGCAATTCCGCCATTTTTATCAGGTCAGGCAGACGGGCCATGGTGCCGTCCTCATTCATGACCTCACAGATAACGCCAGCGGGCGTGCAGCCGGCAAATCGCGCCAGATCGACGCTTCCTTCAGTTTGACCCGCACGGACCAGCACCCCGCCGCTCCGGGCCCGCAGGGGAAAAATATGACCGGGCGAAACCAGGTCCTGAGACGTAGCGTGCTCGTCAACAGCGGTTAAGATTGTGATCGCTCGATCATAGACCGAAATACCCGTGGTGACGCCCCGCGCTGCTTCAATAGATACGGTGAAAGCCGTTCCGTAGCGCGATTTGTTGTCGTTCACCATCATCGGAAGGTCCAAATCCTGAATTTTTTCTTCAATCATTGACAAACACAGCAAGCCTCGACCGTACTTCGTCATAAAATTAATGGCTTCGGGAGTAACCTTCTCCGCGGCCATGGTAAGATCGCCTTCGTTTTCTCGGTCCTCGTCGTCCACAAGGATTACCATTCGACCTTGCTTAATTTCTTCAATTGCTTCTTCAGTGCCAACCAATACACCCATTTCAGGCGCTCCTCCTTATGCAAATCCATATTCTTTCAGTTTTGCTTCGGTTATTCCGGATTCCCCTTTGGTGGAGACAAACTTCTCAACGTATTTTCCGATGAGGTCGAACTCCACGTTTACCTTATCATTGATCTTTTTTTGGGTCAACCCGGTGGTCGCTGCGGTTTGGGGAATGATCATCACTCGGAATCTGGCTTCTTCGACGGTATTGACTGTGAGGCTGATTCCATCTACAGCCACGCTCCCTTTTTCAATAAGATAACGCCCGGAATCGACCTGAAAGCCCAATATCCAACCCGGCCCGGCGCGGCGTTTCTCAATGATTCGCCCCACACAATCCACATGCCCCGCAACCAAATGACCGCCCAGGCGAGAATCCAATCGCATAGCCTTTTCCAGGTTCACGGTCGAACCTGTTTTCAGTTCGCCGAGTGTGGACACAGAAAGGGTCTCGGATGAAACATCAGCGGCCAGCTCACGATGTGAGGAGTTCACGCTGATTGCCGTGAGACAGGCCCCATCTACTGAGATGGAGTCCCCTTCTCTTACGTCCGACAAATCCAGGTCGGATGTATCCGAATCCTGACGAATTCACCCATAGGCTCAATACTTCTTATTTCGCCACGAGCTTCGATTATTCCGGTAAACATCTCATTTCTCCGCCGCGGTTTCACATTATCTTATATGATTCGTCGACATACATTCCGCAAGGTCTGTCTTCAAACCCGCTTCAGCAGATGCCTGCTCTGAACCCTGCCCATAGCCGCCAAAAGATTGGATTTCACATCAGGGACTTCGTGCTCTATCTGCGAAAGCAACTCCTTAATCCAGCGCCGCCGCGAAGCGACCATTCCTTGAAACCCGCAGGAGCAGCCCACGATCGGAACGCCCACACTTTGGGCATACTGCCTTGTCATTTCTTCTCTAACATACACCAGAGGACGGATGACTCTGTTCCTGCCGTCGTCCGACAAAAGATTTGGGCTCATCCCTTTTATTGAGCCGTTGAAGAATAAGTTAAGCAGCAGAGTTTCAATGAAGTCATCAAGATGATGGCCCAGGGCGATTTTATTCCATCGCTGCTTCGGCTGCAAAAGTGTAGAGAATCCCCCGGCGAAGCCTCGCGCAAAATGAGCAAGGGCTCGTGCCCGGCGTCAGATTTTCTTTGACTACCTCCACGATGTCCGCGGGGATGATCCAATATGGGATGTCTTCGCCGCTCAACCGCTCTTGGATCCCTGCGCAATCAAATATTTCGGGCCCCGGATGAACAGTCACTGCGCCAAGGTGAAAACTTATCGGGGCCTTCCGCTGAAGTTCTCTCAGGGCCAACAGTAGGGTCCAGGAATCTTTACCGCCGGATAGAGCGACAAGTATTCGGTCCCCGCCTTCGATCAGACCGAAATCCCCAATAGCTTTCCCGACCAGCCGCGTTATCGATTTGAACAAAGGTGTCTTCATGTTATGGACGGTCAATTCACAAAAAGAATAAGGATTACAGAAAGCGAGACGATTGACAACATCGTGGAGAGGACCACGGCTGAGGTAGCCAAATCCGGGTCGCTGTCGAGCAGGGCGGACAAAATATGATTCTGCGGAGACGTGGGCAGAGCAAAATATATCATGGCAACCTTGAATGCTGTTTCAGCTATGCTCAACTGCTTCAGCAAAAGATAACCCAGCGCCGGCAGCGCCGCCAGCTTGCAGAACGCCGCAATGAGCGAGTAGGCGAAATGTCCTCGAAATTTCGAGAACGTCAGCGAACCGCCCACCGATATCAGGGCTAACGGCAATGACATCGCAGACGTCAGATCTAGAAGCCTTTCAACTAAAATCGGGAACGGTATTCCTAAATTGGAGTACAGGATGCCCAAAAGACATGAAATAATCAATGGATTGGCGGCGACTGATTTGAAGAGGAAAAGCCATCTTCGTTCTTGCGAATCGTTTTGTCCTGAATACCGTATCATGGAGGAAACAGCTAAGACATTGATAAGAGGAACAGCGAACCCGATCAGCACACCGAACTCTTTTACGCCGTTCTCTCCTATTGCTGTTAAGATCACCGCAATGCCGATGTATGAGTTGAAACGATAGCAACTCTGAGAAAAGGAGCCAACCGCGCGGGCCGGCATTTTGAGCAACTTCGCAATGATAAGACTGAGCACGAAAACGACGAAGATCGCGAGTAGCGTTCCGGCAATGAATCGCCAGTCAATGATAGCAGCTTCCGAGGGCTTCCCGATTTTCCAGAAAAGCAGCAGTGGAAGGAAGATATAATAGACAAGCCTATCGGAGACTCTGACAAAGTTTTCGTCGATCATCGCGGACCGCTTCAGAAAACTGCCCAGCGCAATGACCGCGAAGACCGGAAGGATACTGTTTAGCACCAATGACATTTGATAAGAAATAGCGCATGTAGCAGGAGAATGGAAGGGATTGCGACCATTCAGTTGCGTGAGATAGAAGATTGCTTCGGGGCATCGCCCTCGCTATCACGATTCCTTGAGGTCCGCTACGCTTCCCCAAACTTTGCCGGATTCCACTTTCTCAATAACAACGTCAAATTCGACCCTGTCACGAAAATGTGAAGGCAGGCGCGTCAGAACCGGGATATAATTGTCCGTTCTCCCCGTAGTCCATCCATCGGCTGATTGCGACTCGCGGCGCCGCGCACAACCTGCGCCCCAGGAATCGTTCATAAAAATTGAGTCTTAGCTTTGCGGACAGCGACCTCAACTCATCGACCCTCTCACCTTTTATCTTCTCGGGAACCCGTGGTTTGAAACCGGCGGCCGCTGTTCCCGGTCTGGGAGAAAACGGAAATACGTGCAAATATGCGGGGTTCAGATCTTCGATCAGACTCTTTGTCTTAATAAAGGACGAGTCATCCTCGCCGGGAAATCCCACCATGATATCGAACCCCACACATGCGTCAGGAACTTGGTCGTGTATTTGTTCCATGAAACCGCGAATCACAGACGTATTGTAAGGTCTTCCCATCCGATTCAGGATCTCATCGTCACCGCTCTGTAACGGAATATGAAAGTGCCTACAGAGGCGGTGATTACTGGATACCATTGCGATAAGGCGAGGGGTGATTTCATTCGGTTCCACGGAACTTAACCTGAAGCGGGGGCCGGAGGATTCATCGAGAAGGCTATCGAGCAAATCTTCCAGACACATCCGCGGTTGCAGGTCTCGGCCATAGTGTCCCAGGTGCACTCCGGTGAGAACTATCTCCGCGAACCCCTGTTCGTAAAGATTCCGGACATGTTCTATGACGGACTTCCGGGGCAAACTTCTCGACGGCCCTCTCGCAGCGGGGACTATGCAATAGGCGCAGCGACTTGAGCAGCCGTCCTGGATTTTCAAGAAGGCGCGTGATCGGCCCGGAAGTCGCGATGGACCCGGATCGATAAAACTCCTTCGCAAGGACGAACGTTCCGGCGTAACCTTCGGAATTGGTTTCCCGTCAGCCTTTAGGAACTCGGATAAACGGTCCTTATCGAAAGCGCCAAGCACGACAACTCGTTCCGAAAGCGCTTCGAGGGTGGAAGGGCTAATCTCCGCGAGACACCCGCTGACCAGCACCTTTGCTGATGGGTATTTTGCCAGCAAACGACTTACCATTCGTCTGGATTTGCCTTCAGCTTTCATAGTGACACAGCATGTGTGGACAAGCGCCAATTCGGGTTCAACAGCGCTCGAATCAATTCGATAGCCGTTTTGTTCCAGAATGCCGGCCAGGGATGCGGCTTCGGCCTGATTCACCTTACAGCCCAGCACTTGCACGAGAGCTGTTCTATTCATCGTAAGCGATTTCATTTTTGACTCTTTTGACAGGATGACCTAATCATGCTATCAATCCACGCATCCCAGGTCAATTTTTCGCCTCGCGATCTGATGTTCAAGGGCAAAAATTGAACCACCGCCTCCCAAATGACTCAGGCCGTCTACTTGGGGGAATCTTCATTCCGCAGAAAGACGGAGGCCCTTCCCGTGAAAAATAATTTACTTAAGGTGGGAAACATCTGTTTTGCCCTGCTCCTCGTCGCCGCGCTCGGTTGGGCTCAGGGAGAAAAAGCGCCTGCTGAGGAAAGCGCCCCTTCCACCATAGACATACCCGGCCGTTTTTTTGACATGAAAATCCCGGAAGGTTTTCAGTCCCAGCCCGTTGAAGAAGGCGGCATCCTGAAATGGACAAAGGATTCCGGAGAGATCTTCCTTATTGTCGGAGACCTTTTCCATGAATCCAGAGACATCTTATTTAAGGCATTGCGCAAAGCCGCGGACAAGGACAAGAGGATGGAGGAAGTGCGGACGCTTAAAATAAAAGGCGCCCACGCTCTGTTGTACAAGGAAAAGCCCCCGGAAGACCCCCTGAGATCAAGGATATGGCGGTTGATTGTCATCACGGACAAGAAAATGATCGATGTCGAATTTTCTGCCCCGGCCAAGGAGTTCGAGTCGTTTGCTCCCGCGTTCGACAAGGCCGTTAACTCGTTTAAACTGAGAGCTTCTTAATAAGGACATAGACTCATGGATGACGATTCCAAGGGCAGTCTGTTAAGAGTTATTCCCTCAATCGACAGGATACTGGCCGATCCTTTGCTGGACTCTCTGAGAGAAGCCTACTCGGAGCCGCTGGTCAAGCGGTTGGTCAGGGCCGCTGTGGACGAGCTGAGGGAAGAAATACGCCAGGGAAAAGCCACCAAGGAGGCATGTCGCACTCCGGCCATAATTTTTCGAGCCGGCGGTATCGGAATGCGCCGGCTTGGGCCCAAGCTAAAGCCGGTAATCAACGCCACGGGCGTTATTGTGCACACCAATCTCGGCCGGTCTCCTTTGTCCATGAGAGTCATTGATCGAATCGCGGAAATGGCTATGTCGTATTCCAACCTGGAATACGACCTCGAAAACGGACGACGGGGCGAAAGGAACTCTCATCTGCGCCAGTTGATGGAGGAACTTACCGGAGCGGAAGCTACTCTGGCGGTGAATAACAACGCTGCCGCTGTCCTGCTTGCGTTGTCGAGCCTCGCTGCCGGGCGTGAGGTCATTGTTTCCCGTGGAGAACTCATCGAGATAGGCGGCTCATTCCGAATACCCGATGTCATGGCGCGTTCAGGCGCCATACTAAGAGAAGTAGGGACAACCAACCGGACCCATCCTAGAGACTACGCGGGAGCGATTAATGAGAACACGGCCCTGATTCTGAAGGTGCACACGAGCAATTACCGCATAGTGGGGTTCACCAGTGAAGTCTCGCTGGACGAACTTGCAGCTCTCGGAAAGGAAAAAGGCATCCCGACAATGATGGACCTCGGCAGCGGTTGTCTTGCGGATTTGGCGCCTTACGGCCTCGCTGATGAGACAACGGTTCAAGAGGTGGTTTCCAAGGGAATAGACGTGGTCAGCTTCAGTGGAGACAAGCTGCTGGGCGGTCCGCAGGCAGGCATTTTGGCCGGCAGAGCAGACCTGATTGAGAAGATGCGCACTAATCCTCTGGCACGGGCCCTGCGTATGGACAAACTTACGCTTGCGGGCCTTGAAGCTACCCTTGAAGAATACGTGCGACCGGAAGGACCTACTAAAGGGATACCGACATTGGACATGATCATGAGAGCGCCGGAGCAACTGGAAGAGAGCGCCGCAAAGTTGGCCGCTGCGATAAAGGAGCGGGTCGGCGATCTGGCTGAGATAAATGTTGAGCCCGGTATCGGCAGAGTAGGAGGTGGAGCGCTACCCATGAGCGATCTCCCCGGGCCGCGTGTCGCCATACGGCCACGGAAAATTTCCGCCGCGCGGCTGGAACAGGGCTTGAGGTCCGGTGAACCGCCGGTAATAGCGATAGTCAAAGATGAGGCGCTGCTATTGGATCCACGAACCATGCTCAAAGACCAGGCTGCGCTCATCCCCAATCTGGTCGGAGCGGTTTTGGGCAAAAAATAAAGATTCGGCCACCAAAATCCGCCCTCCCTGTTCAGATCCAAGAGTCGGAATTGCTTCTACCAAAGTTCGTCCGGCGACCCAACGAACAAGCAATGGACGCTCCTTCATTTCTCACCATTCCTGAAGATGCAATCCCTGACCGAGCGGATCGGGTCTTGGCCGCCTGTTTTCCCGGCCTTGGCGCCCGTTCCCAATTCACTCGGCTAATTCGTTCGGGACGCGCTCTGCTGGAAGGGCAGCCATTGCGACCTTCGAGTAGACTGCAACCAGGCGATCGTGTGCGAATCCTGCCGGAGCCCGGATCGTCGCGCACGAGTTTCTGAAGAGCTGCTTCCTGATCTTGAAATAATTTTGGAAGATAATGATCTCATTGTAGTCGATAAACCGCCGGGGCTGGTGGTCCATCCTGCCGCGGGCTGTCGTTCCGTCACGCTCATGGAGGCTCTTGTGGAGACAAGACCTCAAATGATAGGGGTCGGGGATGAGGATCGCTGGGGGATAGTTCACCGCCTGGACAAGGATACATCCGGCGTGATGGTTGTGGCCAAGACTGTCCAAGCTCATGCCGCGCTGGCGGGTCAATTCAAACGACATTCGGTTGGACGAATTTATCTGGCGCTGGCTCGAGCTAATCCGGGTCGGGATGAGGGTCTGATAGACGCGCCTTTGGGCAGACACGTCAAGGATAGGAAAAGGATGTCGGTACACACTCGCAAAGGACGGCGAGCTGTGACACGGTGGCGCGTCATTGAGCGACTCGGCGGTTGGACGCTGCTGGCCGTTGCGCCTGAGACCGGACGAACCCACCAGATCCGGGCGCATTTAGCCTCCGTCGGGCTGCCCGTGGCCGGGGACCATGTATATGGAAAACCTGGTAGAAAGACGGAAGCCAAGATGGTTCGGTTAAGAAAAGCTTCGGAACACATAAAAAGGCAGGCGTTGCACGCTGCGGTCCTGGGGTTCATACATCCGGGAACCTCGCAATATGTGGAGTTTTATTCGCCTCTTCCCGAGGACATGGCCGAGGCGATACGAGTCTTGCGCGACGCGAAGAAATAAATTCAAAGGGGCATCACATAAGGCGCCGAGGCAATTCCATTTCGGATGAATGGGGTCTCTACCGGTCTGTGTCCCGCAGTATCTACAAAAAAGGCCGGGGTTTCGCAATCACGGCCCTTTTCTACCAGGAATGTGAAATCGCCCCGGTCTTACAAGCAGTCACACAGGGCAGAGGCGGCCGATTCGTCGGCGGCTTGCACGGCCCGCACTCGTATTTGATCTTCTTTTTCTTATCTTGCCTGACAATTGCAAGAGGCCGGTCGTTCATCGGATCATTAGGGTCCTCATCCACGACTTGAAAAACCTTGGCAGGACACGCTGAAACGCAATCTCCGCATCCATTACATTTGTCGGTGTCAATAGTTATGAAATAATCGCCTGAGCCGTCACTGTAACCATAGTTTGCAAGCATATTATTATGCGCCCGCCTCCTACTTTCCCTCTGCCCTTTGCCTTTCTGACATAGAGCCAATCCGAAGAGCGCTGCGCCTATACCACCGGCGAGCTGAGTATCCCACTCGGTCTTCAACGGTTCAAGACCGATCTTCTTTTTCAGCCTGCCGACAACTCCTTTGTTCTTAGCCATCCCCCCGGTTATGGCGAATTCAGGCTCTATTCCGACTCTTTCCAGAAGAGAAAACATACGGTTCGCCATAGCGGCGCAGTACGCCGCAAGAACCTCGTTGGTGCTCGAACCCTTGCGCAGGAGGCAGGTGGCTTCTGATTTAGCATATACCACGCACGTGCTGGACACTGGGATCGGCTCCGCATCGATCTGAAAAGATCGATCACCAACTTCTCCGATAGGGACTGACAACAGATCAGCAAAAACTTCCATGCCACGACCGGTTCCTGCCGCACATTTGTCATTCATTAAGAAGTTGGTGACCTTACCCTTGTCGTCACATCGGATGGCTTTGATATCCTGTCCACCTACGTCGAGAACAGTGCGCACCTTATTTCCGTACATGAAATTAGCGCCTCTGGCGTGACATGCGATCTCGGTGACGGACCTATCCGCCATGGGGACATTGACCCGACCGTAACCAGTCCCTATGCAGTAATGGATAGCGTTCTCGGGCATATCGGTTTTTCCCAAGGCGAATTTGAGAGCATTCTTAGCGCTATCAGGGCTGTCGGATCCGGTCCTCATATTGCCGTAAGCATACACCTTGCCGTCGACCATTATCACAGCTTGAGAACTGACAGACCCCACATCGATTCCGGCGGTAATAAACTGAGCGTCCTTCCAATTTACGTCAGGATTCACCCAGTTGGTTTCCAACCACCGCCAGTATTCCGGTTTTTGAGCCTCAGCCATTTATATGTCCTCCAGTCATATGCCCGATATCGGTTACCGGCCATTCTGCGCGGCGACAGCGGCCGCGCCTGTGGCGGCGGCATATTCCGGCAATTCGGGGATGTATACTTTTTCCAGCCCTAATTCTCTTTGAAACGCGCCGACGAATCCGGGATTGTAAGCGACCCCACCTACTAAGACCACATCGGGATTCACACCAATGCGGCGAATCATGGATACTATTCTGCTGGCAATAGCGTCATGAATGGCTTTGCTTATGTCTTTCTTCTCGATTTTGGCATGGATAAGACCCACCACCTCGGATTCGGCAAATATGGCGCACTGGGCATTCAGTTGGATGGCGTTGGTAGATGATAGCGCAAGGGGTCCCAGCTGCTCGAGAGGAGTCTCAAGCGCTCTGGACATAGCTTCGATAAAGGCCCCCGCGCCTGCGGCGCATTTATCATTGATCGCGAAGTCGACCACGGCGCCTCTTTCGTTTACCTTAGCCGCTCGCGCTTCCTCCGCGCCTACATCCACGACTGTTCTGGAATTTGGGAAGAAATAATTGGCCGCGGCCGCAATGGCTTTGATGTTATTGACAATAACGTCCGCCTCTTTGATAGATTTTGCGCCGGACCCTGTTCCCCCCACGTGCTCGATCTGATCCTGCTTAACACCGGCGTTTTTCAGGGCCATTTCCAGGGAGTCCTTGACTGACTGAGCCTGATCGAATCCGGTGAGAGCGGAACCTCTTCCGATTATCTTACCGTCTTTCAGGATGACGGTTTTTGTGTTCTTAGCGCCACAGTCAATTCCCGCAGTGATCATATGGAGACCTCCTTCCGGTCTGGGGGGAATTTGTATTGGCCTCTTGGTCTTTCCTACGCTTACGCTTTGGGTTTCTTCCGTCCGGCGCCCTCCAGGAAGATGTCAATCTTGGTTTCGGTCACTTTTTCATCTAACTCCAGCTCAGCGCCCATGTGGCCTTTAGAGGTCATGACCCCATGTCCGCGCTTGGGCGGGCGCAATCGTTTTTTCTGCGACGCCAACGGTCGGGCCTTCGCATCCACGAATGCAGTCGAGAATCACCCATTCCACTTTCCGGATCGTGGCAATAGAAGATATCATTTTTTTGTACTCGGGATAATAGAAGCGCAAATACTCGGACTTGCTGAGATGCCGATGCGCCGGCAGCCGGTGGTTTGAACAAGAAAAGAACGGGCCGTGGAGAGTCATTGTCGCCGAGAAGACCACAAGGACCCCACTGTCCCGATAAGGCCATTTCAAGTTCGGAAGATCGGCTGCGCTTCCTTGATATTCTTGAGTGGACATTACAGCAAGAAAAGCAAACCGGGAATCCTATTCAGCGTCAGGTTTTGCTTTCTTTCTTACTACAGTTCTCTCTTCTTCAGGAATAGGAGGTGGAACAGGCTCTCCGGAAATCTTTCTCACTGACCCAAAGCGAGGGGGGCAAGCTTCAAAACAAGTCCCGCACTTTATGCATTTGTCCTGATCAATCACATGGATCAGGTTCTTGCCGCCTACAATCGCCTCTGCAGGGCATCTCTTGAGGCAAGTCGAACAGGCCTGGCACTTGGCCGGATCGATGTAGTACGAGACTACCTCACTAAACAACCTTTCTATCTCGTCATTCGTGAAAAGTCCGTCGTATTCTTCAAGAGTGTTGAGACGTGAGGCAAGCTTGTCCTGGTTCACTATCTTAATGTACGGGATTAACTTTGTGATTTCCGCAATCTTCGACTTGAATCCATTTTGGCCCATTCCTTCGCTTTCACCCAGTGGCCCCAACTTTTTCACCTGCTGGACAAAACCGTTAACGGATTCGACAAAAACATTGGCTTCAGCGCCGGACATAAATTGGATCCTCAATCTCTCCGGGCTCAGCCCTATGTGTTCCAGCAATTTCTTGGCCAGGCTCACCATGGTTAAGGCATGGTAATTGCCATGAGTAATGTAATTGCATTCGTTCAGGTGGCAGGCGCCAATAAACACCCCATCCGCTCCCTTTGAGAAAGCCCGGAACACATGCGCCAAGTCGACTCGACCCGAACACATGACACGAATGAGTCTCATTTCAGTTGTATATTGACTTCTGGAAACTCCAGCTAAGTCGGCTGCGCCGTACGCTCACCAATGGCACACAAACCCTAAGACCTTGGGTTTGAATTTAAGTCCTGCGCTCATGAGTTCTCACCTCGTACTCGGTAATCCCGGCTTGATTCGTTCGTATGTTCTACACATCTCCAACCGCAGCATCCATTGCCTGTCCGGTCTCTTCCTCCGGAAACGCCGCATCAATTTCGCTCAAAAGCTCATCATCGGTGAAGTGCTTCAGTTGTATAGCTCCTGTAGGACACTTTGCGTTGCAGAGACCATCTCCTTTACAGAGGACAGGATTGACCGTCGCCTTCTTCGCTTTTTTCACCTCGCGAAGTCCTAAGGCGCCGTACATACAGGCGGAGACACATGCCCCGCATCCCATACACTTACTCTCATCTACCTGGCACACAGAACCTGACGCTACCACTATATCACGGGAGAGAAGCGTTAAGGCCCGGCCCGCAGCTCCATAAGACTGGTTAATCGTTTCCTGGATAAACTTGGGATAATGAGCCAGTCCGCTAAGATAAACGCCGTCTGTAGCAAACTCAACAGGCCTTAATTTGACGTGGGCCTCTTTGAAGAAGCCGTCCGGGTTCAAGGTCACCTTGAATAACCCCGCCATTTCCTTGGTTGCTGCCGCTGGAATAATAGCGGCAGCCAGGGCGACTATGTCAGCATCCAATTCGAGCTTCTTACCTAAGATATAATCGGTCGCGGTAACCTTGAGAACGGACCGGCCATCCTCCGACTGACCGGCTTCCACCTGAGGTTTATCCTCCGGTTCATAGCGAATGAACTTTACGTCCTTGTTTGAAGCCTCCCGGTAATAATCCTCGTTGAACCCGTAGGTCCTTATATCCCGAAAGAGGATGTAAATGTCCATCTCGGGATTTATCTCTTTCAGTCTCAATGCGTTCTTTACAGACTCACTGCAACATAACCGGCTGCAGTAATTTCTCTCTTCATTTCTGCAGCCTACGCATTGGATCATCACGAGACTTTTTGCGTTAGCTATCTTTTCGTCTCCCTTGGTGATCCCCTCCTCCAACTCAAGGTGGGTCATTACCCTGTCATCTTCTCCATACAGGTATTCGGAAGGCGTATATAGATCAGCACCTATAGCAAGGACCGCTGCGCCGTGTTTTATTTCTGTGAATCCTCTTTCAGACTTCACCGCGGTCACGAAATTCCCAACATAACCTGTAGCATCCGTGATCGTCGCATCATGATAGACATGTATTAAGGGGTGCTGATATACCTTTGCTATAAGGTCGCGCAGGTACTCCTGAACATCCAGCCCATCCAGCGTGGAATGAATCTTTCGCGCTATTCCCCCAAGCTCCGTATTCTTTTCCACCAGGTGCACCTCATGCCCCTGGTTGGCAATGGAGAGAGCACAATTCATGCCGGCTATGCCTCCACCGACCACCAGAGCGGCATTGTCCACCGGCAGGTCAAATTCCTGTAACGGCTCCAACCGGCAAGCTCGTGCTACCGACATCCGTATAATATCCTTTGCCTTCTGTGTGGCCTCCTCCTTTTCTTTCGAGTGGACCCAGGAGTTGTGCTCCCTGATATTAGCCATTTCATAGTAATATTGATTAATTCCCGCCTCCCGAACAGTGTCCCGGAAGAGCGGTTCAAGGGTCCTGGGGCTGCAGGCAGCCACAATCACTCGATTGAGCCCCTGTTCCTTCGTTATGTCGGTTATTTCTTTGGCGGAGTTCGTAGCGCATGAAAAGAGCTGTTCCTGAGCATGGACAACATTCGGTAGCGTCTTGCAGTACTCCACCGTTTCAGGAACATTGACTATCCTTCCGATATTGGCCCCGCAATGGCATACAAAGACTCCTATCCTTGGCTCCTCCTCGGAGACATCCCTTTCAGGCGGATATATCCTTTCTTTGGCAAGATTTCCTCGCCTGTAGTCAAGGAGCTCACCGATTTGGGAGCCTGCTCCGCTGGCGCTGAAGACAGATTCGGGTATATCGAGAGGACCCTGGAAACCTCCAGTTACAAAAATCCCGGGTCTGGTCGTGGACATGGGATTAATAGGATTTATCTTGCAAAAATCACGAGGGCTGAGTTCTATGCCGAATTTGTTTGCAATCGATTTCGCATCAGTAGGAGGATTCAATCCAACGGACAGCACCACCATGTCGAATTCTTCTTCTTTTACGCCTTCATCGGGAGTGGAATACCGTACGGTCACATTCTTGGTTACGGGATCCTCTTTTACTATCGTGGCGTAGCTTCTGAAGAATCGAACGCCGGGGAGGTTCTCTGTCCTTTCATAGTATCGCTCAAAATCCTTCCCATAGGAGCGCACATCGTTATGGAATATCGTACACTCCGCCTCTGCATCATGATCTCTTGTGATAATCACCTGTTTCTGGGTATAGGTGCAGCATACGGCTGAACAATAGCTGTTTTCGCCCTCCGTAACCCGTCTCGAACCGACGCATTGAATCCAGGCTATCTTATGGGGATGCTTCTTGTCGGAAGCACGCAGTATCTCACCTTGGTACGGTCCCGTGGAGGCTAACAGCCGCTCATAGTCCATGCTGGTTACGACGTTCTGAAACTCTCCGTAGCGATACTCCTTCTTCACCTTTGGATCGAAGGGCTCGAGGCCGGCAGACAGAATGACCGCCCCTACCTGTATTTCTTTCTTCTCCGCGCGTTTGTTTCAAATCTATTGCGTTATTCTTGCACACTCCTTCGCAAATACGACATTTGTTCTCTTTGAGGTAGAGACAGCTTTCGTCAATATATGCAACGAGGGGAATTGCCTGAGCGAAGTATATATGGACGGCTTTATTCTTCGATATCTCCTGATTATATTGGTCAGGATATTTGGCGGGGCAATATTCTACACATGTGGTGCAACCCGTGCATTTATCCTCAAGAATATACCTTGGCTTTTTAGTCAGGGTTACCTTAAAGTTTCCTACCTCCCCTTCTACACTGTTGACTTCAGTATAGGTGAGGACCTCTATATTTGGGTGCCGGCCGACCTCGACCAGTTTTGGTGCGAGTATTCACATCGAGCAGTCGTTGGTCGGAAAGGTCTTGTCCAGCTGGGCCATATGGCCGCCAATGCTTGGCCCTTTTTCAACCAGGTAGACCTTGAACCCGGCCGTGGCAAGATCAAGAGAGGCTTGAATGCCGCTGATTCCTCCACCAACAACCATTACGTCTCCAAAATTGGTTTGTCCAAGGTCCCCACAAAGTTGCTGGATTTGCTCTTTCAGCAATATTACTTCTCCCATTTTCTATCACCTCATTGGCCGGCATGTGTGATTGCGAAACCCAAGACATAGACAATCCGGAACATGCCGATATGCGTATTTATGTGAATTGGTTAATCCAAATCTAGTTCCACTTTGCATTTATTACATTTCATCGCGCCGCGAAAAACTTTGTTACCGCATTCGGGGCATATATATCGGGCCTCTTCGTCTCGAACCCATTTTTCAGTACCGAACTTTCGTCGATATGGGACAGCCCGAAGAATCACCTTCTTGCCAACTGCCATGGGGAAATTGTCAATGTAATGACAGGGGAAATCATTGCACTCGTGACACCCCGCGTATCCTTTCTTCTTTGTGCAATTCCTGATCTCACATTGTTGACAGTGCATAAACTGTTCATCCGATAAGCACCCACGGCACCGAATGTCTTCTATTGATAGGCCTTCGGCATTAGGGAGTGTGCCCATCCCCGGGGTTCCCCCCTTGTACAGATTTATCAGGCCCTGCTTTAATTTAACGTTATTATCGCGGTGCGCGATATAAATGGCGCAGACTCCGCAATAAAGACCGCAGGGAGAAATGAAATCGGGATTATGTGGTCACAGCTCTTTCCCATTCTGAGGTACTCATTCGCTAGATACGGATTGTGGGGCGCTTAAATCAATTCCTGGATAATCTCAGTGATGTCCTTCACCTCGATCTTTTCGTCAACACCCATGGTTATCCTGCTGTCCTCAAGCATGGTAATGCAATAAGGGCAGGCAGTGGCCAAGCACCTCGGCCCCGACCCCAAGAGCCTGATCTATCCTGAGATCACAGAATCTCTCACCCTTTTGGGTTTCCATCCAAACCCTGCCGCCTCCGCCTCCGCAGCAAAGACTATCCGAGCGGGACTCAGGCAGCTCAGTCAACTCTAAGCCCGGTATCTTCTTTAAGATCCCTCGCGGCTCATCATATATGCCGTTATGTCGGCCAAGGTAACAAGGGTCGTGATACGTTAGTTTCTTCGCGATAATCATTCTTGAGCTGAAGTCTTCCCTCGTTCATCAACTGGAAGAGGTAATCGGAGATATGAACCACCTCAAAGTTCACCCTGAATTCCGGATACTCGTTCTTGAAGGTGTGGTAGCAATGAGGGGAAGAAACGAGGATCTTCTTGACCCCGTTATCGATAAAGGTTTTGATGTTTTCTTTGGCCAGACGCTTGAATAATTCCTCATCGCCGGTCTTGCGAATGCTTTCCCCACAGCAATTCTCCTTGGAGCCCAGGATCCCGAAATCCACCCCTGCCTTATTGAGAATATTGGCTGTGGCCTTGAGCCACCTTTTTCAGTCTCGGGTCATAGCAGAGATAGCAACAGGGAAAATAGAGAATTTCCATGTCTTCGGTGAACGGTCTTACAGAAAGACCTTCCGCCCATGCCGCCCTTTTTTCACGATCTTCACCGAAGGGGTTTCCTTGAGCAACGAGGCCTGCGTTTATAGTGCGGACAGTCTTGACAGGAGCAGGAAAGACCCCATAATCATTGGCAATCCTGCGCAGCGCTATGCCGGATTCGATCTGTTTTACGTCCCTGGGGCACTGCTGAGGGCATCTTCCGCAGGTCGTACAGACGCCAGATATCTTCACTTTCGATCTCGGTCAAACCAAACGTCGCTTCTCGGACCAGCTTGCGCATACTGAAACTTCTGACCCTGTTCCACGGACAAACAGTATCGCATAATCCGCACTGGAAGCATCTCTTGAATGCATCTCCGCCGCTCGCTTTGATGACATCGATGATCTCTTTATAGGGGGTTACAGTTTCCACTGTTTTCCTTCCTCTTCTTTCGGCCTAATGTTTCAGCCCTTCTTCGACGCTGACATCCGAGAAACGGTATCCATGACCTTCTCCAAGCCATACTTGTCGATCATGGACTCCAGTCCTATCTCTACGTCCTCCAGCTTCTCTTCTTCTTCTACTTCCTCTTCCCTTTCTTCGTAGATCAGTGCGTCATTAATGCACCACTGAACACACAAGGGCTTTTCCTGTGGCGGATCGTCTTCGCACATGTCGCATTTGAGAGGGAGTTTGGAATCGGGTTCCTTGAAAATATCCCTTGATGGGCAAGAAGCCCTGCAGAAACCGCACTCGTCGTATTCTTTTCCATCAATCACGTATTTGTCTCTGCCCATACACTCGGCTGGGGTATACTCCCCAGCATACACAGGAAGATATACGTCTCTCAGCGGGTCACGGATCAGCCGAATACGAGACCTTGCCGGATTATTGCTGCTGTACTTCGGCGTAGCATGGAACGCGGAACAGACCATTTCACATGCTCTGCAACCGTTGCATTTATCGACGATCGACCTTTATTGATTTGACTTTCTTCTTTTTCTTCTTCGCCCATGACGGTTACCACCTCTTCACTTTATTTCTTCTCTTCTTCCGGCGAAGTCTCTTCGGAGGGCCACCTTCGTTATCTGAATAGATCCCTCTCTTTTCAAATTCTTCGGCAACGTAATCCAAATTCAATTCCTGCAAAGACTCCTTGGTGGGAATCCCATCATTGTTCCACCCCTTGAACTTGTAATACGCATCCAAGAGTTGGGCTTCGAGTTCGGGAAATCTCTTCTTCCAGTGGTCTCTCCGGCGGCTTCTCATCCGCTCCTTCGTCATGCCTCTTCTCACATTGACCGCCCTGACAGAGTTCGATTCCTCCTGTACAGCTTGCGTTGAGGCCCTCTTCATCCATATCGATTCCCGTCGCCTGCCGAGATAAATTTCGGATAATTGTGGATATGATAGGGAGGCTTCAGGGGAAATGACGACAAACCGGCGCACACCCCGAGGGCGTCATCGATGTAGTGCATCATCTCTTGCCAGTCGACAATGTCGACAGCACATGTCAACGGTCGGGTAATAGGGCATCGAGCGTTCCCCGCGTAGTTCCCAGTCCAGAAAAATTTGCTTAAATTTTTCATCAGGAACCTGGATCCAATCCTTTATAAACGCTTCCTCTCCTCCATCGTAGGAAAAGGCGCCTGGGGGAACTGCCCTTCAATCTGGGTAATGTTTATCTTCTCGCCGGTGGCATACATGAGGAAATAGACGGGATTCAGCATTCCCAGCTTGAGAGGGAGCTGCTCATGTTTCTTGATGTTATTATGAGCATATGCTTCTGCGCCCTTGCCGATCTGTTTGGCCGCCCAATAAGTGCCATTGGCCAAAACGTCTCCAATCCCTTCCCGCCGAACAATTCTGTCCAGTAACCAGTAAAATCTCCCTTCATTGTCGGACGGCAGTCCCGGGAAGTCATCGTCAGTCAATATGCCGGCTTCGTAAAGCTCAACGGCAAAGGCCATGACCTGCGGAGTTGAGAATCCGTCCACCCCATACTCCGTAGCGCTTTGGGCGATTCCGAAACCAAATTCCAGGTCTGAGAAGGCCGCCATGGTATAGGTAAGCTTGGAGAAGCATTTCATCATGTAGGTTGGAAGTCCCGGGGGAGAAATGGTTGCCCCGCATGTCATCGGGCAGTTGTAGCAACTGATCAACCGCGTCCGCATACTATCCAAAGTCTGCGCCCACTTCTTCTCGATTTCCTCATTCCAGAAATCTTTTCTGCGGACGCGTGCATTTCCCCACATGAAATTTTCAGTGTGCCACTTTTCATCAATGGACTTTCATCTCCTGGGGCGAGCCGAGTCCCGGCAAGATGGCCATTACGCCCGGAATCGGATTTTCATTTCGAAATTTTATATATTTCAGCACTTCGTTGCAGAGCGCCATATACTCAGCCGGCTGGGCAACATTAACATCCTTTGTTCCACGAACGAGCTATCGCCTTTAGCCCTTTGTCTCCCCATAACCGCGCCTATCCCCTGCCGGCTGGCGCTGGACCTGCCCTGCTCGATGGAAGCAATATACACCCTGTTCTCACCGGCCAAGCCGATAGCAGCCACCTGGGCCGTCCGGCTCCTTCAATTCCTTCTTAATAAGTTCTGCGGTTTCAACAGCGCCTTTGCCCTTCAAATGATGACGGCATCACGAATTTCCACTTTGTCATTGTTTATCCACAAATAGACCAGATTGGGGGACTTGCCGCGAAAGATCACTTTGTCGTAACCGGCATACTTCAATTCCGGCGCCCAAAATCCACCCATCATTGAATATGCCATCAACTGAGTTTGAGGAGAAATAGGTGGAGACAATGGTACGATTGCACCGGGAGCAGGTGTGCCGCACAGAAGACCGGCGGAAAATATTAGTAGATTATCAGGAGAAAAGGGTTCGACTTCGGGAGGAACCCTCTCCCATAATATCTTGGCGTTAGTACCCAGGCCTCCCAGATAAAGCTCGGTGTCTCTTGGGTCGGTTTCCACCCTCTCAATGTTTCCTCGGGTTAGATCAATTTCTAAATTAAATCCTGTTTCTGCGTACCTCATCTTGTTTACCCCTTAAGTCGACTTGCGATATGCCCGTCCGCGCTTCTGCGACCAAAGAAAGTTAATTTCTGCTCTTTGGGGCCGAACCAAGTTTTTACCAATGATATTCTGGTCGAGGCGCTTCGAAGTGCATGCTGTTGGAATGGCATTCACTTCTTCATTCAAAGGACGGGTCGAACATTGGCCGGATCAATATCCTTTTTGTTCACGCTGACCTGCTTTTGCTGAATGGCCTCGGAGCAGTCGATTAGGCGTCTGGCTCTGAAGGTTATGTTGACCGAGACTTGGTAACATAGTAGTACGAATATAACTTATACAAAAACTATGTCAAGACTTTTTGCGTTTCACAAAAAAATTTCAACTCGATTAGCAGTGGCTTTTGTCTAAACCTACAGCCGAATGCGGATAATTATGAGTTGTGCAATATGCGATACGTCCAATGTATTGATCAACGACAGCAGCAGTTTGCTGATAATCGATTACACTTCCATATCTTACGCACGACGCGAACAAGAAAATTCTTGACTCTTTTTTATATGAGTGGTATTCGGTTTTAGATGAAGATATAATGATGGTTGTATAAGAGTCCCCGGAGTTTATATATGGATTATAACGGATTGCCCGAAAACGCTGTCAGAAGGGCCTCCTCCACGAAAAGAACCAGCGCTTCAGCGGATAGAAAACGCCAACTCATCTTAGAATCCGCGGAGCGTATCTTTGCGTCCACGGGTTTCCATGACACGACTATCGCTGATATTTCGGGCGATTCCGGGGTACATGAGGCATCTATCTTCCAATATTTCAAAACCAAAGAAAATCTGATCGCCACCGTTCCGGAAAGACATCTTAAAGAAACTCTAGCGGGCATCACCGAGCATCTTCAGGGAATGAAAGGGGCCGAGCCAAAGATTAGGAAGTTACTTTGGCATCAGCTCAGGGACCTCTCTGTTAATAAGAACTACACCTCAATCTTGCTCCTTGAGCTACGGACATTACCTGCTTTCTACGAATCCCCGGCATATGAAATGATTAGAAAATACAGCGCATTTGCTGTAGAGGCCATCCGAGAGGGCATACGGGACAATGAAGTGGACCCTGAGATAGAGGTTATTCTCGTTCTGGAGATGATTTTTGGCGCGATCGACAGCATTGTTTTGCGATGGCTCTTCTTCGGCGATCCCTATGATCCCAATGAGGCCGCGGATGCCCTGTGCTCGTTGATAAAAGCGGCTATATGGAGACGCGAACAGCCGGCTGGAACTGAAAATGGCTATGAACCAACCCGCGGAGAGGTCAGGCGGCGTACTATAATGGAAGTTGCCTCGGAAGTATTCGGCAAAAAAGGTTACGGCGGAGCTACCATCTCAGAAATAGCCGGAAAAGCGGGCATCGCAGAGGCTTCTATTTATCAGTATTTCAAGAGCAAGGAGCAACTTCTTCTCTCCGTCTTGGGCAATTGGTTCGTCGAATTGGCTGACGAGTTGGACAGCGCTTTCTCGGGCGCCTTGAATCCACATGAACAACTCTTATATTTGCTGAGGCGATGGGCGCTGGATTTTCACATCCGAGAGTGGGAGACCCGAGTTTTAATTCTCGAGCTGTACAGAAAGCCAAAATTTTATGAATCCCAGGAGTATCAGAATACACGTCGTTTTTGGAAACTGATAAGGTCCATCGTAGAAGCCGGGCGGCAGAGTGGACATTTCCGTAAAGATTTTGAAATCAGCTATTACCTGCATCTCGTTCAAGGGGCGTTCGAGCACGAAGCGCTCGCTCGGATGATGCTCTCCAAGAAACAACCTACCATCGCCAGCACGGAACACATGATCAATCTTCTGCTCAGAGCCATAAGGGCTTGATGTCGCGGATCATCAGCCTGACCTGCCGGAGTCACTTTTTTTCTCACTGTTTGTCGCTCTTACTCCTTTTGCCACGCTACAGAGTCGCTGACTCGAGGAACGAAATGGTCTTTGAAAGGAATGTATTCCGTATCGAGATACTTCCTCATTTCGGCCAGGGTCTTTTCCATCAAGGCCGGCACATCCTTTTCGTCGAGACCCGTCGTAACTATGGGCTTACCAATGACCACTTTCACGTGCCCCGGTTTGATTAGCCTTGAGCCTCTGGGCATGAGCTTGAATGCCCCATTACATATCACAGGTAGGATTGGAACACCTGTTTTGACCGCTAATATAAAGGGACCCCTTTTGAATGGGAGCATCAGTCCGTCGTGAGTCGTAGTGCCTTCCGGATAAATCAACACGCTCCACCCGTCCTTGAGTCTTTCCGTAGCGTTTAAAATCGCCTTGAGAGCTTTACTCGGTCTCGACCGATCTATGGAAACCGCTCCTATAGAGGTAAGAGCCCATCCAAACAATGGTATGCTCAGCAATTCCTTTTTTAAAACCCATCGAAAACGCAAGGGCAATATGGAAAGTAATGGTAGAAAGTCCATAATAGATTGGTGATTCGGCGTAATGATGTAAGAAGTCCCAGTCACAATGTTGGCGGCATTTTCCACGGAGCACGAAATCCCCACCGACCTTAGGACAAGCCGAGCCCACTTAACTGTCAATCTTTGAGCCACCTTGCCTGACGTGAATGCGCTTATAATTATTACTGTGGTCGCTACAACGGCCGTGCTTGCGACAACAATAATGAGAGGCAAGACCATCCCTGTAAAAATATGGATAGGAAAGGTCAATTTGGTTTCTCTTTGAACAAGAATACAGCCGACCGATGTGCGGCGCCGGTTTCAAACCCGCGCCGCAAGCTGACTCCGCGCAAAGCGTCGCTTGGTCTCACAGATCAAGCGCCCAGTCGCCGACGAAATTTAGTATTTCAACCCCTGGTCAATTTTGCCGCATCTATGCCCTTTACCCCGCTAAGGTCAGTCCCTTGCAGGTTGGCTCCATTGAACTCAGCTTCGGTCAGGTCTGCTCCGCTAAGATTGGCCCCACTCAGGTTTGTGGCAAAGAGCCCAGCCAGGTTCAAATTGGCTCTCACTGAGATTGGCTCCTGTCAAATTGGCGGTGTACAGCTTTGCCCGACTAAGGTCTGCCTGATATAAGAAATGCGCCGCTGAGATTGGCCCCCGTAAGGTCTGTGCGACTTATGTCCGCGTGGCTTAGGTCCGCGCTTCTGAGATCCGACCCTCGTCAAATCAGCCTTGTAGAATTTGGCCCCATTAAATTTGCTCCATTGCATTTTGCTCCACTAAGATTTGCAGCGCTGAAATCTACCCCTTTCGCAGTTATCTGACTGAGGTCAGCCCGATAGACAAAAGCCCGCCTCTTCTGGTTCCAATCATTAGTTGGCCCCCACCAGTTTTGCTCCCTGAAGATTTGCCCCGCTCAAATCCCCCGCGGTAAGATCCGCCCCGCTTAGGTCGGCTGTTCGCAGATCTGCCGCTCGAATTTTTGTGTTGACTAAATTTCGCTTCTCGAAGATCTGCGCTGCTGAGGTCGGCTGAACTCAGTTTTGCCCCTGTGAAGTTTGCGCCGAGCTAGTTTTGCGCCATGCATATCTGCCCGTCTCAGATTTGCCCCTTCGAATTTGGCGTTACGGAGATCTGCTTCGACCAATTTTGTGGCGCCCAAATCCGCGGCGCTGAGATCTGCTCCAGTCAGCTCGGCGGTGCTAAGATCAGCCAGACTCAGATCAGCCGATATGAGTTTCGCAGCTTCGAGCGTTGCCCCTCTCATGGTGGCCCAGCTCAGATCGGCTTCTGTGAGATCGGCCTCATTGAAATTGGCAGCACCCATTTTCGCGCCGGTGAGGTCAGCTCGTACCAGTTTTGCTCTGAACATGTCCGCTCGCCTAAGATTAGCGCCTCTGAGTTTCGCTGAAGTGAGATCTGCCGCGAGCGAATTTGGCTCCCAGCAATCCGCTCCCCTGAAGTCCGTTCCGCTTTAAGTTGGCTTTGCTTAAATCAACCTGCCTGAGTTTGGCTCTCCTGAGATTTAATCCGCTCAGATCCGCTTGCTCCCCTTGTGTATTATTTGCCAACCAGAGTCTATGGCGTTCCAAAACCTGTTGAAGTTCTTCCTGTGTCATATTCCACCTCATGTAGTCACTATTTTATGCACTCTCTACTGTCGGCGCGGAGCGCTTGGAATTTTCGTCCCGCTTCTTCCGGTTATGTGTTTAACTGGGCAAGAACTGGGCTTATCAGATTCCGAGCCTTTGAAATTACCCGAAATGATCCGAAGCGTAAAGGGAAAATTGCGTCACTAACGTGAGGGTTCACTGGACTGCGGGAGTGTGACCTTCCTGGCGCAGCGTCCTGCCCCCTAAGATGCGGATATCGCCTCCCACAGGCCCAGCGCGGAGTCGGGTTGGGAGGAGGCATTGCATATTTCTGTCAGGTTTGTTATTCTATATTATTAACAGCTTACATTGCGATCATAACTTCGTATTTGCGACTAAAATGATATTCAGCTTTATGTTATCGCTTTATCCTTGCGTTTCATTTGGAATTTGATATGATTATCTTGAGTTAACCCAGTCGAGGAGGTTTCCGATGGTCCCCCAGCGAATTGCTCTGTTTGCCACTGCAATGCTGGCCTTTGCGCTCCTGGCAGGTTGCGCCGAAGAAACTGCCGATCTCAAGGCGAAAATTGCCGACCTGGAAAAGAAAATTCAAAAACAGGAGAAGGATATCCGGGAATTCACAGGGAAATTCGCGCCTCCAACGGATTTCAGCTCCGATATCCAAAGAATCGAAGATCAGCAAGACAGGATAGCTCAGGCCATCAAAACCAAAGTGGACCCAGTAAATAGCAAACTCGAAGAATTTCGTGAGTGGGCTCAAGATGCTCAAAAGGAACGGGACTCAGTAGGAAAGAAGCTCAAGGGCCTGGAACAGTCAGTCGCAGAATTACAGAAGCGCGTAGACACGGAAGGCAAGGAAATCGCGCGGTCGAATAAGGAGACTCTGGCCACCAAAAAAACCGTTGCGATGCTGTCCAAAAGTGTGGAGGACCTTACGAAGGGCTTTGAGCAAATCCGTAAAGAATCTGCGGACAATAACAATAAGCTTCTCGCCGCGGTGAAGAAGATTCTTCCCAAAATCAAAGACGCGGCGGTGGCTGAGATGAAGGACCGATTAACGCCGTTGGAGGAAGGAATGACAGCCCTCAGGAGCGGCGTCGAGACTGAACGGAAGAATTTGGCCGCCCTCCAGCGCCAAGCGCCCGCGGAGCCTGGAAAAGAAGTCCGGGAACTGAACAAAAGAATTAAAGATCTGGAGGAAGTTATCGGTTCGCAAAAAACTTACATGCTGGAAATGGGATCAAAAATTCACGAGCTGGAACTGCAAGTGGGGCGACTGTCAGGAATGACGGACTTCAACCAACCTCGGTTTTCCAGACAGTGAATGAATAGCGCAAATGATTACACAGCTTAATGTGATGTAGGCGCAGGTTTGAAACCTGCCCCTACACTGGGCTACTCGATTTCGCATTTCGTGTCGATCTTCAGGTGGTTTCCGTCGGCCGTCTCCGCCCTCGCCTATTTTCCAATTTAGGAGCGGACTTCACGTAGTGTTTCTTCGAATCCTTTCAAAGAGCCTTCGATAGTCTGGTCCGACACGCAATAAGCTATACGGAAATAGCCGGGCCCGCCAAATCCTGTTCCGGGAACGGTCAATATTAGTTTCTTTTGAAGAGCGGCCACAAAGCTCACGTCATCTTCCAGAGGAGATTTAGGAAACAGATAGAACGCCCCTTCGGGCTTGACGCACTGGTAACCGAAGCCGGTCAGCGATTCATACAGTCGGTCTCTGCGACGCTTATAGACTGAGACATCCACGACTTCCCGCAAGACATTCTTTACCGCTCGCTGCATCAAACTCGGAGCGCTAACGAAACCAAGTATCCGATTAGCGAGGACAAGTCCCTCCATAGTGACAGTTGCATCGTCCATTGCGGGATTGATGGCGATGTATCCCAAACGTTCGCCGGGAAGCGACAAGTCTTTAGAAAATGATGTCACCACGATGGCGTTTTTATACGCTTTTAATATACTGGGGACCGCCACGCCGTCATATATTACGCCCCTGTAAGGCTCGTCCGAAATCAAAACGATAGAACGGCCGACATCTTTGCTCTTGCGCTCCAGTAACTCAGCCAAGCCTCGGATCTCCGCCTCGCCTGTAAACCTTACCGGTGGGGTTATTGGGAGAATTGATAAGCACTGCGGCGGTCCTCGGGCTGATTGCCGATTCTATGGCCTGGAGGTCCAGCGAAAAATCCTCTTTCGTAGGGACGGTTATGGCGCTGCCGCCGTGATTGTCCACATAGAAGACGTATTCCACGAAGAAAGGCTTGGGGACGATAACTTCATCCTCGGGGTTAAGAATGGCCTTGAGCGCAACATTGATCGCGCCGCCCGCGCCGACGGTCATCACAATGTAATTCTCATTAAGGTCCACGCCCTCGTCCTGCCTTATTTTAGCCGCAACAGCGGCACGCACGTCCGCGAAGCCCGCATTGGCCATGTAACCGTGAATACCGGGGGTTTCATCCATTGCCGCTTTCACGATGGCCTCTTTCACCGACTTTACCGGGTCCAGATTCGGATTTCCAAGACTGAAGTCGAAGACGTTTTCCGCGCCATGCTCTTTTTTGAGACGAGCGCCTTCCTCGAACATCTTCCTTATCCAGGAAGATTTCCCTATGAAATCAGCGATCTTCACCGACACAGGCATGGTGTTGAACCTCCCAAGGCCGTTGCTTTGTACAAACGAAAGCCCGGCCTTTCTAATGTGTATTCTGGTGAACTGCCGGGCTCTCGACCTTGCATCAGCCCTGTTTTTTTCAGGGTGGCCGATGATAACACGGCAGCGCCTTTATTGTCAATGAAATAAGCGCATTCTGCAAATCCTGAGCCTGATCGACCAAAGAAGCGCCGATCATGACCTGCCGGAGTTCTAATTTGGCCGCGGTCCTCCCCTCCTCATTCCGACCCGGCTCCGGCTCCGGACGACGACCCGGGGTTCGCCGGGATATACTGACTTGCCCCGTTGAAAAACGAGGGATGGAAGCCCGTCCCGCGCCGAACGCTGGGATTCCTGGATGCCGGCGTACTCCGGTATGACCGCAAAGTAAGACACTGCTCATGACCGCGGCCGATGGAAATGGCCGCAAAAGTTTGATATACTAGATAATATTTTCCAGATGTCGAAATGTTTTGCCAACGATCCGGTCGTATCGTCCGTCGGTCGGTACCCGGACGTACTAAAGATTATCCCACAACACGGTCGAAATGTGAAGCAAACCATGTCAGTTAGTCGCATTACGCTGGTCGCTCTCATACTCTCAGCGACGTGTGTGATTGGAATCGCGGATTCCATCGCCGCCCCGCCGGAAGAAGTTGAGAAAGGCATTGCGGAAGCGAGATCCGGAAGATTCGATGCGGCTATTGGGACCTGGACAAAAGTAATAAAGAAAAGGCCGAAGTGTTACGCCGCGCATGTCAATCGCGGCTCGGCGTATATGCTGACCGGCCATGTTTTGAGAGGCGTCATGGATTGGAATCGTGCAAGGTCTCTCTCGCCTATGTATGCTTATGGAGTATATTTCAGCGATTTTATCACGGAGACGCCCAAGAACAAGGATGTGTTAAACTTTGCCGCTTCACTGGAGCTTGATCCTGACCATGTCGCCTCTGTGTTCATGATGGCCGCGACGTTCCTGGATCTCGGACGGAAGGATCAGGCGACGCAGCTCTTCCGCAATTCCGTTGACCTCACTAAGAATCCGCTTCTCAAGAACGATTTCGAGTACTGGGCCACGTCCATTGAATCCTCGTCAGGAGAAGAGTAAAAAGAATTGATTTTGATTTGACACGGAGCAGGCGATCCATTATTTTGGTTTATTAACGCTTGATAACTCATCAAACGGCAAGCGCCGGTCCCAATCGATATTAGGGAGAACACATTTTGAAAGGCCGCATAGAAATTAACAAAGAACGCTGTAAAGGCTGCGGATTGTGCATCAACGTCTGTCCCAAAAAGAGAATTCTTATCTCGGAGACTCTGAACACCAAAGGCTATTATCCAGCCCGTTTCAAAGATGAAAAAGTGAAGGACCTCGACAAAACCGAGTGCACCGGGTGCGCTCTCTGCGCAATTACTTGCCCTGATGTCGCCATCGATGTCTACCGTCAAACCAAAGACGAATCAAGTAAGCAGAAAGAAAAATCAAAGGAAGAATAATTAAATGGCCGGCAAAGTCCTCATGCGAGGGACACATGTCTTGGGAGAAGCCGCGGTCCGGGCCGGTTGCCGAGCTTACTTCGGATATCCCATTACCCCACAGAACGAACTACCGGAATACATGGCCGCCGCGTTTGCCAAGATGGAGGAAGCAACCTTCGTCCAAGCGGAAAGCGAGTTGGCCTCGATAAATATGGTCATCGGCGCCAGTGTCGCCGGGGCCCGTGTGATGACCTCATCTTCGAGCCCGGGCATCAGCCTCAAACAGGAAGGGATCTCATACCTCGCGGGAATGGAGCTGCCCGCGGTAATAGTCAACATGATGCGCGGCGGACCGGGACTGGGCAATATCGCGCCGTCCCAGGGCGATTATTTTCAGGCTACCAAAGGAGGCGGCCACGGGGATTACCGCGTGATCGTGCTCGCGCCCGCGTATGGTCAAGAAATTGCCGACATGACCAGGGCAGCGTTTGATCTGGCTGATTACTACCGCATGCCCGTAATGATACTGGGTGATGGAATGATGGGGCAAATGATGGAACCGGTAACGCTGCCGGAGCCAATAGATCCGGCCTCATTGCCTGCCAAGGAATGGGTGCTTGACGGCGCGCGCAACCGGCCAAGCCGTATAATTCGTTCGTTGTGGCTGGATACTGACCTCGAAGAAGAGCTTAACTGGAAGCTCGTACGTAAGTATGAAATGATCAGTAATGAGATTCCCGATCAGGAGCTGTACCTGACCGACGACGCGGAGCTAATTATTGCCGCGTATGGAACAGCGGCCCGAATTGCCAAGGGCGGCGTTCACAGGGTGCGAGAAATGGGCCTCAAAGTGGGCCTTTTCAGACCCAAGACGCTGTGGCCTTTTCCATCGGAGGCGCTGGTGCGGCTCAGCCGCAAGGTGGACCACATAGTTGTTTTCGAGATGAGCACCGGCCAGATGGTGGAGGATGTGAAGCTGGCCGTGGAGGGCCGTTGCGAGGTTTCTTTCTATGGTCGGCCCGGAGGAGTGGTCTCTAACCCGGAAGAGATAGCGAGAGTGCTTTCCAGCGCTTATCACAGGATGGAATCCGCGCGAGGCCGAGCGTCGAATGGCGGTCGATTAAAAGCTGTGAGTTCCATCTGAGATTTGCGAACTTGGGCGATGCGTTTCGAGAGCACGCGCCGTATGTCGTCGCCTTACCCCTACGCGAAAGGGAGTGAACAATTGAAGAAGATTTTCTCCAAACCGGAGTCTCTCAAAGAAAATGTGTTTCACTACTGTCCAGGTTGCGGCCATAGCCTGATACACAGGCTGGTCGCGGAAGTGATAGACGAACTGGGAATCAGGGAACGCACGATCGGGGTTCCGCCCGCTGGTTGCGCGGTTTTGGCCTACAACTACTTTGACGTGGATATGGCTGAAGCTCCACATGGTAGGGCCGCCGCCGTAGCCACCGGTATCAAGCGAATACTGCCGGATAGGATCGTTTTCACCTACCAGGGTGACGGCGACATAGCGGCCATAGGCACTGCCGAGACGGTTCACGCGGCCAATAGAGGCGAGAGGATCACCTGCATCTTCGTCAACAACGCGGTTTATGGCATGACGGGCGGCCAAATGGCCCCAACGACCATTTTGGGGCAGGTCACCACGACGTCACCAGGAGGTCGGATTCCTCTCCGAGACGGCTATCCTCTGGATCTCAGTCAAATGCTGGGAGTGGCTGCCGGCAGTGTTTACATAGAAAGAACCAGCGTATCCAATCCCAAGAACATATTGAAGACAAAAAAGGCCATAAAAAAGGCTTTCGAGACGCAACTCGCGGATAAAGGTTTTTCCCTGGTCGAAATTCTGTCACCTTGTCCCACCAACTGGAAAATGACGCCAACCGAAGCCATCAAGTGGGTGGACGAAACCATGACACAATTCTTTCCTCTCAAGGTCATCAAGGATGTCGCTTAAAATAGTCTTTTCAGGTTTTGGCGGTCAGGGAGTCCTTATGATGGGCTATGTCCTTGCCGTCGCGGGAATGAATGAGGATAAACACGTGACTTTTCTGCCATCTTACGGAGCAGAAATGCGCGGAGGCACAGCGAACTGCACGGTGGTCGTTTCGGATCAGGAAATAGCTTCGCCCATAGCCTCCTCGCCGGATCTCGTGGTGGCCATGAATTATCCTTCTATGGTGAAGTATCAAAACATGGTGAAATCAGGGGGAATGATCTTCCTGAACAGTGATTTGATAACCGAACAGCCGTCGCGCGCCGATATCAAAGTGGTTCAAGTCCCTGCCAATTCTCTGGCTCATGAAATGGGAGATGACAGGGTCTTGAATATGGTCATGCTCGGAGCGGTCTCTCAAATTGGGCGCATCGTCTCTGACAAAGCTCTCGCCAACGCCGTCGAGACCGTCTTGAAAGGCAAACGAAAATCGTTAATCGAGGCGAATCAGAAGGCGCTTGGCAAAGGCGCTGAGTACATATCCCGCGAAAGCTGATTCTTCGCGGCTCATTTTATACGCTCACGGCGCGGAGCCGCGGCATTGAGTGGAGGCTATGGATGAAAACCGTTAAAGAAATCTCCATTACATTAGAAAATAAACCGGGCACGTTATCGGAAATCAGTGAACTTATGGGCTCCAGTGGGATCAATATTCTCGCCCTGACAGTTAGGACCATGGGCGCTGAGGGCACGCTGAGTTTTGTGGCCAGTGACCCTTCCCGTGTAATGAGTATTCTCGAAAGCGCGGGCCATTCCCCGACAGTTCGCGACATAATAGCCGCAGAAACCCCTCACCATCCCGGCGGACTCAATGCCATATTACGGCCGCTTAAGCGAAAAGGGATCAATGTCGATTGTCTTTATGCCTGCATCGGTTGTTACGGCGCTGGAGACAGCTCCATCATTTTGCTTGGAGTCAATGACCTTGCCGCCGCGTACGAAGCGCTCTCCCGTGAATGGATAAAAATGTACGGCGAAGAGCTGTATGATCTCTGAATAAGGATGCACCCAATCCCACTTGCGCAGATCTTCCGCTGTGCTCAAAAATTGAAGACCTTGGACTCCTCTGCGGCCAATTCGATAAGCTTTTTCGCAACCGAATATTGAGCGCCCTCCACCAGCACGTCTTCCGTGATACCTCGCGCCTTGGCGCATGGAGTGCAAACATGTATCGGGATCTTTTCCCGAAGAATATACTCCATTGCCAAACCCATCTCTTCCCCTGTGGGAGCCACGACATTCTCGGTTATTCCTTTTCGGGCGAAAATCACTCCTTCGTCAATCAGGAAGATCGACACATCGTGTCCCTCTTGATGAGCCACCTGCGCGAACTGAGCGCATCTGGTCGGGCTATTGCTGTTCCCTAAACCGGAACCCAGTACGAATAGAAACTTCGCCATGAGACCTCCTTTACCGAATACAAATATAAGATGGGATGACTTGTAGCAGGCCCCCCATCCCCCCTCTTAAAGGGGGATAAGGGGATTTTGGCTGCCGGGCCGCCGTACCAGATCACTAGCCGAACCATGGCCCTACGAGTGAGCGCACCCTCCGCCTGCATGCCCGGAACAAGTAAACCTCGAATCAAATTGCGGGAGTCTCTCCTCTCGAATCAAATCGAGATTGTCACGCACAGTCCCCTGAACCGCCCGGTAGGTCTTGACACCCTGGGCGTTCAATTTCATTAACGCGCCCATTCCTATTCCCGCCACCACTACGGCGTCAACTTCCCGCCCCCCAAGCGCTTTCAATGGTTGGCACATCCCATGAGCATGATGCATGTCACCATTACGTATTTCTTCAGTATGCATATTCTCAGTGTCGACAATCACAAACCCGGGGGCCGACCCGAAATGACCATAGACCAAACTGTCAACACCTTTCAAATCCTCGGTTGGAAAACAGACTCTCATTATTATCTCCTTGTTATATGTATTGAATTTAAAACAACCGGCCTCGAAATGTATTAGCCGGCGCTCACGCGCCACGGCCGACGACATTGTCGGCCGGGGACCTTTTCCACCTCGTCTACAAGTATCTTCCGGATCCGCAACACGACCAACGGATCGAGTTTGGCATTTCAGGGCATTCTTCAGGTCTGCCGATGCCGTACGGCAGGCCCCATGCATGCTGGCACTCATTGCACTTGAACATCCTCTGTTCCGGCATTTCGATCGGCGCCTCCTTCGATTCGGAGAGCAAGGCCCCCGGCCAAAACCTGAGCCACCTTGCGTCTTGCCGACTCGATGATTCTTCCAAAAGTCTGACGAGACACGTTCATACGCTCTGCCGCCTGTTCCTGATACAATCCCTCAAGGTCGGCCAGCCTGATGGCTTCAAACTCGTCTATTGAGAGCACTATCTCTTCAAGTGCAGAAACAGGGCTGCCCCAACGGGTTTAAAAACCCTGCAATCCGGTTCTCCGGTAACTCTTCGACAGCATTTCGGTCTGGCCATTTGTGATGCGCTCCGAATACCATTATGAGCATATGCTCATTACTTGTCAAGATGGATCTGGCGAAGATGGCGCAGAATTCTGATGGGACTCAGGGACAGGGATTTTGGAGGACTCTGTGCAGAAAGGCAATCAAGCGCGCGAATGCGTCAACAATCACGGGCTTCATGAATCGATTCTCGGTTTGCAGATCAAAAAGGACGTTGAACATATGCTTCTGATGCGGGTAAATATAAGCTTCATAGTCTCTGGCATGAGTATGTAGCTCTAATATCAGTTGCCTGGCGTACTTGATGTCATACACTTCATCCGCGTCGCCGTGAAAGATCAATACCGGCGGAAGACGCAGAGGCTCATAAGGCATAACCCAAGGCGAGCCGCCGTAATTCCAGACGATCGCTTTTATCCGGCGATCCTGACAAGCATAAGTCAGGGCGGCATTGGCGGGCTGAGAGTGTCCGGTCAGCACCAGCCTTGTACCGGTCCACCATTGGGCATCTGCAAAGATAATCGACAGTTCCCCTTACTGAGTTGAGATACCATTTGCTGGTAACGGCCAATTTCCCGGCCACGATTGCTTGATTTATGTCACCCACCACGCGGCCGGGTCCTTTCTCCCATGAGAATGGGCCGGGAGCGAGGGATTCCGGATAGTTCGAGGGATCGATCAATACTACGAAGAAATTTTGATCGGCCAGGTCCTGACAATAGGCATGATACTGAAGAATTTTCGTGGAGCCGACGCCCACGCCGACGATAACCCCCGGTATGGGCGCTTTGATACCGCACCGCGGGAGAAAACAGTACCCTGGCAAATACCCGCCGCCGGGCAAAGGAATCTCCGCACGATAAGTATAAGCAAAGCCTTGTGTGACCAGTAGTACAAATGCGGTCAGAAATAAGGCGACCCTGCCTACAATATTCAAGGCAACCCTCATACGCTCCAATGGAATTACAATAAAAAGAAAACTCAGGCGCCAGCCTAACATTTGGCAACAAAAAAGTCAAGAAACTCAGAGGGATGGACAGTTAGCTTGCAGTGCGTTGTCCGAGCGATATTTCCACTGAAACACAGGCCGGTAGCGTCTTGGATCAAAGGTGAAACGAGAAATGCCCATCTGTATCCGATGGGAAAGAACGGATTTGGCAAAGTCGTAGGACGCCGCATTTGTACTGGCGGTTTCAAAGTCGCTCCTATATGAGACATTCAGCGCTTCACGGATCGGTCTAATCTCTTCGTCGAGCTTCCTCCACGGCCTTGCGGAAATCAGGGAACTTGATCTTCATAAAAAAATTGACCCATCGCTCATAACTTAGCATCCCTTCATGCGGACGCTTAGTGTGATCCCGATCAGGAGGGCAAATCCGATACGGTTCACCCACACTGGCCAGTTTGGAACGGGAAACGACCAGACGCGCAGGCGCCATGTACATCCACTGACTGACATATGTCCTTATCGTCCGCAGTTTGCACTTAATTTCGGATTTGCTGAGTGGATTATGCAGGACCGGAATTCCGTCATCCGGAAACGCGTTCACACGCCAGCGAAAATATAGGATGCTACCGGCGGCGTTATAGAGAGGGAATTCATACAGCTTCGGCTTGAGGCCTGCTCGGTAAGAACTTTCATAAGCCAGGAAATTGACTGAGTCATGGTCAGGATGGCCCCCTTCATAGGCATTGCAAAAGATCACATCCGGTTTAACAGATTTCAGCATGTCGGCAACCTTGTCAGCGGCTTGATTCAGCATCCGGACCAAACCCAAATCAGGCAACCTCAACAAGTGGATCGAATCTTCTTTAAGCCCCAGGATTGCAGTCGCTCTCGCGTGCTCCGCCAATCGGGTTTCTACATTGCCGAAATAATCACCGTAGGTCACCCACGCGGCTTCCACCTCGGCGCCATGATCGATCAACTGCTTCATCGTGCCGGAGATCAGCACTTCATCATCAGGATGAGCAAACATAAATAGGTACTTGGCGTTCTTATCCAGCATCATGTCACCATTAATCTCAGACATTTCATTTCAGAGATTTCAGCGGCCGAAATAGTACTCCCCGACCAAGCTATCAAGATATACACGAAATTTCCGACCATTGGTATCGCTGGTCGCTTCATCCCAAAGGTTTCAATTGTCAGAGCCCATTAATGGACCAGGTGAGCGCGGCCATGCTCGGGAGTGGCCTGAGGATGCAGGTGGGAATAGATCTCTTGCAGGAAAGCTTCTTTACATTCGAGGCACATCACAAATGCGTCGTCCTCATAAATCTCGCGATTCAGTTCCTCTTCACTTCGGGCGGCCGCTCCTCTCATTATCCGGGCCAACCCCCCTGCTGTCTTTTCATGGATTTCTTCGGGGATGGTCCCATCGAACATGGATCTAACGCTTATAGCCACCTCATATTTGAGCGAGCCTTCCGCAAGCAAACGTCCACATCTATGGCAACGAACCTTACTCATGACATTGACAGAGCCTCTTGCCAAGATTATAAAAAAGTCATCGTCGATGCGCCAGCAAAATAATTGGAGACAACATGCGCTTTCCTGAATACAGGGCAAGGCGGCTCCGCCGCACGGAAACTCTTCGGAGCATGGTCCGGGAAGTACGATTGGATGAACAGGACTTTATCCTGCCGTATTTTGTCCGTCCCGGGCAAAGGGGTGAAAAAGCCGATCGCGAGCATGCCCGGTCACTTTCAATTATCTCCGGATATGCTCCTCCGGGAACTGAAGGAGCCTGTGGAAAGAGGCATCCCGGCAATATTGCTCTTTGGAATACCTGACAAAAAGGACGCAGTCGGATCGGAAGGCTATGCGAAGAACGGCATCGTTCAGCAAACTATCAGGTCAGTCAAGAAGTCTTTTCCCAATCTCGTGGTCATAACCGACGTATGTCTATGCGAGTATACGGACCACGGCCATTGTGGAGTCATACAAGATGGCGATGTGGACAACGATCAAACGCTCGACCTATTGGCTCAAATGGCCCTGTCCCATGCTTCGGCAGGCGCTGACATAGTCGCGCCGAGCGACATGATGGACGGCCGTGTCGGGGCCATCAGAGAAGCTTTGGATGAAAGCGGTTTCGAACTTGTGCCCATCATGTCTTACGCCGCGAAATACGCTTCCGCGTTTTACGGTCCCTTTCGTGACGCAGCGGAATCACCACCCAAGTTTGGTGATCGCCGATCGTATCAGATGGATCCCGCCAACTCCGATGAAGCCATCCGGGAAACGGCTATGGATGTCGAAGAAGGCGCTGACCTGATAATGGTAAAACCGGCTCTGCCATATCTCGACGTGATCTGGAGGGTCCGCAACACCTTCGACTTGCCCCTGGTCGCATATAACGTTAGCGGTGAATTCGCCATGATCAAGGCCGCAGCCCAGAATGGATGGATTGACGGCGATCGCTGCATGATGGAAGCTTTGACTTCCATTAAAAGAGCCGGGGCCGACCTGATAATCTCCTACCATGCCTTGGAAGCGGTCCGCATTCTCCAGGGAGAATCCCGAAATCCGAGGAAAAGTTGAATCCCCTTGAACTGAGACTGGTAGCCTGGGAGATGACGCGCGCGTGCAATTTGGCCTGCGTTCACTGCCGGGCTGGAGCTTGCCCGGAGGCGGCCCCGGATGAACTCTCCTTCGAGGAGGGACGGGCGCTTATTGACGGCATAGCGAAGGTCGCAAGACCCATATTAATAATGACGGGCGGGGAGCCCCTCTTGCGTGCGGATTTCTTTGATCTTGCCCGTTACGCTGCCGATTCCGGTCTGCGTCCTGTGCTGGCCACCAACGGAGTGCTGGTCACGGATGAAATTGCGAGAGAAATCAAGAAAATCGGAATTGCTCGGGTCAGCATAAGTCTCGATGGGGCCACTCCGCAGGAGCACGATTCATTTAGAAAAGTCGCCGGAGCTTTCGATGCTTCGTTGAGGGGCATTGCTAATCTACGCGGCGCAGGGGTGTCAGTTCAAATCAACACCACCTTGACACGTCGTAACCGGAATCGACTTGCGCAAATAATGCAGCTGGCCGAAAAAATAGGAGCGGACGCGTTTCACGTGTTTCTCCTGGTCCCGACAGGTCGGGCCAAAGATATGGCGGGCGAAGAAATGGATAGAGATGAGTACGAAGAGACCTTGACCGCATTCTATCGCCTCGCGCGGAAGTCCCGCCTGGAAACCAAAGCCACCTGTGCGCCTCAGTACTACAGAATACTGAGACAGCAGGCCAAGATCCGAAGGTTTGGAAGTGACTGAAGATACGTTCGGCCTCAATGCGCGCACCCGCGGGTGCCTTGGCGGGATCTCGTTTGTATTTGTCTCTCATAAAGGCGATTTGCAGCCGTGCGGATACTTCGACATGCAAGCGGGAAGCGTGCGTGAAGCCGAGTTCGGCGATATATGGAAAAACGCCGCTCTGTTCCAGGATCTCCGTAATTTCAGTCTGCTGGAAGGCAAGTGCCGTCAATGCGACTATCTTCGCTTTTGTGGAGGTTGCAGGGCTAGATCTTTGGAACTTACGGGCCGCTATACGGCTGAAGAACCGTATTGCGCGTATCAACCGCCCGCGCTGCAAAGGGTGTAGGAGGGGAGTAGAATCCGGGGAGAAACTTTTTTGCAAAAAAGTTTCTCCCCGGACCCCTCTTCAAAAAACTCTTATAATGTGAATCTTTACAGGATCTGCCAAAAAGCTTATCCGATAATGTATATAAGGTAACGTCATTCCTGCGAAAGCAGGAATCCAGGTTATTATTCCCGCGTAAGCGGGAATCTAGTTCTGGACCCAGCCTTCGCCGGAGTCACGGACTTTTACTATGCGCGCAAGAAATCAAACTGACCCAAGGCTTGCTTATGTGAAAAATACTTCTGCCAACTTCCGGAGGAACAAATGATTATTGATCAAATACTTATCGGTGGATTCGACATCTTCTGCTACGTGCTCGGGGATGAACAAAGCGGCCAGGGAATCGTTGTAGATCCCGGCGGCGCAGTTCCGGAGATACTGAAACGGGCCAAGGATCGCGGCGTCAACCGGATCGAAATAATCGTCAACACACATGTGCACGTTGACCATACAGCGGGCAACAAGGCCTTGCACGACGCGACGGGCGCTCCCATCGCCATACATGAAGCCGATGCGGAAGCGCTTATGCATCCTAATCCCGGAATGTTGGCGATGTTCAATGCCGAGGCTTCCCCTGCCGCGACAATGCTGCTCAAAGACGGAGACAAAATCACTTTTGGTAATGAATCGGTGACCGTAATCCATACTCCGGGCCACAGCGCTGGAGGGATCTGCCTGTATTTTCCCGGTTACGTCATCACCGGAGATACCCTATTCGTGGGAGGCGTGGGACGGACCGATCTCCCCGGAGGCTCATACCAAGTGCTCCAAGCCTCTATTCGCAACAAGCTGTTCACATTGCCTGACGAAACTATTGTTCTTCCCGGCCACCATTACGGCCCTACCCCTACATCAACCATAGGCAGAGAAAAGGTTGAAAACCCGTTTTTGTAGGACAATAGTGAGCGGCATGATTTTTTTGTGAAGAGGCGAGTCGCAAAAAAGAAAACGAGTTTGGTGGTGACCGCATCAACGCGATTGGTAGCGACCGGCCTCCGTGCCGGTAGTCCGTCACCCGGGACTTGATCCTGGTGCAGTCTTGGTGGGACGGGCATCTTGCCCGTCATTCTTGGACAGGCTGGAAGCCTGTCCCACCAATACAAACTGGATTCCTGCCCTTGCTGGAATGACGAGGCGCCGGCAGGGACGCCGGCGCTACCGGAACCAGGAATGCGACTGGAGAGTAGCCCTTGTTTATTCTTCTGCCGGTGGTCTGCCTTCGGAATCCCATCCTCGGGCTCGGTAATAATCGGCTAGAAGGCGCTCCATCTGCTCCCTGGTGATCACCTTCCCGGTCTCGGGCAGCGCCTCGGTGCTAAAGCGTTTCGGAAGCTTGTCATCTTCCGGTGTCAGACCTTCTCGGATATTAAACCGTCGAGTATCGTCACTTATGCTCCTGGCGATTCTTTTCAGCGCGTCCGTGTCCAGTTCAAGACCGGTTGTCCCCTTGATCATCGTGGCCAGTTCTTCCCACTGGTAAAGATCACGATAAAATCGGCACAAAACCAGTGAATCGAAAATCGTTAGCCGGTCTTCCCATTCCACGAACATCTCGGCTTTGCCTTCGATCTGGTCCGGGTCGATCATCTTGGAGAGTTCCGGTTTATAAAAGGTTGTCCGCAAATGGCACGCCCCTCGATCACTCGTGCCGTAAGCCAGTCCCATGCCCTTAAGCACTCTGGGATCATAGCCCGCAGGCTCCAATCCCTTCACATGGATGGCCTGGTCCTCCATTCCGAGCGCTTTAGAGGCGTATTTGATTCCTTTGGCCAGAGTGGCGCCCAAGCCCCGAAGGTAAGTGATATCGTGAAGAAGTTCCGCGATCCTGTCCACCTGTCCGTAATCAATCCGATAATCGGTTTTCCCCTGGCGGGACGCTTCTATGGCGAATGCCGCCAGATTCCCTGAAGTGATGGTGTCGATCCCCAGCCTATCGCATACGTCGTTCAGATAGGTGATCTCCTCGATGGAATCCACCTCACATAATCCGCCGAAAGCATAAATGGTCTCGTACTCAGGGCCTTCCATTTTAAGACCCTTATGCCGACCCTCTTTGACCTTGCTGAGCCTTCCGCATGCAATAAAGCACCTCAGACAAGCATGAGGTTGAACATCCAATCGCTCGTGCAAGGCCGCGGCATTGATCCGCTCCCGATGCTCTACAGTCCCCTTTTTCCAGTAACGACTAGGGAAGCTACCCACATGACTCATAATGTCCACCATCATGGGGGTCCCCATGCTTTTGTATGCCTTCACACCCGGATTGTCCTTTGATCGTTGAGCCAACTCCCGGGCGAAGCTCTTCACAAGGTCCGGGTCAGCCAATTCTTTCTTGCGGTTACCCCAGAAAGCGATTCCCTTAATCTTCTTGGACCCCATTACCGCGCCGACGCCGGTTCGTCCCGCGGATCGCCAATAATCATTTTCAATTGCGGCAAAACTGACCTGGTTCTCACCTGCGGGTCCAATCACCACCACACCGCAGTTTTTGGCGCCGGGCCGATTCGCTTTTATCCACGCCTTGATGCGGTCCTCGGTTTCGTAGGTGTCCAGACCCCAGAGATCGTCGGCCGGGTGGAAATGGACCGCCTCACTGGATATCTCCAGCCAGACCGGCTCAGAGCTTGATCCGTGGATCATGACCGCATCGAAGCCTGTGCCCGCCATGTATTCAGCGGCTTTGCCACCGGCATACGACTCCGAGTAATAACTGGTCTGAGGCGATTTGGCGTAAACGCCGTGACGGCATGAACCCCAAACTCCTGTGCCGGTTACAGGACCCGTAGCAAATACCAAGTGATTGTCCACGCTTAGGGGATCGACCTGCGGAGGATTATGTTGAAGCAGCAGCCGAGTGGCCAGTCCTTTGCCGCCTAACGTGCTGCTCACCAGCTCGTCCGAAATCGTTTTAAGATCAAAGGACCTCTGGGTCGCATTGACCCTTAAAACCAGATTGTAAAAACCAAACATAGATCAAAATCCTGATCGACTATAAATCATTATCCACGGGTCTCTACCATCCCGGCGCCTCAAGCAGGGACCTGGACGGCCAACCCTCGAAAACCGTACAACTGGAGGAACTCTTCGTGGAGTTCGTCCTTGAATTGCGGGTCGGCTATAGCGAATGAGGGCCTCTGCCCGCTCACGGATGGTTCGCCCCTTTAGATCAGCGATGCCGTGTTCGGTAACAACGTAGGCCACCTCGTTTCTCGGCGTAGTGACCGCCTGGCCTCTATCCAGGGCCGCCACGATCCGAGACGCTTTGCCTTTCGCCGCAGTCGACGGCAGGGCGATGATGCTTCGACCACCCTTCGAACGGTTGGCGCCCCGAACGAAATCCACCTGTCCTCCGACGCCGCTAAACTGTTTAGGGCCAAGGGTATCCGCGGCTATCTGACCCTGAAGATCGACCGCTATCGCTGAATTGATTGACACCATGTTGTCGTTCTGAGCGATTATAAACGGATCGTTGGTAAAGTCTACAGGATAAGATTCGACAATGGAATTGTCATTAAGCCATTCGTAAAACCGACGAGTCCCCATCGCAAAAGTAATAACCACTTTCCTGGGCCTAAAGGTCTTTTTCTTGCACGTTATCACACCCGCCTCTATCAAATTCATTGCTCCATCGGAGATCATCTCCGAATGGATGCCGAGATCGTTCTTGTCTTCCAGGAAGCCGAGCACAGCGTCAGGCAGCCCCCCGATTCCCAGCTGAAGGCAGTCGCCATCTTTGACCAAGGCTTGCCACATTCTTCCCTATGGCCTTTTCCAGGGCGCCAATATTGGCCGGCTTCAATTCAATCAGCGGTTCCTCAGTAGGAACAAAGTAGTCGATATCCGTCACATGGAGATAGGAATCTCCGCCAATCCTGGGCATGTTGGGATTCACGGCCGCAATCACGGTCTTGGCGCTGAGAGCGGCCTGTTTGGTGTAATCCACTGATATGCCGAGACATACGAAACCCAATTTGTCCGGCGGAGATACCCCAATAAGCGCGACATCTACCGGCAGTCGATTGTCCCGGAACAGGAGCGGGATTTCGGAAAAGTAGCAGCAGGTGTAGTCTCCTCTTCCTTCGTTTACCGCATGCCTGCTGGTAGCGCCAACAAACAAAGAGTTGTGCCTGAATGATTTCGAGTACTCCGGCTGGCAGTATCGGGCCCTGCCCATGGAGACCATGTGAACAATCTCTACAGCTTCCAGCTCTTCGGCCCGATCCACCATCGCTTCCACGAGACACGTGGGCTCGCCGCACGCATGGCTGAAAACAACCCTGTCTCCTGGCTTTATTGCCTTGACCGCCTCTTCGGCGGGGACTTTGCGCTGGTTATAATACTCCCTCCAGTTCATGAGGATTCTCCTTAAGGATAGATCGTCACTCTATTCCGGCAAGTGCCTTGGCCAAGGCCTTCTTGTCTTCCAGACTACCTTGCCGCGCGATCATTATTCTCTGAGCTTGTGGCGATCCGGCGCCGTGCATGGATTCCGTCCTGTATCCCACCGCCGCTGCGCCCAAAGTTATATTCTCGATAAGCCGCAAGATCCTCATGCGGCGCTCCGCCGGGATCCCGGCCGTTCCCCGAAGATACTTTTCGATATATTTACCGATCTCGGGATGTTTCAGATCACGCTCTGACGGCATCGTAACCATCAATCCTCCTGCTATATCTTCGGCCAACCTTGCAATTTCGTACGGGAGCCGCGTGACGTTCTGTTTGCACACATTGGCCAGGAGGAGGTTCACCAGGTACGTTCCGGAAGCTGTCTTTTTCCCTTCGGACGAACAAGCTAAGCCGCAGGCATACAGCGTTTCATTCAGATGGGTCATTTCGATGAGTTTGTCTTTGATGTGCGAAGCCTTTGCAGCTCCGTTGTAATCCGCGGCCAGAGCGGCCGCTCCAATAAGAACGTCTCCCACGCCGACCTTGCAGCCCCCGTAGCTTTGTCGGTGGTATCCTGCGAACCGCTCCACCAGCATTCCAGCGAATTCATACTCGCCACACATGAAGACGTTTTCCCAGGGAATGAAAACATCTTCGAAAATCACGAGAGCCTCGTGCCCACCGAACTGATTGTTCCCAACATCTATGTCGCCGCCTTCCAGCTTTCGGGTGTCGCAAGATTGCCGACCGTAGATATAGAAGATACCTTCGGCGTCGGATGGAACCGCAAAGCATACGGCATAATCCGAGTCTTCCTTCTGCAGGGAGATGGTAGGCATCACGAGAATCCAGTGAGAATTCACCGCTCCTGTCTGATGCGCTTTGGCGCCCCGGACCACTATCCCGTCGGACTTCTTCTCGACCACGCGCAGGTAGACGTCCGGGTCAACCTGTTTGCTGGGAGAGACAGCCCCGATCACCCTTTGGATCGGTCATGGCGCCATCGACAGTTAAATCCTCTTCCTGCATCATGAGCAGAAATTTGACGAATCTGTTGTGGTACTGGGTACCGAGCTTCTCGTCCATCTCGAACGTGACGCTGTCCACCGAGTTTATCGCATCCATGCCGACGCAGCGTTGAAAGCACGATCCTGTTTTTTGCCCCAGAAGCCGCTGCATTTTCACTTTTTTTACAAGGTCCTCAGTCCCCTGATGCAGATGACCGAAACGGTTTATCTTCTGCCCATTCAAGTGGGACGTGGCGGTCATCAGCTCCTCATATTGTGGATCGTGAGCCAACTCGTAAGTCATTTTCACCGAATTCATGGACGGTCTGATGATCGGATGATCTACCGGGTCTGTAACTAATTCTCCCAGCAAGTAGATCTTCAGATTCAATTTGCGTAAGCTCTCTTCGTATTCCTCAGCGGTTTTAAGGCCCATTAGTGTTTCTCCCTTTGAATCAATTGACCGATATCTTGTTAATTTCACGTCTCCAAAGATTCGAATCAAACTCCACTAGTTTCTGGCGACAACGACGCTCAGACGGCCAGATATTTCTTTTGCACGCTCTCCTGGGTCTTGAACTCTTCTATAGGGCCCGTGAATACCACGTGTCCTTTGTCTATAACGACCACACGGTCTGAAACTCCCATCGCGAAACGTATGTTTTGCTCCGACAGTAGAATGGTGGTGTCGGCGGATTTCAGGCTGATTATGAGTTCTTTTAGAATCGATACGATCACCGGGGCGAGGCCTTCGCTCGGTTCATCCAAGACCAGAACGTCGGGGTTCCCCATCAGCGCCCTGGCGATTGTCAACATCTGTTGCTCGCCACCTGAAAGCGAGCCACCGAACCGGTTTTTCAGAGGGACCATGACTGGAAATTGCTCGAGAACCGGTCTCCATGGTCCAGCGCCCGGTCCGGCCGGGTATCTTCCCCAGCTCCAGATTCTCCCCCACGGTAAGCGGTCCGAATATACGCCGATCCTCCGGCACAAACCCGAGTCCCATTTTCGCCATTTTATATGGAGGCATTCCCGTGCAATCTTTGCCTTTAAGAATCACCCTGCCTTGTTTCGGTCCCGTCAATCCCATGATGGACCGGAACGTGGTGGTTTTGCCGGCTCCATTTCGGCCCATTAGACAGACAGTCTCGCCGGGCGCCACGGAAAGACTCACATCGAATAGGATGTGGCTCCGGCCATAGAAGGTGTTCAGGCCTTCGGCTTCCAATATGTGGCTCATGAAACCTCCTCGCCGAGGTAGGCGGTAATCACCTCGGGGTTGTTGCGTATTTCGTCGGGTGTGCCTTCGGCCAAAAGCCTGCCCATCTGCAACACCCGAACGGTCTGCGCTATGCCGAAGACGGTGTCCATGTCGTGCTCGATAAACACAAGTGTAAGATTGAATTCCTTCCAGAGCCTTTGTATCAAATCTCGTGTAAGTTGACGCTCTTCGGGCGACATGCCCGAGGTCGGCTCATCGAGCAACAGCAGCTTGGGTTCCAGCCCCAGAGCCATGCCGATATCGAGAAGCTTCTGATCCCCGTGGGCAAGCTCGAATGCCGGCCGATCCGAATCCTTCTGAAGTCCCAGGCTTTCCAGGATGCTATATGCCTTGTCTGTGGCGTCCTTGAACTGGGAAATATTCTTGAAAAACCTTCGTGTCAGCTTCGACCTTGACAGACACGCCAGGCGCACATTGTCCAGGACCGTCTCTTCCGGAAAGAACGAGGTAACCTGGAAAGCCCGCCCCATGCCTCGATAAACGATTTCTCGGACTGGAAGACCTGTGATATCCTCACCTTGGAACATGATGCGGCCTTTATCGGGGACCAGATACCCTGTGATCTCGTTGAACAGAGTAGTTTTCCCTGCTCCATTAGGCCCGATGATGGCCGATATGGTGCCCTGCGGCGACCGAAAAACTCACATCCGAGGTAACTCTGAGGCCACCGAAGGCCTTGTCCACACTATCCAGCACTAATACCGGTTCCATTTCAACCTCTACTCTCCACGGGAGCGGATGTCATGCGTGCCTTGAGCAGTTGGAATTCTCCGGCCAGGCCTCGGGGCAAGAGAAGAACCATCACCATCATCACCAGACCGATTATCAGCGACCAGTATTCGGTCTTGGCTCCCACGTACTCACCTATTACAAGGATCACCCCGGCGCCTATGAAAGGTCCGAAAAATCGGCCTATTCCGCCCAGAACGGCCATGAGGATGACTTCACCTGAGGTCGTCCAATAAAGCATGTCCGGGTGGATCGAGTTGTCGACCCCTGCCATGAGACCACCGGCCAATGCCGAAAAAAAAGATGAAATAATATAAATCCGAAGCTGATTGCCTTTTACCCGTCCGCCCAAGAAACGCACCCGCTCAGGGTTCTGCCGGATACATCGCAGCACAAGGCCCATCGGGGAATCGACCAATCGCCGCATGACACCAAATAGACAGCAGGACCAATATCAGAGCGAAGTAATAGTACACAACACGGTCCGACAGTATGCCGGGAGGAATGAGCCCCTGGATTCCGTCGTCACCCCCTGTGATGTGGTAGAGTCTAAACACGAGTTGCCAGACCAACTGACCGAACGCGAGTGTGAGCACTGTAAAGAACACTCCGCTCACACGAATGATCAAAAGACCTATTAAGATTGAGATTACGATGCAGGCCAAAGGGCCAATGACTATACCAGGCACGAACCAGCCGTCACCCAGGTACCGCACCATCAGGCCCACTGAGTACGCTCCCTAAACCGTAATAGAGTCCTTGGCCGAAAGAGAGCATGCCGGTAAGGCCAAACAACATGTTGAAAGCAACCGCGAACATTCCCCAGAGAAGGATGTGGGTGGCCAGCATAAGCTGGTAGTCGGAGGTCTTTACCAGAGGCACTGCGGCAAAGATCACAAAGAAGAGGACCCAGAATGAGGCCGCCTTGTAACTCTTCATATTTTCCATGGCTACACCTTCCTGACCCGCCGAGGCGCAAACAGACCCTCAGGCTTGAAAATCAAGGTCAGCACCATGACCACGTAGCTGAATAGGCAAGCCCATTCCGGCACTACCGCAACGCCAAAGGCATTCACCTCTCCCAAGATGAGCGCGCCCAACCAGGCGCCCCAGAAATTCCCCATGCCCCCTATCACCACTACAATGAGAGAGTCGATAATCACTTCTATGCCCGCGCCGGGTGTCACAGAGCGAAGAGGCGCAGCCAACCCGCCGGCGAAACCGCCCATGGCCGTGGCGATGCCAAAGACCAGCGTCATGGTAAGTGGCACGTTAACACCCATGGAACTCAGCATCTCTCGGTCGAGAGCCGCGGCTCGAGCAATGCGGCCTGCGCGTGTGCGGGTCAGGATCAACCATGCCAGCATTACCACCACCAATCCAATTACGATAATAGCCACGTTATAGGATGGAATGGTGAGGCCGGCGATCTCGATGGAACCGCTGAACCCTGGAGGCCTCTGCAAGGATTTATACTCCGTGCCCCACACCAGCTTCACTAGATCGTCGATGACAAGGATGAACGAATAAGTCAGGAGTATTTGAAATCCTCCCTCCTCAGCGCGTCCGTAGATGCGACGCAGGAACAATGATTCCGCCAACATTCCGAGAATCCCCGCTCCCAAAGCTGCCACGATGATAGCCATCCAGAAGTGGGTGTGCCACGCAGAGACCGCCTGGTAGGCCAGATAGGCGCCGATCATGAAAAAGGAGCCGTGCGCAAAGTTGAAAACGTTGCCCACACCGAAAATCAAGGTGAGTCCGCTTGCGACCAGGAACAGCAGGGTGGCGGCGGTCAGGCCGCTTAGGAACTGCATTATGATGAACGAAAGATCCATTGGAATCACTCCCGATATAAGGGGACGGGGCTTTCTTCACACGACGTCCCCTTTGCCGGTTACCTTGCCGAAAATTACTTCTTTCGAAATTCTTTGGGCGGCATGAGATCCTCAGCTTTATAGATCTTCCAGTCGCCCAACATGCGCTTGGCTGGTGGAAACTTGTCGTTAGCCACTGTCACGCCTATTGCCTGAACTTGAACTATCTGATGAGACGCCGGGTCAATGTAGGACGTGAAATCTTCGGGATCTTCGGGCAGCTTGATTTTTAAGCCTTCGAATGCCTTGACCAGGGCTTCGGTATCATCGGGATTGCCAACCTTCTTCACTGCCTCGGCGATAGCGTATACGCCTGCATAAGCCCCTTCGGCCGCATAGGTCGGGTAACGGCTGGTGCGCTGATGGAATTTCTTTACGTACTCCCGGTTAAGCTCGGTATCGGGCCAGTTGTTGTGATGCCGGGCGCTGAGCACCAACCCCAGCGGCAATTCCGAGCTCAAGTCCCGCATCACTTCGTAATTGCCACCAGCGTCCGGATGGAAGTAGAGCATCTTGGCGAAGAGCCCGAATGGCAGGGCCTGCTTGATAAAAGCTACTGTGTCGCCTCCCCAGAAACCGCTTACGAGAATGTCAGGTTTGTCCTTCATAATGGCTGTAATAAAAGCAGTGTAATCCGGAGCGGAAAGCTTGGGCCAGTACTCGCCAACTGCCTTATATTTGACCCCAAACCGATCCAGGCAGAACTTGAGTTCGTCCCACTGGTCGTGACCGTAGGCGTAGTCCGGTCCAATATACGCGATGGTCTCCCAGGGTTTTGTCTGCTTCAACTCCTTTAAATACAGAGCGCCCGCTGCCATTGATTGGAAAGTACTGTTGGAAACTCGAAAGTAATATGGTTGTAATTTGTCTGTAACAAGCTGTGTGGAAGCGTGGTCCGTAGCGATGAAAATCTTCTTGTACTGCTTGGAAACTTCCGTTAAAGCCAGGCCAACCGCAGAGCTTACCACTCCGAAAAGAAAATGCACTTTATCTTCTGTGATATAGCGCTTGGCCACTCTCACAGAGTAGTCAGGCTTGGCTTTGGAATCGGTATTGATGAACTCCAACTTGTAGCCGGCTACACCGCCCTTGGCGTTGATCTCGTCCACGGCCATTTCTGCCGCGTCCACGGAATCAAGCCCGTATTGGCCGGGTCTGCCTGTCATGGGGAACAAGGCCCCAATTTTTATGACTTTCTCCTGTGCGACAGCGGCGAACGGCGCCAGAACCAGGGCCAAAAAGGCCAGTAGAATCAGCGCAAAAGACCCTTTCCTTAGCATGTTTTTCCCTCCTTTACTCTAGAATGTCATGTTATGAGATGGCGGGGTTTTTCCCGTGGTGATGGCCGAAAGAGCAACAATCGTGCCATTGGCGGTCGATCCTATAAGTTGCTGACTCCATTGAGGAGATGAGGCGAGAGGGTGGCTGGTCAGGGTTGCGTTTCTGCTATAACCAATTCGACGGGTTGCTGGTTGTACAGTATTTAAGTCATATAATCGCTATGTTACGTTGCATTGCATTATTGCTATACTATTGCTTATTTGCATCGCCCGGCTCTATCCCATACCTCGCCATCTTCCGCCATAGCGTGGTAGGATGAACCGCCAGCGATCGAGCAGCCGAAGCGACGGTTTCGTGCCTGTGAAGGGCCGCGGAGATCAGTCGAGCTTCGACGGCTGCAAGCGCATCCTTGAGGCCGCCTCCACTATCGAGCGACTCGAGCAACATTGGCGCCGACTCTTTCAATTCCCCAGGAAGGTCGTTCTGGCAAATTAGATCCGAGTCACTCATGATTATCATTCGTTCCATGAGGTTTATCAGTTCCCGAACGTTGCCCGGGTAATCGTAGCGGAGGAGGCTATCCAGGACTTCAGGCTCCATGCGCTTCCGCAACCCCATGGTCAGGCCGAAACTTTTCAAGTATGTTCATCGCCAAAGCGGGGATGTCCTCTCTCCGCATCCGCAGCGGAGGGATGTGAATGGGAATGACGTTAAGCCGGTAATATAGGTCTTCTCGGAACCCGCCTGTGCGCACCAACTCCATGAGATCTTTGTTGGTGGCGGCGATGAGACGCACGTCGACGGACGTCGGTTTCGTGCTGCCTACTCGGGTAAAAGTCTTCTCTTCGATCACCTGCAACAACTTGACCTGCATCGCGGGCGTCAGGTCACCCACTTCATCCAGGAATACGGTGCCGGTGTGACCCGCTTCGATAAGTCCCGCCTTCCCCTCGGGCGAGGCCCCAGTGAAAGCCCCTTTGGCGTAACCGAACAGTTCACTCTCCATCAGCGACTCGGGTATGGTTCCACAGTTGATTTTGACGAATGGCCGCTCTTTCCTGGCGCTCATGAGATGAATGATGCGGGCAAGCATGCTCTTTCCGACGCCGGATTCCCCGTACAGAAGCACCGAGGTGTCCACGCCTGCGACCTTTACCGCCTTTTGCACCACCTGGCTCATGGCGCTGCTCTTGATAACCATGTCTTGTAGCGCGTGCTCGTATTTTTCCTGTTCCAGGATGGACTGGTAATAGCGGGTACTCAGACGCCGACTTTCCTCAAGTTCAGCCCTGAGCTTGTTAAGCAACGTTATGTCGCAGACCGTTGTTACCACAAGGGCTATGGCGCCTCCATCATCGAAGATGGGCGTGCCGGTCACCATGACCTGCTTGTTCCCTTTGATGTTCTGCATAAGCGTTACTTGGGCCCTCTTCTCCAGGACCGCCAGCGTCACGGAATGGTCGAACACCTTCTCTTTCACCAAGTCTCGCATATTTCGGCCGATAAGGTCCTTGCGTGAAAGCCCGGCGATGCGCTCGTAAGCGCTATTTACTCTGATGGTATTGGCTTTCCCGTCCGTGATGTAGAAGCCGTCGTAGGACGACTCGAAGATGGCTTCCAGCTCGCGATGCAGTTCCTTGTAACCCTGTAACTCCGAGATAATGGCCTCGTATTCGGAGATATCCTGAAAAACGCTGATCACTCCCACAACCCGGCCATCCATGACAATCGGGTTGCGATTAGCAATTATATTGGCATGAGGCAGGACGATTCTTCTTCCAATTTGCGGTCGCCCGGTTTCGAGTATGTCTTTCAGATCGGGCCACGTTTCCGGTAAGACCTCTGAAAAGTGGCGGCCTATCGGTGAGCCTTGCTCGCCGCGTAGCATGCGGGCTGCCGCCTGATTGTACACCACTACGATTCCGGCGGAGTCGATTATTACTATTCCGTTGTACGAACAGTCGAGAATGGAAACAAAAAGTGAAGGGATCTGATAAAGATCCTGGATCGAAAAATTTTGCATCTCTCACGTTCCGTCCTGCTAAAGGCGGCCGGCAGAATTATTTCACCGACACTACGGGGCAGTGGGCATGTAGAATAATGTAACGAGCGTTGGATCCAAAAATCATTTTCTCCACTGCGGACACTTTTTTCAAGCCCACCACGATCTCGTCTACTTCATTGTCCAGGGCAAACGTGACAATATCTTCTCCCGGACTAAAGCCTCGAACCAGAAGATGGGTTTCCACCTCAATTCCGCTTTCTGTAAGGAATTGTCTTGTATATTCCAATTCCTCTTCGCAATGTCTGATCTGATTGACGCCGGTATCCGATTCTAGAGACGTTACAACGTAAACAAACGCGCCAAATGCCTTGGCGTGTTTCCGGGCTATATTCAAAGCCTCTTTGGATGGAGCCGATCCGTCGTATCCGACGAGGATTTTCATAAATCCCAATCTCCTCAAATGCTTCTTCAACAGGCTTTATCAAACCACAAGGTAGCGCTTAACCACTTCTTCATTGGACCAAATTGCGTCTATGCTCCCTTCGTAAACGACTGAGCCTTTCTCAATAATGTAAGCTCGGTCGCAAACTTTGGCGCAAAACTTGAGGTTCTGATCTGCCAATAAGATTGTCATACCACGGGTGCGTATCTCTTGAATAGTCTCCATGAGCCTGCGGCGCACCAAGGGAGCCAGCCCTTCGGATGGTTCGTCCAACAGGATCAAGCTCGGATTCATCATGAGAGATCTACCCAGGCTCAGCATCTTCTTTTCGCCGCCGGAGAGGCTTGCGCCTTTTTGCCTGCGGCGATCAGCCAGCACAGGGAAAAGCTCCTCGACTTTTTGCCTTGGTCCAATACCCTGAACGTTTGCAGACACGCCGGGCGATCTCCAAGTTCTCCTCGCACGTGAGGTCCGGAAAAATACGTAAATCGTCCGGTATGTAGCCCACTCCAAGATGCGCTATATCGTACGGCGGCAATCTATGTGATCTGTTCGCCCTGAAAATGGATGGAACCATTCCTGGGCGGTGTCAATCCTATTATGGAACGGAGTGTTGTGGTCTTGCCCATCCCGTTTCGCCCCAAGAGCGCCACTGATTCGCCGGCCTTCACTTCAAGAGAGATATCCTGAAGCACGTGGGAGGCGCCGTAATAGGTGTTGATTCGTCTTCACTTGCAACATCATTCTGTCACCTCCTCCCCGAGGTAGACCTCACGCACTTGAGGATTCATCTTGATTTCGTCCGGAGACCCGTCCGCGATTATATCCCCGCGATGCAATGTGATCACCCTGTCAGACAATGAGAAGACCACGTCCATGTCGTGCTCGACTATAACGAAAGTGACATCTCCGGTGTTGGCAAGCTCGCGGATATTTTGGAGGATTTTGGCCCTCTCCAGAGGATTCATCCCTGCTGTCGGCTCATCCAGGAATAGCAGACTCGGTTTGGAAGCGAGGGCGATCGCCACTTCCAGCAGGCGCTGGTCCCCATGTGACAGCGCTTTGGCCGGCATTTGCGCCTGGTCCAGAAGCCCCACACAATCCAGCGCCCGCTCCGCGTCCGTGCCGACCTCCCTGTCGCTTGTAACTGCTTTCAGCATCCTGTGAGCCCTTTTTTTGAGTGAAAATATAGGAATAGCCACGTTTTCAAAAAGGGACAGACTGCCGAAAACATTTACCACCTGAAAGGATCGGCACAATCCTTGTCTCACCCGAGTATGCACCGGTTCATTGCTTATATCACGTCCCTGAAACAAGATTTCTCCCGAATCCTGGGGCAGAAAACCTGTCAACACATTGATCAGAGTCGATTTACCCGCGCCGTTTGGTCCGATAACGGAAGTTAGCTCCCCACGCTGAAGGGAAAAATCCAAATCTCTTGCGGTTACCACCATTCCAAAAGCCTTATTCAGCTTGCGTACTTCCAGTAGAGTTTCAGGCATATGATTCTTCCTATCGATCACGTTCGCGAGTATCGTTTGAGGACATCTGCAGTCGATCCGACGATTCCACCCCGAAATCCCATAATAATGGCGAGCAATATCACCCCGAACCATAACATCCAGTTATGAGTGAAACGCTCAACCACTTCTCGCAACACCACGAAAACGATGCTCCCGACCAATGGTCCTGAAAACGTTTGCAAACCGCCAATCAGGCTAACCAGCACCGGCTCCGCAGAGCGGCCCCAGTGGGCGGCAAACGGGGTAATGTTGCTTTCGAGCAAAACAGCGAGGGCCCCAGCGAGCCCAGCGAATGCCCCTGAGACAACAAAGGCCCCAAGGCGATACGTCTTTACCGCCAATCCTGCAAATTCAGTTCGCACATGGTTTTCTCTGATGCCGGCGAGAACCAGTCCAAAGGGCGACCGGTAAATGCGATAAATAAGCAATACACTCAGCAGAAAGAAGAAAACCACCACAAAATAGTATTGAAACTGTTTCCTGATCGGGATACTGAACAGTCCTAAAGAAATCGAGGTGCGAGTAATCCCGTAAAGCCCGTCATCTCCGCCTGTCACGCTGCGCCAGTTCCACATGAGAGAGAAAACCATCATCCCGAAGGCCAAAGTCAGCATTGCGAAATAGATTTCGGTATGCCTTACCGAAAAAAACCCGATCAAAAGCGCCAACAGAGCGGCTGCGACTATCCCCACAAAAATGCCCAGGAGCGGATGAGGGTTAAGATGGATCATCGAAAGCGCGAGTCCATATCCGCCTGCAGCATAGAAGGCCGCATGTCCGAAGGACAGCAGGCCGGTCCTGCCCAAGAGGAGATTGTACCCAAGCGCGAAAATCGCGAGAATCATGACTCGCATGGCAATATAGAGAATGAATGGGCCGGCAAATAACGGGATGATCACCAGGGCGACCACACAAATTGCCAACAGAAGATATGTCCAGTATCTGTTCATGCGTCCGCCTCTGCAAAAAATCCCTGCGGCCGCCACAATAGGACGACAGCCATAAGTATAAATATCAGGAACATGTCGAGCATGGGTATGAACCTTATTCCAAAAGAGTTGAGCAGTCCGATTACCAGTGAACCTAAGAACGCTCCCCGCAGGCTGCCCAATCCGCCGATGACAACAACGACGAAAGCCTCAATAATGATAGCTTCGCCCATTCCCGGAGTAATCAGCCCCACGTACGGGACCGCGAGCGCCCCGCCCACCGCAGAAAGCCATGCCCCGAACATGAAAACGGCTGTGTACAACATCGGCACTTTTATGCCGATAGCCGACGCCATTTCACGATCGGACGCCGCGGAGCGAACGATTCGACCCCACCATGTCTTTTCCACCAGCCCATAAAGACCCAATGCGACAAGTGGACCGACAGCTATAATAAAAAGGTTATACACGGGGAAATTGCGTCCCAGAATCGACACTGAACCGGATAACCCCGGAACTGACGGTGAGCCTGTAGAGCCCGCTCCCCATATTATTTTGACCAGGTCGTCGAATATCAGGACCATCGCAAACGTCAAGAGCAGTTGGTACGGGAGTTCCAGGTGGTAAACGTACCTGAGCAGAAACCGCTCCATTAAGTATCCGACACGCGGCCACGACCAACGGTCCGAATACAAGCCCCAGCCAAAAATTGTCGCCCATGTGTGTTAAAACGGTAAAACAGACATATGCGCCCAGCATATAGAAGCTGCCATGGGCGAAATTCAATACCCGCAGGACACCGAATATCAGGGTCAGCCCGCTGGCTACCAGCCAGATGAACATCCCCGTGGAGATCCCCGCAAGGCAAACGTGTACCAGAGATTGCAGCATTAGAATACTCCCCGCTTCGAACCCCTCCCCATTATGCGCCGCAAGAAACAGAGAGAATCTCTGCTTCTTGCGGCACATTCAGACAGTTAACCTGCGCCGACCAGCCGGAATATCTCCGGAGCGCAGTCAGCCACGCTGAGCGTGGCGTTCGTAGCGTAGGAGATATCCCGGCCGGCAACACTGCGCATTTGTACTAAGCCTTAAATGGCGGTTTCGTATCGGCGCCACTGAATGGCGGGCGATTGAAAAATTCTTTTGCAGGGATCACCACCTGCTTACCCATGATCTTGAAAGGATACTTCGGGTCGGCTTTGGTCAATCCCCATGGCACCTCATACATCGCCTGGTGATCTTCTTTTCTGAAAACCCTTTTGCCCGCGGGGGAATCGAGTTCCATTCCTTCCAGGGCTTGAATCACCTTGGCCGTTTCCTTGGAGCCTGCAGCCTCGACCGCTTTCTTGAACGCGAACATTGTGGAATAAGCGGTTTCAGAAACGTAAGCCGGATAATGGTTCCATCGCTTTTGGAAACGAGCCACCCAGTCGTTATTCTGTGGCGTATTTGGATAAAGGAAGAAATATCTGCCGGAAATCCAGATATTATCCGGTAGCTCGGCCCCGAGCCCCTCCAAGACGTCCATAGCGGCGCCTACGGGAAGCATCACGTGCTTGATTTTCTCAAACATTCCCGCTTGATTCGCCTGCTTGATCATACTGATCAATTCCCCGGCCCATTCCGTAGAATACAAACCTTCCGGTTTTGCATCCATGATCGTATTGATGTGGGAGCGAAAATCGGTAGTGCCAGCCGGCGCCCAGGATTCAGCCGTGAACTCCACCCCGGACTTAAGCTTGCCGAGCGTGTCTTTGAACATGGTCCAGCACGTATAGCCATATTCATATTTCGGGCTTATGGTAGCCCAGGTCTTGACCGGCAGGTCCTTTGCCACAAATGCGGCCGCATTCCCGTCCTGATAAGTGGGCGAGCAGATGCGGAACATCTGTTTAATACCTTTCTTGAAGACCTCTTCCTCGGTCAGCTTTTCCGTTGCTGCATGAGTAACCATCATTATGCGATCCAGCTCACCCATCACAGGAGCCACGGCCAGGACCTGACCCGAAGAATCCACTCCCGCGAGAAAGTCGGCCCCCCAACTATCCACAAAATAACGAGCGTTCTGTATACATGCCGGCGCAGCCATTGTAGAATCCCGAACTTCCAATTCTATCTTGTTCCCGGCTATACCTCCTGCGGCGTTGATCTCGTCCACGGCCATTAAGGCGCCCATTTTGTGGAATTCTCCATACCCCGCCAAGGTGCCGGAAAGGACCGTCTGATAGCCTATTTTAATCGGTCCCTTTATTTGTGGCGTTGCTGCCCATAACCCTACAGGTTTCGCGACTCCAGGCCCCAAAGCCGCGGCCGCCGCTGTCATAAAGCTTGCCTTCAAAAACTCTCTGCGCGTCGTTCCCATGTCTCGTCTCCTTTCTCATCGGCCGGATTTATATTCGGGATTTCTCCCGCCCAATTGACTGCATATCGGGACCGCCGTATTGGATCTCCACCCACATCAAGGATTTAACGGTCCCGCGGCTACCAGATGGTCCAACCGCCATCAATAAAGATGGTCTGGCCGGTTATGAAATCCGAAGCTCGCGAAGCCAGGAAGATAACGACTCCCGCTAGTTCGTCGGGTTGACCCCAACGGCCCATGGGAGTCCGATCCACAATGAATTGAAAACGTTCGGGATCGTTTCTCAATTGCGCCACCAAAGGCGTTTCGAAATAAGTTGGCCCAATTGCGTTGACACGGACGCCTTGCTTTGCCCATTCCAAAGCCATCACTTTAGTCATCTGGATTACTCCTCCCTTACTGGACGCATAAGCGAGCTGGGTAGGAAGAGCAACGGTCCCCAAAATGGAGGCCATATTGATGACTTTCCCGTACCCTCGAGAGAGCATGTCCGGGGCCACCGCTTGAGCCATCAGAAAGTAACCTTTCAGATTTGTGTTAATGACAAGATCCCATTCATCAGGAGAGAGTTCGAGCACAGGCTTTCGTATATTGACACCGGCGTTGTTAACAAGAATATCTACATGGCCGAAAACATCTAATGTAGCTTTGAAGTTCTCATCGATTTGAGCCTTGTCCAGGACGTCGACGCAAAAAACTTCCGCTTTTCTGCCCTGGGCTTGCACCGACAATTTTACCTTTTCGAGGTCTTGCTTATCCCGGGCGTAGAGGGCAATATCCGCGCCGGCGCTCGCGAGCGCCGCCACAACTGATTTTCCGAGACCTTTGGATGCGCCGGTAACCAATGCTACTCGGCCGGAAAGATCAAAGAGATCTCTATTCATGAGCTTGTCCTTTTCAAAGCTTTCTAATTGTCTCCCAGACTGTCCGTGGCAGCTCGTTTTCCGCCACGGGTCGATAATCGAAATTGCTCCCTTGCACTGATATGCGCCTGGGCCTTCTTCGGGATTCCGGAAATTGTTCTTCCAGACAGGCCCGGGCGCATCCATTGACCAGGATCACCCAATCGGCTTGATCGTCCTTGCAGAGGATCGGCTTTAAACCGGCCGATTCAATAAGCTGTTTCAAATGCGCCACTAGTGAAGCTCGATCTATTTCGGGATTGCAGCCTCCACAGTATTGGATCTGAAGTTTTACACTCGTCACAGGAATCTCTAGCCCGTCAATAGTCGTACCTGTAGGTACTCGCACGAACCCGCATTGCTCATGGTAGCGACCGGCCCCGGCGCCGGTCGAATCCGGTTCATAAAGTCGTACATGAACGATTTGCGTAGCATCTACCGGCACAGCGCCGGTCGCTACCAACTCTCATCCGACCTTTAGGCATGCGGGCGCACGGCCGTGCGCCCCTACAATTCCAACTACGGGACCTACTTTTTGTTTGATTGACCGACCACTCCAGCGCAGATCTTCACTCGCTGTTCACTGATCTTCTTTTTCGTCTCTTGCCAGTGTTCCTCTTCGGTTTTTCCGATCACCTTCTCGAAATTCTCATCTCTTCTTATACCTGCTATCGTTTCAGCCAATTCGCGTTTCTTTTCGATATTGCTACGGCGGGCAATTATTATCTTCTGGGCCGCTGGCGACCCTGCGCCGTGCATAGCTTCGGGCAACCCGGCCCCCACAGACATGTTTTCTATTAGTCTTAGCATTTTGATAATATTGTGAACATCCACCCCAGCCTTGCCCGCAAAGTATTCGGCGACCATGTCTCCGATTTCAGGGCTGTTCAAATCGCTTTCAGCAGGCAAAGTGATAATTTTCCCCCCGGCGATATCCTGGGCGATGCGCATCCATTCATAAACCATGCGGGTTATGTTCAGCTTTGTGACACTGGCAAGCAAAGGATTGACGCTGTATGCGCCTGATGGCGTCCTGTGGCCCTCGTAAGAACAGGCCAAACTGCACGACCAGCACGTCTCGGCCATAGTGACAATTTCCGTGAGTTTATCGAGAATATGTGAAGCCTTGGCAAGCCCGTGAGCGTCCGCCAGCCATTGAGACCCTCCGCAGACCACATCGGCAAGACCTACCTTGCAGCCACCGTAATTTGCCCGATGGTGACCCGCGAATGTTTCCACTAATTGGCCGGTGAATTCATATTCGCCTGCCATGAAAACTCGCTCCCACGGGACAAACACGTTTGTGAAAGTTATGAGCGCCTCACCGCCGACATTGGCATATTTCGGATTGCCCGTATCCAGAGGACTTTCCAGACGGCGGCTGTCGTTCGTCTGGCGAGCAAAGATCAGCTTTATCCCCGGCGTGTTTACCGGGATGGCGAAGGAAACGGCAAAGTCCTTGTCTTCCTCCGTCATGGCCCTCGTGGGCATTGCGATGATCTCGTGAGAATTGATTACGCCTGTTATATGGGCCTTTGCTCCGTTAACGATTATTCCGTCATTCGTTTTATCCAGGATGTGCAAATACAGATTGCGATTTGCCTGCTGGCTGGGCTTGAGGCTCCTATCCCCTCGGGCATCGGTCATAGCCCCTGCGGACATGAGATCGTTTTCCTGAACGTACTGCAGGAAATTCTTGAATCGCTGGTGGTAATCAGTCCCGTATTTTTGATCGACATCGTACGAGATGGCATAAATAGCGTTCAGTCCATCAAACCCTACGCAACGCTGGAAGCAGGTGCCTGTTTTCTGACCTAACAGGCGCATCATTCTTATCTTTTTCACCAGATCATCTACGCTTTGGTGAATATGTGTGAACCGATTAATCTTTTGGCCGGTGAGATGCGAGGTCGCGGTCATTACCTCTTCGTGCAAAGGATCATGGGCCAGCTCATATGTGAGCGCAGCAGTATGCACATGCGGTTGGAACATGGGTTCATCGACGACACTGTCAATTTTTTCTCCCATAAAATAAACTTCCGGCCGCAATTCCCGTAATGACTCTATATATTGTTTGCCGGTCATCATAGCTGTGTGCTCCTTGAATAAATGAACGTTATCATTGCCGGGTGGCTAAATGCGGTGAGTAAGGCTTCAAACAGATTAGCTATTTTCCCTGGTCTCGCAAAGCCCGCCTCAGGAATTTTCCCGTTAGTGTCTTTGGGATCTCAGGCACAAACTCGACTTGCCTAGGGTATTTGTAGGCGGCCATTCGGCTTTTGCAGAAGGATATCAGGTCCTCAGGCACAATTTCCTTCTCCATACCGTCCTTTAAAGCCACATACGCCTTTACCGTCTCACCCCGATATGCGTCGGGAATACCTACGACAGCCGCTTCCCGAACCGCCGGGTGTTGATAGATTACATCCTCCACATCACGCGGCCAAACCTTAAAACCAGAGGCGATAATCATGTCCTTTTTCCGATCAACAACATAAAACCAGCCGTTCTCGTCCATTTTGCCGACGTCACCGGTGAACAGCCATCCATCTCTAATGGCTTCATCCGTTTCTTCAGGTTTTTCCCAATAACCGGGAACAACCATCGGCCCGCGGTCCGCAATTTCTCCTACTTCGCCGGGGGCCAGGTCCGCTACTCCTTTTTCATCATCGACGATGCGTATAACCGAGTTAGGGACAGGAACGCCTACTGAAAGAGCCCCACTCTCCGAATCAACAGGGGCCCTTTTTCCCCAGGGGACTATGTGAGACGGCGAGGTGGTTTCCGTCATACCGTATACATTGTGAAGATAAAGGCCTGTAAGATCGCCAAACTGCTTGACGGTAGCCTCGGAAACCGGTGCCCCGCCACTATAAGCCTTGATGAAGGAGGATAGGTTTCTCTTTTTGATATCAGGGTGATTCATCAACGCAATGTACACAGTTATCGCGGCGACGGTCATGGTCACTTTCCAGCGTTCAATTAAACGAAGAGTTTCGCCGGGATCGAAGCGGTAATACAGAACGAGCGGGATTCCGACCAGCGCAGCGACAGCCGAGTGAGCCACCTCGCCCGTCACGTGAAACAACGGAGCGACACCCAGAACCACATCCGTTTCGTCAAGCCGCATCATAGAGCGATATACCCGAGCGCTGAATGCGACATTCCCGTGGGTATTCATTGCGCCTTTAGGGCGGCCGGTGGTTCCGGAGGTATAAGTTAAATATGCTATATCCGTGCTGGAGACCTTGACCACATTGGGCTTTTTGCCCGCATACTTGGTCAGGAGATCGGATAATTCCAAAGCGCCTTCGACCTTGGTTCGCCTAATTCCTTGCAACAGATCGGGTGTTTCCGCCCCAGGCGGCAAGAAATCCAGAGGGGACGTTGTGATGATCGTGTTAACTTGAGCTTCCCGCAAAAACGACAGATCCAAATTTGCCGCAGTCTCTTGGAGCGTCAAAAAGATCTTGGCGCCGGAGTCCTGGCAAAAATAAGCGAGTTCCTTTTCCCTGTACATAGGGTTCACTGGAACCACGATGGCCCCGAGCTTCCATGCGGCATAAACAGCAATAAGAACTTGCGGCACGTTCTGAAGGTCTACGATGATGCGATCACCTTTGTTGAGCCCCAGATCTTGGAATCCGACAGCCAGGGCGTCTGAAAAGCGGTCTATTTCACCGTATGAAATTACATGGTCAAAGTAATAAATTGCGGGAGCTTCGGGTCTGCGTGTCGCGGAGAAATTGAAATCTTCTACGGCCGTAAATCCTGCGAGGTCCAGATCATGAGGGACCCAATCCGGATAAGAACTGAGCCAAGGCCTTTCTTGATAGATCGACATCCTTGTGTCTCCTCACTCAGCTATCTCCACCTGTACATCTGAGAACTTGACCGGTCACATATTTTGACGCGTCTCCGGCCAAGAACAAGACGGCATCGATCAAATCGGTCACTTCGCCCAACCGCCGGGCGGGAATCTGCTCGATTAAATCGTTCGCCAGTTCCTTTTCAATTCTTGACGGACGAATCGTTTTGATGAATCCCGGCAAAATGCAGTTCACATTTACCTGGTGTTGCGCCATTGTCTTTGCCACAGTTTTTGTCAACGCGATAGTTCCGCCCTTGACGGTTTCGTACCGAATAGGGTTGGCATATTTGTCCCACGACCATGGCGCCAAATAGATGATTCGCCCTGCAGATCTCTTGGACATGTGTTCATAAATTGTAGGAGCAAGATTTTCCGCGCAGGCCAAATTTTCTTCCAGACGACGGCCTCCCGTCGTTTTCTCTCCCGGCGCTGTCGGCATTCTTAAATTGCCGATGCCAATGTCATGTATGCAGATGTCAATTGGGCCGATTTCAGTCTCTATCTGTCGAAACAATTCAGGCGTCAAAGGGCCGCAGTCCTTCTCAGCAAAATAACTGATATTTTTGCCGTCGTCCGGAACGACAGGGTATTCACGTTTCTTACGAACAGCATCCAAATGCGCTACCACTCGAACCTCATGTGAAGCCAGAAAAGAGAGCGCTGTGGCGCCCAAAAAGGTCCCGGCGTTTATCACGAGGGCTGATTTACCAGCCAAAGGGCTTGAATTCTCACGATACGAAGCGCCATGTGGCTCCTGGACAAGTGATCCTTTGAACAGAAGACTCAGAATCGATTCTTCCATTTCCAGCGCGGTAGCATATCCCCGGAGGTCCCAGCGTTTGAGCACCCAGGCGTCTACCATGGATTTAATAAGATTCGATACGACACGAGGATTGCAATCCTTGAGGAGCCCCTTCTCTTGGCACTCCTCGATGACGACTTCAAATAATTCAAGATGCGCCCTTTCCTTTCGCAAAAGATTGCGCAAAAAAGGCCTGTCCAGGATATGGCCCTCTTGGTAAATCAGCATTATCGCATCGGCCAATTGATCCATGGTGTTAAATTCAGCCCGGATCAGACGCCGGAATTTCTCCATGGGATCTCGAATATTCTCGATGCTCTTCTTGATAGCGGCCATGGCGGACCCGGCCGCGAACTGGTGGATCAGAAAGAAGATGTCTTCTTTTGTTCCGACGTAATCGTAGATGTTTCCCTGGCTGAGTCCTGATTCTTCCGCCAAATCTCTCAAAGTGGTTTTATGGAAGCCTTTTTGTGAAAACAGCTTAATAGCGGCGAGGACGATCTGTTCCCGGCGTTTTTCGACTAATTCCGGGTTCTTGACCGTGGTGGGGACGACACTTGAGGGCACGGATGTCTTTCTTGTTTTACCGAGCGGTCGCTCACTTTCCGAACAGTCACTCATCCTATCCATCTGAGAAAAGAGAGTCAACAAAAATTGTTAGTCGATCTTTCATTTTCTTACGACGGGGGCAGAGGCAGTAGGCGGGCATCCCGCCGTAGCCATGTCCGTGTCGGGAGCAGGTTTCCAGTCCTGCCTGACTTGAACGCGTAAGGCAGGCTGAGCCTGCCCAGACGCTGTCCGGGCTGACCGTAAGACACCGCATGTGTCAGGCGGCAAGACCTGCAGTCGCAGACAACTGTTCCTGAAATATATTAATCTTCCGTGTGGATGCGCCGCAATCGCAATGACAGAATTGCGCCTAATACTGATACACCGACGGCCAAAAGGAAGGGACCTTGAAAAGATTTTGTAATATCTGCCAAGTACCCGCCGACTCCCGGCCCCAACGCCTGTCCTATTCCAAAAAATAATGTGATAAACCCCAGGCCTGCCGGGGCCAGTCTGGGACCAACGTAATCGCCCGCTGTCGCGGCCATTATAGTCGGGATGCTCCATGCGGTAAGGCCGAAAATCACGGCGGACAAATAGAACCCCGCTTTAAATTGCAATAACGCCAGAATTGCGTAAGAAATGCCGAGAACGAGGTATGCCAGGGCCGCGCCCCATGCCCGGCCGAGTTTGTCCGATAACCATCCCCAGATTATTCCGCAGAAAATGCTCAGCAGACCTACCAGGAACCAGAGCCAGCTCGCCTCCGCCGAGGTCATACCCATTTCCTTACAGAGATAAGCGTTAAAAAAGGTCATGTAGATGACGTACGAAAATCCGTACATGAAATAGACAATCCCTAGATACCAAACAGGGGCCATTTTATAGATCTTGCCCCAATCAAGCGGCGCCACTGTTCCCTTTGCTGGAGCCGTAGCTACGGCGCCCTCTTTGGCGCCAACCTGCTGAAGCCCCATTTCAGCAGGCCGGCTTCGGATCAATATCGCGGCTATTGCAGCGATCACAAGGACCGCCCCCCCGAGATAGTACCATGCAAAACTCCATCCTTCCTGCCCGTAAACCGCTAGTATTCGTGGCACTACGTAGCTAGCGATCATTGTGCCTCCGCCGATACCTGCCGAAACAATCCCTGTTGCAATTCCCCGGCGTTCAATCGCAAACCAGGCCGAACCTAAAGCCATAGCCGGGACGTAAGCTGCGCCGTTTCCAAGACCTGTCATCAATCTCATGGCAAACGCAAACCCGAATGTCTCAGCCAATCCTGTCAGGATCATGGTAATGCCCATGAGTACGAGGGCCAGGGCTATCACTATGCGAGTCCCGAATCGGGCCGCCAGGAACCCGCCTATGATCGCCATCAGCAGGTATCCCACGAAATTCCCGGTGCCGAGCAAGACCAAGTTGAGTGTAGTTGAAACCAAGTCCGTCCTTCATGGCGGGCAGGATGAGCGTATACGACATCCGGCCAAACCCGTGCGCCCCAATGGTTACCAGCAAGCCTGTGAGAATCACTACCCAACCGTAATGGAACCGCTTGTCACTCATTTCCCCACCTCGCGCTTATATGACTGCATATGATTGAAAATGTAAGGATCATAGCCTGCCATTAACCTAGGACGCAAGCGGATATTAGGATTCGTCATGTGAAGGACGTCATTGAGATCCGATGAAAGCTTGTCTCCGAGAAAAGGGAGCGGGTAAGTGTATATCTTCCTCGCTCCCAATGGCATCTGTGGGGCAGACCATGTGTCTGCCCTGGGCGGACACGTGGTCCGCCCTACAAAACGAATCAGAACGGGACGATTTGCCGGTGGGCAGCGCCTGAAACTGTCTGATGCTAGTGTTTCGTGGGCCTTCATTGACTTTTGCGGTTCGGTTCTCTAACATGGGCAGATCTAGCGTTTATTTCGGGGGTAGGGACTATTATGAAACGCATTCTATTACCCGTATTGGTATGTTTTGTCTTATCTTGTCAATATGGTTGGGGTTATCAGCAGCAACCCGAAGGCTACTCCGACGGGCTTGTTGATATTGTCTCGGACATCGTAATGGCCCCCTGCCAGTTGCTGGGAATATGCCTGGGGCTCGGTCAGACCTGTCCGCCGCCGCCCGCCGGCCGCCGACTGCAATGCGTGCCGGTGAAGCCGCCATGCAAAAGACCCCCCACTTATCCGAAAAAAACGAAGACCCCGCCGGGCGCCAAACCTCCGGTGGCCAGGACTCCGCCGCCCTTTCAACCAAGTGTGACACCCGGAATTCGACCGCCAACTGCCAGACGCACTCCACCTCAAGCGGAAATCCCGCGTGAGACTCCCCGCACACGTACGCCTGCTCCGGCCCCAGCGCCTGTAACACCCGCGCCTCCAGTGGCGGTAGCGCCACCTGCTCAGGCTGCTCCTCCGGCAGCGTCCTGCTCCCCCGGGGCTCAGACACCACCACCTCAGACCCTGCCGCCCGTTCAGGCTGCTCCGGCACGTCCCGCGCCCCGCGGGCTCAGACGCCACCACCTCAGACCCTACCACCTGTTCAGGCTGCTCCGGCGCCGCCGGCGCCACCGCAACCCCAGGCCCCGCCTCAACCTCCAACGGCCCGGAAAGCGCCGCCTCAAGCAACGCCTATCGCTCCGACGCCTTCCGTGGTGGAGAGACCGACAATTCCCAAGCCAAGCGAACCCACGAAGCCCCGTGCGCCTCGACCCAAAGCGCCGTGCGGACCGGTGTACCCGGTAATGCCATATTATCCCTGGCCGTTTTGTCGGTGATCCGGGAATCTCGAGTGGCTGGCGATTGCCATCCAGCCACACATCTCCATCATCGACTTGGCCAAAACTCTGTTGGTAGGGACCGGCGTCCTGCCGGTCTGTTTCCATGCGCCGTCCTCTCCAGGAACGGCACGATTTGCAATCCTGCCGTCACCAAAGACAGAGCGTACAGGCCCTCGATGTCATTGCGAGCGGAGCGAAGCAATCTCCAGCTTTCCGAATTGCATGCTGGAACCGTGCGACTATTCACTACTTGCAATGACAGGGCGGCGCCCCAGACTAACTGAGGGGTTACAACGATTTGCCGCTCCTCTATCAAAGCCCTTTGATCTTGTACGTGATGGTGTGATCGGGATATTTGTGATCGAGGTCGATTTCCGCTATCCCGGAGCGGACAAGCTCTTGGATTATCTTTTCAGCCTTGCCGAATGATATGTCCATTTCCAGCGCCAGCGTTGTGGCTGTCAGCCTGTTTCCGTATTTCATGGCAATGAGCACCGCTTCGTTCGTATTCTTCAACCGTGGACGCCACGCCAGCAACGCGCTCCCGCCTCCGATCAAAGCCAATGCAGCGAAAATGGTCCCGGACCCGGCCCCGGAAATGACGTAAAACGGGCAGGAACCAAGCATGAGAACGACTCCGAAAATGATAAGTAATCTGCCGGCCCATTTTCGTCGTGAGGCCCGCTGCGCTTTCTCTCGAACAAGCCCTTCCAGCGCTTCTTTTGTGATGATGCCTTCTCGATTAGATTCTAACGAATCGAGAGTTTCATGCTCATGGCTGCGCTCAAGCTTTTGCTTTTCTTCTTTACGCAAGTCAATTGTCTTGTATTCTTCTTGCATATTTTCCTCATATTGCCACTATATCATATAGTCATCGGGAAGGCATTTTGCTGTTTGAGGGTTATCATGACGCCAGATCAAGCTTACGAACAATTGTCCGAACATGGGAAGCAACTCGCTTACTTGGGCTCAGCCATCGCTGTGCTGGATTGGGACCAGCGCACACAGATTCCGCCTAAAGGTCACGCTCACAGGGTGAACCAATTGGCCTGTCTCGCGGGGATGCGCCACAGAATGATAACGGATCCCATAGTGGGAGAGTGCCTGGCCGCGATTGAAGGCTCGGAATCGGTTCGAGATCCGGAATCTGTGCAGGCCGTGAACGTCCGCTGGTGGCGTCGATACTACGATCGCGCGGTCAAAATCCCGGAAAAACTTGCCGTCGCTCTGTCTCGCGCGGCTGCTGAGGGTCAATCGGTATGGGAGCGGGCCAGACCCGCAAACGACTGGGACCTTTTCAAGCCGTATCTGGAAAGAATAGTGACGCTTAAGAGAGAGGAAGCTCAGGCGGTAGGATACGAGCAAGAGCCCTATGATGCGTTGCTCGACGTGTACGAAGTTGGCGAGACCGCTCGAAATCTAGAACCCATCTTCGAGAGGTTGAGGAAACCGTTGGTGGAGCTGATCGGCCGCATTCAGGCCCGTTCCGAGCAAGGAGCAAGCGCAGCCGTGCACGGGCTCTTCCCGATAGCCGACCAAAGATCGTTTTCTCTCGAAGTCGCCCGCCAGATCGGTTACGACCTTGAAGCAGGGCGATTGGACATTTCGGCCCATCCGTTCACAACCGGCATAGGACCGGGGGATGTCCGTATAACGACTCGTTACAGTCGAGAACTATTTTAATGAGGCGTTCTTCGCGGTTATCCACGAAGCGGGCCACGCGATATATCACCAGGGTTTGCCGCTGGAACACTGGGGCTCCCCTATCTGCCGTCCTATTTCGCTCGGAGTCAATGAATCGCAGTCCAGGATGTGGGAGAATATGGTCGCCCGCTCAGAAGCGTTCTGGAGCCACTTCTACCCCAACGCCCAATCCAGGTTCACTTCCTTGGCGGAAGTCCCCCTCTCGACCTTCCTGCTTGCGGTCAATGAGGTCAAACCGAGCCTCATAAGAGTCGAAGCAGACGAAGTAACTTATAATTTACATATACTCCTACGCTTCGAATTAGAAGTTGCCCTCCTCCGAGGCGACATTCAGGCAAGCGATTTGCCGGAGGCATGGAACGACGAAAATGCTGAGAGTATCTGGGACTGACGCCTCCGGATTATGCGCAAGGAGTGATGCAGGATGTTCATTGGTCCTCCGGCTCCATAGGTTATTTCCCGACCTACACGCTGGGGAACCTCTACGCGGCTCAATTCTTCCATCGAGCGAAGAGCGACCTGGGAGACCTGGACTCGTTCATATCTCGCGGGGAATTTGAGCCTTTGCTCGAGTGGCTGAGAAAGAATATTCACTCCCAGGGATCTACATACTTACCGCGGGAATTGTTAATTAGGGCCACAGGAGAAGATCTCAATCCCGGGTTCCTAATCGATTATTTGGAGAATAAATACGGTGAGTTGTATTCCATATAGCGCTTAGCGGTCCGACAAAAGATTGGGATTGACGCTGGAATCAGTCGAGCAATATACTCTCGCGGACCACGCGACATCCTATGAATTGAAAGCTACCGGAATACGCCCGTGAAATTCTGGGAAAAAAGTCAGTTTTCCAGGAATGGTACGTCGGCCGCATGTGTCATTTTTTCGGCCGTATGGAGTATATTTGTTGTCCTGCTAATTTTCTTCCGGCCCTCATATTTCGAGCCTTTGACTTCCAAATCTTACGACTGGAAATTGTCCCATAGCCCGGTCCGCTCCTTGGCGCAGGAAATTGTTCATTTGGATATTGACGATGCGGCTATCGGAGAATACGGGCAATGGCCGTGGGATAGGGCGCTCAGCGCCCGAATTATTGAAAGACTGTCGGAATTCGGCGCCAAATTGGTGGTCTTCGATATCTTTTATTATAATCCATTCAACGATAACTTTCATTATCATGACGAAGTCAACACAACCGCCCGAGGAAGTCGAGTTGGTGGGCTATGTAGACTAGCTTCCCCTGCTCCACCTGGGCGTGGCGCTCCTGAATCCAGGCGGTGAAACGGCTCCGGATCGAGTTCGGGCCTGCCCGCCAGAGCGGAACCGACGGTGTGAATTATGAAGTGAAGAAAATAGGCTTCATCAGCCGGATATCCGCTTGGCCCTGCAAATACGACCCAGTCAGACGAGCCGGAATCTAGAATTTCCGCTCCGGCGTTCCTGGCTTCGGCGAAAAAATGTCGTCCAGTGCGACTATCACCTGATGGTCTGCCCCGAATGATTCGGCGATCCATGGTTTCGTGGTAAAGGCCTTCGATTGTCGTATCCAATTCTTTGTCGATCTCCGGCTGAAAGATCGTGGACCCGTCAAAAGTTACTGTGAAATAGAACCGGCCCCCAGGCTTGAGGAGAGACAAAATTTCGGGCAGCGCCGTGCGGACATCGATCAGATCCAGAAAAGCATTGGCGATGAGAAGGTCCCATTGCCCCTTTTGGCGCGGATTCTCCATGAAGCCAAAAATGTCCTGGGCCTCCAAATTGACCACAAGGTCCTTACCTTGTCCCTCTATGTGAATTTGTCCGGCCGTTTCGCCTGCGACGCTGTAGCCCCGGGTTCGCGCCCATGAGGGAAGCCTCACCGCCGCTTCGGCAATGTTCTCAGACTCAGAATCCAGAGCTGTGTAAACGGCTTGATTGACCAAACCCCAATCAAGCGCCCGCTCTACCATCGTGCCTATTCCTGCGCCGATCTCTAGAATCTGAAGCGGCCCATCATGCGGTACAGCTGAAACTTCGCGAATCAGTGTTTCCCAGACGCGCCTGTTAAGGCTTCGGTCGTCCACTGTCTTCTTTGCCGAAAGATATCTAATGAAACTGTATTCGTCTGGCGGCGGCATTTTTCAATTAACCATTGATTGAAGAAACTCTGCAATCTTTGATGTGGATTCGTCCCACGTAGGGTGCTTTCGGTATCGGTCAAGAGCGTTCAAGCCCATCCGAAACAGCTTCTCCCTATCTCTGTTCAGGTCTCCGATATTTTCGGCTATTGCGGCGGCATCCCCCGGGCGGACCAGGAAACCATTCTGACCGTGAGTGACGATCTCATGAGCGGCGCCGGCTGTCGAAGCAATGGACGGGAGCCCGAAGCCCATGCCTTCCAGGTAAACCATTCCGAAGCCTTCATAAGAGGATGGCACCGCCAGCACATGGCTTTCCTGATAGTATTCCCTAAGCGCATCGCCGGTAACGACACCTAAAAGAGAAATCCTTTCCGACAACCCTTCTTGTTCAATTTGTCGTTTTATTTCCAGGGCATAGGGCTTATCCACAAATCCACCCACGACATCGAGCTTCCAGCTCGCTTGGGGAAGGGAGGCAAGCGCGGCAATCAGAGTATGCAGTTCCTTGCGCGGGATAAGGCTGCCCACAAATAAGACTCGCAACGGGCCCGATTCGAACGAGCGAGCCCTCATTCGATCGGGAGAGATGACCGGCCCAACCAAGTCTCGACCCGGATGAGCCAGAACTGACGGGACCTCCCGCCCGGTGAGCGCCTTCACATCAGAGCCGGTAGTGCGACTGACGAAAACGAATCCGTCCACAGTCCTCAGGTAATCTCGTTCCACGCTGCGGTACAATCTGTTTTGCCAATCAGGCCTCGACTCCCTTGACCTGAGATGATGCACTATCGAGACTATCGGATATCGAACCCGATCCTTAAGTTTTCGATTCAATCTGAACAGCGAAGGATGGTTGAGTTCATCCTGGATCAGGACATCCAGGTTGGCGGCGCTTAGCGACTCAATGAAGGTCCCGGAAAAGTTATCTAAAAGATGTCGGGCGTAATTACGCCAGGGGAGAGAAAAAATTTCCACCCGATCCCCGTTGGATTTTAGACGATCCACCAGCATTCCGTCATAAAAGAAGCCGCCGGAAACAGTCTCCAGGCTTCCGTAGATGATCAGCCCCAGATTCACCGGCGCTCTCTTCGATAGGAAGCCCAGGCTATCTGATTTTCCCAGATTTTGACCGTAACAGCGCTGATATTCGGCGCATGGACACGCTCGAACAGGGCTTCACAGAAGAGCTTGGACAAGCGTTCTATACTCGGGTTCAGATCTTTGAATTCGGGTAACTCATTCAGGGTGCGATCACGATAGTGTGCTGTCAGCTCATCCAGAGCGGCCTCTATATCGACAATATCGACCAAGTAACCGTGGGGATCCAGCTCAGAGCCTTCCAACTGAACTTCCACCTTATAGTGGTGCGAATGGATCTCATTCTCCGCGCCCCAGTCGCCACCGAACAGCCAATGCCTGCCTATAAAATCACGTTCGACGGCCACGGTGTAAATCGGTCCGTTATGAGATGGACTCATTATAAATCCTCGTAAGTAAAAATTACTTGAAGGGCGGCGCCCGGATGCTCGTCAAGAAGCGCGTAGGCTTCCGGCGCCCTTGAAATATGAAATCGGTGGGTAATCAGACTTGACGGATGAATCTCAGATAACATTCTGAGAGCTAACTGGAGACGACGAGACTTGGTCCACCGCGCGGTTAATTCCGGCGCCAGCCTGCTCACCTGGGAGCTTTGGATTTGAATACGGCCTCTGTGGAAACGGCCCCCAAGATCGACCGCCGCTTTCTTGGTCCCATACCAGGAGCCAATCACCACGCGACCTGAAAACCCGGTCGCAGCGATAGCCATATCCAAGGCCTCCGGGTTACCGGAAAGTTCGTACGCCAAGTCCAGCCCGCTATCGGAATCGCTCACATCCAAGACGTCCCGCAAGCGGCCGGGAATGTCAGGATCGCTCGGGTTAAAACATGTGTTCGCTCCCAATTCCAAGGACTTCTCGCGGCGTAACGAATATTTATCCAAAGTCACGAGATGGGACAAGGGAATCTTGGCCAACAAAGCTGTGGTCAACAATCCAATCACTCCCTGCCCGAACACGCCGACAAATTCTCCGATGAGAGGCTTGCCGTCCATCACAAAACTAACGGCAGTCTCCATACTGGGCAGGAAGCCCGCATCTTCCGACGGAATTGAGGCCGGCAATGAAAGCAATTCGTCAGGGGTAGACAGAAAATACGCCTGATGTGGGCTGAACGCGAAAACGCGCCGTTCCAGCCAGGTCGAGTCAACATCAGCCCCAATTTCGATCACCCGCCCTACCGTTGCATAACCGTATTTCAGGGGATAGCTGAATTTGCCCGCCAGGGCCGGAATAGTGGCGTCCACCGGCAAATCATCCGGCCATTGGCCTCTGTAGACTAAAAGCTCGGTACCGGGACTTACTGCCGAAAGGATGGTTTCCACCAACACCTGGTTGCGGCCCGGCAGACTTATCGGTTCTTGCCGAACCTCGATTCGATATGGTTCCTTGAATTGAAGCGCTGGCCCTTCCATGATCAGGTGAGATTGCCCCACAAAATGAGATCTTTTCCAAGCCACTTGTGACCCAGATGACTAAGTGAACGAACGCTCGGCGCCTCCGTGAGGCCCAGATCATTAACTCCTCTCAAACCGCCGACCAGCGCCGGCGTCACTGTCAAGACCAGGTAATTGACCAAGCCACAGAGTAGAAAGCTCGTGATTATGCTAGCTCCCCCTTCCACCATTAAACTGACAATTCCCATTTGACCCAGCCGCTTCAGCATTAATAACAAATCCACCTGACCGTTATTGTCCGACCGGATCGTCAGCACGTGAGCCCCCGTAGCTTCAAGGGCCTCACGTCGCGCAGCCGGGTGTTCCTCCGTTGCCGCCACCCAGGGAGTGGCGCTGTTCTGGAAAAGTTTACAATCGAGTGGGATGCGCAGGCGGCTGTCGACCACTACAGGGCGTGGATTTGCGCCATTGACTAATCTCACAGTCAACCTTGGATCATCAGAAAGCACAGTGCCGATGCCTACGAGGATGGCATCATGCTTGGACCTGAGTCGGTGAGTGAGTTTAAGAGATTGAGGTCCGCTCAAGCCTAGAGCTTCCCCGCGCCTAGCTGCGATAGACCCGTCAAGGCTCTGGGCGTAACTAAGCGTCACGAAGGGCAGCCCCGTCCTGGCATGATGATCAGCAGAAACTGCTGGAAGGGACTTAATAAAATTTATCATTCAGCAACACTTTACGGATAAGGCCATCAGGACTTCCAGCCCAACAATTCCCCCAAGATGCCGATGTCCAAAAAGAAGTAGCATAAGTCACCGAGATACACAAGGATTGCCGTAAATTCGCTGATTAGTATTCTGTTAGGCGGTGGAAAGACTGTGATTACCACCCGGTTGAAAGCTGTCCTCCCATTAGAAACTATCTCAAAACCTGTGTTCGTGCGCCACTTACTCCGTTCGGGATGAGAGCCGACAGCCGCTGTAGGGGCGCCTCTTGTGGGCGCCCAAGGCCGGGCAGGCACGAGGCCTGCCCCTACAGCGCATTGTGCCACGATTTTGACAGGCCGAGTCATTCAGAGACTGCCGCTGCCGCCCAGCCTCTTGCCAGAAAGGATAATCGGGGTTATTCGTGATTACGGACCTCCCTTGGAAGTCCGCTTATGGAAATCCGGACATGGTGAAAGAATTCCAGTTTATAGCCTCTTCTGAACAGGAAACTATTCGCCTCGGCTCGACTATAGGTAAGATGCTAAGGCCCGGTGATCTGATCATGCTTATCGGCGAATTGGGCACGGGCAAGACAAGGCTGGCAAAGGGTATAGTTTCAGCAGCGACCGGGGTTGACCCGGACGAGGTGGTGAGCCCCACCTTTACGTTAATAAATTGCTTTGAGGGACTGTTACAGGTATGCCATGCGGACCTGTACCGAATAGACTCTCAGCAGATTGAAGGGATCGGACTTGAAGATGCTCTGGACGGCGGCGCTGCTCTCATTGTAGAGTGGGCTGAGAAACTTCCCGATCTCAATGAAGATCCATTAAGGGTTTACATTAGATATCATGAGGAAGAAAACCGGCGACAGTTTCGTTTCGAATGGCGCGAAGATGGCCTTTGGCATGATCAGGATGGAAGATTTGTTAATGCTTGGGGCAAGTAGATCTGCCCTGTTCCGCAGGAACGCAGTCCTGCCGAACCAGGCAAGTTTTGCCGTCCTAAGGACGAGATAAGTAGTTTTGAGGAGTATGATGTATGGCTTTGATCGTGCAAAAATATGGAGGGACCTCGGTCGGCGACCTTGAGCGGATCGCAAACGTGGCCCGCAAGGTGGCTGCTTATAAAGATCAAGGAAACGATCTGGTGGTAGTGGTCTCCGCAATGGCCGGCGAAACCGACCGCCTGTTAAGCCTCGCCAAGAAAATAACAGCCACCCCGAACGAAAGAGAGCTGGATCTCCTCCTAGCAACTGGTGAGCAGGTGACGGTATCTCTTCTGGCTATCACTTTTGCGGCTATGGGCTATAGCGCACGTTCCTATTGCGGCTGGCAAATTCCTCTAGTTACCGACAGCGGATTTGGCGCTGCCAGGATAAACAAAACCGATACGGAATCCATGATGGCGGATCTTAGGAACGGGCGCATTGTTGTGGTTGCGGGTTTCCAGGGAGTAGATGAGAACGGCAATGTGACCACTTTGGGCCGAGGCGGTTCCGATGCTTCGGCAGTCGCTGTGGCGGCAGCCCTGAAAGCGGATGTCTGCGAGATCTTTACGGATGTCGATGGCGTGTACACCTCTGACCCGAATATCACCAGCAAAGCTCGCAAAATAGACAAAATCGCGTATGAAGAAATGTTGGAGATGGCGTCGCTCGGGGCCAAGGTCCTTTACACCCGGGCGGTGGAGTTCGCTATGCGCTATCATGTCCCCATGATAGTTCGCTCCAGTTTTAACGATAATCCAGGGACACTGGTCACTGAGGAGAGTCCTGACATGGAAAAAGAATTCATTAGAGCAGTAACGTGCGATACCAAAGTAGCCAAAATAACTTTCTCGGCAGTTCCGGATAAGCCCGGAGTAGCGTCTCAGATTTTTTCGGCATTGGCCAAGGCCAACGTGGTGGTGGATATGATCATTCAGAATTCGAGCGCTGAAGGAATAACCGATCTCACATTCACCATTCCTGCGGCGGATTTGGACAAAGGTATGGCCATCTGTAACGAAATTCGGCAAGACCTGGGCGCTAAAGACGTCTTCGGGTCCAACAATATCGCCAAAGTCTCCATAATCGGCCTGGGAATGCGATCTTATTCGGGCGTGGCTGCGAAAATGTTTTCCACTCTCGCGACCGAAGGCATCAACATACAGATGATTTCCACATCAGAAATCAAGATCTCGTGCGTGATTGACAAGAAATACGCGGAACTGGCTGTTCGAGCGCTGCACGATTGTTTCGAGCTGGAAAAAGCGTCTTAATGTTTTGACGGAGTAACCCGAGAGAGCCGAATTTTCATTCGAATGTGGCGCCTCGATGAAACAAGCGTCCCGTCATACCGGCGGAAGCTGGAATGACGGATATTAGAACGCAATCGGATGGAAACTTAGGTAACTGAATAGATCGGCAAACCATTTTAAAGTTCCGGAGCGGATTTGTGAACGCGATTGAACTGTATGACACGACACTGAGGGATGGCTCCCAGACCTGGGGCGTCACTTTTTCACTTGAAGACAAACTAAGAATTGCGCAAAAGCTGGATGAATTGGGTATCGACTACATTGAGGGCGGCTATCCGGGCTCGAATCCAAAGGACCGTCGATTCTTCAATGTCGCCCATGACCTCCATTTTAAACACGCCGTGCTGGTAGCTTTCGGCAGCACCTGTCGGGCCGAGCTTTCCCCCGAAAACGACCCCCAAATTGCCGGCCTCTTGGAGACCCGGACTTCCGTTGTAACCATCGTCGGAAAGAGTTGGGACCTGCACGTTAAAGAGATCCTGGCGGTTTCTCTTGAAAAAAATCTCGAAATGATAAGGGATTCTTTGAAATTTTTGAAACCGCATTTCTCCAGGCTTATCTTTGACGCGGAACACTTTTTCGACGGCTTTAAAAGGAACCCTGAATACGCTATGGCGACGCTGAGAGCCGCCGAATCCGCCGGGGCGGACCTGGTGGTTCTGTGTGACACGAACGGCGGTTCCTTGCCGTGGGATGTCAGCGAAATTGTCAAACACGTGGCGACGCAGATGAAAGTCCCTCTGGGTATACACGCGCACAACGACTCCGCGACCGCCGTGGCTAACAGCCTCATGGCAGTGGAAGCGGGCGCTGTCCACGTTCAGGGAACCATCAACGGTATCGGCGAAAGATGCGGCAATGCAAACCTGATTTCGATCATCCCGGCGTTGGCCATTAAAATGGGCAGGATCGATCCGGGACCGGACAAGTTAAAGCTGCTCAAACATGTTTCTGAATTTGTGGACGAGATGGCCAACCGAACGCCTAACAAATCGCAGCCATATGTGGGGGCCGCGGCGTTCGCTCACAAGGGAGGGCTGCATACCAGCGCGGTAATCAAGAATACTGTGGCCTACGAGCACATAGATCCTAACTTGGTGGGCAACAGCCGCAGTTTCCCGGTCTCCGAGCAGGCAGGGCGCGCAGCGGTAATTCAGAAAGCTGCGCAGTATGGAATTGACCTTGGTCCGGATGACCCGAGAGTGCCCGAAATCCTGGACACGATCAAATATCTCGAAGCAATGGGCGCGCATTTCGATGTGGCCGAGGGATCGTTTGAGCTGCTGATGAAAAAGATGCTCGGCCTTCACAAGAGCTTCTTCACGTTACACGGTTTTAACGTCAACAACTCGAAGCGAGAGGGCGACACAAAAACCTATTCTGACGCCGTTATCCGTATCGTCGTGGGCGACAAGATGGAATTCTCCGCCGCGGAAGGCAACGGCCCCGTCAATGCTCTTGACAGTGCCTTCAGGAAAGCGCTTCAGACGTTCTATCCAAATGTCGGTCCGGTCAGGCTGACGGATTTCAAGGTGCGCGTGCTTGAAGGCACGTCCGGCACAGGAGCAACCGTCCAGGTTTTAATCGAATCAACGGATGGAGACGACGTCTGGTGGACCGTCGGATTCAACGAAAATATAATCCAGGCGTCATGGGACGCCCTCGTGGACAGTATCGACTACAAACTCCAAAAAGACCTGGTTGATAAGTAAGAAGGAATCGGTTCACCGTAAGATGAAGAATTCAGTTCAAACTGCGCAAAAACGAAAACGGAGTTCAATCTTCACATAGAAGTGCAACGCACAATTCCAATAGTCGAACAATTCCTCTGAATAATCTCACTGCGGTTTACGGCAAAACCTCGGAGTTTCCGCAGCGCTTCCACTTTCTCCGCAGCGGTTTCTTGTGAGGAGCAGATACCGGCACGCCATCGATTTTCACCATGGGGCGACCGTTCTTGACTTCTATCTCGGTGGTTTGGCGAGAGCTGATTTTTACGTGTTCGATTGTCCTTTTCGAGGGGTGAATTCCGGCCACCGCAGGAAGCACTACTGAGTAAGACCCCGGAACCAGCGTAACCTCTTTGCCGGGAATCGTGGTGATAGTAGCCTTCTCGCCTCGGATCTCTATCTTCTCCATGAGTTTGGTTTTAAGGACTTTTTCATAATGCTTGACAGCGGTTTCCACATCAGAGGGTTTATCAATTTTGAAGAAGAAACCGTTGGTTTTCTTGGTTACTGATGAATAGGCGTTCAATCGCTTCTTCTTTATACCGATTGCCACAATGTCCACGCTTACTTTGTCTTTTCCGTGTTCGTCTACAGCGCCGAATAGATCGCTGTGATTACATTTTGGCGTTCCATCGGTGAGCACCAGAATTCGTGGCGCCAATCCTCCGGTGGCGCTGAAATCCTTCTTAAGAGAAAAGGCGGCTGCCGCGCACGGATTGTTGATTCCACCGGGAGTCGACTGTCCGACTTTTTCCGCAAGCCCTTTGAATGGCGATTCGGCCCAATCATAACGAATATTGCTCAGACATTTGACAGGGGCTTTTTTCTTCCCTTCTGATTTCGTACAGACAAAATCTCTGACGGCAATTTTCGAGCCTGGCGCAACAGCCGCTGGCAGCTTGCCAATCAAATTCATAGCCGTCTGGAGCCGGCTGGGATTCCAGTTCTTGCCCTTTCGTCCCATGATCGCCGAATCATCCAGGATCACCATCAATCCCCATTTGGGGGTCGCTCCGGTGTATTTGGGCATGTTAACGACGAGAGAACCAGGTAATTGGAACTGCTCCGCTCGTCCTTGGTCCTCCGGCTCCGCGGTTGGCTTCCGAGACGCAATCGCCGAGGGGGTCTTTCGTGGCGGTATCGTCGTTTCCGATTCTTTCCGTTCTTTTCGTGTAGTGTCCAAGCTTTCCGGAGGCGCCGGCGCTATCGTTTTCTCTTTTTCTTTCTCCGGAGACTCCCCCTTGTCCGGCTCTTTGGAAAGCGCGGTGGGCGCTTCGGCTTCAGGCGTTGGGGACGCTATGGGTTGTCGGGTAACTATGCTGGGCGGCTCCCCGGAAGAGGGCGCGCCTGGCGTGGCGTCTGCTTCTTGCGGGCTTGTCCGTTCGCGGGCGCTCGGGGATGATTCAGGCCTCGGGGAAGATTCCTGGGCCACCTGGCCTTCGAGAAGCGTCGGCTTGTCCACCAAGGGCGGCCGCGCTTTTGAGGGGTCGGCAGGCGTCGCCTCTTCGGTTTTCTTCGATGTGTCGGGCCGGTCTATATCTCCGACTGGCGATGTTTTCTGAGCAAGGCTCAGATCCTTCTCAGGACTCAGCAATCCTGCAAGCCGAAAAACGGGAGTGAAGGCTCCGAAACCGTATGCCACGAGAGCAATCACTCCAAGTATGCCTACCGGAATCACGATTTTCAGCCAAAGCGGCGGCCCTTTGATCGTTTTCCCCAAGTCGGCGGCTGCTTTTTTCTTTTTGTCCGTGTTCTCAATCGGAGGTGACGGCATTTTTGCCTCCTTTTTGAGGGTCCGGGGCGACAATAAGCCGAATTTTGTCCCCGAAATATCGAGTGGCGATCATTCCTCTAGGGCGGCGGTCACCCGCCGTCTCAAGCGACCTACCCGGAAGCGTCGGACGGGCCATCCTCAAGCGCTTCCCTATTTGGTCTTGCTCCGGATGGGGTTTGCCTGGCTTCCCGTGTTACCACGAGAACCGGTGAGCCCTTACCTCACCGTTTCACCCTTACCACCAGTTACCTGGGGCGGTTTGCTTTCTGTGGCACTTTCCTTGGGGTTACCCTCACCGGGTGTTACCCGGCATCCTGCCCTGCGGAGTTCGGACTTTCCTCCCGCGCGGTTCGCGCCGGCGATCGCCTTGTCGCCCCGGACGATGCGCGTTATATGATAACATTAAAAAAAAAGCAAGAAGACGAAGACATTTGACGAAAACTTGAAACACTGGGGATTTTGATATATTATAGTGTTGTTTTTATGCTTCTTCTCCCAGGAAACGCGTCATGCCGGGATATCGAATCGGTTGCCTCCTTCTTATATTGATGATCCTTGCAGGCCAAGGATTGGCTGAAGCAGCGCTGCACGATCAACTAAAGGCGCTGAACCTTTCCCTCTATCCGGCGCCGTGGCCGGCCAATGATATGAATCTCAAAGACCTTAACGGCCGACCGATTGCTCTTTCTTCACTTCGCGGAAAAGTGGTGTTACTAAATTTTTGGAAAATTGACTGCCCACCATGTTCCGTGGAAAAGCCGATTTTAGAGAGAATTTATCGCAAATACGCTGGCAGAGGTCTTGAAATCTTGGCAGTCAATCTCGTGGATGAAGCGAGTCGGCAACTGTCCTATCGCCGCGAGCACGGCTTTAGTTTCAAATTCGCTTCCGATCCTGATAATCTTCTTTCTTTGCAACAACAGGTACTTGGTTCAGGCGCGACCACGAGTTTTCTGGTGAATTCCAGGCGGGAAGCTATTTACGAAATTTCGGGCGTGCCCACCACATATGTGATTGATCGCAATGGTCAGGTCATAGGAAACGCTGTAGGCATGGTCAATTGGGAGCAGCCGGTCTTAGCCCAATTTTTGGAATCATTGCTCGGGCCTCCCGCGCCGACTTTGGCGGAGAATCCGCCGCAACTGATCAGTTCACCCGCATCGGGCGCGGTCTCGGTGGCCGTTTCGGCTCCTCTGCCGTTTCAGGGCCCGGCGACCGCCCATAAACCTACGATGATCGCCCAAACTATGCCGCAGGCCCCGGAACCTGTTCGAGAGCCGGACCAGAGCCCTTCTTTGATTCGGGTGCGCCCAGCCAAACCTCCTAAGACAGCAGCGACCAAGAAAAAGCCTGAACCAGCGCGAGCGGCTGCTCCAGTCATAACTGAACGACGTACCAGACCGGGCGCCGGCGCATCGGCCGCGACCAGACCGGTAGCTCAACCAGCTCCTGGCGCGGCGGTGGCGCCTGGCACAAGGCCCGTGACCATACCGGCCCCTCCTGTATCGCCGGTCGGTCCCCCTTCTTCGTCTGCCTCTGCCACCCGTGCAATGCCCGTGCTTCCACCCGCAATGCCTTATAGTCCATCGCGGACCGCGGGAGGCCAGCCGACGCCGGTCCCGGATTCGGAAGGAAACGTATGGGCAAGGGTCCCCGGAACATCAGGCCCGGCGTCCGGAACAGCCCCTCAGGATCAGAGGCCCGGACCACCCGGCTTACCCTCAGCGCAACCTTTGACTCGCTCGAATCCGCTTACCGGTTTTGTTCTCGATTCTTTCACTGGACCTGGTCGAGCGCCGCTCCCACAGCGACCGACCGTGGCGCCCCAAGAACCTGCCCCTGCCTCCTCTTTTCTCGGTCAGATAAGCCAGGATTTTCAGAATTTAGGAGAAGGAATAAGAGACGCAGTCTCCAGAATAGCTCCAGGTAGATGAGTTCGAGACAACAAAGTAAGCTTTGCTTATGGAACCAATCGACCGGCGCCGTGGGTGGTCATTATCAATCTAGAAGAGGAGGCTTGCGTTGCCCTATCCTTCTCGAACTATACCAACCACGGACTAGTTTTTGGAGCTGGGTCATGCCCGAATGAGACGCAACCGAGGCAGGCGCCATGTACGGAGCTTCACGGCCAAACCTGTTCCGAGGATACTTTCCTGTGCAACAAAAGTCTTCCTGCCGTATTGACTTAATTCTTGCATTTTCATGTCGTTGTCGCGACAACACAAGTCGATTGAGTCTTTCCAGCCGCACATCTTAGAGAACTCGTGCTTCGATTCAGGAGTCTCTCATGTCCAGCCAAGATAGCTCAGGAGATAATCCCATCAAATATGGCTCTGGAAGATCACTTGAACCCATGGCAATAAAGCGCGGCTTACCGGAGCTGAAGAAATCAAATGCGGAATTGAAGCAGGAGATTCAAAATCTCAAGATCGCTGACGCGGCCCTGAGAAAATCAGAAGAACGATTCCGGCTGATGGTGCAGAATGCTCATGAGGGAATTTTCATCGCTGCTGGCGGAATGTTCAGATTCCTCAACCCAAGGATTGTGGAAATCATCGGGCATCGAATGGAAGATTTACTTTCCAGACCATTTACTGAATTCATCCATCCGGACGACAGGGGGATGGTTCTCCAGCGCCATTACAAAAGAATACAAGGAGAGAATATCACGAGCCGTTACCCGTTCAGGATGGTGGACCGTAACGGAAACGAGAAGTGGGTAGAAATCGATTCCGCGCTGATCAGTTGGGAAGGAAGGCCCGCGGCCCTGGGGTTTATGGCGGATATTACGGAGCGGAAGCGCACAGAAGAAGCTCTGCGACAATCGGAAGAGAAATATCGGGCCATTATCGAGAACATCGAAGAGGGGTATTACGAAGTGGACCTCGCCGGGACCCATGTTTTCGCCAACAACTCGCTTTGCGAAATATTAGGGTATCCCCATGACGAACTGATAGGAAAGACTTATCATTTGTACGTTGAAAAAAGGAATCACGCCAGGACCTACCAGATCTTCCACAAGGTTTATAAAACCGGAACGCCTGCCATGGCGAGCGATTGGACAATAGTCAGAAGCGAGGGAAGCAAGCGGTTTGTCGAGGTTTCCGCATCAATTATTTTGAATTCCGAAGGTCAAAGAATAGGCTTTCGCGGCATCATGCGCGACGTCACAGATCGCAAATCGATTGAAGAGGAATTGAAGAAACACCGACTCCACCTCAAACGAATGGTGTCAGACCGCACCGCTGAACTGAGACAAACAAACAAACAGCTTAGATTGGAGATCACGGAGCGGAAGAAGGCTCAGAAGGCGCTCTCTCATTCGGAGAAACAACTGCGGCTGCTCTCTTCCCAGCTTCTGAGGGCTCAGGAAAAGGAGAGAAAGCGGGTAGCGCAGGAACTACACGATGGGATCGGCCAACAGTTGACCGCTATCAAATTCCGGCTGGAACAAGCCATCGGACAAGCCAATGGAATGCCCACCGGCGCCGAATCGTTGGCGCTGATCATCCCAATGATTCAAAACGCCATCAAAGAAGTCCGAAGAATATCAATGGATCTGAGACCGGCCACACTCGATCAGGTGGGCATTCTGGCTACGATTGCGTGGCTTTGCAGGGAATTTCAAGCGAGTTTTCTGAGTATCCGAGTCGAGAAAGAGATCGGCCTTGAAGAAGAGGACGTTGCTGAGGCCTTGAAGATCGTCATATTCAGGGTCCTGCAAGAGGCTTTGAACAATGTCGGCAAACACAGCAATGCGGATTTTGTGCGTATCTGCCTGGAAAAGAAGAATGGCGGAATAGAATTGACCGTTCAGGATAATGGAGTGGGATTCAATCGAGATGACGAATTTGCAGCGACACGCGACAAGCGAGGATTCGGTCTTGCCAGTATGCGGGAGCGAACCGAACTTTCAGGCGGATCTTTCGTCATCGAGACTCGTGAGCGAACGGGCACGGTCATTCAATGTTCGTGGCCCGAAGATAAAAGAAAATCTATCCGTGGGTAAGCCCCTTTTGTATGGCAAAGGCCGTGATGGCCGACACACTATGGAGGTTCAACTTCTTCATGAGATTGGAGCGATGTTTCTCCGCTGTCCTGACGCTTACGCAGAGAAAATCGGCGATCTCTTTGTTTTTATAACCCTCCGCGACCAGCTTCAGAATTTCTCTTTCGCGTGAGGTTAACGTATCCCATGATGATTCAGTCACCAGACCTTTTTTACCTTCCAGATACCCTTCTATGACTTTGTCGGAAATCGCTGGACTGATATAGCGCCTACCGGCTAGAACGGTCTTGATTGCCATGATCAGTTCCGCGTGAGTAGCTTCTTTGAGAACGTACCCATTGGCGCCGGCTCGAAAGGTAGCGAGAACGCATTCTTCGTTCTCATGAACGGTCAGAACCAGTATTTTTGTCTCAGGAATCCGGCTCTTTATTTCCCTGATCGCCTCCATGCCATCCATTCTCGGCATGGATAAGTCCATCAAAACGAGGTCCGGCGCCAGTTTCTCCACACGCTTGATTACTTCCAGGCCGTCACATGCCTCACCCGCAACTTCCAGATCCGGATCGAGCGCGAGCAGAGCGCGTAGCCCGTCTCTGACAATCGTGTGGTCTTCAGCAATGATAATGCGATATTTTTTCGACACGTTACAGCTCCCGGAGTGATCCGTTAGTTTTTGACGTGCCTAACAATGAGTAAATATGGACCTTTTCAGGTCAAGCGTTGTTCATGTGACCACTGATCTTACCGCATCTTTAGATCAACAGCAAGTTTTCTGACCGCAGGACCGAGTTTGGTGGTACGACTACGCAGTAACCGAACCTCATACTACAGTGCTCCCTCTATCACAATACAGTGTGACGCGTATTAACAGCGGCGCCCAAGTCAATTATCTTGAATATCACAGTGAATTCCCTTTGACGACACAGCGCCAAGTAAATGGGCCGGCCTACATGAAGAAGACCGTAATCGTGGCGGAGATTGTCGCAGACATCGACCAGGGGCACAGTTCAATCCTGAACTCGCCGGATCAATCAATAACGCAATCTTAAAGCATGGAGGTGGTCATGAAACGCAACAGCTTTCAGGTCGTAGCCATTATTTTGTCCCTTTGCCTGATCGGGGTCTTCGTGGGCACGGGGTATTCTTTCGCCGCGGATACCATCAAAATCGGCCTCGTCGCGGACATAACGGGCATTGCCAATGCCATCTATAAAGGCCAAAAAGCCGGCATGGAGTTGTTCATCGAAGAAGCCAATGCCAAGGGTGGGGTGCTCGGCAAGAAATTGGAATTGTTCATCCGCGACGCTCAGCTGAAGCCGGATGTCGGAGCGAACGCAGCCAGGGAGCTGATCCTGAGCGAAAAGTGCGATTTCCTGTTCGGTGGGACCAGCACCGGCGTGGGGCTGGCTTTGACAAAAGTCGCACAGGAATTCAAGAAAATCATCTGTTTTCACACCTGCAATGGCGAGGGATTAACCACAACCGATTTTCAGCCTTACATGTATCAGGTTGTGCCGAATACGGGGATAGAGGGAAGAGGAATTGCCCTGGCTTTGTCCCAGAAACCATACAAGCGGTACAGTTTTATCGGTCCTGACTACGCGTACGGCCACAGTCAGTGGGAGGCCTTCCAAAAAGATCTCAAGAAACACAAACCGGACGTGGAAATCCTTGATGCTGTCTGGGTCAAGGTGGGTGAAACCAATTATTCCCCGTACATTCCGACGCTCATGTCAAAGAAGCCTGAGATCGTCTACAGCAGCCTCTGGGGAGGCGGACTCAGCAGCTTTATCAAGCAGGCCAAACCTTTCGGGATTTTCAAGAACTCAAGTGTCACATCAATCTATGACTTGACCATGCTGAAAGCATCCGGTTTGGACATGCCTGAAGGGCTCTTGGGATACACCCGCTGCGCGTTCTATGCAGTTAATACTCCTGAAATGAAAGCCTTCGCCAAGAAGTTCCATGAAAAATACAACGAATGGCCGGATGATTGGGCAATCTTCTGTTACGACGGTCTCACCGTGCTCACGGATGCCATCAAGAAAGCAAATAGCACGGACTCGGATCAGTTAGTGAAAATCATTCCAGGGATGCATTACAAATCCCTAACCGGAGATCGGTACATCCGAGCGGAAGATCATCAGGCCAATGTGGGATTTATGTGGGCTATACAGGCAGAGACGATCGGTTTAAGGATTACCTCGTCCTGAAGAACGTGGAAGAAGTGCCTGCCGAAAAAGTGTGGCTGCCTGTGGAAGAAGTCAAAAAGCTACAAGCGGGGAAAAAGTAGGCTAAGAGCGGAGGGACCAAATGAATATAGGGACATTACCGACCCGCCACGCCCAGTGGCGACCGGACCACCTTGCGGTCGTTTTTGAAGATCAGCGTCTCACCTGGCGCCAGTTTAACCAGCGTGTCAATCGACTGGCGAACACGTTCGTGAAGTTAGGGATTTCCGAGGGCGACAAGGTCGCCACCATACTGCCCAATGCCTTGGAACTGTTGGAAACTTATTGGGCGGTGGCAAAGATCGGCGCGGTGGTTGTGCCTCTCAGCTCGATGACTCGCGGCAGGGGCCTCATCACCATGCTCAACGACTCGGACTCGGTATGCGTAATTACCAATTCAGCGTTCGTGGAACACTTGGACGCTGTCCGCGCAGACCTGAACATTCCGCCGGGCCGATACCTTCTCATTGATGCTTCGGACGTACCCGGGTACGGGGATTATCATATGCTGACCGCAGCGGCCAGCGATCAAGAACCGGCGTGGGTCGATATCGACGCGGATGATCCATACAACATCATGTACACCAGTGGCACGACAGGTGATCCTAAAGGGATCGTTCACAGTCACCGTTGTCGAGCGATGTATGGCACGCTCATGTCATCGTGTTTTCGTTTCACTCCGGAAAGTGTTGTCCTGCATGCAGGCTCGATAGTCTTCAATGGATCCTTTGTGACCTTAATGCCCGCCTTTTACCTCGGGGCTACGTACATTCTACAGCAGCAGTTCAACCCGGAACAATTTATCGAGTGCATTAAACGAGAGAAAGTGACGCATATGATCATGGTGCCCTCCCAGATAGTCCAAATGATGCATGCGCCCAATTTCTCGGATGAAGCGTTGCAGTCAGTGGAGATGCTCTGCACCGTGGGCGCTCCATTGCATCAAGAACACAAGGATGAATTGAACCGTCGCTCTCCGGGAAGATTCTACGAACTATACGGTCTTACAGAAGGCTTTCTCACTATCCTGGACAAGACACATTATGTGGCTAAGCCCGGCTCGGTCGGAGTGCCTCCACACTTTAACCGTATGCGTATCGTGAACGAACAAGGGCAAGATGTTTCCGTGGGCGAAGTGGGTGAAATCATCGGTTACGGACCGATGCTCATGTCAGGTTATTACAAACGGCCGGATCTGACTGCACAGGCGATCGTTGACGGATGGCTCCACAGCGGCGACATGGGGTATGTTGATGCCGAAGGTTTTCTGTATCTCGTAGACCGCAAGAAGGACCTGATCATTTCCGGCGGTCTCAATATTTATCCCAGGGACATCGAAGAAGTTATTGTGCAACATCCCGCGGTGCTGGAGACCGCTGTATTTGGAATCCCACACGAAAAATGGGGCGAGACACCGGTCGCCGCTGTTGTGTTGCGCCAGGCTGACGGCATCACCGCGGAAGAATTGCGCGATTGGATTAACAAGCGAGTAGAGGCTCGTTATCAGCGAGTACATTCTGTGATGATTGTGGACGAGTTCCCGCGAAGCGCCGCGGGTAAAATTCTCAAGCGTGTCCTACGCGAGCCGTACTGGGCAGGCCGAAGCGTGCGAATTTAACTTCTCTTCCTCTACCACGGGACCGGCATTCCCTCCCGTGCTTTGATTCAGATCTGATTCTTCGGCAGAGTGACATGACAATCGAATACTTTATCTTTATGCTGGTAAATGGTCTGAGCCAGGGTATGCTCCTCTTTATTATAGCGTCCGGTCTATCTCTCATCTTCGGGGTCCTCAGGGTGATCAATTTTGCCCACGGCTCGCTATACATGATCGGAGCGTATATAGCCTTCTCCATTTCCACTCTGTTAGTCAGCGGGTCCCTTTATAGCTTCCTCCTGTTGTTGTTGGTAGTCCCGCCGTTGGTCATGCTCTTGGGCTTTGGGCTTGAGATCACTCTGTTTCGACGTGTGTACGGTGGAGAGCACCTCGTGCAGCTCTTGCTCACGTACGCTCTGGTCCTCATCCTTGACGACCTGGTGAGAGTAATCTGGGGAGGAGATCCCCGTAATGTCGCTCGACCAGAACTCCTGGCAGGCTCGGTAGATTTTTTGGGACTGGCGCTGCCCACCTACAACATCTTCGTGTTGCTGGTCGGCCCACTAATTGCTCTGGGTCTGTGGCTGTTGCTGTACAGGACCCGCTCGGGCAACATAATCCGGGCCGCGGTCTCTTACCCGGACACTCTCGGGGCCCTGGGGATCAATGTGTCATGGGTGCTGACATCCACATTCATGCTGGGCTGCTGGTTGGCCGGGTTTGGCGGTGTCCTGGTGGCCGCGCTGGCGAACATCGATCTTGGCCTTGGCATGCAAACAATAATCGAGTGTTTTGCTGTAGTGGTTATAGGTGGTCTTGGGAGCATAGGAGGAGCTTTGCTGGGGTCTCTGATCATCGGCGTGGGGTTGACTCTTTTCCAATTACCCCTGGGTCGTTGGGCTCTTGTCTTTCCGTACTTCGTGATGGCCCTCGTCTTGGCTATCAGACCCTGGGGATTTTTCGGAAAACCTGAACGATAGTGGAGAAAAATGGTGGAATCAAGGGCTAATACCTTACCGTCCGGGAAGAGGAACTGGATTCCTGCGCTGGTCGTGGTCGCGATTCTGTTCGTGCTACCGTTTGTTCTCGCCCGCATGGGTAGGACAGGTGAATACTGGATCTGGGTGACAACAGAAATGATTATCATGGCGTTATTCGCTATGAGCCTCAACCTCATTCTGGGGTTTGGGGGCATGGTGAGTTTCGGCCACGCTGCCTTTTTCGGCGTAGGCGCATACGCCGTCGCCTTGTTGACGAAGAAGGCCGGCGTTTCACTTTTCCTGGCGCTCTTGACAGCGCCGGTGGCTGCTGCGGTCGCTGCAGCGATAATAGGCTGGTTCTGCGTACGACTGATAGGCCTGTACTTTGCTATTCTCACCCTGGCCTTCAGCCAGCTTCTGTACATGATAACTTTTCAGTGGTACACCTTTACTGGAGGAGATGATGGAATACACGGTATTCCAAGACCCGAATTTCTCGGACCGGCCAATTATTATCTCCTGTGCCTGGCGCTTTTCCTCATCTGTTTCCTGTTGATGAGAATGATAGTTAATTCCTCCTTCGGTTTGACCATCAGGACGATTAGAGAAAATATGGAGAGGGCCAAATTCATTGGAATAAATGTTAGACGATACCAATGGATGAATTTCGTGATAGCTGGAGCGTTCGCCGGCCTGGCCGGTGGGCTGCTGGCCGAATTGAACCGTTTCGCGCAAACGGAGTTTCTTCACTGGAGCAAATCAGCTGAACCGATTCTGGCGACCCTAGTGGGTGGTATGTACTCTTTGGTGGGTCCTGTAATCGGCTCCACCGTCCTGATTTTCCTAAAGATCCTGCTGCAACAGTCACACCGGGCTATGGTGGAAATATGGGCTATTGTGCTCGGTTTGATCTTACTGGTTGTGGTGCTTTTTGCCCCGGGCGGTCTGGTGGGCCTGTACAAACAGATCTTCAAGAAAGCCGAATCAGCCGACTGAAAAATTACAATGGAGAGCGATCAAATGTCTGCTGACATTCTGCGCATTGAAAACCTCTCAAAATCCTTCGAAGGCAGCCAGGTTTTCAATGAAGTCAGCTTTTCCGTCCAGGCAGGTGAGCTGAGTTCGATTATCGGCCCCAACGGCGCGGGAAAGACCACCATGTTCAATTTAGTAACCGGTTATCACCTGCCGGATGAGGGAAAAGTCGTGTTCGACGGGACAGATATCACGGGAATGCAGCCATTTGATATTGTGAGATTGGGAATGGCCAGAGCTTTTCAGAGAACCAATATCTTTCCCAAAATGACTGTGGCGGAGAATATTGTCGCCACAATCATCAGCAAGAACAAGAGAAGCCTCAATATCGTTACTCCGTTCAGAAAGCTCTCGGCCGTCCATGAGAGGACGCGCGAAATCCTGGAAAGCGTTGGGCTCGCGGAAATGGCCGACCAAAAGAGTGGCACTCTTGCTCACGGAAACCAAAAAAGACTTGATATTGCCGTGGCGCTCGCGCTTGAACCAAAGCTGCTGCTTCTGGATGAACCCACCGCCGGAATGAGCCCTGAAGAGCGGAGACAACTTGTGCTACTGATCCGAGATCTTTGGGAGCGGTTGAAGATAACCATGGTGTTCATTGAACACGACATGGACATAGTTTTCGGCATTTCTCAGAAGGTGAGAGTGCTCTGTTACAAGACTCTTTTGGCCGAAGGAACTCCTAAGGAGATTTCGTCCAATGAAGAAGTCATCAAAGCCTATCTCGGAGAAGAGGTTTAGCCATGCAGTTGGAGGTTGAACTGATAAACACTTACTATGGCTTGAGCCATATACTCTTCGACGTATCTCTGGAAGTTGATAAAGGGGAGGTGGTTGTGCTGCTCGGAAGAAATGGCGCAGGAAAGACCACCACGATGCGCAGCATAATGGGACTGACGCCGTCCTATGGATGGAAATGTGAGGTTTAATGGAGAGGATATCACTGGGCTAGCGCCGTTTCAGGTCGCCAGGAAGGGGATCGGTTTTGTATTCGAAGATCGTCGGATATTTCCGGACCTGTCGGTGCATGCGAATCTGGAGGTCGGGCTTCGAACTGCAAAAGATAAAGCCAACAAATGGACATTTGAACGTGTATATGAACTTTTCCCCAGGCTCAAGCAGCTATCAAAGCGGAGAGGAGGCGCCCTCAGCGGAGGCGAACAGCAGATGCTTACCATTTGCCGGACATTGATGGGCAATCCCGGCCTGCTTCTCCTCGACGAACCGTCCGAAGGATTGGCCCCGATAATAGTACAGGATCTCGGAAAATTCATAGATGTGGTCAAACAGGAAGGGATGACTGTTTTGCTTTCCGAACAGAACGTGAAGTTCGCCCTCAAGCATTCCGACCGGGCTTACATAGTAGACAGCGGCCACATTAAATATCAGGGAAGCATCAAAGAATTGGAGAAAGACGAAGAAGTGAAGAAGCGGTATTTGGCAGTATAGTCAACGCTGGTCTGCAGAGCGGAGCGCTTCCGAATAAATCGGCTGAAGCCGAAGGCACCGACTCCCGAATTATTGAGCCTGTCCATTTTGAAACGACATATGGCGCCGCACTAACCCACGACCGCCGAAATGGCGAGACTGACATGCCTTCAGAAAGTGTTAAGTAGGATTAGAGCGTTTCCACCTTGGTGAACTGATCCAACTTTACGAGAACGCTCTGATTAAACATCCGGACAGATAAAGCGAGCTGCTTTTGCCTACGCCCGACTATCACGCCTTCGGACCCCTCCAGAGGACCGGACGCTATATATACTTTTCTACCCGGAACTAGCCCCGCTTGTATCAGGAGTTCCGCTCCGGTCTCAATTGCTCGGGCGACAGCGGCCAGTTCTTTAACGAAATTTTCCTGATCATCAACCTTAATTATGCGAACCAGTTTCTTTGTGTCGTACAACAAATTGTGGTTTTCCTTGTCCAGAGCAAGACACAAATATCCTCTGAACAGAGGAACCACCGTTGTTCTGATCCTACGGAAGTAACCTACTCTGATGCGTTTCTCGTACAAGGGCAGATAGTAACTTATATTTCTGTTGAATAGATAAGCCGCTATCATCTTTTCGCAATTAGGCTTGACGTGCAACACCCACCAATGGCCGACGTCCTCATCCAGCGGTCGGTCTTCGGGAAATCTCGCCTGGACCGGAATTCTTGACGCCATTCGCAAATTACTCCAACAACCAAATGCGCACCTGACGGACCTGACCCGTCGGTGGACGAGAATTCTTATTAGAAATCAAGCTGGTTTTATTCTATCAGGTCACGTCGAGCTTTGCCATAGACCAAAAGACGCCCGAAACCCCGCTTTACCTGCTATACAAAGTGTGATAATTCATCTTGCTGATTTATTAAGCGTTCTGATTGAATTTTCGCCGGCCAACCGTTTAAGGAGGCGCCATGAAGTGGTTCCTGGGTATATTGTTGTGCCTTATTTCATTCTGCCTGGCGCCAAGTTCCGTTGCGCAGCAAGACAAGATGATTCGAGTCGGGATTTCCCAAATTGTCGAACACCCGTCTCTCGATGCGACGCGAAAAGGGTTTGTTGATGAACTACAGGACCAGGGATATACGCCGGGGAAGAAGATCGAGTACGATTACAAGAATGCTCAAAATAATCGGGCAGTGTCAGTGCAGATAGCTCGGAAGTTCGTCGGCGATCGGGTTGATTTGATCCTGACCATTTCCACTCCTTCTTCTCAGGACGCTGCGGCTGCAGCCAAAGAGATTCCCATATTGTTTTCAGCTATTACCGACCCCTTGACGGCCGGACTCGTGGATTCTTTGTCCAAACCTGGCCGGAACGTGTCAGGAACAACGGATCGATCACCAGTGGCCAGTCAAATGGATCTTATTCGCGAAATCCTGCCAAACGCGAAAAAACTGGGGACTATTTACAATCCTGGGGAGGTCAATTCGGTCGCGTCGGTGAAGGATATCAAAGCCGAAAGCGCCAAACGAGGGATGACTTTGATTGAGGCTCCCGCTCCGTCTTCCAACGTTGTCAGAACAGCAGTAGAAACTCTTGTGGGAAAAGTTGATGCGATACATATCCCAACGGACAACACAGTGGTTCTCGCTTTGGAATCCGTCATCAAAGTGTGTCAGGAGAACAAAATACCCCTGTTTGCCTCAGATGTGGAATCTGTGACCCGAGGAGCGATGGCCGCGGTGGCAATCGACTACTACAAACTCGGGCGGCAAACCGGGGCTATGGCCAAGAAAATTCTGGAGAAGACTGCAAAGATCTCCGAATTGCCGGTGGAAGAGCAGAAGGACCTGCTTCTTCACCTGAACATGGGTCAGGCCACCAAGATGGGCGTCACAATACCGGAAGGCTGTAGTAAAACGCGCGTCCAAAATAATCCAATGACTGTAGTTAATTGGGTGGCACGCTGGCTTGCCAGACCATTGATGTGAGGATAACCGGGCGTTCCGGCCTGTTGATCCGACGTCATTTCCGGCAATCGCTATCAACGTCGTTCAAACGGATTCTTCATTCACCAAATGAGTTGGCACACCCTCATAGGAGCGCTGGAGCAAGGATTCATATTCGGCTTAATGTCGCTCGGGGTTTATCTGACGTTCCGCGTTCTCGACTTTCCTGACTTAAGTGTGGATGGGACTCTTCCGTTGGGGGCGGCGGTATCGGCTGCCATTATCAGCGCCGGTGGCAACCCGTATTCTTCGGTTGCGGCGGCTTTTTTCGCCGGCGCCGTAGCCGGCGGATTCACCGCTATCATTAGCGTCAAACTCCGGATATTAAATCTCCTGGCGGGCATATTGACGATGATTGCTCTCTATTCGGTCAATATCCGCATCATGGGAGCGCCGAATCTCACTTTGCTGAATCGCCCCACAGTCTTCGATGGACTCCGAGGGCTGGGTATACCGTCTTTTACAGCGCCGCTGGTCATGGCCGTGCTCACGGTCGCGGTGGTTGCCCTGGTTCTTCACTGGTTTCTGAAGACCAATTTTGGACTGGCGTTAAGAGCGACCGGAGATAACCCAAGAATGTTGGCAGCGCAAGGCTTCAACACGCACTGGGCAATCTTGTGCGGGGTGGGTTTATCCAACGGACTGGTAGCCGTGTCCGGCGGGCTGCTTGCGCAAAGCCAGGGCAGCGCAGACGTCGGAATGGGAGTAGGCGCCATAATAGCCGGGCTTGCAGCCGTAATAATCGGTGAGGCTTTCGTGGGTGAACGTTCCGTGGCGGTAGCCATTATCGGAGTAATTCTTGGATCCGTCATTTATCGATTGGTCATTGCTGTGGCTCTGAGTTTTAAATTCGGCACGATTAGCCTGTCCCCGAGTGACTTGAACCTGGTCACAGCAATTCTGGTCATCGTGGCGCTCACATTTCCGTGGATAAGACAGCGACTGAAGAGTCGAGCCATAAAATGAGCGAATGGGACTGTAGAGCTAGGCCGGCTGCGAGGCCCGGTTTGGTCAAAATAGAAAACGTCACTAAAATTTTTAACCCGCACGGCGTCAACGAAGTTAAAGCCTTGAGCCGAGTCTCGCTTAACATTCCCGCGGGACAATTCTTAATGATCATAGGCGGGAACGGCTCCGGCAAATCCACACTGTTGAATCTTGTTGCCGGCTCTTACTACGCGGATGAAGGAAAGATTTCCGTCTCGGACCAGGATGTCAGCGCTCTGCCTGAGCATCGCAGGGCTAAGATCATCGGGCGCGTGTTCCAGGACCCGTTAATGGGGACAGCAGCGGGCCTCACTATCGAAGAAAATTTCGCTCTGGCCTCGTACCGAGGCAAATTTCGAGGCCTGGGGCCTGGTTTGGGCACGAAACTTCGCGACGAGATTCGCGACCGCCTCGCCCTGCTGAAAATGGGCCTTGAAGACCGGCTGAAGACGAAACTGGCATTGCTTTCGGGAGGCCAGCGACAGGCCATAACCATGTTGATGGCTGTCTTTAGAAGACCGCAAGTTCTTCTGCTCGACGAACATACGGCGGCGTTGGATCCCAGGACATCCCGCCAGATAATGGAATTGACCTTATCCATAATCGCGGAAGAACACTTGACCACTTTGATGGTTACTCATAATTTAACTCACGTGCTCGAAGGCGGTGACCGAACCATAGTGATGAACCGGGGAGAGATTGTGGGCGATCTGGACGCCGCGCAACTAAAGGGATTGAAAATTCAGGATCTCATGTCACTGTTTATAGAGACGGCATAGCGCAAAGGACTAGACGCCGGGACCGCTATGACGCGCATCGGTGTTGAGTGCGCTTTCCGGCTCTGGTCTCGAGGGTCAAATGGATTTCTTAATCATAGCAGCGGTGGCCTTTGCTCCGGGACTGTTCTGGCTTTGGTATTTTTTCAGAAAGGATAAGTTACACCCGGAACCTCTATACTTGATCCGTAAGTGCTTTGTTTGGGGAATGGCCGCCATTGTCCCGGCGGGCGTTCTCGAGCTTTCTTTCGGTTTTGTTTCGTCTTTTTGGCAATTTGTCTTTATCGCGCCCATAATTGAGGAACTGATAAAATTTTGGATCGTACGTCTCACCGTCTATGAACGCGTCGAGTTTGACGAGCCGGTCGACGGCATAGTATACGCCGCGGCAGCCGCCCTTGGATTCGCAACTGCCGAAAATGTGCTTTATCTGTTTCAAGCGTATAGAACCGGAGCGGAGACAGTGGCGACCCTGGCCGTAATACGAGCCTTCCTCAGCGTCCCAGGGCATGCTCTGTGGTCGGCTATGTGGGGTTATGCGTTGGGATTTGCCAAGTTTTCGGATGCGAAACGCGGCAGAGAACTTGTCGTTAAAGGCTTTCTTCTTGCTGTCGGGTTGCATGGCGTATTCAATCTTGTTTGTCTCTCAGGTCCACTTTTTGCGGTGGGAATGCTGATCCTCGTGCCCATTTTTTGGTCGATTGCCAACCGCAGGATCCACGAGGCAATCGCGGCCTCGCCATTCACCAATGTTTCAGGGAAAGCAGGCGCCGCCGGGACCGTTTGATTTGTCCAAAGAGGACCCTGAGAAAGACGAAGTGAGCTAAATTGGGCACGACAGATTCCCCAAGTAAGCGGCCCATAATTCAGCCTTTGACCAAGAAGGATCGGAGAGGTCTGATTGGCGGGCTCATCCTTCTGGCCGTACTGGCCACCTTGACGATATGGCTCGCTCTGTCGGGCCACCTGACGGAGATCACAAGGCGGCTCGTCCTTATGGTAGAGTCCAAAGACCACATGCGCATATACCTGCAAAGTTGGGGCTCATGGGCCCCCCTGGCTTTCATGGTCCTCCAGGGTCTGCAAGTAGTCATAGCCCCAATTCCCGGCGAACTCACCGGGGTGGTGGGTGGTTTTCTATTTGGAACATGGCGAGCGGTAGTCTATTCGTCGCTAGGACTTACTGTCGGCTCGGCTGTCGCGTTCATGTTGGCGAGGCTCATAGGTCTTCCATTTGTTAAACTTTTCGTAAGACCGGACCAGTTCGAGAAGCTCGATTTCCTCACCCGGCCTCATGGCGAGATGGCCATATTGGCGCTTTTTATGGTTCCCGGCTTTCCAAAGGACGTGCTTTCATATTTGCTTGGCCTTACTCCACTGCCGTTTCTCAAATTTGTCGTCATATGCGGGCTGGGACGAATTCCCGGGACGATCTTGCTCGGACTCAGTGGGGCAGCGCTTTACAACGAAAATTGGCGTCTGGTGATTACATTAATCGTTTTATGCTATTCTGGTGGCTATTGTCTCCTATTTTAAAGGAGAACAGATAAGCGGCTGGATAAAGGAGAAGATTCAGGGTCGGGGACAAACCGGGACATGAAATTGTCGCGCAGCTTTCCACTTTGGCTTCAACAGAAGAAATCGATCAGCAAATTAATTGGACAAGATTCTCGGCAAGACTATTGGGAGATTCAAGGAGAAATCCCGCTACTGCCAAAAGCTAATACCGCCTACCGCCCGATCTCTTTAGAGTTAACTGATGTCCCCTAACTAACCAGGTAAACAGGACCGACGAATCTAAATTCTTGACGGTCCCCTTTGCCGGCGTCGTCGGTATCTCCTACGGTATTTGCCATAAAAACGTCGAATCACTCCCCACAGTAGCAGGAAAACGACAAGCCCAACACATACGACAAACAAAATGAGATAGAATTCTGTGGATATTCCTTGCGCCTTCATGATCGCCCCCGTATTCGTCATATCTTATGCTGATACTCGTTGCAAGCTGTAATCACAGGAAGATCATATAGTTCTGGCACGGCCCAGAACCTGTGGCTGGCTCGCACGTTCCCGCAGGAATATACCCTGGTGAAATGTTGAATATTTGGAAAAACGTATCTCTTATGCAAGGGGACCGAAATTCCCTATATTTCTTCGGGGCAGGGGTGATAAGCTGATGTTGATGACGAAGCTTCGCTATCCGCGTCCGCTTTCAGCCACATTCATCTGAGGCCGCAAACAATATATTGTCCGTCACCTTTGCGTAGAATGAATCTCATGATGGTCGATGATCAGATTGAATTTACGCGTTCAGAGGTCATTTGCGTTCGGCAGTGATTTTCCGAACACTTTTCCCTATTATTGCCGCCATCAGCTTATTACCATTTGCATTCCAATGAACGTCATTCGCCAGAAAGAGCTTTCCGGCAGTTGCCATGGGATCACCCTGGTCCATGAAATAGGGAAAACAGTTGATAAAGTCTATATGACGTTTTTCCGCAAAGTCTTTCCAGATGGTCACCTGCATGGAATCGAGTTCGTGGCGCTTTACTTGCGCAGGCCAGGGATAAACCACGATAGTCATACCTATTCCGTTACTCTTACAAAGCTTATTGAGCAGGTACATATTGCGCTGCGCCAGTTCAATGCCTCTTTTGCCCCACTTGGCGTAGACCGTTTCATCCTCGAGCCATGCGCCCCTCTCATGCACGTAATCCATGACGCCTCCCCAGAGGTCCCTACGTGAGCCCCACGCGTGAATCATGTCATCGGTCCCGAACAATTTTTGTCTTATCCCCGAGAGCGCTTCACCAAAAATATTTTCACTAAGCTGACGATACGAGATGAAGTGGTCTTTCAGCCAGACGTCACAACGAGCCAGACGGTAACTCAAATCACCTGGGACGTAATTCTCATAGGCTATTTCATCTTGAACATCAGAGATGTCAATCAGAACGTAAATGTAATTGAATTTCAATCCGAGAGTTTCGATCAGGTACTTCGTTTTAAGATAATACAATTTCGGACTATATGAACGGACGCCTGCATTCAGTAATTCCACTGTCGCCGGATCCGTTTGCTTTGCAATGAGCCCTACAAGAGTTTGTTCGTAAGGGTATCCTATACCTTCCGTAAACGAATCACCCATAAACAGAATTCTAAATTTGTCCGATTTCAGTGAAACCGTTCGATCGGTCGCGTCTATGAACCCCAACGAATTCGTGTACTGAGTAAATTGCCTGTCTCCAATGTGACGAGTCAATTTGAACGACTTTTTCAAATCGTGATGATAGTGCCGCGATGGCGTGCCGATTTCCCGCCGTGGAAATAGTTGAGCAGCCGCTGTATCGAGCAGAATCCAACATGCAACGACAAGGATTATTATAGTTTTCCTCGGGTTCCGCTCAAACCAATTGGACTGCGGTATGAGATCATTCATTTATAGGCGCCTCCAATAAAGTGTCTCCTCTAATTGTCCGGCCTACCTTCTTTACACGTGCTCGAGCATCCACTACAATGTTTTTGCTTTCTCAATGCCCAGGTGGTGCAAGGGGCTGTGATTATTGACTGATTCCGATAATTCTCGCACTGCCTTTCCAGGTCCTCGAAATGCCTACTCATGTTCACAGGAAATACCCGAGATCAAGCATTTCCGGCTGGGCGATTGACGCAAAGCTCTTCTGGGGGGCTTCGAAGCTTTATCCGGAATTTGCCGAAATCGTCTGAGAGGGTCTCCTGTGCGCGTATTATTCATTTGGCCTAAAGGATATGATTCATATTACACGATCCCGCTGCCGTTTGCTTATTTGAAGAGCAATATCTCGAATCCGGAACATGATATTCGGCTAGTCGATTGCACGTTGGAAAACCTGCGCTCCGATTCAATTGAACTCCAAAACCGTATCAAGGATTTTCAGCCCGACCTGATTGGTATTTCCGCGATGTCCACTGTCATTGCCGAGGCGCTGGCAATCCTGAGGATGTCCAAAAATGTTCTTCCGGAAGTTGCGACAATTATGGGAGGCAGCCATGCTACGTGTTATCCGGAAAGCCTCCTAAGGAATGCAAGAGGTAGATTTTGTTTTTCGAGGGGAGGCCGAGTTTTCCTTTCCGGTATTTCTAGACACCTTCAGTGAGGGGGCTGCAAGTTGGAAATCAGTAGAAGGCCTCTGTTTTCGTAGCTCCGATAGCACACCTTGGATAGGGGATGTGGCTCGGGTTCGAGACCTGGACTCGGTAAAGATTCCTGATTATGATTTTGTGAATTTGGAAGGTTACATTGCGGCCGGCTATCGCTTGGACTCGCCCACAATGAGAAATGCCCCCATCTGGGCGACTCGCGGGTGTCCGTACCGTTGCGCGTTCTGCTCAGCGCCGAAAATTAATGGCAAGGCCATTAGAAAGCATAGTGTCGGGTACCTTAGTCCGATGGGTTACGGATTTATATGAGCAGAAAGGGATTCGATGGATTAACATTATAGATGACAATTTCACTTTTCATCCCGATTATGCAGCGGAATTCTGTGAAGAAATTATTGAATTAAATCTCCGTGACCTTGGCTTCAGCACATGCAATGGAATTCGGATGAGCAGAGGGAATCCAAAGCTATGGCGCTTGATGAAACAAGCCGGCTGGCAATTCGCAATTATTGCTCCTGAAAGCGGTTCCGATCGTGTGCTGAAGCTAATGAAAAAAGATGCCCAATTGGATCAATTACCAAAGATTATTGGTGATATTAAACAAACCGGTCTTCTGGTCAAAGGTTTCTTCATGCTCGGATATCCGGGCGAAACAGAGCAAGACTTGGCGCAGACCCGAGAAATAATTCTCAAGAATGATTTCGATTTTGTTTATTTTAATAATTTTCAGCCACTTCCGGGCACGGAAATTTTTGAAGAACTGAGTCGCAAAGGGGAGATTCCGGACGCGGTGAACATTTTTAATTACTCGGATGGGGCTCGTTCGTACACCCCACGGCAGCTCAAGAATTTCAATTTTTCAAAATTCGTGCTCTCTATGTACGCGTCCTTGATAGTCCGAAACCCTCGAATCTTGGGCTACTTGATACGTCATTACAGTATATCTTTTTTGATGAAAAAGCTTTTCCTGAATGCCAGGAACATGGTTCGCTCGTGGTTGTGAACCGAGATGACGGAAGGCCCTTCTCTTCCGTCGGAAACCTGGAAACACTTAGGAGTTGCTGTTCTTGAAGATTTGTTTGCATCACTCTTTGCCACAGCCGGGATTTCGCCCATGATGAGATTGGAACTGAGGTCTCATTTTTGAGGATAGGTAGGAATAGCTAAGAAAAAATAATAAGGCATCAGTGGTGTTGATTTCCGCCAACAGGACGCCGACGGAATTGGCGCCGGAAAGCATGACTTGACCAGACTTGATCGGGACAGAGGTCTGAGCGCTTTGAAGAAATTTGATTCCGATAATTTGCTCGTGGCGACGCGTGTCGCATTCTGGATCATCGGCCCTTTGGCTGCGGCAGCGCTTACGTACATAACGCGATATTTTATCAATGGCGACGCCATGACCTACATCGAACTCGGTGAATCGGTCATGCAAGGGAACTTCTCCGCGTTAATCAATCTGACCTACAGCCCGGGATACCCGATTCTCCTCGGTTTAGCTCAATCGATCCTGAACACGAATCACCTTGAATGAGATCCAGGCTCTCAAGATCGTAAACTTTTTCTGTTTCCTACTGGCAATGGCCGCTTGTGACGTTCTGATGACCTTGGTCAAAAGAGAATTGAAGAGATGCGAGGTCGCGGGCGAAACCCCTGTTCCGATCTGGGCATTTAATGCTCTTTGCTACTCCATGTTTTTGGTGACGAGTCTCGCTCTGGTCAGGCTGCGATTGATCAATCCGGATATGTTGATTTTTGCGCTCGTCATGATAGTCGCGGCAGTGATTCTCCGGATAAGGGAGTCCCCGGACAGCTACGGCCGCTATGCGGAGCTGGGGCTGACCATCGGGATCGGTTACCTTTCGAAGTCTTTCTTCCTCGTGTTTTCACCGTATTCTTCCTGTTGGCCGCAGTCTGTTCGGCATCCTTCAGGCGAGCGTTACCCAGAGTTCTGGTGGCGGTCTTAGTGACGCTGACTATTAGCGCTCCTTTAATCGGAGCGCTGTCCCATCGTTTGGGAAGATTCACCTACGGAGAACTCGGCAGACATGCTTATGCTTTATGGATTTCCGGTGAAGGTATTCCGATTCATCCAAAGGTGATCGATGAAAATCCGAAAACGGTTCTTTACAGATACGATGTACCGTGCTACAAGACCTGCAGGATTTGACAATTGCTACTGGTATGAAGGCTTCAGGCCCGTTTTCAATCTGCGCGTTCATGCGCCCATCATAGCGAGAAATGTAGTGAGCGTGTTCCTCCAAGCGCCGTGGCTGCTGCTGATAGGCATATGGTATGTTTTTCAATGGAGACTCGGAAACATCAGGATAGGCCCTCTCAGGCCGCCCTCGATTTTTATTGTCGCTGTCCACGATCTCCGTTGCGGGAATCGCGCTCTACTGTCTCCTCAATGTCGAGCCCCGCTACATAGCTTCATTCCTCTTCCTGGGATTTGTAGGTCTTGTAATGTCGGTTAGATATCGGAAGCATAACTCCCGGTCTTCCAGGATTATGCTGGGCTCTTCCGTTGCGCTGATATTGTTTTTCATGGGGTTAGTGGGGTATTCCGTAGTGGACCAGACTCGTCGGTCAATGCAAGCGGAAAATGGCAAGTTGTCTTACAAGGACGCTTTTCTGGAACATGTTACTGTCAAAGATTTCCTGCAAAAACAGGGCCTGCTCCCTGGGGACGAGGTATGCATAATCGGCTCGCCCCCTGTCAACTGGGCCAGGATGGCCGGTGTAAGAATCGTCGCGGAAGTCCCGGATACGGACCAAATGCTCTTAGCTTCCTCTGAGCAAAAAGACTCTTTTCTGAGTATTTTACGGAATCAGGGCATCAAGGCGATTGTTGTGAAAGATGGTCGTTTCCACAACGTTTCTGACCACAACTGGAAACCGGTTTCCGGAACAAGGGATTATTTCGTTCAAACACTGTATAGCGCTAAGGGCGCATAATGAAATCGCCTGACATCAAAGCAATTCTAGGGATTCCGTTCATATACAGCGTCGCCCAGAAGTTGGTTCGCGGGCAAGGTAATCATTTGTTCATAACGAGATATGTAAGGCCGAAGTCCGGGGATCGCGTCCTGGACATTGGCTGCGGCCCGGCCGATATCCTGACGGAAATGCCGACGGTGGATTACATGGGGTTCGATATTGACCCCAAACTGATCGAGGCTGCCAGAAGGAAGCACGGCAATAGAGGACAGTTCTTTTGCGCTCCGGCCAATGAGCAGGCAATTTCGACATTAGAGCGCTTTGATCTCGTCTTGGCGACCGGTGTAATTCATCACCTTGCGGATGACGAGGCATTGGGGCTATTCCGGCTGGCGCGAAATAGTCTGACGCCGGGAGGCCGTCTCGTCACATGGGATTGCTGTTATGTGGAGGGACAATCGGCGTTTTCACGGTTTCTCATGGCCAGAGATCGCGGGAGATTCGTCCGGACCCGCCCTGAGTATGAAAATCTTGCCGGGGAAATATTTCCGGCGGTTAAGTCTACCATAGATGATGATCTGATCAGGATACCGTATCCCAGCCTTGTCATGGAGTCATGGCAGATTAGATTCCGTACCGAGGTCACACCGCTATTTTCCGCAACCCCCAGGGAGCCGAATGGCTAAAAAGAGAGTCAGCGCCGGAAAATTGCTCATGGATTATTACGCCGCATTGAGCGCCAGGTTCGGTCATCGCAACTGGTGGCCTGCTGATACGCCGTTTGAGGTATGTGTGGGAGCGGTCCTTACGCAAAATACCGCGTGGAAAAATGTAGTAAAGGCGATAGATAACCTCAAGCATGCCTCGGCCCTGGATCCATTCGTCAATCTACCGGATGACCCTAGATGAATTGGCTCAATTAATTAGGCCGGCCGGCTACTACAACGTAAAGGCCGCGAGATTAAGAAACTTGATTGTGCACATAGTTGAGAACCATCAGGGAGACCTGGATTCGCTATTTTCAGCTCCAGTGGCGTCTCTTCGGGAGGAGCTGTTATCCATCAAGGGCGTCGGCAAAGAAACGGCGGATAGTATTATACTTTACGCGGCGGGAAAGCCCATTTTCGTGGTGGACGCATACACGAAACGAGTCCTGGAGCGGCATGGACTAATCACGGAAAAAGCTGACTACGATTCAATTCAGCGTCTATTCCATTCCAACCTGCCCCTGGATGCGGCTTTATTCAATGATTTCCACGCGCAATTTGTGGCTGTCGGACATAACTATTGTAAGAAACGACCGTTATGCGAAATTTGTCCACTGCAAAAATTATTACCAGCGCCGGTTCAGTAGTGGTTGGCTCACTGCAATGCAACCTGCGTGAGCGAGGGAGGTCGGAGATAAACTTCAAACGAGGCTATTTGGCGGCCTCTTGCACTCGCCTTCTTGGTCATTTTCTCGTTGAACTTCGTTGCGTCAATGACAAACCTCTCGTGGATGCCGGTCGAAATCTCGTCTACTCCGTCATCGGCCCGCACCGAAAAGGTCAGTTTTCTCCCCTCTATTTTTTCCAGCCGCACATTCACAGTCACCGTAAGCCCCACCGGTGTTGCGGCTGTGTGATTTACATTGATACCTATGCCGACAGTCTGCTCTCGGGGCCAATCCAGATGGGGGTTGACCGCCTGTATGCAGGTCCATTCGATCAAGCCGACCATGAATCCCGTCGCCAATACCCGCGGCATGAGCTGGAACTCCGGCGATTCGGGAAATAGCGCAGGAACGATCTTCGATTCCGGCATGGCAAATCGGAATTCATGCGTCAAGCCGACTTTCAGTGTGTCTTTCACGGCAATACCCTCGGAACGATTACACCTTCACGAACGATGCTGTTCGGTCTCACCACATCCTCCTTGAACAGAACAACGGCGCTTACCCATTCATTATTAGGAGTTTTTTGAAAAGGGGACTGGGGAAAAACTTTTTTGCAAAAAAGTTTTTCTCCAGATCTTCTCTTCACTTCTTCTCTTCACTTCAGCCCTTTACCGCATTCGGGGCAGAATTTGGCTCCGGGATCGACGGGCTTGCCGCATTCGGGGCAGCTAGGTTGGAGCGACGCGCCGCACTCAGAGCAGAATTTGGCATTGACCGCATTGGCGGAGCCGCATTTCGGGCAGGCTTTACCCGCGGTTTGTTGAGGAGTCTCGCTGGGTTGAGTCTTCTGCTGCTGAGAAAAGCTCCCCGCCATAGAAGCGGCCATCTGCTGTCCTAACGCGATGCCGGCCCCTAATCCCATTGCATCGCCCGCTCCGCCTGCCTTCGCCGCCTCGGGGATCGCCTGAGCCGTCTGGAACTGGGTGTATCTCCCCAAATCGCCGGCAAGCCCCATCTGGGAACGGGCATCCAGCACCTTTTCCACTTCCGGAGGCAGAGATATATTTTCGATCACGAATCTGGACAAGGACACGCCGTACTTTTGGAATTCCGGTTCCATTGTCGCTTGGGCCTTGTCCCCGATGGTCGGATAGTTTGCAGCCAAGTCCAAAGCCGCGATTTGCGCCTTGGCCAACATCCCGGTGAACGCGGACACCAACATACTGCGGAGCTGACCTTCGATGTCTTCAGTTGTGAACAGACCGTCGGTCCCAACCACCTCTTTCAGGAATACCCCGGGATCGGTGACCCGTATTCCATATGTTCCGAAGGCCCTGAGTCTAACTGCGCCCAGTTCGGGATCACGCACCATAACCGGATTCTGTGTGCCCCATTTCAGATCGAGGAAATTGCGGGTGCTGACGAAATAGACTTCAGCCTTGAACGGAGATTCGAACCCGTATTTCCACGACCGTAGAGTTGTCATCACGGGCATGTTCTGGGTGGTGAGGCTGTACAGGCCTGGGCTGAACACGTCCGCGATCTGGCCTTCATTGACGAATACCGCGGCCTGGCCTTCCCGCACGGTGAGCTTGGCCCCCATTTTGATCTGATGGTCCTGGTCAGGGAACCGCCAGACGAGGGTGTCTCCGGTAGTCATCGAGCCAGCCTATTACATCTATAAGTTCGCTCTTCACAAAGTCCAGGATACCCATGATTTTCTCCTCCCTTTGGGGATCGTCGGGTCATCGGATTACAAAAAACTATCATGCCGTGAATCGCTTGACAAGTTAGCAAATGGTCATAAGCGAAGCCGTTTGAGTCACATCGTGGCTTTACTAGAATTGCCTTCGGCGATTGTTTATTCCGCAGCGTTGAGCACTGCCGTTGAGCTTGACCAAGGTGGCTGCCGTGCGCTATATCGTTACTGGCGGAACTCCGGGGAAAGACCCACAGGTCCGAAGAAAAGAGGACTCATGCCCACGATTTCCATGTTTTACGGGATCATTATTCGGATGTACTGCTCCCCAGGAGAACATAATCCTCCGCACGTTCACGCATATTACCAAGACCATATGGCAATCGTGGATATACTCTCATGTGAGATATCGGCTGGCAGTCTGCCTCCTAAACAGACAAAGCTGGTCTTAGCGTGGGCTGAAATCCACAAAGAAGACCTGCTGGCGGACTGGGAATTGGCCTCAAAAGGGGAACTTCCTTTCCCGATAGAGCCACTGAAATAGAGGAGGTCCAGCGCCATGTATCCCGCGATAACACGAGTCAAACCGTTAGACGACTACAAACTGCTGCTCCGGTTTGCAAACGGTGAAGAAAAGGTGTTCGACGTCTCTCCTTATTTGAACGTCGGCAAATTCGCCGAACTCCGAGATATTTCGTTGTTCCGGTCCGTAGTAGTCAAATTTGACAGTATAGAATGGGCCAATCATTTGGACATCGATCCTGAGTTTCTGTATGAAAAGAGCGTCAACTCACAGAGAGACACGCAATCAACGTTAGCACTGGGCCCCATAGATAACCCATGAAAATATATACATATTCTGAGGCCAGAGAAAAGCTGGCAAGAATCCTTGAGGAGTCCAAGACCGAAGAAGTCGTAATCCGACGGCGCAAAGGAGACATGTACACTATTGTCCCAAAGTCGGGGCGACCCCGCCGCTCCCCTTTCGACGTCCCCGGACTGGGCAAGAATATTAGCCGACAGGAAATTCTTGACGCAATCCGAGAATCCAGAGAACGAGTCTGATTGCACTGTGCGGAGCCGAAGTAGAGGAAATCTGAATGGAAACGACCTCCATGTAACAAAGCGAAGCAGAATGATTGAAACGGACGATGGGAGGCGGTAGTATAGGGCCATGATAACAGCGCGATACGTATACTGGCAGGACGAGGGCATGTGGCTGGGGTACATAGAGGAGTTCCCGGACTATATGACGCAGGGCGAAACCCTGGAGGAACTCCAGCAGAACCTGAAGGATATCTACGATGACCTCACCGGGGGTAAGATCCCCGGGGTTCGTCATGTGGCTGAACTCCGGATCGCATGAAACGACTCGAACTTATTCGGCAGATTGAGCAGGTCGGATGCGTCTTCATCCGTCACGGCGGCAAGCACGACTGGTATCAGAACCCACGAACCCGCGCCTGTCAGCCGATCCCGCGCCACCGGGAAATCAAAGAACATCTCGCCAGCCACACTCCCAGGAAATTGAAAGACTGTCACTCTTCCTCGCTGCTGAAAATTCACGCTTGGGTCCCACTCGGGCACAATCGCAGCCGAAAATTAATCTCTCCTATTTTCTTTCATGTGGTAGCATATTTCTACAGCTACTGGCCGCGGAGTTCACCTGTCTAACTACGAGTGCTCGAACAAAAGGATGTGGATTGTGTACTACATCGTTACGGCCATTGCCGCCTGCATAATAGGCTGGTTCTTAGCAGTACCCGAGATACGCGCAAACGCGAGAACAGCCTCCACGGTCAGGAACAATCCCTCAATCAAGAACGTGAGCGGCTCAACGAAGAAAAGGAACGCCACAAGGAAGATGTCGCCCTTGCAGAGACTGCATTAGCTAGGAAACGCGATGATATTGAGCATTACCAGGCCAATCGGCAGCAGGAATTCGAGCGCCTGCTAGAGCAGGCACGCGACCTAAAGGTTGAGTTCAGCCAAGGTTTTCTTCGAGGCCGCAAGTGGCTGGCTAACGCGTATGCTGAATTTATTTCAATGAGAGATGCCGAGACGGAATGCTCTCTTGTTGTTAAACCTAACCCAGCTTGGAAAGCAGCCGAGATGGTTTCCCAACTTCGGACTAAACGGGTTGAGATGGCCAGGACTATTAAAATACTAGAGTATCAGTTGGAGTCCTATGAGGAGTATTTTCCATTCTTGATAGATTATCGTGATGCCATTCTCGATGAAGTTATCGATATGCGGACCGGCGCCGTTGATGCAATCGAAGATTTAGATCCCGCCTTGAGCTTCGGATATCTGAGTAAGCATGAGTACCATAGTTTAACTACGGTAGAGAAGTTCCAACTCGCTCTTGACCGTTATTGGCAAAAACACAAGAGCGATTTCGAAATCGGTCGTCTCTATGAGCGGTACATCGGGTATCTTTATGAACAGGACGGATGGACTGTACATTATCAAGGAATACGCGAGGGATTTGAAGATTTTGGGCGCGATCTAATCTGCATGAAGAATGGACGTGTTGCAATCGTCCAATGCAAATGCTGGTCAAAGCACAAGGTCATTCGCGAAAAACACGTCATGCAGCTATATGGAACTTGTGCACACTATCGATTCACTGAGAGGCAGAAGTTTGTGTCCCCCGTGTTTGTGACAACCACCAATCTGTCCGAAGAAGCCAGTATGGTTGCATCGGAACTCGGGATAGAAGTGCAACACAAAACCATCGAACGGTATCCAATGATCAAATGCAACGTGAATCCCGGAACCAAAGAGCCCATCTATCATCTTCCCTTTGATCAGCAATATGACAGAATTATCATTGGAAATCAGCAAGGAGAGTTCTACGCTGAGACCGTGAAGGAAGCAGAAGCAGCAGGTTTCAGACGAGCCTATCGTTGGCGAGGCGGAGAGACAGAAACGCACTGCATGAATCTCGATACCTACATCGTTAAACAAGGCACTCCCGAAAGCAAACTGCTTTCACGGGCAGGCTTTGACCGTACGTGGCTACCTATTGCTGAATGGAAGGGAAGACGACGATCACGTGGCGGCTTTGGCAAGGCACCTGTCGCTTGGCGGCGTGGAAGGTGAGGAAAATGTGAGGAAATTGTGCGAAGCAATCGTATCCTACATGAGGACGAAATCGAGTTCGATCCTTAGCCAACAAGAGAGGTACACTTTAGATAGAGCAAAGAAGACGCTAAAAGCCCTCGATAACCGAATGAAAAGATCAGAGACGGCAGAGGGTATCGCCCTGAACCGCGAGAAAATCATCCGCCTGTTCTTGTGTTAGCGTTTTCCGTGCGCATCAACGACGGAAATAGATCACGCCTGTAATCATCTCGGCGCACATCGTTTTATTCGCTTGAGCAATTGGAGTCAAAGCTGAACGTGTTGCTGGCAGACAAGGTGTCCGCGTGGAAGGAGGCTGTCCACGCCTTTGTTCATGCCATGGATATTCATTGAATTCGAACCTACATGTCATAGCGTACAGAACAAAAGGGGCCAAGTCGGCTTTTGGCTCATCCTTGAGCCTCGCGAAACACAGAGCGATTTGAGCGTGAGGCAAAGGCGGATCTGATTCTGCGCTTGGCAGGGTAATACTGTGTAGGGCGATCACAATTTAGGCACGCGAGGTGTAGCTCCGGGAAATTGATTAGATGAGCATCAGAGCCATTAGTCCAAAGGAGGACGGTAAATGGAAAAGCGTTATCAGGTGTTCGTGAGCAGCACTTATGAAGATCTGCAAGAGGAGCGACAGCAAGTAATGCATGCCCTGCTGGAACTTGATTGTATACCATCTGGAATGGAGCTTTTTCCTGCCGCAAACGAAAGCCAATGGTCGCTGATTCAGAGGGTAATACAGGACTGCGATTATTACGTCCTCATTCTGGCGGGGCGTTATGGTTCGTGTGGAAAGGATGGCTTGGGTTACACTGAACAAGAATACCGATACGCTCTCTCGATCGACAACCCGACGATCTCTTGCCTCCACAAAGATCTCGGAATTATTCAGGCAAAGAAATGTGAACAAACTGAAAGCGGGAAAAGGAAGCTTGGGGAATTCCGATCTCTTGTCAAAGAGAAGCTCTGTAAATACTGGTCTACCCCTGACGAACTCGGTTCGGTTGTAAGCCGGGAGTCTGATTCAATTGATCAAGACTAGTCCCGGAGTGGGGTGGGTCCGCGCAGACGAGTTCCCGAGTAAGGACACGACTTTGGAACTATTAAACCTGCGCCGAAAAGTCGAAGAGCTTGAATCTGAACTTGTGCGGGTAAAAGCGACGGCCCCAAAAGGCAGCGACTACCTTGCTCAGGGCTATGAAGAGCAGAGTTTGAGATTTGTCTATCACCGGCCAGCCCATGTGGTTTCCGCTCATCGACAGGAGCTACACTGCCAAATGCGAAGCAACATGGAATGATATTTTCGGAGCTGTGGCTCCTCTGATGATAAATGAAGTAACTGATAATGATTTGAGATCAGCCCTGAATGATTTCGTGGGCCGGAGGAGTATCGGCCGGCTGCGCAGGGAAATCCCAAGATGCCACCTATACGGATTCATTATAGATGATGCAGACTTTCAGACTGTCAAGATCCAACTAAAGGCGCTCGGACTTATTACCAGGAGCGAGAAAACAAGAAGTGGAGACGACAGGAACACTTACTGGACCCTCACACCTTATGGTGATGCTACTATGACGCAACTGCGGTCGATAAAGCGAGATCCGAAGAGCAAATCGTAGACGTGCCTTCTCGAATACGGAGCGAAATTCAAAGCACACCAATCGTCCTCCCCCAAAATTGCGTCGTAATTCGTGCCAAATGGACAGGCTCCAGACTATCCCCGCCTGCAAGGCAAAAACGACTACGAAAATGTGGGAAATTGACCCTCCGAATAAGCGTTAGGGCGGGCCCCTGTGAGGGGCCCGCCCCGATTCAGGCAAGATTATTCTTCAATTTCGTACTTGGTTTTGTCCTGTTTATCGAATTCTACCTTGGCCCTGACGTACTTGGCGTCAACACCCGCCTTTTTCAATATGTTGTAGGCCATCTCAGAGCGAACGCCGGTGGCGCAGTGAAGAACGATCGGCTTATCTTTCGGAATTTCCGAAAGCCGCTTGTCCAGATCGTCCATCGGAATGCTGATCGTTCCGGGCAGAACGCCGTCCTCAAGCTCCTTTGGAACCCTGACGTCGATAATCGTCACGTCTCGGGAAGGCTTTAGCAACAGTTCCTTGAACGCCGCAAGATCGAATTCACCAGGAGCGAGTTTGCGGACATAAGCTATTTTCGTCCCGGCCGGACCCTTGGCGACCTGTTTGCCGGCCTTTTCCCAGGCCTGAAAACCTCCAGCGAGGACGCTTACCTGTTTGTAGCCCCAACCGGAAATCTTCTTGAACGCATCCTGAGCGGCCTTCAGATTGCCGTCCTGGTTGAGTAGAATAATCGGAGCTGCCATATATTTCGGAAACTCATCTTTGATTTTATCAAGGCCACCCGATGGAAGAGCAATTGCCTTAGGCATATGGCCCTTTTCGACTTGCTTCGCGGGCCTCAGATCCAGGAGAATGTAGGAGAGGTCCTGTTTATCGTAGTTTTCTATGGCTGCAATGTTGGAAACCGTGATATTACCGGCCTTTTTCCATGCAGGCAATCCAGCGTGAAAGACTTTTATGTTCTTGTATCCAAGCTTTTCCGCCTTCCTGGCGGCTAATGGGCTCATCACTCAGGAGAACCCGGAACAGTAATAGATTTGCAGGACTTCTTTGTTCTTGGGCAGAACTGTTTCAGCCAGTTTGTCAAACTCAAACAATGGCATGGCAAGCAGCCGTGGGTATGTGCCCTTCATTGTACATCGGGGTCGGGCGGCTGTCCAAGAGCACATACTTTCCTTTTTCAGGTCCTTTGGCCACGAGTTTCGCCACTTCCTCCACCGAAGCGAGTTGCTCTTTCGGGACCTCGATACCCTTTTTCACTTCAACTTCTTTGGCGAAATTCTTTCCGTCTTTCTTGATGTACACGATCCTGACGGATTCCTGCTTAGGGACTTCTTTCATGCTGGGAGCGTTTTTCAGCACAGTCGAGTCGTCGAAATAAATGACCTCATTGTCCTTATCAATACCGAGCTGAATTGTTTTGGTCTTGATGGCGACATCGACCCATTTACCGGCAAGGATGTTGTCCATCTTGTCATATTGGTGACATTTCAAGCAGCTCGCATCAGATTTGGACGGCAGCTTATCCTGCGCGACAGCGTCGCCGGACAACGATGGCGCGGCGGTCGCCAGGGCCATCAGCAAGGTGAGCACGACCAGTCCTCTGCCTATCATGGCTTCCTCCTTTTTGTTTTTCATGGAAATGCTTTCAAACCTCTGCCAGGTGGGGCCTGACACTGCCCTGACGGAGGTGTTAGGGAACTGTCTGCCACTATCTTAATATATAAATAATTTAAGATCCATTTTTTTGTGATCGGTCGACGATGAATTTTGGAAGAAGAGGCGACCTTCGCCTGCGGGGGGGATGAAAGCTCGGTGATGGCAGGATCGTAGAGTGCAGGCGGTCCAGCCTGCCATGATCGGCATTTCAGAAAGGCGGGCCGCAAGACTGCTCCACAAAGTCAGCCCCTGTCATCAATCCCGGTCCGGTGGCATAAGGACGGGCCGCACCCCAAAAATCCCCCTTTGTCCCCTTTAGAAAAAGGGGAGGGAAGAGGGCGACTCGCAGTCGCCCCTACATATGCCTCGATGTGATCCCGGCGGTCCTGACTCTTCTGGGCGACACGCAGGTCCGTACCCAGGTGGTTCCGCCAGCCATACAGGAGTTTTTGCCGAGGGGTGCGGGGAACGGCTTTTTGCAAAAAGCGGGTTCCCCCGCATTTTTTAAAGGCGGCGCTATTTCTTATTCCGGAACTTTCTTATAAAACAGCGCCTTATGCGCGGAGAGATCTCCATCGGAAATCTGCTTGCGGATCTTGGCCACATCGACTTTACGCGCCGCGCCTTGCGTCAGCAGAGCATCACGCCGCTCCAGGCCGCCGCTCAACGCGCCGATGGCTATCAACAGGGACAAAACAATTGCCGCAATAAAGAGCAGATCAAAAGGCCGTTCCCGGATTTGACGCCAATGCGGGAAATTCATCCTTAGTCACTCCTGCTTCGTGCCGTCGATCCTTGAAAAGGCACCTGTGGCACCGAATACAATCCACATCCCCGGGAAATCCGACCCCCAAATCGCACCGAGACGGGATGGGCCTAGGCGACCACTTTCTAAGTAGGCTAATCTTATTGAAGATCGCCAGGAACGCGCCCGCGGGACACAAGTAACGACACCAGAATCGAAAGTATATGGTGGACGCGGCAAGGCAAACCACGGCCAATGCCCACACCCAATAATCCATGCTGAGACGGAAAAAATGCTGAAGCGGGCTGAAATAGAACCAGACAGTGTCATTCGTCACCAGGGCCAGGCTCAGCAAAAGGCCAGCATAACGAATTTGAGATACCGCCCTGCCCGTCTCCAACCCGTAAGAAGCCCTGCGTCGAAACCGCCGGACAGAGACGAATTCCTGCAACGCGCCAAAAGGACAGAGAAAACCGCAGAAGGCCTGTCCCCACAAAACTGAAATCCCGATCACGGCCACGAATAGAAGGTTCCGCCATAGAATTCCGCGCGCGGGAACCTCGCCGTTTAGCAGCGCGACCGTATCCAGGCAGGTGAAAGGAGCGTTCAGCCAGAAACCGAGTATCGAGTATGGAGGCGGCCAGACCCTACGAAGCGAACTATCCGCTGACCGTGAGTAAAAAGCGAATACGAAGAACAACAGCATGAAAAGGACTGCCCAGAGCCTCACGTCCTTTACGGTGTCAGTAAACAGGTTTATTGTCTTCTCCGGCGGGCGGGCTCGGAAAGGCCCAGCAGCGGCGCCGCAATACGGCTGCCGGTTTTCCTGAGAATATCGGTAACAGCCCGTGCGCTGATCGTCGCTCCGGTCAGCGTATCCACTTCCTCATTCAACGGCCCTAATACCGAGCGCCCGCGGAATCCGGCGAGCCACTTGTCGATCCCTTTGATGTAGGAAGGCGTTTCCTTTGATTGCACGAGTTTGATTCCGCGAATTGCTCCGGTCTCGGAGACTGACAGCAGCAAATTCATGGGCCCGCCGTAACCCCTCACCTCTCCGGCTACCGGCATTGTGCTCAAGGTGACCGTGAAGCCCGGTTCAGTCGATGATTTCCCTATGTAGTGCGGATAAGGCTTGTCCACGAAGGTGAAGCTTTCGGAACCGGAAATCTTTTTGAGTTCCTCTTCGGAAAAACGCAAAATAGGGCTCGCGCTTGGGACGCCGATGATCAAATGCCACGCCATAGCGGCCACCACGGCAAAGCAGAGAAACCATGAAAGCCTTACGTATGGGAACGATGAGCGAGTCCGCGGTCGATACTTCGCCAATATCGGATCCGTCCGCCCAAACAGCATTTCACACGAAATCAGGATCGCAGGCGTTATCAGAAGCATGGCCAGCGCAACGCATGATCGTTCAGCCCCGAAAAGCGGGAACAGGATTGCGCCTGTGACAATCGCGCCGACCGCCGCTCCATAGTGATCCGCGGCATCCGTCCAGCCGGAAGTTTCCGCTACGCTGGAAGACGCCGTCAGGCGCTGCGAAGCCGCCAGCGGGAAAGGGGCCCCTGTGAGCACGCCTGAGAGCAACACCAATAGGCATATGACCAGTTCGATCAACCAAGGCGCCCTGCCCTCTAATAGCTGTAAAGTGGGTGTGAGCAGCAGGCAAAAGAGCGAAAAGACAACAAGAATCACAGACCAGCGCCTTATCCTTAGCCCGTATACGAAACAGAACCTCCCCCACGATGTAGCTGCCGGCCGCCAGACCCGCCATGAAGACGCCTGCTAACAGGCCTATTCTCTCGAATACGTATCCAAATAGACTTTGATAGCTGTAGATGAGGACTATCTGGACTCCCATCGCGCCCGCGCCGACCGCGGACATGGCCAATAAAGCCTGGAACCTTGTCTCTGCTCCGGCTCGCGGACCCCACCGTGCTCGGAAGCTTATTCTGGCCAATAGGAAGAAAAGAACAGGAATCAGAAAGACGGTCAGTCCTCCATCCCGAATCGTGTTGAGTATCCCCATCCAATCAGAGCCCGAGAATCGTCCCCAAAGAATCATGGCAAGGGACGAAGAGATCGGGGCAAAATCAGTATTTATGAAAGCCGGCGACCGCTCCAACTCCTCGAGCACGAATGTTGTTCTCTCTTTCGGAAGAATCGTGGCAAATGCTTCCGGGTCGAAGAAAGTTTTGCCCAGACTGAGATAGCGAGCCTTGAGCGTTTGGGGATCCAGGCTGATCAAGTCGTTTGCGGCAGAAGCGAAAAATATCGTGGTGTCACCCGGCGCGCCTCTAACCACAGGGAACACTCGCTTTAGAGTGTGGTAGACCGATCCTGCGTACGACGCCACCTCCGCTCCCCAGAAGTTCTCGGCTGAGGTCACACTGGTAACGAAAAACCCTCGGGGCGCTAACGCTTCTGAAAACCGATTGGAAAAACTCCAGAGTGTAATACCGGTTCCAGAATGACGAGACCGGATCCGGAATCATACAGATGACCACATCGTATTCGTTGGCCCCGAGACGGTTTACATAGAACCTGCCATCGGAAAAAATCACTCTGACGCGAGGGTCCTTGAGCGCCTGCGTCTCAGACTCGGAAAAATATCGCGACGCAATCTCAAGGGTACCCGGATCAGGCTCGACGACATCCACTCGCTCAACCGGGTAATGCAATAGCGACCCCAAGAAGCTGCCTATTCCGCCGCCAATCAGTAAGTATCTTTTTGCTCGTGGGTCTTGAGCGACGATCAATGCGGACAACCGATTCGCAGTATGCGGGTCGGGGAACGACGTTACGATCTTGCCGTTGCCGAACAAGGAGTATTGTTTCCCCAGAAGCCCTACCTCCAACTGCTGGTACCGCGTCGATTTCGAGGCCACCAGCTTGAGTCCGGGATGCAGGGTGTCCCACCTGAAGGCGGTTGACCAATCGCTGACACGGCCACCAACGGGTGACAGCAACAGCGCCGCGGCGATCATTAGAGCGGCGCCGGCGATCATGGGCCGCTTCAGCTTTAGTCGAGCGCTGTAGAAAATCGCTACAAAGGCGAGGAGAAGGGCCATCAGCGCAGCGACAGAAATCGGCGACAGAAACCGCAACAAAACAAAGGTCAGGACAAGCCCGCCGGCAAGGCTGCCCAAAGCCTCAAACGCATAGATCCGCGCAATGAAACGATCATCCGGTCCCTCCGCTGCTTTGCATCCCACCGGGAAAAGGAATCCTGTCAAGAAGGCAGTACTAAACGTTCCCACTGGCGCAGCGAGGAGAATTCCACTCAGGGGAGCGAGTTCGGCAGGCGATATTCTGAAGATAGCAGGAATCAGGCGGATTATTAGTATTTGAAAAATCAGCGAGAAACCCAGCCCCAGGAGACTATAGACGAAGATTCCTCTGAAATCGGCATCCAGTTTCTTTGCGAGAAAAGCGCCAACTGACGCCCCTGCCCCGATCCCGGCCAACCAGGTCGCCAGAAATATCCCGATGGAGATCTCCGTGCCGTGAAAAATCACCAGGATCTCGCGAAGCAGTACTATCTGGCCTGTAAGCGACGCCAGACCGAAAACGAAAAATATCCAATAAATTGCCAACCTTTACGCCTTTACGGAATGCTCGCGACTGACCTTCTGAGAGCCTCCGTGTATTTTCGCATTCACTCCGAGATTTCATTGGGCTAAAATAAGTACCTATCATTAACAAGCAGAGACGCCAAGGTCATCCCGGAGCGTCAGGAGATTCCAATGGATACAAAGCAGTTGGCTGAATGGATAGACGCCCGGATTTGCCTCCCCTGCAAACAGGGCTACACCTGCGATGACTGGGAATGCGAACAGGCGAAAAAAATTGCAGACATACTCAAACGTATGGTCCCCTTCAAAGGAAAGGATGATCAGGGCAAAGAAGTTTCCGGCTGGTTCATACCGGAATGAAACAAGGCAGACCGGATTGTCACGATTTGCTAGAATGGCGCCATTTATCGGAAAACGGGCAGGTCCAGGACCTGCCCCTACAACTGCTGCCCGCCGCGTGAGGAATAATGGCTCGAACGGACGTCTTTGTCTGTGAACTTTGCCCGAAGAACTGTAGGATTACTGAGGGCCATAGCGGCGACTGCAAATCGCGAATAGTCGTGGACGGCGAGCTGCGGGCCATCACTTACGGACGGCCGTGCGCTATCCACGTGGACCCCATAGAGAAAAAACCACTATTCCACTTCCTGCCCGGGACGCGGATTCTCTCGCTGGCTGCGGCAGGCTGCAATCTCCATTGCAAGTTCTGCCAGAATTGGACAATTTCCCAGGTCGCGCCCGAAGATCTTCGGAGCGTTGACCTGCCGCCTGAAAAGGTTGTCCAGGCCGCCCTCGCGCAGAAGTGTCTCTCAGTCGCATATACTTACACAGATCCGGTGATTTTTTACGAATACACCCTCGAAACCTCCAAATTGGCGCGTGAAAAACGGTTGCGGAACGTGACTGTCACCGCTGGATACATCAATCGCGCGCCGATGGAACTTCTCTGCCGAGTGACCGACGCCTCGAACAGCGACCTGAAAGCGTTTAGTGACACTTTTTATAAGGAATTGTGCGACGCTACCCTGAAGCCGGTGCTGGATGGCATGGTGCTGATGAAAGAGCGAGGAGTATGGTTGGAAGTGACGAATCTTATTGTTCCTACGTTCAATGACGATCTCGAAATGATACGAAAAATGTGCCGGTGGATGCTGGCGAATCTCGGACCCGATACCCCTTTGCATTTGAACCGATTCCATCCTATGTACAAAATGAGGAACCTGCCTCCCACACCGGTTGAAACCCTGATGAATGCCAGGGCGGAAGCGTTGGAAATAGGGTTGCGGTATGTATATGTCGGAAATGTTCTTGGGACTGGAGCTGAAAATACCTATTGTCCCAGTGACGGAACTCTGCTTATAAAAAGAGTGGGCTATTCCATCCCTGAGAACAACCTAGTCAACGGAAGCTGCCCGAAATGCGGCATGAAGATAGCGGGAGTATGGGGTAATGAAGAGCAAACATCGTGAGCGTCCGAGCGCCGCGGCTAAAGATAACGGGCGACGGCTGCCTGAAATCATATGCGATTCCGCGACGAACTCTTTCCTACCGTCACGCTCCTGTCCGGAAATACCTGGGACCACTGCAACGGACTTAGGGGCGATTTTCGATCGGAGAGTATTTCTTATGGCGATGGCCGCCGCTCCTCTCGGCTTTGTTTGCCCGGGCCGGAAACGGCCGCGAATTCGTGGCGCTTCGAGAACGGCCATGTTCGTCCGCCGGATTTGAGGGATACATGAAAACATCGACTCTGCTCTTTTCCGTTTTGATCGCGTTTCTGATGGCATTTCTGCAGGCGGCAGAGGTAGTCAGCCGGAGAGACCCGCAGCTACAAAGTATGAAAAGATACGGCGTCCCGCTGTTGCGGGAATGTTCTACCCCGCCGATCCTGAGACATTACGCCGGGCGGTCGGCGAGTCGCTGAAATCAGCCGCAAAGGAGGACTTCAAGCAGCCTATAAAGGCCATCCTAGCGCCTCACGCTGGATATCAATACTGCGGGGCAACGTTGGCGTCGGCATTCAAACAGATCGAAGGCCCTTCGTTCCATTACGATACTGTGATTCTGATAGGTCCAGGTCACAGGGTACCGACCAAGGCCGCAGCGGTAAGCTCCGCGGACGCCTGGGAAACGCCCCTGGGAATCGTTCCCGTTGATACTGCCTTGGCAAAAGAGCTTGTGGCCAAGAACAGCAGAATAGAGTTTGACGATAACGCTCACTTGCAGGAGCATTGCATCGAGGTCCAACTTCCATATCTCATGGCCGCGTCCGGCGGCAAACCTTTCAAGATAGTCGCCGGTGCTAACTAATAGCTCCGATCCTGCTGACAACGAGATTCTGGCTCAGGCGGTCGCGGATGTGGCGGCTGGCCCCAGGACACTCATTGTGATTTCATCCGACCTCAGCCACTATCCGTCGATGGCGACAGCCGAGAATGTGGATAAAGAGATCCTTGACGCGATCAAGTCTTTGCGTGCGCCGACTATCATCGAAGAGAACAGGAAAATCATGAAAGCCGGCCACGCGGGACTGTCAGTTACCATGTGCGGACTGGAGGCGATGGTCTGCGTGGCAAGGGCAGCGCCCCGACTTGGGATATCAGAGGCGCGTGTGGTAAACTATACAAACTCCGGAATGTCCGGCGGAGACAACCGTCGGGTAGTGGGGTATGGAGCTATGATATTCACCGGTTCCGAAAAAGAGGCAACGAAGGGCACGAGCGCGCCGTCAACCTTGACTTTCGGAGAGAAGAGCCAACAGGAATTGCTCGCCATGGCCCGGTCGGCTGCCAGAGCAGCGGTAGAAGGTTCCTGGGTCTCGTATGCTCCGAGCGATAACCCTGAACTGCAGGTCAAGGCCGGCTGTTTTGTCACCTTAAAGAATAAAGGCGCTCTGAGGGGCTGCATCGGGCGATTCACATCTGACGAGCCGTTGTGGAAGACGGTTCGCGAGATTGCCGTTTCTTCCGCGACGCGGGATATTCGATTTCTCGCGTAATCCAATCTCAGCCGCGGAAATTCCTCAATTGCAGGTAGAGATTTCGGTGCTGTCACCTTTGCGCAGAATATCTCGACCATTGGAAGAGATCCAACTCGGCCGAGATGGTATAATGATACAGGACCAGGGGCGAAGCGGGACCTTTTTACCGCAGGTCGCGACTGAGACCGGTTGGTCCTTGGAGGAATTTTTGGGGCATTGCGCCAGTGATAAGGCGGGGCTTAGTTGGCAGGGCTGGAAAAGTCCGACTGCCCAAATTTTTGTCTACACTGCAACGATTATCGAGGATAAGGAGAGCGGAAAGGGACTTCACGGCAAGTAAGCCGAGACTGTGTTAATAAGCTATTATGTACGGCAGCGCCTCGTCTAGACATTAAATACGTGTTCAGCATGGCATCACCGGAACTTCCGAAAGTAGCTCTCGAAATCACGGTGAGCGGAATTTCTTGTGTAGGGGCGCTTCGAGAAGCGCTCTGGTTTCGGGCGGTTCATTTCGTCAGGTCTCTTTCCTGACCGACATAACTGAAACAATTGGGAGCACGAACATGGAATCTTTTATCGCTCAAAATTTGATTCAGGTGACTGACGTCTCCTGTTATTCTTGCCATTTTTTTAGCAGTTATTTGCATTTGTTTTTTTGGCTGGGTTTCTTCGTTGGGATCGTCGGCGGCTTGATTTGTTTTTTGAGGCGACCGACGGAATCAGCCTGACCCTTCCGGTTGTCTAAATTGGGAATGACGGAGGTCAAGCCGGCTGACCGGGAAGTCGGCCGATAACTCTAGTGAGGACCTGCTCAGATAATATGATGAAGAAACAATCTATGAATTTAACGTCTATGCGGTCCGACCGCCAACTGCGCATACCGGCGGATGTGCCCGAAGATTTTGCGAACGCGGTGGTCACACTGCTGTTGTTGGGCATTGCGGCTGCTCACCAGTGGGACCTAATTTATCATCACCCACCGGAAACATCGTTACCGTGGATCGAAAGTATCCTGAAAATCAATGATACTTCGGCAATGATGCACACAGATCTCAATTGGTGGAAGCATCAGGTTCGCGGTCATTGATGCATTGAGAGATTACTGCGAATAGACTACAGATTCCGAGAGTCAGCGTGGATGCAAATTAAAATCGATCTTTCGGCTTTTATCGGCGATTATTGTAAAGGGATCAAGGACAAAGATCTTGCGGCCCGGCACAATATAACTGCAAAAGAATTGGCCGCGATCGTAAAGAAATTATTGAGTAATGGGACTATTTCGCGAGAACAGTATCTCGAGCGCAATCGTAGAATACAGCAAGTAGATGCGCACCTGGAAAGCGATTTCCTCAAATCTCTGCACCATTGTCCGAATTGCGGCCACGCGCAGCCCATTCCTTTTGCCACCTGCCCCGCCTGCGGGGCCTCCGTTGCGTCTGATCAGCAGTCTGACGCTGCGGACAGCTCGGATCATAAGATCGATGGATCGGCTCGCAGAGACGGCGAAACTGCTGATGAATTGGAACGGATGCTCGGCGCCAAATTAAAAGATTTTTCAACTATACCCTCAAACCAGAATTTTAACGGAACGGACTATGTGGTAACCGACATCATTGGCAGCGATGCAATCGCTTCGGTCTTGAAGGCCGCCAAGTCTTCAGGAGAGGGTCCGTTCCTTTCCGTGCGGATGTATAATACCGGCCCCTCGATAGAAGGACGCTTTTCAGACTTCCTGGATAGGGTAATTGACTATCAAAGCGGAATGAATGACTCGAATATCGTCCGTTTGATCGGTTCAGCCACCCTAGACGGAAAGCGAGTGCTCTTACACGAATTCATGCCCACCGATCTCGAAGCGCTGATCCGCGGCATGCCGGACGGGGCGCCACTGGATTTGGCGAATAAACTGATTCCTCAAATTTTGAACGCTGTGGCGTACACTCACTTACATCGAAGCAAAGACGGGGTCGTTCGGAAATTGCCTCACATGTTTCTGAACGCTTCCAGTTTCCTCTTTGATGGCGACAAAGGGATCGTCAAACTTGCGGACTGCGGTGTTTGGCGGTCGAAAGTGGAAGTCAGGGCGTCATATGGAGCGCCTCTGCGGAAGAACCCGCGGTGGATCTCGCTGCCCTTGCGCCTGAAGCGTTTGTTATGAGCAGTAAAACAGTCAAAGGGACTGCGGTCGATATCTATGCTTTGGGAGTTGTCCTGTACAGATTAGTTACGGGAAAACGCCCTTTTTCAGGCAATGGTTTGGACGAGTACAGCTTCTTGCATCTAAAGACGTTCGCGATACCTCCTCGCGTTCACAGGTATACGATTCCTGCCTGGCTGGACAGCATGATACTAAAATGCTTGGAAAAAGAGCCGGGACGCCGGTGGAGAAGCGCAACTCAGATGGAATTGTCCATAGGCAAAGAGACCGTTCATTAGGCGATTCGGTTACACGACGCGTCAAATAACCGTCGGATTCTTTGTGCGGGGCCGACGGGATTAGACGTTTCCGGACATTGATTCAACTGCCCATGAGGCGATTAGATCAGGAGTAATCGCATGATCATTCAGCGGGACGAATCGAGCGAACTTAGACCCGATCAGGTGCGGGCTATGGCGCAAGGGCTTTATTGGCTGGCGCTCATCGAAGGGGTAACCGAGCGTGAAAAGGCTCTCCTGCAGGATTTTCTGAGAGAAGGCGGCGTGGATATTGATCTGGAAACACTCGCCGGAATCCCTTTTTCACTCGAAGGCCTCCTGGTTAGCCTCGATACGCTTTTCCTGAGAAAGACGTTCCTGAGGACCTGCATTTTGATGGCCAAGGCGGACGGCACAGTCTCATCACAAGAAATGGGCGAACTGAGGCGATTGGCTCAGGCCATGGGAATTGACGAACCTCTGGATGCGCTCATGGCTGATGTGGAACAGAAGAGTATCGAGATTTAGCGCCCTCGCTGTGTCGTGTTGGTAAGACCGGCCTCCGGAAAATGTTTAGGAATTATCCAGCCTGCCAAAATCGGGAACTGCGCGGCGTAGGGGCGGCTTTAAAACCCGTCCTTGGTCGGATAATCGAAACAGGGCATGTTTAAAACCTGCCCCTACTAAGGCTTTCTGCAATTTCCGAAACTGTCTTTCTTGGATGTAAAATGGCGCCAGACACTCACTTGACTTGCGATAGCTGCCAAGCTGAACTTCGAGAGGGCGACCCTTTTTGCTTGAAGTGCGGCAAAATCGCGCCGAATATGCTGGCCCCGGGTAATCTGGCCATCGAAGTTCCGGAAGTGCCTTCCACGACGGATTCGCGATCAGGTCCTCCATGAATTGAAGAAATGGTTCCCCGGCATCGATCCGATTGCAGTAGAAAACAAACTTCGAGGGGGCCCCAGGACGCTCATAACCGGGATTGACGAACAATCCGGAAATCGTCTGCTCGAAGTACTGAAGTCGATGAAAGTCGACGGTCGCCTGATCCGCGATGCCGGAGGACGCTCATTCTTCCAAAGCCTTTGGAATCCCGGCCTGTTGATAGGGGTCAGTCTGGTGATCGTGGCCGCATTGGCTCAGGGCCTGACCGGGTTCATATTGTTCTTGCTGGGAGCCGCTTCTCCATTCGCGTGGGCGTTTTGGACAAGCGGCCGGCGAGCGCCTCTGCTAGGCGGCGTTGTTGTCAATCCTGATGCAGTTCGATGGATCGATGTTTCGGATCAGTACTCGCAGATCATAAACAAATTGGATATGCAAGATGCGGAATCGTTGAAATCGGTTATGACCATGATTATTGACCTTCAACGATCACTCAAGTCCCATTCACTGGCCTCGGTCGCGGCTGGCGAAGAGCGTGGCGATCTGTATAAGACTCTCGCAAATTCGAGCATTACCGCGGTTGATCTTTGCCGGCGGATCAACTCCTCCCAGGGCAAGGAGAGAGATCGGCTGCGACGCGAATTGGACAACTTGGTCAGTGTCATTGGTAGAGCCCGGGATCAGTTCACAAAGATAGACCAAGAAGAAATCAAGCCCGTCGCGAAACTTACACAAGACATCGACCGGACCATCGAAAGCATAGATAGAATTGTTCAGGACGTCCGCTCCCCTTTGGACCGAGAGAATTTCATCCCCGAGAAAATACGCGAATAATGAGTCGCCCATTCATCGATGGGCGCTCGTTATTATAAGTTCATCTTTTTCAGAGAATACGAATCCTCGAACACGCAATCACATCTAAAGAGATAAAGAATTGAGGGGCCAGTCCACGAGGATCGGACCCGCAGAGGCTAATGGGAAACAACGCTTTCAATCAGGAGGTCATCATGCTCCGCCGATTCGCATATATTCTGTTGATATTAATTACAGTCTGCTCTGTTGGATCGCCCCTCACTGTAATGGCCCAGTCCAAGGGTGAAGGGCAACGTCTCTTCAATGAAGGCCGCCAGTTGGTACATGAAGGACAAATCCAAGGAAGGGCGGCAAAAGGCAGTGCAGAAGTACGTAGAAGCATTGACGGCAATCAGGAAAGAGGGAGACGTAAAGCTTGAAGCAGTAACACTGAACAACATGGGGTACATATTTAGAGACCAAGGCGACTATAAACATGCACAGCCATGCTTTGAAAAAGCACTGGAGGTTGCCGGAAAGAGCAAAAACGCCAAGCAGGAGGCGCGTGCTCTGAACGGTCTAAGCGCTGTCCATAGGACTAAGGGAGAGTATGATAAGGCTCTGGAGTCTGGCGGAAAAGCTCTGGAGATTGTCAGGAAGCTGGGCGATGAAGCAATGGAAGGTGACGTAGTCACCAGCATCGGCAACGCCTATTTAGACTCGAAACAGCATCAGAAAGCGCTGGAACAGTACCAGCGTTCTCTGGAAATCGCAACGAAATTGAAAAACGTTAATCAGGAGCGCTGGGCGTACAACAATATAGGCGCAGCCTTGGCTCGTATGGGAGACTATCAGAAGGCAGTGGATAATTACCAGAAGGCGCTGGAATTGGCCAAAAAACAGGGAGATTTACGACAGCAAGCGCTGACGCTCGATAACATCGGCATAAATTATCTTCGATGGGGACAGCACCAGAAGGCGATGGAATTCCATAACAATGCCTTGGCCGCGGCGCGGAAGTCGGGCGCCAGAGAATTCGAAGGGCGGGTGCTCGAACACATCGGCAGGGTACATGCTGCCTTGAAGCAGTACCAGGAGGCCTCACGATCTTACCAAGAAGCTGTGGCGATAGATAAGGAAGTGGGAAACCTCTCCTTTGAGCGCGATACCCTGAATGACATGGGAAATCTATATAAACAATGGGGTCAGCAGGCCATGGCGAAGCAGTATTTCGATCAGGCGCGGGAGATCACTTGCAAGCTGCAAAAGGGCAAATGTTAATAGCTGAGACTTTATCTGACATTTCTCCTCAAATCCTAGCGGTTGTAACAGAAATGTCAGATCTCATACGAATTCGCTTTCAAAGAAGTAATTTGAATTCAGAATTGCTTTCACACACTGACCTGGGAACAAGTCAGTGTCGGCGAAAGATACTTTTTCGGCTACGGTTGGAGAGAAAGGTCCCGGCCCCGAAGGGGCCGACCAACGGTAGCCACGGGTGAAACCCGTGGAGGGAGGAAGGAAGTTACAGCTCAGCACGACCGACCCTGAAGGGGTCGACCATCAGGCAGCGATTCCAAAAAAGATTGGTAGACCCCGCCAGGGTCCTCAATGAGGTTTTGTCAAATCCCTTCCGTGGGTTGCCGACCCACGGCTACTATTGGATCGCCCCTGCGGGGCTTGCTGCTGATCCCCAGTCTAGCTGGATGTTTAAGAACAGATTTCCAAAATCAAGTCACTTGTTTGAAACCGAATCCGTATCAACCATTACATCTAATTGAAAAGGGACGTCCCGCCCGTCCATCTGACCCGGGCGGGCGGCGTAATTATTTCGGTTTCCTTTCGTCTTCCAACTTTTTTGGAACGTGCAGAGGACCTGCTTGTGGCGTGTGCTTCTGTTGCAATTGCTGCTGAAGCTGCTGTTGACGCATTTGTTGCTGCTGTTGCTGCTGAAGCTGCTGTTGATGAACCTGCTGTTCCTGAAGTTGGCGCTGGCGGGCTTGGTCCTGTTGAAGCTGTTGTTGTCTAATCTGCTGCTGATGTTGTTGCTCTTTCATCTGCTGTTGTTGTTGTTCCTTCATTTGCTGTTGTCGTGCAGCCTGCTCTCGGGAAGCCCGCTCTCGCTCCGATGCCTGCTGTTGTTTTTGATGCTCCAATTGCCGCTGATGCAACTCCTGCTCTTGAGTCTGTTGGCGCCGCAATTGTAGTTGACGCTTCTCAGCGTCTCTTTGCTTTTCCAAAAGTTGCTGTTGACGCAAATCCTGCTGGCGGGACTGCTGTTTCTGCAATTCCTGTTGGCGTGTGTCGAGTTGTTTCCCGCCCTCCAATTGTCGCCGCCGTAAATCTTGCGGACGTGTCTGAAGTGGCTGTTGCTGCAGCTCTCTTTGACGCTCCAACATTTGCTGTTGGCGCAGCTCCTGCTGGCGGACCTGTTGTTTTTGCAATTCCTGCTGACGCGTGTTGAGCTGTTTCTGCCGTTCCAGTTGCCTTTGAGGCAATTCTTGGGGGCGTGCACGTTGCTTCAGTAATTCTTTCTGACTTTTCTCGGTCTGCCTTTGCTGCTCCAACTGCTGTTGCTGTCGAGCCCTTTCCAGCGGCTGCAGCTCCAGGGGCTTTTGAATTTGCGGCGGGGTTCCGGTTATTGCTCGAGGCTCCGTCTGAACGGCCGGCGGCTGCCCTCGCTTCAGTTTCTCCAGGAATTGAAGACTTCCGGGTCCCACAACGGACAGGGATTTGGATAACTCATTTAATCGTCCAATAAGCTCGTTGCGTTTCTCCGGATTGCGTTCCGTGGCCACCTGTTTCGAGAGGTCCTGGATATTCTTTTGCGTCTGGTCCGCATGGGATTCCGCCTGCGTCCGGGCGTTTATTGACTGTTCAAGAGCGGCCGCGCGTTTCTGAAATACCTCTCGACCCTGCTGATTCGGAATTTTGTTCAAATCTCGCTTAAGCGAGGCAAGTTCCCTGGTGGCAAAGTCTCCGGACTCGGGAGTCTCGTACCTTTTCAATTGCCCGGCCAGTTGATTCTCTAACTGGCCTCTCTTGTCCGGGTCCTGAGTTTTAACCAGTTGCTTCACAAGAGTATCAACTTGCCCCTGATTTCGGGGGATAAGCGCTTTCCCGCTCGTCACATCACCCTGAATTCGCGACAATTCCTGTCGCATGGCCAAGCGTTTGCCGAGATTTGGCTCGTTGGCGATCCGCTGACGCAGATTTCCAATTTCCTGCCCGGCCATGTTTGCAAGTCGGTTTTGCACATTTATGTCTGAGCGCAGTCTATCCTGAAACTTTCGGTCCACAGCCGAATTAGCTGGAGAATTGAGTGAAGCTGAAATGATACCGGAGAGATCCGCGCCACGAGGTAATCTCCCCGAAAGATTGCCCTGCTGTTGTTGGAGCGCGGCAAGCCTCTGATCGAACCTGTTAACGCTCCTGGCGGCCCAGTTGGTCCGAATGGTCAGTTCGTTGAGTCTTTGCTGGGTTTGCCTGAGCAAATTGATGTCCCCAGTCATCCGCGCCAAGTACATCAGCCTGGCAAGTTCCCTGTGCCGAAGCCGCAAACCCGCGAGGTAATCCCGACAAAAAAAGACACCTCGTTGAAAGAAAACCTCCTGAACGTAAGCAGTTACAATCGCCGGATCCACAGCGAAGGGGATGTCTATTACGAATCGTCCTATACCCGGTATGACCGCGACCCAATCCACTTCCGGAGAAGCAGGCGGCAAAACGCTGACGTCAAAGAACGGGTATTCATCTGTGGCGGCCCAGTCCTCGATGTAATAATCAGGGGCGATAGCTGTTTGAGGCGGCTCGACAGGGACAGCCTCAGCCGTAGCCGGCATACCGCACTCATTTAGATTGACGCCGATGGTTCCCGGAATGGTCGTCGCTTCGACTAGTCTTCCTATATCGTCAGGCTGTATGGCAACAAGATCGGAAGTGTTTTTTCCTTCTTCAATCAGGATATTATGGCAAGCAGGGACTACTGTTTCCTCACCATTCAATTTCCTGATCATCACCTGACCGCTAAACACCGTGACGAGGGTGCTCTCAGGAGTGTAAACCTCGACTGAAAAATCTACCGGCTCATCCGTCGCCGGATAAATGGAAACAAGAGGCGTGTTAACGGAAAAGAAAGCAATACGTTGTGGCTGCGAGGTGAAGCGAAAAATACCGTCTATGACCTGAATACTCGGGACCTCCTGGCCCTGCGTTTCTTCGGAGGCCAGCGACATGTCGGAAAGCTCGCCTATGGAACCGAGCAGCCCGTTTTTCCAGCTTAACAAGAGCTTGCTCTTTTCATCGACACTTACGGAATCCCAGGGTCTGACAAGACTTCCGGTACGGAGTTCCTCCTGGGTAGGTTCCTCGCCCGTTAACGCCTGGGACGTCCCCTGGAGCGATTCCACCGTCGCTCTCAGTTCCGCGTTTTGCGCATTGGCAAATCCGGAGAACGTCATCAGCAATATTGACGCGAGGACTAATTTGGCTTTCGTTAAAATCATAGCGCTTACACCTCCGACTGAAAAAAGCGTTGAGAAAAGTATTTTCGGCCCGTTATTCATATTTTCGTAATCGGCGTTTAAATCTTACATTTTTCTTGTACTCATGGTCTAACATTTATTAGTCATCCAAAACAGGCTTCTGTTCCGAGGCCGGCGAATTTAATTAAAATATGGCATTATCAAAACAACATAACAAGTCTATATACCCTGTTATTTTGCTTATCTGACTTAAACATATCCAGACCGCTATCCAGTTTCCCTTACTTCATACTTGAAAGAGCGTCATTCAACCAGGCGACTGATGAGATCTGGCCCTCCGGGTGAAACGGGCCAACCTTCCTGGATATAAGTCGTTGATACTACAGAATAACACTCAATTAGGAATTCCTTCTTGACAAACTAGCCTCCCCGCTGTATCAATATATTAACGATTATTCATATAGTCACGCGAGATTAAGAAACAAGAATGGAATCATCGCCTCAACCGGTCCAAGACAAACTCACAAAACTCCATGAACGCCTCGCAGCAGTGGCGTTTGTCGTCAGGAGCCTATCCGACGAGAACCGTCTTCGCATTCTTTTGACCTTGAGCAACGGCAAGAAGACCGTCTCAAAGATCGTTGATGAAGTGGATCTTTCCCAGTCCCTGGTATCCCATCACCTCAAGGAGTTACGCCGATCTCTCGTGGTGCGAGTCGAGCGGAAAGGACTCTTTGTCTATTACGAGATAGCTGACAAAAGGGTCATGGAAGTGATCGAGGTTCTGGCTGAACTCGCTGATGATTTGTTGGCGGATAGAAAAAACTTTTAGATCTCGGAGATGATCTGATGAGCAGCGAAACTTTTCACCAACTGATTGATTCCATGTCTCCCACCGAAGCCCTCGCTCAGATGGGTGACGAGATCAGAAAACTGTTCTCACATTTGAGAGAGGATGCCCGAATAGATTTCCTCAAGGGCCTGATGCAAGGCAGCCCTCAAGATAAAGAGTCCAGCTTGGTCCATCTCTGAATGGCTACCTGTGTGGTCGAAGGTATCGACCCTGTACGGATGTGCCGCGGGCTGATGGACAAAATGGAGGAGTCAGAGCAACTGAAGTCCGAGGCTGACCCAGGAATCCTGGTCTTGTTTCAAGATTGGCTCGAGCGACTGGAAGAAGAGGCAATTGAAGTTGTTGAAAAAACCGGTTCTATAAACCCGATACGCCTTGCTGATGAGCTGGGGCTGTCGGAATCCGGAGGGATATTCCTTGTCGCGAGACTGAAAAAGAAAGAGAAACTAAAAATCACCGTTAAGGACAAGTGAAATTAGCCTGTTATCTAACAAGGAGAGAATGAGCCCATGGGACCCGAATATTTTTGGATGCACGGAATGTGGGTCTTTCCAGTGATTATGCCGATTGTAATGATCATCTTCATGCTGATAGTGATCTTCCTCATCTTCGGACGAGGAGGCTTCAGACCGCCTTGGTATGACGGGGGCCGCGGACATCCCTGTGAAGACCGTTCGAGTTCAGAGAGCGCCTTGGACATCTTGAAGAAACGATATGCGAAAGGCGAGATCACCAAAGAAGAATTTGAGCAGATGAAGATAGACATTCTGTCGTAAAGGAAATTCTGACCATGAAAACAGAGTTTACTGCTGAGGACAGAAAGAAGATCGAAGAAGGCATCCGAGGGAAATATGCCAAGGTTGCAGTCAATCCTGAAGGACTATTCAGTTACCCTACAGGACCTGCGGGGCTTGCGGCATTGAAATACGATCCTGACATTCTCCGATCCTTGCCTGTGGCTGCCTTGGAATCGTTCTGCGGCGTTGGAAATCCGTTCTCATTAGGTGAAATACACGAGGGAGAGAGCATCCTGGATATCGGGTGCGGCGGCGGTGTAGATTCGATGGTTGCCGCTACCATGGCTGGGCCCAAGGCCAGAGTAGTGGGTATAGACATGAGTTCCGAGATGGTGGAGAGGGCAAAGAAGAATCTTAGCCTGACTAATCTCAAAAATGTTTCCTTCCGGGAGTCTTCTGCCGAGGACTTGCCCTTCCCGGACCAAGATTTCGATGTAGTCATCTCCAGCGGGGTTTTTAATCTTGTACCGGATAAATTGAAGGCTCTCAGGGAGGTCTTTCGGGTGCTCAAGCCTAGCGGAAGGCTTATGATGGCTGACCAGGTTCTGGCCGGTTACCTATCGGAGGATGTCAAAGCACGGGTTGAAAACTGGGCCAGGTGAATGGGCGGCGCTGATACCGGGAAAGGATTTCCTGGAGATTATGAAACAGGCGGGTTTTGCAGATGCCGAGATGGTGTCGGAAACAGGCTTTAATAGCTCTCCCGTTACCAAAGGTGTTTTGTTTCGGGCCACACGCCGCGTGGCGTGAGCATCTTAAGAAAAGAACTCGAGTGAAGGACGTTTAATAATGATGAAAAAGGCTGTCTTATTCTATTGCGTCTTGGTGGCCACGACCGTGACGCCGTTCCTAGGCGACAGGATCTGGGGCGGCAATTCGATCGCCAATACGAAGGCTGTTGCGGATTCCAATCCCCGACCGGTCTTAGGGGTGGATCAACTGGTAAAAGAGGTGGATCGGCATAAAGGACCGATTCGTGTCGAAGGCATCGTAACGGCGGTCGTACCGGATAAACGGATGATAGCCGTCGTGGACATAGAGCAATTCAAGAAATGTGGGCTGCTGCAATGCCCCTCGTATCTTGTTCTCCCAGTCATGTGGTCCGGGGTCATGCCTTCCTTAAAAGATGCTGTAATCATAGAGGGACAGATCAAGGAGTCGGCAGGCAAGTTGTTTTTCGACGCGAAAACGATTGATAAATCGACTTCTCAAATGGGAGGACCAAAATGAGACAAGTAGCAGGAATTGTTGGAAGGGCGTGTCTCCCGATAGTGGTCGTTTGTTTTCGTGGCAATTGTTCATTTCATATGGATCAACGTCTTCCCTGAGCAGAATCCTGCTCAGAGCCGTTGGGCAACAGTACTTCCGGTTGAAGAGCTTTCTTGGATAGCTCGATACGTCGAAGGCCAAAACTATTGGCTTGGGTACTCGTATGCGCTCTCTCTCGCCTTTGCCGCGGTGGCGTTTCGCCGGTACAGAGAGAAGAATTCCATTTCAGGAAAGACCCTGGCGCTCGGGGGCATAACGTTCTCAGGGTTCATTGCCTTTGCAGGCTGTTTCCTCCTTGGTTGTTGCGGGTCGCCTATGCTCGCCGTATATTTGAGCCTTTTCGGGGCAGGATTCTTGCCTTTAGCCAAGCCGCTTATTGCAGTACTGACCACAGTCTTTGTAGGGGCGTCATGGTGGTGGATGAGCAGGTCTAAATCCGGAGATCAATGTTGCGAGAGCACATCCCAAACATGCTCGTGTTGCGGATCGGAAGCATCGCGAGTCCAGGAGTCCTGAGTGGAATCTACCCTACCATTCACCCTTTGATCCAAGGGTCAGTCCGAATGGCGACTCACCCGAGCATCTGCCTGAGTAGAATTCTGTGCCAGAGTGCCTTAGAGCGCAAAACATCGCGTCCGGCGTTCAGCCATGTTCAAAATCATGGCGCACGGTCAAACCACATCGCTCGGGATCTATTTCTACTTAAAATACGAAGAGGCGTCGTTATAGGCCTTCTGCAACTCGGCTACGGCTTTATCAACGCCTGTCTTTACTTGCTCCCAGGCTGCGCCCGTGGACGAACCCAACTCTTGCAGTTTTTGTTTAGCCTGATCCTGCTTTACTTTCAGATCGGCCAGGGCGGCCTGGATTTTTGTTAGGGCCTCGCCTTTAGCGATTTTTGCCTGTTCTTTTAGCTGATCGGTTTTCTTGGAAAGATCGTCAAGAGTCGATTGGACCTGCTTGGTGTATTCCTGCCGCTGCTGCTCCGCATAAGCTTTTGCCTTTTCCATGGTCTCCGCGGCTTGTTTCTTAACATCCTCTTTCGTGACAGGCTGCTGCTGAGCGAAAGTCAAATTGACCGCCCATATACACATAATCGCTATAGATACGGCAATTAATCTGAGCGCTCTCATAGTTAATTCCTTTCAGTTTGCGCAGATTCACAATCTAGCAAAACTAGACAGGCAAAGCCGAAGAAGGTTCCGGTCAACAGGTCGCAGCGGAGAACGCAGAGAACCTGGAGGAGGAAGGGGGAGAATGCGGGGGAACCCGCTTTTTGCAAAAAGCCGGATTCCCCCGCACCCCCTCCGGCAAAAACTCCTGTATGGCTGATGAACCACAATCGTCATTCCTGCGGAAGCAGGAATCCAGTCCCGCGAAGCGCTGGATCTCGCGTAAGCGGGAGGCCATCCGGACCCCGGATCGGAGTCCGGGCGCCAAATGCACGGGGCGCATGGCGATGCCCCCTCTTCCTCCTCCTTCCCCATGTAACTGAATGGTTACTTGCCCGGCGGTTGATTCTTTTAAGACGCGTTAGGATGCTCCGGGATAAGCAACGCGACAGGGAAATGTCGCAGAATTTCCCCCACTAACAGCGAATTCTGACCCGCGTGTATCTCCCCTGTGAAGATATTTTAATTCGCGTTGCCGGCATGGTTCTGCTATAAAGGTTATTCTTGAAATCCGTTAGGGACACCTGATTTGCTGAACCTACAAGTGCTTGCTTTGAGCTTGATTCCGCTTTTCTCAGGAGCAATCCCCGCGTCCGAGGGCGTCGCCTTATCGCCCCTGGCCCTTCTTGGCATGGGAGAGCCGATTTCGGCTCAATTCATAATCGGGACCTGGAAGTATTCTGACGACTTCTTCAGATGGGGTATAACCGACAAGACCAAGGCCAAGGTAAAGCCTTTCAAAGGCAATGCCTTCATGTCTGTACATCCGGACGGCACAGTAAAGATGGTCAATCTCTTTCGGCCGGCTGAAGGTCGGTGGGAACTGTCCGAGGAGGGGATGGTCATCTACGATCCGGGACGTCCGCAGCGAGTGTCACATATACTTCCCATAAGAAAGCGAGATCAGGATCGCATTTGGGTCCTTCTGCCTTTTACCGGAGGCGCGTCCGGGATCGGGATGGTCCGGGTTTCGGAAGAGGACTTTTCTGCGTCCGAAAGCCTCCGGCAAGCCGAATGTCAAAACTCGGAATAAAAAGACTCGAAATTAAGTATATTGTCTGAATCGTAATTTCTTCCGCAGATGCTGTTTCGAAAAACAGCACGGAGGAAGGGGTGACCAACGGGAACCGCATCGGTCGAGGTCTTGTCCCATGTGATGCGCTTCACGTCCTTCTCTGTCATCGCACCGAGCAAAGATCTGTAAGGCTGCGACTCCGGCTTCCTGCGGGATGGTTCGCTCCGGGCGCCGCATCCTACGACTAACCGTTAGGCTGCGATTCGCTTAGTCTCGAGAAGTTTCAAACACAGTCCGTGCATCCGGGCCAATTCATACAGAAATTCTCGCTGAGCCTCTTCCGCGGGCAAAACGCTAAATAAGTCCGGCAACTGAACTCCATGACTCATGATTTGATCCGCGGCTTTTTCTTTCAGGTACTTTTCGGACGAACAAACAATTCTCAGCATGGAAGAATAACCGAAATGCGTCACCTACACCTTTTGACCCACTCGTAAGGGATTCGATGACGCCCAGACAAAGCAAAGCAAAGGAGGTAACTTGCTGGTTTCTATTGCCGGCTTGCGATAGTAATGTCTGAAGACTTACACTGTTTTTCATAACGCGCCATACGTGGGGAGAATCTGACTCCGGGGTCTTCTTGCAGGGTAATCGAACCGCGAACGATGCGGATCGCTACGCTCACCACATCCTACGAACTTGGGATAACAATGGCTGAAGATTTACGCTATTACACATGTTGGACCACGCCTATGCTTTATCTCTTCCGCCGATGCTGTTTCGAAAAACAGCTCCAGCGCTTCGCGAAGATTATCCCGAGCCTGTTCGACACTATCTCCTTGGCTCGCAATATCTAATTCAGGGCACAGTGACACGTATCCGTCGCCTTCGCGCTCGATGATTGCGGTGAGTTTCATTCGTAGCGAGACCTCCCAGATGCATCGTGATCAGATTATAAGTCCGTTTCAGAGATCGCAACAAGAATTAGAAGCCTATTCCTCCGAATCTCTCTTCCATTTGAGTTTGCGGTCCTGATCCAGGAGTTTTTGCAGGATTGTTTTCAGGTCGGGATCTTTCACGGATTCGACGATCTTGCCAATCACGCGGCTTTCCTGATCGGTCATTTCGGGTGGCTGAGGCTTCGGACGCTTCGGCTCCGGCGCCTTTGCCCAGGAACGTTGCATGAACCTTATCTCAGTAAATGGAGCGGCATCGGGCGGCAAACTCGCATTCACCTTCTCTAAGAGAAGGTTCCGGATCGCAGACATTTCATTCATCCAGACCGATGAATCCACAGCCAGGAAAAGAGTAGAACCGGAAACACTTTCCACCTTCGCGTGCCGAGCAATCGCGGAATCGACAATCTTGGGCCACAGCCGAGCAATATTATACCTGGCAAGAGGCGCCTCCAACCCCATGCGCTGAAGCGCCTCTCGAAGCACTGAGCCTACGCTCTTCACAGGCGAATTTGTTTTTGTTCTTCATGGAACTCTTCTAACATTATGCAGCATCAACCGGCAAGGTTACAGGTCGGCCAGCCCAAGTAGTTCTTCTCAACCGCAAGTCGACGCGGCACGGAGGCCGGTCGCTACCAGCTGGCTGTCGGCCAGCATCCCCTGCTGTAACCATCCATCAATTAAGAGTTTTTGGGGTGGGGTCCGGGGAGGGACTTTTTGCAAAAAGTCCCTCCCCGCTCACTCCTAAATAGGTTCCCCGCACTCGGAGGGGTCGCCTTGGATTTTGGCGATAGCGTGTTTGATCGCGGGCATGACTGCTTCGAGGTTCTCGACGGCTCCTTTTGGGCTTCCAGGCAGATTAATAATTAGCGTCTTGCCTCGCACCCCCGCGACCGCTCTTGAAATCATGGCGTGGGGAGTTTTCAACAGGCTGGCCGCTCTCATTGCTTCAGCCATGCCGGGGATCAATCGCTGGATAACAGCTGTTGTGGCTTCAGGAGTGACGTCACGAGGGGACAAACCTGTCCCCCCGCTGGTCAGAATCAAATCAGCGCTATTTTCATCAGCCCATCGGCTCAGCGCCTGGCTGATCTCACGCTCTTCGTCAGGTACGACTGCGGTCCAGACAACTTCTATTTCCTGTTGGCGAAGCATTTCAGCCAACTGCGGACCTGAAGCGTCCTCCCTCAGCCCCTGAGACGAACGGTCACTAATTGTGAGCACCCCCGCACGAAGCATGTTCTATGAACCTGTATTCAGGCGGACTCTTTTCGTCTTCTGCAGGGATTCCCCTGCGAAAATCGCGGACCTGAATTTCACCTGCTTCCAACTGCTCTTTGAGGAAATCCGCAGCCTTCCACGGATCGACTTTCGTGCCGCAAGTAAAGATGTCCACCGCCGCATAGCCGTATTCGGGCCATGTATGAATTGTCAGGTGTGACTCGGCGATCACTACTACTCCCGAGACACCCTGTGGGTTGAAATCCTGAAAAGCCGTTTTCAGGACCGTGGCTCCCGCTGTTTCCGCTGCCTGAGCCATGATCCCCTCTAGATAATCGAGGTTGTCGATCTTTTGCCGATTGCAGGATGTCAACTCGATCAGAAGATGAATACCTAGAGCTTTCATCGTCATCCCCCGTACCGAGCGGGCTTACGCCTCTCGAAGATACACAACTAATAATTACCGCCACTATTCCGGGCCCATAATAAAATAGAGCCGGGTTAGCTGACAGCCCCAATTGCCGACAGTGCTCGACCGATAATCAACTCCGGCTCAATACTGAAGACCGGAAACGCGCGGTCGAAGGTCTGAGGAAGCGAACTTCCCCAAGCTCGAAAGCTCAGGGTCTTAAATTCGCGAGGAGGAAATAAGAAATCTCCCCGCTTAAGCCGGTCCCTCCTGTCACAGATTTTGTTGATGTGGAATCGAAAAGAAAAGCGCGGGAATCCCAATCCGTGAAGCAAACTTCACCGCCAAAAAAACCTGAAAAGCTTCGGTTGGCGTTTTTCCGGATCATCTTCCCGTCTCGAGGCGAAAGCCCCATAGAATTGAACTTAAGCGTTCTTTTTTGTCTTGTTTTACTGTCCGTTGTCAAGAAAAAAAGATCCCCAATTTGAAAGAGTTCCGCTCCAAAAAAACCAAATTTTTCACCCGATATTGCGAGAGCGGCAGCGAATTTTTCCACGACAGGAGCGTCAGTTGTTTCACTTAAGCGGAAATTAACGGAAACATGACAAGGATTATAATTACTTAAGTTGCGAAACTTCGTTCTCTCCCGGGAGCGCAATATCTAGATAAGTTTACAGGCTGGCCGCATAACGCGCAAGTGGTACGGCACGGGTCCAAGCGAGACCGGCATTTGCTGCAAAAACGCGGTGTGTCCGTTGCCATGAGCGGTGTAGCAAAGCCGCAGCGTGAACATTGATCCGAATCCTCTTGGGAATAAGCTCCGCAACCAGGGCATATGATCAGCGCGCCTTCTCCCAATTCCGGAAAAGGAAAGCTGCTGCGAAATTCCTTAATGCGCCTGTTCATCAGCCAAGCCATAAAAAGCATGAGAGGCAGCAACGAGAATACGGCGAGTTTCGGACGGACCGCCACAACGAAATTGTAAATGCCATGCAAGGCCGCGGAAATTAGGAATCCCTTCAAAATTATCGCAATCTCACCCTCCCGTTTAAACCGGGCCACGCCCATAGAATATCCCCACATAGCGGAAAACATCACGTGAGCCGGCGTGGCGTACGCGGCTCTCGATACCAACACGCTCGGGCCCATAATGCACAGGTAAATTACATTTTCGATGCAGGCAAAACCAAGCGCAGCGGTAGCAGAATAAATAATTCCGTCGATGGGCTCACGGAAGTCCTGCGTCCGGTATACCGCGATCCACACGGCCAACAATTTGGCGAACTCTTCGATCGGGGCGATCACCAAGAAACTCGCCCCTGCGGCCATCGCCAAATTGGGCTGCATGAGTCCCGCCCCGGCCGAGTGCTCTATTAAGGACACAGGAATAGTAAGGACACAGCCCCAAAAAAAGACACGCAACAGGTTCAAGAAAGACTTCGGTTGATATCGCTCCTTCTGACGAAAGTACATCAACCATGCGGCTGCGGGAGCTAGACCAAGAATAGGATAAACTGTATCCAGATGTTCACCTCGCATTGACTTTGTTGTGTGGCGTCCGTATAACACGAAAACACTGGAGAGCCAAGCTCTGCGGCGCCCTGTTTGGCAACCGGTTTTCGACGGGCTCTCCGTTCGGAATAAGATTAAAAGCTGCTCCTAGGTTAGGAAACATAAGATATGAATGCAACCGCTGTATCCCATGCCCGCCATTTTGAAGCCAATGAAGAACTCTTGCGTATCGAAGGATTGGTCAAGCTATTCCCGATCAAAAAGGTCCTTTTTCAAAAAGAGGCCAAGTATGTCCATGCGGTGGATGGCGTAGATCTCGTAATACGCAGGGGCGAAACACTTGGATTGGTGGGAGAGTCCGGCTGTGGTAAAACCACTCTGGGACGGGTCATTTTAAGACTTGAGCGGCCAACTTCCGGTCGGGTAATTTTCGATGGAGTCGATCTCGAAACCGTGAGCCCCAAGGACATGAAACACCTGCGGCGTAAAATGCAGATCATCTTCCAGGACCCATACTCGTCGCTTAATCCTCGCAAAAATGTTCAGAGCATCATCATGGAGCCGCTTACTGTTCATGAAATGGGAACTCGCTCTGAACGCCAGAAGAAGGTCCTGGAGTTGATGGACGACGTGGGCTTGAGCCCCGACCATTTGAAGCGATACCCGCACGAATTTTCAGGAGGGCAAAGACAGAGAATCGGCATCGCGAGGGCGCTGGCGTTGAATCCTTCTCTGATTGTCGCAGATGAGCCGGTATCCGCGCTGGACGTTTCCATTCGGTCACAGATATTGAATCTTCTCGAAGACTTGCAGGACAAGTACGACCTCACTTATCTGTTCATCTCTCACGACCTTTCTGTTGTGGAACATATTTCAGATCGGGTCGCCGTGATGTACCTGGGCAAGATAGTTGAAATTGGGGATAAGAAGAGCATTTATGACGACACCCTTCACCCCTATACCGAAGCGCTTCTCAGCGCAGTGCCCATCCCCGATCCAGCCCAAACTCGCGAGCGAATTATTCTGAAAGGCGATGTGCCCAGCCCGATTGAACCGCCGTCTGGGTGCCGCTTCCACCCCCGCTGCTGGTTAAGGATCCCCATCTGTTCCGAAGTGGACCCTCCACTGCACGATGTTGGAGGCGGCCACGCGGCTGCATGTCACGTCCGTGCCCCTGCATTTTAGGCTTAAGGTATTGCGGGGAGGCCCTTTTTGCAAAAAGGGCCTCCCCGCGCCCCTCCCCAAAAACTCCTAATATAGCTAGCGGAACCACAAACGCAGATGTACGGGGCGAACCGTGTTTCCGGAAAGGAGGCCGGAAAAAATGCGTTTGTAGGGACACGGTTTACCCCGAGCTATAATAAGGCACAGCAAGCAAGGGCTCCTACAGATGACTGGCGGCATCATCGGCGCGAGTGTAAGGGCGACCGGCGGTCGCCCTCCTCATTCCCCCATTCCTAAAGCAGGATAAAGATCTTACGTCATTCCGGCGAAAGCCGGAATCCAGGATTCCGAGCCGCTTTCGGGGCATCCGGTTCTGGGCCCCCTTTTGCAGCGGGGTGACGAGAGAAGGAGTCTTTGAGTTTTACTCTGGCATTCCCCATCATTTCTCCTCCACCAAACAGGGCCAATGCAATAATCCGCCCTTAAAGCAGGATTACGGGACAGCTCGGATTTGTCGCTGACCCATGACGGCAATTGCCAGTTAATCTAGATGGCTGGATAATCATACTGTGTCCGAAAATTTATCCACACCTGTTTATAAGTCCCGATGCGGCTCGGGAGGACTTCCTCGAAATTTTAAATGCTTAGCTTTCTATCTGATTTAATTAATGTTTTTATTCTGCGCCAAGATGACGCAGAACGCTGCAAAGACGCGAAACCAGCGGATTCGGGACGGTTGTCCACAGGGTTGCAGGCAAGTTATCCACAGGAAATGTGGATATCCGAAACAGAAATCATTTCGACCTTTCCCGGGCAGGGTTATTATCCTGCAATCACGTGACATCATGGCATGACCGTGGGCTTATTGGATCTTCTATGGTCCTGCGATCGTCCCAGCGTGACCTCTCAAGATAAGG
>CAVVZX010000034.1:0-117503 GCA_963752855.1 uncultured delta proteobacterium | reverse complement strand
ACCACAACAACTTCCGGGGATGCAACCCCGGTTTGAAGGATTTGACCCGCAGCATGTGGCCTCCTGCCGAATGGGCGGAAGGTTCGCCCCCAATCACGGTTGCAGGCGCAGACATTAGGGCTTTCAGCCGAGACCCTCCGCATGAGCGGCAGACAAGTTCGTCGGAGTTTCTTCCCACACCGACGAGAAGTTCACTAGTCTCACCGCAATCTGAACATTTGTATTCATAAATAGGCACGGTTTCTCCTTTTCAGCCCATACGGCAGCCATCACTGATTCACAAGACGCTCCAGATGGTCGGCGTTATTGAAATTCTCCACGGATATTCGGATAGATCTGACGTCCTTCAATGATTCAATCTTCTTCTTTATTGAGTTGGCCAGCGAGTACGCCATGGGACAAACGGGTGAGGATGGACGAAACACGAGGCTGACTTCACCATCCTCGGTCACTCTTAAATTGTGGATAAGGTCCATTCTCACGATGTTCAACCCGGTTTCCGGATCTATTATTTCGGAGAGCGCTTGCTTAATCAGATTTTCCATGAGTTTACCTTCGTCAATCCAGCTCCTCACGAGAATATCCGGCTTTTCATACGATCCCAGATCTCCCGAATTGCTGTGCCGGCCGGGCTATCGCCATTTTCAACAACGCAACGCCGTTTCACCATTGCCGTTATGACTCCAGGGTCATAGGGGATCTTGCCCAAAAGATTCACACGAGCCATTCGGGCAAAGCTTTCTATTTTCTCAGAGCCTTCCGCGCTCACGTCGTATTTGTTAATCACTACTGATATTGGGATCCTGAAGCCTTGCACCAGTTGGACAGCACGTTCCATATCGTGTAGGCCGGAAAGGCTTGGTTCTGTAACTATCAGTACGTGATCCGCTCCAGTCACCGACGAGATTACAGGGCAACCCACTCCCGGAGCACCATCCACGAGAATCAGAGACTTGTTCTGAGCGCGGGCTAACACTTTGGCCTGGTTTCGGACAAGCGCAACGAGCTTGCCTGAATTCTCTTCTCCCGGAAAGAGTTCCGCGTGCACCATCGGCCCGAATCGGGTCTCAGATATGAACCAGCGCCCGCTGATCCCTTCTTTGAGAGTAACAGCTTCTTCAGGGCATACGTGAAAGCAGATACCACATCCTTCGCAGGACATAGGGCTGACTACAAGACTTTCAGAAATCGCGCCGAAACGGCACGCCTCCCTGCAGTTCCAGCATTCGGTGCATTTATCGCGGTCTATGCGGGCCTTGGCGCCTCCTTTGAACTGCTCCTCATGATTGATTCTCGGATTGACCAGTATGTGCAGATCAGCCGCGTCCACGTCACAGTCTGCCAAAACCTGGTCACTCGCCAAACTCGCGAAGCTGGCCGTCAGGCTGGTTTTGCCCGTGCCGCCTTTGCCGCTTATTATAACCAGTTCTTTCATATTGCAGCCTGCCTGCGCGGCTCAGGTCTTTCCGCGACAAGTTCCTGAATCTTCATAAATAGTTCAAGGAAGATACTTGTATACTCTGGCGCCGAGGTCACCAGCAGGTCTCCTCTCGCGTAGCCCTCGGCAATGTCCCGATCGTGCGGAATCTTTGCCAGCAATGGGATCCCTTTTGCAGTGCAGAATTTAGGGACCTCATCATCTCCCAAATCTGAACGGTTCAAGAGGACTCCAAGAGGAATGCCCATCCCTGAGACAGCAGCTACAGCTATACGAAGATCATGAAGCCCAAACGGTGTCGGCTCAGTCACCAAGAGAATGAAATCAGACCCATTGACCGTATTGATCACCGGACAGGAGGTACCTGGTGGGGCATCGACGACTGATATCTTTTCCGGGTTGATTTTCGATTTTACAGCCCTGATCAGCGGCGGCGACATAGCCTCACCGACTCGCAAGCGCCCGTGAACAAATTCAACAGGGCCGGCCCATCCGGTTTCAATGACCCCAAGTTCCCTGGAGCCTTCGGTAATCGCTTTTTCAGGGCATAGCAGCATGCAGCCCCCGCAGCCGTGGCACATCTCAGGAAAGGTCAGGATTTGATTGCCGATCATGACAATGGCCGAGAATAGGCACACTTCTCCACACCTGCCGCACAAGGAGCATTTATCTTTATCGACGACAGGCACTGGTAGAGTTACGGTTTCCGAAGTCTCCAAAATGGGCTTCGCTAGAATATGGCAATTCGGCTCCTCCACATCGCAGTCCAACAGTTGCGCCTTCGTGCTCAAAACCGTGGCCAGGCTCGTTGCTATAGTGGTCTTGCCTGTGCCTCCTTTTCCGCTTGCTACACTTATGATCATTTGTTGTCACACATCTTCAAAGAGTCCAGGTATTATAGCTGGACAGCTCTTATTTAACCTTCGGCTCCGGTTTCAAGCAGCACACGAAGACGCTCGGGTTGGGATGAATACAATTCCAGGTTCTTGCCTATGAAGACGAGAAATCGTTCATTGAACTCACGATTTTCATAGTCGGTGATATCGTGTCTTCCTGAGACAAATTGAAAGACCTTGGGACCTTTTTTCTCCCGGAACTCAACTATACCTTTAATCCGAAACACTTCTTTCGGCAGTCTCTCGATTCCCTCGAGGAACCGGGACAAATGCAAAGGCTTCTCGAAATCTATTTTCAAACTGGATAGAGAGTCATGCCTGTGAGAGATATGGAGCCTCTCATCACCCTGAATCTTGTTCTCTATATTGTTATGATCGCGGATATCCGGTCTCACCGGGCTGTACAAGAGAGAGGGATTTACATCTCCTTTTACCATGGTCATTGTCGGAGCCGCTTGATTGATCCCTTTCACTCGTTCGATTACATTGTCCAAGACATTTTCTGGGATCAGGTCCGTCTTGTTGATCAGTAAGATGTCGGCCGCTTTGATTTGAGAGAGAGCTACCTCATAGCGGTCCAGTGATGTCAGAATATTTGCCCCATCGACGACAGTGGTAATGGAATCAAACCTGATGAGGTCAGTCAGCTCTGCGAGTTCGTCAAGAATGTTAAACGGGTTGGCTAAACCCGTGGTCTCCAGGATAATGTAATCAGGGCAGAAATCCGACAAAATCTGACGTACAGCTCTCTTGAGATTGCCTGCCAATGTGCAGCAAACGCAACCTTCGTCCACTTCTACCAGGGAATAATCGTGATCCAGCAACTTCCCATCGAGTCCTATTTCGCCAATTTCGTTTTGTATCACGGCCACAAAGCGGCTCAGGCCAATCTGGTACTCGATGAAGTGCTGCAAAAACGTTGTCTTACCTGATCCGAGAAATCCGGTGACGATAATCAATTGAGGCCGCTCGTCAATTCCCATCAGTTTCCGATCAACGGCGTTGCGATTCAACAACTTATGAGCATTCCACCACAGAGCGTCTCGATACTCAGGTGTCGCCTCATCCGGTGATTTCCATAAGTTAAATTGACGCAAGGCCGGTCTGTCAGGTTTCGGCTGAGAATTGCCGTTCCCGTAACCAAGGAGAACATAGACCCGATCAGACTCGTCTGACGGAGTTTCCCAGGAATTGCCCTCCGAATCGTAAGAAAAATCCGTTCCCGGGTATCGTTCCTCACAAATGTAGGCAGGCGCTTGCTCGATGCAGAAACTCAGTGACGCTGCTAGGACCCTGATAAAACCGACTGCAACTTCATACGACGGGAAGTCTTGATCGTATCCTCCGCGAGCAATGAGATCGACGGTGCGGTCTCCCTGTGGGATTGCGACGCCGTCCCTGGCTATTGTTCGCTGTCTGGTCACAGTCTCAAGGCCCAAGCAAAGGGCAGTCTTACTGCGATTGATATTCAGTTGCACGGCTCCGATGTGAAAAAGCGCTGCAAAATCAGGGTAAAATAGGAAATTGCGCACCATCTCAAAATAATCGTCTCTTTGCGTATAGGTGACCGCGGCTACCGCTAGTGAATCCACCAGTTCTTCGTCCGGATCCGGAAAATAACCCAGTGTGTACCTGCCTCTAATCCAGTCGGCCTCAACGTCGACGGTGTCGAAATACAACGCAAACACGCCCTTGAAAGTTTGAATCTTTGCTGTCCAAGCATCAATGGGCGCTGGACAGTGTCTGAGCCCGCGCCAGCCAATGACCTGGCGAACTGCGGGGACAAAATTGGTGCGAACGACAAAAGTGCGCATCAGTTGCTGAATCCCGTTTTCAGGATCCTCTAAGACCCTTATGGGTATTAAACTGGAAATTTCCATTGCGTCGTTACTTCCGGATTCGAGGAGACCTGCGGTAACTGTTATGGGAAAGCATTTGCTTGTTTCCCGCTATTATCTGTTCAGTCTAAGAAAGGTTTAAATCAGATTCTTTTTGGATGCCGGGAGCTGACCGATCGTGTACTCTTCGGCATCCCGCCTTCATCAAACACCAAAAGTAATCACATCGCCGTTTCCAAGATAAGCTTTGTCCTTGGAACGAAAACGGGCAGATCCCTGAATGACAGGGTAGCCCGCCTCAATGAATTTCTTCGCGCAGACTATTCCAGTGCAATGATTGCAGCCGACCTTCTCGAACCCGTACTTACCGAGCGAAAGTACCAAATCGTCATATTTGGGGTCCCAATCCTCAAACGGCGAGATGTGTAACCCTCCATACATGCCGTGAAACCGGTCCTTCGCATACTTGATCTCACGATATGCGGTTTCGGCAAACTGGATGATACTTTGGTGGCAGCATCCCGTGACACTTACAAGGCCCTTCTCGGCAACATTAAAGTACAGGGATTGTTCGCCGTAAACTCGACAAATTATTGGTATGCCAAAGACAAATGTAGCCATGCCTGGTTGAATTTTGGTCAGGCCCTTGTTGACAATCACCTTTCCTTTGTGACCCGAGTCCTTAAGATATTGATTCCCCTCAGGATAAAAACCCTCTGGGATGTAGATCGTGATGGCCGGATCGTATTTCAGCGTGACCGGCAGGCCCCAGAAATGATCGAAGTGCTCATGCGAAAGAATAAGCGCTTCGATCTCCTTGTTGGCCAGCATCTTATCTATGCCTTCTCTCTTGAAGCACTCGTCCATCCACTTATAGGACCAACCAGAGTCCAGGAGATACTTCCGTTTCTTGCCTTCAAGATCTTCCACCTCTATGAGTGCAGCGTAGCCGCCGGCATTATCTGGATGGACTGAAAGCTTGGAGGTTACCTCCCAGGCTTCCTCCAGTTTATGCGGTAAAAGATTTTTGATCTTGCCGATACCCGATTCATATGAGCCCTTCGAAAGGCCTGTGCCATCCCCGAAGGGCGGCCAGTTATAGCTGTACTGGTTGACGAGTAATCCTCCGGCGCCCTTTATGTCACCCATGAGGACAGCGTTCTCAAACCAGCTCGTTTCCGAAATGTTGGTCACCTTCACGCTTTTGCAGGCACCTATGTCAGTGAGCTTCCGATTGATCTCAGGGAAAAAGGTCCTGCGCCAGGGTGAATAGGAGTAAACACCCATAGCCGCAAACGCTCCGCCCATCACACCTATGGCAGCACCTTTGAGGAAATCTCTCCGCCTGATCCCATTGTTATTCTCAGCCATTTCTTGTCACCTCCGTTCGCCTCCGCTACTGATAAACTAGGGTTATTGCGGTGCCGGCCCATCGGATTGCGAAGCAACCCACAAAATAGAGTGCCACACCGGCAATGGCTCCTGCACCGATCCCATAGCCAAGAGAGGGACTCCACCTAACATCTCGGATCCGAGCCAGCTTCGCCTCGTGATCCGCTGTAACTTCTTCTGCAGTTTTGGGAACCATTTTCCAGCCGGGCCAGTTATCCATAAACCAGTGATGCACAAGCCAAATGTCAATCAGCCAGATCGTTGGTATCATCGGAAACTGTTGCGGATGAGAAAAGCCTTTCTGGGTGCCCAGAAAGAGGTGAGATGTTTTGTAATAGAAGGCATACAATGCCAGGCCGGCCACTATTGTGAGAGCCGTACGGATCAAAACATTCACCGGCAAGCTGTACTTGGTCGGCCAGTTTCCGCAATAGAAAGTGATGAAAAGAGCCGGTACGAGGAAAAACACAGCCGTCTCTCCAACATGCAGCCATCTCCAGTCAGGAGCAAAGTCGCGTTTGGTTCCGCGGATGGCTTCACCCCAGGTCAATTCCTGGGCGAAGTACAGGAAGAAGTGCATGCACAGGGCAATGGCTATGATGCCAAAAAAGGCCGCAAAACGCCGCAAGGTATTGTTCTTGATGAGGCAGAAGGGATACCGCTCACATATAGTTTCCACCAACCAGACCGAAACCGTGCAGCACATAATCCAGGCCACATGAAAGTTGCCCGACACCGTGTCAGCAAATTTCTCCCAGTACGGCGGCGCAATTGAAGTGAAATACTGCCATGGATAATAGAGTATCCCCATGTGCGGATGCATCGTCACGAAGAACACAAGAGTACTAAGAAAGAATGTGGCTATAAGAATGCTGAAGCCTTTTGACGGTTGATTCATGTCCTGCCACGGCGCTTCCTCAAACGCCACTACCCATGCCGGGCTGAGCCATGAAGCGATTGCCGCAAACATAAGAATCGCCAGCGAAGCATATTCTATCGCGAAAAACTCCGTGATACCGGGGAGCTTGGTTAACCTTTCCGGATTGAAGTAAGCAAGGCCGTAATTCCCTAAGATGCCACCGAAAAAGCCTTTAATGACGATGTACAGGAGAACCACTGAGATCAATGTTAGAACAGCACCCTTGACCAACGGGTGAGTCCGTTCCAACCAGGCCCTCTTGAAGGGCCAATACCCGAAGAGGTAGACCATCCAGATGAGGATGATCAACCACCAGCGGGTGTACATGTACCCTACATACGGAGTGTACATACGCATCAACCCGTGCGGATCCTGGAAAATCCACCATGTCACGTAAAAGATAGCCAAGGTGAACACGAGGGATACTACGGCTGGTATAGGCCCCCCCCACCTCTTGACCAGCTTCCGTTCTTCCAGGTAATTCGTCCCGTATCGTTCCATCGAAATCCTCCTCCATTTGTGCGCCGGATTCGCTTAGCCGGTGCAGGTTTCTTCAACGGACGCTCTGTTTGACCTCTACAAAGCACGCTGCTAACGATCGGTTAGGAAAAGCGGCAGAAGTATTCCACCTGTCCTGCCAGGCTCTGCCTACAGTGCAGTAGTAATGTTTGCGTCGCTTCAAATGCCTGCCGAAGAGATCGGTCTGCAATTTTGGGCACCATGTTGATAATATCAACGGTTTTCGCAAGAGCTTTCCCACATCATATAAAGTGGAAGGAGGAAGGGGAGATAAATCGGCATCTTGATCTCCCCGATTCCTGTTCCACCGGTGTGGGGAGGAGACCCACACCAATCGCTATCGCACGACCAGCTGATTATTGGAAAGCCTGTATCACCAGTGGCCTTCCACGTTTGGTTGATCTGCGAATTGCACCTCATTGTTTGTGTATCTTTTCACGGCTTCCCTGACGGTTCCACTCTGATCTACGCCCACCTTAATTCCCGCGGCCTTTAGTGTTGTGAAGGCGTTGGGCCCACAGTTACCGGTGAGAAGGACGTCCACCTTCTTGTCGGCAAGGATCTTACCTGTCTGTATACCTGCGCCTCTCAAAGCGTTTATGTTCCGAGAATTGTCGACAGCTTCCAAAAGCGTTTCATTTTCATCCACGATGAGGATGTACTGGGCCCGGCCGAACCGTGGATCCAGTGGGGAATCAATGTTCGGTCCTGTTGCTGTGACAGCTATCTTCATAGTTGTTCCTCCGTTACCTTTCAGAATCCGCCTCCACCGCAGACCTGGTGGTCTCCAATTGCTTGAAGCGTACCTTTCAGATACTCATCCACTACTGCCCCCACGGTTTCTCCCTCCGGCCCGTAGTAGACTTCGATCCCCATCTGCCGGAAACCCATAAGAGGCCGCATGCCGATGCCACCGACGATAATTGCATTGGCGCCGCTGGTGTGAAGCAGATTTACAGGCGCTTGACAGCCACCCTGAACATGAGGTGCATTTTGTAAGACTGTCACTTCGCGAACCTCGCCATTCTCCGTATGCACAAGGGTAAAAACGTCACAGTGACCGAAATGTCCCGAACGTGCGGAGTCGAGTCCGCCTGGAAACATGGATGGAATTGCTACTGTCTTGCTCATAAGATGTGATCTCCTGTTAATGTTCTTTCATTTTCGAGTCTGACAACTCGTCACCGCACTGCAATCTTTTTTTCAGCCGTATTGCCTTCAATTGCTGTTCCTACCTGATCCGCCAAATGCTGAAAGGCAAAGGTAGCGACAGAATCGGGGCTCATGACTGAAATTGGGATGCCCGCATCTCCACCGTCGACCATTTGCGGATCGATAGGAATGGCCCCGAGAAAGGGCACCATCAAATCCCTTGCGGATCGCCGTCCTCCGCCGGTCTTGAATAGATCGATCCTCCCACCGCAATGAGGGCACGTAAGTCCGCTCATGTTTTCCACGATTCCCAGGACTTGCATCTCGAGGTTCCTACCGAACACTATCGACTTCCTCGAGTCCAGCAACGCCACGTCCTGCGGTGTGGTTACCACTACAGCCCACAAAGGTTTACCGACAAGTTGGGCAATGCTGAGTGGTTCGTCACCGGTGCCTGGCGGAAGGTCTACTATGAGGTAGTCGAGTTCTCCCCAATCGACCTCTGCGAGAAACTGAGTAAAGACGGTATGCTTTATCGGACCTCGCCATACCACTGGGGTATCTTCGTCCGGCAACATGAAAGCCATGGAGATGACCTTTACATTCTGCGGGGAAACAACAGGAATAAGTCCGTTTGCTCCGCCTGTGGCATGGCGCCCGCTGAGTCCCAGCATTTTGGGAATATTTGGGCCATGAACATCGGCATCCAATATGCCCACGGCCTTTCCCGAGGCCGCCAGCGCGACGGCAAGATTTACAGCGACTGTCGTTTTGCCGACTCCACCTTTGCCGCTCATGACGACTATTCGATGTTTGATTGACGCCAATCTCTTCGAGAGTTGATTCTGCATGTGCATCTGTTGCGTAGCGGAATCACATGCTGCAGAAGACCCGCATGTTCCGCATGAAGTTTCGGCTGAGCAGCCGGTTTCTTGAGACATTTTTACCTCGTTCTACTCATTCTTTAGAAAACAGTGGGGCCATGGAAACATTTCCCCTGGTCGGTTACTTGTCCATCTTCTCATAAGGCATGCACCCACGGCCCCAACGCAAAATTCTCGAATCTAGCCTTTTCTTTGCAGCTCCTCCAGGCGAGACTTCATCGCTGCTATCTCCGCCTCGGCCGCAGCCAGTTGATTCTTCAAAACCTCAGCCTCGCCCTTTGCTGATCCCGAAGGCATGGGACTGGCGAAGAATCCGCTCCACCAGGACCTGCCTCTTCCAAAGCAGCGGCCTTTGCCTTCACCCCACGGAAGCCCTCCTCTGCCAATGCCTCTCAAGAGGCCACTCCATGAGAATCGAGTCGAGCCTGCCGTTGTTCCACACTGGCCTCGGCCCCATCCGCCGCGAGGCCCTGCTCCTGATGGTCCAGTTCGATCAAATTGCGGCATCTGTCTGCTCCTTTTCATTATTTCCGTAAACATTTCTTATTGTCTTGATAGCCCAACCGCCTTCGCCTGCATGCGCCCCGACCGGGCATGGCATACCGCGGGTCGTGAATCATGCCGTTCCGAAGAGCTTTCAGAACCTCCCACACGTCTCCGGAGATCCACGGAACGATCCGGATACCACGCTTACGAATCTGGTCCTCCATCCAGCAGCTTATCCCGCCACAAAGAAGGCATTGGACGACAAGTTCGTCCAGACGCGTCGATCGGGCGAGTCGCGGCACCATCGACCAATCCTCTTCAGTGATCACTTCTTCTTCGTGCTCATCCTGCACAACAATTAGGATTCGTCGGCAACAATCGAAGACCGGGGCTATTCGTCCTTGATATTCGGGAACAGCGACTTTCATGATGTACCTGACGGGTGGTAGATCAAAATTCGTGCCAAATCGCTGGATTGAGATAAGCACTGGACATCACTGGAATGTTATTCGATGGACCAGCGAAGCCGATTGCAATTGTGTTGCATTGTGCACCAGGCCGCTGTACCATAAGGTGCATAGTGCAAATAGATCACGTACTCTTGAGGTCAAACCCCGGAGCTGTCATTGCGAGCGCAGCGAAGCAATCTCTACTGTCATGCAGGGCTGGAGGAAACCTTAGATTGCCACGGCCTGACGGCCTCGCAATGACGAACACTGCCATTACCAGTGCATAACTCCGGAGCTGTCATTATGAGCGGAGCGAACCTATGACTCATCAAAAAGATCTCACCCCCGACCAAATGAGAATGATTATCAACTCAGTGGCGGACGGAGTTTTCACCGTGGATCAAAACTTCGTCATAACCTCATTCAACCGAGCAGCGGAAGCAATCACCGGAGTTCCCGCAGACGAGGCGCTAGGAAAACCGTGCTGTGAGGTGTTCCGCGCCGAAATCTGTGAGGCTGATTGCACACTCAAGCGAACCATCCTGTCGGACAAACCCATAGTCAATCACGCTGTCTTCATCGTTCGATCCGACGGGAAACGGGTACCCATAAGTATCAGCACTGCTGCGCTTAAGAATGACGATGGACAAGTGCTTGGCGGGGTCGAAACATTTCGAGATCTGACCTTAGTGGAAGCTCTCCGTAAGGAGGTCGAAAAGACGTTTACGTTCGAGGATATTATCTCTCGAAACGAGAAAATGCAGAGCATCTTCACCATCTTGCCTGATGTAGCACTCAGCGAAAGCACCATTCTCATTGAAGGTGAATCCGGGACAGGAAAGGAGCTGATGGCCAATGCAATTCACAATCTTTCCGGCCGGGGGAAAAGACCCATAGTAAGAGTTAATTGCGGCGCCATTCCGGATAATCTTCTGGAATCGGAACTGTTTGGTTACAAGGCAGGGGCCTTCACTGACGCGAAACGTGACAAGCCGGGCAGATTTGCCCAAGCCGATGGCGGAACGTTGTTTTTGGACGAAATAGGCGATGTGAGCCCTGCCTTGCAGGTTCGCCTGTTAAGGGTGGTACAGGATGGAAGTTTCCAACCCCTTGGTGCAACCGGCACGGTGAAAGTGAATGTGCGAATTCTTTGTGCGACGAACAAGGACCTGAAGGGGTTGGTCACTGAGGGGCAGTTCCGTGAAGATCTGTTCTACAGAATCAGAGTGTTCGCGCTGTCTTTGCCTCCACTCAGAGAGCGTAGAGAGGATATACCTCTTCTGGCACAGAATTTCATAGATCGTTTGAACCGGCTGAGAGGCAAAGACATTTCGGGCCTTTCACGAGAAGCGCTCGCTGATCTCATGAATTATGATTGGCCGGGAAATATCAGAGAGTTGCAAAATGCAATCGAACATGCGTTTATACTCTGCCATGGGGGTCTCATTCAACCTCAGCACCTGCCTTCGCCTCTGCATGAGGCGTGTATAGGTACAGACGGAATTCCCGCGGGTTTAACATTGGCCGAAGTCGAGAATAGGATGATCAAGGAAGCATTGGCGAGAAACAACGGCCAGAAACTTGCCGCGGCTCGTGAATTGGGTATCGACAAGACGACTCTCTGGAGAAAAATGAAACGGCTTGGCAGCCTTTCATAAACCGAACGAGGTTGTATTACACGGCAATTTTCAGGCTTGCTGCGGGATCAATCCATGTGAACAATGTTTTGCAATCGGTGCCCGACGGAAATCCACCACGGCTAGAGAGGCATTGTGCTATCTACCATGCATGACATAAGCTTTCGAGATGCGGTCTGGCTCAGCCAGGACCATGTGCCCATAATGAGCCATGAAGTGATTCGCATCAGCCAAGCGGTCGGCAGAGTTGCCGCCAAAGAAATACACTCCCTTGTAGACAGCCCGTCAGCAGATGTGTCGGTCAAGGATGGATATGCAGTCATATCTGATGACGTGGCCAAAGCATCAACCGATCATCCGATGTCCCTACAAGTGATCTCCACCTCTGCGGCCGGGGACTGCATCCAGCACGAGGTAAGCTCCGGACAGGCGGTAAGGGTCCTTAGCGGCGCTATCTTGCCCAAGGGAGCCAACGCTGTCCTCGCGGAAGAGTTCACGCGGTTTCATGGCCAATTAATAGAGGCTCGCGCGAACGCTCATGAATGGCGTAATGTCTTAGCGCGAGGCGACGACGTGCAAGCCGGAGACCTGCTTGCAAAACCTCATCAGGAGCTGACACCCAGACTAAGATACGACGTAGTATCTTCAGCAGCGATCTCAATATTACCGGTATCTGGAGCCAAATCACAAGCTGCAGTTACTCTTCTTTTTGGGAAGGGTACCTTGCTCGTCGTACAGCAGAATTTTTTTCCGGAACGTATGAAAGCAATCACGAGCACACGGAAACGGACACGTATTTTCATATGTCCCTATAACCTTGATCAGTTTTTGGGGAGCAGGGCAGGGAAATGGAGCAGTAGCCTTGGACTCCACTTCCCTTGACTGTCACAGTGGTCCGCACTGTGGTCCTACGCAATCCCCCGGGATAATCGGCTGCTTGTTGGGGTTTCCAAGACAAACCTGATGGTTCCCGTCCTGATAGCACGTCGGAGCAGGACAGTTTTTCCCAGAGCACGGTTTGGTTGTCATGCCCCCACGCTGTCCGGGGTTCCATTTGTATATGGCCAGGATGACCCCGCTATGTGAGATCGGCTGCTCCGTCTCCGACGAAGCGCTCAGGCGCACATCCGCGGCACCCCTCGCGGGTGTGGCTGCAGATGCGTGGACCAACGTGGAGGCTAAGCCTATACCCATGACCACAGACAAAATTAACAATACTATATTCGACTTCATCTGCTTGAACCTCATGTCTTCTCGCCAGTTGTGTGAACCCCGAGCACGCACTCTCAGAGTCCTGCTTCGGGCGTAATTTATTTTCTTCTAGCTTAGATTCAAGAGACAGATTTTGGATTCAATATTCGTCATACGATTTTCAATGTGGTTCGTCTGCCTTTATCCGACGAGCATTGCAGAAGCCCTGCCGGTGATGGACCCGTAGCAAAAGCCATCAAATGTTCATGTTCGGTACTTTGGTTCCGTGTAAAGAAGGCTGAGAAAGCTTCGGAATCCAAGTAACCATCGCCGTGAAATAGATTGCGTTCCAGCCCTGAACCGGCTTTTTAATGCCTTTTTTCCCACTGTCTTAGCGCACTGGCAAATGCCAACCCTGCAACTGTAAAGGATAAAACGACCATCCAAGCGGTCCAATAAGGATGCGGTCCGCTGGAAGAAATCTGCGTATAAATACCGATGAAACTTGATAACATCAATGCCGAGCCGCATGCTATCAGCGCAATTTGTAGTCTGGTCATCATGTGTTTCTCACTACTGCGAGTTCCTTTGGATAACTTCCATTTATCTTGATGCTTCTGGACATCAAAGGATTCACGCAAGGGCAAATCCCGGTTCCCCATGCGGAGAGGTACTCACTTACGCGAAGATTCAGATGATCTGCGGGGTCCAGCGTGATAAGCGAAACACTTTGAAACGGAGCAGCATCAATAAGGACACGGAGAAAGACATGCACAAATATAGACATAGTTACATATAGTTATATATATCTAAAAGGTCGAGCGGGGCAGAAGGTTGCAATATCGGAGAATGAAACAAAGGGCAGGCGCATCTGTCTAATAAAGTAATGCCATTATACCAGCCTGGTATCCCAAAATTTGGCAGAAAAGAAGGGATCGAAATTCGCTCTGCGCCCTGTACGGTACTCCGTTATGCGGATCTCGGTCCCATCCGTTTTTTCTGCGTTCCAATTTCACGGCTAGATTCACCGGGGCCCGCACGGGTTACCCACGTTAACACATCAAAATAACGGGACTCCTGACCAAGGCTGTGCTTCTTATGCACCGTTCGTGTTTTCAGAATAGGCGCTTACAATCAATGATCTTGATATACCTTTATTGCTTGCCCTCTTCTGAAGTGGTGGAAAAGAAACTCTTCAATCAATTGTACGCGATTTTTTCTCTTCCATGCACATTCCCCCCCCGGCCACATACAAAAAATGCAATAGCGTCGATTCTGTGAAGCCTAGAACGAAGCTGCCAAGGTCTTGGTGCTCTGCTTGTGGTTCTTGGCCTGCGCATTGGTCTTCTCTAATTGTACTCTTCAGATGCCAATCGTTTATGATTTTGTATTGCGCATGGGCTTTCTGTAATAAGGCATTCAGTGACTTTTGAAGTACCTGCGGGTCGTCAATCCTTTGAGGTTTTCCGACTATATCCGGTTTCGGGCTTGCGGCGAATGAGAAAGGGGGAAAGGCTAAAATACAAATTAGTAAAATAATCGGCGAGACAGTCTCAGGCAATTTCTCTCTTTTCATTCCCTCACCCCCCTTATTCTCCCTGTTAGATACTTGACGCAGTCGGAGAATTTTTGTTCCAATCAATATCTGATAAATAGAGTTGCGAGTTTGCGAAAAAAAAGGGGAATCTCGTGCTCGTCACTGATCCGCTCAAAAGACGCCAGAAGTGTATGTCGTCAGACGGAATGGGAATCTTGAGGTGAAGAATTAGGGGAGAGTTTCGGCCCCAGATGGTCTTCGGGTATCTCGGTTAACTTGCTACGTCGCATGAGAGCTTGTAGTTTGAGGCTCTTGCGGCACTCCAGTATGGTCTTTCGTTGCCCTCTTCTACGCGTTTCAGATTCAGCGGATCGCACGCTCCCGTGAAATTTGCGGAACCTGAGCAGGGCAACCCTAGCAGTTGCCTCTGAATGGGGGATACACGTCCCTCCCTTACCTAGGCATGAGATCGGAGATAATCCCCGAAATCTTGTTGGAAAACATGCGCTCATAACTTCTTGTGACGAGATAGCCCCTTACACCAAATGAAGTAGCGACAATACCCGCGATCACAATGCTCCCGTCAAGCAGCGTCCATAGCCCCAGGCCGAAATAACGAACCAGAACGAGCCCAAGCGCCATCAAGGCCAAACCTGTACGAATGAATGCGAGTTCCGTCCTGCCTTTCGCGAGAACCGAACGGTAAGCGGACAACACTGTACGGTTATTGGCAAGGCTGTTCCGCTCTTCGGCTAGGACGGTTCGCTGTTCTGAGAAGCCGGTTCGTTTTATCGCCAGTTCATTTCGTTCGCCGGCGAGGGAAGTCCGTTCTCGCGACAGTTCCGTTCTAACACCGGCGAGATCTGTACGAGTCTCGGACAAATCGGTCCTTTTGCCCGCCAGGTTGGTCCGTCTCTCTGCAAGCTCGGTACTTTTTTCGCTGAATTTCGTTTGTTCTCTTACAAGCTGGGTGCGCTCTTCAGATAGGGTGGTCCGCACTTGGGCGCTCGCTGTCCTGTCTGCAGCCATTTGATTCGTTTTGCCAAGCATGCCCACCATACTCTCGGTAAGTCTGTTCTCCTCTTCTGCGAGCTGGATCAGGACATGCATGATATGTTCCTCGTCTTTGCGTTTAACCATGGGAGGCTCCTCGTTATCAGCGGTCTATTCCAAAAAAATTATAGCACATCGGCCGCGACAATCTTTTAGGATCGTTGAAGCTCGCCTTGGCCTTCCTTCGCAATTTTGCGGACTCTGAAATAAGAAAAATCAAGCGGGAATCCCTCGTGAACTCGAGGCGGCTCGGATTGTCTACATTCAGGAAACAGAGTGGAACGTGCCAGGCCCGTTCCCAATTATGGAGAAATAGCTTAATGGTCACCGGACCCGTCGATAAATTGCCAAATATGGAATACTTTGAAATTCTCGGAGCAGCTACAGGTCTTGCGCTCTTGGCTAATTTATTAGTCGCTTATGCTCGTAGGATATTTGAGGATTGCCACCGGAAAGGAACTTAGGCATCACTGCCCGGCCATAACTCGTTCTGAACCTTGGTGCGGGTTATAGGGCAAAGATGTGGCGCTCTGGTGTTTAGAATGAAAAAGTCATCTCGAAGGTCATTTCAGGAGTACTCGGAGGCGTTTGTTGCGGCCCTGGTTATGGCAATCCTCATAAGAGGATTTTTCTTTCAGGCCTTCGAGATTCCTTCCGGTTCAATGGAGCCGACATTGCTCATAGGTGACCACATTTTGGTAAACAAGTTTATCTATGGAATTCGGATCCCGTTTACTAATAAAAGATGGCCAGCGTTTGGCGAGCCCAGCCGCGGGAACGTCGTTGTATTTGTTTACCCGGTGGACCGGTCCAAGGATTTCATCAAACGAGTGGTTGCAGTAGGCGGCGACACCGTTGAAATCAGGGAAAAGAAAGTCCTAATCAACGGTGAGGTGATCAAGGACCCTCATGCCTACTTCCAAAGCGACATGTTTTATCCAGGGCATGTGCTCCCAGGAGATAATATGGCGCAGATAGAGGTCCCCAAAGGGTTCCTGTTCGTAATGGGCGACAATAGAGATAATAGCTATGACAGCAGATTTTGGGGACTCGTTCCGCTTCGAGACGTCCTCGGTGAAGCCTTAATCATATATTGGTCCTCTCATAACATCATTGACGTGCATCGCATTTTCAACGTTATTCACTAGATTTTTGCTGTCGGAATTGCTTCGAGAGGGGCGGTGTGTATTTTACGGAACGGTATTAGTGTATTTGCTTGCAGGTTTGCTCGCGTTTGCCACAGCGCCCGCTGTAGCCCAGACGACGTCAAATCAATTGATGCAAAAAACAGCGCCGACCATAGAACATTGCATGCATCTGGTTTTTCCGACATGGCACGAATTGTCTTCCGCGATTGAGCCATTGTTACCGAGCACTCAGTCAACTGACCGAAATGTTGCAGGAAAATAAATTGTTACTCATTTCTTGGACCTTTTCAACCTGCTAAAACTCTTAAGTAATGGATGCAGCGCCCTGCAATCCCGCTATTACGTGGGACACGAATACAGGTGAAGTTCGGGTATATTTGCCTCGGTCTGTCTTTCGTTTGAGTTCACGTCGGGAGCGCCACAGACAAGAATACAAATGCAAGTGAGTACTATGATGAAATCCGGGCTTTTCAACCACTCAAAGCAAGTTGCTGCCTTTATTTCCGATGTGAAATGGGACGTGGTTGCGCTGCTGTTATTCGTGCCTCTAGCATCACAGAGCATCAACCGATATCTCGGAGGCGAGCCCTTCTTACGCAGACTTGGTACGTTCCGCGAGCCTTTGATCGAGATGCTGCTTTTGGCAGGAGTGGGAATCTTCATGTCCGTAAGAGGCGCAGAAAGACTGAGGACAATCGAGAGCCTTCGATCTTCTGAAGCACGGTACCGAGGCGTTGTGGAGGACCAGACTGAACTAATCTGCCGTTTTTTGCCTGATTGGACGCTGACTTTTGTAAACGAGGCGTATTGCCGCTATTTCGGCAAAATAAAAGATCAGTTGATAGGCCTCAACCTCTTGTCCCTTGTGCCAATTGAAGAACGTGAGAGAGTGGAAGAATGCCTGTTCTCATTGAGCCTAGATAATCCTATTTGCATGCTAGAGCATCAGTTAATTGTTCATGGGCGAGTGCGATTACTTCAATGGATAAACCGCGCGATTTTTGACGCTACCGGCCGCCTGCTCGAATTTCAATCTGTCGGCCGAGACATCACCGAGCGAAAGCGGGCGGAGTTCGAGCTTGAGATGTCATTGGCGGCGCTCAAAGAAAAAAATGCGGATCTGGAAATGATGAATCATACGATTTCCCATGATCTGAAAAGCCCTATAATTACTGTTCGTGGTTTCCTGGGGAGGGCCGAGCGTGAGGCTGCTCGCTGCGGCAACGAAGGGTTGAACTCCAGTCTTCAGGTTGTTTCCAAGGCCGCGGCCAGAATGGAGGAACTCACCGACCAGTTGTCACTGTTCACTCGAATTGGGCAGCTGGGCAATGAGACTGAGGAGATCCAGTTGGACCGCGTAGCGCATGAAGCGAAGGAATTGGTTTCTGGCAGGATTGCCCAAAGTGGCGTGGAATTCACGATTGGACCCGATCTACCAACCATTCGGGCTAATCGCTCCTTGCTGCTGCAGGTCCTCCAGAATCTGATCGAGAATTCCATCAAATTCATGGGCAATCAAGCTCACCCGAAAATTGAGATCGGGCAGAGATTGGACAGGTCCGGTCAAGTATTTTACGTCCGAGACAACGGAATTGGTATCGATCCATCTTGTCAGAAAAGGATTTTCGGTCGATTTAAAAGGCTTGAATGTAAGGGCATTGAAGGCTCAGGTTTGGGACTTTCCCTGGTAAAACGGGCGATCGAAGTTCAAGGTGGTCAAGTTTGGGTTGAATCTGAAGGCTCCGGAAGAGGATCCACTTTCTGCTTCCGCTTGCCGGCAACCAAAAGTCCTTAAATTTGTCTCACGAAGAGAAACTTGCAACGGTAAGACTGCCAAGCATAGGAGGGGATCTTCAGGTGGCTGTCCAGTCATGGATGGGAACCGGACAACTCAAGATAAAGCAGCGGCACTTCACCGTGGTGCTGAGCGACATCGTCAGAGGCATGAACGAGTACTATCAGAGTGGGGCTGTCTCAAAGGTGAACTTGACCTGCTGCATATTCTACACCTTGATAGGAGTGATGATGGCTGTTTTGGCGGGAGGTTTCTTGTTCGCTTTCGACAAAAACTTTTAAGGAAAAATCCACCCCAATTTATCGATTCTCGGGCAAGCCTCCGAGACGTGCTGGCCGTACTCGAAACTTTGCCGTTAACGGTCGATCCTGGACAAATCCGTGGAAGGGTTGACGGGTATGCTGGGAACGCAGTTTCACCCGCAGCCACATCTCCAAGTCCTGCAACTGAGCATCACTCAGTTCCGAGAGCAAGACCGGTAATCGTGCAAGCAACTCTTGGCGATTCATCACTGTTCCACCTCAACTGATGCGACATAGTGGCCACGACTCTGTAATATCGCCTTCCAACCTTCCTTAGTGGCCAATGGGGCCGCAAGTTTTTGAGATTTGACCGTTGCAGATACAAAAAGTTCCTTTCTTGGTATCCTGATACCTTTAATACCGATTCGCTTTTTACTACATAACTCTCAGGTATGGAAAGTTGGTAAGGGAACGGAGTCGTTCCGGTGCGTTAATCAGATCACATATGCCGTCACACAAGGCTTCTTGGACCTGATCCAGGGTACGAAAAGCCTTGTTATGCAGGTATTTCTCTCTGAGTTCGTCCCAGAGGTGCTCCGCAGGATTGAGTTCAGGACTGTGCGACGGCTGTGTGATCAGCCTGATGTTTTCAGGGATCTTCAGTGCCCTTGCCTTGTGCCATCCGGCACCGTCCACCAGCATTATGACGAAGTAGTCACAGAAATCACAAGAGACCTCTTCCAGGAAGATGTTCATGGCCTCGGTATTAGCCAGGGGAAGGATCAGAGCGGTCATCTTTCCCAAGGCCATACATACGGCAGCAAACACGTAGAGGAAGACTCTGACAACCTGCCGTGGCGCTTTTGGTCTTATCCCAGGAGGAGCCCATGCAGGCCGATGGGTGCTGATGCGGCCGAAACGGCCTTCATCCTGAGCCACGATTGCCACTGGCCTAGTATCTTCCGGGTCTCGCTCCGAAAGAATCTCAGCTACAAGTTCTGGGAAGTTTTTTTAAAATCTTCCTTAACCTTTTGCTTCGATTCTATGTGAACTGGTCTGGGTACAATCTTTCGCCACCCGTTCCGTTCAAGCAGCCGATAGACCGTGGAATGATGGACCCTGTGTCCCAAAAGCCCCTCCAGAGCTCGTCTGATGTCGGCCGCAGTCGCAATCTCGCCACTCTCGGCCTTCTCCAGAAACTCAGACAGAAAAATCACCTCTTTTTCCTTGCTCAAATAGCACCGACGACGCTTGCTCGATCGAGGAGCTTCAACAGCTTGGGCACCAAATCGCCTGTAACGCGAAACGAGATCGTGAACCGTGTTCTCCGCCACACCGGTGTGTTTGGCAATCTCCTTCGCTTCACGAGGGTCCACCAAAGCGTTCCAAATGATGAGCCACCTTCGATGCTCCCTCGTGCCGACGGTCTCCTTCAAACGCCGCGCAATCTCTTCCTCCGAAAGATGAGGAGCAGCTGATGTCACCCGTCCCATTAGTACCTCCCCTAAAAAAACTGGGGAAGCATATAGCAAATTACGAAAAAAATCGCGAACTGGTATAAGCCCTTCGTACTGAACTACTGCCAGTTCTAACTGGCTTCCGATGCTTTTACCGGTATTGCGAACCACCTATAGCCAGCTCACTGGCGATTTGATTCGACACCGGGCACTGGTGGTGGGAATTCTTTTCGGGACCTATTCGTTCACATTTGTCGCGTCACCACTGGTCCTGGAATTTGACAGGTGGTTACCGGCGAAACGGGGCTCGAAGGCATAACCTATGCGAATTTCTTCGTTTGTTTGGGCCGATAATTTCGGTTTTTCATGAAAAGTGCGCAACGGGCGAATCAGCAAGGTTAACCTCTTGGACTAGTCCGTTGCACAGGTTTGTTTCAATTACTCCAGGTTAGAAACTCTCCGCCAAGTAAAGGTTCGCGGAACCTCGCCGGATCATGAGGCGTATGATTCCATTCTTCTTGGCCTGTTCCACCTCCTTATTGAATTCCGGGACTGAGGCGATTTGTTTGCCGTCCACTTCGAGGATCACATCGCCCTTTGTAAGTCCTATCGCAGCTCCTTTGCCATTGGGATCAACATCCTTGATGTATAGACCTGTGTTGTCTTTCAAGCCCAGCTTTGTTGCTTGTTGAGGTGGCACCTTTTCAACTGTCACGCCCAAGTCAGACGAGCTCCCGGCATTCGGCCCGGCGGATGCCAGTACTTCGGGGGTTCGTTCGGCCAGCGTTACTTTCAAGGTGATGGTTTTCTTGTCTCTCCATAAGGTCAAATTCGCGGAGGAACCTACTTTTGTTTGACCTACGATGTTCTTCAGCTGCGCTGCACTGGCTATTGGGGTATCATTAAGTTGCAAAATAATGTCACCCGGTTTGACGCCCGCCTTTTCTGCGGGACTGCCGGAGACTACCTGGGAGACAAGTGCCCCATTGGTATCCGGCCTACCGAAGGATTTGGCCAACGCCTCGGAGACATCCTGGATGTTCACTCCCAGGAGCCCTCGTTCCACTTTGCCGTGCTTGAGGAGCTGATCCATCACCATCTTCGCAGAATCTGAAGGAATTGCGAACCCTACGCCCATATATCCCCCACTCTGGGACGCAATGGCTGTCGTGATCCCCACAACCTCGCCCCTGATGTTCACCAGAGGGCCACCGGAGTTTCCAGGGTTGATGGGTGCATCGGTCTGGATAAAATCCTCATAACCTATGATTCCGACGTTGGTGCGGCCGGTAGCACTGACAATACCATTGGTAACCGTGCCGCTAAGACCGAATGGATTCCCAACGGCTACTACGATCTCGCCTACGTGCAACTTTGAGGAATCACCCCAAGTGACAGCGGGTAGCCCTTTGGCATCAATCTTGATCACCGCGATATCACTCTCGGGGTCCGCTCCAACCACTTTGGCCTTATATTCTCGGTTCCCGGAAAGTGTAACCTTGATGTCCTTCATGTCTTTGACAACATGATTGTTTGTCATGATAAGTCCATCAGGGGAGACGATGAATCCTGATCCCATCATCATCTCTTGCGATTGCGGATGCTGGCGAAACTGTTTCGGGAGTTCTTCTCCGAATGGGAAAAAGGGAAATTGTTTTAGAAAAGGCTCTAAATCATTAGAACTGGAGGCAGCAACAGTCTTCACCGAGCTGACACGCACCACCTCAGGCGCCACCTTTTGGGCTATTTGAATGTATGCTTGGTTCAAATCGTTGATTGTTGACATGGGATCTGCCATGGCAGTCACGGATGACACCATCATAAGCAGAGTCGTTAATACTGCCAACATCGGCATTATGGATATATAATTGTTCCTGTTCATTAATTGTTCTCCTCTTTGATAGCATTCCGAAACCTTCGTTGCATAATTTCGGCCTGCTTATTCGAACGTCTGGGAAGTTCGCCCTGGGTACGGGTATGACAGCCGCCATGGGATGTGCCGGCCCTGTCCCGTATCTTTAATTTTCCCCTAGCTGTTATCGGAGTCTTGAATTATTGAGGTAGGATCATAGTCGAAGTGTCATAACAGTCTTTTGGTCTCGTTCCAGCGTACCGTGTCCTTCAGTAATAATCTTCTCGGCGCTGGACCAAGCTTTTTCGTCTTTCATCATCAGCAGAGGCATTCCAATTGGGATGAGCCTGGCCCCCTCCATAATTTTTCGGCCGGCTCTTACCGAAACGCTTACTTCTTCAAGTACCATGGGTTTAAGATTGAGAGGCCAGAAGAGATTCTTTTTATGATGAGCCATTCCTGATTGCGCGTCGGTCCTTTGTTCAGCGCCGGCGCAGTCAAATCGGATCCTCAAAATACACATCGTTTCTTCAGATTTTTCCGATGCGTTGGAGCCCACTATTGAGCAATTGGACAGCAAGACCAGATATATAGTCATTTCTTGATGTCTATTGCCCTCGGACGCGGTCTGAGCAACAACGTGAGGCGAAAGCATTGCCATCATAGCACTACAGACCAACGCAACGGTCCATATCTTGAAGAGACGCCGCATCATTCGTGCCTCCGGGCTTTACTGACAATTACGACCATCTTACGAAAAGTTTGTTCCACATCCGACAGTACAATTGCCAAAATAAGCTGACAGAATGCCACGTTAGACGCAGAGTGCCTGCGTAGGAAAGATCAGATGCGACCCCTGCGTGAATTCAGACGAGCACGGGTGTCTATTCGCGTCACAGTTCGAGACGTAGTACGGGAAGCCCTTAATATCCAAGATTCACCTGAGATTTGACATGCGCAGTCGTAATGCTCATCGTAACAGCAGCATAATAATATTCAGCCGAATTGGCTTCTAAAGGACTGCCTCGTGCGGAGGGGAGATTTGAATATGTACCATCCACTGGTACGGAAATATTGGACACGAGGAGAATAAGATGAGAAGCGTATTTTACGGAACGGTATTAGTGTATTTGCTTGCAGGTTTGCTCGCGTTTGCCACAGCGCCTGCTGTAGCTCAGACGACCTCAAATCAATTGGTGCAAAAAACGACGCCAACCATAGAACATAAGGGCCCAAGTGCAAATCCAGGTAACGTGGGATTTTCTGGTGAAGCCAAGGCCGGGGCGAGTCAGCAGTCACAAGCCAATGGCCTCGAGGACAAGGTGCCGGCTAATGTTTCTGCCCAACCCAAACCCGGAGAAGCTACAGTTGCTCGTGTGGACCGACCCGGCAACTGTCTCCATGTCTACACTGATCCTTCCATTTCTTCCCATGAAATCGCTTGCCTGCTGAAAGGAGAAAGAATCCATCTCACGGGCATGTTCAGCAAGGATAGGCGGTGGGCTCAACTGGACAATCATGGCTGGGTGTTATTTAGAGACCTCAAAACTGACGTGAAAGCCCCTCGCGCGGCAATGGCGAGATCGTGGGGTCGATCCGCCGGAACGGGTCAGGGAACACCAAGTACAGTACGGCATCAATACCATGGAGCCCGCTACTGCTATCCGGGCTACTACTATTCCTACTACTATCCCGGTTATTACGGAGGGTATTGGGAATCGTGGTATTAATTCGTTTAGATGGTCCAGTGACCTTATTTTGCACTCAATTCTGCGGCCCAGTGATCTCATACTGGGCCGTAGAGGCTCCTACTTCATATCTGTTCCAGCAGTTTGTCTGTTGTTTGACTTCATATTGGGAGCGCCCGCAGACAATAGAACCCAAATCCAAGCTAGTAATATGATAAAAGCCAGGATGTTCAAGCGCTCAAAGCAACTCTTAGCCTTTGGTTCCGATGTCAAATGGGATATCGTTGGGCTGTTGTTATTCGTACCCCTAGAATCACAGAGCATCAATCGATATTTAGGATCTGAGCCCTTCTTACCCAGACTTGGCGGATTCCGCGAGCCGTTGATCGAGATGCTGCTTCTGGCGGGCATGGGAATCTTCATGTCCGTCAGAGGCGCAGAAAGACTGAGGGCAATCGAGAGTCTTCGAGCTTCGGAAGCACCCTAGTGCGGCGTTTAACTCGACATTATTCTCGGCAAAAAAACCAAAAGAAAGGCTGAGGAATTGCTAGAAGAGGCCGAGAAAAAAGGCCAGAAAAAGCTGAAAACGAAAAGGTCATAAGTAATCCTCGAGTCCCAGCCAACAACAGCTTCTACCAAGGGCACCCTTGACAATTGGGAAGAAAGTATTAAACAAAGCATAAAAGATACGACCGACTGCCCACAGTCGGTGTTCATAGCAAAGACGCGAGTCGTTTAGAGCAAAGTGATCTGCCGAACATAAAAACGTAGATCCTTTCTCAACCGAGTGAAAAACCTTCTCGACATAAAATTCACTCGGTTGCTTTCGTTCTGGCCGCGGGGAAGCCGGGCTGGTGGTTTTAGTTTGTGAAGTATAAACTTCCGTACCAGAAATTATTCAGCGTAGATCTCTGTTTTTGAAACGCCTTCTCCTTTGACCTTCTCTACGACTTCACGCATGACGTTAAATACGTTCTCCCTCACATCTCCGGCCACTACCACAAACATCAGATCATCTCCGACGCTAAATTCCCCTTCGAGGGCTTCAACAACCACCTCGACGATGCCCTGCTGGGATTTCGCCCACGAGACAATATCCCTAATCTTCTCCCTGTCAGCCGAAACTCTCAGGGAGCTAACCTTTTTTGAACCCGACCGGTCCGATTCCCGAACAATCCCGTTGTGGCACAAGATCATTCCCGCCTTCGGGATGAGCGGGTGACTCTTCACTCGCTGTATAAGGAGATCCATGGATATGGTTTTTCCCCGCAAGAATAATTCACTCCTTTCAGAATAATACTGAACGGAAAGGCTCCCCTGATGTGTAACAAGTGGTACATGATCTGAGGGAAGGTCAACGTCGGTCAGCAGTTCCTTTTTTCACTGCAATGCCTGCGTTCCCTGCCAGTACTTGCGTATCCCTGCCACCTCAATCAGTCCTGAGATGAGCGATCTGCTGGATATTTCTCCTGCAGCTCATAGAGATCTCGAGTTCCATTGAGCCCCTTGAGGTGAGCTTGACATTTTGATCCCACTTCGGCCGTGTCTGGAAGATAGGCATAGGTAGTCTCGGAAACCAGGATGCTGCCTGCTTGTGCAACGGTTTGGATTCGATCCGTTTCGTTCACAGCGGAACCCACAATTCCGTACTTTGCTCTTGTTTCGGTTCCTATGTTTCCTACGATGACTTCCCCTGTGTGAATGCCTATTCCCATTGAAAGCCTGGGCAGACCTGCTCGTTCATTCTCCTTGGACAAGTCACCAACTTCTCGCTGCATCTCAAAAGCGCAGTTGACAGCGTTGGTGACACTCTCACGCACATGATGATCCGTGCCACTGAAAAAAACCAGAATGGAATCACCATAAAAGTCGACTATTATACCCTTAAACTTTTCGATTACCGGAATCATCCTTGCGAAATACCTGTTAAGCAGCTTGATTACCTGTTCCGGTTCAAGCTTTTCTGCCAGCGGGGTGAATTCTCGAAGATCAGAGACAAGAATCGTAACCACATGTTTCTCACCGCCCAGATTTAAGGCTTCCGGTCTGTTCATAAGTTCCTGCGCGATTTTCTTGTCCACGTACCGTCCGAATGTTCGCTCTATCAGATCGCGCTGCTTCAATCCACGGATCATACTATTGAAACGACGTTTCAGTTGCCCTATCTCGTCTGATCTGCCTTCTGGGATCTCCAGTGAGAAATTGCCGCCCTCAACCTCTTCTGCTGCTCTAGAAATCTCGGCAATTGATTGGGTTATAGGTCGAGTACTCCACTGAATAAGTGTCCCGACGCAAATCAGAGAAATAATCCCTGCCAAAATGTAAGTCATGCGAAAGCGGACAATGGGAGCCAATATCTCGCTTCCAGGAGAAGTAAGCAGGAGGTACCAGTCCGTGGTGGGAACCTTGTAGAAACCAATTACCTTGTCCGGAGGATGCCCTTTGCCGAGGACACTTCCGAAGTCCTCGGTTTTCATCTCTTCCAGGGCTTTCTTTTGAAGAGGATCTCCGGTTTCGCCGAATTTACTCAATTTACTCATCGATGGATCTGTATGAGCGAGATACGTGCCGTCCGATTTCACCAAACAGGCATAGCTATGTTTCCATTGTCCGGCTTCCAAAATCCCCTGCATGAAAGATTGGAAAGAAATCGTCACCACAATCTTCTTGGTCGGATTGTCTTTGGTGCCTCCAAAGGTTTCCGTCATCGTAAGGAAATTATAAGACTCATCAAACGACAATTCACCACCGGACATCCGCATCATCCTACGCATTCCCATCGGATCACCCTGGCGCCTACCCATACCCATGCCCCGACCTTGCATGCGATTCATCATCATGCTTTTCGTAGACTCAGGACCAGCAATCTCTGCGAATCCCTGCCGATCATTTCCGCTAGTCCCAACAGGAGTTTCCTGGGACTTCTGATCATTGGCAGACAATGATTGGATCTCCGCAGAACGAACTCCGGGCATCTCTGAAATCTGCTGAACAAGAAAGGCCTCGGTTACCGTAGGGTCAGGAGCGCTTTGAGCCTTAATGATGAGGTTCATTAATTCTCGCTTGCTGTTCAGCCTCATCTGAATTTGATGAGCCGTCCATTGCAGCCTCAGCTTGGTCATGGCTGTCCACCCATCAAGCAAGTAAGAACGGGCATATAAGAAAGAGGCCACGCCTGAAACCAGAAGAATCAGTACCACTGGTAAAAGAAGGAAAATGAGAAATCTCTTTTGTAGTGAAAATATCATGAGGCCCTCCTGCCCAGGCTTCAGTCGATGTGATTATATCCACCTAATCCCAGCTCCAGTCAATTGCAAGATGAATGAGAATGAAAGCAAGGACTGGCGTCATCGCAGCCAAATCTGAGATGCCTCTTTTCAAGATACACCTTGAGATCTGGTTGAGAAACAAGACAGTTCAATCATTTAGGCCAGGATACGTTGTTTACCAAAAGCCCCATGGACACTCTAACCTAACAAGCGGTATATATCCTAGGGGGCACCTTTCTCTTGGAGGGATACTGCCAGGATGTGTTCGGGTAAAGTGCGAGCGGAAAGATTACGCTTGACCGGGGACGGGATGGAGCGATATGCTCGAAAAGAGGATAAGAGTGGCTTTTTCATCAACGTGATGACAATTTTGCCTCTCTTTGGGCCCTAGTGCGGGGACGATGCGGGGCACCTTTTCGGGGTCAGAGGAACCATCTTTGGACCGGGTATTAGCCCAAGGACCTCCAAGATGGCAAGACCGCCGCATGATTCCAGTATCGAAATTACAATACTCTGAGACCTTGTTACCCAAGTTGTTTCTGGAGGAAACTTTTATGAAAATCCTTAATCTCTATTTCTCAGCCACCGGAAACACCGAAAAAGTCGCAAAACACATTGAAAAAACCCTACATGAAATTGGTCATGAGGTGGAGACCTTCAAGGTTACCCAGGACACGGAAGTTAAAATTCTTCAGTATGATTTCGTATTCATGGGGTCCGGGGTTTACACGTGGATGCCCGGAAAGCCTTTAATTGAATTCATAGGAAAACAAAGGGAAAAGTACCGTTCAGATGAGATAAAACCTGCGTCGCCCAGAAGAGCTGGAAAGAAAGCCGTTATTTATTGTACATTTGGCGGAGGTCACACTGGCAGGAACGAGGCAGTTCCTGCAATAAAATATATGGGCCAATTGTTTGACCATCTTGGATACGAAATCCTCGGCGAATGGTTCATAGTAGGAGAGTTTCACGGGAAACTCGCATACCTTTCCGAGAGCGGTCGCTTGGGCAATATTCAAGGAAGGCCAAATGAAGCCGATTTGCTGCAGATTGCCGAAATGGTGAGAGGCATATTACGAGTCTGATCGCTGCATGGGGCGGCGTTTTGTGCATTTAACGGTGCTAAACGCAATGTCACTTCTTTGAATGCAAACTCGCATGGGCCTCTGTTGCGATTGTTACCACAGGACAACGTATTTCCGACCCTCCCTGAGTTCTCCCTTGAGTTTTTCCATGTGTCTCAATGCGGCAACTTCCCGATTTAATTCAATAGGTGTTATCCCCAGGCGCTTGGCTAGATCTCCGGGTTCAATTCCGCCGGTTTCAGCAAGAACTTTAGAATTTTGTCCTGGACGGGACTTGTGTGGAGTCCGCCAGTCTTATCGCCCAACTGTTTTGCGCTGTGAACTGCCCACGGATCACATGTGCGGGTGGGGGAGAGCGCGTCCATGTAGCACTCTTCACACAGCATTTGTCCATAGAAATCCCTCTCGTCGCCCTCTCTGATTTGGGCGTCACATCTGCTGCACTTCATTTCAGTACCCCTGTTTCATCGGATCTCTAGCCAGCGTTGGTGCTTCGAACCATCTTGGTCCAAAACCATCAGACTCCTTATCATGAATCAATTTCCTGTGGGCCGTTCCTGTGGTTGGACCGTAAACTACCGTCCTCCATTTCCAGGATGCGATCGAACACATCTAGGGCCCGATGGTCGTGAGTAGCAACCAGCACGGTCGTTCCTTGCTCGTGAGCCACGGTTCGAAACAATTCCATCACCTGGCGACCCCGGACACTGTCCAGCGATGCTGTCGGCTCATCTGCGAGTACGAGGCGGGGTTTGTTGGCGAGCGCCCGGGCCACGGATACACGTTGCTGTTCTCCACCGGAGAGCATGTAGGGCAAATTGTTCGCCCGGTTTCCAACACCCAGATACTCCAACAACTCCATGGCCGTGCGCCGAGCAAGGCGTCGTGAAATATCGTTGATCTCTAAGGCGATCTGAACATTCTCCAGCCCTGTAAGAAATGGGATCAAGTTTGCTTTTTGCAAAACATAGCCAATAAATCTGCGACGGTATGATCGTAAATTCACCTTTGCCGCCGGACCGTCCATAACAAGATCCGGCCCAATGGTGATCTTCCCGGAGGTAGGGGTATTTATAAGACCGAGAATCGTGAGCAAGGTAGATTTTCCGGCCCCGCTCGGGCCCAACAACGCAACCACCTCGCCATCGGACAGACCGAAGGATACGTCTCGCATTGCCACGACTTCTACATTCCCGCTACCATAAATCTTAGTGAGTCCCTCCAACTCAATGGCGTGGGACGAATCGCTCATGACACCACCTCGTTCGGTTCAACTCGCATGGCCTTCCATATCCCCAGAACAGAGGACAATACGGAGATTCCCAGCACGATCAGTGCTAGAGACAGCAAGTCCTCCGAAGTGATGAGAACTCGCCTAGGAAACAAGGGGAAAACCCATTTTCCGGCATAAAAGGCGACGACGTATCCCAGCAGTCCCAGGAGAAGGGCCTGCTGAAGGATGAGACCGAGTATCACCGAATTCCGCGCACCGATAAGTTTGAGCATGGCTATATCATGGAGTTTTTCAAGCGTCAGTGTGTACAGAATAAGAGCCATAATGATGGCGGAGATAATTATGAGTAGCGCCCGAAAAAGGCCGAGCTGGCGGCGGGCTCGGTCAACGACCCCTTTGAGAAGCAATTCCCTTTGCCGTTCCTTTGTGAATACTGTGACATCCGTCCAGCCTGAAAGGGTTGCCATGACTGAAGCGGCATCGGTTCCCGGTTTCAACTGCAGGAGAACGGCACTCACCGCAGGAGGGGCGATAGCCGGGAGATTGGCCGAGGGAAGTTGAACTCTTTCGAGCAATGAGGGCTGTGTGTTACCAATGTCCTGACGGGAGAGTCTAGACAGACGAGCCTTTCGCTCCAGTCGAATCGCCTCACCTGAGTAATCGAATTGGATGGCCATGGAATCCAGGAGACTGAAAAAAGCGAGTCCATCTCCTGCCATGCTGGACATCCCACTCGTAATGCCCACCACAGTGTAGACATCCTTTCCAAGGGAAACTTTGTCGCCAAGTTGTAGGCCAAGAATCTTATCGGCGATCATTTCATAGTGGGCTGCCCCAAGGCTACGTCCCGATACTATAGGAAGCCATTCACCTTTGTCTGCCGGCCACGAGAGTCCTTGAATCTGCATTCTCAAAGGCTTCTTGAGATGTTCCCGCTGAACGACATAAGTGACAAATGCATGAGCGCTCTTGACTCCCGGGACAGCCAGCAATCTCTCTTCAAGGTTTCTGGGGATACGCGAAATTTCTGCAAAAGGACCCCTGGTTTCATGTTGCACAACCCAAAGATCCCCTCCGATCTTGTCAACCAACAGCGTGGCTTCTTCTGTCAAACCTCTATATATTCCTCCCATTCCCATGACGATCATGAGGAGCATACCAATCCCCACCGCTGTCAGTGAAAATCGAGAAAGGTTGTGACGGATGTCTCTCAAGGCAAGGTTCATTGAGCGTACACCCTCTGCCCGTCGGTCAGATGGGAAAGGTCGGGCCCTGCGATCACCTTCTCATCTTTTGAGAGCCCTTTGGTGATCTCCACTTTGTCGAGCCCTCGCAAGCCCAGCGACACCTCTCTCCAGTGGGCTCGTCCACCGTCGGTAACGTATACACCTGCTTTGCCTTTCTTCCACACGACTGCCTGCAAGGGAACATTTAAGACGCCAGACTTCCTGTCGGTCTCGATATAAACTTCGGCGCGTTGGCCCACGCCCCAATTCTTAGGAAGACTGTCCACTCCGACATCTACTCGAAATTCACGCGTCTCGCGGTCCACTTCTTGCCCTAAACGAGTAACTTTGCCCCGATATTCATGGCTAGGCTTGGACCGGAATACAATCCTTGCCGGTTGCCCTGGAGCTAGCCCGTCCATGGCGGACTCATCGACCCATGCGGAGACCCACATTTCTTTCGTTGACACCAAGAGAAAGATAGAAGCCCCTGGAACCACAATGTCCCCCAGCTCCCGGTCTCGTCGAACAATCAAGCCGTCAAAAGGAGCGGTAATGCGAGTATCCGCCAATCGGGCTTGTTGAAAATGGAGCCGCTCTCTTGCCGCTACTTGCTGCCGACGCGCCTCAGCAATAGCTGCCGACGCCCGAGACAGTTCTGCCTCGGCCACAGCCAGATTCTGTAAGGTCTTGTCCATCTGCTCCTGAGAAATGCTCTTGGAGCCCAATAGCCCCGAGTAGCGGTTATAGTCTAGACGGGCTTGCTCAAGTAACGCCTTGGCCCTTGCTTCATCCGCGATGGTACGTTCCACTGTTGCCCCCGCGGCGTCCAGGTACAGCTTCTTGTGTGGTCACTTCCCTTTTGAGATCAGAGTCGTCAAGTCTCGCCAAAGGCTGGCCAAGCTTAACCCAATCATTCTGATCCGCGAGGAGTTCCAGGATGAGCCCTTGGATTTTTGCGCTTACCGTAGCCTGATAGTGAGCCTCAAGCGTTCCGGTGCCCATGACTTCAGCTACAACTTCACCGACTGCAACCGGCTGGGTTGCTACGGGTACCGGACCAAACTTCACCTTGTACACGATTAGGCTGAGCGCCACTGCAATGAGCGCCCATTTCCATCCTTTACGCATCAAATTGGCTACTGTTGCATTCACCGATTTGCTTTCCTTTTGAAAATATACGAGGTTTCGCTCTCACGAGCCATGACCGAGATCGGCAACCCAAAGACCTTGCCCAGCATCCGAGCGCCTACTTTCACATTGGCTCCAACCAGCGGCTTCACTATTCCTGTAGATTGATCAGTTGCCCCACGGTCGTGCTTCGCTACCCTGGCAGTGGGGATATTATGACGGTTATTGCCTGCCCCGATGCCGCTAAAGGAATAAATGCCCAGCGAGACTAGGGCTGCGGCTCCTACGAAAGCGATTATGGTGATTTTGCGTTTCATTCCTAATCCCAAGAAATTGCAAGGGCCGCATCACAACGGGAAACAGGTTATCGTTCACGCTTAGCCGGAATCATGCGGCGGTCTTGCAATTTCGCGGGCTTTGCGTCGGAGCCTGGTCGCTCGAAGGTTTTTATCACCCTGAAAAGACCTACTGTATGGTCCCCCACTTGGCGTGAGGGAGGTAAACGATTGTGTCAGATTTGCGTCTTTCATTAGCGCAAATCCGCTTTGATGCTTGGATTAAGTTGATCAATTCGGGAGCGGAATAATGGGTTGTGATCCTCCCCAACTTATGGCCGAGCAAGTCTTGCCGGTCCTCGAAACTCACACCAGCTGAATGGAGTTTTCGCCCATAAGGGTGTCTCAGGTCGTGAATCCGCAAGTAGATTTCCCAATGAATCTGCAGCTGGAAAACCTCCCTTTTCATGGCTTCGATTTTGCCTGCAAGTTCTTTAGGAATGCTGTCGCTCATTTTTGTCCTGGTTCTGCGTTGAGTAGTCTGGCGCCATCACGTGAACGAGGTCTCTAAAACAACGGACTCTGCTTGCGAATTGGCGAGCAAACCGCAGCGGTACTGGCCCAAGTAATCTAATCTAGTTATCGTATTTCTTTGCGTATTCGGAGTCGTTGTAAAGACCCTCTCCGTATTTATCCCTACCGTAATTGCGAATTATGTCTTGCCCATCCTTCGACGCAACGAAGTCTATGAATTTGGCAGCCGTGGCCGCGCCGGGAGTGACGCCTTCCGGTTGAAGCAAAGCGTGATAAACGTTCACAATAAACTTGTCTCCACGAAACAGTATCTTGAGATCCGGTACAGCCTTTTTCTCCGAAACCCACGTGCTGCTATCCGTCATAAAATAGCCTTTTTCGGCGTTGGCCCTCTGAAGAGTCGCAACCATGAAGTCGTTAGTTACGACATACCAGTCCCCGACGGGAGAGATCCCAGCTTTCTTCCAGATATCCATTTCTTTGATATGGGTACCCGAGTTGTCACCTCTGGAAAAGAACTTCGCCCTAGATGATGCTATCTTAATATATGCGTCCGCCGCAGTCTTGGCGCTGGATATGTTCGCGGGGTCATCCAGAGGCCCGACAATGTAGAATTCATTTGACCCTATTAGGGTTCGCCCTTTGGCCCATCCCTCTTCAATTGCCTTTTTTTCTCCTTGTGGAGCATGAACCATAATCATATCTACCCGCTTGTCCTTCAAGAGCTTCAGAGATTCTCCTGATCCAGCCTTGTGCCAGCACATAGCTGTATCGTTACCAGAATTGAAAGCGTCCGCCAGTACGTGCAGAAGGCCTAGTTCACCTGGACTTCCGGTCGCCAAAGAGAATTTTGCTGAACCTTTTCCGTACAATTCGTCGCATTTTTCATCAGACGCGACAACGCATGGGAGCAAGTAGACGCAACAAAAAAATGCCAGTAATAACAGAGCGCGTAGCGTTTTCACATCATTTCTCCTTCCATCTGATATCTGTTTCATCTGTTATCCTACAGAGTCAGCCCAGCCTTCTTCATGTTCAGGTTCTTGGCTGTCCATGGCGAAAACATGGTGACGATCTTACGAGACATTGCACCACGTAGAATGGGAAAAGCGCACTTGCAAGACCATAGCCGCACCTACCTAAGGCAGTATTCTGCACATCTTTCAACTGGCGAATTAGAAAATTGCCCGGCACAGCCTCACTTCCTTAGCGACAGCCTCCTCCATTCCACAGCCGTCTTTAACCCCCTTCATTCCTAAGACCGAATTGACCAAGTTTTTGTTTCTATTTCTGGAGCTAGCATGGATGTGATCTTAGCCCGAGATCTCTACGCTCGCCACGGGTTGAATTGTAAAGAGCCCCTGGTCTCGACTCTTCTTTTCAAGGGCCTCCTCATTAGGTTTATTCTAAGTGGCAAGCTCGATCATCTCAACCTTTCCGGCGGCATATCTGGCCGGACAGACTCCTGGTCACCATCTGCCAATTTCGCCAATTCCATTCTAAATCTCGTTTGAGGATTTTTCATACAACAATACTTACAAGGCATGAGACCAAACCTCGCGAAAATATTTCAAAAATATTCGATGACACTTTCAAACGGAGCCTCTACAAAGGATCTTCGCCTTTCCGCATGAAATCGTGAACCTGACAAGCTCTGAATTTGCTTTTCTGCAAAACCCTCCTTAACAGGATATATCGTCAGCGAAAATGGGAATTTTGAGCCGAGAAATTATAGGAGAGTTTTGGCCCCAGAAGGTCTTGGGGTGTTTCGGTTAACTATAAGGAGGTAGAAGTTCTCATTGGATTGACATCGTGCTACCTTACATGATAAGATAACACGAAAGACGCTTGTATTGTCGAAACGTGCCACCCCAGAATTTTCGCCAGAATTATGTTTCACGGTGAGGTGGACGGAGAAGTACGCTCCAAAGTAGGACAGGACAAGCTTTTTCAGTAACATGGCGGCGGTTTTGCCTCTGTCGGGTCCCAGGAGAGGAGATGAAGAGGCCTATTCGGGGTTCCAGGGGATTGTTCCTTGTCCTCTCAAAGGCAGTGGAACACCCGAAATGGCGATAGCGCCGCATAATCCCGGTCATTTATTGCTAGGTTAAGTTAAATGGTTCAGATGAGGGTCCTGTGTCTCCTAGTAGCCTTTGCGGTAGGCTCGCTCATTGAGGTTTCCCCGTGCTTTGCGTGGGAATTCGAAATGAAAGGCTCGTTCATCTATTCCTACGAATGGTACAGCCAATTAGGGCGCAGCGGATTTTTCGGTCCGTATAACGTGGATCGAGGGACAAACACCGCTGTGGCCAATCTCAACTTCTGGAGCGGATACAGGTACGACAGACACGCCTCTTCGGGCTCTGACACCGGTTGGGCCTATTACAAAGTGGAATTCTGGCCCAAAATCAAGATCAACAAGGCCATCCGCTTCTCGGGCAAGTACCGTCTGGGGTTGTACGGAGAGCCGGACGCGTGGGACTACATAGCGCTGAACGCCCCGGGAACGAATCGAGCCTTCAGCGAGGGACAGTGGAATCTGTTCTGGGTCTCGGCTGTGACTCCGTGGGGAACGTTTGCCGTGGGCAAGAGGCCCTGGGTATTCGGGCCGGGGCTGCAATACGACGGCGAGGACGCTGCGACAACTGAATCCGTGTCGCTGGTCGCTCCCTGCGGGCCGTTTGATTTTGGATTTGCCTTCTATCCATATCGATATGTCGGCGATTCGATAATTGCGAAATATGCCTACGAGGACCCGTTTGACTTGCCCGTCTATACAACAGCGGGGGGCCAAAGTATTCGGGGGCAGTATTTTTGCAGAGGAGACAGAAGCGGCGCTTTCTCAGGCGATTTTGTGGCCTTTGTGGTGTACCACAGAGGTCCGGTGACTCTCGGGGTCCTAGGTTCCTTCGGAAACTATCATGTCGGTCCGGAGGCCATCCTGGTCGATCCTGCAGACCCCCTGGCACAGACTCCCGTACCTCTTGATTCGGAGCTTTCACATGGGACTGCTTTCATAAAGTATCTTGACGGGAGATTCTTTCTCAACGCGGAGGCGGCCTGGCTCTACTGGACCGACCGTTTTCACGCGGGAGTGCTCCAGCCATTCATAGGCCCTCCGAATCCGAGATACATTGAGCAGTGGCGGTACATGGTGGAGCTTGGCTTTATGGTTGGCCCAGCGAAATTGAGCCTTCTACAGGCTCGCTGCCCCGGTCCGGACAGACGCAACGGCACGATGATAGACAGGCAGCCTGCCGCCTTCGTGCGTCACCCGACTTTTGAGAGATACCTTGCAAATACGGATGTGTTTCAGAACTACAGTTGCCTCTTCAGTTTCAATTATGGTTCCGGGCTCAATTCCTACAGCTTGTCGTGGAACGGCTTCGTCCGAGACGCTCTCGTCTTTGCAGCTCGCCTCGATTATGCAATCGCGGCCAACCTCAATTTGTACGGGTCCGTTTTCTATGCCAACCGGACCTCCAATGGTTACAGTTGGGCCTGTATAGGTCCTAATCTGGGGGCCGGAAACTTTCCCAATCGTCGGGATGGAGACCTGGACTTCAATTTCAACCGAATTCCCGCGTCACCGAACATCCCTGACACATCCCTTGGATACGAGTTTGACGTGGGAATGGATTGGAAGGTCCTGGAAGGCTGGAGGGTAAGCACGGTCGTAGGTTTCTGGCAACCGGGGAGATGGTTCAACTATGCGTGCATCGACAGATCTGTCCCTGACTGGCAGAACGGCGTGGCCGGGAACCTATTCGGCACTCGTCCGGACAGGAGGATCGATCCCGTCACGGGTGGCCAATTCACTCTCACCTTCGAATTCTGATGCCCAGCATCAGGCGCGACCGCCCTTTTCAGGCACTTCCGGAACAGGTTTGCTCCCACGGGGAAATCGCTTGCGCATGTTTTGGGTTGTTGAGAGAACCTGTTGGCGAAAAAGCTGAGTTGCCTCGATTCTGGAGGCGAGGATTGGCCAAGTTGGGGTTGGAGTAGAGTCGGGATTCTCAGGAAGAGCTTCTTTACTGCTTTTGGGGCGGACGGGGAGATTGCGTACCGCGTGCCTGAACTCCCCCTAGCCCAAAGACGGCGGCGAGAAGTTCCTCTAATGAGGGCTTCTAATTACCTGGAATCCACTAAGATGCGCTCGATCCGGGCTATTCGCTGAGCCAGAGCGCATCTTCCGGGGATTCACGCATGATTTCTTCCTTTGCGCCAATGAAGGTCCGGTACCCACCGCTCAGGTTCTTTGACCTGAATCCGTTTTGCACGAGAATGCGATGCGCCAGGTACCCCCTCATGCCGACGGCACAATATGGAATGTACAGTTTCTCCTTATAGAGAATCTCCAATGAATCCCTCAGCTCTTCGAGCGGGATGTGGAGCGACCCTGGTATCTTTCCTGCTGCCTCGATTTCCTTCGCTGACCGCAGGTCCAAGAGAACCGCTCCCTCCTTTCGTATCGAGGCCAACTCATGCCATTGAACCACTGCCGCGTCATCTTTGAGAATGTTGCTTGCCACGAATCCCGCGATGTTGACCGGATCTTTGGCGGATGAGTACGGTGGAGCATACGCCAGTTCAAGTTCTTCCAGGTCAAACACGGTCATGCGGCCGTGAATGGCAGTAGCCAGGATGTCGATCCTCTTGTCCACTCCGGAACGTCCAATGATCTGCGCGCCGAGAATCTTTCCGTTGCCTGGCGCGAAAAGCAGCTTGATAGCCATAGGAAACGCGCCCGGATAGTACGAGGCATGGGAACCGGAATGCGTATAGCTCACTCTGAACGGGATGCCGTGCTTTCGGAGTTGTTTTTCATTTGCGCCTGTCCCTGCGACGATCAAGTCGAACACTTTTACGATAGAACTCCCTAACGCTCCCCTGTACACACTCTTGCGACCCATTGCGTTATCCGCCGCGATGCGTCCTTGTTTGTTTGCCGGTCCCGCAAGGGCCACCGAGGTGGGCAATCCAGTGACCAGGTCCTCGATTTCCACCGCATCACCGACCGCATAGATATCAGGGTCCTCTGTCCTCATGGTATCGTCGACTTTGATGTGCCCTCTAGGTCCTAATACCAGCCCTGCATCTCTGGCTAGTTTGTTTTCCGGCCTTACTCCGAGGGCCGAAATGATCAAATCACCGACAAGTTCCTTGCCCTGAGCGGTGGTAATCTCTAGGCGGCCTTCTCTCTTTGCAAAGGATTCCACACGTTGGCCCAACTCCAGGGTGACACCACTGTCTCGCAGATGACCGTGGATGATACCGGCCATTTCCGAGTCCAGGGGAGCCATGACTTGTTCATCCATCTCGACTATCGTGGTCTTCACCCCGCGATGAACCAGGTTTTCGGCCATTTCCAACCCGATGAAACCTCCACCCACCACGATAGCGGTTTCAGGCTTTTTCAGGTCGATCAACGTCTTGATCCTGTCCGAATCCGGGATATCGCGCAGGTGGAAAATCCCATCCAGATCGATTCCGGGTAAGGGAGGCTTGATCGGTTCTGCCCCTGGAGCAAGAATAATCTTGTCATATGACTCACGGTATTCGACTCCGGAAGCGAGATCCCGAACCAACACCTGTCGCTCGGGTCGGTCAATTGCCAGGACCTGAGACCCGATGCGTACATCAATCTTATAGCGTTTCATGAAGGCTTCCCGGGTGGTGACCAGGAGGTTGGCCCGGTCCTCGATGATTCCGCCGATATAATAAGGTAGTCCGCAATTGGCGAAGGAAATGTGTTCCCCTCGCTCGAATAGGATGATTTCTGCATGTTCATTCAGGCGGCGGGCCCTGGCCGCTGCAGTAGCGCCTCCCGCCACCCCGCCGATAATCAGAAGTTTTATGGCCATGGTGAGGATTCTCCTTGTGCTGGATGTAATTGAAAGGCAACAGCTACCAGTCCGCCCGTCGGCATGGCGACTGTCAGGACTCTATGGTATCCGAGTCCGCGTGGACACGGAGGGAGACTAGAGATTCGGCGGTCCCCCGAATGAGCGGCTAGTCTGAACGGCAGGGGCGGAAAGTACACACTGAAAAGCGCTTGCCGGAAATTCTTTGTGAGAGTCTTTCATCCACAACCGGGCTGACACGAAGTCAGCAGCCTACGTCGGGCACTTTGGGTTTGGTTGCGGGTTTCGCTGCCTTGTCCTTTGGCTTTTCTACAGGTGTCCCTTTGGGTACCGTCTTGCCGGGTACTAACCCGGCTTCCGGGGGTTTTTCACCCTCGTACACCGGAAGACCTGCTTCCACCCAAGCTTGGCTCCCACCTTCCAGGTTCCGGGCGTTTCTTGATCCCCTTGCGTTCGAGTATGCCTGTGGCCATGCTTGAGCGATACGCGGAATTACACGCCACCACGACAGGCTGCTCCGGGTCCAGCTTTGAAGAAAGCTCCGCCAGATGGCTGAGGGGCAAGTTGAGGACGGCGCCTATGCGGAGCGCCATCCACTCCGCGGGGAGACGCACGTCAACTACAAGCGGGGCTTCCCCTTTCTGCATAAGGGCGTACAGGTCCCGCGAGGAGATGGGATTCCCCTTCTTGAGTGGGAGTTTTGCGTTTTTCCACGATTCCAGAGTGATGGTGTCGGCCTTATATCCCACGCGATGGAGCCGATGAAGAGCTTCTTTAAGGAGGTCCGTATCGCCCGCCAGGACAAGCTTGGAGCCCCAAGGCACCATCGTCCCTATCCAGGTCTCAAGTCTTCCCCTGGCCGCAATGTTCACCGAATTGGGAATGTGACCATCAGCATAGGTTTTGGCGTCTCTGAGGTCCACCACGTAATATGTTTTGGGCTCGGTCAGTTCAGGGGTGGCCTTGACATCCTTGGGCATTGGAGCGTTCCAATCCACCGATGGCGGCCCTTCGCGGTTCATCTTCGCATTATGCTGAAAATATTGGGGCGCCTCGGGGAGTCCTTGGAGCACAAGTGCAATAAATTCACCTCTCCCCTTAGCCTTGAAATACGGGTTGGACGACTTTTCCTTACCGATGGTTGACGTAGGCTCGTCGCTGAGATGTGCGCCACAAAGGGACCCTGCCCCGTGAGCCGGAAAAATCATGACGCTGTCAGGCAGCTTGGAAAGCTTCTGAGTCCAGGAATCGTACATTGCTGAGGCGAGCCAGGCAGCAGAAATAGTGCCGTCCATGAGATCCGGCCGCCCCACGCTCCCAACGAACAGCACATCGCCAGTGAACAAAAGTTTGGGCGTTTGAGGGTCTTCTTTGGAGAAAACAACGCAGCACTGGCCATCTGGCGTGTGGCCGGGTGTATCCGTGAACTTCAAAGTGGCTCTTCCGATTTTGACGGAAGACTTCTCGTCCGCTGCCTCAATACGGTACTTGGCTCCCGATTTGTGACTCTGGTAGATGGGAATGTTTAGGGCTTTTTTCATTTCCGTATGGCCCGCTATAAAATCCGCGTGGGAATGGGTCAGATAAACTCCCTTGATCTTTGCAGACTCCTTCTTTGCCGTTTCCAGATAGAAGGAGATGTCGCGGACTGGATCCACTAGCAGTGCTTCCCCGTCACTAACCAGCAGGTAGGTGTACACGGAAAGGACAGGAAGTGTGAACTGGATCACCTTGAAGCCTGGAAAGGAGTACGTATCTACGATTCTGTAAGTGGACGAGTCCGAGTCATGCGTGGCGGATTCGGAGTCTTTGATTTCGGCTGCGAAGGCTATTTGAGTAATCATGAGAGACAGGCCGAGTACCGATAGAAACAGCTTTTTCATAGGACTCCTCCCGGTCGTTGATCTCGGGTCGCCGTCTCCTGTGCATGGATCATGAGGAGGAGACGAAATTGACCTATGTCAACAGTACGTTGAAGCAGATCACAGGTCAAGGTTGTACGATAGACCCTGCCGCATGACAGAAAACCTCTTTTGCCTCCGCGGTTCCTGCATTGGCATCGGATTTCAGATTGGACGTCATGAAAGAATCCAAAACTGCACTTGCGTCAAGCACTATGAATCAAATAACTCACAAGGAAGATTCCGACTATAAGGACTGATATGGTGAGCATTACGTCAAGTATCAACGATGGTTGATATGTATCCTCGTAAATTTGTCTCTCGACCTTCTTATACCTGATAAATGCAAGCATGCCCATCAAAGCCCCAAGACTCACAAGAAGTATTCCAAAGATTGATGAATATCCATGAAGAGGAGGAGGCATATGGGTTTCTGGGAAGCCAGATTTCCCAATAAAAATTGATAATTGTCTTACGAACAGGGCAAACTTTTCAACAACAAAACCGAATGCCATCACCCCTATGCTTGTTCTGATCCATGCAAGAAATGTCCTTTCATTTGCCATGTGAACACGGCGATTACGAACCCCTACTGATTTAATATCTTCCATGATCTCATCCATATGGCTAACCTCCATGACATTGAATGGGTTGGCTAAGGGCGACAGTCCAAGTTGACTTCTGAAACAGGCAGAGTGTAACTGCCAAATGACCTGTTGATGGGCCCAGGTCTGCGTGCCTTGGAGAAATTGTGAGCGTTTCTACTGTACGCCTTTCTTATCGTGTTACGGTTTCCTTTCTTAAACTTGAATTATGCGGCGCTATCGCCATCTTGGGGGTGTTTGGGCCGGTGCCCCACTGTCCGATATGCCCTTTTAGCCCGAAGAAGGCTGTCCCTATCTAAGCCATATTACTAGGCAGTGTCCTGGTCAAGTGGAATCATTGGTGTCTCAGAAAAGACGGACATATGGCTAGAAACGGAAATACGGACATAAAGACATGAAATCTTCGAAAAGTAGATCTGCGCAGTAAGCCTCTTCCGGGCTTACCGCATATCCGATAAGTTCCTTCTGATCTATTACCAGAGGAGCTGTAAGAGCTAATAATTTACCTGATCTCAAAGTAGAGAATAGATTTTCCAATGAGGTAAATCGATTCACGAGTCTACTCTGGCACTCGGAGACATCCTTGGACAAAATGAAACACTGGCCCACTGAACCTGGGCGACTGTGGAAAGGCAGTGCTGCTTTTTCTCATCGAGATACGGCCCGTTGCCAGGCCAACCAAATTAACTCAAACATCCGAGGTCAAACATTGAACCCAAACTCTGTCTAGCGCATCTATTTTGGAAAAGGGTCCATGAGACTGAGTCAAGGGGGACCTGTACTCGGGTCTCACACAAAAGGCGAGAAAAAGGACTAGTCCAATGAAAACACAAACAGTTTTATACGTGTTGTCTGTAATGGTCGTCATAGGAATGGCATTTCTCACAGCGCAGACTACTTATGCCGCGGGGAACTCAACCAGCCAGTTCCCTCTGGTTGCCAATTCACCTGAATCGGCTATTCATTACATTATGATCGCACGGCACATGGGGTCGGCAGGAACTACCAATTCCGGAATCTCGTCGAACTCGGGAAGTTCGATCACCTCACATGTTCAATCCGGCACTTCACCTACCGGGAAGGCGTGCGGCGGGCCGGGCCAGTCGCGGTGCCAAAACGTGCCTGTCGGTCCAGGATATCACTGTGTGAAGAAAGCGAACAACATTGCGTGTGTGCCCTTGAAGCCTGAATAAGTCGGATAGGGAATCTTTCCGGAAACGGACCAACGAACAACCGGCATTGCTCGCAGGGTAACACTATGAGTGGGCGAAACTTAGTGCACAGTCTCGTAAATTGGGTCACGGATCAGTACTCTGTCATTGATAATCAGAGGCGCTGTAAGCGCTACAGTGCCTCGGGAGCCTAAAGTTGAGATCAAATATTCTGTGTAAATAAACCGGGGCATTATTCTATGCTCGTACTCGGAGATTTATGTGGTATGTCGTCAGCTGAAATGGGAATTTTGAGGTGCACAATTAGAGGAGAGTTACGGCCCCAGGAGGCCTGGGGAAAGTGTGGTTGAATTCCTTGCGGCCGCATGAGCGTTTCCCGCTTAAGAGTTTTACGGCGCTCCAATATAGCCTTTCGTCGCCCGTAGTATACGTCATCGGGCGTGACGTTGCCATATTGCCTGAATGTTGTCCGTAAGAATCCTCGTTTCGCTAAAGGCCTGTCTCGAAGGGGGTCTGGACTGTTAAGTCCAGGACGTGTCCCATCCAAAATTTCCCTCAGCCTGTAGGCTGAGGGAAATGCACAGCACTCGGATAATAGGTTCCGGAGCGGTCGCTCTGCCGCTGTTTTCGCGGTTCGTATCCTAGGAGCCACACCGCAAAAATTCTGCGACGCGATGGGAAAACGGGGATCCAGGCCACCATTTTTATGGGGGCCATCATGGGGGCCATTTTTGGAAAAAATCTTCCCAAAAAGGGAAAAAAGTTCCCAAACACATTCATGCCCGAAATCGACAAGTCCTTAAATCCTCAGCATAAAAGGCATTCTTGACATCCCGCTAAAACAAGGTAAGATTTCTCTCACGGCGGAGACAGGGGTTCGAAACCCCTTGGGACTGCCAGCCTAAACGCCCGATATCACAAGGAAGCCTGGACTAGCAATACATAAAGTAGTTTTAGACGTTCTGATCCAGGGCCCCCAAAGGGCCCCCTTCCGATTTTGAACTTGCAATCCTCACGAAAATCTCGGTCTCGCTGGAGTTATTGTATTGCACGGAAAGAAAAAACGTCGAGTCAGTTTCATCATCATCTCCGTCGGCTGCCCTATTTGAAGCTGACAATCAGTTCTGGCAATTTCGCTACGGGATATTGAAAAATCTTCTGGTAAATACTCCGAATTTGATCTTTATAATACGATACTAATCGGGCTATAAATCTCTGCGCTTCCTCTAAGAAGGCGCCTTGGAGCTGCTGCAAATGCCCAAAACATACGGCTTCCTTTGAATGATGAATGGCATTGGTACAGCTCACACTCATTTGCGAGTCCAGACCTAGCATACGTTCCCTCGAAAATTAGGAGTTCCATGACAGAATCAATTATTTCCATGACAGATCATTAGAACATTTATCACTATTCTTAATGAGAATCTCAGGGCGGGCATTCAACAAAAAACTGACGAGACAAGGTGGCAATAATATTGAACATTGACGTGTTTCGCTCTCAGGTTCGGTAATAGCCTTTGACTCTGGTAAATCATTGCATGGAAACTCCGTTTAAGAACTGGAATGTTGTAAATTCAGGCTTAAAGATCCGCACCGGACCGGCTGGGCTCCACTTCTTCAATAGAACGACGGGAATAAATATTCTAATTGATGAAGTCATACCACCCAGTTATACATGGTCGGCTGCTCCGCGCCATGTATCAGTTGCCCTAACGAACGCTTGCGACCTCGCGTGTCTTCACTGTTTTGCCGCGATTTTCAACCGGCCTTTATTTGTTCCGTATATGAGAATTTAGTTCTCGAGGACGGAACATTTCTGCTTGACTACTACAGTTTTGTATTATTATAATTTTGTATAGCAACATGTTGTTCTCAAATACGGAACAAAAATCAAGGAGTTCAGCCATCACAGTGACAAAGGATAACTCGAAACCTGAATCAATTCCCATGATTAGCTACCGGGTTACATCATTGGATAAGGCATTGTCCGTCTTGGATTTGTTGATCGACCAAGACCGTGGTCTCTCCGTCACAGAGATCAGCCATAAACTTGGGCTCGCAAAAGGAACGGTTCACCGCGTCCTTAACACCCTGAAAGTTCGAAGATATGTGCAACAGCATAACGACACCAGATTGTACAGCCTCGGATTGCGGACCCTAGAAATCGGGACACTGGCCAGGAGGGATAGATTCCTTCGCTCGGTTATGGTGCCCTTTCTTCGAGATCTTAGTGCCATGTGCAATGAAACAGTTAATGCGGCCGTACTGGAATACAATGAAATCCATTACATATTCAGGTTGGAGTCTGAAGAGATGCTGCGGATCTCGGCGGTGCTCGGCGTACGATTTCCTGCGCACTGTACTGCAACCGGAAAGGTAATGTTGTCATACCATGCAGACGATGACATTAGGCGAATCTACGCACGAAGAGGCGCTCTCAAAGAACTCACCGAGCATTCGATAGACTCCGTTGACGCTCTTATTGAGGAAATCGAACAAATCAGGATCAATAAGATGGCCGTCGATGATGAGGAAACTATTGCGGGGGTTTATTGTGTTGCTGCGCCCATAATTAATGCCAAGGGTGAATGTGTTGCGGCGATCAGCATATCAGCGCCCAAGAACCGGGTAACCAAAGAAAAAAGTGTTGATTTCATGAGGATGGTCTCCGGAACGGCTGACCAAATTTCCGAATCACTCTGTAAACTTGAGCCGGAACGATGTTCGCGGTCCAAGTGAAGGATATTGAGATGGTTGGCATACGATTTTATGGAAGAGGTGGGCAGGGCGCTGTTGTGGCTTCAAAGATCTTGGCGAATGCCTATTTCAAACAAGGACTGTACGTTCAGGCTTTCCCGTCTTTCGGTATGGAACGAAAAGGGGCGGCTGTTTCAGCATTTGTCAGACTGGATACCATCCCCATCGTCGAACGAGGAGAAATCAAACACCCGTCTTCGGTGATCGTTTCTGGATTCTTCACTCCTGCATAAAGTGGATATAACGCAAGGCGCCAAGCCGGATGCTCTGATCCTACTCAGTTGCAAGGAGCATGAAAACCATGTCTCCATAGGAGGTTCCTTTCGAGTGGCCGGCGTGGATGCAGCAAAAATAGCGCTTCAATACGGGTTGGGCTCCAAGATGGCCCCCATCATAAACACTGTGATCCTCGGCGCTTATGCCCGGATCTCCGGGGACCTTACGCTTTCAAACCTGCTGCAAGCCATAGAAAAAGGAGTGCCGGTCAATCCTCAACAGAACATGGCTGCTGCCGAAGCAGCGTACCATGCGGCATTCGAGATATCAGGTGACATCCATGCAGCCTAAGAAAGTTATTCAACGTCTGTCAGACCTTCCGACAATGCCGTCCACCATCGGCACTATGGTTTGGAACGAAACCGGTGACTGGCGTTACTTAACACCGCTCATCAGGAACAAACTGGCGCCTTGCAGCCAAGTTTGTCCGGCCGGCATTCCGATTCCCGGCTATTTGAGTGCCCTAAAGAAGGGGGACGTTCAAAGAGGTCTCACTCTGCTGCTGTCCCATAACCCGTTGCCCGGCCTGACCGGCCGCCTGTGTTATCACCCGTGTCAGGCAAAATGTGTTCGGAGAAAAATGGATCGGGCAGTATCTGTCCAAGACATCGAGCGGTTCCTGGCGGATGTCGGTACAGAGGCAGAGATCGAGAAAAGTGAAACATCGGATAAACTGGTGGTGGTCATCGGCTCCGGTCCACTGGGACTATCCTGTGCATTTCATTTAGGTTGCCGGGGATGTCAGGTCGTTGTTCTGGACCCGTCCAACCAGGCCGGCGGAGCGCTTCTCGAGGTTCCACCGGAAAAGGTAGAGCCGCAGGTGCTTGCCAACGAAATCAACCGGTTGATCCTTCTGGCCGATATCAGGCTTGAAACCGGCGCGGTAATAGATTTTGAATCGCCCGGTGAACCTCTGTCAAAGGCTGACCTTATCATTTTGGATCCGACCGGCCTTCCGGAAGACTTTACCGTACCTGCCCAAGCGACGGCTTTCAACCCGTCTGAGGATGAAACCGTAACCGGTGACATCATCTTTGTGACCTTGCCGAAAAGCCTAAAATCTTTCAGAGCGCCGATGATAGCTCACTATATCGCGGCCGGCCGTTTGACGGCCGAGAAAGCACTTGATCGCCTTGTAGCATGCTCAGAGGAACAGGGATGCACTCAACCAAATCCGGACCTGCCCCGGCAGTCGGTGAACGCGGAAGATATCAAGATTGAGCGCTTCTCGGCATCTGATCTTTCGACAGAGGCAGAAGCCAAGCAAGCGGGGACATGGGACCGGGAGCGGGCTTCGCAAGAAGCGGAGCGCTGCCTGTCCTGCGGAACCTGTAACCTCTGCTTGCAATGCGTCTCGTTTTGTCCTGACGCCAGCATCGGGCTGGATGAACAGGAAACCGCGGTTGTGGTCGACTTGGACCACTGCAAGGGATGCGGCATCTGTGCCTATGAATGCCCTCGAGGGGTTATTACGATGGAGGAAACGATTCCATGAAAGAAGTCATGATGGGGACCGAAGCCGCAGCCCGGGCCGCAAAACTGGCCAGGGTTCAGGTGGTATCGGCGTATCCGATCACCCCTCAGACCGTAATTGTAGAGAACTTGGCCGACATAATCGGGCGGGGCGAACTGAATGCCAATTACATGCCGGTGGAGTCGGAGCACTCGGCCCTGGCCAGTTGTATCGGCGCTTCCATGGCTGGTGCCAGGGCCTTTACGGCAACCTCCTCCCACGGCCTGGTCTACATGCATGAAATGCTTCATTATGCTGCCGGGGCTCGGGTTCCGGTGGTGATGGTCAATTGTAACCGTGCCCTGGGCCCTCCCTGGAACCTCTATTGCGATCACACTGATTCGCTATCTCAGCGCGACACCGGCTGGATACAGTATTATTGCGCGGATGCCCAGGATGTGCTCGACGCCATTTTGATCGCCTACGGTGTTGCCGAACAGGCTCTCTTGCCGGTCATGATCAATGTGGACGCATTCTATCTGACCCACACCTCCGAGGTACTGGATGTGCCGGATCAGGCGAAGGTGGACACTTTTCTTCCTCCTTATCAGCCGCCGAGCAAGCTGGATGTGGATGATCCCAAAACCTTCGGCAATGTGTGCGGAGCAGACCTTTTCACATCTATAAAATACAAACGGCATTGTGACACCCTCTCGCTTGAAAAACTCTGGGACCGGACTGCGGCAGAATTTTACGGCCACTTCAACCGCATGCATCCCACCGTGGAAACGTATCGAACCGATGATGCAGACATGTGCATCGTTGGGATCGGTACCGGCACCGGCGCCATGCGGCTTGCAGTGGACAATTTGAGGGAAGAAGGCTTAAAGATCGGCTGCCTTCGGCTTTCGATGATTCGACCGTTCCCCCTTGAAGGATTCAAAAGAGCGACTGCAAACGCCAAACAGGTGATCGTCATTGATCGGGACGTCTCTTTCGGCGCCGAGGGTATTGTGGCTCAGGAGGTGAAAGCGGGCCTGTTCGAGCACCATGCGGATGTTACATTGACAGGCTTTATTGCCGGTGTCGGAGGAAACGATCTCTCCGTGGAGGCGATTGTTCCTCTGGTACGGCAGGCGATTTCCGGAAACGGAACCGCAGTCGAAGCCGGGACGACCTTCTGGTCGGGGGTGCTGCCATGAATGAACACGCCAAGCAGACAAGATATTTGTTCACACCCGGTCACTACGGTTGCCCCGGCTGCGGTGCAACGTTGGCCATGCAGCAGACGCTGTCGGTGCTGGGTGAAGATACGATTGTGGTGATGCCCGCGGGATGCTGGTCCACTCTGATCGGTATCTACCCGTACACCTGCCTGACCGTACCCGTGATTTCGGTCGCTTTCGGATCGACTGCCGCCATTGCCGCGGGTGTCAAGTCCGGTTTGTCCATACAGGGAAACGAGCATACCACCGTCCTGGCTTGGGCGGGTGATGGGGGTACCTTTGATATAGGCTTGCAGGCACTCTCCGGCGCGGTGGAACGAAACGATGATATCCTTTTCATCTGTTACGACAACGAAGCCTACATGAACACGGGTATCCAGCGTTCCTCGGCCACGCCGGCCGGCGGCTGGACCACCACCACACCCAATTCGGCCCTGAAGGTCCAGAAGAAGAAAAACATCGTGGAAATCATGGCAGCTCACCGTATTCCGTACGCTGCCACTGCCAGCATTGGCGCACCCGAGGATCTGAAAGGCAAGCTCAAGAAAGCCAAAGAGATCAAGGGCTCGCGCTTTATCCATTTGTTTGCTTCCTGCCCAACCGGCTGGCGGCATGCCGCCGAGCTGTCCGTTGAGGTTGCCCGAGAGGCCGTGAGGAGCCGCTTATTTCCGCTTTATGAGGTGTTCGACGGGGACGTCTGGAAATTAAGTCCCATGCCGGACAAGGTAGACGTGGGTACGTATTTAAGATATCAAGGCCGCTTCAAAAAGATGTTGGCCGGCGACCATCAACACTTTCAACAACAGGTGGATGATGACTGGCTGCGCTTGCTGGATAAATGCCGGCCCTAACAAAGGAACGGATGGAAGACTCTATCGGAAGCGATTAAGGCAGGTACTCTCTTCCCGTGACGACAGCCGGACCATATGGCTGAAGGCCCAGAAAACTGAACGTCGTGGTTCGCATGTTCGGCAAACGAAGCGAAAACATCACCTATCAATAATGATGAAATTGGAGGTGGGAAAATGAAAGCGGCATTTACTCTGATTCCGTCCGAATCGAGGAGGCTTATAGCAAAAGGTGTCGCTGCAATGAAAGAGATAGAAGATGCGAGAGAAGGTGGATATACCATTATTTGCGGCGGCACCACGGATAGTGGATCCGGGGAAGCATAAACAGCATGTTAGGGAGCCGTTCATGTGGTTTTGGTAAATGCGGCGCGTGACATTAAGACGAAGTGAATCCAACAGCGAAAGGAGGATTACATCATGAAAAAAGTATTGAGGGGGGTCATCTTTCTGTTAGTGATTGCCATTGGCGGACCATTGCTATTTTCAGGGATCTTGTCCGCGGCGGAATCGGGAAGTGCGGAACCGGCTAAGATTGTCCAGGGCGGAGCGATTCTGACTGTAGCCGATTCCAAGAGGCTGATCGCCAAGGCTGTGGCCCAGATGCCGATCGTCAAGAACGCCCTCGCAAAGGGTATGGTCATTATCATCAAGGGGACAACCAATGCCTACGTGGCAGAGGAGATCACTGGGAAGAAAGTCGAGCATGCAGCATTTGTGACGGGAAGAATCGAACCTGAGAAAGGGGCCAAAATACTGCCCGCGGTGGTGAAACCTGTCCCCCACGTGGTTTTGGAGAATGGCAAGGTAGTTGATCTGTCGCTTGGCGATGCAGCGAGGAAGCTGAAAGCGGGCGACGTTGTCATCAAGGGGGCGAATGCCCTGGACTATAAGAACAAGATAGCGGCGGTCAATATTCTGGACCCGTCAGGGGGAACGACAGGGATCACAATGCCCTTCATAGTGGCACGCAAGGCTTACCTCGTCATTCCGGTAGGCCTTGAGAAGTTGGTCGCAGGGGATATAGTGGATCTGACATTGAAGATGCGTGAGCCGATGGAATCGTTGGGTGCCCCCTCTGGCCATTCATCGGCGAAATTTCCCGGTGACAAAATTCCCTCCATGTGGCTCCTCACGGGCGAGATTGTCACGGAGTTGGAGGCCATTAAAACGCTGACGGGAGCAACTGCCTTTCAGTCCAGTGCAGGGGGTGTCAGCGGTGCGGAAGGGGGAGTATGGCTTGTTTTCAGGGGAACCCGGGATCAGGTACAAAAGGCCATGGAATTGGCACACTCCGTCCAAGGGGAACCATCTTACACTGAATAGGAAATTATTGGTGAACTGACCAGCCCCCACCCCAGAAAAATGATCCAGATTTTGGGGTGGGCTGGTCATCGGAGAGGATTACCTATCCCAACGAAGCAAATTGCAAAAAAACTGACCACCATGGCGGGAAAAGAGGTGCCGGCATCGGTTTACAAGAAATACGGCATAGAGGTAAGCAGGAATCGCACCTCCGGAAACTTCGCTGGCGGCCTTTCCACGCTCCAACAGCGAAAAGAACAAGTACTTTGTGATGGGTATCTGGCGTGACGTTATTACGACTTCGAAATCGTCTACAGCTGGGGACGGTACCAGACAATAGAGCCTCAAGTATATCAATGAACCTGGAATCGATGAGGAAGAGTATTGGAGATCGAATCGGTCCGCACCTAACATCATGCTACAAATCCGAAAGGAGAAAACAATGAAAAATCGACAACGCATTTTTATTAACACTCTCTTGTCCATCATGGTCCTGGCAGTTGTCTGCAGTGGCATTGCGACTGCTGAAGATATTCGGATAGGATTTACGCCCTGCGTCACCGGTACACACGCGGCGGGGGGAGCTCTCTCAATCAAGTCTATCAAACTGGCCCTCGATGAGATCAATGCGGCCGGTGGAGTGAACGGGGAAAAGATTGACCTCCGCATCATTGATAGCCAGTCCTCCAACCCCGGTGCTCTGGCGTCCCTCCAGAAGGCCGTGGAGCAGGAGAAGGTCCTGGCCATGATTGGCTGCCTCTACAGCACCCAGGTCTTAGCCACTGCGGATGCTATCAAGAACTACGGCATTCCCACTTTTATAGGCGCCACTAATGTCAACCTCACCAAGCAGGGAAACCCATGGCTGTTCCGTGTGCGGCCCGATGACTCAATCGCCGCCGGCGCCATGGTAAAGTACATCAAAGATGACACCAAGTTCACCAAAGTCGGACTCCTGCACGATTCGGATGCCTTTGGCACCGGCGGTGCCGATTTGGTGGAAAAGGCAGCCAAGGAGGCGGGGCTGACCGTGGTCAAGCGGGAGAAATTTGGGACCGGGGATAAGGATTTCACACCACTCGTGCTCTCGATGAAGAATGCCGGAGCGCAGATCGTGGTCTTCTACGGCCATCAGGAAGCCACGGCGTTGTTCCAGCGCCAAATGCGCCAGCTCGGCTCTCCTTTCAAGTTTCTCGGTTCGCCCAGCAGCGCATCGAAAGACAGCCTGAACCTTGCTAAGGAGGCCTCCGAGGGAATTTGGGCAGTAGTCGATTTCGTGCCGAACCAGACCGAGGAGAACAAGCGGTTCGCCCAAGCCTACCAGAAGGAGCACAATGCCGTCTACGACAGCCTCAGCGTGTGGACTTATGACGCTCTGAAAATTCTGGTCGCCGCCATCAAGAAGGGTGGTAAGGATCGTGCCAAGATACGGGAAGCCATCCTGGCTACCCAAGGATATAAAGGTGTCCAGGGCACTTATTCCTTTACCCCGAACGGAGACGGTCTGAGCGAGGCGAGTATTGTTGAGATCGAGAAGGGCCAGCCGAAACTCCTCAAGATCGTTAACGTTGGTGCCAAATAATCGGATTGGCGTAAGAACCAACAGAATGGACGCGTGGGCCCCGACCTTATTCTATGCCGGGATCGGATGCCTCTAAGGAGGGATTCTGAATGGATTGGTCTACAAATCTTCAAATGGTAACCGCAGGTCTGGCTATGGGTTCCATTTACGCCCTTGTGGCACTGGGGTTCGTCCTGATCTTCAACGCGGTAAACGTCGTCAATTTCGCCCAGGGGGAGTTCGCGATGGTCCCGGCCTTCGTGGCCGTGTGGCTGATGAGCAGCATGAATATCCCCTTCGGCCGTTGACCTGCGTGATCACCGTAATCTTCATGGGCATCTTCGGCATCGTCTTTCAGCGTATCGCATACTATCCCTTGCGCGACCGGAGTTTCCTGCCTGTTGTGATCAGCACCATCGGCGTGGGCATCTTTCTCAAGAACGGGGCGCAGATTATCTTCGGTGCTGAACCCTTTTCCATGCCGCGGCCGACCTCCGCGACAGCTCTGGACCTCCTTGGAGTGTTTGTGGACCCCCAGGTACATCGTGATCATTCTGTGCACCATGGTCCTGCTCGCTTTCCAGCATTTCTTCTTCGAGAAGACCATGCTGGGCAAAAAGATGCGGGCCACGGCGCAGGACCAGCAGATGGCGCGGCTGCTGGGCATCCGGGTGGCGAAGATGATCGCCATCACCTTCGCCTATAGCTCGATCCTCGGAGCGGCCGCGGGGATCCTGGTGGGGCCCATCTTTTTTGTGACCAAGGACATGGGCGCGATGATTGGGCTTAAAGCGTTCTGCTCGGCCATTCTGGGCGGATTCGGGAGTGTCCCCGGAGCGATCCTGGGGGGATTCTTTCTGGGCGTGATTGAGGTATTCGGCTCATACTACATTTCCAGCGCCTACCGCGATGCCTTTGCCTTCATCATTATGATCCTTGTGCTGCTTCTGCGTCCACAGGGGTTCTTCGGCGAGAAGATCGCCGAGAAGGCATAGGAGGGTGCGCCGATGGACACACGCATAAAAAGGCTGCTCGTTCCGGCCGTTCTGGTCGTTGCTGTTCTAATCCTTCCCCAGGTTGGTGACGAGCAACTATTGGATGGACCTGATCAATCTGTCTATCAGTCTCTCGGTGGCCTGCCTTGGGTTGAACATCGTCCTGGGATACGCGGGTCAACTGTCGCTGGCTCAGGCGGCGTTCTGGGGGGTGGGGGCCTACAGTACGGCCATTCTCACCACCCAGTTCGGCCTGCCCGTGTGGGCGGGTATGTTCGCTGCCTTTTTCGTGGCGGCCTTCTTCGGGGTCCTGCTGGGGATTCCCACGCTAAAGCTATCCGGTCACTATCTGGCGATGGCGACGATCGGGTTCGGGATCATCCTCCAACTCATCCTGGTCAATGCGATCTGGCTGACCAATGGCTCCGACGGCATCACCACGATTCCCTCGCCGCGGATCGGCTCCTTTGAGCTGAAGACCTCAGGCGATTTTTACTACGTCGCGGCCGTATCCCTCATTCTTTTCGCTTGGGCTGCCATCAATCTCAAAGACTCTCGCGTGGGCCGCGCCTTCCTGGCGATCCGGGAGAACGAGATGGCGGCCGGAACCACGGGGGTGGACACGACCTACTACAAAATCATGGCCTTCGCACTATCGGCGGGCTACGCGGGCTTCGGGGGCTGGCTCTTCGCCCATAGTTGCTCGCACTACATAAGTCCGGACACCTTTTCTTTCGATCAGTCGGTGATCCTGCTGGTGATGGCCGTGCTGGGAGGGAACGGCTCAGCCGTTGGCGCCATTGTGGGAGCCACGCTGCTGACGATGTTGCCGGAGGTGTTGCGATTCTTGAAGGAATCCTACATGATGTTTTACGCCGCGGGTATCGTGGTCATCATGATCTTCATGCCCAGCGGCATCGCTGGCCTGGTGATGAGCATGCCCGTCGGCCTGCGGTTGCGGGCCTGGTGGAATGCCGACTCGACTGCGGCCCGACAGATTGCGGCAGCCGCCTCCACCCTGAAGAGCACGGATGCAGCGCTTCCTGACACATTTTCTATCTGTTCCGGATCGGACCAGGTGCTGCTCACAGTCAAAGGGCTGGCCAAGCACTTTGGCGGCCTGAAGGCAGTAGACGGAGTGGATATGGAGGTCCGGCGGGGTGAGATCCAGGCACTCATCGGCCCTAATGGTTCCGGAAAAACCACGATCCTGAACGTGCTCAGCGGACTCTACATTCCTACCGCCGGGGAGATCACCCTGGAAGGGACTAGCATTACCGGGCAAAAAAACCACATCATCACTGCCCATGGGGTGGCAAGGACATTCCAGAATATTCGCCTGTTCGGCGAACTCAGCGTCCTGGACAATGTGCTCATCGGTCAACACAGCCGGTCAAAAGCCGGCCTGGCTGCCAGCGTATTTCGGCCGGCCCCCCAGAGAGCGGAAGAAGCTGCCATGCGGATGAAGGCGATGGAGGTGCTGGAGTTCGTCGGCTTGCGCGGGACAGAGTTTTCCCAGGCGAACAGTCTGCCGTATGGCAGGCAGCGGATGCTGGAGTTGGCACGGGCCCTTGTTTCCGATCCGAAGTTGCTCTTGCTTGACGAGCCTGCGGCCGGACTGAACGCTGCCGAGACCGCAGCGCTCGTGGAACTCCTTTTTCAGATCTGCGACAGGGGCATCACCATTTTACTGGTCGAACATGACATGAGCCTGGTGATGAATGTGTCCGACCACATCACTGTCTTGAACTTCGGCAAGAAGATCGCCGAGGGCTCCGTCGAGGAAGTGGAACATAACCAGGAAGTGATTGACGCTTATCTGGGCACGGAGGTGGGCAATGCTTAAGCTCGAAGGAGTCGAGACATGGTATGGGACCATTCAGGCCATCAAGGGTATTTCGTTGGACGTCAAGGAGGGCGAGATCGTGGCCTTACTCGGCGCGAACGGCGCCGGCAAGAGCACTACCATCAATACCATCACCGGCCTCTTGAAGCCCACTAAAGGCCGGATCGAGTTCATGGGGAAGGACATCACGGGAATGGAAGCCGAGGACATTGCGGAGATCGGGATCGCTTGTGTGCCGGAGGGACGGCACATCTTCCCTGGCCTCACCGTGATGGACAACCTGATGCTGGGCACTGTCCCGAACAAACGCGGCTCCAGTGGTGATATGGAGAAAGACCTCGAACGTTGCTTCGAGATCTTTCCGCAGCTTCGTGGGTTCAAAGAGGCCCTGGGTTGGCAGTTGTCCGGCGGCCAGCAGCAGATGGTGGCAATTGCGCGCGCTCTGATGTCCAGGGCCAAGCTTCTCCTCATGGACGAGCCCTCGTTAGGTCTGGCGCCGGTCTTGGTTCAGGAAGTGTTTAAGATCATCAAGGAGATCAACCAAACGGGCACGACCATTCTCTTAGTGGAACAGAATGCCAGGATGGCGCTTCTGATCGCAAACCGGGGCTTCGTGCTGGAGACGGGCAGAGTGATGCTGGCCGATACTGCGGCTAATTTACTGGCGAACGAAGAAATGAAGGCGCACTACCTCGGCGCCCACGCCCATGTCAAGGAGGCGCGCGAGCGTCGCTCAGCCAGGCAGAGAAGAGGTGAAAACGGTGACGGAAGATCCGCCTCTCCCAGTGCTGGAGCCGACATGGAACCTATAGTGCAACCTTTTCCCAATTACGGTCAGGCATGCGTGCTTCCCGATCCTAAGGTGCGGAGAAGCTGAAAGCCGCTGTAAGATATGCCGATGAACTATGCTCCGACGTGCGAACCGCACCGGTCGAGAGCACCTGAGGTCCACGGGCCGAGTGTCAATTCAATAACGGAAAGGGTCGCGCCATGTTAGGGCAGGAAGCATTGCAGAAATTCCTCTCTATTGTAAGTCCTGACCGCTGCAAAACCTCGAAGGAAGATCTCTTAACATACGGGTACGACGCAACCATATACGAGTACCTTCCAGACGCTGTCCTCTTCCCCAAGTCCACGGACGAGGTCTCCGCTATCATGAAAGTGGCTTGCGCCAATAACGTCTTTGTCACTCCCCGAGGATCGGGAACAGGCTTGTGTGCGGCAGCCCTGGCCAAACAGGGCGGAGTCGTAATTTGCTTTACCATGATGAACCGCATCGTAGAGATCAACGCTGCAAACCGCTACGCCGTCGTAGAGCCTGGAGTCGTCATTGCCGACCTTCAGAAGGCCGCTGACAGAGTCGGTCTGTTCTATCCGCCTGACCCCGGCAGCGCAGCGGTGGCATCTATGGGCGGAGCCGTAGCGTTGAATGCCGGAGGAATGCGGTGCGTCAAGTACGGGGTTACCCGAGACTATCTCTTGGGTCTGGAGATTGTCCTGCCGACGGGCGAGGTGATGGTGACCGGTACGGTTACTGCCAAAGACGTCACGGGGTACGACTTGACCCGCTTGATCTGCGGTTCGGAAGGCACCTTGGCGCTAGTAACCCGAATTACCGTCCGTCTCATTCCCAAACCTCAAACCAAACGGACCCTGCTAGCTGTTTACAATAGCATCGATGATGCCGGAACAACGGTATCCAAGATCATTGAATTGGGGCTCGTTCCGGCTGCCCTTGAACTCATGGATAAGACGATCATCAAGGCTGTGGAAGCGTTTGCCCATCTAGGTCTCCCTTTGGATGCCGAGGCGATCTTGTTGATGGATGTGGACGGAGATCAGGAGGTAGTCGAGAAGCAGGCCGGGCTCGTGGCCGATATCTGCAAGAGCCACGGAGCCAGGGAAGTGCGAGTCTCATTGTCCGAGAGGGAAAACGAACAGCTCTGGGTTGCCCGTCGTTCACAGTTCGGAGCCGTTGCGAGGCTGCGCCCGACGTGTGTGACCGAAGATGTCACTGTGCCCGTGAGTCAGCCTCACCTTGGCCATCAAGCAGGTGCTCGAAATCTGCGCGCGCAACCGCGTTCAGGTTGCGGTGGTGGCCCATGCGGGTGACGGGAATCTGCATCCTCAGATACTTTGCGACCAGCGGGACAAGTATGAAATGGCTCGGGTGGAACAAGCTATCGACGAAATTGTGGATTACGCCTTGTCGGTTGGTGGAACCCTTTCCGGTGAGCATGGAATCGGGATCACCAAAGCCAAGTATTTGCCTAAACAGTTGAGTGAGACCAGTCTGAAGATGATGCGGGCAATCAAAACAACCTTCGATCCCCACGGAATCCTGAACCCGGGCAGTTTCTTGGAGCACCACGAATCATGATTGCCGAGCAATTAACGGAGCAAGTTTACAATTGTATCAAATGCGGTTTATGCGTCAACGTATGTCCGGTGTACGAGCAACTCCGCTTCGAGGGAGCCTCCCCGAGAGGGAAGGTGCAGTTGATCAAGAAGATCCTGGAAGGGGAATTGGAGCCCTCGCAAAATTTTTCCCGTCTTCTCTTTACCTGTCTCCTTTGCGAGACCTGCACCGTGGCCTGCCCCGGTGGCCTGCAGCCGGATCGTCTTATGAAGGCCATGCGCGCTGAGATAATCGACCAATTTGGGCTTCCGTGGCAAAAGCGGGCCCTTTTCCACCTCCTGTCTGGCGACCTCCTGTTGCCGTTCTGCATGTTTTGGGGGCGGACGGTGGGGAATTCTCTTCGCTTCCTCCTCCCCAGGAAGGGAAAGGTGGGAACGATCCCCTATCCGCGCCTCCCACTGCTGAACTCAAAGCCGCTGCTCAAACAGTTTCCGGATGTTGTTCCCCCACAGGGCCGGCGAGTGGGCCGAGTGCTGTATTTCGTAGGCTGCGCCACGAATTATCTCTTTGAAAACGTCGGCAGGTCGGTGGTTGATGTCTTGACGCGGCTTGGGATCGAAGTGGTCATCCCTAAAGCACAGGTATGTTGCGGTCTTCCCATCTGTTTGTCCGGAGCCAGAAAGATGGCCTTGAAAAACATTGAACGAAATTTGACCATATTCAACCGTACGGATGCAGATACTGTGATTACAGACTGCGCGACCTGCGGGGCTGCTTTGAAGAAAGAATACCCTCACATTCTGGCAGAAATGGGTGCGAACGCAGAAGCAGCCCAGGCGTTGAGCAGCAAAGTGCTGGACATCTCCCAATTCCTTGCAGGCTTCGACTTAGAAAAAATCCTGAAACCGGTTCGAAGTAGAGTGACCTATCATGATCCCTGTCACCTTCGGAGGAGCCAAGGAGTCCAAGACGCTCCGCGAAACCTGCTCAAGCGTATTCCAGAACTGGAATTTGTAGAAATGGCCAATTCGGACGTCTGTTGCGGTGGGGGAGGGACTTTTCAGTGGGAGCACCCTGATGTTGCTTCGGGTATCACGAGCAAGAAGATTCAAGCGATTATTGATACATGCCCGAACCAGGTGGCCACCGGATGTCCGGGATGCCGCCTGCAGATCCACGGTAACCTGGGATCCAGCCCGATCCGGGTCGTCCATCCGGTTGAGATCTTGGCTGAAGCCATTACCTGAAAGTCTTACATAAATAATGCTTCCAACTTTGTGGGGTGTTTTTCGCCAGGTCAAGAAATGGGGCCTCTTCCTCGCAACGTTGGCATCTCCCGTTTGCCATGCGCTTGGCAAACTCAGCAACATATTGATTCATCTCGTAGTATTTCGTGGAGACCGATCTGACACTGGTGCCGCGTTCGTAGTGGTACACGCTCTCGCCGAAATACTCTCGTGCCTCAACCTCTATGTCGAATTCTTCTCACATTTCGCGAACCAAGCACTCCTGGAGGGTTTTGCCGTCTTCCATCCCGTCACCAGGAAATTCCCACGGGTATTCCATTCGCTTACGGGCTTTGCGCTGTCCGATGAACACCTTGTCTTTCCGGATGAGAATAACCCCCGTCACCGTCTGCATGTCAATTACCTCAGGTTCGATTCAGCTGACAAAGATGATGGGGATTCACACGTTAGGACCCAATCTATGTTTTCGTTGCCATCCTCCGTTGGGACGAAGTGAACAGACTCCTACGAAGCATGTGCTGCGATGGCATCGATCACTTTGGGCCAGAGGGCCTCGGGCAATGTATGGCCCATAGGTTTTTCGATGCTTGACTGGGTTTGCAACACGCGGTAAGACGAGCCTACCAAGAGAACTATAGACCTCTGCATTGACTTCTGCACCTAAGCAAAATGGGGAATGGCGCTCCTGACAGAAGCGGGGTTGCCTTGAAATCGGTTGAACCGACGAGTCAGAGCTTCCTTGAGATCTTTGAGCTTCGGAAAGAACTTGTTGTGGGTGATGGCCCTCTTAGTTTTCCTCCAGATGTACTCGACCGCATTGAGTTTCGGGGAATAGGCAGGGAGGAAATGGAGTTCAATGAGATCTTCCTTGCCGTTGAGCCACTCCCAGACTTTGGGTGATTTATGATACGGTGCGTTGTCGGTGATAAGGTGGATTTTGATTCCGCTGTAGTACCCCACCAGTTGGCTGAGAAAGTCGATGAACGTCTCTGCGTTGAACACAGCCACGAGACGAGAATGCCATTGTGGCTTGGCTCCGATCCTTACTGCGCCCATGACCTTAATGCTCTTGCGAACAGGCGGGCTGAGCACGTGAATTCCGATTCCCACGAGCGCCCATGTCCTAATGACGGTACCGGCCTGCTGAAAGACAGCTTCGTCCTGATAGAGCACTACGCCTCGTTCCTTTTCCGCTTTTTTTTTTAATGGCCGGAAGTTCTTCCAGTCGCCACCTCTGCTGGGCCTTTTCATCGGCTTTTGAGAGGTTCTTGCCTGGGTACTGCACGGAGAATCGCAGTCCGTGCAGTATTTTGCCCATGTGATCAGGATGGTATGAGACACCAAACAAATCTTTTACCAGCTTGACGATAATCGGAGTGGTCCAGACGCCGGTGTCCAGACCGGCTTCCTGAGGACCGGCTGCAATAATGCGAGACAGTTCATTCTTTTGCTCGTCGGTCAGCCGAGATTTTGCACCCTTGAAGGGCCCTTTTGCCAGTCCGGAGATTCCTTTGATTCGGTACCGGTGAATCCAATCCTGAAGGGTTCGCCGCCCGACCCCGATAACCTGTGCGACATCCCTCTCTCTATGGCCCTGACAGACCAACAGTAGAGCTTGAATCCGCAGACACATATCGAGATCCCTATGGAATCGCGAACTCTGATAATGAGCGGCTAAATTCTTTCGCTCCGGCTCCAAAAGTCTCAACCCAGGCCTAGGCATTGGCACTCCTCCGAGCAGACAGATTTCGGAAACCCAATACCAAATCCCAGGTTAAATGTCGCGTCTTTTCTCCATCCCACTCTAAACGAATTGTTGATCCCGTTGGCGCGTAAGTGAATGCAGAGAACTATAGCAGTTTTGCAATGGTGCAAGCCGGCACCTAAGTCAGAAGAACTGGAAAAGCTCCGCCGCGAAGAAGTCGTAGGGATTCCACCGGACTGGCTGAAAAAGAAACTCGGGACTCCAGACCAGCCGACGGCCGAGTTCGATTTGCTTCGCGATCCAATCGCGTACAATCAGGTGCTCCCGTCCAACACGAAAACAGTCCCCGGCGCTAATGTTTTGCTACATGAAGCCCCGAGTGGGAGCAACAAGGCTCACTTTCGCCATATCCGGGACAAGGAAGCGCCGCTGTGCCTTGCCTGTTGTGCCCTGGGTCTTGCGCGTCTACCTGCATTCACTGCATCCGAGGGACGCGGGAGATTCCCAGGTATCAACCAAACACCCCCGATTTACTTTTTTCCACAAGCTGAGACGCTACTGCGGACATTGCTCTCCAGCTGGCCGATGACTGAACTATCGTACGACAGGGCCTCATGGGATGCCACAGTATCCGCGGTGTCTGACGAGAACAAGGTCGGCGTGCTGGAGGGTTTCACTTTCATTCCGCGTCGGGTTCGGATCGCCGCACCGTCTGGGGAGGATTCATGCGTTTGGTGTGGCAGCACTGGTTATGTTGCCACCGATATTGCTTACGAGAAGCCGCTAAAGGAAGATGCAGAAAAGATCAAGAGCCGTATCCTCAAAAAGACATGGCGTGATCCCCAGGTGACCTACCTCAGAGAACCGCAAAGCAAATCAAGCGATGCGGTTGATGCCGGATCGGCCAAGGCCGGAAATTGTCTGAATGATCCCTGGACTGCGGCAGGTGAGTGGCGACAGCTCCGCCTGGACCTACTTAACCCGAGTTCCGATAAATACACTGGATCTCCTTCATGGCTGGCGAAGGCGCAAGAGATTACTGAGCTGGACGGGGCAATTGAAGTCGAGACTGTTGGGTTCGCGACTGACGGTAAGGCAAACTACTTCGACGCATGGAGCTATCCGTTCCAGGTGCCGGCGAATATCATGCGGGAAGCAGCCAGATTACTAATCGTACGAGAGGAGATCAATTGGCTAGTCGATCTGATTGACGGAACCATAAATGCAAGAACGGCGTCGTGGAAAGATCCTATAAAGAGACTCCGCCGGGCGACGTTTCTTGCCGGAACAAGTCCACCCAAACGCAAGAGACATGACCTTCGCTCTGCCATATGTCAGGTCAGGAGACAAATCGAGGTAGACCTCCAAGAGATCTTCTTGAATTTTATTCAAGATATTAAATCATTGCCTTCCGAGAAGTGGGAGGATGCACGCATGGTCTGGCATCGAGGGGTCAAGAAGATCCTGGATTGCAAGTTGCGGTTGGCTATTGCTGCGTCCACGTCTGGCTCGCCGCTCCGTCGACGAGATTCCATTCAGCGAGTTGATAATGCGATTCGAGAGGCAGTTCGACAAGTCGAAGAACAAATGAAGCAAGCTGCAGGCAAACCAGAAGACATACAGCCGAAAAGAGGGAGTCATGAGTCAGACTGAGAAGTTTATTCGAAAACTAGAAGCCCTAAAGGAAGGCGAGCGCTCCCGGCTGCGCAAGCTCGCAGGAAAACCACCAAATGAGGCACCTCAAGGCTTCGATCTGTTCACTGGAATTTGGTGGCCGCTGCGGGAAAGGAATCCTCGTGCGCCCGAGCGCCGAAGCGCTTGGTTAGTGGCGAAGCTGTATGGCGCCTTTCCGTTGCCCGACGTGCGGCATGAGGAGAACCAGCTAGCTCGGTTGCTGGGACGATGCGAGAGGGCCATGCCGAACCATTTCGACCGCGAACGATTCCGCCTACGTTTTGACACCCTTCTGCAATCACCGCTGCCCAGCTTGGAACCGCACCTTGGCTGGGCTTTGTTCGTCCTAGATAAAGCAGTGGGTCGGAAGTCGGTCGCCGGACTTGATTGGGTTCGATTGCTGGATGATCTTCGGCTCTGGGTCACAGGCGCTGACAGACAAGATGGTGACCGGAAGCGTCGCGAGCGCGACATTTCGCGATATCTGGGCCGAGGATTACTTGAATGCTGTTCACCAATCCGAAAGGAGGAATTAACCATGCTCATTGAAATCCACATGATCCAGAAACCATAGCCCGTCGAACCTAAATCGGGACGATTTGGGCGCACCCAAGACCTGCATCTTCGGCGGTGTCACACGGGCTCGGATCTCCAGCCAGTGTCAAAAACGGAGCGTCCGTAATCCCGGTAATCCCGATGATATTCACATGCGCGAGCCGGGTATGTTCGCTAAAGCAATGGCGGGATATATGGGCACGAGAACCAAGTATTTTCCATGGCTGGTAGAGCAGGCCCTCATTGATTCGAATATTCCCGAGAGGGATCATTCGCGAATTGGTACTGGCGGCGCAACGAATAGCTACCAGCAAAGAGAAACAAGAGAAGAAGAGAGCTGCTGGAGCAAAAACAGATCCGCGACCAAAGACGGCGCAGCTAATTCACCTTGGGCCAGGGCATGCTAATTACTTTGTCACCAAACTTGAAGAACTCAGACGCAACGATGACACCAAGGACCAGTATGAGTACTTTCTCTAGCGCGGAAGCGGGCTTTCAGGAGATGGTGCGTGAACTTCTGGCGGAATCAGGGCTGCCGGAGAAGGAGCAAGAGAAGATAGTGAAAGCTAGCTGGACCATTGCCAAATGCCGAATGTCTGAACTGCTCAAATCTTCCGAAGGCGAGGAATCTGATTTTGAATTCCCGCTAGAGGCCGATCAATCCGATCTTGAGCTTGCAACGTTAATAGCGGAACGTCTGACCGATTTGTACTCGGCTGACGAAAAATCGTTCAAAGAACTGACCAAATCCCGCACCACGACGGACGAAAAGGCTCAGATAAAGGAAGACGCCCCCAAGAAACCACCGAAAATGGACGAGTTCATGAATGCCCTGAAGTCCGCTAACCGTTATGATGCCGTGGACATAGCTCTTCTTGGCCGAATGACAACCTCCGAAGCTTTCCAGGACGTTGAAGCAGCAATGCAAGTAGCGCATGCGATCTCGACGCATGCAGTAGTAAACGAAGTTGATTACTGGACGGCCGTGGACGACCTAGGCAAAACCGGCGGTGGTGCTGGACATGTGGATGAAGCAATGTTGAACTCCGCTTGCTTCTACAAGTACTTCTGCCTGGACTGGAAGCAACTTGTCGACAATTTGGCTGGTCCGGAGCCGCAAAACCCCGGCAAAGATGCGGATGAGAAGAAACAGAAAGCTTACGAAGAAGCAAAAGGAAAGTATTCCAAGATACTTCAAAAGGCCGAGAAACTTGCCGCTTGCACGGTCGGGCACTTTCATCCGGGCTACCGCCCTGAGTATGCCTAGCGGCAAACAAAACAGCTTTGCCTCGAATTGCGAGCCGTGCGGCATTCTCGTCGAAATTAAGCAACTAAGACGCCCTACCAGCTACGCCAACGCATTCGCCGAGCCGGTTGAACGGATTGGCAAACCGGATGACGATGCCGCTGATGAGAAAAGCTCGAAGGCCGAAGCATCGCCTGTTTGGCTGACCATGTTGACGCTCTACGTAAGGCTTACGGCTTCGATTCTGATCTGCTCTGGTACAGCCCCAAGCTGTGGCGATTCCCTCTTCAGTATTGGGAGCGATCAGTTGATGGGAAGAAAAAAACCGCCAAGCACGTGACGGAACAGCGATTCGAGAATCCTGGTGGAAGGCTTGGGAAGCCTGGGGTTTAATCGAGGCGGTCGTGGAAGCTATCGGCTTCGACTGGTCTGAGATTAAGGATCGCCGCAAGACAACTCAAGGAGTCCTGAACATGAGCATCCGCGCACCAACATACGTTTTTTTACGTCTGGAAGGCCCACTTCAAGCATGGGGTGACAACTCCAAATTCGTGATTCGGCGAACGATGGAAGCGCCCACCAAATCCGGAGTTATTGGCCTGATCTGCTGCGCGATGGGTCTGTCGCGGCAAGCGCGGCGGCCTGTCCCATTGATTCCGCGGAACTTCACGGCTTGGCGGATTGCCTTATAGAAGATCCCAGGAAAAGGAATGTTTTGTGCCTGCTAGGAACCCTTGCAATGGGCGTACGGATAGACCGGCCAGGCACTCGCTGGTGGGATTACCATACGGTTGGGGCGGGATACGGTATCTTGACCGCCCAAGGCAAAGTCAAGAAGACCGACGAGCACCGGCAAGTACGAAACTCTCATCACCCGTCGAGAGTACCTTTGCGATGCAAGCTTTCTCGTCGCCCTTCAGGGTGATTCCGAGTTGATCAAAAGATCTTCGAGGCTCTTGGAAAGCCGAAATGGCCGCTTTTCCTGGGCCGCAAATCGTGCCCTCCCAGCGTACCCATGCTGACCAAGCCTCGTGACGACGAGACGTGGACCAACCCAGCAGAACATGAAACTCTTCAGAGAAGCGCTGGGAGCCGTACCGTGGCGTCCACGATTGAAAGAACTTGATAGAAGACCGGCCAAGATCAAGTGCTCGGCCTGATCGAGTGGCAGTCGGATGAGAATGATCGCTGGCGAAGTCTGGTACGATGCGCCGGTCTCTTTCGATCCTCCTGTGCATCGAGGCACGGCTCGTCATGCGTGACAGGATATCTGTCAAAGTCGGACACTGCCACGCAGCGGCACGCTCCTCCGCCAGACCGGCCACGTGCCAAGTATTCAAGCCATAAATGGACCAAGTAAATCACGGCCGCAGAGATTAGCTCGCGATGAGGGCTTGTGCGTTTTTTGCAAACAGCAGGCAACCCAAGTGCATCATGCCTCGTATCGTCATGCTGGCGGAGATGAATCCGTGGAACACGATTTACGTTCGCTTTGCCGGCTCTGTCACGACGCTGTGACTATGATCGAGTACGGCCTAGGCATGGGTTTGGATCGTATCGACCCCACAGATCCAAGCTGGCGTACCGTCATCATTCTCAAGCGGGACGAAATCCGCCGTTGGCGAAGCGAAGAAGGCCGACGGCGAGCGTTAAGAACCGCGCCGGAGAAAATCCGCCGCGAAGTCCTCGAAGAGGAGGGTTGAGCCATGTACCATTCTCACCTGCTCATCAACGTGGGCGATAATCCTGATCGACCTGATTGGAATATCTCCCGTCGCTGGCTCCGCAATCTGTATCGCGTGCATCAACGCCTCTGCATGGCGTTTCCGTTCCAGCGTCCCCGAAGATGGAGGGCGGGAAGCGGCTTATTGTAGGCCATTCAACCATGAGGACTTCCCACAGCAACAGGAATTGCCCGCCAATCCAATGGCGGTGATGTTCATCAGGCGAGAAATGGGGAAACGGGTTTTCTCTTTCGCATTGATTATCCGGTTGATCACTGAAGTTGGTGGTCGCAGACCGGTCATCATTGTTCAATCCAAATCTGACAAGCCACCGGATTGGGATTACGCCTTTGGGTTAACGAAAGATACATGTCGATGACCTTGGCCGCCCCATAGGCAATGCCGGGCTCCTTCTCGCTGCGCCGCCGCAGTGCAAACCAGTCTCCATCGATCTGGATGGTGACGCCCTTCTGCTCTTAGCAGCGAAAAACAGGATTACCGCATTAGCCCGGGTGACTTGGTGCGCTTCCGACTTCGCGCCAACCCAACGCGGAAGGTCCAAGAGGGCTCACGCAACGGCAAACGTAAGAGGATTGATCCAACCCGGAAGATCATGCCGAATGGCTAGGCTGGAAAGTTCGCGGGCGCTAGCGGCTTCTCCGGTTCGTATTGACACCTTCCTGTCAGGCTGGGCTTACGGCTGGCGCTCTAAGTACGAACCGCAAGCCAATCAAAAGATGCAGTGGTGGACCGTCCTGTTTGAAGGGTCGTTTCGGCTGAAGACACAGGGCCTGCTCAAACAGCTTCTTGAATCGGGCATCGGTCCTGCCAAGGCTTTTGGATTTGGGCTTCTCTCTATAGCGCCTGTTAACTCCTGATCTAAGGAGAGGCATATGAGAATTCAAGATCTGCACATCTTGCCGAAATTCAGGGATTGTTGGAGCTATCTGTACGTCGAGCACTGCATCATCGAACAGCAAGACAAGGCCATTGCCATTATCGACGCGAGCGGAAAAGTTCCGGTTCCGTGCGCTACGCTCTGTCTGCTGATGCTCGGACCGGGCACGAAAATCACTCACGCGGCAATTACCGCGCTGGCTGATAACGGCTGCCTGGTTTACTGGTGCGGCGAAGAGGGCGTCCGATTCTATGCGTGCGGAAATGGGAAAACTCGAAACGCGGACAACCTCATGCGGCAAGCCAAACTCTGGGCTGACAGCCGCTCACGCTTGGATGTTGTCATGAAGATGTATCGGATGCGCTTCGATGAGACGTTGGATGAGTCGCTCGAATTGCCGCAAATACGCGGGAAAGAAGGCATCCGAGTGAGAGAAGCCTATGCTCGGGCCAGCCGTGAAACCGGAGTTGAATGGAAGGGACGCTCATATAGTCGAGATTCCTGGCATTCCTCGGACCCGGTGAATCGAGCGCTCTCAGCCGCAAACAGTTGCCTGTACGGCATTTGCCAGGCCGCGATTCTGGCGCTGGGCTTGTCGCCTGCGCTCGGGTTCATCCACACGGGCAAGATGCTCTCATTTGTTTACGATGTGGCCGATCTGTACAAGACTGATGTGTCCATTCCCGTGGCCTTTCGCGTGGTGTCCGAAGAGCTTGATCATCTGGAGACCAGGGCTCGTAAGGGTTGTCGAGACATATTCCGAGACCGACAAATGCTCAAGAAGATGGTTTCCGACATTCAGTTTGTCCTGGACCTGCAGAAGGACAAGCGTTTGGACCAGAGCTGCCTTTTCGATTCTGACGCGGCGCTGCCGGGAGCGCCTGTGGGACCCGGTCGAAGGCGCGGTGGACGGGGGTCAGAATTTCGGGGCGTCGGCCACAGATGGAGACGGAAATGGTAGTCCTGATACTTGAGAAGGTCCCGACGGGCCTGAGAGGTGAACTCACTCGCTGGATGCTCGAACCGAAGGCTGGAGTGTTCGTGGGCAGCATGTCCGGAATGGTGCGTGACCGCTTGTGGGAGAAGGTTTGCAAGGATTGCCGGGGCGGAAGTTGCGTCATGATTCATGACTCAAATAAAGAGCAAGGATTTGCCATCAGGACGGAAGGCGAGGCCAGGCGCGGGGTAGAAGACTTCGAGGGTCTTTTGCTGATACGAGTGCCGTAATGATGCGAGTTTTGTCAGTATTGTCCCCACGCACGTGGGGGTGAACCGCGATGCTGGACCAGCTTCAAGCGGTGACGTGCTATTGTCCCCACGCACGTGGGGGTGAACCGTACGAATAGCGGCACGTCCAATGCTAGCCGTAGCATTGTCCCCACGCACGTGGGGGTGAACCGTGTCTACGACATGCTAGAACGTCAGGTCCGACATTGTCCCCACGCACGTGGGGGTGAACCGATACCAGCAGACGACACTAGGAGCCGCATGACCATTGTCCCCACGCACGTGGGGGTGAACCGCAGACGCATCACACGATGAGCTCGGCATGTCGAATTGTCCCCACGCACGTGGGGGTGAACCGTCGATAGCTTCAATGCAGACGACTGGGCCGATATTGTCCCCACGCACGTGGGGGTGAACCGTAGTATCGTACGCAGCGATGCGCCATGCAGCGAATTGTCCCCACGCACGTGGGGGTGAACCGACAGTCGCATGGCGCATCGGCCATTGCAGTCGCATTGTCCCCACGCACGTGGGGGTGAACCGATGCGATGGCAGCCTGCAACGTCACATGCGGCGATTGTCCCCACGCACGTGGGGGTGAACCGTCAGAGTCAACATAGCGATCAGTCCCGTATGTCGATTGTCCCCACGCACGTGGGGGTGAACCGCAGAAAGACATGCTGATGGTATCCAGGCGCGGTTTCAGGCGAGTCCCCGGAGCGAAGTCAGGCTGCGCCGTTCGCAGCGGAGGAGACTCGCCTGAAACGTAGAAGCGCTTCAACTGTCCCACAACAAAAGCGCTTGGCACAGCGTTCATGTTTTATGGGAATCGTAATAAAGCGCAGAAAATCCACACTATGTCCACGTTTTGGCAGACGACCTCAACAATGCAAATATGGTATCTTCGCCGAAAACGCCGGGTCGTTCGCCCGGCGCTCTCGCTATTTGGTCATTCCCCGACCGCAAATCGCAGCATCCTTGAATTCCTGCGAATTGCAAAGAACGCGTTTTACGCCCTCTTCGTTAGCTGAGACGAATCTCGTGAAATCATCATCCAGGCTGCCCTGCACGGGGCTATGCTCGCGCTGACGGCGTCGTATATCATGTTCATCCAAGAAATTTTTCATGGGTCGGTCCTCTCTTATTATCTCGGATTTCTCTGAAAGGCGTGTGTTGCGACCTCGCCTTCCGCTGAGCTTCCAATATATACGGATGCAAAATCAGAGCAGTGGATTCACGGCAATTTCTTTCACCGCCAAAGGCGCGGAGAGGGGAAGGAGGGAAAAGAATGCGGGACCCCCTTTTTTTCAATGGATTATTGCATTAGCTCTCGCTTGTAGGAGGAGAAATGACTTTCAGAAAGCGGACCGCCAGGGGAAAAGCCATTTTGCAGAACCCTGCCTGTGGCTGCAATCAAAATAAGCGGCCGGGGGTATTTTGACAGAGGATCAACAGGGGGCGCTGAGAAGGCCACCGGGAACCCGCTTCTTGAAAGAAGGTCCTCCGCGGACGGCGATTATGCATCAGCGAATATCCTGGTGTGTCGAAGGCACTCAGCCTCAAGATGCATGTTGGCCCCACGCCCAGTGGGCCCGGCCCCTCCGGCAAGAACTTCTATACGGCTGGCGGTATACCAAGGCTCGCTTACCCGCACACGACCTGAAGAAGCATATTTAGGAGTTCTTTGCGGGGGGACCGGGGGGCGGTTTTCTTGCAAGAAAGAGCCCTCCGAGACTCACTGCGGACCAAAAGAAAGAATCCATTTTGCAAAAAAGCGGTTCCCGCGCCCTCCGCAAAAAACTCCTAAATGGCTGGCGGTAACATCGGCGCGAGTCTACGGCGCGACCGGCGGTCGCCCTTCTTGGTAGGCGTCTCGCTCCTGTCAATTGGAATGACGGGCAAAAGGCACGTCCCCTGTGCGATCTTTGGGATGAGATAATATGTAAATACGTGCAGCGCAACAGCGTGAGCCGCCAAAATATGAAGTCTTTGGGAAGGGGTCCGGGGAAACCTTTTCTACCGAGAAAAGGTTTCCCCGGAAATTGTTTCTCCCATGCTACGCGCCGGCCCGTTCCGGCGTCGTTCCAGCAGCAGCAAGAGCGCAGGCAATGTGGTAAGCGTGAAAGCGACTGCGGATACCATTCCTATGACCACAGCCCATCCCAGGAACTCCATCGAGTAGTGCTTGGATGTGAGCATGGCCACAAATCCCATGACATTGGTAAGCGATGTAAAAATGATCGGCCGAGTTACCCGTTGCATCGCTTCAATTACCGAGCCGTCTCCTTCGTGCATGGCCCCCATCACGACGTGGACTCCGTTGTCCATGCCCAGTCCGAATATCAGCGGCGCAACCCCTACTATGGAAAACGGCAGCCCCATGCCGAGAGCGCCCATGGTTCCAAGCGTAACGCAGAAAGCTCCCAGCATCGGAAGCAGGCTCAGGAAGACCCCCAGTGGATGACCGAATAAGACGAAGAAAAAGATCACCACCGCGACTAATACGTACAGGCCAAGCGTGACCAAGTCTGACATCATGGTCGAGAGCAGAGCTTGCATAGCTTGTCTGGGGCCGGATATATATATCTTAACAGGGAGATCTTTCACAGCTTCCAAGATTCTCCGATCCGCGTTTCCAAGCGCGGCCACATCGGTTACCGAGGACGTATATCTTATATGAGTCAAGAAACGGTATTTACCTTTGATTTTGGCCAAGTACCATGATCGTTCCAGCTCTGTGAAGTCTCCTTTGGGTTCTTCGGAACCAAGGCTCGCAATTTCGGAAACAATCTTTCCCATGGAGTCAAACGAATGCTCCATTTCTTTCGTCGCGGAAACCGAAAGATCCGAGCGCTCGACCTCGTCCTTGAAAACCTGCTTTAGCTGAGGCCATTGGGAAGCGATGTCTGATAACAGTTTGCCATTGCGCAACCGAACATCCTCAGGCGCCATGAGATACGAGATCGAATCGAAGGACGCGATCTGACCGTCTTTGCTCATTAATTTCTCGAGGATTTCGTCCAATTGCCGTTGCACGAAAAGGCCTTTTTGAAGATCGTCCGTATCAAATGAAAGCAACGTAGGCTGAGTGAAGTTTGAGTGAAATTTTCGGGAAATCCCCTCGGAAACAGCCATGGAATCCATGTTTCGGGCGAGAAAAACCTTAAAAAGGTCCGTTTCCTGCGTGATTTTAAACGCAAAAATAAAACCTACCACAACAAAAATCACCGACCCCATAACGATGAGCTTTGGATGATTGATGAAGAGGCCGGAAAAAGACTTGAAGCTGATGCGCATTCGAGGGTAACGATCCCGCTTCAGCCCTGACATGATCTTTGCCAGGGCCGGGAAAAGAAACAAGGTAGACGCCAGAGTGAGAATCAGACCCGATGCCCCCACGTAACCGAATTGCGCCATAGCAGGTTGATGGGAGAGGCAGAGGCACAAGAATGCGAGGATACCGGTTAAACCTCCCATGAGCACCGGCGGGCCGGTGTGCTCGTAGACCTTCACAATCGCCTCAACAGGGGAAACTCCCTTATCTATTTCAGCCCTGAAGCTTCCCCACAGGTGGACACCATAATCCGTCCCCAACCCGAAAAGAACTCCGCTGGCGCCCATTACTACCGGGTTGACTTCATTATAGCTGAGATATATCAGGCCATAATTGGGACCGACCCCGGCGGCAATCGGTATGAATAGAACAAGGCCTGCCCAAAAGCTCCGATAAACCGCAATTAACAAGCCAATAACCATGACCAATGAAAACAGAAGGATAGTGTTGGTCTCTTTGTCAAAAATTTGATCGGATTCACGGTGGAATTCCGTTTTCCCCGTTAGAAACCACTTGATCTCCTTAGGTTTCCCCTCTTTCTGCGGAAAATTTTGTTTGAGTTCGGAGATCCTCGAGGCAATTTTAGTTTGGAGTGAATCAATAAGCGCTTTCCCATGCACGAGATCCGCGCTCGGGAAATCAGGCGTGACTTGAATGAGATAAGTAGTGCTATCCGGGCTGGCAACAAGCAGGTAGATATCTCCGAGGCTCAAAGAGCCCACTCTTCTTGTCATAGAGTCGGCCACAAAACGACCCAGTTCCAAGGGATCTTCAAGAATGCGGTTCTGCAAATAAGGATTTTGCGTCAGGAACAGTCGATTGATGTTACGTCTGAAACTATCTTTGATACTTGTAGGCGTGAAAATCCGAGTGATCTCTTCTTCTTCACGCTGATTCATACCAAGCAGGAAATACTTGAGAAGCACATCTGTCTTTTCCGAATCTTCCGGATCGAGAAATTGATAACGTACGCGGCGAACACCTGGAAGACCCGCTACAGTCTCTCCCAAATCTCTTATGAACGATAGTCGCGCCTCTCCGGGAGGCTCGGAGAATTCCAGCACGATAATGAGCGCGTCCTGCTCACCAAACATTTCGCTATTTTCTCGTGTGATATTAATTATCGGGTCAGTCGCGCCCACACCCGCGGTGAGATCGGTGCTAATGTTTATCAAAGGCATAGTTGCGAAACCGACGGTTCCGAGCACGACAAAGAGCGCAATGATGATCTTGGGATAAGTGATAGACAGCTTAGCTATCTGCAACAATATGGATACAAGTGATCGCATTAATTTGACTGTGTCCTGAATAATAACGGCGCGTACTCCGCGCCTCATCATAAAAAATCCTCAGCAATATTGAGTTAGATTTTGCGCAAGCGAGCCTTAATTTCCAGCTCTTTCACATAGTTTTCGTATTTCTCGCCCAGCTTTTCCGCCGCCCGTTTGCAACGATCTTTTTGCACTTTGAATGTGACAATATATCCTATGGTCCCAAAAATAAACGCAAGCGTGGCCGCCGCCACAATCCACCTGACAAGTATTTCATGGCCTAGCTCCATAAATGCGGCGAATGCCTCCCAGAAATACGACTTGTCCATCACCGGATTCATAAGCTTCTCGAAGACGCCGTAATCCAAAGCCACTGACCTTCCGAGAATGACAGATCCCAGACAATAGTAGCCGTAATATAATGGTACCACGTTTAACGGATTGCTCACGAAAGTGAAAGCGAATGCAATCATGTAGTTGAACCTGAACAGTACTCGCAGGATCGCCAAAGTGATGAGGTGTCCGCCGACGGGAATGAGAAAGCCGATAGTCAGGCCAAGCGAAACCGCCCGCGCATCGTACCATGGAGGACAGGACGAGTAAACTAATGGTTCCACGAAGAGTTTGCGGAACCATCGGCGACATTTTTCCCAGAGGCCGACTTTGGGGGATTCGACGCGAATAAGCCTGCTCAGGTTCGATTCTTCCGCTGTTTCTGCGGGCCGAGAATCTGCCTGCTTCTCAAATTGCGCGGCGCTGCGTGGTGAATCGCCCAATTCTTCTAACTCTTCATCATCTTTAGTTTGTTAGCCCTGATAAGGCGCCCCGGGATAAGCGATGAGATCGTCCGGATACTGTTATCATATTATAGTCCGTTGTCGGAGATTATTCGCATTCACGGCGTTTCGTCAACATGAAAGGACTTGAAGGCGCCTCTTGTCTCTACACGAACATTGTCGGACTCAAGTTGCTGTGCTAACCTAATTGGGTTATAGTAATTACCGAGATTTTTGTCGCATCAACCTAATAATTTCATTGTAAAATCCCTCCTAACCTCCCTTTGTTGAAGGAAGAAAATGGGGGGATTTTTGAATTGATGCGATTTGCGGTCGGGCAGTTTCTCCCGGTATTGGTTATAATATTTGAGCAACGACAGACCCTGGCAAGAAATCAGAGGAAGGACAAAGCATCGTGTCGGATGAAAATGGAGCACGGATGTCGTTTCTGGACCATCTCGCAGAGCTTCGAACTCGGCTAATACACGCGGCTATAGCCATCTTTGCCGCTTTTCTCGTGTGCCTGATTTTCGCAGAACGGGTTTTTGGCATATTGGCTGCTCCTATAACAAAACTTCTGCCGCAAGGGTCTTCTCTTATATTCACGGGGCTTCCGGACCCGTTTTTCATTTACATGAAGGTGTCTTTTATTACCGGAATTTTTGTTACTCTTCCTTATGTCCTGTATCAACTGTGGCAATTCATCAGTCCGGGTCTTTATGCTAAGGAACGAAAAATGGCCGTTCCTTTCATATCGCTGGCCACGCTATTATTTTATACAGGGGCTCTTTTCGCCTATTTCATTGTATTCCCCGCCGCGTTTAAATTTTTCCTTAGCTATCAGACGGCTGATCTGAAGGCCATGATATCCATTCGCGAGTATGTTTCGCTTGTCATGGTCCTGATGCTCGCATTTGGCGCTGTCTTTGAAACACCTATCGTGATCGTTTTCCTGGGGCTTCTCGGGATTTTTGATAGCGGGCAACTCAAGAGAGGCCGCAGATATTTTGTCGTGCTGGCATTCGTCATTGGAGCCGTGCTTACTCCTACTCCGGATGTTATAAATCAGACTCTCATGGCTGTGCCGATGTTAATACTCTATGAGGTCGGCATATGGATTCTCGTTTATCTGGAAAAGAAGAGGCATCGCGAGCAAGAGAATGAATCTTTAGAGAACGAGGACGATGACGAATGAGAACAACAATCAAAAGCAGTCGCAAGGGGATAGCATGTTGAGCGCGCCTCGTACTTGGAATACCGGCGTATATATCAATGCCGCGCCCAGAGGGGAAAAGCTGGCCAAGTTTTTTAGCCTGTTATATGCGCTGGTTGTCCGGGATTTAACCGGTCGGTACAGGCGTTCCAGTCTAGGCATCTGGTGGGCTTTCTTACAGCCGTTAGTTTTGATGCTGCTTTTCAACATGTTGCGAGGATTCGTAAACATACCTAGCGATGGCTTGCCTTACGTCCTGTTCAGCTATGCGGCGTTGGTTCCATGGACTTTTTTTACGAATTCAGTCGCCGCGTGCGGTCCCAGCATCATGACCAACGCGGAAATCATCAAAAAAATCGCCCTCCCGAGAGAGGTTTTCCCATTGGCGGCCGTGACGGCCACTGCTTTTGATTTCTTAATGTCCGGAATTATATTAGCCGGCATGATGATTTGGTTCAAAGTCAGTGTCGGTTTGGCTCTGCTTTGGTTGCCGGTTCTGACGGTTCTCATGATAGCGGTATCGTTCGCAGTGGGCATTCTGATAGCCGCCTTAGGGACTTTCAGGAAGGACTTCATTTTCGCGACGCCCTTCTTGACTCAGGCTTGGCTCTTTGTAACTCCGGTCATTTATCCGTTGAGCACGGTTCCCGAAAATTGGCAATCCGTTTATATGCTCAACCCTATGGTCGGCGTTATCGAGGGCTTCCGCAATGTGCTCCTAAAGGCATCTCCTCCCCCTGCCGATGCCTTGGGGATGTCCATTGTGATTACAGCGGCCTTATTGGCTCTTTCGTGGCCGATATTCCGTTGGCTTTCAGGTTATTTTGCGGACGTATTATGAGGATGCAATGTCCGACCAAGTGATGATCAGAATAGAAGGGCTCTGGAAACGCTATGGTCTGCCCGTTCCCGAGATTCTGCGGAGAGGCTGGAACCTGCTGACCAACAGGAACAAGGCCGGCGGCACAGCGGATGACGGTCCCTGGGCCTTGAAGGACGTCAATCTCGAAATTCATAAAGGGGAAACCATCGGAATCGTCGGACGGAACGGCGCGGGCAAGAGCACGTTACTCAAAGTTTTGGCAGGAGTAACCGGGCCAACCAGAGGCCGGGTCGAAATCCACGGCAGAATATTTCCGATGATAGAGCTGAATGCCGGTCTGAACATGGAGCTTACCGGTCGGGAGAACGTACGACTATTGGGCGCTGTGATGGGGCTGTCCCGACGGGAGATTGAATTCAAGTTGCCGGAGATAGAAGATTTCACCGAACTTGGCGCCTGGTTCGACAGACCGGTAAGGATGTATTCCAGCGGGATGCTGGCGCGTCTTGGTTTCGGGGTCGCGGTAAACATCGAGAGCGAAGTAATCTTAATTGATGAAACTTTTGCGGTGGGTGATTTGAAGTTCCAGAACAAGAGCCTCGCACGCGTAAAAGAGCTGCGGGAGAGCGGGGCCACGGTGGTTCTGGTGAGTCACAGCCTTGAAACACTCCAGTTCGTGGCCCGCCGGGGAATATTGCTGGAAGAAGGCAGCGTGGTCGCGACCGGATCTGCTCTGGAAGCCATAAACGCTTATGAGACACTGGTATTCCGGTCCGAGAAGGAAAGGCTCGAACATCGGGCGCGAAGCCGTATTACCAGCGAAGAAGCCAACATTTACAGCGCCAGGCTTTACGGGGATGACGGACAAACACTGACTGAAATCCGTTCCGGCGCGCCCTTCGGTATCGAGGTGGATCTGCGCCTGAACAGACCGCTTCAACGGCCCATGTTTTCCATCGGTATTCTCAATGCCCAGGGGATACTCTGTAAATGGAACATTTCCCAGGAAGACGGTCTTGCCGAGCCCGGGCCGCCCAGCAGATATCTCGTGAGGGCATGGTATCCTGAAAATTACTTGATGAACGGAGCCTATGAGATACATTTCGCAGTAAGGGATGGGGCGTCCTTTGAAACACTGGAGCGCCTTGCCGGAGTTTTGAGTTTTGCAGTCATCGGTCCCGACAGGGCTCGGGGCATCGTAGCGGGCCCCTGCAAATGGGAATTGCTGCCCATCAATGATGAGCTTAAATCCGGAGATCTATAGGCGGACGATGTCCTGCTACATAGATCCCAAGGAAACGGAAACAATAAAGCAGTCATCACAAGAAACAAGTATAAGAATGTTAGCGCCGATGCAAGACCCTACCGCCGGTCCTGTTCTGCAAAATCTCAATCTGGATGGTCGAGAATACGATCTTGAGATTTTCCGCCGGGTTATCTGCGCAGCGGAGGCCCCGCGCATCGTGGTGGTCTCATATCAACAGAATCAGATAGCTAGGGAGTTGCTACGAGTCTGTATCCGTTCCGTCAAAGCTTTCACGCCCGAAAAGCATGAACTATGGGTGATCGACAACAACTCACCGCGAGAAAACCTCACTTGGCTCTTGGACTGCCCTGATATTAATCTGGCGCTCAATCGAACAGAGCCCCTACCCAGCGAAGCCAGAGGCACGAGGCCCAATGACGCCTCGGCAGCCTATCAAGGCGCCTGGGGAAGCTACGCCAACGCCGTAGGATTGGAAATTGCCGTCCGGCTTATGGACCCAGGCGTACGTTTCTTCATGTCCCTGCATATGGACGCCCTACCGTGTCGGGCCGGTTGGCTGTCTTTTCTAAGATCCAAGATCGCCGGAAATGTCCGTGCGGCCGGTGTCCGATTGGACAAGACCCGCACACCGGAAGGTGTATTGCACGTGCTTGGATATATGGTTGATTTCCGAGAGTTCAAGAGGCTCAACCTTGATTTCTTTCCGGAACTCCCCGACCTGGACGTGGGTGATCGAGTGACAATAAAACTGCGGGAGGCCGGGTATCAGGTATTTTCATGTTCTAACACAGTCTGGCAGCCCGAACTGGCCTCGCGGATTCCGTCATCGTCTCCTTTCAGAGAGCTTCACGTGGATCGCGCGTTCGATGATGAAGGCAATCTCATTTTCTTGCACCTGGGTCGCGGAGTCAGAAGATCGTCGGGTCTACATAGTAAGGGAACAACTGCTGAAGAGTGGATAAGCGCAGTTGATAAACACCTCGCTGCGAATGTGTAGTTCTTGAATCCAATTGTTATCGGATAATCCGTCATGGAAGCAATGAGCCCTCAAAAGAGCAATAAAATGCTGTTGCAAGATTTGGGTTCCTCCCTTCGGCGGCGCCTGATAGACGAATTTCACTTCCGCTATGCGCCGACTCTACCGGCCGGCTCGCTTGTGCTGGACCTTGGCGGGAACCGTATTGGTAAGCGAGGGGTCTTCGATATAGAAAGATATGATTTCCGAGTCATTTACGCGAACCTCTCCCGAGCAAAACAGCCTGATTTGCAGACCGAGGCATCCTCCTTGCCCTTTCGCGAAGCCGTTTTTGATGCAGTGATATGCTCGGAGCTGCTGGAGCATGTGCCATGTCCGCCTGTTGTGCTGAGTGAAATCTTCAGAATTCTCCGAAAAGGCGGGACGCTCCTGATCTGTGTTCCGTTTCTGACTCGAATCCACGGAGACCCCTACGATTATGGGCGCTATACGGATTATTATTGGTCCGAGACGCTTCGCTCCGCAGGATTTAGCGCATTGCAGATCGAAAAGCAGGGAGGCTTCTGGTGTGTCCTCACGGATATGCTGCGCGAATTAGCGGTTCGGAAGAGAAATAGCGGATTTCTGTCAAAGCCCTGGCCTGCGACATTCTTGGAGAGAATAGTTTCCTTCGCCAAATCGAAAGCTCTGGCATGGGACAGCGATTCGGATGAAGGAGACAAAAGCCCACTCGATGGATTCACCACCGGATTCGGCATCAAGGCGATGAAAGAATGAAGAAACCGAAAGTATATCTAACCGGTGGCGACGGCATCGGCTGGGCTGTGGATGAGGATCTGAAGCTCATCGGTCGGGCCATTGAGGGCATCGTAGACCTGGTGGACTCTGCAGTCATGTGAAATCGTCCACTCGGCCTGGTGGTTCAGCTTGATTGGGCTGCCCTTGGAACAGTTGGTCGGAAAACGCATACTCTGTCACGTTCCCGGGGAACCGTTCCGCTATTTTGCCGTTCCGGAACATCGTAGAGCCATGGAAATAGTGGGCCGATGGATTACGCCGACTTCTCGCGCGCATCGGCAAATGCGGAGCATTGGTATCGAGACCAGTCTCATACCCTATATGGTGGATGTGGAAATCTTCCGGCCTTTGAAGCATGACAGTCCCGATTTGGCCGCGTTGATAGAAAAATGGAAAATTCCCACGGATGCTTATCTCATAGGAAGCTTCCAGCGCGATACCGAAGGTTCGGACCTCCGCCGACCCAAGCTGGTGAAAGGCCCTGACGTCCTTCTCGAAATCCTCCTGGGCCTTCAACGGCTCGGCATGAAGTTTCACCTGGTTTTGGCGGGTCCTCGACGCCATTGGCTGATAAATAAGGCGCAAGAAGCAGGCATACCTTTCACTTACATCGGGCACTTCACGGAAGCCGATGACATTGACCGAAATTCGCTCACCCGAGATGTTCTCAATCTGCTCTATAATCTCATCGATCTCTATATAGTGGCAAGTCGCTCTGAAGGCGGGCCTCACGCGATCCTTGAGGCCGCTGCTTCAGGGCGCAAAATTATCAGTTCCCCTGTGGGGCTGGCCGAAGATTTCCTCGACCCGAGCTGCATCTTCAAGACTCCGCCGGATGCGGTTGATTTGATAAAGAAGGACATTCTGGAAGACTCTCTGGCTGATACGGTAGCCCAGCATTACGAACGGGTTTACAGCAAGCATCGCCCTGAATCGGTTACTAACTTGTTCCTCGATGTTTACAAGAACATAGACTCTGTCCCCAAACTGGATTCATCCCGGAATCAACCCGCGGCCAGCATTGGCGCCGAACCTCGCAACGGAAACCGAGCCCCCGGTGTGCTTAAATCTCGATCCGACGGACTCACGGTAGGGTTGTGGCATACCTTTTTTGAGCCGCCATATGGCGGGGGAAATCAGTTCATGCTGGCGTTGCGCAAAGCGCTGCTGCGGCGAGGAATCAATGTTCGGGAAAATGAACTGAATGAAGATATTGACGCTTTTATTCTTAACTCCATTCATTTCGACGTGGACAGGTTCCTGGAATTCAGTCGAAAACACAAATTGAATGTGATCCATCGCATAGACGGACCTATTTTCCTGATTCGGGGATTCGACCGAGAAAAGGATGAACTCTGCTATCGCTTGAACGCTCAATTTGCTTCCGCAACTGTGCTGCAATCAGCGTGGTGTTATCAACACATAGTCGAGATGGGGTATAAGCCTTCGACCCCTGTTGTAATTCACAATGCGGTCGATTCGGAAATCTTCCATCCCGATAGGCCGGATGCCTTTTGATCCTGGGTCGAAAAACTCGTCTGATTTCGTCGAGCTGGTCAAACAATCCACGAAAAGGCGGTCCGACCTACAAATGGATTGAAGAACACCTGGATTGGGATCGGTACGAATATACGTTTGTGGGAAACGTGTCCGAAGAATTCAGTCGGGCCAAACATATACCCCCGGTTTCGTCGGAAGAATTGGCCGAAATTTTAAGGCGCACGACATCTACATTACCGCCAGTCAAAACGATCCTTGTTCGAATGCCCTCATAGAAGCTATGGCGTGCGGATTGCCTGCTCTTTACCTGAATGACGGCGGGCATCCTGAGCTGGTCGGTTACGGAGGTCTTCCTTTCGAGAGTGAGTCCGAGATTCTCCCGCAGTTGGACAAAATTGTAGACAATTACCAAATGTACCAAAGAGTTATAGCGATTTCCAGCATGGATGAGGTAGCCGAGAAATACCTTGCGCTCATCCGAGAAGTCGTCCAATGAATATACGTCTCGTTTTGTTTTTTACCCGGGGTGTATCTCTGCGCACCTGGAGCATGGTAGGGAATCTTGACCGCGAGATAGCGCTCTATCGTTTTCTGGCTGACCACGGCCTGGATATCAGCTTTGTAACCTATGGCGACGGCGCCGATCTAGAATACTCAGACCGCCTCGGCGGAATTCGTATCCTGTGCAACGAGGCCGGCCTGCCGCTGGAACAATTCGAAAATCGTCTCTTTTCCCTCCATGGTCGTGCGCTCGGCGCCGCGGACATTATCAAAACAAATCAAACTTACGGCGGTGAACTGGCGCTCTGGGCCGCGCGCCTGTTCCGCAAGCCTTTAGTAGCGCGCTGCGGATATATGTGGTCTTTCAATGCGGCGCTTGAAAACGGAGACAATTCACCCGAGGCGGTGGAAGCCCGCCGAGTAGAGGCCAAAGTGTTTAGCGCCGCGGACCGGGTGGTGGTGACTACAAATGAAATGAGACAGAATGTCCTGCGACGCTTTCCTGAAATAGGCGATCGTGCCCTTGTGATACCCAACTATGTGGATACGGAACTGTTCAAGCCCTATGAGGAGAGCAATCGGGGCGGAGCGCTGCTCTTCATTGGGAGAATAGCCCCGGAAAAAAACCTTGAAGCGCTGCTGGAAGCCGTCCGATCGTTGCCGGTGAGTCTGATACTGATAGGTGAAGGCAAACTTCGTCCCCAACTACAGAAAAAATTTGCAGACCTGGACGGCCGTGTAACCTGGGAGGGCAATGTCCCTAATTCCCAGCTACCGGAGCGTCTCAATAAAGCCGGTATCTTCGTGCTGCCTTCGCTTTACGAGGGGCATCCCAAAACAATCCTGGAAGCCATGTCATGCGGAGCCGCCGTGTTAGGCGCCGATTCCCCGGGAATTAGAGAACTCATCCGGCACGGTGAAACCGGATTTTTATGTGGCGCCGATCCTCAAAGTATTCGAGTGGCGCTGGAGGAATTGTTGGCTCAACCTGACCTGCGCAGGGAATTGGGGACCAACGCCCGGCAATATGTGGTTGAAAATTATTCGCTCGCCAAGATTGGGAAAATGGAGTTGGCTATGCTGAAAGAGGTCGCGAAGGGCAGATGACGCTACGGAAATTCATAAGTCAATTAGTTTATCGCCTTATAAAACCACTCCTGTCAAGATTGCCGAACGAGCAACTCCACGATCTGCTCGTCGACGCAGCCTCCACCAGGGCCCGCGCATTGTCCCCCGCTGAAGGGCTGAAGTTTCTCTTCGGCCTCGACACAGCTCTTTACCCATTACAAGGTTGGCTCGCTGTGGATTATGATGGCGGAGTCCATACGAAACATCGCCACACCCGTTATCACGATTTTTTCATCCAACGAGTACAGAAAGGTGAGCGGATATTAGACGTCGGCTGCGGCATCGGAGCGCTATCCTACGATATTGCCGAGAAATCGGCCGCGAATGTTTTCGGAATAGATCTCAATCCTGAAAATATTAGAATTGCCCGTGAAAAGCACGCCCATCCGGGCGTTGCTTATCATCTGGCCGATGTGCTCCGGACCACCGCTGGAAGGACCTTTTGACGCTGTTATTTTGTCTAACGTGCTGGAGCATCTGCCGAACAGATCACAGTTTCTCCGAGAGATGGTCGAGAGGCTCAGGCCGTCACGCATCCTGTTGCGCGTGCCCGTCTTCGAGCGTGACTGGCGGGTGCCCTTAAAACAGGAACTCGGGATAGACTACCGGCTTGATCCTACCCATTTGGCCGAATATACCCTGGAGAGTTTTGCCGCTGAAATGGCCGACGCGGGTCTCGATGTAATTCATCAAGAGGCTCGGTGGGGAGAGATCTGGGCTGAGGCAGTTCCACGGCTCGCCACCGACCAGATCAGCCGAAATACCCTTATCAAGAGGCATGAACGCGGATGATGAATCCGAAAATCACCGTGTTGATGTCGGTCTTCAACGAGCAAACCTATTTGCGGGAGGCCGTTGAAAGCGTTCTTAGCCAAACCTTCGGGGATTTCGAATTTATAATCATAAATGACGGGTCTGAAGAGCCGTTTGAAGACATTATCAGCGAATACAAAGACGACCGAATTCGGCTCTTCCGTCAAGAAAACATGGGGTTGGCTAGGTCTCTCAACAGAGGTTTGCGTTTGGCCCGCGGAGACTATATCGCCCGGATGGACGCTGATGACGTTTGTAGATTCGATAGATTCGATCTGCAAATCAAGGAAATGGAAGCGCATCATCAGATTGATTTGTTGGGATCTTTTTTTGACGTTATCGATGAGAAGGGAGAATTAATAGAGACCAAGGAACTCATAACAGACCCTATTTACCGGCTCTGGAGATTGCAGTTTCATAACAATTACGGACACGGCGCCATGATGTTGAAGAAACAGTCGGTCCTCAGGCAAGGAGCGTACGACGAGACATTGCTTTATGCCCAGGATTACGATCTTTGGTCGCGTATGTCCGCAAAAGATAATACCGGCATTATTCCGGAAGCGCTCTATCATTACCGGATGTTCGAGCAAAGCGGGCAAGCGTCGGTCCGGAATTACGATGCGCAATTGGCTGCCACCATTGATATCAGCAATAGAAATTTGCGGGCCTGTAACCCACACCTATCCGAAACGGATTGCATGGAAGTTCGGGCGCTCTACTGGAAGTTCCAGATCGCCGGCGTCACACTCAGAGGCCTTAAGGCCCTTCCGGAAACCCTCGAAGGCTTTTGCCGTAGATATGAGATTAATGCCGCGGATCGGAGAAGTCTGATCAAAAGGGTGGAGCGAGAAGCCATCGAAGAAGTAGAGAAGTCGAACTTGATTCCCACTAGTGATAAGCAACGCGTGATTGACGAATTGGAGCTCCAGTCATTGAGCCCCTGAGTGTCAGCCTAGAATAGCGCGCTTCACGAGCGTTTTCGCGATTTCCACCTTGTAGTGATTCATTTTGAGCGGCCTCGCGCCTGCAAGCGCAAGCTTGGCCGCTTCCTCCGCAATGCCCTCATCAAGAGTCCACTCCTTTATCGCTTCTTCCGCGTTTCGTGCTCTAACAGGGTCGGGGGCCACGGCGCCAAGCACAATGCGTGCGTCTTTGCACACCCCGTTGTCGAGTGTCAGAACCGAAGCCACACTCACGACCGCGAAATCAACCGGTTTTCTAAGAGTGAATTTTTCGTACCGTTGTCTCGCGGCGGCCGGCGGCTTCGGTATCTGAATCTCTTTTATTAGCTCATCCGCTTGCAAGACGGTCGAATTCATGGCTGTGGCCGTGAAGAACAGTTCCGCAGGGAGACTCCGCTTTGTGGTGACGATCCGAGCGTCCAGGGCCAGGAGCGCGATGGCTATGTCCGACGGACTTACCGCGAGGCAACCCTTCCGAACGCTGCTGGGATAGGATGGGATGTTCGCGCCGCCGGCGCTATTGCTTGCGTAAGGGAGTTCAGTGAGACCGGCGGCGCCAAATATGGAATGGTACCGGTTGTCGCCGGCTAGGGCGCTGCAAAACTTCCCGCCTTTGCGTAGACAGGCGATGGGTCCGCCGATTTGGCGAGGGTACCTGTAAAACCAGCAGCGTACGTCCTGGGCCAAGTTGCCGCCAATAGTAGCCATGTTACGGACAAGAGGTGTGGCTACAGAATGCGCTGCGTCTGCAAGCAGTTTGTAATCCTCTTTCACCACCGGGGATTTGACGATATCGGCTAGTCTCGTCAGAGCGCCTATTCTAAGCCCTTTCTTATCGTTCCTGATGTACGTCAAGGCCTTCAATAGTCTTTATGTTGATCAACGCACGCGGATATTGAGGCAAAACCTCGTCCTTCAAAGCTCCCAAAAGGTCCGTGCCTCCCGCAATCAACTTTGCTTTTCCTTCATAGTTGTTCAAGAGTTTAACCGCCTCTTTGATAGAGAGCGCGTCATGGTGCTCAAACTGTCTCATTTCGCGACTCCTCTTTCTACATGGCTATCTTGCCCAACGCCTTCAGTACTCTATTGGGGGTGACCGGATACTCATGGAGCCAGCAACCGAGGGCATTCGAAACGGCCATAAGCACAGCGGAAGGCCCGGGAGAGGTGGCGATTTCCCCTACACCAATCCCATGAAATCGGTGGGTGGGGATGGGCGACTCCAGGACTGCATGCTCGATTTCAGGCAGCTCGGCAAACGTCCGCCACTTGTAGTCGATCAGGTTCGCATTGAGGATGTGTCCTGAGGAAGGATTGAGGACGGTTTCTTCGAAGATGGCGCTGTCGACGCCCGCGGAACCTATGCACCCGTTAAGCTGGCCTTCGAGACCTTGCGGGTCCATAATTTGACCCACGTCAGTGGCAAGGACCACCCGCAGCAAGGTCACCTTCCCGGTCTCCGTATCGACCTCAACCTCCACAAAGCTCATCATGCAATTGCACAAGGTGAAATCCGGCTCAAATCGCCCGTACCCCAGTATGGTCCGGTCGTTTCCCAAGGCTCGCCATTGCAAGCTCTTTTCCGGGTCCCCTTTAACAAAGACAACTCCATCGGCAGTCTCCAGGTCTTGAGGGTCCACCCCCAGTTTCGGGGCGGCAAACTCGAATAATTTTCTCTTCGCGTCTTCCGCCGCGTTAATGACAGCGCTCCCAATGGCGTAAGTCCCTCTGGAGCCGACAGGTCCGAACTCGAAGGGCGTCACCAGCGTATCGGCAGGGGTCATGGAGATCCGGTCAGGCGATATCTGAAGCGCTTCTGCCGCCATCTTGGCATAATTGCTCTTCTGACCGGTACCGTGCTCTGCCGCGCATAGAAAGATCGTGGCCGAGCCACTATTGTCGATCTGCACATAAGCTTCCGCGGAATCTTCGCCTACGTCGGCGTTTCCGTGCACACCCACACCGATCCCTGTCCGCTTCGCTCCATTCACCGCTGGTGGGAGTGAGCCAGCCCTTCCACTTCGCCTTCCAGCCGAATTGTTCGGCGCCCTTGTCCATAGCGGCGGAATAGTCGATGCCTCGATAATCATACCATTGACCGTTTCGCCAGAAGTATCCTCCGCCGGGCTTGACGAAATTCTTCTTGAGCACTTCGAATGGATCAAGATTTGCCTTTTCCATTGCGAGACACAGAATAGGTATGAATGAGCACTTTAATTCTTGACCTCCAAAGCCCCTTGTGATGCCGGAGGCGTTCCGGTTTGTGGCCAGAATAGTGTTTTTCAGGTCCCAGTTGGGGCACTGGGCCATGATCATGAGTTCGCCTAATCCGACAGCGACCTGAGCTTGCGTAGTGAAGGAATAGTAGCCGGAGTCAACGAGCCACGTACCCTGTATAGCGGTTAATGAACCGTCTTTCTTCATGCCTACCCTGGCATGAATCCGGGAACCGACCCTCAGAGTGAAAGCGGCCATGTGTTCTTCCTTCGTGAACATGACCTTTACCGGCTTGCCGGTCGCCCTGCTCAGAAGGACCGCATAGGCTTGAACCTGCCAACACATGCACTTTGTTCCGAAACTGCCGCCCACGTTGGTTTCCGATGCATCTCACCTCGACTTGCCTGTTGAAGACGCTGGAGAGGATGACCTTGTCCATGTACGGGGCCTGACTCGTACCCCAGAGGGTGACCTTGTTCGGTCCCTCCCACACGGCCACAGCCCCCACGGATTCAGCGGGAAGAGCATTGGGGATGTTCTCGTACCCAAAGGTACCTTCGGCGGTGACATCCGCTTCTGCGAACCCTTTTTCCACGTCACCCATCTGTAGGCCCTTAAGGCAGTTAGGCCCGAAGATCATAGTGCCGCCGGGTATGACATTGCCGGGGTATTCATCGTAAACGAGCGGAGCGCCTGGTTTAAGGGCCGAATCTATATCAAAAACCGCGGGCAGTACTTCGTACTCTACGTCGATAAGATTCAATGCAGCTTCCGCGGTTTCGACCGTGTCGGCCGCAACGAGTGCCACAGCGTCACCCACATACCTGACTTTTTTATCGAGAAGGCGCAGATTCCTGGGTGTGCCGCCCTTCCAACCGGGGTTATCTTCCCAGGTGAGGACTGCTCTTACGCCCGGCAGCGCTTCAGCCTTGCTCTTGTCAATTCTTTTGATAAGAGCATGGGCGTGAGGGCTTCTCAGCACTTTTCCGTGGAGTAGGTTCTGAAATTTCAGATCGTCAAGGTATAGGGCGGCCCCTGTGACTATCTCCGCAGCGTCCCTACGCGGAATCGGCTTCCCAATGTATCTGTAACCATTCCCCATACTTATTTCCCCTTTTCGACGACCGACATGACAGCCCTGATCACCTGGTAATGGCTTATGCACCTGCAGAAATTGCCGGAAAGAGCTTCTTTGACCTCTCCTTCCGTTGGCCGCGGGTTTTCGTTCAGTAACGCCTTGGCGGTCATAATCATTCCCGGAGTGCAGTAGCCGCACTGAAACGCAGTGTGGTCTATAAACGCCTGTTGAAGTGGATCGAGCGCGCCTGTTTTCGGGTCCTTCAGGCCTTCTATTGTTGTTATCGTCTTTCCGTCGCACTCAATCGTCAGGACTTTGCAGGACAGCACAGCCCTCCCATCTATGATGACCGTGCAGCAACCGCATGCGCCTTGGTCGCAAGAAACTTTGGTCCCGGTGAGAGCGAGTGTCTCCCTTAGCGTCCAGGACAGCGTGTGTGTCGGGGAGATTTCGCCGGCTTCGCTTCCCACATTGAACTGGTGGCGCTGTCCATTCACGGTTAAGCCGACTCGGCGTGTCTTTGGCGCCTTGTGATTAACACGATTTGGCTTGGCTACTGTCATTTCTATCTCTCTATCCTTAACTAAATTTTTCTTTGTTTCCCCTGCCGGTATTTTTCTCGGAGTTCTCTCTTTAGGATCTTTCCCTGCGGGTTTTTGGGCAGGGAGTCCACAAATTCGACGGACTTTGGAGCTTTGTAGGAGGCAAGATGTTCCTTGCAGAACTTAATGATCTCATCCGGGCTTGCCTCCAGCCCTTCCTTCAAAGTGATTATCGCGTGGACTCGTTCCACCCATCTATCGTCCGGCGCGCCTATGACCGTGGCCTCCAAGACCGCAGGGTGGCGGTAGAGGACCTCCTCCACTTCTCGCGGGTAAACGTTCTCGCCACCCGTGATAATCATATGGGCACCTCTAAAAATTGATCGATCTTCAGCGTATTGTGTAAGTGTTTTGGGTGCCGCTGTGTTATGGAGCAAGAGTATCCCAGACACGGAGAAAGATCAAAATGCCAATTCGCCTTCAACCCGGTTTTTTCGATATTCATGAGCGTACAGCCAAGCTGACAGAGATGGGTGATCCGTTGGTTGTACTGAAAGAGCAGATTGACTGGGAAGCATTTCGACCCAGCTTGAATGTTGTGTATGAGAAAGCCAGGAAGAGTAACGCAGGGGCGAAGCCGATTGATGTGGTTCTAATGTTCAAGATTTTGGTGCTTCAGCAGTTGAATAACCTGTCGGATGATGGGATTGAATATCAGATTCGGGATCGTCTATCGTTCATGCGATTTCTGGGGTTACAGCTTGAAAGCCGGGTACCGGATGCCAAGACGGTATGGTTGTTTCGTGAACGCCTGAAAGAGTTGAACTTGGTTGATGAGCTGTTTGCGAAGTTTCATGAGCAGTTGGCGATGCATGGCTATGTGGCGCGTGCGGGGCAAATGATTGATGCCACGTTTGTTGAAGTGCCACGTCAACGTAACAGTCGAGAAGAGAACGCCGGCATCAAGGCAGGAGAGCCACCTAAAGTGTGGGACAAGAAGCCGGCCAAACGGCGTCAGAAGGATGTTGATGCACGTTGGACGAAGAAGAATGAAGAGAGGCACTACGGCTACAAAAACCATATAAATGCCGACGAAGCCAACAAGCTGGTGCAGAGTTACGCAGTGAGCGATGCGGCGGTGCATGACAGCCAGGTGTTTGAAGAACTCCTGGATCAGACAATCGATACCGACGGTAAGAAGCGCCCGATATACGGAGACAGCGCATACCGTTCCAAAGAGCGCGAAGAGCGGCTGGTTGCTAATGAGTTTGAAAGTCAGATCCATGAAAAAGGGGCCCGCGGCCATCCTCTTACCGACGAGCAAAAGGCATCAAATCGGATCAAGTCGAAGACTAGAGCACGGGTGGAACATATATTTGGCGCACAGCATGCAATGGGCGGCCATATTGTGCGCACCATTGGTTTGGCGCGCGCGAATGTCAAGATTGGCATGATGAACCTCGTCTACAACATGAAGCGTCTGGTCCAATTGATCAAGCGTGATGTGCGTGCTGCAAACCTGCGTTACGCTACATTAGGAGAGATGCGCCCGCAGTAGCTTAAAAAGCGGGGAATACCCCGAAAAAGCAGAGTTTCTACCTGAATCTTGCTCAAAATCCGGCTCAAATTATGCCGAAACGAAGTATTTTGGAAAATCCCACGTTGCCGGGGTAATTAATAGAGGTTCCCATATCTTTCTTCCTGTCAACGATGTAGATGAAGCCTTTCTCATCGTAATATCCCATGTCTCCTGTGTGCAGCCATCCATCGACTATCGTGTCATGTGTTTCTTGGGGCATCTTCCAGTATTCGGTCATAAGCGCTTTACTCCGGACGACGATTTCGCCGATCACTCCCGGCTCCACGTCGTTGTCTCCATCGTCGACGATCCGCGCGTGCACGCCCATGCAGGGCTGACCGCAAGATGCCAGAACTCTTTGCTCTTCAAGAGACTTGTCGAGGACCTTGTGCGACTCTTTTGAGAGAATGGCGATGTCCGGACCGGACTCAGATTGGCCGTACCCCTGGGCAAAGACCTCGCCGAAAGTTGCAATTCCTCTTCGGAGCAATTCGGTCGGCATAGGGGAGGCCGCATACCACATCCTCTCAAGACTGGAGAGATCGTATCGGCCTATATCCGGACTGGCCAACATGCTCGACAGATGGGTCGGCACGATATCGATGTCCGTCGCCTTTTCGTCCTGAATTGTCCGGACAGCGGCGTGGGGGTCGAAGGGACCCTTGGGCATGATCACATTGCTCGCCCCTACATAGAAGAATGCCCAGAAGTGGGACCAGCCCCCGATATGAAAAAGAGGCATGATCGTCACGTGCTTGTTTTCGGGTCGCAGCCCAGCTTGAAGAGCTTTGTTCTTGGCTTCTCGGAGCTTGCTTGCATGAGTGTAGACCGCTCCGCGGGGGGTCCCGGTGGTCCCGCTCGTATAAAAGATGATGAATTTATCGTCTTCTCTAATATCCGTATCGGGCTCATCCGGCGGAAAGGCCTCGATCAGCCCGTCATAGGGCGCCATGCCGGGGACCGAACTTTCGAGGGACACATAATGTTGAACATTGTGCAGCCGCGATTGCAGCTTTTCCACCCCCTCCACAAGTTCCGGACCCACGATAAGAGCTTTCACCTCGGAATAGTTTATTAAGTAGTCCAATTCCTTTGTCCGGAGCCGGGGATTGAAGGCAGAAACGATGAATCCGCCCTTCATGGCTGCGCCGTTGACGTCTGCGCATTCGAGGCAATTCCAGGAAAGGATGCCGACTACCGTCGCCCTTCGAGAGTCCTAATGAGCGCAGACCGTGGACAAGTGAGTTAACTCGTTCATTATACTGTTCAAAGGTTATTCTTTTCCGACCGCATATAAACGCCTCCTTATCTCCGTGAAGGAGCGCATTTCTGTAGATGATGTCCGCATAGGTGTCGATCCGGTAACGGCTCAGCTCTTTCAGTATCAGTCTTTTGGCCATATCCGCTCCCATGGTCGATCACAAAGTTCTCGACCCGAGGCTATCTTCATGCCCCGCCGCTTGGTCGACTCTTCATCCCTCTATCTCGGCGCCTAGACGGCGTGACAGAGTTTTGCCCGCTTCCGCCACCAGCGGCCCGCACTGTCGGGCAGCCTCTGCAGACGCCAGCCCGAGCGCTACCATATATCCGATGGGGCGTCCGTTGGGACCCAGGACAGGCGCCGCCACAACGTTGAGCCCCGGGACCATCTCTTCCAAGTCCTCCGCGAACCATTCTCGACGGCATCTACTCATTTCCTCATTGAGCTTGTCCCTATCAAATTTCGAAGGGTCTCCGTGGAAGTAGACCTCTTCATGCTGTAGCAGGGCATCGAGTTCCTTGTCGGAAAGAAAGGCGGCAATGGCTTTGCCATGGCAGCCGTACGTAAGGGGGAATCGATGGCCGACGCGCATTGTGATCCCGATTTCTCGGCCACCTTCGTGTTTGGCCGCGACAAACACGTTTTTCTCCGCGATCAACCCAAGGGCCGCCGTAGCGCCAGCCTTAGTGGCAAGTTCCGCCAGCAGAGGCTCCGCAAGCTTTGGAGCGCTGAGGGTGTCAAGGAATCTTCTTGAGAGACCGATCAGCCCTGGGCCAAGGGTATAACCTTTTCTTTTGCCGCTCGTTTGAACCAGGCCAAATTTCCGCAATGAGTTGAGAATACAAAAGGCTGTGCTTTTATGTATGCCCAATTTCCGGCAAATTTCGGTCAAGTTCATGTGGGTCGATTCGGCCTCCGCCATGCGAAACAATATGCGCAGGGCCTGCTCGACAGCAGGCGCCAGGTATTTTTCGTTTGTTTTGGCCCTTCCAGGTATCATTAGTTCGACCTACCGAACTCTAGTTCGCAATACAAAACAAATATTCTCGTACCATTCCCCAAGCCGATGTGTCAACAGAAATGAGCGCTAGTCTGTAATGCTTCGATTACGCGGGGAATGACGACGGGGCCCCAAAGGGGGCCATCCAATAGTAGCCGTGGGTGCAAACCCACGGAAAACGGTCAATCACCAGCCCGCTATGGACCCCGAACAGGGGTCCACCAATTTTCCGGAACGGTTGCTCTTGGTTGGCCCCGTCAGGGTCGTCCCTGCTAGGCTGAGGTTCCTTCTTCCACGGGTTTCACCCGTGGCTACCGCTGGTCGGCCCCGTCGGGGCCGCAATCGTTTCTTCCCGTCCGAAAACTGAATAGTTGACATAAGCAGAAAATTTCAGTTGAACTCAGTCCGGCCATGCTTTAATATAAATTGGTTAAGCTTCCGGCCTTCCGGAGCTTTCTCGCATGGGGCGATTTCGCTGGACACACATTGTTTTTGTCTAGGTTTTCCGAGCCGATACGTCTTCGGCCCGGAAGATGGTTCGGAAGACCTGCGAATGGTTCTTACTTCCCGGTTTGATGACATGGAGGCGCCATGCCGTCAACCTGACTGCAATTCTTCATGGAACTGTCGAGCGTTTAACCAAGTGGAACTTTTGCGCAGTTGCGGCTACTATGAATATAGTCGCACCACTGTTTTGTCAGGAGGAACGGCCTATGTTCGTTCAGGGACTGAGACACAAAATCGGTTCTTTCCTCAAATCCCTACTTTTGAATGGCAAAAATCAAGAAATTGAATCGCTGAAACGCGAAATCGAAGAATTAAAGCAAGGGCTGAATGGCGGCCACGCCAACAGCGTCAATGCCTTGAGACGCGAGATCGAAACCCTACGCTCCGAACTCGAAGGTTCGGGGGATAGCGATAGGGCGATACTCAGGCAAGAAATCGAAATCCTCAGAAATGAACTTCTTGAGAATGTTACTGCAATTCACAGGCTCGAAATCCTGACACTGGCCGAGCGAATGGAGCTGCTGAACGATTTCGGGAAGGCTCTTCCGCCCACTCGAGCCGGAAAGACCAGGAATTCCTTTAAGCCCCATGGCTTTAGTTTCGGCATAATTACTAATGGTAAGAGAAATGAAAAATTGGCCAGGCTGATCGAAACAATTCATCGTCAAAACCTGAAGCCTGAAATGTATGAAATTCTTATTGCAGGCTGTGTCGATGAAATCCCCTCAAACATCGGCATACGAAAATTCCACATGGATAAAGCCGCAGCTGAAGGCAGATTGGGAGCTATGCGCAATGTCATTTCAACAGAGGCCACGTTCAATAAATTTGTCTGTTTGGATGACGATTTCCTGCTTCACCCAAAGTGGGCGGACGCGGTGAGCGAAATCAAAGGGGACTTTGATGTCGCTACCGGAATAATAGTGAACCCTGATCTAAGCAGGTACTGTGATTGGGTGAATTTCATCGAGAACGCCACTTTCCTGAGGTCCTATAATGAGATGTTCGACAAATGCCAGTATGTGACGGGAGGATACGGGATCTACAAGGACTGCATATTCCGCGAGCACTCATGGAATGAGGACCTCGGATTTTATCAGGGCGAGGATGTATCTTTTTCCAAGAGACTTTTTGACGCGGGCTATCAGTTGAAATTCATTCCAAAGGCCATTGTCATGCACAATGATGAACGTTACAGGCAAAAGGGTTATGGAGTCATCCGCCAGTCCACGGATGTTGAAGCCCTTGATCGCTCCGCTCTTTGCCTGAAGATCGAAAAGTTGGCTCCGAGAACGCTTACCTGAGGCAAAGGCCGGTCCGGATTTGACAAAATCTCGCGGGGACGCGGCCCTGTCGCGTCAGGATTCCCGAAATTATTGCTTACCTCGAAATTCTCTTTTGTGACCATTAGGAAGATTCACCGCAGAGCACGCAGAGAACGCTGAGAAAAAAAAACAGAAAATGGGGTTCCTCTGCGGTCTTTGAGATCAGTGTCTTAGCATGCATTGGAGAGTTCCCATGAAAACTCGACGAATTCCCAAGATCACGAAACGATGGCTGGCTCTGGTTGCGGTTCTGGCGCTATTCTCGTGGCTTGTATGTGCAAAGGAAGCTGCCAATCTCACCGAACAGCTCATAAGCGCAGCACAAAATGGAGACCTTTTGCAAGTCAGGGCTCTTCTGGACAAGGGCATCGATGTCAATGGAAGGGACAGCGATGGCGATACGGCACTAATGGCGGCTGCCTATAGAGGGCAATTGGAAGTGGCGAACGTCCTTCTGTCTAAAGCCGCTCATGTCAACGCGCAAAACAAGGAAGGCGGGACAGCCCTGTGGAACGCCACTCGAAAAGGTTATGTGGACATGGTGAAGCTGCTTTTGGACAAAGGTGCTGACGTAAAGGTGTGGGTCAAGGACGGAGCGACGCCGCTATGGTGGCCAGCAGTGGAAGGTAACTTGGAGGTGGTGAAGCTGCTTTTGGAAAAAGGAGCCGATGCCAATGAAAAGGACCATAATGGCATTACGTTGCTCATGGAGGCTGCCGAAAAAGGCCGCCTCGAAGAAACGAAACTGCTTCTCGACAAAGGGGCTGACGTTAATGCGACGAGCCCTAAAGGGATGATGGCTCTCGGGGCGGCTGCAGATAAAGGGTACGTTGGAGTGATGAAACTGCTTCTTAACAAAGGAACTGATCTGAAACTTCGCAAGGAAAGAAATATGCCCTTACCAACGCCATACTCTCGCTTCAATTTCGAAGCGGTGAAGCTGCTTCGCAGCGAAGGAGTTGCTATCAATGCAGCGGACGGGACAATCCTATCCGCCGCAGTTGTTTCAGGAGACCCGAAAGTGCTGAAAGTACTCGTGGCGAAGGGGGCTGATCCCAACGCAAAGGGTATATTTGGCGTGCCGCTCCTCATGGAGGCGGCTGACGCAGGCAACCTGGATGTGGTGAGAGCACTTCTGGGGGCGGGAGCCGATGTCAATGTTAGAGACAGTGCTGGCATGACTTCTTTGATGACTGCCGTCAGCGACGATTATCTGGCAAAGATGCATCGGCTCCCTGGCGATAAGATGAGCAAAGGGCGCGATAAAGACGCAACAAAGCTCGCGCTCTTGCTACTAGAAAAAGGAGCTAATGTCGATGCCAGAGACAATGAGGGGCGGACGGCTCTGATATGGGCTGCCGACGGCGACAAAGGAGATGTGGTGAAGCTCCTTATCGACAAGGGGGCCGACCTCAATGCAAAAGACAAAGAAGGTCAAACAGCACTGATGGGCTCGGCCTGGAAACGTAGCCCGAAGGTGGTGAAAACACTGCTAGAAAGTGGCACAGACGTCAATGCCAAGACTATCAATGGCTGGACAGCACTGCACAGTGCTGCCGGTGGAGGCGATCTGAAGGTTCTGAAATGGCTGCTGTAGAAAGGGGCAGATGTCAATGCGAAAGACGCGCGATGGGTGGACAGCCTTGAGAATAGCAAAAGAGGAAAGCAATCAAGAAGTCGTAGAATATTTCAAGGCGCATGGGGCCAAAGAATAGGGGAAGGCGTCCGCGAATTCATTTTCTTTTCAGCGGGAACTCCTGTTAAATCGACATAACATGTACACTTGAACAAAAGCACCGGACGATCTAAAGGAAGAAACTAATGTATCGGCACGATCAAATCGGATGGTTGATGATAATTGTGGTGGGAGTGGCCGGCAATCTATAACGGGCGCTGCTCTGGGACCTGCATGGAGAAACAATAAATGCAGTGGGCTGCATAATTTTGTTTCTGTTGATACCTCTTTTCTATCGTCTGCAAGTCATTGTCGGATGACGCGGAGCTTAAAGTTAGATTCGGAATCGGATTAATTAAGACGAGTTTTAAATTGGAAGAAATTGAGGCGTGCAAACCTGTCCGCAATAAGTGGTATTTCGGATGGGGGATCCGAAAGCTGGACAGGGGCTGGATGTATAATGTCAGCGGCCTGGAAGCAGTGGAAGTTTCCATGAAGAACGGCAGGGTCTACAGAATCGGCACGGACGAGCCGGAGACACTCTGCAATGCCATTCAAATACATTTGAACAAGATAGCTAATCCCTCATAGAGCCCCATTCGAATAGAATTCTATCAACCAGCCAAATTGGAGTGCTATACTGGATGCTGTTGTGTGATGTCCATACGTAAGGGCCAAATGTATTCCTGCGTTTGGCCGATTACAAATTCCGCGGCTTTCGATCATCCGACTGGATAATGAGGAAACAAGGGGTATCTGATGACTGTATTAATACTGATAGTTGCTCTGACGCTTCTTATTTCCTTTACCTGTTCATTATCCGAAGCAGTGCTTTACTCGAGCCGAATGAGCGCCCTGGAAGTTTCCAAGGCATCAGGAACACACGCCGGTTTGGCTGAGCGGCTCATGGAAATGAAACGGAATGTTGCGGTCCCGATTTCTGCAATTGTAATACTGGACACCGTGACTGACACGGCCGGCGCCACGGTGGCAGGCATGTACGTCGCCCAATCGCTCGGGCACTCGTGGGCCCCGTTATTCACTATCTTATTCACGGTGGGTGTCCTTTTATTTGGCGAGATCGCGCCTAAAACCCTTGGGGTGGTGTACTGGCGCACGTTTTGGCCTGTCATTGTCTGGCCTGTGACCGTAATAAAATACTTCTTGTATCCAATAATAATTCTGACGCAAGCTTTTGCCGGCCTGATCACTCGCGGAAAAAAGACTCCGCAGATAACGGAAGAAGAAATTTTGGCTGTTGTGCGACTAGGCGCTGCAGAGGGACAGATTTCTCACGATGAAAGCCGCCTGGTTCACAACATCATTTCCCTTGAGAACCGCCAAGTTCAGGAGATTATGACACCTCGCACCGTAATGTTTTCGCTCGCCACGGACACTACGGTAGGTGAAGCTCTGAAGGCTATAGACAAGAAAGGTTTCACACGAATTCCGGTGTACGAGCGCGATCCTGAAAATATTATCGGGTATATCGTCATTCATGAGCTTTTCTCGGCGAAAACTCTCAGTAACCCGCAAGCCACTATAAAGTCTCTGGCCAACCCGATTTCCTTCGTGCCCGAAACCAGTGACTCGCTGGCCCTGCTCACCAGTTTTCTCAAGCACAGGAGGCATATAGCCATAGTTGTAGACGAATACGGCGGAGTCGCAGGGGTTGTGACTCTGGAGGACCTCATTGAAACGCTTTTGGGCAAAGAAATTGTGGACGAAACCGATATAGTGGTGGACCTGCAACAGCGAGCGAGAGAGATGAAACCCCAGCGGCCGTCAACTTGATGGCAAGCCGTGGCGTGGCTTGTATGCAATCAAATGGGGGTTTTACAGTAGGCCGAAAAGCCAGCGAATTTCCGGACAGACGACGCTTACCAGGACTATCCGGCTCAATCGCAACCGGAATGGCTCGTATTCTCCGGGCCAGAATTCCTGCTCGTACGGCGCGTTCATGATTCGCGACAGCTTGCAGCGGTCCAGGTGATTCACGACCAGGTACATGAATTCTTTGCCACGAACCAGCCCCAGCGCGCCGCCGGCGCAATCTATTTCGTTGAACCGGGCAACTCTGTCGACCCGAACGCCGGGTCCCGACATAGTGATAGGCACAGTTTCTCCCGAATGAATCAGAGGTCCGGAACTCGGTGTCGAGTGGTCCGACGTGATAATCAGCAACAGATCGGGGTGATTCAAAAGCTTCGGAAGGGATTCGCCCAGGGCATGATCCAGCGCTTCGATAACTCTTTTCTTTGCAAGCGGGTCCTTGGTGTGGGCCGCCTCGTCAGGGGCCATGCTGTGCACGTGAATAAAATCGTACGCCGCGAGGTTTTCGGCGGCTATGGAAATTCTCTCAGAGAGGTCACGCGCCGGGTCGCTGTTCCTTTTGACCTTTATCCTATCCATTCCCAAGACCGCGCTTAGCCCCGCCTGAACCAGTTTGGAAGAGATGGAAAGACCTTTAAGGCCCCAGCGTTGCTTGAAAGGCATGACTGGTCTGAGTCGATCAGCGAGATGAGTGACAAATGCGTTCAGCGGCTCTTCACCTCTGGCGCTCCTGGCCTTATTGAGGGGGTGTCCTTCCAGACGAGTGTAAATCCACGTGAGATATTGCTTCAGAGCGCCGGCGGTGGCCTTAGCAGCGGGATCATCAGCCGCGGATTGCAGCGGTCGCACTGCCGCCGCGACAAGTCCGTTCCCCATGGGATCCGAGTCGGTGATGAGAGGGGACACATTGCCTTTGATGACCAGAATGCCCTCGAGTTTGTCCACCTGAGTGAATCGGAAACTGATTCCAGCCGACTCGAACGTGTCAACTTCGGCCATTATCGAAGCGATTTCTTCGGGCGAGGCCCTTGGCAGACGATTCTTTATCATCAGCGTCCCGTTCTCTTCATAGGCTGTAGCGAGCCTTGCCAACACCGCCACATCCCCGGGATCCAGCTTGATTCCCGCGGCCACAGCTTCCAGGATCGACCTCCGCGGCATCTCCGACCATTCATAGCCGAAGAGAGAATAGTGAGCGTCCTGGCTTGAGAAGGCCATCCCCACGCTAGCCGCATGAAACATTCCGTTAATGCCTCGGCCGGCGAGCGCGTCCATGTGCGGGGTAGCCGCGGCCTGAAGCGGTGTCATATTATCGAGTTCACGATAGGACCTGTCACCCAGGCCGTCGAGCACAATGACAACACAGCGTGAAGCCATAGGGAAACGCTCCTTAAGCTCAATAAGAAAAGATCGCTTGTGAGGCGATCGATTTACTCAAACCAGGTTCATCGGAAGTTTTTGTCCTATAGTCAGATTCCGTTCATTGATCGGGAAGGTCCGATTCAAAATCCTTGGTAGTCGGCGGCAAAGGAATTCTTTTCCCAGCGCGATCTTCTTGAAAAAAAGGTCTATTCGAGAATAAATCGTCCGCGATTTTCTCCAAGTGCGAGCATGAAGTGAGCAGAAAGCTGAAGCTCAAAAGCCCTGTCAGAAAAAGCGCCCGAATTATCCTTGTCGAAATATTGCTCATTACAAGCCTCCGGGTCTTGGGTAGCAAAGTTCCCCAGGTGTATGCACTATTTTGAGCCCGGCATCAAGCTTGGAGTGCGAGTTAATTTTTGTTAAATAGCACGATTATGATAAATTGCATTGTAATGTGGTATCTACTGGTGTATTGTAGCACGATCAAAAACCAAATCTATGCTCGGCTGAAAAGGAGACCGACTCTTGACGCAGATCATCAGGATTCCGGTTATCGTCGTCGCAATTTCAATTATGTTTGCCACAGCGTCCTTGGCTCATTTCGGAATGATAATCCCTTCCAGGGACGTGGTCGGCAAAGACGACCCTCGGGAGATATCTCTAACGCTACAGTTTACTCATCCGTTTGAAGGCGGCCCCCAGATGGAACTCGTGAAACCGGAGAAGTTTGGAGTCGTCGTCGAGGGCAAGGTAATGGACCTCACGGGGACGCTCAAAGAGAAAAAGGTCGAGAACAAGTCCACATGGGAAAGCACGTACAAAATAGCCAGACCCGCGGATTACATCTTCTTCATGCAGCCCAAGCCTTACTGGGAGCCCGCGGAAGACAAGTTCATCATCCACTTTACCAAAGTAATAGTGGACGCTTTAGGCGCGGAAGTCGGGTGGGACAAGCCTATCGCCAAAGCCGCGGGCATTCCCGCGGAGATCGTCCCATTATCAAGGCCGTACGGCCTTTATGCGGGCAATCTGTTTACCGGTCAGATCTTCCGGGATGGTAAACCTGCGCCGCACGCGGAAGTTGAGGTGGAATTCTGGGGCAGAGGCAAAACCAAGGCCCCTACGGATTCGCACATCCGTCAAGTAGTCAAGGCCGATCCGAACGGGACCTTCTCGTACGCAATGCCTAAACCGGGCTGGTGGGGTTTTTCCGCTATCATGGAGGGTCCGGAAAAGATCAAGCATGAAGGGAAAGACAAGAAAGTGGAGATAGGCGCAGTCATCTGGGTACAAGCCTATCCGATGCAGTAGGAATGTCATGCATATATCGGAAGGAATTTTAAGCGCTCCTGTGTTGGCTTCGGGGGCCGCGCTCACCTTCGCCGGGACCGCAATCGGCCTGAAGAAGATGGACTACGAAAAGTTGCCGGCGGTGGCGCTTCTTTCCGCGGTTTTTTTCATAGCCTCACTTGTTCACGTTCCGGTCGGTCCGGCTGCGGCGCATTTGGTTCTCAGCGGCCTCTGTGGCGTCTTGCTTGGATGGCTCGCCTTTCCCGCGATCCTTGTGGGAGTTACTCTGCACGCTATACTTTTTCAGTTCGGCGGACTGACAACCCTGGGCGTAAATACCTTTAATATGGCATTTCCCGCCGTCACAATGGGCTACATTTGTCGTACCGGAATTCTCAGCTCGAATTCTTTGGTCAGAGGCGCGTTTGAATTTCTCGCCGGAGCGGGTTCAATTTTCCTGGCCGCCTTGCTCGTCGGCTTGTCTTTGACGGCCTCCGGGGAGTCGTTCAGAACTGTCTCATGGCTTATTGTAGCCGCTCATATCCCTGTGATGATTGTTGAGGGAATCATCACCGTCTTTGCGATTGAATTCCTCGGTCGTATTAGGCCCGAGGCGCTTTCCAAATAAGCGCAATACGCGTTCATCCCAATTCGACAGGTATCCCGCGCTCTGCGCGGGACTATCTGCTAACGGTAGGTCCAGGCGTTCCTGCCGGACCGAGGTAGTCTTACAAACTTCTTGACCAATGTGTATAACAATTCCGCCCTGTGCCAAATTTTCCGCTATTTGACACCGAGATTTCAGGATGCTATTAATTAATAAAGTGTGCTATGTTGCGTACACGCTCTCACGAATTTCACACGAACTGACTTCTCCGCTCGGCGGGCAAGCGCCGCAGCCGGCGAAGGGGAATATGCCTGTATCGGCCCTCTTCTTCCAATGTGAGGAGATTCTAATTGTCATCAGGTTATAGCAACTTACGTCAGCTAGTCATTCTTTGGCTGTTCCTCGCAATCTTTGCGTCCGTCATGTTTTGTCCGCTAGCCTGGGGCCACGGGGTGAATGTCTTCGCTTATGTCGACGGGCAAAAGATATTTGTGGAAGGTTATTTCACAGGCAAATCCAAAGCCGTAGACAGCGTTGTCGAGGTGTTTGACGCTCAAGGAAATAAGCTCCACGAGGGCAGGACAAACAATGATGGGGTCTACTCGTTCAAAGCGCTCGACGTCGTTCCTGTCCGAGGAGACTTGCGAATTGTTTTGAAGGCAGGTCCGGAGCATCAGGCGGAGTTCCGCATACCTGCCTCGGAGCTACCGGCGTATCCCAAGCGTAAGGCCGCTGCGGCGTCGGCTCAGAAGGATCCGCAGCCGCAGGAAATGAATTTGAGCGAAAGCCGAACCGCTGAGATCCCTCACGATCAGCTCGCGCTAAGAAGAATTGTCGAAGAGGTTGTCGATAGTAAGATTCAGCCGTTAGCGACAATGTTGGGGAAACAACAGAAGCTGCTCATGGAGTTGAAGGAAAAAAGCGTCTCCCTGACTGAAATCATCGGCGGAATCGGGTGGATTCTTGGGATCGTTGGCGTGGCGGCGTACTTGATGAGCCGTCGTAACATGGGAAAATAATAACATATCCTGGACGCTCAACCATGCATATAGAAGAATTTGCCCTCGGTGATTCGTCGATTCACAATCTGGATCCGAGGGTCAAAATTGTGGCCGCGCTGGCCTTTTCGATGATAGTGGCCTTGAACAGTTCCATTACCATGTCCGCTGTGGCATTTTGCTTTCCGCTCGCCTTGATTGTTTTTGCCCGCATCAGTATCAAGAAGCTGCTGATGAGGCTTGCAGCCGTCAATGTCTTCATAGGCTTGTTGTGGCTTTGTCTCCCGTTCACTGTTCCCGGAGAGGCCCTTTACTCACTTGGGCCGCTTTCGATTTCCTGGGAAGGCATTATCGCGGCTTTTTCTTTAACCCTGAAATCGAACGCTATCATTTTGGCCATAATAGCGCTCTTAGGCACATCTCGCGTGTTCACCCTGGTCCACGCTCTGAGCCACCTTGGGGTCCCCGATAAACTGATCCACCTGTTCTTTTTCTGTTTCCGTTATATTCAGGTGATTCACGAGGAATACCACAGGCTGGCGAACGCCGCCAAAATGAGGAGTTTCAAACCCGCCACCAATTTCCATACTTACAAAACTTACGCCTACTTTTTCGGCGCGCTCCTTGTCAGGAGCCTCGATCGGTCACACAGAATTATGGCCGCCATGAAATGCCGTGGCTTCAAGGATAAGTTCTACATACTTGACGATTATCAAATGAAAAGCCTGGATTATCTTGTAGTTGGATCGAGTCTGGTTTTCATCGGGGCGTTATTGGTAGTCCGATGATTCGATTAAGTAATATTCGTTTCAAATATAATTCCCGTCCGATCCTGAATGGGGTGGATTTTGCCGTTGAGGCCGGAGATCGTATCGGATTGATAGGCCCGAATGGATCCGGTAAAACAACCTTGTGCCAGATCGTCATGGGACTACTTAAGCCTGAAGCCGGTGATCTGGAGATTTTCGGAAAGAAGAGAACCAATGAGGCTGATTTTACGGAAATTCGAGGACGAATCGGATACTTGTTTCAGGATTCGGACGATCAGCTCTTTTGCCCCACAGTCCTCGAGGATGTCGCCTTTGGTCCGCTCAATTTGGGGAAATCTACCCGAGAGGCCAGGAGAATAGTTTCAACGACGCTGGATTTGCTGAATCTTGGCGGGTACGAGCAAAGAATAACTTATCAGTTGTCCGGCGGAGAGAAACGCCTAGTCTCGCTGGCTACTGTTTTGGCTATGGAACCCGAACTGCTTATCCTGGACGAACCGACCAATGGCCTTGATGAAGAGACTTCCGAAAGAATAATCGACCTGCTTACCGGGTCGTCGTTCACTTACATTTTGATATCGCACGACATGCAGCTCGTGAGAAGGACCACGAACAAAATTTTCCAACTCAGACGGGGAGAGATTTCCCGGATCTCCTGATCCGAATTGCCAATCCATGCGCTCTCAGGAATTATCCTCTGTCGGGGCAAGGCTTAGGCAATTTATCCCCTACCTTTTTGATTCTTTCCAAATAATAGAGCAGTTCTCGAAAGTTTTGTGCCCGTAAAGGACATGATCGGAGGGTAAACAGAATAGTAGGATAGGCTTCCAGCCTGTCCATTAAGAATGACGGGCAGGATGCCCGTCCTACCAAATGCTCCTTCATTTCGTGATTACTTTTGAGAACCCCTATAGATAGTTCCAGCCATCATGAGCCCGAGATTTTTCGCCGCCGATTGGTTGCCGGCCTTAGTCGCTCGACAATACCATTTTTCCGCTTCAATCGTGCTTATCGGTAACACTTTTCCCGTGTGATATAGTATGCCGATCATGTTCATTGCTTCGGAGTTTCCTCGTTTTGCGAGTGACATTATCCAGTCGATTGTTTCTATCTTGTCTCCTATGATATCGCCCTTTTCATGAAATTCTCGTATCGCCTCGACCGCTATATAGCGATTGCCAAAAGTTTTGTCCGATTGCTCCATGATTTTTCTCGCGTTCGGATCTGGAATATGATCTATCCAGGGCATGGCTCGGTCCCCCAACATGCCCAACCGGGAAAATGTTTCACTGGCTGATTTGGAGGTTGCCATGAAGGCCTCCCCCCGTCAGCGCGGATACGTTCGTATGAGCGCCATAAGAGTTTTGTGTTTGGGCTTTTCTCATGATCAGTCGGCGCAGATGCATAACGTCTCTAAACGCACAATTACCCGCTGGGTGAACTGTTTCAATTATCAAGGTGTTGACGGGCTCATCGACCGTCCTCGAGCTGGTCGGCCCAAGAAGATCAATTCTGAAAAAAGCGTAGAATATAGGGATTTGATCCAGCACCCGGAGAAAGTTAACCAGACGCATTGGACAGGCAAGAAGTTTCATGGATACGTAAGCAAAGAACTGGACAACGAGATTGGCTATCGCACTGTACTTCGTTGGCTCCATGAAGAAGGGTTTCGGCTCAAGGTGCCTCGCTCTTGGCCGAACGGACAGGACGAGGAAAAGAGAAAGGCCTTTATCGAATTGCTCAAGACCTTCCTGACCGATCCTGACACTGACGTTTGGTTCCTTGATCAAACAGGTGTTGAGGGAGATCCACGGCCTAGACGAAGATGGGCATTGCGAGGAGAGAAGATTACTGTGCCCTACCAGGGCACCCATATTCGGATGAGCGTCACTGGAATGGTGTGTCCCAGAACCGGTGAATTCTATGCTCTCATGTTCAGCCATACAGATACCCAAGTCTTTCAGATCTTTCTCGACCACGCCAACCAAGACATCCAGCCTCAACGCAAGAGGAACATACTCATCTGCGACAATGCCTCATGGCACAAGAGCGCTTCTCTCAAGTGGGAGAACTTCGAGCGTGTCCTTCTGCCTCCGTATTCCCCAGATCTCAATCCAATCGAGAAACTGTGGCTAATCATGAAAGCCGAATGGTTCTCAGACTTTGTAGCAAAGGACACAGACCAACTCATCAATCGCCTTTGCCTGGCCTTGAACTGGATCGTTGACCGAAAAACCGGCAACAAGAAAACATGCGCCATTCGGACAGAATTATAGACACTTGCTATAATCTCCTGCGATTCCCGATTTCCATTTCTCGCAGCCTGAATGAACCATTTAGCGGCCTCCTTCCCGTCTTTGGCGCCGCCCTGTCCGAAGTTGTACACTTTACCGAGAAGATTTTGCGCTTCCGCGTTGCCGGCGATCGCCGGTGGCTGGAGGATTTCAAGAGCCTTCGCATATTCTTGTCGCTCGTAAGCGGCCAATCCTTTTTCGAAATCATTGCCGACGACAGCGAGGCCCGATAAAATTATTAAGCCACATACCATTAATAGCGAGCGCATCTGAATTCCTCCTTTCCATTTTCTTACATTATGGCCGCAAGGCTCACTAAGGAAGGACGCGGGAGTCAAGAAAGGCCGGAGGTTCAGACGTGGCGCATTGTTGACTGAGTCCCGGATCAGCGGTAAACTGATTAGTTGCCCTCGCATATAACCGCCAATAACTCAGAGGCAGATCGTGATGTTGCAAAGATTGAGGCTGCGAACTCGCATACTGTTGATGCTTTCTGCATTGGTTTTAGTAACCGTCGGCGGAGGCTTGGTCTCCCTTTGGCATATTTATATGATGGAAGGGTTTCTGACCGCAGTAATCGACATGGATGTGCCGGCTTTTCAAGCCGCTCAGGAATTGGAAAACGCCCTGGTCATGCAGAAAGGATATGTCACATACTATTCCCAGGATCGTGATCCGGAGTGGCTCCAGCAGCTCGATAAATATCACCGCGCATTCGAAATTTGGCTAAGGAAAGCAAGGCAATACGCTGACACCGATGAAGAGAGAAAAGCAATTAATGATATTGAATCGCAGTACATTCGTTACAGTTATTCTCGTGATGAAATAATCAGATTGTACAGCGAGGGAAAGAGAGAAGAAGGGTTCAATCTTCAAAAGAACGCCCGTGTGCAATTTTTTAAGATAATCGAGCTGGGTCGTCAATTTAGGAAGGCCTTCGAGGAGCGGATAGCACGGACTCGACACAAGACTCGCGAACGAGCCGCCCTGGTTAATGGCTTGGCCATGATAGCTCTTCTGAGTGTGGTGATCATTGGCGGCGTTCTGGCTTATGTTCTGATCAAGGACGTTTTGGAGCCTATACGCCAGTTGGCAATGGGATCGGATGCTGCGAGGATCGATGGAGAAGGAAATGAGGTCAAGGCCCTCAGTGTACGATTTCAAAACTTGATATTTGATGTTGCTCAGACAAGAAGCAAACTTAAATGGAGTCGAGAGCACCTCCAGCAAGCGGAAAAGTGGGCGCTTGTCGGAAAATTGGCTGCGGGTGTAGCTCACAGTGTGCGTAACCCACTTACATCTGTAAAGATGCGGCTTTTTTCGATGGAACGCACATTGGCGCTGACTTCGAGCCAGAAGGATGACTTTGAGGTGATTGCTGAAGAGATAAGACACATAGACACTATCGTCAATAATTTCCTGGAGTTTTCACGGCCTCCCAAGTTGAAGATACAGAAAGTGAGCCCGTCGGATTCGGTGGATATGGCGCTTCAACTGCTTAAGCACCGGCTTGACTCCTATGATATAGACGTCAAAGTCGAACGTGGGGAAAGGTTGCCCCGTATTCAGGCAGATCGCGACCAATTGAAAGAGGTCCTGGTCAACTTGATTGTCAACGCATGTGAATCCATGGTGCAAGGAGGCTCGATCAACATCAAGGAGGAGGGGAGTGTGTCTGAAGAACTCGGCCCGGTAGTGGCCATAAAGGTCACTGACAACGGCCCCGGAATTCCGGAATCGATTCAGGACAAGCTATTTCAGCCATTTTTCAGCACCAAAGAGGAAGGGACCGGCCTGGGACTCAGCATTGCCACACGCATCGTCGAAGAGCACGGCGGTTGGCTTGATCTGAAGTCCGTGGAAGGGGAAGGTTCTACTTTCATCATAACTCTGCCCGTTATGGAGGATAAGAAGTGGGCACAATCCTGATTGTGGATGACGATGCGCAGTTGAGGACGAGTTTCGAGAAACTCCTCACCACTGAGGGGCATACCGTGACGACATCCCCCACAGGTGAAGGGGGTCTGGAACTGGCGAAGGCCAATCTTCCTGACTTGGTCATTATAGACGTTCGACTTCCGGGGATGGATGGATTGACAGCTTTTCAAGCTATTCATGAAATTGAGCCAAAGCTGCCGGTCATAATCATGACGGCTTACGGAACAACTGACACTGCCATAAAAGCCACCAAACTGGGGGCGTTCGATTACGTGCTCAAACCATTCGACATTCCCGAGATGTTGTCGCTCATAGATAAGGCGCTTGAAGCAGGGCGATTCATGAGGTCCCGCGTAGAAGTGGACGCTTTCGGTGACGAGAGGTCTCCGGATGTGATACTGGGCCGAAGCAGGGCCATGCAAGAGGTCTACAAAGGTATCGGTCGAGTCGCTCCCACAGACGCCACTGTATTGATTCGAGGCGAGTCGGGCACGGGAAAAGAACTAGTCGCCAGGGCCATCTACCAGCATAGTCTTCGGGCGGCCAGGCCGTTCCTGGTTATCAATTGCGTAGCCATCCCGGAAACACTTCTGGAAAGCGAATTGTTCGGCTATGAAAAAGGCGCTTTTACCGGAGCAGTCACTCGCAAGGTCGGAAAGATCGAGCAGGCCAGTGGGGGCACGGTTTTTCTTGATGAAATAGGTGACATGCCTTTCAGCATACAAGCAAAAATCCTGCGCCTTCTCCAGGAGAAAAGTATTGAGCGCCTGGGTGGCAGGTCTCCTATACCGGTCGATGTCCGAGTCCTCGCCGCAACCAACCGCGATCTCGAAGCCGCGCTCGCCGAAGGACGTTTTCGAGAGGATCTCTACTACCGTTTGAAGGTGGTAACATTGACGCTCCCACCTCTCAGGGAGCGAACCGGTGACATCGCGGCGTTAACGGATTATTTCAGGTTGAGATTCTCCAAGGAAATGCATCTTGATTCCCCCGGATTCTCTCCGGAAGCAAAAACCATTATGCAAAACTATTCTTGGCCCGGAAACGTTCGGGAACTGGCCAACACGGTTCAAAAAGCGCTTATCTTCGGTAGGGGAGCGCCCGTTAGCGCTGAAGAAATATCGCACGCGATACGCGGGGAGGTTGCGCGGAAAGAAGCAACCGTAGGGAAAGAAGATGACTCTGTAAAACAATGGGCACGCAAAACTCTTTCGTTCGGCGGAGGTGAAAAGCTATTCACGGACCTTATGGACCGATTCGGCGCAATGCTTATCGCAGAAGCGCTGAATATCACCGGGGGCAACCGCTCCCAAGCGGCCAAACTGTTGGGACTATCCCGGCCTACCCTCTTAGCTAAGATGGAAAAATTCGGCATAAAGATAGAAACCGCCGCTCGAAGCGATTGACCGGCAGAATGGTATGGCGCCCACCCCGATTTTCAGGGGGATCTCATGGTTCTTTCATGGAAAATGCCCTCTATATGCCCGCCGGTGGTATCAAATAGGATCGACATATCTTTACGACCTGTCAGAAAAGTTGACATCCCCTCAGTTCGGAATCACTAACCACCTATAGCAGAAGTCGGTGGTTACAAGGTGTGGAGCCCTACAGCCAATTATGATGGTTGGCACATCCATTGCTTGCAGTTCGTGTGAACTTCCGCAGGACCGGCGCAATGGACGACAAATTCACCTTGTTAATCGCAGACCGAAACAGAAATGTGCGAGAATTCTTGCGCAGGGAATTCAGCGCTGACGGCTACTCGGTCAAATTAGCCAAAGATGATCGAGAGTTACTGAACATTATCGAAACGGACTCGCCGGGCGATCTTCTCATTCTTGATTTGGATATGCCTTATTTTGGTGGTCCGGAAGTCCTGGACTACCTCCAGAACCGTATGCCTTCTTTGCCTATAGTTGTTCACACTTTTCCGGCGGATTATTCCTCTCATGAGGCCGTGAGGAACGTGGCCGCTTTCTTGGAAAAAAAAGGAACTAACATAGATCACCTGAAATCTGTGGTGCGCGCGGTACTTCAGCGATGCTATCCCAAGCGATTCTGACTGGGATCAGAACCTCTGAAAATCATATATTGAGCCTAACTGCAGAATCTGCATGAGTTCGTCAAGCGCTGCGCGATTCTCTTCGATCAGCCGCGAATCCACCAAGTCTTCCGGAAGCAAGCGGTCGCGATAGTGACGGCAAGCCCAGTCTTTAAGATCTTGGTAGAGATTTGGAGTCAGATAAACCCCTTGATGAGTCACGGCCCGTTCCTTATCCGTCAAGACCACTCGGAGTCTCAAGCAGGCCGGTCCGCCTCCGTTTTTCATGCTTTGCCTTATGTTCGCATAATGGACCGTTCTTATGGGATTGGAGGAATCGGCTACTAATGATTCCAGAAACCCCTTTGTGTTGACGTTTTCCATACATTCGTGCGGAGCAATCAAGCACATGCCGCCATCCGGTAACGTGATAAGTTGACTGTTAAATAGATACGTTTCAACTGCCTCTTCCAGCGACACTTGCCCAGGATCAACTTCGATCAAGATCGGTTCAGTCCCGCAACATTCCCAAAATTTTTGTCTGAGTTCATCCAGGACGTATTGAGAATCTGAGAACGCCAGGGAATGGAACAAAAGGACGTCCTGATTTCCTACAGAAATTACATCATTATGAAACACTCCCGCTTTAATCGCTAAAGGATTCTGGCGAGCGAATACCGTGCTTCCCGGCTCAAGTTTATGCAATCTGGCTATTGCTGAAGACGCCTCACACGTCTGGCGTTGGGGAAACGCTTTCGAGGCCCTGCCGGGAATCTTCCAGGGCTTTCTTTCCGTACACGAAAAGTTCTATCCCTCCTTCATGATGATGTCTGCATAGCCTTACGTGATTGGCCGCGCCCTCGTCGGAAAATTGGTCCGTGGAAGGCAGAGGCGGGTGGTGAACGAACTCGGTCGGATCGCTGAAAATAGTTTCCAGCACTCTCTGCGTGAACTGAGTTTCGATGGATCGATGAAAAAGACTTATTAAATTGGCAGGGGTGAAGTGAACCAGCCCGTCCGAGCTATCTGCGCTGGGCGAAACTGTGGCAGCGTTGGCCACCCACATGGCCGAGGCGCTGTAACACGCGGCCAGCAGAGCTGGCGCTTCCTTTGCCGCCTGGGCCAATATCCGGGAATCAGATCCAGTAAATCCCAATCGCCTCAAGCTTTCCATGTGCGGTCGCTCGTGTGGAGGAAACACACCTTGCGCTACTCCTAAGTCCATGAGCAGCTTCATCTTCTCGAGTCCCTCGAGGACCGCTGCCCTCGGATTGGCTGGCGTTAGGGCGTGCTTCATCGACGCGACATTGCCGTAGGCCAGGCCCGCGTAATTATGCGTCGGCCCCACGAGACCGTCGAAATTCACTTCAGTGGCTTTGTCCATAATTCAGCGAACTCAGAACAATGATCGATCAATGGGAACACATAGTCGCGAAGCGGCATCATACTGATCCGGGTTTCACAGGTGGACACATTGGAATCGACAATCACGATTGACGCATCCATACCGCTTCGTCCCGCGTCCCGGGGTCAGTGCTGCAGCGAATTTTGATTCAAAATCACTTTTTAGAAAGCGTACGGTATCAGATGTCAATTCCAGGAGTGAGCGAATCCGGCAAAATGGGTCGATCCATTTCCAATGACGCCACCGGATATGCGCAATAATCCGCGGCAAAGTAACCGCTCGGCCTGTGATTACCGCTAATGCCCACCCCACCGAAGGGCATCTTGCCCGTCGCCCCTGTTGTCTGCCGGTTCCAGTTGACAACTCCAGCCCGGATTCTGCGAAAGAACTCCTTATAAAGATCCGCGTTGTCGCTTAACAAGCCCGCTACAAGACCGAAAGCGGTGTTGTTCGCTTCCCGAATCGCGGCATCGAAATTGTCAACCCGTATCAACTGCAAAAGAGGCCCAAAAAGTTCCTCATCAGCCCGATTGGGCGCCTTTGTGACATCCAAAAGCCCGGGAGACAGAAAATATCCCGGACCGTCCAAGCGTTTCATTTCCACCAGGATCACGCCGCCTCGATCTCGCAACTCATATTGGGCATTCAGCAATCGTTCTGCCATTGCCTCAGAAATGACTGGGCCCATAAACGGTTCGGGGCGATCGGAGCACCTGCCCACACGTATTTTTCCTATCATAGAGACAAGTGAATGGACAAAAATGTCGCCTTCTTCGCCGATGGGCACGATCAACCGGCGAGCGCAAGTACAGCGCTGACCAGCGGTTATGAACGCAGACTGAATGGTAAGATAGGCCGCGGCCTCAAAATCGGAGACATCATGCACGATCAGGGGATTGTTTCCCCCCATCTCGAGGGCAAGAATCTTTTCAGGATGTCCTGCGAATTGCCTATGGAGGGCTTTTCCCACTTCAGCGCTACCGGTGAAGAACAGGCCCGCGATGCGCGAATCCCCCGACAAGGCGATTCCGGTTTCTCTGCCGCCTTGAACCATGTTGAGCGCCCCATCGGGTAGACCCGCATCCTGCCATAGTTCAATCATTCGCTGAGCAACCAAAGGCGCTTGTTCGCTAGGTTTAAAGATTACCGTGTTTCCGGCCAAAAGCGCCGGAGCTATGTGTCCGTTGGGCAGATGGCCCGGAAAATTAAACGGGCCGAAAACCGCCACCGCTCCGTGGGGTCTGAATCTCGTCACCGCTGCAGCAGGGCCTAATTCTGTTTTGATAATGCCGCAGCGCTGATTGTACGCCTGCACGGAAAGACCGATCTTGCCGATCATAGCATCCACTTCAGTTGCGGATTCCCAAAGAGGTTTGCCTGTTTCTCTGCTTATGGTCTCAGATAAATCGTCTTTATGCGCGACGAGTCGCTCGCGGAAAGCTTCAAGATAATGGATGCGATCGGCTGTCGCTTATCGCCCATTCTTCAAAAGAATTCATTGCAGCCGTGACGGCCAGGTGGACCTCTTCGGGAGTGGCGAAGCGACCTTCAAAAATTACTTCCGCAGTGGCCGGATCTGTAGAGGCAAATTTTACTCCTTCGCCTTCTATCCACGCTCCGTTGATAAAATGTGATCGAATAGGACTCATTTGCCGGCGCCACCCGGTTTCGACGGCCGGAGTGGACTGAAGCGGACCATGTCCCCGGCGGCCACTTTTAGTAACTCTGCCGTTTCTTTGGTTATCCTGTACCTTTCCTCGAACTTCGGCCGTTGAGCCTATACAGGCTCGGAAATCTTTTTGTGTATTGGTAATGATGAACGGGATCGATTCGATAGGCCCTATCGCTACTTCAGCCACAACGCTTTTACGGCTCTCTTTTACTATTCGAATGTCATTGAGCTTGCTATAAATGACCGGCCCTGCCTCGAAGATATCAACCATCCCGGCATACCGAAAACCCTCGTCCTCCAACATCTTCAGCGCGGGCTTAGTCCGTTCATGGACCTTCCCTATAACTTCCTGGGCCGATTTCGGCAGCAAAGGGACGTAAATCGGACACGTGGGCATGAGGTCGGCGATGAATTTCTTGTCGACTTGAGTCAGATAATCCGCAGTCGGGTAATCAATGTCAAAAAAGTGACTACCTAGCGCTTCCCAAAATGGAGAGCGCCCTTCGTCGTCCACCACGCCGCGCATTTCCGCAAGCGCTATCGATTCGAAACGGCGGCGATGTTCGGCCATAAACAAGAAACGAAACAATGACAACAGTCGCCCGCTGCCATGCTTCCGGTATTGAGATCCCAGAAACAGACCGCCAATTTCTGCCGGGCCGTCATGCTCCGCCACTAAATTGAGTGTCTGTATTTGTTTCTGCACTTTGAGCATTTTGCTTTGATGCAGACATGTGTTTATACGATAAGTGTAAAACGGTTGGAACCCGCCGAGCTTCGATACAACGCAGCTCGTGCCCAATACTAATCCTTGCTCTATGTCTTCCAAAACGAAGACGAAGAGTTCTCCCCGAGGACGGTAGCAGGTCCTGGCGAAACTTTCCATTGATTCGAGGACCCTCTTCCGAAGAAGTTTTCTTCCTCTCGGGATAGAGGTCAGCCCGAAACTCGCTTGGTGAGCTAGCTCTACCAACCGATCCAGATCTTTCAACTTCACAGGCCGGATGACGAGCACATTGACTCCCAGAGGTGAAATTCAACTAGTTTCTTTTATCAGCTTTGAAATCGTCTGTCTTGGTTTTTCCGGAAAAGCATATTGCGGTCGAATAAAATCGATTTTCTCACCGAATCCCCGCGGAGTTACGCCTCGAATACTCTTATCTTGGCCGCTTCATGGCGAGTTACAATTTAAAGAATGCCTGCCCGCTGCCTTTTTAACGATTCGTTTCGCAGGACCTAATCTTTAGTTTCATTTTGGTAGGTGGGAGAGGATTTGAACCTCTCGCCTCCGCTGTGTGAATGAGTTGTGCGACAATGCTTGGCCTTTTGGGGCGTACCACGAACCTCGGCCAAGAAATTCTTCCTCACAGGTTGGAAGTGTGGTAATTGGGCTCGGTACCACAAGTGCGGGAGATTCCATCATGAGAGCACGATTCGAGTGGGTCCTGGTGTTTCTTGCCTCCCTGAGCATCGGGACCTGTGTCGAAGTCATGGCAAAAGAGAGACCCTGGAAGCCTGGCGCCAGCGTCGAACTGATCATGGCAAGCGGTGGCGTCGGCGGCACGTACCTACCCGCTGGCCGGTGGGATCGCCAAGCTTTGGAAGGACACTGTACCGGGAGTAAACGTGACGGTTCAGGCTACCGGGGCCTCTGTGGCTAACATCAGGCTCCTCGGCAGAAACGAGGTGGACCTGGCGCTTGTCCAGAACGATATCGCGGTGTACGGTCGAACCGGCGACGGAGTCCTTCGCGGAAAGGAAAGAGAAGTACTCCAACTACCTCGCCATCGGCGCCCTATATCCGGAGCCGGTGCAGATTGTCGTTCCTGCCAACAGCCCGATCCGCGGAATTCAGGACCTCAAAGGCAAGACGGTTGTGGTGGGAGCGGCGGCTTCCGGCACGGAGCTAGCTTCCCGACAGATCTTTGCGGCGTACGGGATGACTTACGCGGGCAGCAAAGACATCAAACCCCTTTTCCTGGGCTTTGCCGAAGGCGCCACCGCCCTGAGAGAGAATTCCGCGGACGCTCTCGGTAATGGTGGCGGGGATTCCCAACGCTTCTCTAGCTGATGTCCAGACCGTCACTCCTATTCGACTGCTGCCTATTGATGTGAACAAGCTTCGGGAAAAGCACGGCTTTTATGTACAATTTCTCGTGCCGGCCGGAGCGTACAAGGATACGGATGCGGACGTGGAAGTGGTCGCTCTCAAGGCGATGCTCGTGGTTCGGGACGAAATCCCGAGCCAACTGGTATACGAGATAACCAAGGCCCTTTTTGAAAAAGCCGCGGCCATCGGCCATGCCAAGGCCAAAGAATTTGACGCGAAACTCGCGGTTCAGGGCGTCACCATCCCCTTTCACCCTGGCGCTGAGCGCCTTTTTAAGGAGAAGGGCATCGAAGTTAAATCGCCATAGTTGGTGGATTGCGGGCGCAGGGATTTTGACTCTGGCGCTCTTGTGCTACCCTATCACGGCTCTGACCGTTCGCGTGGCCGGAGAAGAAAGCCATCTCCGAGCCGTTCCTGCTTCCACGGGCGCTCGGTTTCGCCTCACCTGGATCCATTCGGTGAGTAAAACGCCGGTCTCCGAAATGTACGTTGTTAATGCTGATGGACAGCTTTGCTTGACGGAAATGGTCTTTGAACACGAAGGTCCCGGGATGCCCTCGAGTCCGGAAGAAGGAACCACCTGGCGCATCGAGGGAGGAAAGGCATTTGTGACGGGGTATTCATCCTGCCTGGATCGCCTGGACATGGGAATTGCGCCGTTCGGCCATCATCTGCAAACAGGAGCTTGGGACATGGATCTGGTAGCTGAAATCGGCCCTGACCGCTTGGTTTCGATGAAGATTGAGCGGACACCGCTGATTTGGATTATCTTGGTCGAGGGGCGCCCGTGGTCGAAACAACCTGAGCAGGCGCTGAAGCCTGAACCAGCTGCGCCCCAGCCTCTGGATCGAGAATCCTCGTTCCGAACACTACGAGGCGCGTGGGCGATCGTGGCCCTCTTCGGTAGCGTGGGGCTGGCCCTATTCCAGCTTTACACCGCCGCCACCCTTCCTCTTGCCCCGCAATTGCAGCGCTCGATTCACCTGGGGTTGGGGCTTGGCTTGCTGTTCTTGCTGTATCCGGTTCGAATCCGAGACGTATTGAGTCAAACGCCGCCGTGGTATGATGTGCTGCTTGCGCTGCTCGGTATGGGAGTGGGTTTCTATCACGTGATCTTCTACCAAGAGCTTCTGGCCAGGGCCGGCATCAATACCACGATGGACCTTGTCGTTGCCGGGGTGGCGGTGCTCCTCGTGCTGGAAGGGACCCGCCGGGTAGCCGGATGGCCCATAGTTATCGTTGCTTCGAGTTTTCTGGCCTACGCCCTGTGGGGAAACTATCTACCCGGCCTATTCGCTCATCGCGGTCTGTCTGTCCAACGGGTGTTGGAGCACTCATATCTCGGCCTCGAAGGAATCATGGGTATTCCGCTGGGCGTGTCGGCCACGGTAATCTTCATTTACCTTCTGTTCGCACAGGTCCTCGAAAAAACCGGTATACGTCAGTTTTTCGTGGATACAGCCATGGCCTTGACCGGAACCAGCCCTGGAGGTCCCGCGAAAGTAGCGGTGGTTTCGAGCGCATTCGAAGGAACCATTTCGGGCTCGTCCATTGCCAATACGGCCGGCTCCGGTTCCTTTACCATTCCCATGATGAAGAGCCTCGGGTACAGGCCGGAGTTCGCTGCGGCCGTGGAGGCCTCCGCGTCCACAGGCGGGCAGATCATGCCTCCGATCATGGGAGCGGCCGCCTTCATCATGGTCGAGTTCCTCAACCTGTCGTACGTCGAGATTGCCAAGGCAGCGGCGATTCCTGCCATATTGTACTTCACCGGCGTTTTCATCATGGTGCATTTCGAGGCCCTGCGCGAGGGGCTGAAGGGACTGCCTCGGCATAGCCTCCCGAAGCTGACGGAAGTGATGCTCAAGAGGGGTTATCTGATTCTGCCTCTGGTGTTGATCTTCTGGTTCATGGACGCGGGCTTCAACGCCGCGAAGGCCGCTGTCTGGTCCATGGCCCTGGCGCTGGTCCTGGGCCTGTTCAGGCGGGAGACGCGGCTGGGGATGCGGGACCTTCTTCAAGTGATGGAATCCGCCGCACGGGCCGCTCTGCCGGTCATCGCCGCATGCGCCGCGGCCGGGATCATCGTAGGTGTGGTGACCTTGACAGGGATCGGCCTTAAGTTGTCGGCCAACATGATGGACCTTGCGGGCAACCGATTGCTCTTAGCCCTGGTTTTCACCATGGTGGCCTCGTTGGTCTTGGGAATGGGGATCCCCACCACCGCGACGTACATCGTCCTCGCAACGATGGCCGCTCCGGCCCTGGTAAACCTCGGGGTCGTGCCTCTGGCTGCGCACCTGTTCGTGTTCTACTTCGGGGTCGTGGCGGACATCACGCCACCGGTGGCTCTTGCGGTCTATGCCGGCGCGGCAATAGCGAACTCGAATCCGTGGAAGACAGGAATCGAAGCGGTAAAACTCGCCCTGGGAGCATTCCTCGTCCCATACATCTTTGTTCTGTCGCCGGTGATGATCCTTGTGGGCGCAACACCACTTCTTGTCGTCCGGATGCTGGCATCAGCAGTGATCGGCATGGTGGCCCTTGGAGCCGGGGTGACCGGCTTCTGGACCGTCAAACTCTCCTGGATTGAGCGGCTTGCTCTCATAGCCGGCGGGATACTCCTGGTGGATCCCGGCGCGCTTACGGACCTAATCGGAGTAGGAATAGTGGGCTCGGTCTACTTGGCGCAGCGCATTCGGGGAAATCGGAAGGCCGAGAAGCTTGAAGATTGACATCTATGCTTTGGGAGAGGTTTTGAAACCCTTTCAGGCGCCGGCTTGCTGACCGGACTGTTGCTTGTCGGAATTTTTAATTTATATTATATTGTTAAGTAGGCTGCCAAGCCTGTCTTTGCGGAAAGGGGAAAAGGGACATTCTACTTTTTTATTAATGTTTGTCGGCTTCCGGACCGACTTTTATGGTAACGTAATGCTATGCTGGCGAGCTTCCATCGGAAGGATTTGCTACCACGTTTTCAACCGCGGCAATGCGCGGCAGCATGTGTTTCACGAGGATGACGACCACGCCCCGCATGGGCCTGGGATTCACGCTGCGACCCCGCGGGTACCCACGAACCGAGGCAAAAAAGTAGAATGTCCCCTTTTACACGCCCTTTTATCGCACGCCGGTCGGCGCTATTCGTCCTCGGGGAAAGCTTCGTAGAAGTCGTGGCAGAGTTCGTCGTGATAACCCCATCCAATACCGCCGGAGGATGTCATGATCTCCTTCAGCCGCTCCCTGAAGTCACCCCGCTGCTCCACCGGAAGGCTCAACACCGTCTCAATGGTCCGCTTGTACATCAGATTCAGTGAGATGTAGAATCCTTCGTCTATGTCACCAAATTCCAGGGTAAACCTGTTCCCACACTCCACAAAGTATGTCATCAACTCGGCCTCACCGCTCGGGTCCCCTACAGCTTTTGAATAGGCGCTGATGGCTCTCTTTGCCTTTGAAATCTGAATTGGCTTGTCACGGTAGATGTTCGGGTACATGCACTCCGCTATGGTTTTCTTGTACGGAGCCAGCGGGTCTTCGCCTACAGCGAACCGAGCGTGGAAGAAGTCCTTATTTTCTTTGGACAGGCCGTAAAGGTCTCGGGCCAACTGGGCCAACTGTTTCCGGTCCAGGCTGGCCACCCTATTCTTCACATCTGACCAAGTCGGTCCACGTTGTTTCTGTTTAGCCACCGGTCTTTCCCTCTTCTCGTTACTACGATGACACGCCCTGACCCTGCTCGACGCGTGGAATATATCGAATCGCCTGACCCGATAAAGGCCTCTCGAATCGCGGATGATACCGATTCGTTCCCTAAGGCAAGAAGTGAGAATCATCTCGGATGGCTGCCAAGCATTCTTCCAGGGATCGGTCAAAGAAGATCTCATTCCACTGGCCGTTGTGCCTCATATAGGCGAGATTGAACCTGTCCTGTCCTTGGTAGCCCATCCGAGCAAATCGAATCTCGAATTCGGGAGAGATAGCTTCCGGATGCGGGCTCGCATAGGTTGCGCAGAAATAGAAATAGCTCCGGCACCATTTGGTGAAGAGATCTGTGATGTAGTTGAATTGAGGCTTTTTCGGCGGCGGTTTCACGTGTTCCGGCCGTAGATGCTCATCTATGAGCTGCCGGGCCTTCTGGCTCAGCTCGGCTTGAATCGAGCCCGGCGCCTTTGGCTTCTTCGCTTTGGGCGGGCAATACGTCCAGACTTTGCGGCGCTTTGGCATGGCTCTTTCCCTTGTTACGAAGGATCGGGGGAAAATTATCACGGCGAGCGCAAGTAGGGCAAGGAATCCTCAAAACATTTCTTTCTTCGACTTGGTTGGCCTCCTCGAGGATTGATGCTTGAAGTGACCAGCCCGATGATTTTGAATTTGATTTCGTTCATGGATTTCGAGCCATCGCGACGTCGTGGGCGTATCAGAAGACGGGACGGGAAGACATTGGAGATAAAATGATTACTACAAGAGTCAAGAGCAGATTTGACCCCTCTTCAACGTAGAAATTGATTTTCCAGGGCGGAATGTTTCCGCCCTTTTTGTTTGGCGCCTTCCACGAAAATCTTGACTAATCATGGCAATTAAAGGTGAGTCCCGTGGAGTTTTTCACGAAGTTGAACGAGCCACTTACGGTTCGAAGCGCTTCCATTGACTTATACCAGAACCCGTTCACACGAGTAAGTTTATCTCGCGTTGATTCGCGTTTTATGTTATCACCTGCCCCGATTTGGGGAGGTGGATATGGCAAGAGTAACACAAGCAATAGAGCATGTGTCAGCTGATGAACTTGCAGCGCGCATTGATCGTTGTAAGGACGGATGGCATACTCCGCAAATTACTTGTAATTTGGAATGCCACAGTTGATCCGCGGCCCGCTGAGAAGATCGCAATTCACTGTGGAGTAGCCTCACAGACGGTTCACAACTGGATTTCCACGTATAACCGTTTTGGCCTTGATGCATTATTTGGTCCGGGCAAGGGAGGGAGAAGAAACGAATTGATGAGCCCGGAAGAGGAAAAAGAATTCTTAACGCCGTTTTTTGAACGCGCAAAAACAGGACAAATAGCCACTGTTGCCGAGATTAAGGTGGCCCTGGAAGAATATGTGGGGCATCCAATAGGTCATTACACGATTTACCGTTTTTTGGATAGAAACGAATGGCGCAAAGTGATGCCTCGTCCTCGTCATGTCGATGCAAAAAGAGAAGTACAGGAAGAATTTAAAAAAAACTCCCCGAGCAGGTAAAGGCTATAGTTGCGCAACGAGATCCACAAGACACCAGACCTGTAGTACTCGCGCCTCAGGATGAAGGCCGATTTGGTCGCATAAATCAACATAGACCATGTTGGGCGCCGAAGGGTATCCGGCCTGTGGCTCCCAGACAAATTGTGAGGAATTACGTGTACGTCTTCGCAGCCGTGTGTGCGGCCCTGGGGAAAATGACCGCTCTGATTCTTCCCTTTGTCAATATCCACATGATGAACATATTCCTTCATCATGTTTCCCAGGATTTTAAAGACTTTTTCGTAATCATGATCGTCGATCAAGCGGCATGGCACACGAGTAAGCGCCTCAAAATCCCAGAGAATATAAGGCTTATCGCTCAACCATCTCACAGCCCGGAACTCAATCCCGTAGAGCACATTTGGGAAGAAATCCGGGAAAAGGCCATGCCAAATGCCGCATTCAAATCCCTGGATGAGGTCGAACAAGCACTGTGTCAAGAACTTATGGCACTAGAGAATGATCCCGATAGACTGCGTTCAATGACCAATTTCCCTCACTTGCGATTTACCTGTTAGAAAGGGTATTGGTATAAGTCGAGACTTGGGCGCCTCGGCGCATGCAATTTCGGCCGATTTCAGG
>CAVVZX010000033.1:0-29051 GCA_963752855.1 uncultured delta proteobacterium | reverse complement strand
TGTCCGCGATCCCTTTCTTGATTGTCAGGTGCGATATCGCCTTGTCGAATTGCGCCAGGGCATTAGTGTACACGTTCTCTTCGGTGATTGTTTGTCCTGACCCAAGTGAAGGCGATGAACACAAACAAGAAGCAGCGTCTAGCTTTTCTTGGCGAACTTTTCGGTCATGCAAAACACCTCGACGACTAATAATCCTAAGACCTGTCTTACTTTCTATTTGTATGTGTCCACGGTTCCGCGGTCAACCAAAATCAGATCGATTGTTAAAAAGGGGTTAAACGCACAGAGTAAGAGGCGGATAGTTGCTTGACTATTCGAAGGCCGGGCGCTGATACCCGGGCAAGCGCTAATAGAGCATTCATTTCACTTTGAAAATTTCAGTGAAATGAGCCAGAATCGAGAATCATTCGCAGAGGGACCAACCATGAAAATCAAAATCAATATCGGAAAGCTCTCTATGGACGCGGAACTTAATGACACGCCCACTGCCAAAAAAGTGGCCGAGGCCCTGCCCATAAAGTCTTCGTTTAACACGTGGGGCGATGAGATCTATTTCTCCATCCCGGTGAAAGCCGATCTCGAATCCGGCGCAAAAGCGGTGGTTGAGCTTGGCGACCTCGGTTACTGGCCGTCAGGGTCGGCCTTCTGTATCTTCTTCGGCCAGACGCCCATGAGTTCATCTGGCGAAATCGTTCCCGCGTCACCCGTGAACGTCATTGGTAAAATCATCGGCGACCCCAAGAAATTCAAAGAAGTCATGCGCGAGAAACAAGTTATAATCGAGGCGGGGTGAGGTGAAGAATTTTCTGGGGGGCGCTTTTTTGCAAAAAAACGCCCCCCAGACCCCCCTCAAAAAACTCTTGTATGGCTGGCGGTGTATTCGACGATCGGTAGGGGCGACTGGCAGTCGCCCTCAGCCCTTCACGGGTCGCTTTATCTTAAGCCAGCTTGCCCGGGTCTCCGGCCTCTTGTCGCCGAAGGCGACAAGGCCATGATTAGGAGTTTTTGAAGGGGGCGCCGGGGGGAACTTTTTGCAAAAAGTTCCCCCCGGCAGGGCTTTCAAATGCTCTTATTATCAGGAGGTAATAATGGCGGAGCCGCAGTATCCAACTAAGGAAGGGCTTTGGTCCAAAGGGACTCGTAAGGAAGGGAGTTACGCGGGAGTCAAGCTGGGCACGCCTTACGAAAAAGCGGTCGAGAACTTCAGGCGAGCAATTGAAGGCCGGGAGGACTTTGATCCGGCGGTCCTTTTTGTGTGGGGCACGATGCAGGCCAAGGCTGTTCTCAATATCTTGAAGGCGGCTGAGGAGATGTTCGGGGAAGCCGGCCAGGAGATGGTCCGCAAGGCTATTAACAAGGCCGGACATGAGGCTGCCGAGGGGCTGCTCAAGAACTCGACCTTCCCCGAGGGTCTGTCGGATATGGAGCTGGTTTCATTCATTGTCACGGGCATCAATTGCGTGCTCTATGCGTCTTTGGAAAGGCCCTGGATAACGTCCGAGAGCCGTTCAGAATTCGACATCCTCTGGTGCCCGCATCAGGACATTTATACCGCGTTCGATTGTAGAGTTCAGCGGTACTTTGTCGAGGGCATGATCGAGGCTATGGAAGCCAACGGACTTGGCCGCGCTATCCCTCTGGTGGACAAATTAATCCCCAAGGGCGCAGATTGCTGCCACTTCTCGGTGGATCGGGTCCAGGCCGATGGCGCCAAAAATCCGTGGCACACCTATTCCGAGGAATTGGAAAAAAGAGCCCTCGAAAAGATCAAGGTAGACAAATAAATCTCTTGAGCGGAAGGTTGGCATGCCTGAGATCAGCAGATTCCTTGGAATTTCGGTCTGCATGTATTATCGTGATCATGAACCGCCGCATTTCCATGCGGAATACGGCGAATTCGAGATTACCGTTGAGATAGAGAAAGGAGTGGTATCCGGCCGGTTTCCAAGGCGTGCGCTCGGACTTATCTTGGAATGGTGTCTACTGCACAAGGTCGAGCTTCTTGCTAATTGGCGACTCGCCGCTAGGAAGTTACCCCTGAAGTCTATTCCTCCTCTGGAGTGATACTATGATCCCACATGTCATCGAAGCAAAGTATCTGGGCGGCCACAAGGTATGGCTGAAATTCAACGACGGCGCTCAAGGCGAGCTGGACTTGTCCGGCGAACTCGATGGCCCAATCTTCGAGCCGCTGCGGGACGTAGAATTCTTCAGTCGTTTTGTTGTCCGGTACAATACGCTTTCCTGGGAAAACGGAGCGGACTTTGCGCCGGAGTTTCTGCGTGAAAAGCTGACCGAGCCGACAGCATCTGCCAAGAAGGTAGAATCTCAATATTCAGAGTCTTAAGGTTGGCGCTAGGATGCTGTGAAGCAACTGAACCGCATCGCTCGCGTGAAGACCTCGAATGATGCGGTTCCGGTTTGTCACCGCATCATACAAGACCGTAAATCCTGAGCCTGAGGTATCATTCAAAAATGAAAGATGATGTTTCCGACATCCTGAGAGAAGCCCTAAAGCTTCCGCCTGAAGCGCGTGCGGCCATAGCAGGCTCCTTGCTCGATAGCCTTGACCGGACGATGGATGAAGGCGCAGAATCAGCCTGGGAAGACGAGGTCCTGCTCCGTCTCAAAGAGATTGATGAAGGCAGAGTCAGGTTAGTGCCCTGGGCAGAGGCCCGGCGCCGAATTGCGGGACAGTAGTGGCACGTCGAGACGTTCAATTCCATCCGGGGGCCATCGACGAAGCGCGTGCGGCGGCGCAATGGTACAGAGAAAGAAATGCGTCTGCTGCCGACGCCTTTCTTTCCGAACTTGACCGAGCTGTCGAAAAAATCTCCGAAACTCCCGACACGTGGCCTCTGTATGCTGGAGGCACTCGACGCCTGCTGCTCAGGCGCTTTCCCTTCAGCGTCATCTATCGCGAAATATCCGGAAATATCGAGGTAGTTGCTGTAGTCACACGGTAGGCGAAAGCCTAGCTACTGGAAGACTCGCCTTGTGTGACAGGCTCCTGCGGATAGCATCAACTTGCCTTCGGGCACAGATACCATTTCAGCCGATCATAGGTCTTGTACCCGAGCCGTAGATAAATCGGCTCGCCATAAGGGCTGGCCTGCAACGTAACTACCGAAGCTCCATTCTGAAAACCTGCATTTGTAGCGAGCCGAGTGCACAAAGTTCCTAAACCGGACCGCTGAGCTTCCGGGATCGTTCCGACCCAATAAATACCGGCCCCATTCCCGCTGAAAATCGTCAAACCTGTTGAAACAGGTTTATCCGCCTTGTAAAGCACGTGTCCTGTGGCGTTGGCGGACGATACAAGCCTCGAAGGATTACCATAAATCCGCTTTATGATTTTCGGCTCTAGTCCGAATGCTTGATACGCCTCCGAGTTCACGGAGATCGCATCCTGGACATGGTGTTCTTGCTTGAACCTCTCGATACGGATGTCGTCCGGCGCATCAACTGCCTGGAAAGGCTCCTCAATGGTCATGCACGGAGCATCGGCCAGCAGCAACAAACTGTTTGCCTGGCAAAGCGCGTCCAAATCCGCATCCTGACCCGCACGAACGAACAGGACAAATCCGCGGTCACGTGAGCCATAGAAGTCTCGCGCATGGTCAAGGATATGCTGGGCCGGACACGTTCGGATCAGTACGGATCATGCAATTCAGGTACGGGCCGGGAAACCTGCCTGCCGCGGCCAGGAAGAGCGCCCCGTGCTCTTCAATGCACTCGCTTCCTTCCTGCCAACGGGCATGCTCGCGGATTGATTCAACGAGGTTTTCGTCGGCCAGGGCTTGCAGATTATTGTACACCAAAGTTCTCTCCTTGTCGGGCTCTCGTGCATGGTTGGAATTCGGATCCAGAGCTAGCGTACTTCGGCCTTGAATGCACGGAATTCCATATTTTTGTGGGGCAGGCTTTCCGAGGCTGTCTCAAAATTAATATTCGGCCTGGAATCGTGCCACGATGAACAGGAGGGTGGCCCGGACGTTGCACGTCCGGGCCGCGTAGCCGAGAGGTCAAACTTCAAAATGCCGCTGATCATCATACTTTGGCGCTCCTTTGGCTTGCAATCTCGGAACCTCTTGGCCTTCGGCGCCTGGAGGCAGTGGCCTCCGAGCCATCCAGGTACACGATTTTGGTATGGCATCGACTTTTAAGACAACCTCTTCCAGCTGACACGTGAGCCTGATTAGGTCACAGAAATACATTTTTGGGGGAGATTCTAATCGGAATCAGGTATGGTGCACACGGACTCTAAAATTTGAAGAGGCAATAAAACATGGCAGAACACATTTGTCCGTGGTGGGTGGGATATTTGTTGGTTTGTCCGATACGTCGGTGGTTCCAAGACCCCGATAAGATCCTGTCCCCATATATCACCGAAGGAATGACTGTCCTCGATATTGGCCCGGGAATGGGCTTTTTCACGATTCCAGCGGCCCGAATGGTTGGAGACAGCGGCAAAGTCATCGCTGTGGATGTCCAAGAGAAGATGCTCAAATCCCTTGTAAAACGGGCTGAAAAAGCAGGCGTAGCCGACCGGATCGTCGCCAAATTGATCGAACCGGACAGCATCGGGGTTGCTGAGCCCATTGATCTGTGCCTTTTAGTTAATGTGGTCCACGAAGTCCCGGACGCTGCCGGCTCTGTTTTCTGAGATCAAGGCCATCCTGAAGCCCGGCGGAAAAGTTCTGCTCGTGGAGCCGCGGATGGCATGTGTCTGAGAACAATTTCAGGATACCTTGGCGCTGGCCTCGAGCAGGGCTGAAAGTCATCGGCAAGCCCGAGATCCGAAGGAGCTGGTCCGCGCTTTTTGGCGCTAGAATCATCCTAACTCTTCAGTTACTGGCGGCCAAAGATTGTCATTGCGAGCGGAGCGAAGCAAACTCCCGACTTGGGGATTGCTTTCCCGCGGACGAGGGATTTCACTCCTCGCAATGACGCACCCACGCCCCGGTGTGACTGAGGAGTTACAGAATGACCGGGTGAATTCTTGGTAGTGGGTCAGTTTGAATTTTTCTGATCTTGCTTTTTTGATGCGGCCTTGCCATACTTTCCGCATGACAACCGAGGCAAAGAAAAAGAAGAGACCCCGCGATCTAAGCCTACTAGCCCGCAGCATCGTGGAAGATGCTACAGGCGAAAAGTTCCCCTCCATAAAGCCCGCCAAAGAAGAAAAGGAAGAGAAGCCCAAGAATCCCCACGCCCAAGCCCTTGGCCGTTTAGGTGGCTCTAAGGGCGGTAAAGCCTCTGCCGAAAACTTACCCCCGAAGAAAGATCTGAACGAGCCCGCAAGGCTGCCAAGAAGCGATGGGAGGAAAAGACATCGGAATCTGAATAAGAGTTCGATCCATCCCCAAATTCCCTTAATTCCCTAAATTCCCTTCTTTTTCCCTGCATTGCCGTTATTTCGCGTATTAAGTGCATAATTGTGTGTTTATTCGCGCGGCATTAACTGTAGCGACTTTTGTTATGCCGTTGAATATTGCGCTTTCGCGCAATCGCGCGCTTTAAAAGCGGTCAAACTAACTTTGCCATTGACAGCCGTAGGGGAGAACGCTAAACATCTCCCTCGAAGAAAACGTAATAGGGGCGAAGATTGTGAGGCTGAAGCTACTACGATTAGCCTCTGTTGGGTCGGTCACCGCAGGGGCAATAACGAAAAAGACCCCATAGTCTGCCAGGACTATCGAGGCCTTTGGTGACCAATTATCTCGGCGGGATAGGCCAGAGTGGTTTAGCCGACCTCGAATTAGGTTCGGGGGCGCTTGCACCGCTCGGGGGTTCGAGTCCCTCTCCCGCCGCCAAAACTTACGCGTTCCGGCTCTACGCGTTCTGACACAGGCAGTTGTCTCTACAATTACATATAGGATGCCACCTTGAAGGGACAAATTCAACCAACTTTTTCCACGAAGAACTACAATTTTCTCTTGACATTACTAACCGCCTTAGTATAATGGTCACATGAATAGATTAAACATACAAAAGCGAGTCCAGATCCTCAGTTGCCTTATTGAAGGCAACAGTATTCGGTCTACTGCCACGGATAACCGAAACGTCCAAGAATACGGTTGTAAAGCTGCTTTGTGATCTTGGTTCCGCTTGCGCTAGAATATCAGGATGAACATTTACGAAATCTTGACTTGCAAGCGGCTCCAGTGCGATGAAATCTGGTCTTTCTGTCTATGCCAAAAGAAAAGAATGTCCCTAAAGACAAAAAAGGTCAGTTTGGATATGGCGATGTTTGGACCTGGACCGCGATTGATGCCGACACAAAGCTCGTTCCTGCGTGGTTTGTCGGCAACCGTGATGGGGAGACAGCCAAGATATTCATAGAGGATCTGAAATCCAGGCTGAAGAATCGAGTGCAATTAACCACCGATGGACACAAAGCCTATTTAGAGGCTGTGGAAGAGGCTTTTGGTTGCGAAATTGATTATGCAATGCTAGTGAAACTATACGGAACAGAACCAGAAGGAGAGAAGCGGTACAGCCCAGCAAAGTGTCTAGGGGCAGAGCGGCACAAAATTACGGGAAACCCTGACCCCAAGCACATCTCTACCAGCTATGCCGAGCGCCAAAATCTTACTATGAGAATGAGTATGAGGCGGTTCACTAGGCTAACAAACGCTTTCTCAAAGAAAGTTGACAACTTGGTTCACTCACTCAGTATCTATTTCATGTATTATAACTTCGGCCGCATTCACAAGACGCTGAGAGTTACCCCAGCAATGGAAGCGAAAGTAACAGATCACGTTTGGTCATTTGAAGAAATTGTGGCACTGACAGAGCGTTGAATCAAGAGATCACAAACCAGAGTCTTCAATATTTTATTTTAGGAGAGTAAGCCGTTGACAAAACCTGTGTTGACCGCAGAAAGCCTTCGTGAAGAGGCGAAAAGCTTTGCGGAAGCAGAATCGACCTACATGGATTCCTCGCTCTATGGGGTAACCGACGGGAAGGCGGTCGGAACCTACCTCAAACACAAATTCCAGGCATACCTTCATACCAAATATACCTACGAAGAGGGGAGTTCGGCAAAAGGAATAGATTTCCCAGAGTTACACATCGACATGAAGGTGACCAGCATTAAGCAGCCACAATCATCGTCCCCTTTTAAGTCTGCCAGACAAAAAATTTTCGGACTTGGTTATTCGCTGCTAGTATTCGTTTACGAAAAAACTGACGATGCTACGGCAAGAACGGCAAAACTCAATATTCTTCATACTCTTTGTAGAAAAAGCGAGGACCGCAGACTATCAGACTACACTTGGGATACGACAGAATCCTGGAAAATAACGGGAACGAGGATGACCTTGTGGCCTTTATGGAGGACCGGATGCTTCCGACGGATGAAACTGAGAGAAGGGAGATAGCCCAAGAACTATTACAAGAATCCGCCAGAGATCGGATATTTGACAATTTCCAACGCTCTCCAATGGAGACTGCAATATAAACGTGTTATTGCATGTGCTGGATCAGTAGATGGATTACTGAGGGTGCGATAGGAATATGATAAAGGTGACAAAAAGCAAGCAGAAAGCGGAATTTGGCGATTTCCAGACACCTGTTGAACTTGCCAAGGATGTCTGCCGTTTACTTTTCAACGAGGGTTTCGTCCTACTTCTATTCTCGAACCAACTTGTGGTCTGGGCAATTTTCTTGTGCGGCCTTTTTGAAGTATTTTCAAGTATTAGGCGGGCCGTCGGGGTTGACATAAATCCCGATTATACTGATGCAGCCCGAGCAGTGGTCACACGGAAAGGAGAATAATAAGTGTAGTTGAGGTCTTTCAGGGTGACTTCTTTACATTTAATTGGGGAAAGAGGTCTTGCAGTCGTTACCTGACCCTCTCTTGGTGATGGGCAATCCCCCTTGGGTCACGAATGCAGAATCGGCAACCTATCGAGTTCCAACCTCCCGGCGAAATCTAATTTTCGGAAACCACCGCGGAATTGACGCAATTACGGGAAAAAGTAACTTCGACATCTCGGAATGGATGCTAATTAAGTCCCTTGAATGGATCAAGGATCGCGGGTCAACTTTAGCAATGCTGTGCAAGACCGCCGTTGCAAGGAAAGTGCTTTTTCATGCCTGGAAGGTAGGGGTTAAGTTAAAGTGCTCGGATATCTATCTGATAGACGCTATCAAACAATTTGAGGCGGCAGTTGATGCCTGTCTTTTCGTTGTTGAGACTTCCTCGTTAAATAGCAATTTCGAGTGCCGAGTTCACAATAACCTCGAACACGGATTACCGAATACTGTTCTCGGTTATCGCAACAATCATCTGGTTGCCGATGTTAATGCGTACGAGCGACTGAAGCGTTTTGAGGGGAAAGAGTGGTATCAGTGGAGATCGGGTATTAAGCATGATTGTTCAAAGATCATGGAGTTCGTCAAAGAGGGGGGCATGTTCCGAAACGGCAACGGCGAAGTCGTTGATGTTGAGGATGACTATTTGTATCCGATGCTCAAGAGTGCCGACGTTGCGAACGGATCGAATGCCGAACCAAAACATTGGATGTTAGTCCCCCAACGATTCGTAGGAGATGACACGTCTCAGATCAAAAACAATGCCCCTAAGACTTGGCGATACCTTGAAGAACATGCCAGCTTTTTAGACCGTCGGTACTAGTTCGATTTATCGAAGAAGACCTCGATTTTCGGTCTTTGGCATCGGAGACTCCTCGTTTGCCCCGTGGAAGGTTGCAATATCTGGGTTCTACAAGAAACTGGATTTCAAAGTAATAGGACCGTATGGCGCAAAGCCCATGGTACTCGATGACACATGCTATTCGCTGGCGTGCCAAACTAAAAAGGAAGCTCAATTGCTAGGTCGCCTCTTAAACTCCGATACGGCCAAAGAATTTTATTCTGCACTCATTTTTTGGGATGCTAAACGACCAATTACCGCAGCTATTCTCCGCCGTCTGGATCTTGTGGCCCTCGCCCAAGCACTGAAGCTCGAAAAGCAATTGGAGAAATATCTCAAACCATCCGTGCAGATTTCACTGGCCCTCCCTCATGGGTAATTCATCTAACAATATTATTTCACGCGGGACGGGAACGCGGAGCGAGACAACATGAATTTCTGCAAGAACTCACACAAAACCCCCAAAGCAAACGATTACTGATCGGCATTGTTCATTTATCTTGACAGCAACAGTCGCCTGGATTAAAGACGCGGCAAGAGCGGTTCTAGGTGCGGGGTTTCAAGGTAAGGCATACCTACAACTTAGGTCTAGACCCACTTCTAAACGACAAACGACCAAGGTTCCCTGGAAAGAGCTTGGTCGCATGTCTTGATTCTTAATTTTTTGGGGGTCCGAAATGAGAGGACCGTAAGGCGTTTTTGCGTAACCTTTCCTGTTTCGCTTTTCCAACGGGAAGATGCTGATACGGGTCAGGTCTTCCCCCAAAACAGGCACCTTTCTAGACTGCAATTGGCGCTTTGTCAAGCGCGTTCTGGCGGGAGTCTGTCCGGGAGACTAAAATGTCGGAAGATTATGAACGAATGAAAGACGTAAGTCAGGTGGCTGATTTGCCACAACGCCAGCAGGTACGTCTTCAATTACTTGCTCTACAGCAAGTCATTTTGGGACTTTTAGCGCACCTTGGAGATGACATTCAAACTTACGTCGCCACCAGAGAAGTGGATCGAGATTTAAAGCCAACCGCTGTGCCAACTTCTGCCACGGGGAGGATACATGGTGCAGTGCCTTCCCCGAGACAAATCAAAGAAATGCTCCAACCCGAAGACGTTTGGTCTATTGATCCAACGCTTCATGAGCATTACGAGCGGGCCGCACAAAAGGCCGCAGAATTAGCCAAACTCTGGCTAGGAATTCCCGAAGACGATGAACAAAGTCGTTACGACATCCATTTGTCCCAATTGCGGCGCCAAACTTTCACATCAGTGCTAATTTCCAAAGAATTGGCGAGGACATCGTAATTGTAAACCTCGAAGATGCCCCAACCAATCCTCTCTCGCGTGATTCGGCGGGTTTCCATTTGGATGACCCGCCGTCTCTCGTTTAGGACAGACAGTGATTCTAATTTACGAGGAGTGCGACATCCGTTGCCAGATATATCCACTACCACGGGATGCACTTCGCTCTTTTGGATTCTCCGCCGCGTCAATGTCGTCCGCATGATCTCCCCTTTTCTTAAGAATTTTGAAACTGACCCACTGCCGAATTCTTCTTGACTGCGTCGTTATCTTCGGAATTATTATATCGTAGGATAGTTTAAAAATCCGAGGGGGTGTCTCGCAATATCCTTTTCTAGGGGGGGAACCACCCTCGGAAATACCGAAATTCGTCATCAGCTAAGTCATTTCTCACACGTTGTATCTTAGGCAGGATTAACAGCGCCACCAGAGAGGGTAACCAAAGAAACGGGTAATCGCGGTGTGGGGATGTGAAGGGGTAACACGAGGGGCTATCGTTCACCTTGCGGTGACGGAAGCACGGGGTGTACCCGGTATGTCATGCCATACCCGGTTAGATAAGTGACAAGAGGGGGGAGAGCCTGGCCGTTCTACGCTCCGTTTGCGCCTGGCGATCTCCAGCCACGATGTAGGAAATGTCGTTTGCCGATGTTACCGATTCAACCAAGGGGAGGGAGAAAAAATGACGTCAAAGAAGAGCGCGCGAATCCGGCACTAGGAGTGTCTTTTCCCAGTATCGCCCAAAAAGGCGACCAAACAATGGGGCTTGAAGACAAAGGGTCGGCCATAGACGATATATCTAAGATGGCGGCGGGCTTCAAATCGGAACAGAAAAATGATGCGGGCCTGGCGCCTGCGGCACGCACCAAGAAGTCTGCCATCGTCGATACACAAATCCTGGTAGAGAGTATCATTAAGGAAGCCAATTATCTGCCGGCATGGTTTCTCCGGGTGGGTTCACTGCAGGCAAAAAGCGTGTGCAAGATCGAGACCACCGGATCAGATTATCAGAACCGGTCCGGAAGCTGGTGTGGAACCGGTTTTCTTGTCGCAAAAGACATTCTTCTCACAAATCATCATGTTTTGAATTCGAGAGAAGTCGCATCCAATGCTATTTGCATTTTTGGTTACGAGCTGGATGTGGACGGCGGCCAGATGCCTACAAAGGCTTTTCGTCTTGCTCCCGATCGGCTTTTTCTTACCAGCCGGGTGGACGAGCTTGATTTTACCTTCGTCTGCATCGATGGGCAGCCTGGGGATGAATTCGGATCTATCCAGCTTGACCGGGCCTATTTCAAGATCTTCGATCGCGAGTGCGCGAACATTATTCAGCACCCCAACGGGCAGTTCAAATCCGTGGTGCTCCAAGAAAACCGAGTGGTGAGCCAGGACCCGGTGCGTCTCCATTACATTTCTGATACTGAAGGTGGAAGTTCGGGCAGTTGTGTTTTCAATAACCTCTGGAAGGCGGCGGCGCTGCACCATGCCACGCGATTAGCGAGTCCCGAGGAGGCCAATAGCGAAGGCGGAATTCAGTACGTCAACGAAGGTATCAAGCTGTCGGCGATTGCCACCCGACTGGAAACACTCGCGCGTGATGGCGGCGCACAGGCCGAAACTGCAACTCGATTACTGTCTTTATTCAATGGCATAGATTCCGCTATGGGCTTCTTTGGAAGCCTTGGCCGAGTCGAGAAGCAGGAAGCCAACGGTCTTGAAGCGGTCGTCAAGAGCTACTACGGAGAGGATCGCGATATCGATGTGGGATTCTGGAACGTTGAATGGCTCAACCGTCATCCGGAAAAGACCGAGGACATAGCGAGGGCGATCGCAGACATGAATCTTGACATCTGGGCGTTTGAGGAATCTTCCCTTGAAGCCGCAACGAATTTGGTTGGGGTCCTCGCCTCGAGGTACGGTTTGGACTTCGGTTGCGCCGCTTCAGAAGAGGCCCCTTCGAGCAAACAGATAACCACGGTCATTTGGAATAAGAAAACGATTAATGGAGAAGCCCAAAAGTGGGACCCGATGTTCGAGCCCTGGTTTAAAGTGAGCAGTCAAGATTTCGACAAACTTGGCCTGGAAGCGGTGGAGGGCAAGGTTTTTGACAGATATCCGGGGCTTTTCTATTTCAAATCCATCCCCCACCAAATTAATGATTCCATCGATTTTTATCTTGTGCCCTTGCACTTGAAAGCCGGTCAGGAAGGTAGCAAGAGACGAATTATGGCCGCCGAATACTCGGAGCGGCAATAGCCAAGATGATCAAAGATTTCAAGAAAGATGCGGACTGGGTTTTGGGAGGAGATTTCAACGCCGAGTTGGCAACCAAAGATTTTCAGACCCTATTGGGAGAAAACATGACGGCCATCAGCGCTGCTGATGAGAAAGAGGGCGCCATCTCCTACCTCAAAACTCCAAAATCCATGATTGACCACATTTTCTTATCCGCAAATCTCGCGAAAACGTATGATTCAACCGACTTCTTTATTGTCGCCAAAGAAAAGACTGTCCCGGATTACCTCAAGAAATTTAGCGATCATCGCCCTGTCCTGGCGCGATTGAACCTGACGAAACGCTCTGCCGGAATGGAGGTCGGTACGGATGACATGCCTAAGGACCTTGCGGAAGCGCTATCAGCGCTGCCGACGGCGCCGGCCGGGACTTGAAAGATCGAAGGCCCTGTAGCGGCGCAAACTGAATCTGACCGTAAGACAAAGGGGGGTCTCATGGAAAGGGCGGTTATTTTTGTAAGCGATTTGCACCTGGGAACGGGAGACGAATTGGAGGACTTCGTTCCGGAAAATGAACAGGCCTTTTGTGACTTTGTCAAACAGCAGTCGGACAATTTGACCAACCGGGAAGTAGATTTCGTATTATTGGGAGATTTGCTGGATATATGGCAAGTTGCAACGGAAGCCGACAAACACGCTGAAAAGAGCGACCAGATTGACATCTCCGTGCAGAACGAACTTGAAGCGGAACGCGTCAAAGAGATTATTGCGGCCCATCCGAAAACTTTGCCGCTCTCAGGGAATTCTTGGACAAAGACGCCGGTCGCCGGAGAATCATCTGCGTTCCGGGCAACCACGACCACTCCCTGATTCAGACGTCTCTAGGCGCCGGTTCAAGAAGGCATTACCCAGGGGGAAAAATCCCTTGATTCACTAATCGTCTTCCAAAACTATTATGAAGACCAGGACCTGGGTATATACGCTGAACACGGCAACCAGTTTGATGAAGATAATGATTACGATAAATTCGATCTTTTCGGAGCGGAAGCTCCCGGGTTTTCTTTGTCCGGCTTTTCTGGAATCGGCTTGAGGTCCTTCAACCGAATCTGGACGACTGGATGAATTCATTTTCGGCCATCTGGCAGCAGAGTTTGTGGAGTCTCCTCTTTCCCGCTTACAGACTTTTCCAACAATACGTTCGTGATGACCGCCCGTTCAAAAGGATTCGGCTAGCAAGCTTCCCACCTCTCTTATTTGAAGGCCGAGTAGTGGGTGTGCCGTCTCGTGGAGAAAATTGAGAATTCCCGGACTTGCTCTTCACTGAGCGGATTGACCCGGAAAGGATTTTTTCCACTGATAATGAAGTGGAGACTCATTTGCGAAAGCTTTACCATCAACCGGACAACGGCGAATTCAGAGCGGCCGTGGACCGAATTCTTGATTAGAAATTTCGTGGAAAGCCGCCGAAGGTACTCGAACCATCTCTCGATTCGCCACAATTGGAGCTTGGCGCCAAAGTATCCTTACTGCAAGGCGGCGCGAGGTCTTTTTCCGGGGGGGCGGGGAACGGGACCCCCCATGCCCGACCGCTCAAAGGTGGAATTCTGCGACCGGATGTCCACAAGTTCGTGTTGATCGGGCACACTCATAAGGACAAGGAAGAGACGTTTATGACCTACAAGGTCACGTACTTTAACACAGGGTCGTGGTCGGTCCATCGCGACGACAAGGGAAACAACGTCTCCCGTCTGTGCTACGTGATCATCCAAAAAAGCGCCCAGGTTCGCGTTACAGCTACGCAGGGATTTTCGCGCGATGCGCGGCATAACATTGTCCTGCGCTGATTATCAGCAATCAAATTATTCACTCGAATTTCGGATGTTGTGGCGCCTTGAGGAATCAGGGCGCCGATTCATGGGAAAGAGGTGTTATGGGGCCTTGAGGCGATTGCGCCGAATGATCCTATCCTCCTCTTGGAAGGTCGGGTGCCGCGCGGCCTTATCACTCGTCACAGAATGGGCAGCTTCTCATCAGGACGGATTGCGTCAGAATTGGGATCCGCCGAGCGTAATTGCCGCTGAAAAAAGATTTCACCACTTGAATAAAGAAGCAGGCTATAATCCTACACGTGACCAAAGCAATTGTGTGTGGGCCACATTCACTTGATTTGACTTTCAGCGAAGGGACGCAGAAGAGATTGAATTTGCTTCCGCTTCTTAACGATCCAATATTTCACCCTCTTGCAGATTGGGATTTTTGCGCACAGGTTCCCCTGGATCCGGTCGTGCAACACGTAGTTTGGCCTAACGGAGCGGATATCGCGCCCGAAGCTCTTCACGAGACGCAATCGGAGCCGGCGGCCTGGCAAGAAACATGAGTGTCCACAGCGCCGGTATACTTTTATTCCGATTCAAAGACGACAAGCTCGAGGTATGCTTGTCAACCCAGGCGGTCCGTTCTGGGCAAGAAAAGACCAGGGAGCGTGGTCGATCCCAAAGGGTCTTTTCGACGACACCGAGAATGCTTTGCATGCGGCCAAAAGAGAATTTAACGAAGAGACCGGGCTTGAAGCGGATGGCGCCTTCGTCGAACTAGGGGAAGTCAAACAGCCGGGTGGAAAAATTGTTCATGCATGGGCGCTCGAAAAAGACCTCGATGTAACGGAAATAAAGAGCAACTCTTTCACAATGGAATGGCCGAAGAATTCCGGAAAAATGAGAGAATATCCGGAAATCGACAGGGCCGGTTGGTTCGGCATGGATGAAGCGAGAACCAAACTGTTAAAAGGCCAGGTCGCCTTTCTCGACCGGCTTGCAAATGCGATCGCAAAGCGCAGAAAAATTCCGGAAAAAAATCTCCTGTAGGTCGGTGGTGGTTGGAGAAAACTCTTTTGCAAAATCCCGCGGTTTCGAGACTCCTGCGTCAGGCGGTTCGCCCAGGCGCGGTTGGGAACGGTCAACGGCGACGTTATGGGCGCCATCTGCGAATTGGCGGAAGCGCTCGTGCTGCTGATCGCATGCATAAGATAAGAGAGTTTTGAAGTTCTCCGGGGAACCCTTTTTACAAGCCCCTTTTCTAGGAGGATTTGGGGGATTTTCAGCGCTAAAAAAAAATCCCCCCTGTCCCCCCTTTAACAAAGGGTGCAAAAAAGGGTTCCCCGGCCCCTTCCCAAAAAACTCTAATATTATGATGCACGAGCCTGACCATGCCGCAACATTGGGGACTTACTTGGCCTTCGCTATACCTTCATTGATTTGGAAGGTGAATCCAGGCAAATACTCTGTTTATTCTCCTGCGGTCAGTCGAGCATCTGTTCCTATGGGCGCATAATTAAGAGTTTTTTGGGGAGGGGTCCGGGAGGGACCCGCGTAGAACGCGGGACAAAAAGTCCCTCCCCGGACTAACATGCCAATAAATCTCTCAATTTGGGCTGCCGGAACACAGATGCGAATAGGGACTACATCTTACATTTATCCGGCGGACATTATTACGAATGTTCGAAAACTTGCCGGTCGGGTGGAAGACATAGAACTGCTTCTTTTGGAGGTCGATGATCCGGCGCGTGATCTGCCGGACAAAAAAGTCGTTCAGGAACTCCGGCAAATCGCCGCGGGCCATGGAATGACTTATACCGTGCACCTGCCTCTGACTCTCGGTCTGGCAGGGAACCGGGGAAACGTGGACCTGGCGAGGCGCGTCATCTTGAGCACGCTTGAGCTTGACCCACACGGTTTCATTGTCCATCTGGAGGACGGGTTCTGGAAACGATCGGATGAATTGCCGAGATGGGTTGAGAATTCAGTGAAATCGCTGGAATTACTTCGAGACGCAACCGGCGTTTTGGAGAAAATTTGTGTGGAGAACCTGGAAGATCAGCCTTCGAGCCTGATGGATTCGGTATTGGCTTCAATTCCTGTTTCGTGCTGCGTGGATGTGGGTCATCTCTGGAAACAGGGCCTGGACCCGCTTCCTTGTCTCGAATCATGGCTGCCGCGAGCGCGGGTTATTCACATTCATGGTGTCGGCGGGAAAGATCATCAGAAGCTTTCCGTAACGCCCCTGTCCCGGTTGGAACCGGTGATCACCCTTCTGAAAAGATCGTTTGATGGAGTCATGACAATTGAGATTTTCAACGAGCCGGACCTAGTTGATTCATTAGCTGTGCTTGGGAAATTTGGCCTGCCTTCCTGGTGATGCTTTTGAGACACTAGGAGTTCTAGAAGTTGTGAAAGGAAAAGATTGGTGGCGACGGGCATCTCGTGTGGGACCGGCGCGAGCAATCTGACCGGCCTCCGTGCCGGTCGTGACCCGGATCCGATCCTCTGCTCGGGCCGAGGCAATTCCATAAATCTTGATTGGCGGAATGTGATACGTGCAGTCCCCCTACAGCTGCTACTATTCTGAATTTCCTTCCTTCGTCACTGAGCTCTGCGGTGAACTCTCAGTTGCCCATCATCTGCCTTTCGGCGGATTCTCTCTTGACACCCTCTGTCCGGGAGTGTGATAATCATCAGTGATCAGTGCCGAAGTGGCGGAACTGGTAGACGCGCCAGGTTCAGGGTCTGGTGGGCGTAAGCCTGTAGGAGTTCGAGTCTCCTCTTCGGCACCAACAAAGATTCGTCCCGACCCGGCTAGCGAAGGCCGGGTTTTTTGTTGTAATCCAAGCCCTCATGAGGATAACGGAGGGTACGTGGGCTTATTCCCTGCTCGAAAATCGGTATTCCCTCACTGATTGCGCCAGCGCCGAGTTTTCCGTATACCAATTCACGAAATGCCGAAGACCTTCCGCCAGGCTGGTTTTCGGCGCGAACCCCAGCTTTTTCTGGGCCCGCTCTATATCCGCATACGTTGCCACCACATCACCCGGCTGGGCGGGTATCATCTCTTTAACGGCCTGCTTGCCGGTAAGGTCTTCCAGGATTTGAACAAAATCGAGGACCGGGACGGGATTATTGTTGCCCAGGTTTATCAGTTCGTACGCTTCCAAATCAGTTGAAAACAGCGCCCGGATAACCCCTTCCACGATGTCGTCGATGTAAGTGAAATCCCGTCGGTTCTTTCCGTAATTGAAAATCTTGATCGGCTCGCCGTGTATTATGGCCTCAAGGAAAGACCAGTAGGCCATATCAGGTCTGCCCCAGGGACCGTACACGGTAAAGAACCGCAGTCCGATTGTCTGAAGTCTCCACAGATGCGTGTAAGTATAGGCCATAAGCTCATTGGCTCTTTTCGTGGCCGCGTATAGACTCACCGGCGTGTTCACCGGGTCGTCTTCGGAGTAGGGCATCTTGGTGTTTCCGCCGTACACGCTGGAACTGGAGGCGTACACGAATCGCTCGACCGGCAGCAAACGAGACTGTTCAATAATATTGATGAACGCTTCCAAATTGGATTTTTGGTACGCAAACGGGTTCTTTAGCGAATACCTTACCCCAGGCTGCGCGGCCAAATGACATACCAGTTGCGGCGAGAAGTCCTGGAAACATTTCTCAACCGCTTCTCTGTCGGCAAGATCAATCTCAAGGCCCGTGAACTTCGGATACGAGGCCAGAATTTCCGTTCGGGCTCGTTTCAGCGCGGGATCATAATAAGAGTTAAAATTATCCGCGCCGATGACTGTTTCGCCCGCATGAAGCAAAGCTTTCGCCACGTGAAAACCGATGAAGCCCGCGCTGCCTGTTACAAGAATAGTTGACATTTTTTGTTGAGGGGGGGAATGAAGAAATCTGGGGAGGCCCTTTTTGCAAAAAGGGCCTCCCCAGACCCCTCCCCAAAAACTCCTATAAATTTTTTATCTTACTCAATTCCGAGGTTCGGGTCACAGGGCTTCTATCAGAATAGCCTTTGGGATGCTCCGAAACCCACTGCAAAGCCTCGGCGGCAATTTTATCCAAATCCGATCTTGAAGCGCGCCAACCGAGCGCTCGTAGAGCCTCGGACGCGTCCGCGACCAGCTCAGGAGGATCGCCGGGCCTCCTGGGACCGATTTGAGGCTCCAGCTTTTGGCCGGAAGCTCGAGCTACTGCATCGACCACCTGAAAATTCGAAAATCCGTGACCTGTGCCCAGATTCAGCTTGATGAGCGGCGCCTCGTCAAACTTTTCCAGGACCTTTAGATGGGCTTCCGCCAAATCGGTCACATGAATATAGTCCCTGATACAGGTCCCGTCAGGCGTCGGATAATCATTCCCGAATATGACCAGCTCCTTGTTCAGCTTCAAGGCAAACCGAACCACATTGGGGATCAGATGGGTTTCCGGCTCATGGTCCTCACCCAGCCCATCTTGAGGTTCACAGCCTGCCGCATTGAAATATCTCAATCGTGCGGAACGAATGCCGTAAGCATGATAATAGTCTTCCAGCATCCATTCGATGGTCAGCTTTGTTCGTCCGTACGGAGAAATCGGATTCGTCGGATGATCTTCACGCAGAGGGAGCTTTTGCGGCACCCCGTAGACAGCGCAAGTGGAGGAAAAGATCACCCGGTCATGGTTCGTGGACCTCATGGCTTCCAGCATATGGTAAGCCGCTATGACGTTGTTGCCGTAATACTTTGCCGGCTCGGTAACCGATTCGCCGACAAGGCAACTGGCGGCAAAATGGAAAATGGCTTCGTAGCGGTTCTCCGCTAGATGTCCGGCAAGAAACCCTCGATCGCGCAGGTCGCCTTGAAGAAATCGGGCGCCTTTCACGGCCTCAGGATGACCTGTGGACAAATTATCAATGACCGTGACGTCAAAACCCGCCAACGCGGCAAATCGAGCAAAGTGCGATCCCACGTAGCCTGCGCCGCCGATTACGAGAATTCTGTGGTTGCTCATGACAAAAAATACTCGCCAATTCAGTCCCGCGAACTATAACATTAAGAGATATATTTCGGCAAAAACTAGCTTCTGATGAAAACTCATCTTTATCGCAAAAGCATAAGGGAGGCGCCAAATGTCATTTGAAATTACCGATGTCAGGGCACGTGAGATCCTGGATTCCCGAGGGAACCCCACAGTCGAAGTAGATGTAATCCTGGACGACGAATTTATTGGCCGCGCAGCCATACCTTCAGGGGCTTCCACCGGCGAGCGGGAAGCCATCGAGCTGCGTGACGGAGACAAGAGTCGTTACGGCGGGAAGGGCGTATTGAAAGCCGTGGAAAACGTTATGGAAGAGATCCGGCCCGCTGTGCTGTGCCTGGACGCGTTCGACCAGCAGGGGCTCGACCGTACGCTCATTAATCTGGATGGCACGCCTAATAAGAGCAAATTAGGGGCAAACGCGATCCTGGGAGTAAGCCTGGCCGCAGCCAAAGCGTGCGCGGCAAGATTGGAGGTCCCGCTGTATCGTTATCTGGGCGGTGTCGGCGCGGTACGGCTCCCTGTCCCGATGATGAATATCCTGAACGGCGGCGCGCACGCGGACAACAATGTGGACATCCAGGAGTTCATGGTAATGCCTCTGGGCGCGTCCAGCTTCAAGGAAGGCCTGCGCATGGGCGCGGAGGTATTCCACGCTCTGAAAAAGGTGCTCAAGGGGAAAGGTCTCAACACCGCGGTGGGAGATGAGGGGGGCTTCGCGCCGAATCTGCAATCCAACGAAGAGGCCCTTCAGGTTATCATGCAGGCCATAGGAGAAGCGGGATACGCGGCCGGCAAAGACGTATTTATCGCGCTGGATCCGGCTGCAAGCACCTTCTTTGAAAATGGGTCCTATAACCTTGCTGCTGAGGGAGCGAAGAAGACATCCGCGGAAATGGTTTCTTTTTATGCGGATTATGTCGATCGATATCCTATAGTAAGCATAGAAGACGGGCTGGCTGAAAACGATTGGGACGGATGGAAACTGCTTACGGAAAAATTGGGCTCGAGAATCCAAATTGTGGGTGACGACATCTTTGTGACAAACATTGAGTTGCTGAAGAAGGGTATCGACTTGTCAGTGGCCAATTCCATTCTGATCAAGCTCAATCAGATCGGCACTCTTAGTGAAACCATCGAAGCTGTAAGGCTTGGCTACGAGTGCGAAGTTATACTTCAGTGGTTTCTCACAGAAGTGGTGAGACCGAAGACACCACGATTGCGGATCTCGCTGTGGCTCTGGGAACGGGCCAGATCAAAACAGGATCTGCGTCGCGGACCGACCGAGTGGCCAAATACAATCAGCTCATGCGTATAGAGGAAGAGTTGGGTGATTCAGCCATATATGGCTGCCCGGAGCTGCTGAAGTAAAGACAGGGCCGTTTATATCCTGCGATCACACGGGGCTGTGGGCGCAAACAATTACCGATTGCTGACATTACTTACCTACATGAAAATGATAATATGTAGCTCATGATGTTGATGGAATTTTTCCGATGTAGCTGACGGCAGACATTCTGTCAGGCGGATAATGCGTAAAGCGCCGGTAAGCGATGAGTGAGGGGAGTATAGGGCCGCTGCGGCCCCTCGAGACAGAGATCATGCCTCGGAGTCGCTTCAGGACAAGCTTCGGATGCATGACACATGACTAATCATAGGGAGGGGATGCTTATGAAAATGCCTAAACAATGGGGATTCATTAGCTTCAGATGGTGGGTCGTTCACTTTATAGGATTCACTCTCGTGTACACCGCCGGACGCTTGTCAGCGATACTATTAGCGAGGTGATCCATGATCCAACATATTTTGTTCCCAAAAATCGGCTGGATAATTCTGCATGTAATTGCAATTTCCGCATTATTCTTGCTCGGTTATTCAATTCATTTCTGACGGGGGGATCATGAAATCGCAGCGTGCTCAGTTATGGATAGCGCTCGTCGGTCTGGCGCTGGGGGCGTTCATGTTACATTACAGAATACATCCTCCACAGCAGGCCTTAACGAATTTCTGGGCTTCTCTCTTTCCGGGCGTAGACCTCATCGTGGTCAGCATTCTTTTTCTGTTCAGAGGCACAGCCGTATGGGCCTTGTTGCTCAATAGTTTCATAGCATACCTTGGTATAATTCTGATGTCCGATCTGAGTATTACATCCGCCCTTACTGGAGCGATTAAGGTCAGCCCTTGGCAGCAACCATTTTCTTGGCTGTTGCAAACGATGTTGCCGGACATTCTGATTTTGATAGCGGATCTCTTTGTGGGAATGGCCCTGTACAAGATTACCGTGAGTTCTCCAAAAGAAGTCGGTTGAGGCCGGAATCCGCATCTGTCACGGACTCCCCGGACCGACGGTATTTATTCGAAGGAAGGCAAGAAGCGTTTAATGTCCGAGACCTCAGACCACATTAATAGACCCGGGTCTCCAGATGAGTTGAAAAGGGCTTTTTCAGCTCGTAAATACCTGCTACCCGACAAGGCGGCTACGGTGCTGTTCCTCGCGGGCTGTCTGGAAAAGCCGGTCCTGGTGGAAGGCCCGGCGGGTGTGGGGAAAACGGACCTGGCGCGAGTGTTGGCAGGAGCGCTCGATCGCAGGCTGATACGTCTCCAGTGCTACGAAGGCCTCGATGAATCAAAAGCCCTGTACGAATGGCAATATGGCAAACAGCTATTGTACAGCCAGATACTCAAAGAGAAAATCGGTGACATCATTGCCGGTCAGAGCGGGCTGGCCGAGGCCATGGACCGGCGTTTTCCTCTTTGACGACATCTTCTTTTCGGAACGCTTCCTGCAAGCCCGACCTCCTGCTCCAGGCCATACAATCTCCCGATCCGGTCGTGCTCCTTGTAGATGAGGTGGACAAGTCCGACCCCGAGTTCGAAGCATTTCTTCTGGAAGTACTTTCCGATTTTACTGTGAGCATACCCGAGATAGGCACGATAAAAGCTGAGACAATTCCCAGCGTTATCCTTACCAGTAATAACAGCAGAGAACTCAGTGACGCGCTGAAGCGAAGATGTCTTCATCTTTTTCTTGATTTTCCTCCTCCGGAGATCGAGTTGGAAATAGTTCGGCTCAAAACACCCGATCTTAAAGAGACGGTACGCGCCAAGTGGTTGCCGTGGTGGATCTATTGCGAAAAATGTCCCTGAAAAAAAGCCCCAGCATCAGTGAGACTCTGGATTGGGCTGCGGCTTTGGTATCTCTGTGTGTGGAAGATCTCACGGATGAGATTCTGGACGAAACATTGAGCGTGGTACTCAAATACGAGCTTGACCTGAGCCGTGCGCGTGGGAAAATGTCCGATTTGAAACGAGCGCTTGTATGAATCGGGAGGTAATGGTGCTTTCGGACCAAGAGTTAATACAAGTTCAGGCCGCGGTGGAAGCCATGACCGGCCCCGTAAGCATCACAGTCTACAGGGTTGGCATGGATGATCCTTTTGAGGCGAAACTGGCCAATATAGCGGCCCAGATCTGCGGCGTGTCCATGAACAGGATAAAGTTGGAGGAATCCGCGGAACCGATACTGCCCGGAAAACCTTCGTTGACCCTGTCCGGCGCACAGCCCGGAAATATACATTATCTTGCCGCGCCGGAAGGGCATGAATTTAAGCCATTTTTGAATGCCTTGACGTGGCTCGGACGCGTGGGCGAACCTCCGATTGCCGCTTTGCGCGAAAGCCTGGACTCTTTAACTGACCGAAGCGAAATAATGATTTTGATTGCAGACACCTGCACATACTGTCCCCATGTGGTGGAGTCCGTGTTGGCTATGGCGGTTCACCAGCCGCTGATTACAGCCCTTGTGGTGGATGCGATTCAGTTCGGCGCCTTGGCCGAACGTTTCAAGGTCAAATCGGTCCCTACCACGATCATCAACGATAACAGGACCGTTGTCGGCCAGGTCGGCATCAACCAATTGGTGGACCACCTGCTCAACTCACAAGGGCCTGAATCACTTACCGCGGATCTCGATTCAATGATTCAAAGCGGACGAGCCGAAGACGCCGCGGCCCTGCTATGCGCGAGTGAAAAACCGCGTGCGATCCTACCCTTGTATGTTTCAAAAGAATTTTCCAGGCGCATCGGGGCCCTCGTTGCCCTCGAAGAAGCTTTGGCTATCAATCCTCGAATCATGGATCCCGCTCTTGACGATTTGATCGACCTGCTTTCCCACGAAGATGTCGGCCTGCGCGGAGACACCGCGGAACTATTGGGCAAAATAGGGAATCGTGCCGCAATCCCTGCGCTGAAGAAGACACTCGACGACCCCGATCCCGACGTACGAGAAGCCGCATCCGAAGCATTGGAAGCGCTGAGGGAAGAAGGTGTGGAGTAGGACCGAGGGGAAACTTTTTTGCAAAAAGGTTTCCCCTCGGGCTCCCCTTCAAAAAACTCTTAACAATGGTAGCTTTCAGCTCATTACAATTTCCAATCGTGATCCCAAACTGACTGGGTCGTTGTCCTCCGATGAGTCTTTTGGTATGGTCCGCAGTAATGACGCCAGTCGGCAAAAACATGGATACATTTGGACAGGCTCGGCACGGAGGCTGGGCTCTGTCCACTTGGTAGCGACCGGCCTCCGCGCCGGTCGAAGGGCTTACGAAGCGAAACAACGATAGCTCGACTGATGAGGTCATAATTGGAAAAAGTTAAAGCGAAAAGAGAAAAAGGCGAGCAATTCTGGTTCAAACTAATCCTCTTTCTAGTGCCACGTGCTTGTTTCAGTCTACTTCAAGCTCGTAAACCTGACATCGAGGACAATATTCCTCAATAAGGAATACGAAGAGGAAATCTGTCAGAAACGGCCGTTCGCATGCGCTTGCTTCCATGGGACAATGCTCTTCCCGGTCTACTACTGCCGCCGTTTTCCGGGCGTTGTCATGATAAGCCGCTCGTGGGACGGCGAAATAATAGACAGGTCCCTGCGGAGAATGGGATACGACACCACTAGAGGCTCTTCATCGAGCGGCGGCAAGGAGGCCCTGGTGGAATTAATAGATATGATCAACAAAAACAATTACTGCTCCGGTCTGGCCATCGATGCGCCAAGAGGGCCTTCCAGAAAGGTCAAAATGGGGATCGTCATCATTGCCAAGGAAACCGGGCAACCGGTGGTGCCATTCGTCAGTTGGGCTACGCGCCAAATCCAGTTCAATTCCTGGGACGGAATGATATTGCCTCTCCCGTTTTCTACCATTGTCATGGCTTGGGGAAAGCCCACATTCGTGCCTGACGGGCTGGACAGCGAGTCCTATGAAAGACTGAGGCAGGAAATAGAAGACAACATGCACGAAGCCCAGAATCAGGCGGAAGCAAAGGTTAAAGAATTGCTGGGAAAATAAGGCCTTCCTCTGGCATTGCAAAAGACCCAGGAGATATGTTCAGGCATGCTTGACCGGTTCACGCAAATATGGCGACGTCTGAATACCGCCACGATCGGCACGGACAGATATTGGTCTATCAGCTTGCTGAACGCAGCTTTCTACAAGGACATGATGCCGTTCATAGTAGATTGCGCTCATGGTCGATGCCTTGATATCGGCGCCGGTCGATTGGCCTGGAAAGATTCGCTTTCGCCGCACGTTGAATCTTATTTCAGTGGGGATGCTGTCGCCGGAACCCCCCGCGTAGACGTTGTGCTGGACGTTGGCAGCCAATTGCCTTTTGCTGAGAACTCCTTTGAGACGGTATTTTGTTGTGCGGTGCTGGAGCATGTTCCCCGGCCCTGGGAGACGTTGTCGGAGATGCGACGCATTCTGGTCCAAGATGGCACGCTAATTATCTCGCTGCCTTTTATTCATCATCTGCACGATCAACCTCACGATTATTACCGTTTTTCAATTTATGGCGCGGAATATCTCTCGCATCAGGCGGGCTTTGAGGTTCAAAACGTAGCAACCAACGGCGGTTTCTTCCATCTGGTATTGAATCCGGTCTCGGTGGCCTTTTCCGTAATTTTTGAGGCATTGAGCTTGTGTTCGCTGATGCCGATATCGAGTCGTTTCTGGCTTGCTTTGGCCGAAAAATTGGATAAGCTGTTTGGCCTCAAAGAAGTGTTTGCATCCAATCACATTTTGGCGCTGCGGAAGACCCTGTCTGATGCCAATGCGAATTCAGGGAGCTGACACGCGCCACCCGGCGTGCTTACCTCCTCAAAGTCCCCCTTTTCTAAAGGGGGATTCAGGGGGATTTTGGTTTGAACGCCATTGCTGTCACAGGAGATTGTCGTGAGGCTGGATGCCATAGGTTTCGGCTCGCTTAATCTTGATGAATTCTGGGAGGTATCGTCCGAGTTTCTTAGCTCTCACGGCCTCAAACCAGGCGAAGAATATGTCAGGGACGTTGAGTGGTTCGAACAGGTCTATCCGGAACTCAAGGCGCTGGGAAACCTGAAAGCCTCCGATCCCGGAGGGTCCGCAGCAAATATGATTGCGGCCCTATTCAAGATGGGGTTCGAAACCGGATTCTATGGGGCCACCGGAAAAGATGATCTGAAAAAGATGCGTCCGGAAGAGCTTGGCCGGCCGGAAAACCTCAAGATAACCATTTCCGAATTTCCGGCAGGTCGATGTCTGGCGCTCATTGATTTGCAGGATCCTGACCGGGACCGGGCCCTGGTTATCCTGCCCAATGCCAATGACCTCGCGGGTTCCGACGACATGGACCTGGAATATTTTGCAAGGGCCCGTTGGGTGCACCTGACGTCATTCGTTTCTCACAAGCCATTACAAGCGCAGATTAAGCTGATGAAATCACTTCCGAATGATGTTGGCATCAGCTTTGATCCGGGCGTCATCTATTCCGCCCTTGGAACCGATGTTCTGCGGCCGATCCTGAGTCGGACAGACGTGCTCTTCATCACTCGCGAAGAATTGAAGACTTTGACAGGTGAAGAGGTTACGGAAAAAGCCGCAGCCGATCTTCTGGCCATCGGCACGAAAAACATAGTCATCAAATTGAGCACAGAAGGCATGATAGCTTTTCAGCGCGAAGAATCTTTGTCTCAGGCGGCAGTGCCTGCCGCAGCCGTCAGGGATCGCACCGGCGCGGGAGATGTGGCGGCGGCAGGATTCATCGCGGGAAAACTCACATCGCTTCCCCTGAGCAGGGTGTCTTGAACTCGCTGCGTCTGCGGCTTCCAAAAGTATCGAGGGATACGGCAGAAGCACATACCCCGATAGAAATTTCTTGGAAAACTTCGTCGCAAAATGGCAAGTATTCTCAGAAAAGAATAAGGGAAACTTTCGCAGAATTCACCGCAGAGCACGCAGAGAACTCTGATATGGATTGCAGATATTGCATGTTCATTCTCCGCAATGACAGCGGGACTCTGCAGCCGTGAATGCAACTTTATGCGGCCGTATTGATTCGTACGTATGAAGGGTGCTCCCGGAGGACGAATATGCAATCGGCTCGAAAGGTTTTCATCAGCGACTGCGAGGGTCCAATCACAAAGAATGATAACGCCGCGGAGCTGGCAGAGGCCTTCGTGCCGGCAGGGGCCCGATTCTTCAAAACCATAAGCTTGTATGATGACTACCTGGCTGAAGTTGTGAGACGACCGGGTTACAAAGCGGGCGACACGCTTCGGCTGATCCTGCCGTTTTTCAAAGCCTTCGGTCTGGACAACAGGAGTATGGTCAAATTCTCCCGTCGCAACATTGACTTGATACCGCAGGCCCAATATATGCTGCGCAAGGTGCTCGATATAATGCCCGCATATATAGTCAGCACCAGTTATGTGCACTATATCAAGGCTGTTTGCGAAGCTATGGAGTTCCCGGTCGCCAATACCTATTCCACGGAACTGGATCTCGACGCGTACCCGCTTGACGAGTCTGAAAAGACTGAACTCAAAGACCTGCACAAGCGCATACTGGAGTTGCCTGAGTTTTCGATTCCGGCCGGAGCTTCCTCCGCTGATGCGCTCTCCGACACGGACAAGAACACTGTCATGGAACTGGACAGAATATTTTGGGAAATCCTGCCCGAAATGCAGGTCGGCAGAATCATAGAGGAAGTCAATCCCATAGGCGGTCGCGAGAAGGCGCGGGCCATCCGCGAGATAGCGGAAGTAGAGGATGTCGGTTTAGAAGATGTTTTCTACGTGGGTGACAGCATAACGGATGTGGAAGCCTTCCGAATGGTCAAAAACGGCGGCGGAATTGCGCTCTCATTTAATGGGAACGACTGGGCGGTCAGGGATGCCTCTTTTGCAGTCACGGCTCAGAATGCTTTCCCCATCGGGTGGCTTGCGCGAATTGTTCCTGGACCAAGGGCGCATGGGGTTCGAAGATCTCACGATGAGCGAGCTGACCGCGGAAACAGTGGAAACGATTTCTCGACTTAGCTCCCGAGTAAGAAAGAATGTAAGGACGGAAAAAATCGGAGGATTAGGTTAAATTAATAAATATACGGAATAAATTTCCACGTGTGTTTACGATATTCTTCATATTCCGGGTACTTGTCCATCAGCAACCGTTCTTCCTTAACGGTTTTCACTAAATAAAAAATCGTTACTCCCAGCCAAAGAGGCATTGCAATCAGGCTTCCAAAAGCCAGAACATAACCGCCCACGGCCATGATCGTTCCGATATACATCGGATGCCGAATATAGGTATATATCCCGCTGGTGATAAGGGTCCCACTACGTCTAGGAGCGCCGAAAACACGGAAATTCCTGCCCAACGCCTTGAAGCTCAGCAGCCCGAGGGCAAGTCCCCCCAGACCGATCACGGCCCCAATGATTTGTTGAAGAATCGGGACCTCTGAAGGCCAATAGATAGCCTCAATAGGAGCGACAATCAAACTCAAGACTGCGCAGGTGACATAACCGAAGGTAATGGGCTTGAGGTCTTCCCCTCTACGGTCAGGATCACGATGAGGTCGGGTCAAACTGAACGGCCCGGTTCTTTTTCGACCTCTTTCCAGAAGAATTAAATAGAGAATGCCCCAGTTAAGATTGTAAACGGTCTTGAAGCCCAGGCGCCTTATCATTAGCGCTACGGAGGGGGAGCGGTGCCCCGACAAACAAGTGACAAGCACCGGAGTCTCTTTGGACCTGCCTTTGGCGGCCTCGATCACCCCGGCCCCCCACGGATAATTTTCCGCGCCCTCAAGACGATTCCAGTAAAATTCCGGTTTCGTCCGCACATCCACGATCCAGGTGTCCGCCGGCAGTGTGTCCAGCTTCCATGGCGATAACGGACGAGCCCCCGCGGCCAATGTGACCAGTTCTCCGCCTACAATAAGATGCAGAAGAAGCAGAAAACTGCCCGGCCCGCCCATCCGTTTGTCAGATGCTCGCGTCGAATGCGGCTCACTATCAAAGCCGTCTGCAACAGGTACAAAACCAGGAGGAGACCCCAGGCGCCCCACGCGCTGCGAGCTGCCCGTTAGGATACACAAACCGGCCAACGCCAAGACTATCGCTGTAGTGAGCGGATGAATAAGATGAGTCGAATGAACTCGTGAAAACACGTGGCCGCCTTTGGCGATCGACGGCATAAAGATAAAGTACGCGACAAGCTCGAAAAGCGAAAAAATCAGAAGAAAACCAGCGGGAATGAACAGAATCAGAACCGCTATCAGTCCTACAGTGTCAAGCTCCCGCGCTTGGAATCCGGTATCCAGCGCCACAAAGGCAATTACCAAGGCCGCGACGGCATAAATGACGGCAACGAACATGCGGCTTTCATGTAACCGATCCAGCCGCTCTGTCCATCCGCCAGCCGATTTTCCCGGCGAAGAAATTTCCATTGACTGCCTATTAATTCATAGAATGGTCAGGAAATACCTGACGAGCAGGCATTTTGCAACCGCGGATTCTCAATACGCGCCAATAAGGCCCTTCATAAAATTGAGAGAAATTGTCGTGAAAAATTATACCCGATTTTTCATTCTTCTCAATTTTTTTAGCAGTCTCTTTCTGGCCGCCATGGCTTTGCGCTTTTTCTTGACGCTGGGCTTTTCATAAGCCCGCCGTTTCTTTGTTTTCATCAAGTCCCAATT
>CAVVZX010000032.1:0-18047 GCA_963752855.1 uncultured delta proteobacterium | reverse complement strand
TACTCGGTGAAAGTGAAAAGTTGAGGGAGAAAAGCACTGAGGATCAGGCGTTCCTACAGCAATTCGAGAAGATTCTGGAGGAGATCTTTGTCGAAAAACGGGCTGGAGGAAGCAAAGCCTGAAAAGCCCCTTTCATCTGCCACAAGTTGATATCATTGATGTTTTGGTACACTTGCAGGACGTACCCGCAAGTATCTTTTCATCGAGACGATCGATTGAACCGGAAATTGAGAAAACTGAGCCACGAAAGCAAATTCGATTGGCACCTGACCTACTCCTTTAAACATTGTCTCAGTTGGGCGAACTGCTCAGCAAGTGGACAACCGTTCCTGATAACAAGAGGAGAATTAACAAATGCTATACACCATAGAAGAATTGGCTGAAAAATGCCCGACGCTAATGCCCGAATTTGTACGAACGGCCAGTAACCAAGGCGGAATGTTTGATCCGTCTGTCTCGGTGTCTCGGCGCTGGCAAGACCCCATCGAGCTTTATGGCAACTTTGATGCCCTGATGTTGCTCTGGATTAGCGCTTTCGTTGAACACGGGTGGAGCTTCTATGACGCGGTAGAGTCCGCTGAGGAGCTTGTAAACGGCGATTTCGAAGACGCAGAGGACCAAAACTTTCCTTGGGATACGGAGTTCCCGCCTGAGCACGACCCGTACGAAGAAGATGAACAGGACGAGTAACGCCAGATCACCGACAGGAGATAAGATCATGGAAATAAATGACAAAACCAATGGACCAAAGATCGAATCAGAAAACCCTCGCATTCAAGTGAGATTCGTATGCCCCAAGTGCGGGGGGGCACGGCCTCTATATCAAACAAATTGACATTTCAGAGGTGCTCGAAGTGTGGAGCGACGGTGAAGTTACCTTGGGAGACGAATTTCCCGAGGAAGACTTGGGGTTCTTTTTCTGTCATAACTGCGATTACGAGCTCCGCGACGAGCACGGCGCACTTTCAGGGATGATCTCGTTGAGTGGCTCCTCAAGAACTGTCCGCGGGGGAATGAGGATCAGCCTGCTGCTGAAGGTGAACCCACGGGCGATTAGCTCCGCTGCGAGGCCCACGCCCGCCTCCGTGAATCTTTGCGGGGGCAGGCCACTCGCTGAAATCAAATACAATTGGCAACCACGGAAAGGAAGGAAAGCTATGCAAAATGGAGAAGTCAGAGGAGATTTGGCCGAAAAGACTCGCCGTCTCTGGATCGGATTCCTGTGCCCTAAGTGCAACGGCAACAGTATGAAGTGGCGAAGCGGTGGAGGGCATCCTAAAGAGGCGATCATCGAGGATGTTATGCTGATCGAACGCAATTCGCATCCTGTCATTCACGGCGATTACCGGGATCGGCTCTTCGGAAGAGATGCTCGATCTTCAGTTCAACGATAGCGAATGGAGCTGCAGGGAATGTGGCTTTGTTTTGGCCAAGGATGACGGAAGCCCCGTCCGAACCAAAGATGAAGTTGTCAGGTGGCTTGTAGGCAACCGCTACTTTAGCCACAAAGAAGTCGAGCAGAAAAGAAATTAACAGAGGATTATGAAGGATCTCTCAATTCACTCTTTGCATCCCAAGGAGACGGTTCTTTGGGGCAGGATGATGAGGCCCTGAATCTGTCATGTCCTAAATGCGGCCACGAGGAGTTCGTTGCACGGCAGGAGGCTGTAACCTTTACCCCAATAAGAATCGTGGAAGGGAAACTGACTTGGCAATACGGAGAGCAGTTATTGGCAGATCATTGGGAAGGCCTGGAAACCTTTTATCAGTGCCTCAAATGCGGGTTTGAAGCCCCGGAGCCCTTTGACGAGTGGGTGGAGGCTGGATGCCCGGCGGATTGGGATGAATGTGAGGACTGACCGGATTAGGTTGGATGGCTGATGAGAAATCCCTTCGGACTGAGAAACAGTTCCGAGACCGGGAATCATTGCCAAAACGAGTTTTAGAACCCCTGCGAGGCCCTGTCCGTGGCTTGACATCGCACGAGACGGGGTCTCAAAGGCACACGAACTTGACCAGATTGCACGCATTCGAGAGGTGCCGTGTGAACGCACTGAATCACAAGACAGAAACAACACGGCGAATAGACAATTGCGTGCCGTTTCATCAAGAGCAAGCACCGAACGATAGTAACTTGAGTGGGAATAATTCTGACGGGAGCAGGAGCCTCGTTTGAATGCAAAGCACAATATTACCCAGACTCATCAGACTCCTGGACGCTCCCCCATTATCTTGGCATGGACCCGAACCGTTTCAATGCCGAAGTCAGACCATATTTGATTGAAATTCCAATTGGTAAGCAAGGAATAGCCTTCGACCGACTTGACTTGGACGCGTGGGTTGATGAATATAAGTATCGCAACGGGCGGCCTGGGAAGGCTATGGGAGGTAAGCCATCATGGGACAGAAAGTTCCACCAGGACTCATCAAAAGAGGTGATATCTGGCACATCAGAAAACGATTGTGGAAGAAAAGTTCAAGAAAGCACTGGAACAGGCGATCCTCAAGAAGCCGAGAGGTTCCTAGCACATCGAATCGAGCAGATAAGGCAGTGCAGCATTTACGGTATTCGACCCAAAGGACGTTTCGGGAGGCTGCAACAAAGTATCTTGAAGGAAGCAACCAAAACCAGCATAGCAGACGACGCCTTGCACCTGAAGATTGTTGGACCCTTTCATCGGAGATCTGCTCTGGAAGAGGTTCATATGGGGACGCCTGCAACCGTTTATCGAGCCGGAAAGAACAAGGAGTAAAGAACCGCACCATCAACCACGCTATCCAAACGGTGCGGCACATCCTGAACCTTGCCGCCGGAGAATGGTTCGATGAGAACGGCAAGACTTGGCTGGAACACGCGCCGAGGATTCAAATTTCTTGCCGAAACTGACAAGAGAGCGCCTTATCCGCTTTCCTGGAAGAGCAGTTTAGGCTTGTTCAATGAACTGCCCGGCACTTGAGAAGAATGGCTCTGTTCAAAGTGAACACCGGATGCAGAGAAGCAGAGGTCTGCAGTCTTCGTTGGGAATGGGAGAAGAAATCCCACAACTGAACACGTCGGTCTTCATCATTCCAGCGCATGGTCAAGAACCGTGAAGAACGATTGGTAGTTCTTAACTCGCTTGGCCAGAGCGGTTATAGATGAAGTGAGGGGCAGCTCACCCCGAATACGTGTTCACGTATCGAGGCAGGCGCGATAAATAAGATGAATGACTCGGGCTGGAAGAAGCGCACGCAAGAGAGCAGGTCTACCCCAGGTACGAGTTCATGATCTGAAGCATACTTTTGGTCGGAGGCTTAGGGCTGCCGGAGTTTCTTTTGAGGATAGACAAGACCTTCTGGGACATAAATCGGGGAGAATCACGACCCATTATTCTGCGCCCGAGTTGATGAATCTTGATAGAGGCAGCAGAGCGGGTTTGCGCACGATTGGTCCAAATCTGGCACAATGGTCATTCTAAAAGGAAACAGCCGTCGGCTAACGGCTGTTAAGTAGGCGGAATTATAATGATGTTTGTGGTCGGGGCGACTGGATTTGAACCAGCGACCACCTGAACCCCATTCAGGTACGCTACCAGACTGCGCTACGCCCCGACTCAATCACAAAGCATAATTGAACTGACATCTTGTGTCAATGTCAAAGATCATGACGCGAAGCATTCCGTTACGGGCAAGCGACCCCAATTCCTCACCCCCAACCCCTTCCAAGATGGAGGGGGCTTCTCTCCTCCCTTCCCCATACTCGGGGAAGGGGTCGGGGATGGGGATTGCCGTGAAAGGGACAATGACAGGAAAAGCCACTACACTGCCGAGGACGTGTCTCGCAACGATGCCAATGACACCTCTTAGCGCAAGCCTAGCAGTATCCTAACATCTATTGCGCCAAGTCTCGGAAGATGATATAGAGCCATAGAAGAATTATAATTGCTCATTTGTAATGAATTGCCGAACCTAGAACTTCCGATTCCGGAAAATTTCCACTGCCAAACGGACCCCAAAATTAACGAGGATTTCAGCCAATGCAAAAAATAGTAATCCGAGGCGGTAATAGACTCAAAGGATCGGTTCAAACGAGCGGCGCAAAAAACGCGGCCTTGCCGCTTATGTATGCTTCGATCCTCACCGATGAGGAGATCGCACTGCGCCGTGTTCCTTGTCTCAAGGACATTCTGACGGCTAAGCAACTTTTGCTCCAGTTGGGCGTTCGACTTGACGATTTGACCGCCGGGGCGCTGAAGATCATGGCCCGCGAAATCGCCGATCATACAGCCCCTTATGAAATGGTAAAGACGATGAGGGCTTCCGTTCTCGTGTTAGGGCCGCTCATGGCCCGAGAAGGAAGGGCCAGCGTCAGCCTGCCGGGCGGATGCGCCATAGGAGCGAGACCTATTGACCAGCACCTAAAGGGACTCGAAGCTATGGGAGCGCAAATTAAACTCGAAGGCGGATACGTCCATGCGGAAGCCCACAAACTTCGAGGGACCGATTTTACCTTTGATCTGAATACGGTGACGGGCACTGAAAATCTTATAATGGCCGCCTCATTGGCTAAAGGCACCACAGTGCTCCGCAATTGCGCAGTGGAGCCGGAAATCCACGAGCTTGCTAATTTGATAAATGGTATGGGCGGCAGCGTGGATATGTCGGACCCGGAAACGATAATTATCGAGGGAAAAGATCGACTGCACGGAGTGGAGCACGAAATAATGCCGGATCGCATTGAGGCCGGCACTCATCTTATAGCAGGCGCGATCACTCGAGGAGACGTGCGAGTGTGCGAATGCGAACCGGCCCATCTTTTACCGCTCTTGGAAAAATTGGACCAATCGGGACTGAATGTGGAAATAGGCGCTCGTGAGGTGAGGGTGATTTCCAACGGTAGAGTAAAAAGCCGTGGTGTGAAGACCAATCCGTATCCGGGTTTCGCCACCGATCTTCAGGCCCAGTACTTGGCTCTTATGACGCTGGCGAATGGCCAATGCCGAATAACTGAAAACGTGTTCGAGAATCGGTTCATGCACGTTCAGGAACTGGTCCGCATGGGCGCTCGCATCAAAGTATCGGCGCGGACAGCCGAGGTGCAAGGAGTGGAACAGCTCTCCGGAGCGCACGTCCAGGCGACCGATCTCAGGGCAAGCGCGTGCCTTATTCTCGCGGGCCTGGCCGCCAAGGGAGTTACCGAGGTCCACAGGGCATACCATCTGGATCGAGGATACGAGAAGATTGAGGAGAAACTCCGCAAACTCGGCGCTGACATAAGGCGCGAGAAAGATGAAATGATCTGACGGATCGTGCAGTTAGCTTCGTTTATGGTAAGAGAAATGATTTTCAGAAAGCGGACTGCCCGGGGGAAAACCCTTTTGCAAAAGGGTCTTCCCCCGGAACCCCCTTTCCGAAAACTCCTATATGATTGCGGAGAAGCTGCGGGCTGGCGACAGGTTGGTTTGCCCGCACACAAGCGTTCAAGGAACGTTATCAAATTTGTCCGAGGCAGCATTATCGTGAGAACCGCATCAATAGCAAGAAAGACGGCCGAAACTGACATCAAGGTAAAACTTGGCCTGGATGGGACCGGCACAGGGTCCATTTCCACCGGAATAGGCTTCTTCGACCATATGCTCAATCACGTGAGTCGGCATGGGCTCTTTGATATGGACATTTCCGCGGGCGGAGACCTGCACGTGGACTATCATCACACGGTGGAGGATGTGGGGCTCTGCCTTGGAGAGGCGTTTCGGAAGGCCTTGGCGGATAAAAAGGGGATACGTCGTTACGGATTTGCCATGACGCCGATGGATGAGGCTTTGGCATCGGTCGCTCTGGATTTGTCCGGTCGCTCTTATCTGGTTTATTCCAATCCACTTGGGTCTCGCAGCGCGGGTGAATTCTCGCTGGACCTGGTCCCGGTATTTTTGCAGGCGCTGGCGGATCGCGCAGGTATTACGCTCCACGCCTCGGTTCACGCAGCGGAAAATCCTCATCATGCCGCAGAAGCATTGTTCAAGGCCCTCGGTAAGGCATTAAGGGAAGCGGTGGAGCTCGATCCCAGGATTAAAGAAATCCCCTCAACCAAGGGCGTTCTGGAATAATAGCAGACCGGAAAACAGTGACGGTGGGCGCGTTGAGAAGGCGTTCGAAACTACTATTCATTTGTCATTACCTGACATGCAAAATCCAAGCATGATTCCCGTCAGGGGATCCGGTCCTGGACCCCGGCCTTAGCTCGGGTTCGTCAAAACGGGGCAGGTCTGAGACTTGCCCCTACTGCTGTTTGAACTGACCGCTCAGAATGACGGGCACGAGCAGGCGTTCGCCGTCCCGGCGACTGGTCATAAATTCGTTTCGGAGCTATACTGTCAGCTCGGAGGTCATTGGGCATCGCATGATAATAGTAGTCGATTACGGAATGGGTAATTTGAGGAGCGTGCAGAAAGCATTTGAAAAAGTGGGAGCGCAAGCCGTTATCTCAAGAGACCCTGACAGCATAAGAAATGCGGAGCGCCTGGTTCTACCCGGAGTCGGAGCTTTCCCGGAATGCATGAGAAACCTGACCCGACTGGACCTGGTTGACCCGATTCTCGAATTTATAAAGTCAGGACGCCCGTTTCTCGGCATCTGCCTGGGGTTGCAGTTACTGTTCGATGAGTCCGAGGAGTTCGGGATTCACCCCGGCCTTAAAGTCGTTCCCGGAGCCGTCAAGGGGTTTGACAGGAATATGGGTCTCAAGATCCCGCATATGGGCTGGAATCAAGTTTTCTTTCGCAATGATGCGCCTGTCTTTCGAGGAATTCCGGATGGGTCCTATTTCTACTTCGTACACTCTTTCTATGTTGCGCCGCAAAACGAAGCGGATGTAGCGGGCGAAACCGAATACGGAATAAAGTTTACCTGCGCAGTAGCAAGAGAAAACATTGTAGCGCTGCAATTCCACCCGGAAAAAAGCCAGGAAAACGGCCTTAGAATTCTGTCCAATTTTGCCGCTCTGTAAGTGGAAAGTCAGGGATGAGCAAAGACAGACGATTGTAAGCGGGACCCATGTGGATTCTCAAAAATAATCGTGAAAAAGAATTTGGTGGCGGCGGGCATCTTGGTGGGCCCGGCATCTTGCCGGTCGTCCTTCGGGCGACTCGCCAGTCGCCCCTACCGCCTGTCCCACCATTTTGCGTCACGCTGCGATCAGTATCGGTTATGGATAAGACTCTCGAGAATTTCTGTAGATCAAATCTCACGTGCCTCGCAATCAAGGCAACCGCAGGTCGTATTCTTCCAGTAACCGGTAAATTCCGTCCGGAGACTCGGCTTTTTGAAGTCCGCTGAGTAACAAAGGATCTTTCAGCAGCCTGGATATTCGAGCCAGAGCTTTCAGATGTTCGCCGGCCGAATTCTTGGGAGCGACCAACATGAAAAAAATAAACGCAGGCTTACTATCCATGGAGCTGAAATCAACTCCTTTTTGACTCTTACCGAAGCTGGAAACTAAATGATCCAAACCGTCAAATTTTCCATGAGGAATGGCTACACCGCCCCCGATCCCGGTGCTGCCCAGGTTTTCTCTCTCTACGAGAATTTTGATTAAGCCGTCCCTGTCCAGGTCAGGGTTTGCCGTGGTGATGGGTTGTACCAGTTCTTCAAGAACTCCGGCCTTGGTCTCGGATTCAAGAGGGCAAATAATATCTTCGATTCGAAGAAAATCTAGAATTTTCATTTCCTAGCACGCTTGGGAAAGCCGGCCGAATCATTTTGAGACGGGAGCGTAACCCTTTTGGCGCAAGTCCGGGTTCGGCTCCCATTCTCACCGATTGCCGTGGTGAAAAAGATTAATAAAATGTGCCCGGTGTCAGATCGTACCATACCGACAACGGGCAAGGTTTCTCCGTTCCAGCCATGATGGCGGACCGGTTAGATTTTCTTTTCAGGAGCTCTGTGGGACTATAAGACCGTAATTACCGTCTTTTCTTCGATAGATCACGTTTACACTCTGAGTCCCGGCATTATTGAAAACCAAGAACTCCTGCTGGGACAGATTCATCTGCATCGCAGCTTCGTCCACGGACATTGGCTTCACGAAATAATGCTCACTCTTGATAACTGCGGGTTCCCGGTCCTCTTCGAAACTTTCTTGATCGTAAATTTCTCTGCGCCAGCGTATTTCTTTTCCCTGTAAGGGTTTGTGTCTTCTGATCTTATCACGATATTTTTTTACTTGGCGTTCGATCTTTTCCATTACCAGGTCAATTGCCGCATACATATCTTCGTGAGATTCCTGTCCCGCGATTCGTATACCATTGACGTTCACAATTAACTCGGCGATCTGCCTAAATTTTTCTACGGAAAGAGTCGCCTGGCTTTCCATAGGTTTGTCAATGTACTTGGTAAGTTTGGAAGTTCTTTCAACTACATAACCTTTCAAGGCTTCCGAAGGCTCCATATGCCTGAAAGTCACAGACACCTGCATTACATCTACCTCCCTGCGAATCACAAATATGAATTCGATTTTTCAGAATTTTTTTCGTCGCCTGCTCGATGGGGGAATGCCTAAGATATCTCTATATTTTGCCACTGTCCTGCGGGCTATATATATATTAGATCTGGCAAGTTCCTCCACAATTTGTTTGTCACTTGCGGGTTTTTTGAGATTCTCCTTCTTAACAATCCGCAAGATTTGATTCTTCACCGATTCCGACGCAATTGACTCCGCCCCGTGACGTATCCCCGAATTAAAAAAATATTTAAGCTCGAATATGCCTCGCGGCGTGTGCATGTACTTGTTGGTCGTGACGCGGCTTATGGTCGATTCGTGCATTTCCACGTCCTCGGCCACATCCTTGAGAATCAGCGGTCTCAGATAGTCTATTCCTTTGTCAAAGAATCCTCTCTGAAATTTTATGATGGATTGAGTCACTTTGTAAATCGTTCGCTGTCGCTGTTGAATACTCTTGATAAGCCAGACAGCGGCGCGCATCTTTTCTTGAATATAATCCTTTGCGCCCGGAGAGGAAATACCGGAGTGGAGGGCCTGCTGATAAAACGAACTGATCCTGAGTCTCGGTAGCCCATCATCATTCAGAACTATTGAGTACTCGTTTCCCAGCTTGATCACAAAAATATCCGGAACAATGTACACTGTGTCAGAATTGGCAAAACTTGCGCCTGGCCTTGGGTTCAGACAGGAAATAGCCTTCACGGCTCCTCTGGCGTGTTCGGCTGAGACTTTAAGCTTTCTGGCAACCTCATCGATCTTGCCATGGTGAAGTGAATCAAAGGCTTCTTCGAGAACTCTCACGGCTAGCTGATCGGGCGGCTCCAAAGCCTTGGCCTGAATTAACAAGCATTCTCTCAAATCACGCGCGGCGACTCCACGCGGGTCGAATTGTTGGACTTCAGCCAAGACCGCACGAACTTTATCCGCGTCGCCATTGAATGAGCCGGCCAGTTCTTCGAGAGAAACCTCCAGATATCCATTTTCATCCAGATTGCCTATGATCTCCAGGCCGATTCTGCGGCCGCCTTCGTCAAGCTTGCAGAACTGAAGCTGTTCAAGAAGATATTTGAACAAGGTTTCATTGGATGCGGCCTTATTTTCTAAAGGCCGCTGGTCCGAAAAGTCTCGCATCGCGGGCGAGTAATCGCCACCGTAGCTGTCCAGATAGTTTTCCCAATCCGCAGCCATCACGTCGCTCTCCGGACGCTCCGGCTCTCTGACCGTGTCCTCCAGTTCGTCAAGATCGTTTCGGCTTTCCCTCTCCTTATCCGTAAAGGGATCGTCAAAGGCCGCGGTCTCCAGCAGGGGATTTTCCACCATCTCCTGCTCCACCGCTGTTACCATCTCAAGATGGTTGAATTGAAGCAGTTTTATCGCCTGCTGAAGTTGAGGCGTCATGACCAGTTGCTGGGTCTGACGCAGCTGCTGTTTTATTTCAAGGGCCATCGTTCACTGCGATTACATTCTGAATTTCTTGCCGAGGTAGACCTCTCGCGCAAGTTCACTGGCGGCGATTGTTCCGGGATCGCCATGTTCCAGTATACGACCTTTATCCAATAAGTAAATTGTATCACAAACTCCCAGTGTCTCTCTAGTATTGTGGTCGGTAATTACTATGCCGATACCGCGATCCTTGAGTTTTGTGATTATTTTCTGAATCTCGAGCACGACTATGGGGTCCAGTCCTGAGAACGGCTCATCCAGGAGAATGAAATCAGGGTCCGTTACCAGGGCGCGAGTTATTTCGAGGCGTCTTTTCTGACCGCCTGAAAGGCTGTCCGCTCGCTGGTTTCTCAGGGCCGAAATATCCAATTCAGCCAGCAGTTCTTCCAACCTTTCGTTTCGCCTATTCCTGTCGGACTCGACGGTTTCAAGGATCGCCATAATATTGTCGCTGACGGTCAGCTTTCGAAACACGGAAGTCTCCTGCGGCAAATAGCTGATTCCCAGTCGAGCCCGGAGGTATACCGGCAGTTCGGAGATGTCCTGATCGTCCAGGTAAACTTCTCCGTTATCCGGCTTCACAAGTCCGGTAATCATGTAGAAAGTGGTGGTTTTCCCGGCTCCGTTCGGACCCAACAGGCCTACGACCTGGCCTGATTTTATCCGGAGACTAACGTCATCAACTACCCGCGTTCCGCCGTATGCCTTGACCAAACCTTTCGCTTTTAATTCCCTTATCGTGACGATTACTTCTCTTTCTCTTTTTGGGATTCAGACGGTAAGCCTTGGCTCCAACAAATCAAAACGGCCTCCGTCCAGGTACACGGTGATCGCCTTAGCGATGCCCGAACCACCTTCTTGCCAAAATCGGGGAGGCCCTTCGGTCAATGTGACCGTTCGTTTTGCATGGTCATAAAGGCCCTTGCCTGCTATGGCCGTTCGGTCCTTCTGGGTAATCTTGACATTCCCCAATGCGGTCACGGTTCTTATAGCGCCACTAGTCTGCCAATCCTCTGGAAGACTTTTGTTTTGACTTCCCGGGGCCGTCCTTCCTTTTATCTCTCCATACAATATGATCAGTCTATCGCAAAGTAATGTGATGTCGCCCTGCTTGGCCTTCACCTTACCTTCGAAAATAATTTCTTTTCCGTCAGGGCAAGGTTTTACTGTTGCTTTTTTGGCTGTAATGTCGATTTGATCTTGCGAGTTTTTCCCGCCAATTACCTGATCTTTTTCCGCACATGCAGCCGAATGGAATGCCACGGCGACTAAGAAAGCTATCGGTCACAGCCACGCCAAGTTTGAGTGACAAGCCCCTCATTTAAATCAGCGTCCTTTTTTTAGCGCCATTCCTATCCTGTGGTATATGCCTAAACCACGCCCTTGGCTTTTCATTACCTCGCTGTAGCGACTACTTCTTTTCCTTTCTCTTTGTCTTTCTTCAGCTCACCGGGATTAATCGTGAACTTGATTGGGCTGGCATCACCGCCCCGGAACTCCGACCGATTTTCATCCAGATACATGATAATCGTATCCGCTATACCTGCGTCGCGGCCTTGCCAGATGCGGGGACTCTCGGTCAATGTAATAGTGCGTTTGACATTGTCGTAAAGAGCTTTACCCGCTGTAGCCATCCGCTCGTTCTGCGTAATCTTCACATTTCCCGAGGCCGTAATGGACTTGATGTTACCCGTATTCTGCCAGTCTTTGGGGAGCTTTCTGTTCCGGCTTTCCGTAGGAGCGGCTCCCTTTTTCTCATCGTATACTATGATCAACTTGTCGCAAGTTAAGGTAACGTCTTCCTGAACGACCTTTACAGTGCCTTCGAAAACATTTTCCTTTCCGTCAGGGATGTTCCTTGTTGTGAACTTCTTGGAGGTGATGTCAATCGGCTCCTGCGAGCCTTGGCCGAGCGCAAGATAGCCATTTTCTGCGCGTGCAGCCGACAGCACGACTCCCAAAATCAGAAAGCCTATAATGCCAGCAATTATATGTTTCATGGATAAACTCTCCATTTTCACATTGGCAGTCTGCCCTTGCTCTCCACCCATCTTAAATTAAACAACCTGGCCTTGACGTCATTTTCGATCACTATTTCTTCGTTTTCGAGGCTCATACGTCATTCCCCTTCCCGTGAGGCTCAAATCAGGCGTCTGAAAAGATACCGGGGTCGAAGTAGTAGCGCTGAGTTTCTCATGGGAGTAGTTCATCTCATCCGAGCCAAATACATAATCCTTGTATTTTAACGTGACATCTCCGCGAGCAGTGACACTTAGGGTTTTCCTGTTTAGGCTTCCGGTTTGAGAGGCTAGCGAAATCGCTTCCGCCCTCGCCTCCGTGGTAGATCACCTGTGGCTGTTGCAAGGTGACCTCGTTGAGGGATTCGGACACCACAGCGGACGGCGCGTGCAGTTCCCAGGGGCGCGGGCCCGGAGCGGAATAAGAAAAATTCTCGATTCGTATTCCTGCGTCGGATGGGATTGGCGAAGGAAATTGTGAAGGATTGGGCCTGAAATAAACGGACGCCGCGTATCCGGAAACCACGAGCGCCGAGCACAACAGAATCATGAACTGCGATGCCCGTTTAATATTTCTAAGTCTGTACCAGCGCTCAAGCTCTTTGTGATTCATTTAGCGGCCTCTGAGCCGCCCTGTCAACGAAGTACCCAATCTCATTTCATGAAATAAAACGGGCGGACTGCAAATTCGAGTACCCAGGTCATTCATAATATCTGGCCAAGGCGCCATCCCACTTGCCTTGGGCCTTGAGAATAACTTCGACCATCTCGCGGGCCGCGCCACGGCCGCCACGTCGGGTGGTCACGTAATCCGCGGCCATTCTGACTTCTTCAGGCGCATCAGCGACGGCGAACCCGACACCGACTCGGCGCAGCAGCGGAATGTCCACCACATCGTCTCCTATCACCGCTACTTCTTCCGGCCGAAGATTCAGAGATTCCATGAGTTCAGCCAAAACCGGCTTTTTGTCCCAAACACCCTGGTAAACCCTCGAAATCTCCAGATCGCGCGCCCGTTTGGGCACAACTTCCGAAGTCCTTCCTGTGACCAGAGCAACTTCGAGACCGGACCTCATAGCAATCTTTATACCATGTCCGTCTCTCACATCAAAGGATTTTATCTCAAGGTCACCGCTACCGAACGTGATTCTGCCGTCTGTGAGCACTCCATCTACGTCAAAGAGGAGCAAACGAATTTTTTTCAATTTTTCTTCCAGAGGGTTCACGGGGCCTTGAGGCGCGTCGGCGGAAGATACCGTTTTGTTCAAGAGAGTTTCGCTTGATGAGACTATTTTATGGATTTCCTTAAGCTTTATGGCAAGTGACTCCAAATCCTCCAGAGCCAACGAATTCGGGCCGTCACACAGCGCTCGATCAGGATCGGGATGAACCTCCATGAAAATCCCATCAGCTCCCGAGGCTACCGCGGCCCTCGCCAGCGGAGCCACGTACGACCTTTCCCCACTGGAACAACCCGATCCTCGCCCGGGAAATTGGGACGAATGGGTGGCGTCAAACACGATCGGAAAACCGAAAGGCTTCATGCGCAGTATAGAGCGCATATCCGCCACAAGATCGCCGTAACCGAACGAGGCCCCGCGTTCAGTCAGCAAGATGCGGGAATTCCCCGTGCTCGTGACCTTGTTGATCGCGTGCTCCATATCTTCAGGGGCCAGAAACTGACCTTTCTTTATGTTAATGGCTTTTCCGGTTCGTCCAGCGGCAAGGAGGAGATCCGTCTGGCGGCACAGAAACGCGGGTATTTGAATTACATCAAGGACCTCACCCGCTACTGAAGCCTGATCCGGTGTGTGGATGTCCGACACTATCGGAAGCCCGGTCTTCTCTCGCACATTGGCCAAGATGCTCAAGCCCTTCTCCAGCCCTGGGCCCCTGAAAGATGTTACGGACGTCCGGTTAGCTTTGTCGAACGACGATTTGAACAAAACGGGTATACCCGTCGCACGACCGATCCGAGCCACTTCCACAGCAACATCCAATGCCAGCTCTTCCGACTCAATGACACACGGCCCCAGAATAAGGAACAACTGGTCCCCGCATCCGAGAGAATAGCGACCCACGGAAACACCGCGGCGAATCGTTTTGGAATTATTTATCAAGCTTCCCTCTCATTAGATGGTACATTCTGTGAGAATAACTATGATACCAGGGATTTATCGGGATGACAACGAAATAAGCGCTCGTCCGGCGCTTAGGCAGAATCGACAGTGATCTTGCGAGGCATAATCGCAAAAGGAAAGGACTTGGTTGACGAACGCGCATCCTAGATGGACCAGCGCCGCGCAATTCCGGAAGTCGCCCCTCAGAACGAAAATGCCAGTCGATTACGTTGCACCAGTCTGGGACGCCGCTCTACCGAACCAAGGCGACTCGCCAGTCGCCCGTACAGCAAAGCGACCAAACCATGTAGCGGGGGCACGGCCTTGCCCTTACCGCCCTGCGTATCGACGCGTGCCACGATTGCTTCCGAATATCGTTTTGAGAAAGCTCCCGTTGATGCCTATCCTTTTCTATCATCAGCTTTCTGGTCTTAGCCTCTTCGCCCAAAACTTCCACGTTATGCTCTTCAGATTGTTGTTTGCCGTATTCCACACAGGCTTTGATATAGGAGACGAACAGCGGATGAGGCTCCATCGGACGCGATTTGAATTCAGGATGAAATTGGCACCCGACCAACCAGGGATGGTCTCCATCATATTCGACAAGTTCAACCAACTTTCCATCCGGCGATAGTCCACCCGCTTTAAGTCCTTTTTCTTCCAGTATCTCTTTGTACTTGGAATTAAACTCATATCTGTGGCGGTGACGCTCGCTGATCGTATCCTTACCGTAAATCCGGGCAACATGGCTCCCTGGAGTCAGGTGACAATCATAACTCCCGAGGCGCATGGTGCCGCCTTTATCAGTGATGCAGCGCTGCTCGTCCATTATATCTATGACCGGGTACGGCGTGTTCTGGTCAAATTCGGTGGAATTCGCTCCCTGCATTCCGCACACGTTCCTTGCAAACTCCACTACCGCCATCTGCATTCCCAGACAGATCCCGAAATACGGTATCTTGTTTTCTCTGGCGTATTGGACGGCCAGGATTTTTCCTTCAATGCCTCTCGAGCCGAATCCGCCCGGGACGAGTATGCCGTCTACGTCACTGAATTCATTTCCGATCCCGACATTTTGAATCTTTTCGGAATCGATGAACTTGAGACGAACTCTTGCATCGTTGTGCACGCCCCCTGCGAAGAGCGCTTCATTGAGGCTTTTATACGATTCATGGAGGTCGACATATTTTCCGACAATCCCGATGGTAACTTCAAATTCCAGAGATTTCACCCTGTTCACAAAATCCACCCATTCATCCAGCCTCGGAGCCCTTGTCCAAATGTTGAGATGCTCGACTACCTTCTGATCAAGTCCCTCTTCATGGAGTTTCAAGGGCAATTCATAAATGCACTCAACATCTTCATTGGCGATGACTTCTTCGGGTCGGACATTACAGAACAGGGCAATCTTTTCCTTTACTTCCCTCGTGATCTTCTTTTCCGTCCTGCATATCAGTATATCAGGCTGTATCCCAACCTCGCGAAGGGCTTTTACGCTGTGCTGCGTGGGTTTGGTCTTAACCTCACCCGAGGCCTTGACATACGGCACAAGCGTCACGTGAATATACAAGACGTTTTGAGGCCCCAGGTCCGCTCGCAACTGGCGAATGGCTTCCAAGAACGGCAGACTTTCAATGTCGCCCACTGTGCCGCCGACTTCGACAATCGCAACATCAACTCCATTGCCCAGGTCCCGGATTTTGTCCTTAATCTCGTCCGTGACGTGAGGAATTACCTGAACGGTTTTCCCCAGGTATTCTCCGCGTCTTTCCTTCTGGATGACCGAATCGTAAATCTGGCCTGTAGTGAAGTTATTCTTTTGTCGCAAGGGCGCGTGCGTGAATCTCTCGTAATGGCCCAAATCCAAGTCCGTTTCCGCCCCGTCATCTGTTACGAAGACTTCGCCATGCTGGAACGGGTTCATGGTACCCGGATCCACGTTTATGTACGGATCCATTTTCAAGAGCGTAACGGTGAGCCCCCGGCCTTCCAGCAACGCGCCTACGCTGGCGGCCGACAGGCCTTTTCCCAGCGATGAAAGCACGCCACCCGTAATGAATATGAACTTGGTGCTCTTGTACATGAATTACTCCCGTCTAAGTCCGATTGGATCATGGATGGACAATGAAAATTCCGGTCAATGAATTACAGGACCTAGCGAAAACTGGAATTCCGGAATTCTTTTCCGGAACATCCGGGCAGTTCAATCTCCAATCCGCCATGATTACTCATTAATATATAATACTACACGATTCACGAGATTGTCCCAACCCTGTGGAGTCGGGGCCGCAATCAATTTCGATCGCTTAACGGCCCGGCTGTTCCGAAGCCATTTGGAGCCTATCTGAAAACAACTTTGCCTCGATGACGGGGGTCATATTTATCGCAACTATCGCGGATGTCAAGCTGTGATTTCAGGAGTTGCGGCCATGGGAAAAAGCCGCGCAAGGCGGCTGTCAGCCCCACCATTATAGTAAACAATCTAAGCGCTTAGCTATTGTCTCGATGCTGGTCGGTTTCCAGGACTTCCGTGACCAGGTCTGCCACGTCAATGAGGGATTCGGGCGCGTCGCTACCTGTGGCAATAATATGCAAGTCCGCGGGCCGGGTACCAAGAAAGTCCTTTACTGAATCTTCGTCCAACCTGTCGCTTTTCAACAGATCTATTATGCCTTCAAGGACGACCATCCGGAATTCTCCCGACGCAATAGCTTTTTGGGCTAATTCCCACGCCCGCGTCGGCGCCGCGGCGTCACAATCCGTGGATTTTTTGCCGAACGGGTGCAACTCCAGCATTTTTTTGTAAGGGTCCCAACGAAATGTGCGCTCGAAAGCAGAAGAGTCTTCATTAAACTGGATGAAACAGATCCTGAATCCCCGGCCAATCGCCCTGAACACTTGACCCAGGGCCATCGCGGTAGTACCGGTTTGGCTGCCTGTATAGAGCATTAACAGACCTTTTTTCATTCCGCGCGCCTCTGTATTATTATCCCGCAATAAACTACACGGAAATCAGATTTTTTGCATCGAGCAAAAGGATAGCGGCTTTATGAAAACTTTCCATACGGCTCTTATTTTACTTTTTCTCTTCTCGGCGCCGGAATTCGCCGCGTCCTGGTCCGGGATGGTTGTCGGTGTTACTGATGGGGACACTATCACCGTGATGCTTCACGGCAAGCCGGAGGTTATTCGCCTGTTCGGAGTTGATTGCCCCGAGAAAGATCAAGACTTTGGAACGAGGGCAAAGCAGTTTACTTCGGACATGGTTTTCAGAAAAATTGTCGAGGTTGTCCCGACTGGAGAGACCAGTTACGGCAGGCCGGTCGCCTGGGTATTTGTAAACGGAAAATCTTTGAATGAGGAATTGATTCGTGCGGGCCTAGCTTGGTGGTACCGCTGGTACGCGCCGGATGAACTCGAACTGGCCCAACTTGAGGCAGCGGCGAGGGAGAACAGGACAGGGCTTTGGTCACAGCCCAATCCGATTCCGCCATGGGAATTTCGGCGATATAGCCGTTAATGCCTCACAAAACATAAAGATAAAACTATCCTTTGCGCACGAATTCATGCGCCACACGAGTTTGTCACGGCCCAATTTACCAACCGAATCCGAAAAGGACCTTGTGGCGCGCGCCGCCTCGCATGTGACCATATCCCGTACATTTCTCTGCACGGACCCGCAGAACCAGGATCGGTTTCAACTGGAGCTACCGGCCGGATACTCACCCATCCGACTCCTGATTTAATCCGCAAGATCGTTGCAGACCCTCGTTACCATTACGTAGCGCACTATTACGCCTCAGGCGGCTCGTAATATACAGACATGGTCACTGCTTAGCGGCGGTCCACCCTTTAACGGAATCAATGTTAATAGCAACAGCCCCGATACATTCCTCAGCGTATCCCATTCCAAATAGGCTGCCGCAGAACATGCCGGACGTGCCGTAACGCCGACCGCCGTAATACCGGATATGGCTCAGCCGGCCG
>CAVVZX010000031.1:0-39273 GCA_963752855.1 uncultured delta proteobacterium | reverse complement strand
CTCTCAATGTTCGTCAATTTGGCCCGGCTGTTCGCCGTCAAGCTGCAAGAGTTTCCTCAATTCCGGCGGCGAGAGCCACTGTTTATTGGTTTCGCTCGAGTAGTTAAAGCCTTCCTCGCACAATGTTCCACCGTTCTTGGCCAGATAATTCTCCACTAGACCTTTCTTCATGCCCGAAAGTATGACGAAGCTGTCTTCATGCTCGACAGCGCAGCGCGCGTCATCTCCGGGTATTAGCACCTCATGTAGCTTTTCCCCAGGTCTTATGCCGACTATATTGGTGGCGCACCCGGGAGCGAGCGCTTCAACCAGATCCAGGATGCTCATGCTCGGTATCTTGGGCACAAAGATCTCTCCACCTTCCATGCGCTCCAGCGATCTCAAGACGAAAGAAACTCCTTGGTCCAAGGTCAGCCAAAATCGCGTCATCCTCGCGTCCGTAACTGGCAGCGCCCCTGAAGCAGCCATTTTCATGAACAATGGAATTACGCTCCCGCGGCTCCCAATCACATTGCCGTAGCGAACTACGCTGAACCGTGTAAGATGGACCCCTGAATAGCTGTTGCCCGCTACGAAGAGCTTGTCCGAACACAATTTGGTTGCGCCGTATAGATTCACCGGCGCCACGGCTTTGTCGGTGCTTATGGCCAGGACTTTTTTGACATTTCTTTCGATAGCGGCGTCAATGAGATTCGCCGCGCCCAGAACATTCGTTTTTACGGCCTCAATAGGATTATATTCGCAAGCCGGAATCTGTTTGAGAGCGGCCGCATGAACGACGTAATCTACTCCATCCAACGCCCGACAAAGTCGATCTTTGTCCCGGACATCCCCGATAAAGTAACGCATGCATTCATGATCGAAGCCGCCGGTAGCCATCTGATGCTGCTTGAATTCATCACGACTGAAAACTATTATCTTTTTCGGCGAGTAATTCTTTAGAGTAAGCTCAACGAATTTTCTTCCGAACGAGCCTGTCCCGCCAGTGACCAAAATAACTTTTCCATCAAGACTCATTTCATCGTCTCCGCGAAATAAACGTCATTCTCTTTGACCCATCATTCAGTTTTCTATTCGGGTCCATCGAGAATGTGAAGACAGGGCCTGCAATACGAAGTCCTGCTCGTCATCCGTCATGTGCGAGTAAAGGGGAAGAGCAAGCGAGCATTTAGACGAGGACCATGTGTTGGGCAATTCTCCGACAATACGGTGCGGAAGCTCTTTCAAAGCCGGATGGACATGGGCCGGCGGATAGAAATATCGCTTGCTTTGTACTCCGCATTCCTTCAGCGCCGTCCAAACTCTTTCCCTGTCGGCCCTTGCGTTTCCCTCTATTAATAAGACAAAGTAGTTCCCTGTGGAGTCACGATCCGCCGGAAGCTCCTGCGCTCGGCATCCTTGAAATTTTTGTGCGTTCTCAGTGTATCTTTTTATTAATCTCAGCCTCGACTTGATCAGACCCTCAGCGTTTTGAAGGCTTGCCAGGCCGACAGCGGCGTGAAGCTCACTCATTCTGGCGGAGAGTCCATTGAATATCAATGCTTCACCGTCCGGCCCTTTACCGTAATCCCTCATGCTCCGGACCTTGTCGGCCAATTCCGCGTTATTAGTGGTAACGATCCCCCCTTCAATAGCCGTTATCACTTTTGTCGGGCTTAATGAAAACACCTCGCACAACCCGAACGATCCGCTCGGTCTTCCTTCATACTTTGATCCCAGCCCTTGAGCCGAATCGAAAATCAGGGGAATCTCTTTCTTATTTGATATGTCTGTCAAAGCGCCTATATCCGGCGGCACGCCAAAAATCGTTACGGGACACACAGCCACCGTCTTGCGCGAAATGGCCTTGATTACTTCGTCAGGATCGATGGTCATGTCGCCGGGCAGGCAATCAACGTATACGGGCTTCAGCCGATTCCAGAAGAGCGCCTGAGCCGTAGCCGGGAATGTGAAAGAAGGCAGTATGACCTCAGATCCTTCAGGGAAATCCAAGGAAGCGAAGGCCAGCATGAGGCCGGATGTGCAACTTGACACGGCCACAGCGGCTTCTGCGCCGGTGAAGCCGCATATTTCTTTCTCGAAGAGCGAAACAGCTTGGCCCAGAGTTACTGTGCCCGAAGCGTATGATTCCGCGAAAAAGCTCAAAATACTGTCCAAGTTCGGCAATGTCGGCCGCGTCAAGGGTATTGGATGATCGAATTTCTTTATGATATCAGGCATGATATTGGCGTTACGAGCGAAACTCCGTTTCATAAATACGTTGACGACTTCACCGGATTGGTAGGGCCGGCGTCCCTACGCCCGCCACATCCGAAGAAACCTGATACTCCGGCACGATGTCCTGCAATATTCGACGCGCCTGCATTTCATCAGTTTCCGACCGCATAAGATCAATGGCTGAATCTATTTTCCTGACGGCATCGTCATGTGGTCCGGAATTGGCGTTGAACACTAAGATCTTGCTGTGGGCTGTCTGCGAACACGATTCAGTGCTGCAACGCAGTTCTTCCATCAATTTTTCTCCAGGCCGCAGCCCCACAAATTCGATTGGGACCTCCTGTTCATTTCTGCCTGAGAGCAAGATCAACTGTCGAGCCAGGTCCAAAATCTTTATGGGATCACCCATTTCCAGCACCATGATTTGACCGGAATCGCCCAGAGCTGTCGCCTGCAATACAAGAGTCACCGCTTCCGGAATGCTCATGAAGTATCTTTGCATTTCCGGATGCGTTACCGTGACAGGCCCGCCTCTGGCTATCTGTTCCATGAAAATTGGAACCACACTGCCTTCTGACGCCAGCACGTTTCCAAACCTGACAGAAAGAAACTTGGTCCGGCTTGACGAACGACAATGCCTGGCAATATATTTCGCACGCTCGCTTAGTGGCCCCCATCACTCCCGCGGGTCGGACGGCCTTATCCGTAGAGATTAGCAAGAACCGCGACACGCCGAACTTGTCCGAGGCCACAGCCATCGTCCGTGTGCCGCCGATATTGTTCTTGAAGCATTCAACGGGATTGAATTCCTGCATCGGGACATGTTTGTACGCGGCGGCATGAAACACCAACTCAGGCCGAAAGCGCGAGAATGCGTAATCGACATGGGCTTGATCGGTGATATCACACAATAAAGGTATGACTCTGCCCTTGCCGCCCCATAATTCAAGCTGTCGATGAATATGAAACAGGCTGTTTTCAGCTCGATCCATCAGTATCATTACACTTGGATTTCTCTTGAGCGCCTGTCGACACAATTCCGATCCAATGCTTCCACCCGCGCCCGTTATAAGAACCACCCTGCCGTCGATAAGTTGGCGCACCTGCTCACTGTCAATATGGACCTCCTCGCGGCCTAGAAGATCGGTGATGCTTATATCTCTGAGCTGAGTGAGCTTAGGCAGCCCCTCAAGTGTTTCATTGAGCGGCGGCAGTATTTTGACGGACAAATTCAATGTCTTCAAAATGCCGTATATGCGGTTTATTTGAGACCTGTTCGCTGATGGCATAGCGACAATGGCTAATGCTGTGGGGCGATCTTCGACATAGTCAGGGATCTTTTCAACTCCCCCCAAGACCCTGACGCCGTGAATATGCAGCCCATGTTTGCTCTTGTCGTCGTCGAAAATGGCCCTCACCCGAAAGCCGGATCGAGGATTCCGACCGATTTCCCGTATAATCATTTCGCCTGCGTCCCCGGCCCCAATCACCACCGCTTGTTTTTCGATTACATGTTGCCCCTCCAGCAGAAAGACAACTATCTTTTCCCTCAGGTACCGCAGTCCTATGCGAAGCCCTCCTATCAAAAAAATGCTCATTAGAAAATCTATCAGGATGACCCCGCGTGGGACCATGACAGTGCTGCTGAAGACCGGTAGGAATGCCAATGCCGCGGCGCAGATAGCGCAATGCAGCAGGAGAGTCGGGACATCTCTCAATCCCACGTATCGCCAGCTTACCGAGTGTCCTCGGAGAACATAAAATACAACCACTTTCAGAAAAGCGGCGTAGGGCAACACGAGCCATCGTTGGGTTATCCACATCCGCGGAACATGGAAGTCGAACCGCACCTCGTACGACAGCCAAAAGCTCACAGCGCCTAGAAGAAACACTGCTGCAAATAAGACATAATTGAAGCTGACACGTGTTCCCAAGTCGCCTAAGAGCTTTTCAGCCCTGGTAAACAGTCCGTACAAAATTCTAGTGAACATGGCGCTCTAGTTGATGATTATTCTCGTGGTCTATCACGGGTTTAGAGTTGTTGTCATCAGACGTATTTGATCATTGTGAAAGCGTCAAAGACGAGCAAAACCAATTTAGGTGGTTTTCAAGGCACGCTTCGCGCCCGTGGCCATTTATTATCATGGCGATTTCCCACAAGTTTAGGCTATTGCAAGGGCCCAAGCCATAAGATTCGGCTGGAGCCAAGTAGATAGCCGACTATCGAATCTGCCCTTTGCTTGCGATAATAACAGCCAATCTTCAAAGTCAACTGAAGGAACGAATTCTAAGCGCCTATACCTGCCTGAAGTCTGGTTCGTTAGATCGGGGACTATTTGCCAAATCAATGATTGGCTTTCTTTCCTCAGACTCCTAATGTGAGCCAATTATGAGGCGCCCTCGTGTCAAAAGCAAGCCCAATGTGCGGATAACACACAAGGTCTCTTGACCCAAATTCCGGAGTGGCTCTCTAAATTTTGGCGGAATGGGATCGCGCTGCTGGACAAACCAGCAGTGCGATCCATCACGTGAATCCGTGAAAATCTTCGAGAACACCACATATAGGGGTTCTCAAAAGTAATCGCGAAAAGAAGGAGGATTTGGTAGGACGGGCATCCTGCACGTCATTCTTATTGGACAGGCTGGAAGCCTATCCTACCATTCTGTTTACCCTCCGATCATGTCCGTTACGGGCACAAAACTTTCGGAACTGCTCTATGAGTACACGACAACGGATGACGAATAGTAGCCTCTCCTCGAAGTTAAGCAATGATCATGCCAAGTTTTAGCAGCGAGGAGCGAGAGGAGAAAAGCCGCCCTCGGCAGCTTCCTCAACAACGGCACGCAGCTTCGAAATGACCTCGCGTAAGACAAGCGCCTTGACTGTGGCGAGCCGATTTGGCTCATAACTTATAACCTCTTGGAGAAAACCTCAATTTATCAGATAGATAAGGTTGAGCAAAATGACCCATGCAAGGGCCGATTTCGCGCGATGTTCGGCCACGAGCCGAAGCTTTCCGTACGCCTCAAAAAAATGTTATGTCAAATTATGGGCGAGACCGGGAAAACGTGACCAATCCGTGATCCTTAAGGTCGTTGAGAACAGTTTTAACGTACTCAAAAGGCACACGGCACTCATTTGCTATCTCCACCATCGAATGGGCGCCGTCAATCTTATCTATCATCTTGAGAAGCGCCTTGCTTCCTCCCTCATCAACTTGCGAATCAATGCTGATCCCGAATCTGGAACAGAAGACTTCTCCCTTGAAATTATTTATGGGAATCAGATTCGTTTCCAGAACATCGATCATTCTCAAAACCAATCTTGCCGAATCTTCAAGACTGCCGCCGGAAATAACAGCAGCCGTGTCCAGACTGGAATGGTACTCAGGATAAGGAAAGTCCGGATCAGACTTTGGAAGCGCCCTTATCAGCGAAAGCATAGGAATTCGCACACCCGGAGCATTGAATTGACGCTCATCGTTCAAGACCAGAGTTCGGTACTCACTTTGAATGCTCTGCGGATCGTGTTCCCGTAAAGCAAGACCGAAACATGCGTCGACCTCTGAATCACCCGCGAACGAGCGCTGCAACGCATGAGGATGTTTCGAGCCCAACATTTCCAGGAATAGGCCCCCTTTTGTCTTGGGAATGAGATCTTCGTTTTGGCTCAGATATGCTACGGAACCTATGGTCTCCGGCACGATAAGGAACCGATAAGTATAATGCAGGTCCTTTCGTCTCATGAGACGCCGCATAACCTCGATCCCGACCACAACTCCGGAAAGCCCGTCATTTGCCGTCGCCGGGTGACACAAATGGCCGCAGAGGACTATTGATTCATCGGTATGGCCCGGAGCTATCACTTCCCCCACTTTTAGTGTGCTGTAACTAAATTGACTGTCGATTAGCGCATGATAATAATCATCTTTGAGCGTATCCTTGAAATCCTGGCTGCAACATAGTCCCCAATCGCGCTCGTAATATGCGAACCTGAAAGGAATCGCGTCGGAACGCTTGGGATGGACGTGCAGATGCGAAAACAACTCTTCCCGTGACACCTTGCCGGAGAAAGGCAGCGAATAAGACATTACGTGAAGCGGGTTATCCGCATAAGAGAACAGCCGCTTCCCTTCCTGAGTCGCCAGATATGCGTCACGGCAGGTCCATTTCTCCGGGACAATCCAAGTCCAGCAGGATGCTCCCGTAGGGTATTCGTGGACAATCATGGGGAGCTGTTTTGACAACTCTTGCAGCGCCGCGTCATATCCGTCGGATACAATGTCTCTCGGCAGGCCCCAGAGCGCTCGAATCAACTCCTCCATAGAGGCGTCTGAGGATAGAGAGATATTGAATCGCTCCGTATCATCGGCTGCGGACCAGAATTGGAGCTTCAGCAGACTTGGCGGAAACCGTCATAAACCACGGATTCTGTTTGATGCCCTGCTCGATCAGGCGGTAAATATCCGCCGCCCGGACACAAACCACCTGTCCGCGACCGACCGACACGCTGCGCAGCAGGCCTTCTCGCATGGCCGATTCGGTTAACAATTCCACGGACTGAAGAGTGCCGGGGTTTGAAAGATCTCGACAAAAGTGTATCGCCGCGCTCTTCTTCTTGATCCCTTTTTTTTCAATGTATCCTGTGAACAGTTTATCGTAACGATACGGAACAGCTAAACAACGCTCGACATAGTGATTGAAATTGCAGTAATTAAGATCGAGATTCATGAAACAGATGACGCCGTCTGCCTGCAGCAAGCGCTCCCAGAAACTGTTTCTGCCAAAACACTCGATGGGCGCGTTTTCGGTCAAGTCTTTGGAATTAGCTCCTACAGCTACCACAGAGAATATTGGGTCCTCGGAGCGTCTGGCCGACTCGTGTCGGCGGAGCATTTCCGCGAAAAGCCCCATGGCCGATGGAGTGCGCTCAGGATCAAATATCTCGCCTTTGCAGAACGAGTACGTAAATGTGGGCGCAACTACCGTCCCTTTATCCCCGAGCACATCCTGAAATGCCCCTAATATAGTTTGAAAAACGGTTTCAGCAGCCCCGCCTTCTTCAGGCAATCCGAAAAAACCAACGTTACTATGACAAAGGACCGTGTCTCCCGCTTTCAAACCGGCTTTCTCGATTGCCGACCTCATCCTGACCCTGTTATAATGTGTTCCCAACCGCTCCTCCAGGATGGTTCATTCTGTTATAAGCAACGGTCCAATGATATCAACAGGACCACAGGACAAGGCAACAGCGCCCCAAGACCAGCCCACACCGAATCCGGCCAACACCAAACGCTGAGCGCTCGCTTTGAGACGTTCACCCAGCGAAACAACCATCGTAAGCGGAATCGACGCGGAACTGGTGTTACCATAATTTTCAAGCGACGATGGGACCTTTTCGCGGGGCAGGCCCAGACGTTTCGCCACGTGTTGGAGTATGAACTCATTTGCCTGATGCAGAACCAGGGCATCCAGGGATTCCTTGGACCAACCGGCCTGCGAAAGCACGTTTTTGATCAGCGGCGCAACCTCCCGAATAGCGAAGCTGAATACCTCGGCCCCGTCCATAAACAAGTCCTCATCGCTCCTCATGGCGCCTCCCTCTCGCTCGGTACGCAGCTGCGTAAGGTCCGTGTGAGGTCGCCGGAACGAACCCGCCGGCACTATCAGATGGTCCCGACCCCGCCCGTCAGTACCCAGCTCGAACAGCATCGGCGCCTCATCGTCCGTGCGCTCCAGCGCTGTGGCCGAGCCGGCGTCACCGAAGAGCAGCGCAGCGCCCCTGTCCATGGGCGAGACAATACGGCTTATGGTGTCGCCCACAAGCAAGAGCGTACGTCGCATCGACGCTGAAGCCAGGATCTGACCCGCGAGCCATAGCCCATAAACATATCCTGAGCAGCCGAGATTTACATCAAAAGCAGCGCAATGCTTTGTCAAACCCAAACGCTGCTGCAGCGTGCAGCTCGTGGCCGGCAGCACGTAATCCGGTGTCTGGGTTACAAAAATGAGCGCATCGATGGATTCGCGAGACCAATTCAGGTTTTCAAGGAGACGTTCAGCCGCTGCAAAGCAGAGATCCGATGCGCACAGACCGCCCAAAGTTACCGGTCGCCTCATGACACCAGAATGCTGCTGAATCTTGGCTACGATCTCTTTGCCGAAAACAGTTTCATCATCAACTCGGGACCGAAAATGTTCCGGAATCGCTACCGAAATGCCGGCTATTTTTGCGTTGGAAACAGAACAGATTGCCATCGGATAACCGTGAGCTACAACCTATATTGTCAACTTGGCGCCAGATGAGCGAAGATGCCCCCTCTCCCTACCCTCTCCCGCGAGGGGAGATTGGAGTCCCCTCCCTTGACGGGAGGGGGAAGGGAGGGCGATAAGAAACTGACATTACAGATCCATTCCTCATAGTCAGGCCCTGTGGAGCTACAACGCCTTGGTTTGTCTAATGAGTTTCAAGACGTCGCCGATCGACGAGCAACGACGCAGTTGCTCACCGGAGATTTCTGCTTCGAAGTGGTCGTCCATAAGCGCCATCATTGATATGATCGTGAGAGAATCCCAGTTGGTATTCGGGTCGAGCGCGAAATCGTCGGTCAGTTCTTTACGCTCTACTGAGAACAGCGGCGCAAGCTCTTGGAGGAAAGCTTCAAAATTCACCTGCGAGACATCCTTTCTAAGGAAATCGGACCATTGCGGCGCCCCATGAATACCCTACCCCGAATCCGACGAGCATCACCTTGAATCCTTGTTTGAGGTATCCTTTGTCCAAGGAGGCCTCCATAGCCATTGGAATGGTTGATGAAACCGTGTTCCCGCAACTTTCCAAGTTAATCGAGAATTTGTCGTCCGGAATGCGCATCTTTTTTCTCAAATGGTCCAGGACCAACCGGCTAGCCTGATGAAAGATAAAATAATCCACGTCCGCTGACGTCATCTCACATTTCGTTAATAGGGCATTTACCAGACCGGGGATCGTTTTCAAGGTGAAGGAGAAAATTTCAGGACCATTCATATAAAGGTTGCGCGGCGAACGAAAAATGCCCGGCTCCACTTCGAGTTCCATGAACGTGTCTTTGGTGACAGGCATTCGCATGGCGCCCGCCGGAACCATCAGTTCCTTGGCGCCCCTACCATCAGTTCCGAAAACAAATGGCCCGATTGCTTCGTAGTCCGCATCGACTCCGCGGATCAAAGTGGCCGCGGCGCCGTCACCGAAGACCGCCCGGACCCCAAAATCAGAGGGGTGGAGAAGTTTCGTGTAAGTGTCTGCTGTTATCAGCAAAATGTTTTCCGCAGCGCCTGTCTCGATAATACCCTTGGCCAGCGCCAGACCGTACACAAACCCGGAGCAACCCAGATTGAAATCCAATGCGCCGCAGGACCGTTTGAGTCCCAGGCGATCCTGAATCAAACAAGCCGTGGCGGGCAAGAAATGGTCCGGAGTCTGTGTGCAGAACAAAAGAAAATCTATGTCTTCGGGCCGGCAGTCCCCATTGTCGAACAATTTTTCGGCGGCCGCCACGCCTAGGTCGGACGCGCACTCGTTTTCCCGGGCAAGTCTGCGTATGCAGATCCCTGTTTTCTCGTAAATTGCCTCTGCATCCCACTTGCCGATCTTGGCCAAAGCCTCATTCGTAACTTGAAGATCGGGAACGTAAGACTTGATAGCGGCGATCTGGCCTTGATTTTTGACATATAGAGCCTTTCTGTAGCCAGTAGGACCGGCATCACCGGTCCCTTTACTACCAGTTCGCTTCTATGAACCTAATACGACCGCCACGGACGCCGGTCGCTACCAGATATTGGTAGGCTCCGGCTGCCCGGCCGGGCCAACTGGGGCTTAATATAGTTAACGCAGAATAAATTGTCTTATCATGACCGTGAAAATGCCGAGATATTCGTGTACGGCGTTTTGACTCATTTTCAGCCCATGGACTGCGGGCAACAGCGTGTTGAACGTAAATATGAACTCTGCTGTCTCAAAATCCGCCGGGGCCGGTATTGGATTTAGTCCTTTGCCCCTTAGATGCATCATAGATCGTGGCATGTGACAGGCGGCAGTCACCAGCGCAAAACGATCCGTACCGAGGATCGGCTTCAGCAGCTTCGCTTCTTCCTCAGTATCCCAGGATTCCGCTTCCAGGACTATCGCATCTCGAGGCACCCCCAATTCCTCAGCCAACAGCGCCATTCCTTCGGCAGTGGTCATCATTTTCTCGGACACTCTGCCACCTGAAAGCACAAGCCGGCTACCCGGCAGCTCTTTCCACAACCGAATCGCCTCCATAAGCCTTACGAGCGAACTGTAAGCAATTCGGTCCGCGGAGGTCAACTTCCCTGGCTCGCAGATCACCTCCCAGTACGACAATATATTTTACACCATTGCGAGACAACTCGATAGGATCGGCGTACTGCCCCGCCTGGGCCTCAAGCGAATGAAGCAAGAAGAACCCGGTTACCGGCAGCGACATTACCAACAACCACACAGCGCCCACCGTCACCAGCACAGGTCCTGCGTAGCTCCGAGGTCTTCGGCGCCAGCAAATTATCCCAACCAGCCATAGCAATAATGAAGCGCCGAGAGGATAGATGAATGCGCTCACTACTTTCTTGGCGACAAACAGCAGCCAACTCATTTGTTACACCTTGGATTTCGCCCGAGCTGGTTCTTCGGGGGGAAGATTATTGAGCAGGATGATGGGGAGAATCCGCATATAACTGTCATCCGGCCAAAGCCTGGCCCCAAAATAAATGGGCGCATAAAACTGTCTCTAGACTAATAACCGTCCTAGAATCGTGGCACAATCCGTGTTAGGTGGCCCGGACGTCTTCCTCCTGGCATGCGCTTTCTGTCACGCTTTAAAACCCTGCTGTGCGGCAGAGTTGCTCTTTTTCGGCTTCTCGAAGATCAGCCACAACCATACGTCGGACGAGTTCTCCGAAACTGACCTTAGGTTTCCAACCCAGGACTTCCTTGGCTTTGGTCGCGTCTCCCAACAGAAGATCTACTTCCGTGGGACGGAAATAACGAGGATCTATCGCGACGAGGCGCCGGCCGGTCTCGGCATCAATCCCTTTTTCATCCCGGCCTTCACCCTGCCAACTAATCGTGATGCCGACTTCTTTAAACGAGCGCTCGACAAATTCTCTTACCGAATGATTCTCGCCGGTGGCTATGACGAAATCGTCAGGCTCGTGATGCTGAACCATAAGCCACATGGCCTCCACAAAATCGCCCGCATAACCCCAATCTCGCTTCGCGTCGAGATTTCCCAGATACAACATGTCCTGCATTTCGAGCTTTATCCGGGCCGCCGCCCGAGTTATCTTTCTGGTCACAAAAGTCTCACCGCGGATCGGGGATTCATGATTAAACAGGATGCCGTTGCACGCGAACATCCCATAAGCCTCTCTATAATTTTTGGTGATCCAATAAGCATACAGCTTCGCAACCCCGTATGGACTTCGAGGATAAAACGGTGTCGTCTCTTTCTGCGGCATCTCCTGAACCAAACCGAACAGCTCACTAGTCGAAGCTTGGTAAAAGCGGACCTTCTCTTCCATTTTTAACATGCGAACCGCCTCAAGGAGGCGTAGGGCCCCCACGGCGTCCGCATTTGCCGTATATTCCGCCGAATCGAAAGACACCATCACATGGCTTTGAGCAGCCAAATTATAAATTTCCGTCGGCTGAAACCGCTGCGTAATGGAAAGCAAGTTGCTCGAATCCGTCATGTCACCGTATTCAATGATGAGATTACGATCTTCCACATGAGGATCCTTATACAAGTGGTCGATGCGCTGAGTGTTAATTAGAGAACTACGCCGCTTTACTCCGCAAACAATATATCCTTTCTTCAGCAGGAACTCCGCTAAATAGGCCCCATCCTGCCCCGTCACCCCAGTTACGAGCGCTCGTTTTTCCGCCATTGGTATCACCAAAATCTTTCCGTGATCTGGCCCGCTTGTAAGCCAATGCCGTTGCGGGAAAGTTGGATTGTATGTTTGATCACGGCGAAGGTCAACTCCTGTGTGACAGCAGGTGAGCCGAATGAATATAAAGTCTTATAATGTTGGTATGTTATGGTCAGAGGGAGGATTGGTGTCACTCTTCCTCATCTTCAATTGTCTCCAGTGAGTCGCCCATTCCCGGATTCGGATGCTCCCCAACGCACGCTTCGCGGATCAGGTTTGCGATGGATGCTTGCTCGACAATTCTATCACATTGCTTTTTTGGGCGGGGAAAAATTGAAGCGCTTGATTGGCTATTTCTTGACGCAGTTCCACAAGGAACCGGTACCATGTTAGCATGAGGTACTCATTATAGGTTTCGTCATCATGAAATGGCCGCCACCACTTGACGATTATCCGGTCATTGTCCAGGGACTCTTCAGAATATATGCGAGGATTTTCGGGATGAACCAACCGAGGATTGATCCATCTGAACAGAACCTCTCCATCCGACAGCACTTCGACCTTATCAAAATGAAGATCTCGGACCCCTGTTTCCATAAGCGCCAGCAGCTCGTGAAGAGATTCGGCTCTTCTTATGCGCCACTTCATAAATCTCAAGAACCCGCCCAAGAACTTGAAATGAGGCCTGTTCTTGAGCGTAACAACCAATGCTTGCACATTATACAACCTGATGGAGCCGATTATTCCGCCAAGAATGATTAGCGCTATAACGGCGCCGGCGAATTGAGCCAAAGCGGAATCCCATCCCAATACAGTGAATAGTGTGAGAGCGCACAAGGCCGCGGTAAAAAAGTAAAAAACCCCCACCGCAAGTTTCGGATCCGCAATTTTCCCTCTCAACCTGTGGTGAAGATGGTCGCCGTCGCCCAGGAAAATAGCCTGGCCCCTAACCAGCCTACGTAAGATCGACAGCGCAACTTCAAATAGTGGGATTCCGAAGGGAAGAAAAGGCGCCAGAATCATGACACTGGTCCCAAGACGCTGACCGGGAGAGATGGCCGAGAAACTGGTTGCTAACGTCCCCAACAGAAATCCCATCATCATGGCTCCGCCATCTCCCATGAAGATCGAGGCTGGGGGCAAATTGAACATTAAGAATCCCAAGAGACTTCCTACAATTGTGAACCCCATGGTCGCAGTGAAGAGGTCCCCTTTAGCCATACCTATTACAGCGCTGGTCAGAGCCGCGAAAAGGCAGATTCCTCCCGCCAGTCCATCCATGCCGTCTATCAAATTGATGGCGTTCGTTATAGCTACGACCGCCAGGACAAACAGAGGAACGCCGTACCAACCAAACTCAACCAGCCCGATAAAAGGCAGGGTGGCTCGGACAATATTGTGCCCGCCAAGAACCAATATTACCGCTCCCAATGCTTGACCTGCTAATTTCAAGCGCCAGCCGAGTTGCGCTTTGTCATCCAATGTCCCAAGAATCAGAATCCAGGTTGTGCCAACGAACAGGGCTAGCATCTGAACTTTAGTCGGCTGATTCAGAGTGATATGTTCCGTGATTACAAGAAGGAAGAATGTGATAAATACGGCAGCGAATGGCAGGAAGATGGCCAAGCCCCCAAGGAGAGGAGTAGGCTTATCATGACTCCTTCTGCCGCCGGGCGCCGAGACCACCCCGTACTTTAGGGCCACCCTCCTCAATGCAGGAACAGTAGTGTATGTGACGATGAAGCCAAAGAGAATCAGCAGACTCATCGCAAAATAACATTGGCTCATCATGACTCCATGATCAATCGCACAATTAGCAGGCTATTATCACAAATTGTTCGGAAAAACACCAACAAACGTATTCCAAAAACTCAATTGAGATTTTACGATTTTACTGTATCATACTGCGATATGAGACGCGCCTGAAACCGTCTCAGAATCTCAGTTGCGGGATTTATAGCGCAGGACGCTTCAAGAACTGCCCCTAAGGACACCATGAAGTGGAGCTTAATAAACTCATGAACCCAAAACAACCCAACACCGCCATGACGGTCCCACTATTGGACCTAAGACCTCAATATTTATCCATAAAGGACGAGATAGACGAAGCCGTCCGGAAAGTGGTCGAAAGCCAGAGATTTATATTGGGACCGGAAGTGGAAGCTTTGGAAAATGAAATCGCACAATACTGCGGTTGCAAGTATGCGGTCGGCGTGTCGTCGGGCACGGACGCTCTGCTTGTGTCGCTCATGGCCCTGGGGATCTCCCGAGGTGATGAGGTCATAACAACGCCTTTTACATTCTTTGCCACTATCGGCTCTATTATGCGCGTGGGCGCCAGTGTGGTCCTTGCCGACATTGAACCCGATACCTTTAACATCGATTCCACGCGTGTCGAAAGATTAATTACGCGGAAAACCAAGGCTATTATCCCGATCCACCTTTTCGGACAATGCGCGGACATGGATAGCCTGTTGAAAATTGCGAAGGAAAGTAACATACCCATAATCGAAGACGCGGCCCAGGCCATCGGAGCGGAATTTAACGGCCGTCGAGCAGGCGGTATGGGAGCGTTCGGCTGCTTTTCGTTCTATCCGTCCAAGAATCTTGGCGCTTTCGGCGATGCGGGGATCATTACTTGCAATGACGCTGAGGTGGCGGAAAGACTCAGGATTCTGAGAAATCAGGGAACCGAGCAAAAATATAACCACACACTGTTAGGAGGGAATTTTCGGCTTGACGCGATGCAGGCCGCTGTGCTTAGGGTCAAACTGAAGTACCTTGAAGCCTGGACTGAACAGCGACGGGCCAATGCCAACTACTATACAGAGCATTTACATGAGACGGGTGTAGCCGGGAGGGAAGTAATACCGCCTCCGATAGTCCACGAAAGACATGTTTTCAATCAATACGTGATCCGAGCGCAAAATCGGGACGGCTTAAGGGCCTTTCTGAAGGATAACGGTATTGACACGGAAATATACTATCCCAAACCCATGCACTTACAGGAATGTTTTCTGAACGGGAATTATAAAGAAGGAGACTTCCCCGTAACTGAAGAATCTTGTAGAACAACGTTGGCTCTGCCTATTTATCCGGAATTGCTGGAAAGTCAAAAGCGCTACGTGGTTTCTAAGATAGCTGAATATTATAAGAAATGAATTGGCGCCGATTCATTTAGGCAGTGCCCTTAAGGAAAAGGGGACTAGGTCCGTGGCGACCGAGTGATCTTGACAAAATGTCAGATTTCAGGCCGTTGGTATCCCTCCCGGTAATATTCGGCCGTTACCGTGATGGCTATTCCACCCCTCGGATTCATCATACCGATCACCTTGGCCCATCTGGGTTCACAGGCGGCTACCAGGTCATCCAGGATTCGATTGGTTATTTCCTCATGGAACATGCCAATGGTTCTGAATGATCCTAAATAGAGCTTCAGTGACTTTGATTCCAGACATCTCCGGTCCGGAACGTAGACGATTTTGATCCTGGCGAAATCCGGCTGACCGGTTACCGGGCATAAGCTGGTGAATTCCGGACAGTCAAATTCTATGGAATAATCGCGCGTTGGATACTTGTTTGGGAAACTTTCGAGCCGTGCTTTATCCGGATTTTCAGGAACACGCGTTTGGCTCCGTTTCAGCAGTGTAAGGTCTGTGTAATCTTTTTTGGACATACGCTCCTCGATAGCAAAGTACGTTATAATAGCAAAATTGTAGATGAAAATGAATTGTTTCGGGTTAGCGATTCGTTTGGATGGAATACTTCACGGAGGATGTCTCACCATTGAACCGGTGTATGTGCGCCTGTAGGGGCAGGCCTCGTGCCTGCCCTCTTTTTGGGCGCCCACAAGGGACGCCCCTACAGTGACCTCTGTGGCTCGGCGGTAAATCTTGTTCTGAGAGGATCATGTCGAAGCTCATAACCGACATTGCCATAGGAGGCTATCTGCCAGGGGACTCGATTCTTCACCGCCTGGATCCCAGAACCAAAATCCTGGGCTTGATTGTAATGCTGATCATGGTTTTTTCGTACCGTTCCAGCGCAGGCGCAATAGCAATCGCTTTTGGAACCGCCATAGTCGTATGTCTTTGCGGGGCCGGCAGGAAAATTTGGGTTTCTGAGCTTGGCAGGTTCAAATGGATGCTGGTCCTTGCGGCAGGGCTGAATCTACTCTTCGATCAGGGGGGCCAACCGCTGAGGGTCGCCGGCTTGGAATTACCGGTCACTTTCGAGGCGGTAAAGTCGAGCTTCACTATTTGCCTGCAATTGATCGAGGTCATCACACTGTCTATGGCGCTGACCTTTACAACAACCCCAGCCGAATTGACTAAAGGCTTCGAGCGCCTGGCTCGACCTCTGGGATACCTGAAGGTCCAAGTCAATGAATTCAGTCTGGTCATGTTACTTGCCATGCGATTTGTGCCGTTGCTCCAACAGGAATTAAGGGATGTCATCGACGCCCAAAAGGCTCGCGGGGTGGAGTTCGGGCAGGGAACATTGATAGATCGGGCCAGTGATCTGGTCGCGATTTTGACGCCGGTTCTCTTGGGAACGATCAGGCGCGCCGACCTTCTGGCTGTGGCCATGTCCGCTCGTGGGTTCCGGCCCGGCCAGCCGCGCTCTGAATACAAGCCACTGGCGTTCAAACGAAGTGACGCCCTGGCCGCGGGCTTTCTGGGAGGTCTCCTGGTCTGCCAGATGTTCTGTTAGGAACGCCTTATATGCATTAAGCGCCACTGGCACGGCAGAAACGCCGAGCCCTATCCGGGCAGCGCTGAACAGTGACCGGTCCCGCGCATAACGCGGGATGCCAGCCCATCGGAATAGGCAACCGCCGGTCGTCCTTACTGCAAGTCGAAGATGTCTAAAAATCCCCTTCCTGGCAGACGATTTCCTTTGTAATCATGGATTTCAGATCCATGCCGGCGGCAAGCCGATTGGCAAGTATTCATTATTATATTCAAGTAATAATCAAGATGATATTATAATTTAATGAATTGTAAGATAATATATACTATCTATCACTGTGTATTTCCAAAATTAAATATTGCCATTTTATAAGATTATGGTATAAGAGAAGTGCCGACATACTGTTGCTGATCAACACTAAGGCGCGAATTCAAGAAAGGAGGCATTATGAGCAATAAGAACGCTAAATTGATATGGATACTGGGCACGGCCTTCCTGATGTTATTTGTTTCCAACATCGCGATCGCTCAAGATCTTCTTGAGGTCAAGTGCGGGGAGCTAATGAGGATGGCTGAGACATATCAGCAAGATCTAAAAACGGTGGACACTGTGCTTGGCTCGGCCCTAGACGGCGGAGATATGGACAGGATCAGGAGCTACAAGCTCAAGAAAGGCGCCGTTAAGAAGCAACTGGATTCAGTGTTGCAGGCAATCGATCTTAAAGGATGCGCCAAAGGACGCTAAAACCTTACATTTAGTTCACGGCAATTGTTGCGCGCGAAGTATTACCGGCCTAATTACCCTGAACACATTGATCTCGCACAGGGTCACAGGAAACAGGATAGGCTTGATTGCGGCCACATCGATTTCCCGGTCATCTTCTTTGTTTCTAAGGAAGATCCGGGCGAGCTGATCGTCGGCGATTAGACAGAAAAGCTCCTGGGTTTCGTTTTCTATCCATTCCAGCAGATGTCGATCGTGAGTTTCCAGCCTTGATTCCAGTATGGTTTCCGCATATATGAGGGCCTTCTCAGTGTCGACGCCCATATGATTAATCGTCTGAGCCAACTTGAACATAACAATATCACCGACTCGATAATGGGCGGCCTTTCCTTTCTTCTTTGCCGGTTCAACCCCCGCGTTCGCGAGGGCCTTGGGCAACTCCGTGCCGTCCTCCAAATCCAGTAGATGGGCCGTCTGTTCGACACTTACAAGCCGGGAAAACATTCTTGCTCCTTTGAGACCTTTAATCCACGAATGGTACACCGTTACCACGGCGTTTGCGGCCCGTCAAGCTCGGAATCCGCATACCATTCCTTTCGTATGCGTATCGTCTCCAGTAAAATATTGCGCGAGTTTTGGGAACGCCATCTTGACAGAGCGAGCTGTCTCCCCCGCTGGGTCAAAATCATGCAACGGCAGGAATTTGGCGGTTTTGACAGTTCACACGCCAAAACGCCACCAAATGCCGGAGTCCAGCGCAACAGATGTGCTCCGTCTTCTGATGGAAGCGCATGGCCTGACCCAATCGGATCTTCCGGAAATAGGCTCCCAGGGGGTGTGTCGGGGATTCTTCGGGGCAAGCGAGAGCTAAACGTGAGGCAGATTCGCGCGCTGGCCGAGCGATTTCATGTGAGCGCCAGTGGTGTTCATTTAGGGCTTCATTTCTTCTTCTTGTCCGTCCGGACCGCGTGTTTGCCCTTATGGGCCTCCTTCTTTGGAGGAGGTTTCATAGGGATCGCTTTGCTCGGTTCAGGCGTCGGAGCGGGGGGCTCAATAACGCTCATGCGCTCGAGCCGATCATTGAAAGCCTTCCACGAAGCGGCGTACTCACCCGCCTGCTCCCGTATCATGTCCAAAGCCTGTTGAGTTTGAAGAAATGACCGCAAACTGGAAAGCTCGTCGGAAATATCGATTTTCCAAGTATCGTCGGCATTGGATCTGGTCAATCGGACCAGTCTGGTCCCTCCTTTGAGTGTTCTGACATTGAGCAAAGCCAGGGTATCGGTAGTCTTGAGCACGGTAGGCGGATTGGCTGGATCCAGAGCGTTCAATAAGGCCATACTTTCCGGAGATTCCTTCAATTTGTAATCCTCGGTCAAAGCCGACACGAGTCTTCGGGAATCGTCAGAAAGGAGGGCCCTGGCCTGATCCAGATTGCCTGATTTCATACGATCGCGGTAGAGTACAAACAGTCCGTCCGGCGTGCTCGGAACCAAATTGCAGCCCACGAGGAACAAACCCCCAAGACAAAACCCCAGAAGCCAGAGCGCGCGGAACCACTGAGGGAGAATCCACTTGAACTCTGTCTTCCCGGGCTGGGTTTTCATTCCTGACACGCCTTCTCCATCTAGGCCGAAAACGCTGACGTCGATCGGGCCGCGCCCGATACAGTATATCATCTGCAAACCGATTGTTAACCGTTACGACAGCCATTGGCCGCCCTACAAGAAACCAACGTCAGAAACCGTCCTGGCGAAAGTCCTTCAAAAAACGACCTAAGCTGCGCCTGCCGCGCGCTTCGCGCCTCTCAAGACCAATGACGGACCCTCTTTCTGCAATCCTTGCTCGACCCGACTTTGATCGCGAAGCCCAGTCTGATGCTCCGGAGCCGAACTCTCTCGGCCGGCGTCCAGCGGGAACCAGGCGATGGCCATTGTGCCTTTTGTTTTCCTGCTGCTAAGCTCCAGAGAACCTCCGTGTAGCTGTGCGATCTTCTTGCAGATGGCTAGACCAAGTCCGGAGCCGGTCTCGCCTTCAGTGCCCGGAGCGCGACCCCGGTAAAAACGCTGAAAAATCTTTTCCTGTTCCTCGGCTGCGATTCCGATTCCTGTATCGGCAACGATTATTTCACAACCCATAATACCATTTCTCTGGGCAAGTTTGGTTACGACGGAAATCTTTCCGCCCCTCGGTGTAAACTTGATCGCGTTCGTCATCAAATTGTTTACTAATTGCGCGATCCTACCTATATCGAGCATCATTTTGGGAAGGTCCCGGCCGAGATTAATCTCAACCTGTATCTCTTTTTGAACCGCCAGAACTTTCAAACTCTGAAGACATTGATTCACAGGAAGATTTATGTCTAAAGACAACAAACGTAGCTCCATGGTTCTTGATTCGAGTCGGAGCAGTTCGAGCAGAGCATTGATGAAGCCCAATTGCTCTCTGGCGCAATTATGGAGAGTTTCTACATTTCTTGCTGCGTCGGAAGGAATTCGACACTGTCTCAAGAGTTCGATAGTCCCAAGAAGCGCCTGAAACGGCGCACGCACGTCATGCGACAGCACTGACAATAATTCGGCCTGCTTTGCGTTAAGCTCGTCAGCTTCTCGCCTAAGACGATTACGCTCCACAAGATTAGTTATAATTAATTCGATTTTGCGCGGATCCAGTTCGAGCAGGTCCTTTTTCTCCAGGTATCCGTCAGCTCCAGCTCGAAAGGCTTCGTTCCATGCGTCGATGCTCTCCATTGAGGAAGTTATTATCACTGTGCTGTATGGATCGCGCTCTTTTATTTCAGCGCACAATTCAATGCCGTTGCCGTCGGGAAATACTATGTCAAGGAGGATCGCCTCGTAGTCTTTCCCAATTGCCGCACGTGTAGCCTCCGCCGTGGCCGCCTCATCCATCCGGAATTTATCGCCGAACATCATGCGCACTTTGCGACGGATTATCGCCTCATCGTCAGCCAATAGAACGGAAAGCTTGTTTGTCATCAGACCTCCTCGGCCGCGCGTGGCAATCGAAGCGTAAAACATGCCCCCCTACCCTGGTCGCTCCGGACGTCAATATCGCCTCCGTGAGCCACTGCTATGCGTTTGGCCATGTATAATCCTCTGCCCGACCCGCCGGTAGTGAATCCGAGTTCGAATATTTTTCCCAGATTTTCCTGAGCAATTCCCGGTCCGGTATCCTCCACCCTGACAGACGCTTCGCCATCCGAAACGTCCATCAGAATTCTTATTTCTCCGCCTCGTTGGCAGAACTTAACTGCGTTGCGAATGATATTATCCAAGGCCCTTGATAGAAACCGCTCTTCTCCATGAATAGTGACTTGAGGCTCATCAAGATGGTTCGAGCTTAACGAGAGATCTTTTTCCACGGCTGCTTCCCTGTAATTGGCCACGCATTTATCAATGACCAGGTTCAGGTTAACCAGGGAACCGCGGATTTGAAAGGCATCGGAGTGAAGACGGATGAAATCGATACGTTCTTCGAGCATGGAACAGAGTTCGGCCCGTTTTTGCTCCAACTGATCCAGGCACGGAAGCGCTTCGTCTGAAAGACCTTGGGCCACAAGCTGCCGGGTCATGTTTAAGCCCACTGCTATCACGTCAAGCTCTGCTTTCAGTTCATGCCGATAAAGACTCCCGATCTCATTGTCAATCAGGTAATGATCGGTGGTGTCCCTGAGAAGAATCACCTGTGAGCCCAGTTCCACCTCGAATCTTCGTCCCGGCGCCGGTGATTATGATTCGATTTCCGAAAATCTCTATGCTGCGTCCGTCCTCTGGTACGTAGGATTTGATCTTGTCAAGAGCATCCTCCCTGGAATACGCTCGTAAAGCCTCTTCCAGAGATGTTTTCCCGAACAACGCTTCACGCAGGAGTGTGTTGTTTAACAAAGTCTCGGCTGCCGGATTCATGTAGTACAAGTATCCGTACGGGTCCACACATATGATCCCGTCCGGAACCATTTGGAGGGCCTGCCTGTCAAGTTCTCTGCTACGCACCCGCTTCTGTCGATCTTCTTTAATCCGCTGTGCGCTTTGGCGCCTCATTGATTCTCTGGCCATCTGATATGAATCATACAAAAATTTCCGTACCACCATCTGTTTTGCTCTGTCGGTCGAAAGCAAGAACCCGCCGTTGCTCGATTCCACTATGCCCGCGGACTTCAAACGTCTGAAAAAGAATTGATCGGTCGGAGCAAGCCATAGCGATTGCCATTCCCTCTCGGTCAACGGGACATAAAACAATGCAGACAAATAGACCGCGCGGGTAAGAGAAAACAGGTCCGCAGTTTCAGGCGCCAAGCGGACCAGTTGATGAAAATTGACTGTCTCCGGTATGTGGGCAAAATCGAAGTTTTCGTTCCTGCCCGGAATTCCGGGGCGCCATTGCTGGAGCGCATCAACTCTACGAAATCGAGACCGAAATGAGCGCAGTAGTTCCGGAGAGTCGTTCGAATCCAGCAGACGCAGCATACACAGTTCAGACGCGGCCCGCAGTTCGTCCGATATTTCCGGCTCGCTGAGAAAGCGCTCTATAAGGTATGGGATAGCTCGCGCCGGCTCCGTTTCTTTCAGCAACATTATCTGCATGAGCGTGACTTCGAGCGACGAATACTCCTTAAAGAGTTCATCAGAATTACCCCTCAGCTTCATGTACGCCCACATGCACGACGGCGTCCGAAAACCCCTTCGCAAAATTGAGTTTCGCAACAGCACCTTCTGCGTCGAATCGGACCATTTTGCCGCCGCTTGAACTGCGACCGCCTGGAAAGATTCCTCACCCTCTTCGACAAAACGCAGCAGGTCCTTGAACAGGGAATCATGAAATTTACGATTATTGGCTGCATCCGTTGTAAATAGGTTTGAACAGGCGCATAGCAGGGGTTCGATCGGATCACGTTTCTCGAGCTGTCTGATAAATTGCATTAACATATCAGACTAATTATCCGATATTACGCTTAATGTCAAGATAACATAAGTAGTTACTCGGGGCGTGGATTATGGCAATTAGCGAGGAATTAATAGTGGGACCGGCACGTCCACGCCGGTCGCTATCAGTTATGATAGGCAAGATGACCGGCCCACCGGCGATCCCCTAAGCTGGGCAGATGCTTCGCTTCGCTCACAAGACAGCTTTCGCCAACTGCACGAGAATGCGCATTGGCGGTTGGGGCTGCTTTTGGAAAACAAAAGGACCGGCGAGACGCCGGTCCAACTATAATTCTATGTGGAAGTGAGGCGCGAGATGGGTTGGTGGCTATATCTGAGCGGAATTCAATCGGCGGGGCTAACTAGCCCCACACCCGGCGGTTCACTCCAGCGCGCGGCGGAGTTCCTCCATTATTTGTGGCTTGACCTTACTTATTTCATTTCGCCATAGGCTGACTTTTTGCAAGGCTTCCGCCTCCCAGGGGAGGAGAGCGGTTTCATCCTTGCTTTTGATGTGGCTTTCCAAATCAAGGGGCACTGGTGGGGTCAGTATTTTGCTAAATCTTTTGAGAATGTTTTTCAGAAGTCGATTCTGCTCCATGACCTGTTTTCTGGTCAAAGATAAGCTCTTGGAAGCAGGGAGGTCTTTCAAGAGGAGCCCCATGCTTTCCAGGTCCCAGCCATTTTTTTTGGCTATGGTGATGAGGGCTTTGAGCCGGTCGTACTTTGCAGCCGCTGTCTTTTCGTCAGAGAAACTGCTGCGTTGAAGAGATTGTCCTTTAACCATTTCCTACCCCCGATGGAACAATAAAATCCTGCGCATGTCAGCAGAGGATTAGTCTGTAACGTCTCATTCCTTGATTATAGCGCTGAAGTCGGGCTCCACATGCGCTCAAGTGAGCCGCCGCAACCACGAGCGTCGCTATAATAAGGAACGCGCGCGCTGTCAAGCCTTTTTTATAGGTAACTCAGGATATTAGTTATAAAACATGCGCGACGACATCAGGGGACGGATGTGTTATTTTAATGGTATTGGTTAGTTCCTCTCGGAGCGAGCGCTTAGACGGGGAGAGTCCGAAAGCCAAGGTAACCCCTGAAGCGCCTTTTCGGCGGCTTATCGGCCAGGCGTCATCGGCCCTGATACTCGTGTAATCAGGTCAATCGTCGCTGAGAGCGCCTATTGGCCATTTCAATGTGAATGCCCGTGGGAGTGGCCATGAGAGTGGTCTTCGGAATCGTCGCCCGACGATTTTCTCGTCTTCACCGCCAAGGGACTCCAGAGCGTTTTCAAATTCCGTGTTCGCGTCTTCAATCAAGCGAGTCCCCCGCCGAATCATTTCAGCAGCGGCGCTACAGTTATTATTATCAAGTAGTTGCGACACTTCCTCGTATCCTTTGATATGTTCAAAATTGTGATCTATCCAATGTTTCAAACGGATTCTGCTCTTCTGAATTTCGTCCATGGAAATTCCTCCCCTCAGACCTGTCCTCTAATAATACGTAAACACCAATCAGTCGCTTAGGTTCCGATTCAGTATATCTGTTTATCGCGCGCGATCATTCGAAAGAAATTTGCAAGAATTTGCTTTCCTTCCTTCGAAGCGGTTTGCGGGTCGCCATCCCAACCTCGTTCCGGATGAAAGGCCATTCCGTACACAAGCCTGCCTGGAATCCGGATCAACTGAGCTTCGGACAGCTCGCTCCTGGCCAAATTAATAAATGGCTCCGGGACCACCTTCACTTCTTCATAATGACTTTCAATGGCTTTGAACTTGTCCGGGCGCCGAGCCACACCCTCAAGGATCGGATCGTCCTCCAAGACTTGCAGCCAGACTGGGCCTCGTTCGGCCAGAGCGTTTGCGGGATAGCGTTCATGCGCGGACCCAACGAGATTTGGGTCTATGAAATCTACAGCTCCGCCAAACGTAAGGGCCAGGAATTGATGACCTCCGCAAATTCCAAGCACAGGCATATTTCTTTTCAGGATTAATTCTCTAAGGATTTGTTCCGCCGACTCCAGCTTTGAAAGCCATTCACCCCGATACATTTGCCAGGGTGTGCGCTGGGGGCTCAAAACCACGAAATGAACTCGAGTTGAATCAAAGAATTCGCTGTTCAGATCGCAGAAATGAACATAAAGAAGATTCAATTCAATATTGCCGAGGGATGGAGCCTCCGCCGCCAATCTCCTTGTAATCGCATCCCTCAGTTCGCCGTGTCTAGTCGGGTCCCGAGACTCAAGCTCGAGGTCCACCAATAGCCCGTTCAATTGCCTTTTCCCGGTATAGAATTGAAATATGAGCGCCAAGACAATGACACAGAAACCGATGAAGAGGAAGACAGGCTTCCAACTTTTGCAGGCGGCTTTCAGGAACTCCATTGATAAGAGATCTTACCATAGGTTTGAGGGCGACATCCCCCAATAGTTCTGATAGGGTCGCCGGAGAACAACTTGATAGGTGTCCCCATCACTTGCCCTGAAGAATCCCCGGATCGAGCCGTCCTCATAAAGGTAGCCCTGGAAGGTGTGCCCGTCTTTTTGTCCAAAGATCTGATTCCCTCGAATCTTGCCCGAGATATTGAATTTGGCCTTGCCCAAGAAATTTCCACCTTCCACGATTCCGTTGATCTCATCACGCTCTTGCCGAGTGATGTACACGGAGCCTTCCGCCCCAAAGATCTTGCCTTTGGCGTTTCCCACCCACTGCCCTCGAATGTCGTATCCTTGGCTCCATGCCGAGGACATGGTAAAGGGCGCCAGAACGAATCCACCCACGAAAAACAACAAGAATAGTATATGCTTGCTCATGCTTTATAATTTACCACATTTGTCGAAAGAAATACAGAGCAAATGATTTGGCCGGTTCGATTACGCGTGGAAAGGTTCACTGGGAAAAATGTCATTGCGACCCCGCTGGAAAGCGAGGAAGCAATCTCCCAAGCCCAAACAAAGGGGATTGCTTCGTCGTTTCACTCCTCGCAATGACAGAGCAAGCCTCACACAACTGAACGGCCGCACACGTGGCGCAATAAGACTTGACACGCTCAACGGCCGTGGGTAGGTTGCTGTATCTTTACCCATGCTAATTTTCTGCAAAAGCCGCAGCCGAATCCGGCTCGGAACAAGATTCGTCAGCGATATGATTCTTCCCGTCGGGCAAGGTCGTCGGATGAGGCATCAAAGCGCTCGCTAATAGCGGAAAGGTCATGTTTCATGCGACGTCGCGTTGGGTACGCAAATACCCGTCTATTCCCTTCAGAAAAGGGAGGAGAAATCAACTCTTTTACTCAAACAGGGGAGTTCTTAGAAGCGCGATGCAAGGTGGACGGGAACGAGGCGCGCGTATCGGGTGATATCCTTGAAAAAGCAGTATCTCATAGCTGATTGCGTGTGGTTAATCTTGGGAGTGGCCGTTTGTGTTGAGTCCTGGACTCTGAAGATAGGGACGTTCAACAATCCGGGGCCGGGTTTCCTGCCCTTTTGGGCCGGCCTGCTCCTTGCCTTTTTTTCTTTGATTTCTCTGATTCAAACCGCCGCCACAGAGAAGATCGAAGGAGAGACATCTGTATGGGTAGGAATAAACGTGACCAAACTGGCCCTGGTCATACTGGCGCTCGGTACCTGTACGTGGCGCTCCTCGACACACTGGGTTTTTTTCTTTGCACTCTTCTGCTTTTGATCTTCCTGTTTCGTGCGATTGAGCCGTATCCTTGGCGAGTAGTGGCGCTGTCAAGCGTCTTGTCCTTGGCGGCCGTTTACATTGTGTTTGTCCTTTTGATGGACGTGAGATTGCCCTCGGGAATTTTGGTTTCTTGGCCATGATTAAGGGTCGCCGTATGGAGGCCGAATGGACGTTTTGACCCAGCTTGCCATGGGCTTTCAAGTCGCCCTGCTGCCGATGAACCTATTCTATTGTTTTATGGGCTGCTTGATTGGCACAATGGTGGGCGTCTTGCCCGGACTGGGTCCGACCGCGGCCATGTCACTCCTTTTGCCCGCGACCTTTCACGTGCCGCCGGTTTCAGCGGTTATCATGCTGGCCGGGATCTATTACGGCGCAATGTATGGCGGGTCAACCACCTCTATCCTGGTCAACATCCCCGGGGAAGCCGCTTCGGTGATGACGTGTTTGGACGGCTATCGCATGGCGCGCGCGGGCAGGGCCGGAGCGGCGCTTGGGTATTTCGGCGTTCGGCTCTTTTATTGCGGGCACCGTCGGGATACTTGGGTTAACACTGATTGCGCCTCCGATGGTTGAATTTGCCTTACGTTTCGGCCCGCCTGAATACTTTTCCCTGATGTGCCTGGGTATGGTGGTCCTGACATTTCTGTCATCAAGCTCAATGGTCCGGGCCTTGATGATGGCTTGTTTCGGTCTCATTGTGGGATCAATCGGGCAGGATCCAGTATCGGGAAGCACCCGATTCACCTTTGGAATCGTTGACCTCATGGATGGCGTTGGCCTCGTTCCGGTCGTCATGGGACTGTTCGGCATCTCGGAAATACTGATCAATCTTGAAACCAAGATCGATCCGGAAGTATTCCGGACCAAAGTCAAAGGGTTGTTGCCAACGCTGGAAGATTGGATCAGATGCAAATGGTCCATTGTACGAGGAACCGTGATCGGTTTCTTCTTGGGTATCCTCCCTGGAGGTGGAGCTGTACTAGCATCGTTTGTAGCCTACGCTGTGGAAAAGAAATTTTCCGCTCGACCGGAGGAGTTCGGGACCGGCGTCATCGAGGGAGTGGCTGCGCCGGAATCCGCGAACAACGCAGCGGCCCAGTCCGCGTTCATTCCCTTGCTGACCATGGGGCTACCCTCGAATGTGGTCATGGCCATGCTGCTCGGCGCTCTGATTATTCATGGAGTCACCCCCGGGCCACTGCTTATCAGCCAGCACCCGGAGGTGTTCTGGGGGGTGGTGGCCAGCATGTATCTCGGGAATGTCATGCTCTTGGTCTTGAATTTGCCCTTGATAGGGATGTGGGTCCAATTCCTGCGTGTCCCCTATCCTATTATGATGCCCCTGATAATCCTGTTCTGTCTAATAGGCAGTTACACGATCGCCAACAGCGTGATGGACATCCTTTTCATGCTTATCTTCGGCGTGATCGGCTATTTTATGAAGAAATTCAGGTACGAGGCCCCGCCATTTATCCTGGCCTTTGTGCTCGGGCCTTTACTGGAATATTCTCTCAAACAGTCCCTGCTCATGTCCAGGGGCAGCTTCAACATCTTCCTGACCAGGCCCATCTCCGCGGCATGCCTGGGAATCGCTTTAATTTTGCTGCTCATACCTCTTGTGCCTCGTATCGGCAGGAAACGCCCGGGAGCAACTCTGGAGAGCGAGGATTAGCCCGCCCGGCCTTACTCTTCCGGAGCGCCGCTTTGCAACCGATTGCAAAACCTTGAGAGGACATTGTGTAGGGGATCCAGCGAGACGCGGGATGAACCGCTCGAAATCAGGGCGCTCCTCGAAACGCCCCAACTGAATCAGGACGCGATATCGAGGTTTTGCGACCAGGTCTTGCCTCTGAGCCTGCTCAGAGGCCAAGGGAGTTGTCGCCAAAGTTATGTCTCTGAGCCTCTGTCGGCTATCCGCTTGCATCGAGGAACGTGTTCGTTCTATTGTAGCCTTGCGCCGCTGGCTGAATTCCTGTGCGTTTAGAGCAGTTGCTGAAAATTCTGTCCGAATCGGTCTGCACGTGGGGTTTATCGACCGTCATTACCGCGTACGCGGGAATGACGGGATGTCACTTAGGCAATCGAACAAAACTTTTGGCAATTGCGTTGGCCGGAATTGCAGGCAATCACAGAGAAAACTTTATGGAGTCATTCCGCATGGCCGGATTGGAAATCATCACTGTACAAACACGATCGGACATTAACGACTTTATAAACCTCCCGTGGAAGATTTATGAGAACTCTCCCCTATGGGCGCCGCCCCTCAAGTCCCACATGCGGCGACTGCTCGATCCGTCGAAACATCCGTTCTGGAAGTTCTCGGAACGCGAGCTTTACTTGGCCCGCCGAGGTTCGGAGACTGTCGGCAGAATAGCGGCAATAGTAGATGGTAATTACAATGAATACCGCAAGGAGGAGATGGGGGCCTGGGGGTTCTTCGAATGCAGAAATGATCATGAGGCCGCCAAAGCGCTCTTCAAAGCGGTCGAGGATTGGCTGCGGGAAAAAGGAATGGCTTTTGTCAGGGGACCTCTTAATCCCTCTATGAACTACGAGTGCGGGATGCTCATCGATGGATTTGAGCAAGCTCCTACCATCATGATGCCCTACAACCCTCCTTACTATATGGATCTCATTGACTCGAACGGCTTCGAAAAAGAGAAAGACTTGATAACCCTTCGGTTCGAAGAGTGGGACAAACCCTCTGCAAGGCTCGAGCGCTTGGCTCGTCGCATAAAAAGAAACAACCGAATGACGATTCGTCCACTGAACATGAAAAACTTGACTGAGGAAATGAAACTGTTCAACTCAATTTTCAACGAGTGCTGGGCGGAAAACTGGGGCTTCGTGCCGATGACCGATGAAGAGATGCGGGAATCCGTGAAAGATCTCCCCAAAATCGCAGATCCTGACTTGATATATTTTACATATTATGAGGATGACCCGGCAGGGGTCGCTATGATCCTGCCCGACGCCAATCCTCTGCTGCAACGCCTCAATGGCAGACTGGGACCGATTGGACTTATTAGAGTTGCGCTCAGCAGGAAAAAGATTAAAGGACTCAGAGGGATTGTGTGGGGCTACAAGAAGCGTTACCAGAGGCTTGGCGTGGCGCTCGTGGCCTGGGATTACGGGTACCGTAAGTTTAGAGAGAAGGGTTATAAGTACTGTGAAATGGGTTGGAATTTAGAGGATAACCGAGGCATAAATCAATTGGATAAAGAAATAGGCGGAACCGTGAACAAGCGGTACCGGATATACAGAAAAGATCTCTGAGCATTCCCGAACATTTCATAAATATGGACTTGATTTGAAATCTCTTGTTTGCGCCGAACCAGGCGACGATATTCTTTCACTGGATTCCCGAGCGTCACGAGAATGAATTTGCAGGCCGGAAACAGATCGGAAGAAACCATTTCCACCATTATGAGGCAGGTGAGGTCGAAGGACACGACCCCCGAAACGCTGTTTCGAAAGGCGCTTTGGGCGCATGGACTCCGATACAGGCTGTATTCCGCGCGGCTCCCAGGTAAACCGGATATCGTGATTCCGTCGCTACGGCTGTGCATATTCATTGACGGTGATTACTGGCACGGCGGACAATGGGTCCGGCGGCGGCTGACATCCTTGGAAGAGCAGTTTTCAAACACGCGATCCCAGAATTACTGGCTGAAGAAGATCCGCAAGAACATGGGTCGAGATTGCTCCGCCACGACGGCCTTGCTTTCCGATGGTTGGAAAGTTCTGCGATTTTGGGAAAGCCGGATCATGAAGGACCTTGACCTCTGTGTGAACATCGCTCTGGACGTCGCGGAGAAATCAGCCTGCGACACTCGATATTCCCGGCTTGCGTTTAAGTCGGTCGCCGAATTCTTCTCAGGCATCGGATTAATTCGGATGGCTTTGGAGCGTCATGGGTGGTCCGTGGCCTACGCGAACGACATGGACCGTAAAAAGCATGAAATGTACGTCAGACATTTCGAGGAAAGCAAAGCTGTTTTTCATCTCAAAGATATCCACGAGGTCCACCCTCAAGAAATCCCCAGCGTAACTTTGGCCACAGCGTCATTCCCGTGCAATGACCTGTCGCTGGCAGGCTCCAGGTCAGGTCTGAAAGGTCGGCAATCTTCAGCCTTTTGGGAGTTCATCCGACTCATTGACGGCCTGCAAAACCATCGGCCACCTCTAATCTTGCTTGAGAACGTAACCGGGTTCCTGTCCTCCAGAGATGGGAAGGATTTCCGTGAAGCACTGTTGGCTGTCAACCGATTGGGATATTCAGTTGACGCATTCGTTCTGGATGCGCGCTTTTTCGTGCCACAAAGTCGGCCAAGGCTTTTTGTCGTTGGTGTCGTCGATGACCCTCACGGAAGACCTGACGCTCTCGACCAATCGACGTTACAGGCAAACGAGCTGAGGCCGAAGCGCCTCACGGAATTCATCACCAGCCATGATGACATCCGATGGAAGATTCGCCCCCTACCGAATCCTTCCCGGACAGATATTAAACTGAGGGACATTGTGGAAGACTTGCCTGATAACGCTCCTGAATGGTGGAGCGCTGAGAGGACCGAATATCTTTTCAATCAAATGAGCGCCAAGCATCGGAAGATAGCCGAGCATATGACTGCGGAGTCAGACTGGTCTTATGCCACTGTATTTAGGCGCATTCGTAAAGGAAAATCTATGGCGGAGCTGCGTGCCGATGGGGTAGCGGGTTGTCTCAGAACCCCGAGAGGAGGAAGCGGCCGCCAAATTCTGTTCAAGGCAGGTTACGGTAAGCAGTTCGCCAGACTCCTGACTCCAAGAGAATGCGCCAGGCTCATGGGGGCTGATAATTACAGCATAACCGCACCCTTGAACCAAGCGCTATTTGGGTTCGGTGACGCCGTATGCGTGCCTGTCATCGAATGGATAGCCCAGTACTACCTTAATCCGGTAGTTAACGAGTTACTACGTGGGCGAGTATTATGTCTTCCCGAGCAAAGCCAATCCTGATGACTACAACCGGCTGCAAGAACAAGGAGTTGCATTACTTGTGAGGGTCCCGCGAGACGCAAGTAAACCTCCCGGAATCAAGTCGTTTCTCGCAGCGCCCCTACGCGTTGCGCTCCAGGTCGGACGCCCAGTCCGCGACCACTTTCCCTAATTCCTCCAACACATCTTCGTCGGACCTGCCTGATTTTTTCGGGACGTGGAAGCTGTGATCCCCGCCGTCAATGATATGGAGTTTAACTTGCCCTTGGGCCTGCAATCGATCGCACAAAGGGCGCAGAAGCGTCAAATCAGCCAGGTTGTCCCGTGTCCCCTGAAAGAAAAGCATGGGCAAGCGAACTCTGAACAAATGCTCCCCGCGTTCATTTGAAGGCTTTCCGGGGGCGTGGAGCGGAAATCCGAAGAAGACAATGCCTTTTACACCCGGCAGCGCGTCCTGAGAAGCCGCGGTCGACGTCATGCGGCCGCCCAGTGATTTACCCCCTGCCAGCAACGGCAAATCCCCGCCACTCTTCCGAGCCGCATCGACCGCGGACCGAACGGTCGCCAGCAGAATCGACTGCGAGTCGGGCGATCTTCTTCCCTGCTCCATGTAGGGGAACTGATACCTGAAAGTGGCGATTCCGTGCTTTGCCAGACTTTGAGCCAGACCGGTCATGAATGCATGCCGAATGCCGGCCCCGGCGCCATGCGCAAGCGCCATGAGCCACCGCGCGTTTAGAGGGCGCAAGAGAATGGCGCTGACTTCTCCGGAACTCTTGCTTGCCGCGAAACGAATCTTCTTGTTCAATCATACACTGCCCACCAATCCGCCGGCGACGGCTCTCCTGCAAGTATGCCATGGGCATTCCCGCAAATCAATCGCCTTGCCCGCCGCCCATTCTTTCATTGCCGACTACGTTGGCAAACTCATAAGTCTGCTTCAATGTGGGAACCTAGAAAGGTGGCGCATCCCCGGCTAAATCCGGTGGCCTTCAGCGCATCATAAAAAAGGAGATAACTGAAATGACCATAGATCTAAGCGAGTTGAATGATGCTTTGCAGTGGATTCGGCCAGTGTTCGAAAAATTCCCGGATGGCCTATGCCGGCAGAAATGGTCAAAAGCCGAGGCGCCAGCATTTCTCATGGTTGACGGCGACAAATGTTTTGCCACCAGTCACTTTACGGTTTCATTGCGAGGCGTTGGTCTAAGCACTGATAGCCAATTCTATGAAACCTGTGATATCGAACAATCACGGACCTGCCCTGCAGGCCCGTCCGTCCGATTACCTGGACTGCTCGTGGTGCCACTGACGTGGGACAAATCATTGCCACCATGGACTTTGATTCGAGTTTCTTCTTTGAAAGCGGCTCTAAGCATGACATGCTCAGGACGCCCTGTGTCTTCCGGCATAGCGACGGGCATAATCCACTTTCAAAAAAGGCTTGGCCGTCAGCTCTTCCGAAATCTCAGAGGTCTTTGGGCCGCTTCCAAGGCCGGATTGAGGACCGCTGGGCCTCAAGTAATCGAACGAGCCTTCGGATGTGGCTCATCTCGGCTCAGGCGCTTGTCCTTGAGCTTGAGTACCATATTCCTGATGGCGAACATGCTCAGGCCGAACCCGCAACTCTGAACGAACAAATCGATTCGACTCGGATTTTTCCGATAGACTACGAGCAATTGACGCCAGAAATGGCGCCGGTATGACGGCCTTACACCCAGTTCCCATATCAGGAGCAAGGCAGCGCGTGACCATCCGTAGTTTCTTTTTGAGGGGCGCCTTTGCACGTGGCACAGACGGATCGGATGCCGGGTTTCTCATCCCCAGGGCGGCTCGAGTGGGTCTCATTTGCAGATAGGACCCGGGCAGCACGCTTTAGAAATCGCTCCGGTTCGTATAGATAACTCCAAACTCCGGCTACTTCTTCGAGTATCTCCGACGCCGGACGTGTAGGCACGAAGTTCACCTCGTCCCCGACCATGTCCTTGCCTATGTCCATGTTTTCCAGGAGTCGTCCTTCTCTTTCCAGGCGCAGCCACAAGTCTGTGTTACGGCAAGGGATTTAGCACGTTGACCATGACCACGGGAATCCCTGTTTCTTCCACAAACTTGCCGATGCGTTGGTCTGTTCCCCTGCTTTCACCGTCGAATCCTATGATGAAGCTCCCTATGACGGTCAGACCATTCTTGTTGATACTCCGGACACTGCTCTGTTCATGGAATTACTAAGATTGTGATGCTTGTTAGCCAGCTTCAAAGCCGCCTCATCGACAGACTCCAGCCCTATGAAAACTTAGCCGAAGTTTGCCGCTGTCATCAGGTCCATCGTCTCCGGATCGTCACCCAGGTTCACTGAAGCCTGGGTGGTGAAACTGAATGGCTCGCCATGGATCCTCTGCCATTCGAGGAGCTTACCTAGGAGCGCCCGGGCATGGGCCCCTGCTCCCGATGAAATTGTCGTCCCCGATGAAGATCTCACCCCTCCAGTCGAGGTTGTAAAGCGCTTCCAGTTCCCGCATTACCTGGTCGGCGGTCTTATATCGTGGCTTGCGTCCGTAAAGGCTAGCGATATCACAAAACTCGCAATCGAAAGGGCACCCCCTGGATGTTTGCACCATGAGATCCTGATAGTCATTCAAGGACAAAAGATCAAACCGAGGGATGGGTGATGCAGCGAGGTCAGGTTTCTGATCATTCTCGAAGACCCCGTGGATCTTTCCCTCTTTCAAGGCATCGAGTAACAGGGCAACAGTATTCTCGCCTTCGCCCCGGACGAGAAAATCCGCCCCTGCCTCTTACACCTCCTCTGGGAGAGTGGTGGGATATGGTCCTCCCACGACCACCCGTTTCCCCCTCTGTTTTGCTTCCTTTACAGTTTGCAGCAGGCTGGTTTTCTGGCCGATCATCCCCGAAATCATTACTATCTCGGCCCAATCCCAATCATCCTCAACGAGGTCCTCTGATGTTGAGGTCAACGAGTCTCAACTCCCATTCCGGGGCAGGAGAGCCGCCACCGTGATCAGGCCAAGGGGAGGGGCCAGAGTCTTGGTTCCCAGCAATCGGCTGGACGCCGGCAAGGTCCAGAAAGAGAAATCGGCTTTGGCGTTGACAAGAAGAGCTCGCACGTCCCGGTACCTCCGTGATGTGAGACTTGGCCCACAGCGCATGTCCGAAGGGCCACCGTACAAGAGGAACAGGCAGACAAGTGAGCCTACCGTCCACACCCGGCGGAGACTAGCGGTCGAGCAGGGAATAGGTCCGTGGACCTGGAAAAGGCCCCAGTACTTTCCCCCAGGAGACCCAAGATAGACAAAACCATCATCACGCTGATGAAAAAGTCTCTTTTATCCTGTATTTTTAGCATACCTCACCGTCTGCCCCGCGGTCAACCAAGAAAGTCTTGCCGGGCCTCACCCGAACACAGCGTGGTAAAGTCGAACCAAAGGAAGCGCCGACGCGTTATGAACAAACTACCTCCCACCGTGAGCGCTATTGTTCGCGTCGAACCTTGATCTGACTCTGGATAAGCCGTCCTGTTGACAGCTTTGACCTCTTCGCTCACCATGTGGGATTTTGCAGCATGTGCATGAGGTTGCAGGCCAAGGCCCAGATAAGGAAACCGATCCATTACCCTCGATGTCAAACGATTGCCGGGAAGAACATGTATTTCTGGGGTTGCCTGCGAAATAAACCGGCATAACAGCCTCTTACGCTCATTTACTCTTCATCGCAAGATCCAGAAATTGTCTGGCCAGTTTTGGACCGGCCCCGTCATCTTCGTGCTTGAAAAAAGCATACACCTCCTGCCATTTCTGCGATTTGATTTTTTGCGCCCAGTCGAGAAGTTCTCCCTCCGAGTAATTCGGCTTGCGCAACCGAAGATAGCCCCAGCCTGCCGTGGCAATAAATCGGCTGAGTTCTTCATTTTCGCTATCCGAACAACAAAGTGCGCATCCCTTGTCATGCAAGATTGTGAATAGCTCGTCATCGAACCAGGAACTGTGCCGGAATTCAAAAGCTACCTTAATTCCGGGCGGCAGCAACTCCACAAAAGCGGCGAGCAGATCTATGTTCTTTCGAAGATAGGGTGGCAATTGAAATAGAATGGCCCCCAGCTTGTCGCCAAGTGTGGCGGCTATTTTGAACAAGTAAGCGACTTCATCGGCTTTCTCTTTGAGTGGCTTGCTGTGCGTTATCTTACGGGGAGCCTTCAAAACAAATCGAAAATCCGGCGGAACCTGCTCCGCCCAGGCTTCTAACATGCTTGCGCTGGGCATCCGGTAGAACGTATTATTGATCTCCACCGCCGGTAAATTCTCTCCATAAAATCGGAGCATATCTTTGCCCACCAGGTCTTTCGGATAGAAAGGCCCTTTCCATTCCTTGTAACTGTAGCCGCTGGTACCGACATAAAACCGCATCGGACGCTCCTCTCTAATGTCATGAGCGGGATGGTAGCGCTCCCCCCTCTACAATTATGCATTTTTGTGGACGAAGAAAAGGGCTTCCGAGGAATTGCTTTGACCTGGAGAGCATCAACTCTATAACGAATTCAGGCCGGCCTCTTTCTCGAGGACCTTCAGGTTGGCCCTGTCACCCATCGCTATGAGCGTATCATTGTCCTCAATAACTGTTTCAGGTCCGGGATTAAAAACCATGCGATCATCGGACTTTTTTATGGCAATAATTATCAGATTCAGCTCTCTCCGGATCTCCGTATCTATGAGTTTCTTGCCGCTATATGAAGAATTTTCCACAACCCGAACTTCTTCCAGCTCTACGTCGAGTTTTCGATGATCCATAGCCAATTCAAGGAAGCTCATCACAGCAGGTTTAATTATTCCCATCACGAGGCGCATGCCCCCAATTCTGTAAGGACTGATTACTCGCGTCGCTCCGGCCCTCAGCAACTTCTTTTCCGCTGATTCCTCACCGGCCCTCGCTATAATTTCAATATCCGGGTTCAGTTCTCTTGCAGTCAACACCACGTATACGTTGTCCGCGTCCGTTTGCACTACGGACACCAGACCCTTGGCCCTATTGATACCTGCGGCCAATAAGACGCTTTCTTCCGTTGCGTCTCCGGGAGACAAATAGAAACCCTCCTCCATAATTTTGTCTTGCTGATCCGGATTGTTTTCCACTATTACAAACGGGATGTTCCTAAAATGGAGTTGCTGGCATATAAAAGATCCCATGCGACCATATCCGCAAATCACAAAGTGATCCTTAATTTTGTCAATAGCCTTCATATATCGCCGCCTCTTAAGAATGTTCTGGATCTCGCCCTCTATTATCATTCTTGAACCGGTCACAAATGCGTAAGTGACCATGCCGATCCCGGAAAATATAATGGCCAGTGTGAAAATCCTTCCGGAATCACTTAATTCCCTCACCTCTTTGAACCCGATGGTGGTGATCGTTATCACCGTCATGTACAAACCTTCCAGAAGCGTCCATCCCTCGATGAAATGATATCCGCACGTTCCGACGGCGACGACAATCGCTATGCCGATGAAGGCCTTCAATAGTGAATAAGGAAGATCCAAACTCAAACCCCGATTTCAGGAAGACAGCAGGACGTATATGCCCGCGAGGCTCCGGTAACATTCATCGCAATCGAGCCCGTATCCCACCAGGAAGCCGTCTTCGACGCGAAACCCGCAGTAATCAAGCTCGACATACCTCTCTCTTCTGGCTGTCTTATCGATAAGAGCGGCTATCTCCAGCGATCGTGGCTCACGCGCCACCAGGCGTTTTCGGTACTCACTGAGAGTCAAGCCGGTATCTACTATGTCGTCCACCAGGATTACGTGACGGTCTTTTATGGGAAGATGGATGTCCAGTTCTATGTCAAGTTTGCCCGTCGAAACCGTATCCGCGCCGTACGACGAAATACGCGCAAAATCCAACTGGCATGGGACGGTGAGGCGCCGAACAAGATCGGCCAGGAACATAAATGAACCTTTGAGTATACCTATCAGGACCAGATCGCCGTCGGGGTATTTGGCGGAAATCTCTTCGCCCAATTGTTTTACTCTTGTCGCTATAGTGTCAGCCTCGAAAAGCACTCTTTTTTCAACCTGCTTCATTCCGGTCTCCTTTCGTCACGTATTACGCGGGCATTGCCCCCATACACGCACTCGCGAAAAACTTACGAGACTCCCTAGGCCCGGCAGGGACGCCGGGCCCTACCAAGAATGGGTAGCGACCGGCCTCCGGGCCGGTCGATTGAGTTCGCAAAGGCCAACTTATATTACGCATCGGATCAATTTACCATCGGCTCCTGGCTGAGAAGCCCAAGTCATCAATGAGTCCGGCAGACAAAAGCGTTTCAGCTCTGGCGGCTATCATGGCCGCGTTGTCAGTGCACAACCGCATGGAGGGGAAGACCGGTTCGATACCTTCCCGCATCCCTTGGGCCGCCATTCTTGCCCTCAATGCCCCGTTCGCCGCAACGCCTCCGCACACGATAAGCTTCTCAGAGCGATATCTTTGCGCCGCACGGAATCCTTTGATTACCAGGGCGTCTATGACGGCATCCTGAAAAGCGGCTGCGATGGAGCGGACCTCGCTCCGGACTTCGGCAGTTCCTTCTTCCATTATAGGATGAAAACTCCCAGGCATGTCACTTCTTCGGGACACCCCGAATGACTCTTCCACTCGTCTCAGCACCGCGGTCTTGAGCCCGGAAAAAGAGAAGTCCAGTTCCTCGTTGTTCATGAGGGCCCGGGGAAAACGCACACTGCCCGGATCAACTCCCCTGGCTTCCGTCTCGATTACCGGTCCCCCCGGATATCCCAGTCCCAGGAGTTTGGCCACCTTATCAAAGGCTTCTCCTGCCGCGTCATCTCGCGTTTTGCCCACCAGATCGATCTCGTAAGGGCCTTTCACATGAAAAATGCTGGTGTGACCTCCTGAAACCACCAGCCCCACAAACGGAAAATCAATATCGGAACGCTCCAGGAACGCCGCGAAAAGGTGGCCATGCACGTGATGAACTCCGCAAAGCGGCAGATTCAACGCGAGGGCCATCCCCTTGGCCGCGGCTATGCCCACAATCAGTGAGCCTATCAGCCCGGGACCTCGGGTTACTCCTATTCCTTCTATATCTTCAGGTTTCAGCCCGGCCGTATCCAGAGCCTGTTCGATAACAATAGATATTGCTTCCACGTGTTTCCTGGATGCAAGCTCCGGGACTACTCCTCCGAACTCTTTGTGCACATCAATCTGTGAAACCACGATATCAGAGAGTATCTTGGACCCATCCAGCACCACAGCCGCGGCGGTCTCATCGCACGAAGTTTCTATCCCCAGAGCGAGCATTATACCTGACCCATCCCGCTCCTGATATCCTGGACTCGCTGCAGTAATACTTCCCTCGATATCTGCCTGTAACGTTCCGGAAGCAATTCCCTGGACGTGCATTCAAGGACAGCCAGGAGTTCCTGATATTCTCGTTGCCTGGCTACATCTGACGGAATGAAATCTTTGACTTCGTCCAGCGCCATCTCCGGGGTCAACTTGCCTTCCATAAGGCGTCTGCGTTTCAATTCAGTGGTGAGCTGGTCGAAATCCGAGGGATAGTGCTCAGCGGTTAGCCTCAGAAATTCCGAACGCTGTTCCGGCGAGAACTCCGCCAACTCAATGCCGGATTGTGACAAAACGTGCTCCAACATGGCCTTTTTCTCGTCCCCTTCGTAGGAGAAGACCGGCAAATGCTCACCAGCTCGACCAGACCTCTTGATATCAGGCTCCAGCCGATCCGGCCTGGCGGTTATGATTATCCAGACGATTTTTCCACGGTTCTCTTCATCCGACATCATTTTGAGAATGTTACCGAACAATCGGCGGTCCACTTCGTGCGCTGTGGCTTCGCCCGCCTATTTCAGTATCGGCCTCGTCATAAATGACCATCACATTTCCCATGGCTTCGAGCACCGAACGGATTCGTTCCCAATTCTTTTCGGTCTGTCCCATGTACGGTCCTCGTAGATTCTGAGGACGACCGCCACCCAGCCACATTTTGAAAGGCCTTGTAGATAAAGGTCTTGCCAACGCCATTGGCGCCGGAAGAAGTATGCCCACCGGCATCAGCGCAGGAT
>CAVVZX010000030.1:0-12624 GCA_963752855.1 uncultured delta proteobacterium | reverse complement strand
TTGGCAAATTCCGGCTGGATAACATAGCTGTTAATCCAGCTTTGGTCGTCTCTTCCGAGATAATACAGAGCCCGCAGGAACAATTCGCAGTTGTACCGGTACAGATGGGTGAGCTGACAGGCGTAGTAAATGCTAGGGTTTTCGGCGAGCAATAGTTTGCTCAATCCGGAAGACAGGGATTGGTAGGGCTTGAGGTTATATATCAGAGCGGCGCCCACCGTCAGGTTGGTGACTTCGAGGACGAGGAGCTTCGGAGGCGCATTGTGCGCTAGATAGTCGCGGAAGAGGATTTCCGCCACGGCGACTCCCATGCCGTTGTAGCTCATGTTGGCGCACGAACGGCCTGTCATCTTTTCCGCGAGTGGCGCATAGACGCAGTTGACGCCCCGAGAATCGCCCAGGACGAGGATTTCGGCGTTGAATTTGCCTGAATAGAGCCGAGAAAAACGGATACCCGAGCGCAGGGTGAGATCTTGCAACAGGAGCCCGCCAACGCGGTCCACGGCAAAGTAGAGCGCTGTGAACAGGATAATGCCTAGGAAATAGCGGCTGTGGCGCATGAGAGATACTCAGAATTGGGCATAGATAAACGTGTTGCCTGTGAAAGTCCCGAGCAGCGATAATCGCAATCAGGCACAACACGATAAACACCCCGTTAAGCCAGAGATGCCTGTCAGCCAGCCGCGGCAAATCTACGAAGAACGACGCGGCCTCAATGGCCACCAGTGCGCCGATAAGGAGCAGACCCTTCACCACTTCGAACTGTTGAGGCACCGCCGCGAACGTGAAGGAATCCATTGAGGCGATCCCTCGGATGACGGTCCAAGCGTCGCCAAAGGTTTGCGCGCGGAAGAAGATCCACGCAAAGGAAGTCAACAGGAAGACGCATGGGATAAGAGCCGCGCGAGTGAGCGGATGCGGCAGGCGAAGCCTCTTTGCCAAATCTCCCCAAAACGGTCGCAGCAAGCGCTGTATGCAGAGGTAGGCGCCGTGGATAAGGCCCCAGGCGACAAACGTCCATGCCGCGCCGTGCCAGAGGCCGCAGAGAAACATGACCAGCATGAGATTGAGTAGGTCGCGGGCCGAGCCCTTTCGGTTGCCGCCGAGGGGGATGTAGACGTAGTCGCGAAGCCAACTGGAAAGCGAGATGTGCCAACGACGCCAAAACTCACTAAAACTGGCTGAGAAGTAGGGACGGTCGAAGTTGCGGATAAACTCGTAGCCAAGCATGCGGGCCAGCCCGATGGCGATGAGGGAATAGCCCGCGAAGTCGGCGTAAATCTGGAAAGTGTAGAAGATCACCCCGATGATGAGGGAGAGAGAACCGTGCGCAACGGGGCAGGCGAAACGGATGTCGGATACGCCGGAGAGCGAGTCGGCCACCACGCACTTCATGACGTAGCCCCAGGCCACCATGCTCGCACCGGTGATGAAGGGCGGCCAGTCGAAGGGCCGGTCTTCGCGCAACTGGGGCAGGAAGTCGGCCGCACGCAAAATCGGTCCCGCGACGAGCCGGGGAAAGAAAGCCACGAAAACGGCGAAGCGCAGCAGGGAGTCCTCCCGCTTTACTTGCCCTCGGTACAAATCGATGGTGTATGTCATCGTCTGCAAGGTGTAGAAGGAGATTCCCAACGGCAGGATTATGTGCAACGTATCGAACTTCCAGTTACTGCCAAGAGCTTGCACGCGAGGCTCCGAGAGAATCAATAAAAAAATTGGCGTATTTGAAATAAGCGAGGACCGCTAAATTGACGGCTACGCTGAGGACAAGGTATTTCTTTTTGTGGGACTCGCTGTCCGCCTTTTCCATGAGCCGGCCGAACCAAAAGTTCGCCACTGTCGTAAACAATATGAGGGAGAAGAAACGCCAGTCCCACCACCCGTAAAACACATAGCTGCCTAGAAGGCAGACGCTCAAACGCGCGGTTCCCTTCGTGGCGAAGAAGAAAACAAAGAATAGTGGACAAAAGACAAGAAAAACAAGCTCAGTGAAGAGCATCGGGACTGGGCCTCCGCTGCATCAGTGATTGTCCGGGAATATGCTGCGCGCCGGGCCGTCTATCTTGGAAGTCTTCCGGGCCTTCTCCGACCAGTTAAGCTAGGAATGGGCGCCCTTTGCATGTTAATGGTCTGAACGCCAAAACATCTGGAACTTGCCATCATCCGCAATCTCGGCCTGCAATTTGGGCTCAAAACTCGGAGCGCAAGGAAGAGGAGCATCCCTGCACAAGCAATCGTCTTGGGCAACATATAAAGACAGTCCAGAATTGGTTTTCCTGAGACTGAGCTTCGCCTCTTGGAATTGAGACCACCCGTTCTCCACTTGCAGAACCCGTTGAGCAGGCTCGGCGTTGATCAGCAACACACCGAACAGAATCCAAAAAGCCGGGGTAATCACTGACAGACGACGTAAAGCAATTGCGGCCAAAAACAAGGACACAAGGCTCGACATTCCGGCGGGTACAATATCGCCGATGATGGACAAGATCAAAATAAATGATCCGGCGGCCAACACGGCTATTGAAATATAACCTCCATGCCGGGATAAGAATCCTCTGAATTCTTCCAAGAGCTTTGAAGATATGGCGCCTTGAGAAAAAATCAGCAACACGAACGAGAACAGAAAACCATATCCGAATCTAGGATCCGGTGCGGCCATAAACCAGAAGGTAATGCCCGTAGCGCAAATAAGAGCCGGAATTAGGACCGGGGAGATTTTCGCCAGCCGGCGATCTCCCTGTCGTATGGACGCGGCCATCAAGACTATGCCGCAAAACAATAGCATAAGCATCAATTTCTCGCGCGGTACATGCTTCTTTAGCCACGGCTGAAGCCATTTCCAGTCGGATAGAGTTTCTCGCGCTCTTGGGCCTGGATCGCGCGCCCATCCTCGAACCCAATCATTTTCCTCTGCGACCCGATTTCCCGCCACGGTCCACTCGAGCCGGCTGAAGCAGCCTATTTTTGCCGGATATGCAATACATCCGGACAAACAGATTCCCCTGGCTACCCAGAGCCCCAAAACTAAACATATCGGGAGTATTGGCGCCAAGGAAAGAAGCGCAGGTAGAAATCTATGACGCGCGCGACCACCTGAGGCCTTTAAGTCTGAGGTAGGGTCCCGCCGGAAACCTCGGACAACGAGAAGTATCATTACGAAAGGAAATAATGGGGCAGCTGACATTTTGATTGTGACGGCGAACGCGCTTAAAACTGCTGCGACTTTCAATAGAATTGTATCTGACTCATTTTCGAAATGATCGAGAATCAAATAAATAACGAGAAACGTAACAAGCATCACCGGCAGGTCGGGGGACGGAGAGTTCATGCATTCGGATGTTTTGGTAGCCCATGGGACCGCTGTCAACGCAAGAAAGGGTGTTGACAATGATATGTCATCTGAAAAACATCTCCGAGCCGCTAGAAAAACCGCCGAACCATAAAAGAACATTGCCAAGGAATTGCAGAGAAAATGGGGACTATGAATCAACAAGGCAGGTAACTCAATTATCGATGCCAAAGAGAACCATGATGAATTAAATCCAAACCTGCCATGCAAATTTGCTAGCCCAAGTGGAAGAGGATTTTGATGAATCCATTTGATTGACTGCAAATGGTACAAATCCGTGTCATTGCAACTTACAGGGCCCATCGGTATTAATGAAACATAAAAGAGCAAAGCAGCCAGGATTGCGGCCTCATTCAACCCTATCCACGAGAATACTTTTCGGCGGTTAAGAAGAGAAAAGGAAGCGCCTATTAGCAGACAGATACCTGATATGGCGGAGGAGACAGGAATAAAGAAATTTGCCGCCATAGCTACCGCTGAGAGGCATGCAAGCCCCAAAAATCCCCACACGGCAAATTTAATTTCATCTTTAAAAAATGACTCGTTATTTTCGCGATTAAGGCCCAAAAGATCGGTAAGAAAACACCCGATGCCCAACGCGGCAATGATCCAGGCGAGATAAACGGAAAAGACCACTAAATAGGCCAAACTATCTGTTCACCTTTTTACCCAAGGGGTTAATATTATACTTGAATATACCCCAAATCGTCCGGAGACCGTCTTTCCATCCAATCTTTTTGCCTTCTTCATATGTTCGTCCGGAATAAGAAATTCCTACCTCGTAAACTCGGCATCTCAATTTAGCTATTTTCGCGGTGATCTCCGGCTCAAATCCGAAACGATCTTCCTCGATTGTGATTTGTTGCAGGATTTCTCGGCAAAAGACCTTATAACCAGTCTCCATATCGGTAAGGTTCAGGTTGGTAAACATATTTGATATCAAGGTGAGCAATTTGTTGCCCACGCTGTGCCAGAAATAAAGCACCCTATGGGGCTCACCGCCCGCGAATCTCGATCCGTAGACCACTTCGGCCTTGTCTTGACGGATCGGTTCAAGAAGCCTCAAATAATCCTTTGGGTCATATTCGAGGTCTGCGTCTTGAATTATCACCACGTCACGTGAGGCCACCGTAAGGCCGGACCTAATGGCCGCGCCTTTGCCCCGATTCCGGTCGTGATAAATCACTCGGGTGCCGCGATTTCTTGTCAGAGATGTTCCGAGTGAAAACGGGCAGATAGTATCGAGAAAGGGGTGGTTTCCGGTCCTCGTATGGGGTACATGGCGTTTGGGGAACGATGTATCCGCGGGGGAGGACCGGATATGGAGCAAGGAATACCGAACATAGACCTCGCTGGTCAATGAGATTGTGGCCTTTGTGCGAGGGTCGGCGCAAGGGATGGAAATAGGGGAAGTGGAAAGAGCAGCTTCTTCCCATGGTGATGGCAGTCGGGAGAGCGGCTCTTCAAGAATTTGTGGCCGAGAAGGGGACCGGATATGCAGGCAAAGAGATCATCGAACCCGATGGACACCGATTGCCGTATGTTCGTGAAAGGAGACTGCGCCTATCGATCCATCTTCGGGATGATTCCTATCCGAAGGGCCTACTATTACGCTGCGGGCTCACCGGGAGTCTTTCCTTTGGATGGAGAGATCAACTTACCTGAGAGAGGCTATTCGTACCTGGTTCAGGAGTTCTCTTCCCGGCTTGCGGTAGCGATGAGCTACGAGGATGCCCAGGAGATTTTTCGTTCTTTCTTTCCCGTAAAGATGCCGATTCGCTCACTGGAGAGCATTGTGGGAGACGTCTGCGAAGAGGTGGATCGATACTACGCAGAGAAGGCCCCACCGGATCTTTGTCCGGAGGCTGTAGTAACGGTCGCTACCGTAGATAAGAAGGGTGTGGTTATTCGTAAGCCCCAGGGAGGCGAGGCCGGTCCCGAGAGAGTCTCCGTCGATCCCGACAAGCCCGGCAAGAAGAAGATGGCCACCGTGATCTCGACCTATGTGACCCCACGCCACGTTCGCACGGCAGATGACATCGTCCGCGAGGTGTCCGACAAGGTGAGGTCCGATTCCAAACCCAAACCGCAGAACAAGCTTACGTGGGGCAGTCTCACGGAGGGTCCGGAAAAAACAGTGGCGCGCCTGGAGAAGGCTGTGGATCAGCGATTGCCCAAAGGTAACGAATTGGTCTGTCTCCTGGACGGAGAGCGTTCCCTCTGGGCGCTAGTCTACGTATATTTCCCCGCAGCCTTTTTCGTGCTGGACATCTTTCACGTCCTGGAACACCTGGGCCAAGCCGCTCTTTGCTTCTATGACGAGGGTAGTCCCCAAGCCAGGGAATTCGTGACCGAACGGCTGAGGATGCTTCTCCAGGGAAAACCCGGCAGAATGATCGGAGGGCTCAAACAGATGCTCTCCAAACATGAGCTGTCCGGCGCCAAGAAGCATTGCCTTGAACAAGTCATCGGATATCTTGAACGGAATCGCAAGCACATGCGCTACGAGATCTGTTTGGCAAAGGGATATCCTATCGGCAGCGGAGTCATTGAAGGGGCATGTCGGAATCTCATCAATGACAGACTGGAACTCACGGGAATGAGCTGGACGCTCCAGGGAGCGGAAAGCATGATGCGCCTCCGGGCCGTTCACATCAACAACGACTGGGATCTCCTTCTGGAAATATAGACGAAGATCCGAGAGGCGACGTCTCTACGGCATTGAAGATACAAACTCCTCCGGAGATCCGGGATCAAGAACTCACCGCGTGCCGCATAACTCCTGACAGAAAGTAGCGGCACCCAAATCACTCTGGACACCTCAGATTCGATACAAGATTTCAGAATGTCCCTTGTGCCGTCTGTCGAGCCGTCGTCAACTACAATAATCTCTTTGTCCTTGGGTGGCGCATCGATGACAGCCCTAACAATCTTCTCTATAGTGCCAACCTCGTTGTAGCAAGGCACAATTATGGATACTGTGACTTCCTTTGGCGCCAAGAATACTCCTTTGAAACCCATTCGCCTTCAAATCGAGGGTCATACCGGTCCTCCATAGCTATCGCGCTATTTGATGGCTCACGTGAGGCTTTGCCTAGATTGAAGGCCTAGTTCATGAGTGATACACACAATAATAGCCGACGGTCAACACCAAATTTGGTCCTGAACGTTCATTCCGTTAAGCGGAAAGCTTGGGATAAATCTCATTTCAGCTCGAAGGACGCACAGAGCACAGAAAAAGATTTATTTATAGCATTTGTCCAAAATTCTGTTCTTTTTGATTTGGCTTCCAAACGCTTCGAATGATTGTTTGGGGGTCACTGAATGGATTTTGTCCGACAGACGGTAGGAAGGGTCGCCTTCGCCATTGCGGAGGCTCTTAATCGGTCTTGATTACCACCCGGTTTCGACCCGACCGCTTTGCTTCGTACAAAGCTTCGTCCGCGTGGTGTATGAAGGCTTCAGGGGTCATTCCCGGAACAAATTGAGCTACCCCCGCGCTGAAGGTAATCTTGTTTCTGCCATTAATCTGTAGAACGGTTTCGTCCAACCTGACCCGAATACGATCCAGGCTTAGAGCAGCTCCTTCCAAAGGAGTGTTGGGGAAAATCATTAAGAATTCATCTCCTCCATAGCGTCCGGCAATATCCGCTCCGCGCAATTCTTTATGAATTGTTTCTCCAAAAAACCTGAGCATCTCGTCTCCGGCATTATGTCCATGTTCATCGTTTACCTGTTTGAAATGGTCTACATCGCAGATAGCCAGACTTAACGGGCGATTGTACCGACTTGCGGTCTGGCAGGCCGCCTCTAACAAAGTGAGGGTCTGGCGCCTGTTAAATAGATTTGTCAGTTCATCCCTGGTAGCATAACGATGAAGCTCACCTTCCAATTTCTTTTGCTGCGTCACATCTTGAATCACGATTACGCAACCCCTTAAAATACCATGGTTTCCCTTGATCGGAGATATAGACTCTTTGAGAAACGCCCCTAAATTATCATCGAAGTAATCGACATTTCGCGCCTCCCGATCGTTTACCACTCGTGAGAAAGGACAAAAATACGGCGGATTTTCTCTCCCGTGAACAACTTTGTAGCAAGGTTCTTTGATTGCGCTTTGGACCGTGCAGCCTGCCTGATCGGCCATGGCTCGATTCATTCGTATAATCCGGTGATCGGAATCCACCAGCGCAATGCTCTCCGGCACAGTGTCAACAGTCTGCTCCCACTCTGTCTTGGCTCGCTTGATTGCATCCATTAAAAGGAGCTGTCTCTTTTCATGGGTCAAGTCTTCTGCGAGGCAAAGGACTAATCTCTCTCCGGCTATTCTTAACGATCTCAAGTAAATTCGAGCCCAAACCTGATTGGAGCCTATCATCAGCTTTTCCACTGATACTCTCGGTTTTCTATCATTGAAAACCTGCTTCAGCAGAAAATTGATGTTTCGGGCTGATGTCGCATTAATAAACAGGGAAGAAAAAGAATAGTCCCCCAGTTTCTGAAAATCACCGGAGAAACGGACCCATGATTGATTGGCGAATCTGATCCTAAAGGATTTATCTATCAGTAACGCGGAGACCGGCAACGCTTCGAGCAATTTGCCAAAAAAAGTCCCCTGCAATTCGCCGACGTGATAACTGCCTGAAGAAGTTAAATCCTTGGTCAGCACCTCGGTGAGATCGATTGACTCTGTCTCGGCTGCCAATGTCAGCAAAGGTCTTTCAGGGCGGCTCTCTTCCGGGGAAAAATCTACAGAGGAAGGATCCTTACCATTCATGTTCCATCCTCGCGCAATTCGCGTATTTACAAATTATCAGAACCCTAACATACGGATGAAAAATATGTCAAAAAATCGGTTCAACTGGCACAAATTAATTTATATGACACTGCATTTACAGGGAGGTTCCGAGCATATGAGTATGTTGATATACATGTACCCATATTGTCTATTGAATTATTCAAAAAAGGGTTTCTGTTCCGCGGCACGAGGATCCATGAGGCAGGATTGATTTATATGACACCGCATTTACAGAGCGGTTCCGAGCATATAAGTATGTCCATATACATGTACTCATATTATCTATAGAATTATTCAAAAGGGTTTCTGTTCCGGCAAGACAATTCAGTGGCAGGACTTCGATAACTAGTTTTTCATAGCTTGGGTTGCTGAACCAGCATAAGATTGAACTTGACTGAAGGAACGATACAGACGTAGGCTAAAGAACAAGGAGGCTTCACAGGAACTTTTCAGTAACAGAGCGAAGCATCTGATGCTAGTATCGGCCCAAAGACCTTCAAAAATGACAAGACTGCCGCATGACCAACGCAACTGCCATGACTACTTGCACTTAGCCAAATGGGGGGAAACATAAATGGGCGAGAAGCTTACCAAGACAGCCGAAATCATTGAGCACAAAGGCGTGCAAATTCTCCTTGACAATCTTAGTGGTTTAAAAGGCCAAGAGCTTACGGACGCTCTGAAAGCCGTCAATACAGTCATGAGGCCAAGAAACAAAAAACAAAAAAGATTGGGTGTGTGTAAACATTTTCACAGGCTGCTTCTTTGATGAAACTGGCGTAAACATGTTAATTCGAATTCGCACAGAGATGATACGTACTTTTCTGGCCATTGCTGAAGTTGGTGTAAGCCCTATACAAAAATCCAGCCTTGAACTTATCAATGCGGTGGCAAAATCCGAGGTTCCCCTCAGAACCTTTAATAACGTTGAAGAAGCCAAAGATTGGGTTGTTTCGGTTTATTCAGAACAAACGCGTAAGAAATCATAGTCCATCCAACTATACAAAAGCTTTCGGCAATGATGTTGGGCTATTACTATAATCTCGAAAATGCCTTTTAATGCGGGTCGCATAGAGTAAAAATGCGCTAGAAGCCCTCTGCGGCGCTCTGCTTTGAAGCGCTCTAATAACTCATACGAGTCCGATTCAGCGACCGAAACTTGGGTGGCAACGAGACAAAGACAACAAATCAGTAGGCGTATCATTGTCGTCACAGTCATTTAACGTTTCCCTCCCAAAAACCCTCGTCTTGATCGTGGAGTATTCTTTCATACGTCCCCCCGTCCATTCCTTATGATGCGCTTCTACTGTGTCCAGAATCTTCCTGAGGCCTCGCAAGATTTCTTTTTCTGACAGTTTAGACTCAAGATAGCCGTTATCAGATGGATCTTTCAGCTTTTCGATTCTCTTGCTTCCCTCCTAATGATCGACAGCCCATAGGTTTTATTGGTCACCAGCGCGTTACTGATCGAGAATATTGCCTGTCTTCCCGCAAGAAAATATCTGCCTGCCTGTTGGCAACCGCCCCAGAGCCCGCAAGCCAACGAAGAATTTGCTCGCAAACGAGCCGATTGTAGGACGCATTTGGATGGCCGTCATCAACCGCATATGTCTCCCAATGGAACATTCCGTCTTGCTCCTGATTGACGATTGCCTCCCTTGCCATAATAAAATCAATATGATTGATCTGAAAAAAGTCGATCAGAAATTGTACACGCCAGTCCGGGGGCTTAATCATTCTTTTGGGCCATTCAAATATCAGAAAGACGTGGGGAATATTGCGCCTGTTAAGATCTTGCGACATTTCAAGAAGAATGGGCTCACTGATAGATTTTATGTCGCTTCTGGGCTCCTCCTGAGATTTGAACCATGTAGCGACACTGCCTGGAAGCGGTCCTTCATGCACAAAGAGTCGCCAAAGATAGGAAACAATTGTCGGGGGATTGTGAAAAAAGAAATTGTCAATTTTTGATGTCAGGTGAGAAGTGTGGCATTCCAATCTGCCCTCTTCTACTTTACAAAATGGCTTGAGACCCCAGGTGACGGGCGTAACGTTTCTATCCAAATCGTAGTTCAAGATCCCTATTATTACTATGGGAGATTGATAATTATCAATTGTGTTCTTGTACAACAAATAAACTTGGTCTACTCCATATCCGCTTACCCCGTAGTTCAAAAGATATTGTGAGCCGTTGAAATTCGTATCACCATTTAGAATATCATGAATACACTGCCCCTTCGGAGCATGACATTGAGCGAACGAATCGCCATAAAGAAGCACGGGAACACGATCCTCTATCTTTGGGTCATCAGTATGCGAATAGGTCTTGGAAAACACTATTGAAGGATTTGTCCATCCAAGAATCTTATCAGAAGGCTCCTTGTATTTTTCGTTAAAGAAATGCCGTAATTTGAAATAGTTACCGTCCCACTCGTTTGCATAAAATTCAGGACGTTTCAGAGGCTTCATAAAAGAAGTCTCGCTGAACAACAGGGATCTGAAAATGATTTCAGCAAATAGCAGCGTAATGCAAATTGAAACTACAGGCACGATGACGGAAACCACCACGTGGAAACGACTTGTGCGCCTCGATTCACAGTTGGTCACGAACACTCCCTTCCGCATATTTGACTATGACTCACTAAGTTTTAGGGGTGATCCATAGGGCTCATCCAGCGCCTGATGCATCGTTGTTTGGCCTCAATAACTGGCAAGTCCACAATGCCACTTGCAATTTTCCAGGGTGTAAGAGACATTATGGTCTGATTGATTATCATGTCACAGCCGTAACTCGCAAGCCTAATGGTTTTTTGGATTTCCCCGATACGGACCTGGACACGCTATCCCTCACAGACAAAATGAAGATGGCAGTCGAAGTGAAGTTAGCACTGGACGTCTGGATTCATTGGGATGTCATGAGAGATTATCTGCCGATGACCCGGTCAGACTCGTTAACATCCTTTTTTGATCCCGATTTGATGATCATAACGTTTACAACTTGGTGACCGACGGGGAATTAATCACGCTTTCCTGAGAAAAAAACGCCGATGTAGGAAGGATGGATACCTATAGGGACACCAAACGAAAAAAGGCCACGAAGCTGAGTCCGTAACCTCTTCAAATAACTGGTAGCGGGGGGAGGATTTGAACCTCCGACCTTTGGGTTATGAGCCCAACGAGCTACCTGGCTGCTCCACCCCGCGTCATCCAGACAAAATAGCAACTCAAATACCATGTGTCAAGGTGAACGCCGAAACCGTGATGGGTAGGGAATCCTCTTAAAACGACACATTCATTTTCTGAATCTAATCAGTCACGACCACAGTGCCCTTGCTTGGATTCCCCGCGAGGTCCAAAAAAAGTAATGTTCCGCCGGCGACAGCAGCGGGAATAAAGAAAAAGTTAATGATTGGCGCCGATGCCATGATCACGCTCCCGAGCCCAAAACCCAATGTCGACCCCGGCTTTGATCGAAGGAAAGCGCGCTTCTGCGCCCACGAGAAACGCCGCCGGTCCATGGGATATCCAAGATATTCATAGGCGAACATATAGGCTGAAACGAGAACGCCGAAAGCGGTGTACAAGGCCCCGCCCACCACAGGGACCAGCAATAATAAGAGACCGATCACGAGCAGGCCGATGTACAGACCGAGCAATCTGAACGAATGCGCAAGCGAGCGTCCCGAATCTCGTAACAACCTAACCGAGGAAAAGCCGCTTTCATCCCGCGTCCCGGTGGCAATCTCCTCCGTTTTCCGTGAAATGATATCATTAAAGGGGGCAGATACCGCGGAGGCCAAACGTGTGACGATGAAAAAAAATGCGGCCAATAGAGCCACCGTTATTATGACCAACAACAAGTAATACACGACTTTGCCGTACCATTCCTGAGCGGCGTAAGGAGACACTAATTTGACAAACAAATCATGAAGCAGAATGTAAGATCCGGCCAAAATAACTATACTTATAATTATCGGAGCTGCGGCGTATTTCCAAAGCGCTTTATGCGACCAGACAAATACCGCTCCCCTAACAATGTATAACGGAGAAGGCATGAGCGGCCCCATTATGTTGGTATTTAATGATGCGGGACTCAGTAATTCTTAAAATAAGCTCAGCGGTTTGGGCAGTCGCTGCGCTGAATCTTTCGTCTACTTTTCTTTCTTGATCAGTCCTAGAACTTCTCCCTGGTCCGGGAATCGACCCAGTTTTTTCTTCGAGAACACGAGGTTTCCACCATATTCGATTTCAAACACCCCGCCGCTCGATGCAATCAATTCGGATTCAAGCCCCAATTCAGTTTTCAGCTCTTCCGCCAGACTGGCGGCCTTTGGTTTGTAGCTTCAACTAGTGCAATAAGTGATTTTGCATACATCCATGATGATTCGGCGCCTCCTGGAAAATTTAGTGTATAGAAGTTCAATTATAGACGGACCACGAGTCCATCACAAGATCAATGACAGCATTACTTATAGTC
>CAVVZX010000029.1:0-60612 GCA_963752855.1 uncultured delta proteobacterium | reverse complement strand
CAATTCTCAACTTGAGTTTCAATTCGTTTCAGATATAATGCCAGGGCTATTTTAGGAGGTCTGAAGAATATGGTCGAACAGCTGGCTGTGTATTTCACTTACATGATTGAACAGGGTGGCTATTGGGGAGCGGGGTTTCTTATGATGCTCGAGAGCATGGTCGCTCCTGTTCCCAGCGAACTCGTGATGCCTTTCGTTGGATTTCTCGTAGTTGAAGGCAAGTTTTCTCCGGTTGTTGCAATTCTTGTAACTTCTTTGGGTTCAATTGTCGGTTCGTTGGTATCCTACTACATGGGGTATTATGGCGGCAGACCGGTCGTGCTGAAGGTTGGTCGGTATCTGCTGCTGAATCAAGAACATTTGGAATGGACCGAGCGATGGTTCGCTCGACACGGCTCCTGGACCATCTTTGTCAGCCGGTTTATACCTGTTGTGCGGCATTTAATCTCGATACCCGCGGGACTCGGACGCATGAGGATCGCGCCCTTCTGCCTTTACACTCTGATCGGAGCGACTATATGGAATTCTTTCCTGATGTCGTGCGGGTATGTGCTCAAACAGAATTGGACACTGGTGGAAAAATACACTCACGAATTGGATATCGCAGTAGCCTTGGGCCTTGCTGTAGTGGTGGTCTGGTTCGTAATTACCCATATCCGGCGCTCGCGCGTGATTAACACGCTAAGTGGGAAAGAGCCGGTTTTGTAAGAGCAGACGCTTGTTTTCTACAAGAGATATACGGGACACGGGGTCAGGGGTAATCACGGCCCATCTCGAAGCGACTCTACCACTTCACTTGGGCATAGAAAGGTTTTGCAACGTGTTGTACATACAAGATATCAGCTCGCTGCCATATTGATCAGGCCGCCTGCCAAAAGAATTTTTCTCTCACGTTCCGTAACATCTATTTTTAACGGAATCTTCTTTCCTGACCGAACGATTTCCGCGGTCAGCTCGTCCTTTCCCGCGGCCAGCTCAGACTTAATGTTAGTCAGTCTGATGACGTCATCCTGTTCCAGGGCTTCGTAGTCCTGCGGATTTGCGAAAGTCAACGGTAATATCCCGAAATTGATGAGATTAGCCTTATGAATTCTCGCGAAGCTCTTGGCGATTTTGGCCCGCACTCCCAAGAAACCTCGGAGCGATCGCGGCGTGCTCACGGGACGAGCCTTGTCCATAGTTCTCGCCCCCTACCACGAACCCCATTTCATGCTTCTTAGCGCGTTGAGCAAAATCCGGATCAATATTGCTGAACACGAATTCGCTGATTGCGCCGATGTTGCTCCTCAAGGGAAGCACCTTGTTCCCCGCGGGCATAACATGATCTGTGGTTATATTGTCCCCGACTTTGAGCAATATGGGGCCTTCGAGTGTCTCTTCCAGCGGGCCGAATTTGGGAAACGGCTTAACATTGGGTCCCATGAGGATTTCAACGCTCGCGGAATCCGCCGGCGGAAATGTGAGATTCTCCTCATTTAAAATATACGATTCAGGGTCTACAACCTTGGGGTAGTCTCCCAATTTCCTGGGGTCCGTGATTTTCCCGAACAATGGCCGCGGCTACTGCTGTTTCGGGCGAACAGAGATATACCTGGTCATTCAGAGTCCCGCTGCGACCCGGAAAATTGCGAGGAAATGTTCTGAGCGATACCGTGCCGGTCGCAGGAGCCTGGCCCATACCGATGCACCCCAGGCAACCCGATTGGTGAATGCGCGCTCCACTCATTATCAGATCAATGACACCGCCGGCCTCGGCTACATTCAGAAGAACCTGATTGCTCCCGGGATTAATTTCGAAACTAACGTCCGGATGCGCATGCTTTCCTTTGACTGCTCTGGCTGTCACCATGAGGTCTCGGAACGACGAATTCACGGATGATCCTATGATTGCCTGGTGGACGGGGATGCCTTCCACTTCGGAGACTTTTTTCACATTATCGGGTGAGCTTGGGCAGGCAATAAGAGGTTCTAATTGCGACAGATCGATTTCTATCACTTCGCTGTAATGAGCGTCGCTATCAGGCAGTATTTCGCGCCAAACCGCGCCGCGGCCTTGGCTCTCGAAGAACTGTCGTGTTCGATGGTCAGACGGAAAGATAGTCGAGGTAGCGCCCAGCTCCGCACCCATATTCCCGATTGTGCCCCGATCTGTAGCTGATAAGGTTTCGACTCCGGGTCCGAAATATTCAAATATTTTCCCGACACCTCCCTTGACTGTAAGCCGTCGGAGCATCTCCAAAATCACGTCCTTTGCCGAGACCCACTCCTGCAAAGCGCCGGTGAGCCGCACACCTACTATGTCAGGCATTCGCAAATGAAACGGCTGCCCTGCCATTGCCATAGCCACATCGAGTCCCCCGGCGCCAATAGCCAACATGGAGCTTCCGGCGTTTGTGGGCGTGTGACTATCAGAACCCAGTAGAGTTTTCCCCGGCACGCTGAAGCGCTCCAGATGCACCTGATGTGATATACCGTTACCCGGCCTGCTGAAAATCACTCCGTATTTGGCCGAAGCGCTTTGCAGAAATCGGTGGTCGTCGGCGTTTTTGAAATCGGTTTGCAGCAAATTGTGATCCACATAGCACGCTGAAAGGTCCGTTCTGACACGATCGACGCCCATTGCCATGAATTCTAAGAACACCATGGTCCCGGTTGCGTCCTGCGCCAGCGTATGATCAATTTTAATGGCTATTTCAGAGCCGGGTTCAGGTTTGCCTTCAACTAGATGAGCTTCAATAATTTTTTCAGCAACAGTTTTACCCATGATTACCCCCTCGACTGACGTTGATTCGATTTTCAGGAATCCTAATGAAAATGCAGTGAGCGGGCGACCGCCGTTCGTCTCTAATAAGTATTATTGAGTCTTTCGGGTAGAGGCTGTCTTTGTGGGGCAGGCTTTCCAGCCTGCCTGTACTGAAATGCCGATCATGGCAGGCTGGAAAGCCTGCCCCACACTTTACGATCTCGCGCTGTTCCGTACAATCGCCTTGCCAACCCGTGCCTCAAGATACTTAATTACTCCCCTAACATCGGCCCCCATTGCTTAACGGTATTTTTGACCATAGGGCCGGCTCCACTCTTAACAATCCGATTATGGCAAGGCAGCAGTATGTCCACATCAAGGTCCGCTATAGCTTCCAGAGATTTCTTTAAGAGCGAAGCATCTGCTGAAACCAGATCGAAACGCCCTATGGCGCCGTCGGCGTAGATTGTGTCCCCGGACATGAAAAGCCGGTGTTCTTCATTGAAGAGGCCAATGCTTCCCGTTGAATGACCGGGGAGATGCATAACTTTGAAAGAGAGTCCACCCAGCGACAGAGTCTCGCCGCCTTCAAGTTTCCGGTGAATTTTTGTCTGGAAAAAACCTTTCGGAATACTGTATTGACTACGAATCATCGACTCGAACATCCTGTTGCCCCAGGCGATTCGTTCGTCACCCCGTTCGAGGTACGAAGCCTCGTCCTTGTGCATCCAAACCTCGGCATGGGGTATAGCCTCAAGTATTTCCTTCAAGCAACCGATATGGTCGAGATGCGTATGAGTCATGATGATCCGCTTTACATGCTTCAGAGGGACCCCGCAGCCTTCGACTTCTTCGATCTTGTAAGCTCCCATTTCCATGAGCCCGCAGTCGACGAGCGAAAAATCTTCCGAACCTTCCTTACCTATTACATATACATGCGAATCGGGCATGAACTTGTCACGTCCCGGTATCCACCAAATTCCGTCGATGACTTTCTGCGTCACTATTGTTTGCTCCTATCGCAGTTCAGCTTACCACTCACGTTATTACCATTTGGATTATACCGTTAACTCAGCCCAATCAGCAGGTAGCTTTCGTGCCGTCATTCCTGCGAAAGCAGGAATCCAGTTATTTTCCCGGCGCAAGCCGGGAACCAGACTGGACCCCGTTTTTCAACGGGGTGACGAGGAGGCGCCAGGTTCCCGCTTTCGCGGGACGAATTCCGGATTCCCGTTTGCACGGGAATGACGCTGGTTAACCAGCGTCCACGACTCCGCTGAGCTAAGTTCACAATCCATTATCATCTGCCGTAATAGATCCGACCGGAGTCAAAGCTAACCGAAAATCCATTCCCAATCGTTCTCCGGCAACAGGCTATGTTTTATCTGTTGTGTGTACTCTTGCATGACTACCCATTCCCCCCGGCCGTAGGCTACTATCTCGGGGCTCTGGGGATCGCTCATGGAAAAGATCGTCCCCTCCCCCAGGAAGAATCGAGGGGAACGCGGATTTCCCCGAATACCCGCGGGCTTACCCACAAAAAGGAGTTTCTCATTCTTGGCCACCGGTCTGATCAATGTTAACTCGACACGAACAGACAAACCCGCGGATCGAGTCAACATGAAACCCGCCCAAGCGGTATTCTCATCGAAGATCGATGTCAAAACGGCCGGATGCAGTTCCTCCGTTCCGAACAAGAAATACTGGGCTCGATCCTCGTCGTCACCCTCAAATCCCCACTTGGAAGTGATCAGTACTTCATCGGGCGCTTCATGAAGCCTGAATCTTCTCTGGAGTCCAGGTTCGGTCCTATGGTGGCCGCAAACAAAACAATTCCTATAATAGGGAAGTTTTCGAAAATCGTCCCCCGGCGGCTTGCCGATATCTGCGGACGCTGTCCGACTGCTCTGCGTGTCTTATTTCGGCCCTTAAATACGGGGTTTTGTCTCCGTTCCCGGTTATCTTGGCTATCACACGACGGCCCTTTTCATCATGGTCGTCCTGCACCTCAAATATGGCCGTGTCACCGATGCTAATGCCTGACCCCCCGAATTTGAATCTAACCGAAGCCGGATACTGCGGGGCGCCTGTCCGCCGCCAGGCATCAAGACAGAATCCCATAGCCAGCCCGCCGTGCGGGATTCCTATAAATCCTTCGTGCCGGGGAGTGAAAGTCAATTCTTCTATCACCGATCCGTCGTTACGATCGACGGGAATGGTCGGCAGGAATGGATCGTCGCCCGTAAGAAATGAATGCGGATTATGCCTAATGTACATACTCCCTCCCAACAAGACAGGCAGCGCTAACGTCATCAATGACTTTCAGTAACATAACAGACGATCGAGTTCAATGCAGTGATGACTCAGCGCAAAGGGCATCCATAGGTATGGCCTAAAACAGCGTGTCACCTGTCTACGTACAGAGAAACAGCTTCGCCGCCCCCCAGGCACAAAGAGGCCATGCCGGTTTTGGCTCCTCGGTTCTTCATAGCGTATAATAAGGTGGTAAGCACTCTGGCCCCGCTCGCGCCTATCGGGTGACCCAGCGCTACCGAGCCGCCGTTTACATTACAACGATCCGGATCCAAACCCAGCTCTCGGATGACCGCCACAGTGGAGCCTGCAAAAGCCTCATTAACTTCCATCAGCTCTATGGAATGATAATCAACGCCTTCTTTGCCGGCCACTTTCGGTATGGAAAGGATGGGAGCTACCAGAACATACTTCATGTCCAATCCCGCGCTGCCTTGCGAACCCACTCGGGCAAGTATTTCCAACCCGCGCTCTTTTGCTTTTTCTTCAGCCATGACACAAAGGGCGCTCGCGCCATCGGAAATTACCGAAGAATTGCCTGCCGTCGCATAACCGTCCTTTTGAAACGCGGGTTTCATCTTACTCAAAGTCTCATAATCGGTGTCCCGAGGACACTCGTCGGTATCGAAAATTTTTGGATCGCCTTTCCGCTGCGGAATGGCTACCGGAAAAATTTCTTCCTTAAAACTCCCCTGTTTTATGGATTGAACGGCCTTGGCATAACTGGACGCCGCGTACCGATCCTGGTCCTCTCGGGATATCTTGTATTTCTCACTGCACAGATCATTACTGATTCCCATGTGAAAATCATTGACGATGTCCCAGAGCCCGTCGTGCACCATAGAATCACGCAGAACACCGTCACCCATGCGGTATCCGAACCTTGCCTTGTCCAGGTAAAACGGCGCCATGCTCATGTTCTCCATGCCGCCGGCTATTATTATATCCGCGTCGTGAAGCTGTATCGCCTGAGCAGCCAACATTACAGCCTTCAATCCCGAGCCGCAGACTTTGTTGACCGTGATGCACTGGGCCTCAAAAGGCACGCCGGCCTGAAGCGCTGCTTGCCTGCCGGGATTCTGGCCATATCCGCACGGTAAAACCTGGCCCATGATTACTTCGTCCACCTCAGCCTTGTCGATACCGGCTCTCTTGATGGCCTCTTCGATGGCCAGGCCCCCCAACTTTGTGGCGCCGATTCCCGTCAGGCTGCCGTTGAATGCTCCTAGCGGAGTCCGGCAGGCGCTCACGATAACAGCTTCACGTCTTCCGCTCATTCCTGCTCCTTTCCTGTTTCTAGATAAGTAACGATTTACAAGGATTTCCGCGATTTGAACAGCATTTAAGAGCCGCCCCCTTGAGAATGTTGTCCGAAACAATCCAGAGATTGAGCCCGTTATCGATGGACTCATCTTCCCGTATCCTGCCCACCAGAGTATCGTCCTCACCGGCGGCGAGCGCGGTAAGCGGATACACATTCTTGGAAGGATCATCCATGAGTTTGACCCCGGGCGCTTTGCTGAGAAGTTCCCGAGCTCTGTCCGCAGTGATCTTCTTCTCCGTTTCCACGTTGACGGACTCCGAATGGCCGAAAAATGTCGGCACCCGGACAGTGGTGGCGGTAAGACGGATGGCGGGGTCCAGGATCTTTCCCGTTTCCCAGGCCATTTTCATTTCTTCTTTCGTATAATCATTCTCCAAGAACACGTCGATATGAGGCAGACACTCGAAACCGATACGGTGAGGATAGACTTTCGTCGCAACGGTCTTGAACGGCTTTATGGCCTTCGAAAGCTTATCCAGCCCGTCGTCTTTGGTCCACGCTATCCCGCAAGACATGTCTCTAGACTGTAGAAGCATTTCTTCCAACGCGTCCTTGCCCGTGCCGGATACCGATTGATAGGTCGAAACTACTACACGCTTGATATTTGCCTCATCATGGAGCGGCTTCAATACAAGCACCATCTGTATGGTTGAACAGTTGGGGTTTGCGATAATATTCTTTTTTGTATACTGCGCTATCGCGCCGGGGTTTACCTCCGGCACCACCAGAGGAACATCAGGGTCCATTCTGAAATGCGCCGTATTGTCGATTACGATGCAACCGGCATCCGCGGCTATGGGCGCAAACTTGGCGCTAATCGACCCGCCGGCCGAGAACAGGCCTATCTCGACACCCTTGAAAGAATCCTCCGTCAATTCCTGGACAGGATGCTCTTTCCCTCTGAAATTCAGGGTCCTTCCCGTGGATCTTCCGGAGGCGAGCAACACGATTTCCCTTACCGGAAAAGATCGGCGTTCCAAGACGCTGATCATCACATTTCCAACCGCGCCGGTGGCGCCTACCACGGCGACTTTGTAACCGTCCTTTCTCATAAATCACTCCACTCCTCTGTTTATCTCTTAAAGTTCCACTATGATCCTCGTGTCCCCGCGCCATACGGTTCAGATGAGACGTTCTTCACATGTGAATAGACTGGAATGCTGGGAGCAAACTCCCACGAAATTCTGCCGAGGCGCCGGACCGAAGACGGGTCATGTAGTCCATAACGGGCTATTTCTGTTTGGGAGATTCCTTCTCTCCGGTCTTTGATTTGTCCTGGACCGCTGTCCCTGTCTGTGAAGAATCAATCTGCTCGACCGGAATCCTCTGAAAGGAAAAATCACCCGACGTGTTATCTTTTTTCATAATCCATACTTTGCCCGTCTCGGTATCAAGCATGAATGTATGGCCCTTAACGTTTGGTGACATAAATATCTGGTATCTTCCTGTTACGGTAATGGTGGCCCCGGGTTCGCCGAGTTTTAAGCCTTGCTGAGCGTCCCGGCCCAAGGGCCATTGGGCCTCCGCTGCGGCTACTGTAGCCAGGCTCGTAATGACGATTGTAATGAATCGGATCACATTTCCCATTTCTCATCCCCAGCATTTCATTAAACTAATATATAGCAACATGACCGCAAAGCGTCAAATAGAGACTCTACAGATAAAATCGCGTGCAAGCGATAGCCATCCGTGGTAACTTAGGCCGCTATAAATGTGACGACATCGAATCTTTTCGTTATGTTCTGCCGTTTCATCGGGGGGCCAAACCACAGGAACGGCTTCCCATGAAAGGCGCAGGCGGGAGCGTTGACATTTGTCGTATTTCTATGGTATTATTCGTATTATACGTGAACTTTGCTGTGACTCTGAGCACATCATATTAATTTTCAAGGAGAATTGTGCGTGCATTTTGGAAAGCGCTACAAAGGCTTTATCCCCATTTCATTACATCCGATCCGGATTGGCAGGCGCGATTTTTTTCGCCCCTTCTTGATCTTTTTTTTCCTGTTCGCCCTGCCGACGGACATCTTCGCGATGACCGCACAGGAAATACTTGATCAAGTAGTTAAGCAGAATTTCAGTGACAATTTTCGAGGTTACGTGACAGTCAAGACATTCAAGGGAAAGAAACTTATTTCCAACCATTCGCTTTGGGTCACTGTAAGGGCGGAGAACGGAAATTCCAGCTTCTTTGTCGATTTCGAACAGCCCAAGGAGTCAAAAGGATTGCGTTTTCTGTTCCTGGAGGAGACTGGAAAAGAGCCCAGCGCGTTTATGTATCTTCCAGCGACAGACAGGACAGTTCCATTGGACGTCGACGACCCTTCAGTGGACGTGGGCGGAACGGGACTAACAACAGAGGATCTGCAGGGTTTCATTCAGAAAACAAGTTCCGAAGCGGAATTACTGCGTGAAGAAAAAGTGGACGGACGGGATTGTTACGTAATCCGGATGCCGAATCCTGAAACAAAAGGGGAAAGACTGCTTTGGATATCCAAGGACGGATTCCTGGTGCTTAAAAACCAGCAACTGGATGCGCAAGGCAAGACACTCAGGACTTTCAAAGTAACCGAGTTGTTCAAGACCGACCAGGGCAAGGAATTCCCGAGGCAAGAAGAAATAGCCGTCCCGGCCAAGGGAGTTCACATAGATATAAGGCAGGAAAACGCGGTGTTTGGGGTTGAAATTCCGGAAGAAGTCATGGATCCTGATAAATTTGGGACATACCAGTGGAAAGGCTGATTGGTTGCGTTAACGGGCAGCCTCTATTTGAGAAAGAAATACGGGCTGATGAATAGCTCGTTGCGATTAATGTGATTAAGTAGGCGCTTTAAAAGTCGCCTTATTTTCAGAATGGCAGGAGTCGCCTCGTGACCGGATATTCAAAAACGTTGCTGGTAACGGCGAGTTTTGTCGTGCTTGCGGGCTGCGGCGGTTTGAAAAATGCCCAGAGCACTATGGACCAGATGGCCTATTACACGGGACATATGGCCAACAGCACACTCCGAATGGCTAATTCAACGGAAAGAATGGAAGGCAAGGCGGACGGTTTGGTCAACAAGTTAGATAGTAAAGGCGCAACGGTTGAACGGGCCGTCCAAAATTATTCACAAGCCATTCTTGATAATGAACGAGGGATGATTAAGGCTTTGCAGTCAATTCGACAGGAACTCAGCCAACTGCAACAGCAGAAGGGGCCGGGAGGACCCAAGACCGAATCCCATGAACGGCTTAAGGCCGACCCTGTTCTGCAGGCGAGATTGAATGAACTAGAAGCCCGACTTGCGGCGATAGAGTCAAGAATTGAGACGAGGAACAATAGGAAAGCGCCGCAACAGTAATTTGCTTTTATCATCCCAATCCGACCGGCACGGAGACCGGTAACCGCCAGCCAACGGCATCGCCCGGCATCTCTGCAAGGGCCACCGGAAATGAGTATAGCTTTGCATGAACGTGAGGGGGCTGTTTCCTATTTAAGCCCTGAATGCTATGCTCCACTCACGCTTGCACAAAAATTTTTTATGGTAGGCATTTGGTTGTGTCCAGATTAGATCCTCGCCTTGTACTGATTCATCCTCCTGCGACAAGCAAACGATATTTAAAAACAAAGTTCATGCCTTACGGCATGTCTGCAATTTATGCATTCCTTAAGGAAAATGGCGTCCCGGTATTTCAATATGATTTCCTAATGGAGTATCTCTTCGCCGCGGACGACGATATTGATTATCATAATCCTGAAAAAACGTTTTCCGAGCAGGACTTTTTCGACTTTCTGGACGGTCGAGGGCGCCACAAGGGGCTCGACAAATTCACAGAAAAGTACGGCAGCCGGATTAGCCCGGACGCGGGGATTTATGCGTTCTCCATAGTCGCTTACCACCAGTTTTGGTCCAGTCTGCTCCTGGGCCGCTACATTAAGAGGCTTAATCCTCACGCGATCGTGGTGTTTGGAGGGCCTTTTATTACGATTAAACCTTCTGATTTTTTTGTTCCGTACGGGATTGCGGATTACTGGATCAAAGGAAGCGGCGAATTGCCTTTATTCAGGCTTCATGAGATCCTTCAAGGCGCCAAAGATTTCAACATAGATCCGGTTCCCGGCCTTATTCGTGTAAGTGACCAAAAGCTGACTCACGAGCCCAAATCCGTATTCCCCGCGGAAGAAGAAAGGCCCCCGGATTTTGATGGATTATTGCTGGATAGTTATCGTTACGATCATTATTTGACCGGGGAGAAAACTCTTTTTCTTCCATATAGGCTTTCCAAAGGGTGCCCATCCAGATGCAGTTTTTGTGACGGGCCGCCTCGTGGACCGCTATGACTGCAAATCCGCCGGCAAGGTCGTTTCGGAATTGATCGATTCGGCGCGCAAGTATCAAACAAACGCATTTCAATTCGCTGACGCGTCAATAAACGGGAATCCTCGGCTGCTTTCTGAAGTATGTGATCGACTGATAGAGAGCTTCCCGGAGATAAAGTGGTACGCGTACGCGAGAATTAGAGATTTCAGTCCGGAGTTGCTCAGAAAAGCCAAGGAGGCCGGGTGTTTCGCGCTTTTTTGGGGGGTTGAATCCGCCTATCAACCCACAGTAGATCTTTTAGGGAAAAGATTCAGAACTGAACACCTGCACGATATCCTCGGTGAGGCGTCCGCGCTGGGCATTAAGAACTATATCCATCTGATGTTCAACACGCCTCACGAATCGGAGGAGGATATCCGACATTTCGCCGGGCTAGTCGAGAAATATGTTGATTCGGATTGGGTTACTTTTTTGCCTCAACGCTTCCTGCTGGAATCGCAATCGCTTATGTTCGACCATCCCGACCGGTATGGGCTTGTAAATATCAAAAGAGTCGAAGCTTCTCAATTCGAGAGGGAACAATGGATCTACGAAGAATCAGATGGGCTTGACTACGAAGGTGTGGAGCAGAGGAATGAGCGGAACCGTAAAGCGCTAGCGGACTCTCTGGATCGAGTAACACATCGAAACATGCTTAACGAGTCCCGAGTCCCTTTGTTGAGGCGATTCCCTTCGCGTTGGATTTTGTATATCGCCAGGCGGTCCGAAACTTCCCGATTTATGCGCTGGATACATCGGGTCCTCATGAGTCTTATGCGCCCCAGGCCTGAATTGAAGGAACAGCTTTAGCGGCATCAGGCTGCTCAGAACCCTCGACTTATGGATTGTTAGTGCTCAAGAATCAGGGACGCTCGTGTGCGGAGCGAATTTCTTAATTATTCTTAACGGTGTCGCAATCGTATAGGAGTTTTCTGAAAGGAGGTTTCAGGAGGAAAACTCTTTTGCAAAAGAGTTTTCCTCCTGACATTCTTATTCAGGTCGGTTGGCGGGCCAGGCCCATTCCTCGTCTTTTTCGCGTTCTTGGGTGTTATAGATGTCTCCGACCGCTTCCACACCAAATGTGTGCAACTTCTTCTCGTCATATGGATAATTCCTCAGCGGCAGCATCAGGTAGAGATTGGCCTGACGATTCCTGAGACGAGTGTCGGGATTCTCGTTGTCGTACCGGGGGAGTTCCTCCCCCCACGATCGAACTATTATTCGATCCGGATGAATCTTATAGATTTTTACCAGCGCGTCTTTAACGTTGCGCGCCCGATCCAGACCCAGTTTTTGATTATCGGCGGATTTACCCAAGAATGTCGTGTGTCCGTCGATCTGGAGCACGTATTGCGGTATCGCGCGGAGGAAATTGGCTACACTCTCGAGTTTCAATGCCTCTGACGGAATCAAGTCAGCGCTCTTGGGCTGGAAGAAAATTTCCGGGTATGGGAACATTATTTCGCGTCCGGTTATATCCCAGGCGAATTCTTTCATCTGCGCTTTGGAACGGACCTCTTCCCATTTTCGGCAGTAGCCCCCGGTCAGTGTGCAGACTTCGTACAGGTTTCGCCAACCCACTTCCGTGTCGCCGAGCCAGATCCCGTATACTTGCACTTTGTCGCAATATGCTTGCTTCAGCGCTGCCGCGGTTTTTTGCGGGCATTCACCCGTGGAGCCGCCGTCGGAAACGATCAAAATGGCTGTTCGTCCGGCGGCCGACGATATCAGAGATCCGGCCAATTGAAGAGCGTCCTGCAAGGTAGCGGTCCTGCACGGCGCAAATTTCTCAATACGCAGGCAGTCGTACAAAGGCTTATATTTAACCCTGCTCCACGGAGCAAGCGGACTGCGAAGCCGAGGCGCCTTTTCGTCCCCGAAAGTTATCAGCGCGGTATTTAGGTCATATTGCCACCGCGGAACATGAGGCATTACCGCGTTAAACATCATCAATCCCCTCGTGGCAATGAATAACCGCGGGGAATCGAAATTCTGGGGATGGCCGGCATACATGGAATCCGAAACGTCAACGATAAAGATTAGATTGTGGAATCTTGGGATAAAATCATGGTTTTTTTCTTCACCTATGCCACAATGAGACGGCGTGGGCAGAGCGGTCAGGAGACTTGCCAAAATTAGAGCCGAGAGGCTTAGTTTCATCAAATGGTCCTCCTGGTCGACATCGCTTACGTTTGATAATATACGCTAGCGAAGTCACAGATATACGTCTATATATTAAAGTAATTTGTTATATATGTCAATTTCTTTGATGCTCTTCCAGCGCAATCATGGCATAATATGTCGCGACAGGTTACATTAGTACATTAAGAAGAATTCAGCCGAAGATGATAGATCGACCCAACAAAATCCTTATTGTCGATGACGAACCCAACATGCTGCACATGCTGAGCGCAGTTCTGCAACAGGACGGTTTTGATCCTTATACTGCGGAAACGGGCCGGAAAGCCCTGGAATTGATTTCGTCAGAGAATTTCGACTTTATCCTTACCGACGTCCGAATGCCGGGTATGGACGGACTCCAACTCCTGGAAAATATTCGCGCAAAAGGGATAGATGTTATCGTCATAGTAATGAGCGCTTACGGCAATATAGAACTGGCCTTGGAAGCCATACGCAAAGGCGCTTACGACTACATCTCCAAGCCGTTCAAGACCGACGAAGTTGTGCTCACGCTACGCAAGGCCTCCGAAAGGGAACGTCTACGTCGAGAAGTGGTTCATTTGCGGCGCAGGCTATCACGTACGGAACAGAGTCCGGAAATAATAGCCCACAGCAGGGCGATGAAGGATGTCCTCGAACAAGCGCGCCGGGTGGCCCCCTTTGACGCTTCAGTGCTGCTGACGGGCGAGTCGGGGACCGGCAAGGAATTGCTGGCCAAAGAAATACATCGGCGCTCCAATCGCTCCCAAGGTCCATTTGTCGCTTTGAACTGCGGAGCTATTCCGGATGGGCTACTGGAAAGCGAACTCTTCGGCCATGCCGCCGGCGCTTTTACAGGCGCTTCCGCAGACAAGCCCGGCCTCTTTGAAGAAGCGGAAGGTGGCGCCCTGCTCCTGGATGAGATTGGATGTATGGATGTGTCGCTGCAAGTCAAGCTTTTGCGAACGTTAGACTCCGGAGAAATTCGGCGAGTAGGCGAGACAGCCACACGAAAAATCTCAGTCAGGATATTGGCCGCAACCAATGAAGATATCGTAGCCGCGATGCAAACCGGCCTCTTCAGGACTGACCTTTATTATCGCCTCAATGTTATGAACATACACGTTCCTCCGCTTCGGGAGCGCAAAGAGGACATCATTCCTTTGATTGAGCATTTTGTTAATATTTTCAACAAAAAGATGGGCCTCAAAATTAGGGGTATCACTGCGGAAGCCCAGGAGGCGCTACTGAACTATTCATGGAAAGGGAACGTTAGGGAACTACAGAACGTCGTGGAGCGGGCGATGATCCTCACGGCCGGTGATTCCATCAATCTGGACGCCTTGCCTTATGACATACGTATGGCCACAGCGAAAGTCCCCATTCGGATTGAAGGCGAAGAAACGCTCTCGCTGAAGAAAGCGTCCAGGGAATTGGAACAAAGCCTCATCAGGAGGGCATTGAATAGGACTGGCGGCAATCGGTCTCAGGCGGCGACGCTGCTGGAGATTAGTTATCCTTCCCTACTCCAGAAAATCAAAGAATATGGAATAGCCTAGTTACTGACAGTGATTATAATGATTTATGTGATCCTCGGTCGAAGGGCTGCGGGGATCGACTCTTCTCTCACATAACAAATTCAAGTCTTAAGGCGGGGGTTTCCATGTCTAGTAGTGAAACAGTGAGCAATCAATTGAGGGCTTGGCCTGACCTGCCTCTACACGAATGGCAAGATACTTACTCAACGATCCACATGTGGACTCAAATTGTCGGCAAAATCAAGTTGATGCAGTGCCCGCACGTGAATCACTGGTGGCAGGTCGTTCTGATACGTGACTACGCGGGGGCTAACAACCTCCCCCATACCTTACGGTGAACGGACCTTCGAGATTGACTTCGATTTCGTCGACCATCGGTTGATTTTGAGCGCGAGCGACGGAGCCGGCCACAGTTTTCCGTTAGCCGGAAGATCCGTGGCGGATTTCTACCGGGAATTAATGGATGCCCTTCATTCCCTTGGGATTGCCGTAAAAATTTGGACCGTTCCGGTTGAGGTGGAGGAGCGCATTCCGTTCGAAGAAGACGAGCGGCACGCGTCTTACGACCCGGATTACGCGAGGCGCTGTTCGCAAATCATGGTCCAGACCGATAGGATTCTAAAGCAATTCCGTTCCCGCTTCACAGGCAAGTGCAGCCCGGTCCATATGTTTTGGGGCGCGTTTGATATGGCGGTAACGAGATTTTCCGGTCATCGCGCGCCTGAGCACCCGGGTGGGGTACCCGCTTTGGCGGATTTTGTCGTGCGGGAAGCTTACTCACACGAGGTGAGCAGCTGCGGATTTTGGCCCGGCGGGGGGATTATTCAGGAGCCCTGTTTCTACGCTTATGCCTATCCCGAGCCGGACGGTTTCAAACAGGCTGTGGCGCAGCCCGAACAGGCATTCTACAGTGCGGACCTCAATGAGTTTCTCCTCCCTTATGATGTCGTCCGCAGCTCTGAAAGACCGGATGAGACCCTCCTGGCTTTTCTGCAAAGCACATACGAAGCGGCGGCAAACTTGGGGAATTGGGACCGTGCAGCTTTGGAGAAGCGCAACGTGTGACGCTCGCTTACGTAGGATTGATAGTAGCTAGTAGCCGTGGGTTGCGTCCACGGCCATCATTGTGCTCCCCCTTCGGGGAGGCGAGAAACGCTCATTTTAAAGCCCATGCCACCCTACCCTTCGACCCGGGGATCATTTCCACCCGGTGACAGAGGGACTAACAGGTCTGATCGGCCGCAGGAGTCCCCAAGTAATCGAAAGTCACTAATTACTGCCGTTATTTGTTGACATCTTGGCTACTTATGATGTATGGTGATATCCTAGCATCTGATTAGTTAATATAGCGACGTCATTATTTGAATTCTCGTCACGCAAGCTTCGGAGGAGATATTAATGAATACGCGCGCCATTCTAATTTGGGTAATTTGCTCAATAATGGGAATCGTTGTTTCCGGGCTGGCAATGGCCCAAGGCGAATTGCCTGCGGTCTCCCCCGCGGGGCAGGATAAAGCAAGAGACGGCGTATTCGAGATTACCCTCAAGACACCGGAAAAAACCAAAACGGTGATAGATGAGCTCGTCAGGGATAGGGACCTCGATCCGGCAGCTCTGTACCGAGTGAAGACCGGCGGGTACCTTGCTTTTGATGAATCGGAATGGGTGGACAAGATCGAATTCAAGCTTTTTGACAGACCGGTTACCGAATTACCTCAATACAAGCGATATAGCGAACTGTTGTCCGAGATCAACCAGAAAATCTGGGAAATCAAACAACAGCTCGACCGATACGATCTACTGGCCCTGCGCATGATGAACATGTGCGACAAAAGCAAATTTCCCACGTTGCAATCTATTGATGAGAACGTTCTTCAGCAGTTGACCGTCTATAAAAAGTTGGTGCTGCTGCGAGCGCTTGTGGTGAATTCTCTCGACCGACTCTTGACGGAGCGATCTTGTGCGGATAGATATGCACAATATCAGAAGAGTCTCGATCTCTACGCAAGATCCATGTCGGAATTGGCCAAAAGCACCGAAATTCTGACCAAGAGAGCCCTTGCGCTATCGGAAGAAGCTCAGTCCGATCAAGAGAAAGTCCCGCAAAAAGGCGAATCAAAACCTTAGCCTGATAAGGGACTAGGACGTCCTGGACAATAACTCAGGGGGCCGTCTCACGATATGGGCCGAACGGTTAGGTGAGATTTTAGGACGATTCAAAAACCGCAGCAAAAACAAACAATAAGTCCCATCGGCATTACTTCCGGATAGTTGTTTGTCCTTTTCACGTCATTGCAAAATGTACTCACAATTTTCAGGCATTCTCTTGGCCGGCGGACGATCTCGCAGAATGGGTGGAGGCGCCAAAGCGCTTCTCCCGATTGGCGGCCGCTCGATCATTGAACGCGTTTCCGACGTTCTCCGAGAAATTTTCGCACACAATATCGTGGTGACCAATTCTCCGAAGGATTTTGAATTCCTTGGATTCCCCATGTTTGGGGATCTTATCCCCGGCCGTGGGTCGCTTGGCGGTTTGTACACGGGACTGAAGCTTTGTGAGCGGGATTACGGATTTCTGGTGGCTTGCGACATGCCGTTCTTGAATAGAGAGGCCATTTTATACATGGCCGAGCGAGCCCAGGATCACGATGTGGTCATTCCAAGGGTGTCCGGGCTATTGGAACCTCTGCACGCGATCTATTCTCGTCGTTGTCTGCCGTATATTGAGGAGCTGCTTGCCGAAGAAGATCTGAAGATAATCCATTTATTTCAAAATGTTAACGTGCTGGAAATCTCTGAAGAGGAACTCAAGGTATTCGACCCCCACCTACTGTTCATCATGAACGTCAATACTCCCGATGACCTACGCAAAGCACGAGAGCTAGTGAGGGATGGAAGGGAAGAATAGCGCATCCCGGCGCCAAACGGTGGAATTGCCGCCCAGGGCAACCCTTCAGTTACGGGTGGCCAAAGACTGTCATTGCGAGCGGAGCGAAGCAATCTCCGGCTTGGGGGATTGCTTCGTCGTTTCACTCCTCGCAATGACAACCGCACGCCCCGCGTAACTGAAGTTCCGCCCCAGGACAGGTTTTCCTTGACAGTGAGCGCTATTGCGCCTATTGATTTTCATCAAAGCCTATTTTCAACGATTTTAGTGGCGGGATTCCGGACTTGGGGGCTGGAATCATAATTTTGGTCGGGCGCTTCCTTAAATCGCGTTACTGCAAAGAGGGGGATGCACCGGCGCTATCCTGCGTTGTGTAATCGTACCTATTCAATGTCAAAAGTGCGACGTCCTTGTCGTCGATGTTGGAACTTAGTTTTTTGCTGAACCATCTTCAAGCAAAAGGAGGTAGCGATGAATCAACAAGGAGAACGCTCCGCGTTCGAGTTTCTAAAGAACTGGGGCGACGGCCTCACGCGATGGTCTGAGAAGTGGATCCCGGACGCTTTGGTCATCGTCTGGATCCTAAGTTTCATTGCATTTGCGCTCGCTCTCATATGGGGGGACGCTTCACCGGCAGCCTGCGTTGTTGCGTGGGGAAAGGGCTTCTGGGCGCTGCTGGAATTCGGTATGCAGATGTGCTTGATCATGATGACCGGGTACATTCTTGCATGTTCTGCGCCGATAAAACGGATTATGGACGGATTGGCTTCGCTTCCCAATCCTGACGTGCCCTGGCAAGCAGTTATGGCCATGTGCCTTTTTTCCATGATTTCCGCATGGATCAACTGGGGGCTGAGCCTCATTGCGAGCGCCATGTTTGCTCTGTTCCTGGTCCGGAGGAACACGAAGACTGACTATAGACTTTTGGTAGCGTCGGCGTATCTCGGCCTGGGGTGCACCTGGCATTCGGGCCTTTCCGGGTCCGCCCCCTTGCTGGTCAACACTCCAAACAACTTCCTGATTCAAGGGAAAATCCTTGATGCTACTATCCCGATCTCGGAGACAATATTCACCGGCTTCAACCTCATTTTGACCCTGATAATTGTCGTTGTGGTAACCGTCCTTATGTGTCTGATGCATCCGAGGCCTGAGAAAACCTACCAAATCAAGCCGGAGCTGCTCGATCAATTGAAAATTTACGAAGGTCCTGAAAGGCCCACAGGAAAGCTCTCGTTCGCGGACTGGGCGAACTGGTGGCCCGGCTTCAACATCATCGTGGCGGCCACAGGGCTCGTATGGCTGTCTTGGGAGGTGGCAGCGAAAGGACTTGCAGGGTCCGTTAATCTGAACAACATAAACCTCCTTTTCTTAATGCTGGGGCTGCTGTTCCATTGGAGACCGTGGTCATTTCTCAAGGCCGCTGAAGATGCGGGTAAGGCCGTCTGGGGAGTAATAATTCAATTCCCGTTTTACGCGGGTATCTTCGGGCTGTTCAAATTCACTGCCCTGGCCACCGCGATAGGCAACGCGTTTGTGGCCATTTCGAACCCGAACACTTACCTGCTCATCGTGTACTGGTATTCAGGAATTGAAAATTATCTCATACCATCAGGAGGCTCGAAATTTGCCATTACCGCTCCTTATATTGTCGGAGCAGCAAAGACGCTAGGAGTTAGCATCCCCAAGACAGTCCTGACTTATGCTTGGGGGGATATGATGACGGATATGATTCAGCCATTCTGGGCGATTGCGATGCTCGCTGTGGCCAAACTGGAGTTTCGAGAGATCATGGGATGGCTGATGATGGTGTTCTTTGTTTACTTTATTATCACGTCGATCGCGTTCTTGATCCTTCCATTCGTGTAGTCGCGTCGCGGGGGAGATTTTGCTCACGGCAAGTATCCCCCGCGAATCTCAACCTCTTTTGATGATTAGTCCGACCGGCGCGCGGTCCGCCAACTGAATTTTAAGCGGAAGGCAATAAATCTCGCATGGGCTTGCAGGTATTTCCAGGGGGCTCGCCCTGATAAGGAATGGGCTATTTGAATCGAGGCGCCCGGGAAGGTCAGCGGGCCTTCCCGGATATGAACATGGATTCGTACAGAGCGCTTTTTCAAACCCCTTCACATTGGGGTTGAACAAATGCTCAATTGCTGATTTCGGGCTGGCGTTTATCCGCTACTGGACTTGTTGCATGCACTGTTTTGCTTCGTCTTGAGCCTGTCGATAGAGTTCTCGGAATTTCTGTTCCATAGCGCGATTTTCATCATACTGCGCAAATAAAGCGTCCATCCCACTAACGGTCCCCTGATTTTTGGGGTATTTTGCATAGGTTCTCTATCTGCGCCATCAATGCCTTGGCGATTTGATTGGCTTGATTGGCCCGAGCTTCATATGCGCGTGCGCGGTTCACCAATTCTTGGCACACGACAAGGTAAGTCGTTCTGTCACCGTAAGCAGGTCCTATTGCCGAAATCATCATCAGGGCAACGAGAGCGAGTATTATGACAGGGGTTTTGGCGTTCATGGATGACCCTCATAATTTTTCATAAACTATACATATGTTATAGCTATTTTTCAACTTATTTTTTAGATAATTATTATAATTATCTAATAATTAATGATATTACTACCAAATATGTGAAATTGTAGTACGGCGCCTAAAATTTAATACGCAAACTCGCTCTAGCACCACAGTGCCCCTGCTGCGAGAGCCTGTGCAAGTGCCACGATTTTTGTCTGAATGACGCAGTGCATGATTTGGCGCTAGAAACGCTGGATACGATTCTCATGTCAAGCAAAGAGCCAACGTCCTCGTTCCCGCGAACGCGGGAAGTCCCCGCGAGCGGAAGAATCGTGCCGAATCGGACAGGGGTTTCGGCGTTACTAGGAACCGACCTTTGGCGACTTTCGATCGGCATCGCGCGGGATGAAGCTTCGCATAGATTGACTATTTTTCGACTCATTATTAATCTAGGCGCGTTGAAATTTGCGCAAATCGAGGAGGCGCCTTGGAAGATCCGTTCAGAACGATCGAATGGAAAGACGATCATATCCAATTACTCGATCAGACGTTATTACCGGCCAAGGAAGAGTACATAGCGATTCGCACGGTTGATGAATTGTGTGATGCTATAAAACGATTGGCCGTAAGGGGGGCTCCCGCCATCGGAGTAGCCGCGGCCATGGGTGTGGCCCTGGGTATGCTTCGAGGCCCCGAAGATGACCTTAAGGGCTTTAACAGCTTGTTTCAGATGACTTGCGCACAGATTGGCTCCACGCGGCCTACGGCGGTCAATCTGTTTTGGGCCATAGAAAGAATGAAGAAAGTCCGTGAAAAGGCGGGAGACCTTGACCTTCCGGCCGTAAAGAAGCTATTGATCCAAGAAGCCATACATATGGAACAAGAAGATCGCCGGCTATGCGAGCGGATCGGCCTGAACGGTAGCTCTCTTTTGAGTGACGGTGAAACGGTGTTGACTCACTGCAATGCGGGAGGACTTGCGACGGCCGGTTATGGGACAGCGTTGGGAGTGATCAGAGCCGCAGTGGACCAGGGAAAGAGCCTTCAAGTTATATCGGATGAAACACGTCCGTTAAATCAGGGCGCTCGCATCACCTGTTGGGAATTGCAAAAACTGGGAATTCCTGTGACTCTAATCCCGGATAATACAGCCGGAGCGCTCATGCAACGAGGAGAGATTCAGAAGGTCGTTGTCGGGGCGGATCGAATTGCAGCCAACGGAGACGCCGCCAATAAGATAGGAACTTACTCGGTGGCCGTGCTGGCTAAGCATCATGGGATACCTTTTTACGTTGCGGCCCCACTTTCCACTGTCGACATGTCTATTGCTTCGGGAGATGAAATCCCGATAGAAGAGCGGAATCCCGATGAAGTGAGGCAGATCTGTGGCGTGCCCATAGCGCCTGAGGGAGTCCGCGCCAGGAATATCGCCTTTGATGTAACCCCACACGATCTGATACATGGCATAATAACCGAGCGAGGAATTGCTTCGGAGCCATATAAAGAGTCGTTCCAAAGACTATTCTCTCAGAATGAGCAGGAAGACAAGAAATGAAGCCATTCATGCGGGACCCGTCCACGGGGCGGCCCCTGGATACTGTGGAGGTTTTGGATGCGGAATCAGGCCGGTCCCTGGGGAACCTGGACTCAGTCGGCGCCCTGGAGGCTTTGAGACGTTCGAATTTGACTTTAGACACGGATTTGTACGAATTGACCATGGTCGCCGGTTACCGTTTGCTCGGCCGCGGGAAACGCAGGGCCTGTTTTGACTTGTACTATCGTCAGAATCCGGACAACGGGGCCTTCTGCGTATTCGCGGGATTGGGAAGCGTCATTGACTACATCAATAACTTGGGGATTTTCCCTGACGACTTGGAGTATTTACGAAGTGTAGGCATCTTTTCGCAAGGCGCTATTGATGCCCTGGCCTCCGGCATCGGCTTTACCGGTGATGTGTGGGCCGTGCCCGAGGGAACGGCGGTTTTCCCCAATGAGCCTCTTATAAGGGTGGTGGCCCCGATCGAGGAGGCTCAGATCCTTGAAACTACTCTCCTAGCCCTTGTAGGTCATCAGACCCTTATCGCCACAAAGGCGGCCCGGATTTGCATTGCCGCTCGAGGCTCGGCCGTGGTGGATTTTGGAACGCGGCGAGCGCACGGGGTAAATGCCGCACTGTATGGGGCCAGAGCCGCTTACATCGGCGGATGTGTGGCGACTTCCAATGTCAAGGCAGGCAAGCTGTTCGGCATTCCGCTGAGAGGCACTCATGCGCACAGTTGGGTCGAAAGCTTTGACACTGAGCTGGCGGCATTCCAGGGCTTTGCCGGGGCTTTCCCCGACAATTGCGTGCTGTTGGTGGACACGTATGATACGCTCGAGGGAATAAGGCAGGCTATTGATGTGGCGCGGGAAATGTCCGCTTCAGGCAAGAACCTTGCGGGCATCAGGATAGACAGCGGGGACTTGGCCTATTACTCAAAAGCCGCCCGGCATATGTTGGATGCGGCAGGGTTTCCGAACGCCAAAATTCTTGCCAGCAGCGATCTGGACGAATGGCTTATTGAGAGCCTTCGAGAGCAAGGCGCCCTTATCGACGTTTGGTGTGTCGGGACACGTCTAATCACGTCGTATCAGACACCGGCCCTGGGAGTAGTATACAAGCTCATGGCGGTTGATCGAGGTGACGGAAAGCTGGTTCCCAAGATAAAGATCTCCGAAAATCCGGCTAAAGTCACCAATCCGGGCGTGAAAAAGATTATCCGATTCTACAATGGCAATGACCGGATGATGGGTGATCTGTTGGCGCAAGTGGATGAGCCTCTGCCGTGCGACGAAAGAGTCCGGGCTCATCACCCGATGTACGATTATATGAAAAAAACATACTGGCCGCCGTACACTGCCGAGGAGCTTATGGTTCCGGTCTTTCTCGGAGGCAAACAAGTTTACGCCCCTCCGTTGTTGGAAGAGACCAGAAAACTGGCTGTTCAGCAGATTGAAAGTCTGGAACCGGAATACAAACGATTCTCCAATCCTCACCTCTATAAGGTTTCTCTCTCCGAAAACTTGTATAAGATTAAGCAGCGTCTCCTCAAATATCACCAGCAAAGAGGCCGCGCATAGAGACTTGACAATACTCTGTGCGGCGCCCAAATGTAACAACAGGTTATTTTGGTAATAACTTATTGAATTGCCTTAATATCCGGCAGCAGCGTCACAATTCTGGTGAATAAAACTCATAAACCTACGGATCTCGCGTTGAGCTGTACGAAAAGGAAAGGCCTGCCGGACTAATTCGCAGGACCGTTAGGATCATTGGAGAATGTTTTCGGAGGTTAGTTTGACTGACGGACGAGACAAAGTGGTGAAATTCCCTATATCCAGCGATTCCCAGCAACCTGAAACGGGTAAAGATAAGGCGATCCAGCCGCATCCTCCGTCCGAACCCGCCCTGACGGGAGGCGAAAAGCGTGTTACGGAGGAAAAGCCTGAAGAGATTACGGAGCAAGATCCACTGGAAATCGCCAAAAGAGAAGCTGCGGAAAACCGCGACAGATGGGTCCGAGCAGTCGCTGACCTGGAGAACTACAAGAAAAGAGCTATCCAGGAAAGAAGCGCAATACTCAAGTACAAAAATGAAGATCTTCTGCGCGATCTTTTGGCCGTGACGGACAACATTCAGAGGGCGGTGGATTTTTGCAGCAAAGAAGGCAGATCGGACCCGGTGGTAGACGGCATATGTATGATTTCCGATATGCTTCAGGACCTTTTGAAGAAATACGGCGTAAAGGAAATTGAAGCGCTAGGGCAACCCTTTGACCCGAATCTTCATGAGGCCATAGCCAAGGTCGCGGCCCAGGGTCAAAAACCTAACACTGTAATTGAGGTCCTCGAAAAAGGTTACATTTACCAGGATCGTCTTTTGCGTGCCGCCAAAGTGGTGATCTCCACCGCAGCGGAAGCATAGAGAATGCATAATAGAAAACACGAAGATTCGTGAATAAGTAATACGGAGATAAAAAAGAACCGTCATAACGTCTGTGGCGGCCAGGAGGAAAACAATGCCGGGGAAAGTTATAGGAATCGACTTGGGAACAACCAATTCTTGCGTCGCGGTGATTGAAGGCGGGGAACCCATTGTCATGCCCAATTCGGAAGGCGGGAGAACAACCCCTTCGGTAGTCGCGTTCACGGATTCAGGAGAGAGGCTTGTCGGCCAGGTAGCAAAAAGGCAAGCCATTACAAATCCTGAAAATACTCTATTCGCCATTAAAAGACTCATTGGCCGCAAATACAGCTCCCCGGAAGTTCAAGGAGATTTGAAAATCCTGCCGTACAAAATTGTCGAGGGAAAAAGCGCTGACGCCGCAGTCCGGGTAAGAGGAAAAGATTATACTCCCGCCGAGATTTCCGCCATGATTCTCCAGAAAATGAGACAGACAGCGGAAGACCATTTGGGGGAGGAAATCAAGGACGCTGTTGTAACAGTGCCGGCCTATTTTAACGATTCCCAGCGTCAGGCCACTAAGGATGCGGGCCGCATCGCGGGCCTCAACGTCCTGCGAATCATTAACGAGCCGACCGCGGCTTCGCTTGCGTACGGCCTGGACAAGAAGAAAGACGAGAAGGTCGCAGTGTTCGACCTCGGCGGCGGAACGTTCGATATCTCAATTCTTGAACTCGGGGAAGGCGTGTTTGAGGTCAAGGCCACTAACGGGGACACTCACCTGGGTGGTGAAGATTTTGACCTGCGTGTCATGGACTATCTGGCGGACGAGTTCAGGAAAGATCAGGGAATAGATCTTCGTAACGATAAAATGGCTCTACAGCGCCTAAAGGAAGCTGCGGAAAAGGCTAAAATCGAACTAAGCTCTTCAATGGAGACCGATATCAATCTGCCGTTTATCACTGCCGACGCGTCCGGCCCGAAGCATCTCACCATGAAACTCAGCCGCGCCAAACTTGAGCAGCTCGTTGGGGAGCTTATTGAAAAAACCGTAGGTCCGTGTCGCATGGCTCTGAAGGACGCCGGACTAACCGCCGCGAATATTGATGAGGTAATTCTGGTCGGTGGTATGACTCGTATGCCCGCTGTCCAAGCCAAAGTCAAGGAGGTGTTCGGCAAAGAGCCCCACAAAGGAGTGAACCCTGATGAAGTAGTGGCAATTGGGGCTGCTATTCAGGGCGCGGTGCTAAAGGGTGATGTTAAAGACGTCTTGCTGCTCGACGTGACCCCTCTGTCATTAGGTATCGAGACGTTGGGCTCTGTTTTTACCAAACTCATCGAGAAAAACACTACAATCCCGACCCGAAAGAGCCAGATCTTCTCAACAGCCTCGGATAATCAGCCGTCGGTTTCGATCCACGTGCTCCAGGGTGAGCGCCCAATGTCTCATGACAACAAGACATTGGGACGTTTCGAACTTGTGGGAATTCCTCCTGCGCCGAGGGGTATGCCTCAAATCGAGGTGACGTTTGATATCGACGCCAATGGTATCGTCCATGTTTCGGCCAAGGACCTCGGGACCGGGCGAGAGCAGTCGATCAAGATTACGGCCTCCAGTGGGCTTTCAGAAGAAGAGATCCAGAAGATGGTCCGCGACGCGGAAAGCCACGCTGAAGAGGACCGGAAAAAGCGTGAACTTATCGAGGCCCGCAATGAGGCCGATTCCATGATCTACATGACTGAAAAGTCGCTTAAAGAGCATGGAGACAAGGTGGACGCATCGGTCAAGAGCGCCATTGAGGCGGCCCTTTCCAAAGCAAAGAGCGCAATGGAAGGCTCGGACGCTCAAGCGATCAAATCCGCCGTTGAGGAACTACAGCAGGCTTCGCATAAACTAGCGGAAGCCATGTATCAGCAGGCTGCGGGCGGGCCTGGCGCTGGCGCAGGGGCCGGCCCGACCGGCGGACCTGGCCCGGAACAAGCCGGCGGACCGAAACCCGGACCGAAACCTGATGAAGACGTGGTGGATGCGGATTTTAGGGAAGTGAAATAATCGTCGGCGCTAACGATGCGGTGATCCCGCTAGACTTGGGAGAACCGCATCATTGGCTTCCTATTCGCGAGCGATGTCCTGGCTCCTGCGGGTCAACACATCCTACGAGACTGGAGGATTGACACCCTCCTTTCAAATGTTCATTCCTCTAAACTTGGCATTGTCCTTTTCCCAGGCTATTCGTACGGTGTCAGCGCCATTTCTACGCTAAATCATATCTTCCGAGCTGACCTTGACCCCACCAGTTCCAGCATGTTAAATAATTAGGTTGGATTTTTTAGCGGTGAGTCGGCATTGGCCGTTAGGCCGGGCATTATTACCCCCGGCCCTTTTCAATGTGTGACGTTTTGATCGGCTCACTATGAGGATTTATAGATGGCAGAGATACAACCATTCCGGATGGTCCACTATGACCGCAAATTTGCAGCGGAATTGGACCGTTTAATCACCCCCCCGTACGATGTGATATCGCTAGAGGAGCAGGACTCATTTTACACGGCCCATCCATTGAACATCATCAGATTGGTCTTGGGCAAGCAGTTTACCGACGACGCAAAAGGCGACAACCGCTATACAAGGGCCTCTGCGACTCTGCAACAATGGCTCGACGAAGGGGTCCTTACACGGGAAGCCAACCCGGGGATCACCGTCTATCAGATGGAATTCGAGCAACCCGAGCACGGCTCTCGCACTATTGACGGAATCATATGCCTGATAAAAGTGGATGATTACGGTAAAGGGAAGGTTTTACCGCACGAAAAGACATATAAAGGACCTAAGCAGGATCAGTTGGATTTATTGAGGGCATGCCGAGCCAATATGACGCCCATCCACGCGCTGTTCGGAGACGAGCGTAATACAGTGGCCGATATGTACAAGCGCCACATTCAGGGACCTCCTGATCAAGAGACCAAGGACGCCGACGGGACGATTCATCGGACCTGGAACATTTGCGATCCAGCCGTAATCGAAAGATTGCAGGGCATTTTTGGGCAAAAAAGCCTTTTCATAGCTGACGGTCATCATCGCTATGAGACTGCAAGGGCCTACAAAGAGGAAATGAGGGCAGCCGGTCACACGAGTCCTTCGGACCCGCATGAGTACTTAATGGCGTACCTGACCTCGATGTCACACCCGGGATTGACTATATTACCAGCGCATAGAATGGTGAAAGGTCTCGGTCATCTAGATGTGGGTGGATTTCTCAGGGAATTGGAACCATATTTCCACATCGAAGAATTGTGTTTTGGCGATCAGGACCGGCAATCGGTCTTCCGTACGCTCATGGAAAGAATCGAATCTTATTCGGAAATAGGTGGGAAGTTTGGCATGATCGTCCAGGGAGAGCCCTGTTTTCGATTATTAAGGCTTAAGGATTTTCGTATTGCTGAATCTCTTATGGATAGTTCCATACCTGCCCCGTTAAGAGGTCTCGATGTCACAATATTGCGTGAGGCCATAATGAATCACGGGCTCGGTATGGACGGTGAGAACGCGGAAGGTAAAATAGAATATACTCCGTTGATCGAAGAGGCTCTCAAGAAAGTCACAAAGGGAGAGATCCAGATAAGCTTCATCCTGAATCCTACACGAGTGGACCAGGTGCGAGCGGCTGCAGAATTGGGCCATAAGCTACCTCACAAATCCACCTATTTCTATCCGAAGATATCTTCAGGCCTTGTGCTGCGCGTCTTCTGACAGGATGAATGTGAGTTCCGCAGGTTAGCTTGTCATTGCGACCCCGCTGAAAAGCGGGGGAAGCAATCTCCAGAGCGACAAGACTAGTGGCTTTGCTCTTTGATTTTGCCCTCAACCGGCTGATGTTGCATGAATGTGCAGTCATCGTTAAAAACTTTGAAGATATGGAAAAACGAAAATCGAAAGGGGATTTGATTAATACAACCGAATCGGTCAACGGTTTGTTCGGGAATAAGGTGAAGGTTATCCAGGCCCTGCAAGGATACCGGGTCTCCGAAGACGCCTTGATCCTGACGTGGTTTGTCAGGTCTTCTCCGGGAGAATTCATACTGGATGTGGGCACCGGCTGCGGGATCATCGCTTTTGGGCTAGCCCTGAAACAGCCTGCTGTCACTGTTGTCGGACTGGAAATACAGGCGGCCCTGGCCCACCGGGCCGGACGGGGGCTCAAGCTTAATCACCTCGAATCCTCGGTGAGCATCCTTCGCGGGGATTTACGTCAAGCCGACCTTTTCTTTCGACACGGCTGTTTCGATGCTATTGTGTCGAATCCTCCGTATCACGAGCCCGGTCGCGGACGTGTCAATATTCAAGAGGAAAAGGCATTGTCCAGGCATCAACTTATGATGCCGCTCTCTGACCTGTTTGCGATATCGAGGAAGCTATTGAAACCGGACGGAAGACTATCGTTGATTTATCCTGCTTCCAGTCTGGATCGTGTTCATAAGGCCATGAAGGAGACTGGATTTAAGCCGTCACGTATGCTATGGATTCACCCTTACGAGAGGGCGCCGTCATGCTTGGCTTGCATAGAAGCGGGGCCAAATTTGCCGGGCCGAGAAGTTGTCGAAGACTCTCTAGTGCTCTATCATGGTCCTGGCCGACGAACCTCAGACGCGGAGGCTATTATGGCCGGTGAAGATCCTTGCTGTTTCGTGAAGCATTTTGCGTGAGAGTCTGATTGGTAGATCCCCAATATCCCCATTAGTGAAGCGGGGATGATGGGAAATTTGGAGACGTGCGCTGCCCGGTAAGCGTCATAGAGTCAAAAGATAGAGTCAAAAGGACCTATCGCTCCGGCAAGCGGACGGATCGATGGACAAATCTCATTAGCCGGTCGGGGACTGAATGTCGCCGAGGGCCGGGAGGTGAACGTGGAAGAATTCGGGAGAATTAAAAGGCTTCCGCCCTACGTGTTCCAGATTGTTAACGAACTCAAGATGAATCTAAGACGTCAGGGTGAGGACATAATCGACCTGGGCATGGGCAATCCTGATATTCCCACCCCGTCTCATATAGTGGACAAGATAATCGAAGCGGTGCAGAACCCGCGCAATCACAGGTACAGCGCGTCGGCAGGCATCCCTAATTTGAGAAAAGCTTTCGCCAATTGGTGGAAGAGGCGTTACGACGTTGACCTGGATTGCAATACCGAAGTAGTCGCCACTATGGGGGCCAAGGACGCTCTGGCCCATATGGTGCTTGCCATAACAACGCCCGGAGACGTCGTTTTCGTTCCCTCACCGACCTACCCGATTCATCCGACTTCCGTCATAATCGCAGGTGGTGACCTTCGGCACGTGCCGATCAGGCCCGACAGCGACTTCTTTGAAGACCTTAAGGCCGCTGCGCGGCTCACATGGCCGTCGCCAAAGATGCTTATCATATCCTTCCCACACAACCCGACCACTATGGTGGTGGATGAGGACTTTTTCGGAAAGATTGTCGATTTCGCGCTCGAATATAAGATTATGGTTATACACGACTTCGCTTACACGGATCTCACATTCGATGGCTATCGCGCCCCAAGTTTTCTATCAATTCCTAGGGCTAAAGAGGTGGGCGTGGAAGTTGTGTCCATGTCGAAAAGTTACTCTATGGCCGGCTGGAGAGTCGGGTGCGCGGCGGGCAACGCCAAAATGATCGAAGCGCTTAGGAGACTGAAAAGCTACATAGATTACGGTATGTTTCAACCAATCCAGATCGCTTCCATTATCGCCTTGAACGAGGATCAGGATTGTGTTCGACAGATCGTCGACGAATATAAGGATCGAAGGGACGCCTTGTGCGCCGGCCTGAATGACGCGGGCTGGCCTGTTACCCCGCCAAAGGGGACGATGTTTGTCTGGGCGCAAATTCCGGAAGAGTTTCGGTCTATGGGCTCGCTCGAGTTTTCAAAAATTCTCGCGGAACAGGCAAAGGTGGTAGTAAGCCCTGGTATCGGATTTGGTCCGTTCGGTGACGATTTCGTGAGATTTGCGCTTGTCGAGAACAGGATGAGAATTATGCAGGCCATTAGGGGAATTCGTCAATTCCTGATGAAGAATGAAGTGAAGAACGGAGCGCCTGAGATCCGTTCCGCGGTTGTGTGATAGATCAACGGTGACATTAAATGAACGAGATCTCCATCGGACTGATAGGATTCGGCACTGTCGGCTCAGGTGTGGTGAAAATCCTTCAGGAAAACCAAGACCTTCTGAGGGCCAGAGTGGGGATACCTCTGCGATTGAAGCGTATAGCGGACCTGGATCTGGAGTCCGACAGAGGGATCCAAGTAGACCGTTCCGTCTTAACTACTGACGCAAATGCAATTCTTCACGACCCTGAGATTTCCATCGTCATTGAGTTGATTGGCGGATATGAACCCGCGCGCACGTTCATACTGGAAGCGTTCCGCAATGGAAAACAGGTAGTCACCGCGAATAAAGCGCTGCTCGCGGAGCACGGAACCGAGATATTCAGCGCGGCCCGAGCGGCCGGAGCGTACATAGATTTCGAAGCCGCAGTGGGGGGCGGTATCCCGATACTGCGATCGCTCAGAGAAGGATTGGTGGCCAACAGATTCGAGAAAGTATTGGCCATACTCAACGGCACTTGTAATTTCATCCTGACGGCGATGCACGAGACCCCCGGCGTTTCCTTGGAGCAGGTCCTGGGGCAGGCGCAAAAACTGGGGTACGCGGAAGCAGACCCGACTCTGGACGTTGAAGGTATCGACTCGGTCCACAAATTGGCCCTGGTGCTCCGACTTACTCACGGCATCCGGGCGCCACTGGAAAGGATCTATCGTGAAGGAATAGTCCGGATAGAGCCGTTTGACGTGGCGATGGCCAAAGAATTCGGCTACAGAATCAAGTTGTTGGCCATTATCATTGACCACGGAGACACTGTTGAGGCGCGCCTTCATCCTACGATGATTCCCGAGCATCACCCTCTTGGCAAAGTGGACGGCGTATTCAACGGAATTTATCTTAAGGGCGACATGGTCGGCGAGCAACTTTTCTATGGTCGAGGAGCGGGAAAAGAACCGACTGCTTCTGCTGTGGTGGGTGATGTGATCGAGGCCGCGAAAAATGTTGTTAAGGGCAATTGCGAGCGAATTTCTCCGATAGGATATCCGGGAGATTGGGCCGCTTCTGCCGACGTGATGGATATGAAAGAAATTGTCACGAACTACTATCTGCGGATCCAGGCCAAAGATCAACCAGGGGTGTTGTCAAAGATATCCGGGATCATGGCGGACCACCGGATTAGCATCCATTCTGTGTTCCAGAAAGGTCGCGACAGCTCCGGCACGGTTCCTGTGGTCTTCCTTACCCATCGTGCCCGAGAAGCGGATGTGCAGAATGCCAGCGCCCGTATCGGCGAACTTGATGTGGTGGAGGGCCTTCCGACCATAATAAGAATCGAGGACGAAACGCTTGCGTGACTAATTAATCATTAAGCAAGCGGCATTCTAATTGGAATCCCTACGGAGCTTGAATAAATGTGGAAAGGAATCATAAGAGAATACCCGGAATTTTATCGCTTTCACGATGACCGGAACATTGTAACGATACTCGAAGGGAACACGCCGCTCATTCCCGCCCCAGGCTTAGCCGCAAAGATCAATCCTGATATTTCGATCCATTTGAAATTTGAGGGATTGAACCCCACCTCTTCTTTTAAAGATCGCGGTATGACGGTAGCCGTATCCAGAGCGGTGGAGGCAGGGTCACGCTCCGTCATCTGCGCATCTACCGGGAATACGTCGGCCTCGGCTGCGGCATATGCGGCCCGGGCGGGCATAAAGGCATTTGTCGCTATTCCTGAGGGAAAGATCGCGCTAGGCAAACTCGCCCAGGCAATGATTCACGGCGCTATCGTAGTAAAGGTCCAGGGTAATTTTGACGAAGCATTGAAAATTGTTCGGGAAATATCCGAGAATTATCCTATAACTCTGGTTAATTCCCTTAATCCCCATCGAATAGAGGGCCAGAAATCAGCAGCCTTCGAAATTTGCGACGCGCTCGGCGCAGCGCCGGAGTATCATGCGTTGCCGGTGGGAAATGCCGGAAATATCACCGCTTACTGGGCCGGATACAAGGCTTATCGGGATGCGGGCAAGATCAAAGCGCTTCCCAAGATGATAGGCTTTCAAGCCGAAGGAGCAGCCCCCATTGTGAGGGGCCGTGTAGTGGATCATCCGGAGACCGTGGCGACGGCAATCCGTATCGGCAATCCCGCGTCATGGAAAGCCGCGGAAGCCGCTCGGGATGAATCGGGCGGCTTAATCGACATGGTAAGCGATCGGGAAATTCTTGACGCTTATCAAATGGTTTCTTCCACGGAAGGGATCTTCTGCGAACCCGCCTCAGCGGCGTCCATTGCGGGCGTGATAAAAAAGAGCAAGGAAGGTTATTTCCCAAAGGGCGCCAGAGTAGTCTGCACCCTCACCGGCCACGGCCTTAAAGATCCGGATAATGCCATCAAAGTGTCAGTTGAACCGGTAACATGCGCGCCGGAAATGAAGAAGGTACTCAATGTCCTCGGATTCTGAAACCAAGTTCTTGATCCTTGTGCCCGACGGTATGGCCGATCTGCCTGTGCCGGAACTGGGTAACTCCACCCCGTTGACCGCGGCCAAAACCCCTTGGATGGATCGTATGGCCGCGGCAGGAACCATTGGAATGACGCTCACTGTGCCCGAAGGACTCTCCCCCGGCAGCGATGTAGCCAATCTGTCTATCATGGGGTACCACCCCGCAGAAATTTACACTGGTAGAGCGCCTTTTGAGGCTGCCTCCATGGGCGTTTTCCTGAGAGAGAGCGATCTGGCTTTTCGGCTGAATCTTGTCACGCTTGATCGAAACTTCACCGTGATGACGGATCATAGCGCTGATCATATTTCGACGCCTGAAGCCCATGAATTGATAGCCTCTCTGACCCCGACGGTGGAAGACCTGGGACTCTCGATGGTTTCCGGCGTCTCGTACAGGAATCTTCTCGTATGGGCCAACGGGCCCGATGGATTGGTTACTCAGCCGCCCCATGACATACCCGGAGAACTGCTCGCGGGTAATTTGCCCTCCGGTCCCGGAGCGGACAAGTTGCTGAGGCTCATAATTAACTCATGGAAAATATTGGATAACCATCCGGTGAACGTGCGCAGGACTAAAAGGTGTCAGGGCCGCGCTAATTCCGTTTGGCCCTGGGGCCAAGGCAGACCACCCCAGATCAGCACTCTGACGCAACGATTCGGGATTTCCGGGGCAGTCGTGGCGGCTGTGGATCTGGTGCGAGGCATCGGCAAATATGCCGGACTGGAAACTATCCATGTGCCGGGCGCAACCGGATATCTTGATACGAATTATCGAGGCAAAGTCGAAGCCGCGTTGAGTTGTTTGAACGATAAAGACCTGGTGTTTCTACACGTGGAAGCCCCCGACGAGGCAGCTCATTCCGGCCAGCACGACCTGAAAATTAAAGCCATAGAGGATTTTGACGACCGGATAGTTCGTCCGATCTTGGAAGGTTTGAAGGCGTTCCCCAACTGGAGGATATTGCTTATGCCGGATCATCCGACTCCGGTCACTACCCGAAAACACTCGTGTGATCCGGTGCCATTTATTCTGCTCGACTCGGAGCGTTGGAACGCTCCTGACAAATCAGATAGCCGGGGCTTCTCCGAGGCCGAGGCCCAGGCTTCCGGCGTGTTCGTCAAAAATGGCTCCAAGATGATCGAGATACTGATAAAGGGAGAATCGGTCTAAACTTGCATCAGCTCTGCACGAAGATTCTTTTCACCCTGGGGGAGATCTTGCAGGCGATTTCGTAATTTATTGTGTTACCGTTGGCCGCGATTTCATCGGCCAGGATCTCTTCGTCACCCTGGCGGCCGATGAGCACGACCTCGTCGCCTACCTGAGCTTCGGGGACATCGGTAATATCTATCATCGTTGCGTCCATACAAACCGTTCCTACTACCGGAACACGGCGCCCCCGGACCAGCGCCTGGCCTCGGTTGGATTGAAAGCGGGGGTATCCGTCGTTGTAACCCACCGGAATGGTCGCAATCCGGGAATTTTTAGAAGTTACGAATCGCCGGTTGTAAGAAATGTAACGGCCCGGCGGGTGCTCTTTAATTTGCGCGATCTTCGTGGAAAATGTGATCACGGGTTCCACTTGAATCAAACCCTTTACCGCCTCGGACGGATACATTCCGTAGATGGCCAGACCCGGCCTCACCATATTGAAACGAGTTTGAGGGAATCGGACGGCCGCTGCCGTATTAGCGGCATGCACATACCGGATATCGTGGCCTCTGCGCTTGAGTTCAGCCAGCAACGATTCGAATGCATTGATCTGACCTAATGTATATTCGTCCGCGTCCGGATCGTCCGCGCTGGAGAAGTGAGTCATTATGCCCTCTACTTCCAGATTTTTCATGCACGAAACTTCTTCGATGAACGGAATGGCGTCATCCACCCAGACTCCGGACCTTCCCATCCCCGTATCGACTTTGATGTGCACAGGTATCTTTTTGGCGCCTGCGGCAGCGCTGTTCAAAGCTCTGGCAGGTTCCGGAGACGATATCACTGAAGCGAGTCGATATCTGATAATCCTGTCCACTTCTTCCGGGAGCACATGAAAAACTAGTATGGGCGCATCAATTCTGTTTTCTCTTAGAGTCGCTGCCTCATCCGGAAACGCGACCGCCAGGTAATTAACCCCGTTCTCCAGAACGGTCCTGGATACTCTGATGGAATCATTTCCGTAACCGAAACTCTTTACCACAGCCATAATGGCAATATCCTCGCCGACGGCCCTTCTAATGGCTTTCGTATTTGCCGCTATGGCGTCAAGGTTAACGACCAGCCGCGTAGGCCCTATGGACCCGACCAGCTCGCGGGCTATGCGTTCCAGTCTGAACCAGCGCGAGCCCTTGAAAAGGACCACGTCCCCGCTGGTCATGATCTTTTCCAGCTCTTGGGCGGCTTCATTATAGCTATGAGTATTTACAATCCGTCCGGGGTTCATTCCCTCCTGCGCGGCGGCCCTTCCGATAAGGGCTGCATTCTCGCCTACGGTGATAAGATGATCGACCTCGGCTCGCACCACGTCCTTTCCCACCGTCAGATGCTCTTCGCTGCTGTATGGCCCGAGATCCAGCATATCGCTGAGGATCGCTACTTTGCGGCGACCGCTCCCCACTTTGGCCAGCACGTCTAAAGCGCCTTTGACTGATGCGGGATCGGAGTTGTATGTGTCGTTGATCAGAGTCACTCCAGTTACATCGGTGTGAAACTCCAACCGCATCGGAGACGGGCGGAAATTCTCCAGCCCTTGCCGAACAGCCGCAAGCGATGCGCCGAGAAGCGTGGCCGCGGCGGCCGCGGCCAAAGAATTCAGGACATTGAACAGGCCCGGGACCGGAAGCATCACATTCACAGCGCTTCCAAAGAGACGCATTCTAAATTTATGCCCATGATCCCTCACCGAGACCAGATCTTCCGCGGTAACGTCGGCTTTTTCGGAAAGTCCAAAAGTGACCACTCGCGCCCGAACTCGCGGGGAGAGGCTCATGCTCAAAGGATCATCCGCATTGAGCAGCAGAAATGAGTCCTCATGGAGGTTGCTAAACAATCTCCCTTTCTCTTCCAGCGTCTTTTCAAGACTGCCCAGACCGCCTATGTGCGCCTTACTCACTACGGTGAGGATTCCGTCATCGGGCCGGATCATACGTTCGAGGCGTTCCATTTCACCAGGAAGGCTTATCCCGGCCTCTATGATCGCGACCTGATGCTCCGGCCTCATGCCGAGCAGGCCCAGAGCGGCCCCCACTTGGGTATTGTATGACAGCGGAGATCTGTAGGTTTTGCGCTCAAGACACAAGATCGACGCGAGCATCTCCTTAACCAGTGTTTTACCGTTGCTTCCGGTAATACCGATCACAGGAAAAGTGAAACGGCTTCGATACGATGTCGCGAGGTCTTGCAATGCCTTGAGTGTGTCCGGGACTAGAATCAGAGTCGCTTCTTTTGGAAATTCTATTTCGAGGAGATCACGGCGACTGACGACAGCGGCCTTGACACCCAGATTTAGGGCTTCCTCAACAAAGTCGTTGCCGTTGAAGTTCCGGCCCTTTATAGCCCAAAATATGTAATCTTCACCTGTTGGTTTGCGAGTATCAATGGAAATGCCTGAGACAGGACCGGTTCCGGGGCCTTTCACAAGTAATGGTTGAATAATGTTGATAATTTCACTAAGGTCCAGGAACCCGACGTTTTCGATTCCATGTTTTTCGCGAGGCGCGGAAATCGCACAATCGGCCTGACGATCAAAGCCGTCAAGCTCGGTAGTCGGTTCAGGGCATGTAAACCGTGTCATAGTCACAGCAAGCGTGTACCATGTTAGACCCGAAAACTCAATAGATGCGGCGGCCTTGAGGCAATCGGGCAGTTCGTGGGATTGCAGGAAACGATTTCGCGCCAGAGGCTGCAGAGACCTTTTTGGCATGGGCGACTGACGAGTCGCCCACTCTCTCACGCCTGAAATTTTGGATCTTTCGCGAGGCCGTCTAGAAGCTCGATCTCTCTTTTGTAGCGATCTCCTATTTCCAGAATGGTTTCAATCCATTCCCGGACCACCTTCCCTTCGCTGGTCACATAGTTGATCCGGGTGTCCATCAGCCGGGTGAGTGTTCCCATCATGTCCAGGAGAACGTCCAGGTTCCTGCAATCATTGTCGCTCGCGATGACGGGAGTGTGCAGGTCCTCGGAACCGTAAGTGTCCCATTCCAGCTCATTCATCAGCCTGGAAACGGCCTTGGATAATACATAAATCGCTTTGAAATCCATCACGTTCGACACCACCTATAATTTCCGCGAGGCGCCACGAGGCGAACATTTTAGGAGTTCTTGAAAGGGGCGCTGGGGTCGAAACTTGCTTGCAAGAAGTTTCCCCCAGCGGCTTTACTCCTTTGCCCGTCGGACAACAAGCTTGGCGCAATTCATAATGTTTTCTCTTGTATATATCGTCATTTCATCTTTGTAAAATTCATTGAAAACATCCTGGATCACTTCTTCGCGGTCGCGGGAGTCATTCACGATTCTTGATCTTAATTCGACTGCCTTTTCACGGGCTTCGCGAAAGGCTTCCCGCACTTCGTTTCCCATAACCGGTCCCTGATGCGCGACTCCCAGGATGGCCGGGTTCAACTTCTCCAGGCGATCCAGGGTTGCCATGTAATCGGCGTAGTTGACCAAGAACATGGGAAAACACCTCGGCCGGGAAATCGGAAGCCGAGCGAATCCGAAAGAATTAATGCCTTAATTTCAGGAATATAAACAATAACTTTACCGGGAGCGTGCCCTGTGGCTACCATGAATCGGAGCGTGATTCCGCCCAGGTCCATCTCATCGCCCTCGTGAGCTATGATGCAGTTCTGCAGAGACGGCGGTTCCTCAACAGGGGGACGACCGGGTTGTATTCCATGAGCCGCCAAGAACTCAGACATGTGGCGGTCTTCCCGGACCACTGCCGGCGCTGCCTTAGGGTGAGCGAGAAATTCCGCCGCGCCTTCCCCGGCCACCACCAGCGCCTGTGGGAATTTCTCCTTCAGACCGGCCAAACCTGTGACGTGGTCCGCATGGGGATGAGTCACCACCAGAAATGTCGGGCGCACCTTGAGCGATTCCAGTTGACGAATAATTTCGTCCACAACGCCCGATACACCAACCTCAATCAGGGCCGAAGCCTGGTCTCCCCTCACAAGATACAGATTAAAGAAATAATTCCCCAACACCCAAAGCCCGGGGGCAAGCTCCCGAGGAAAAACCCCTTTGATTTCGTAATTTTCCTTCATGATTTCGCTCTCCTATAATGCCGGCAAGGCGCATTTATCATTTGGTCGGATTACTGTCTCTGATAATCAATTGTGCCTTGAAGTTAATATAAACAATCTCGTCCGGAATCGGACAAGCGGAAATGGAAGCTTGGATGTAAATTATTTTCCGGCGCGGGCATTGAAGTGGCAATAATTCTTACATTGATGTCATTAACTTATCTTTGGTTTATTATTTTTCTGCGGATCTTCTTCAAGATCGCGCTTGACAAGATGACAATCGGAGTCTAAATATTAATTCGACGTGACTAACTATGATAGGTGAGCAATATATGCAAGCGCCCGCTGTATCCACTGATCCGATTCAAGCGCAGGATGAGGAAATCACGAACGATTCCCGGGAAGAGAAATGTGCCGATTGTCCCGGACTCCAAGATAATGAATGCCCAGCCCGTTCTGCGGTGGCCCTTTCAGAGTTTAGACCCGGAGAAAAAGGCAGAGTCCGTCAAGTATGTGGGAATCCCGACTTCAGGCGCAGATTGATGGAAATGGGCTTCGTTAGAGGAACCGAAGTCAGCGTAATTAAATATGCGCCTCTGAATGATCCTATGGAATTGGTTTTAATGGGTTATCACGTCAGCCTCAGAAAAGACGAAGCCGCGGAGATTCTAATGGATGCCCCGGATCAGGCAGCCTAAACTCCCAAAAAATAAAGATGAAAAAAATCACTGTAGCTCTCGCCGGTAATCCCAACGCGGGTAAGACAACTTTATTCAATGCCCTGACCGGCGCTCGACAGCATGTAGGAAACTGGCCCGGCGTAACTGTTGAGAAAAAAGAGGGAATTTTAAAACACGCCGGCCGCGAGATCCACGTCATAGACCTTCCCGGCACCTATTCTCTAACCGCTTATTCCCTGGAAGAGCTAATAGCGAGGAATTTTATTGTAGACTCCCGCCCTGATGTGGTGGTGGACGTGATTGACGCGTCCAATTTGGAGCGTAATTTGTACCTGGCCACCCAGCTTATGGAAATGGGGGCTAAACTCGTTATCGCTCTCAATATGATAGACGTGGCCCAGGGCCGATCCATAAACATAGATGTGAAAAAGCTTTCCGAACTACTTGGCGTTGCGGTTATCCCGACTAACGGCAAAAAAGGAGTAGGGATTGAAGAGCTTCTTCAATCGGCCATTGAGGCGGCTGAGTCCGGGACTGACCTCGACCGGCAGCGGACGGTAAATTACGGCACGGAAGTAGAGGAGGAGCTGGAAAAGATTGAAAAACAGCTTGCTCCCTGCGATGCGTTCCTCAAAGGACTCTCGCGTCGTTGGCTGGCAGTCAAACTCCTTGAAGGCGACTCGGAAGTAATCAAGAAGATCGAATCAATTCCGGGCATTGACCGTGTCACCAAACAAGTGGATGAGAGCCGAAAACACCTGACGGACATTTTCGCTGATAGTCCTGAAATCTTACTCACGGACGCCCGATATGGATTCGCTTCCGGCGCTGTCAGGCAAGCCGTGCAATCGGAGGCCACCGATCGCGTTTATCTCAGCGAGGCCATTGACAGAGTGCTTACTCATCGGCTACTGGGGCCGGCGGTTCTTTTCCTGGTCATCTATGCTCTCTACACTTTCACTTTCCAGGGCAGTGAACCATTTGTGAACGTTTTTAAAGCTTTCTTCAAATGGCTGGGCGTACAAATGTCCGCGGCGCTTCCCGATGGGCTTCTCAAATCCCTGGTGGTAAGCGGCATTATTGATGGGGTTGGAGGAGTTCTGGGTTTCATCCCCCTGATCGCGTTCATGTTTTTTGCCATAGCGATCCTCGAGGACACAGGCTACATGGCCCGAATGGCCTTCATGCTCGATCGGGTGTTGCGTGGCTTTGGACTTCACGGCGCGTCCATGCTGGCGTTGATGGTTTCCGGTGGAATAGCGGGCGGATGCGCTGTGCCGGGCATCATGGCGACACGCACTTTGAAAGAACCAAAAGAGCGTCTCGTAACTATTTTGGTGGCCCCTCTCATGAATTGTGGGGCGAAAATGCCGGTTTACGCTCTTCTCATCGGCGCTTTTTTTGCCGAGAAACAAGCTCGCATGATGCTCCTCCTGACCTTGATTTCGTGGTTCATGGCTTTGATGGCCGGGAGAATCATACGATCCACGGTTTTAAAAGGCCCTTCAGCGCCTTTTGTATTGGAATTGCCACCGTACAGGCTTCCTACCCTGCGAGGTCTCCTCATCCATACCTGGGAGCGGACATGGATGTACATCAAGAAGGCCGGCACAGTGATTCTCGCCGTGTCCATATTGCTGTGGGCCGCTATGACATTTCCGTCGCTGCCGGAGGAGAAATCCCAAGTTTTTGAACAAAGGGAGCAAAAGCTTACGGAGGCCTTTCTCAGGGACCCCCAAATCGCTCCTCTGTTTAAATCCGAAGAAGATATTGAAAGATTCGAAAAATTCCGTACCGACATGGCCGCAGGGAAAATCCGAGGGAGCGGCTATCAATCCTGCGTTGGTTAAGTTGGCCAAAGCTCTTAACGAAAGCGGCGGCGGCAACGGGCAACCAAGGTCGGGAGCGCTCTCCGAAAGCGATTTGGCCAAGACTTATGCGGCGTTTATTGAACGGAAAAGAGCCATTGAGGGCGAGAAACTTAGCGCTCAGCTTCAAAATACCATAGGCGGCAGAATCGGAATCGCGCTGGAAACGGTATTCAAGCCCCTCGGTTTCGATTGGCGCACCAATGTTGCTCTCTTGGGCGGTTTCGCCGCCAAGGAAGTGGTTGTGGCCACACTGGGGACCGCTTACAGCCTGGGAGAAGTTAAAGGCGAAGCCGCGGAAACTTTGTCCGACAAGCTCAAGAAGGAACCCGGATGGAACCCGCTGATGGCTTTTAGTCTGATACTGTTCGTGATGCTTTATAACCCGTGCCTTACCACTTTGGTGGTCATAAAGAAGGAATCGGGAAAATGGCGCTGGACGTTGTTCGCTATGGCATACACCACGATTCTGGCCTATTGCGTTGCGCTAATTGTGCACTCTGTGGGGACTTTCTTAGGCCTCGGAATTAATTAAGCCAGTAGTTGGAGCAAATCATGTGGCAGGAAATAATTGTAGGACTGATAATCGTAGCTGCTCTTTTTTTATAGGTGTCCGCTTTTGGAAGAGCATGACAGCCTCCAAGAGCGGCGGCGTGTGTTGCTCGTGCGGCTGTTCGGATTGTGGGGAAGCCAAGGCTTCATGCGAGCAGCATCATGCTGAGCGATAATGTTTCAGATAGGCTTTACGAAGATTTTTGCAGCGTCGGCTTTGCTGATCGAGAGGTGGTAGCCTTTAATATTTACTTCCAGTTGACCTGATTTGTCGTCCTTCGATTCAATCTCTACCATTCCGCCGATTTCCACACCCTGTTCAGCGAATATCTTCTTGAACTTGACCGGGCCTTTAAGGCTTTCTACCATGACCTGCGATCCTGTTGGGGTCTCCGCTAGGGTCATCCCTTCCGCGAGAGCGGCTTTTTGGGCACGAGCCCTGCTCAGCACTTTCTTACGTGCGTTATCCAGACAGGGGATACAATCGTCACAGCTTTCCGATCTCTCGTCCAGCCATCTGGCCTGATCCATCGGGCACAATTCAATGAATTCCACAAAACGGACAAGTTTCTCGATCACTTCCGGATCCAGGTGATGCTCGATGCGGCATGCATTGTCTTCCGCCGCAGAATCATCGATCTTCAACACTCTGGCCAGGAAACGTTTCAGAATTTCGTGCTTCCGAACGATCTGTTTGGCTTTTACCATGCCTCGATCGGTCAAAGTTATATATTGATGCGGATCGTAACGAATGAATCCCCTGGAACCCAGGCTTTTCAGCGCGGAACTGACCGAAGACATCTTCACCCCCAGCCGCACGGCAATATCCCGCACACGTGCTATGCGGCGTTCCTGTTCCAGGTGATAAATGGCTTCAAGATAATCCTCCATAGCGGAGGTAAGGGCAGGTAGCCCCTCGGAAGGTGGCATGCCAAATCCTCGATGGTTTTCTGCACGGGAGTATGGAGAACAGCGGCCGGATTGTCAAGTCAGGTCTAGCCCGGAAGCAAAATCATCCCTGGAACGCGCTTCACCCTTCCTCTTCACTTTTTCCGCCTAACGCCCTCGGGATTTCCTCGATTACGTCTGATGCGAGCACAGGCGCGGGCGCTCCTCGTTCCAGAACGTTGTCCGCGGCCAAACCGTGGAGATAGACCCCGAACGGTACGGCCTCTTCAGCAGGGATTCCCTGCGCCAACAGTCCGCCTAGAATGCCACTGAGGACGTCACCTTGGCCCCCGGAGGCCATCCAACTGTTTCCGGTAGTGTTGATAAAGATCCTGCCTTCCGGCGACGCAGTGACTGTCCTGGCGCCTTTTAGGACCAGCCAAACGCCATGTTTCGACGGCGAAATTGCGGGCCAACGCGATCCTGTCTTCTTGAACGTCTTTGGCAGTTTTCCCGACAAGCCTCCCCATTTCTCCCGGGTGAGGAGTCAACACTAAACGCGCTTTGGTTTTCGACAGGACGGACAGGTCCTGGGACAAAGCGTTAAGGCCGTCTGCGTCAATCACAATCCAGCCGGTGTATTCGGACAGCACTGTGTTAACCAATTCGCCGATACCGTCGGCAGTGGAAAGTCCGGGCCCGAGAACCATGCACCGTTTGCCTTCGGCAAGTTCAAGAACACGCTGTGCGGAGACTTGGCTCAGGTACCCGGCAAGACTCTCCGGCAGTGGTTCCGTCATTTCTTCAGTCAGTTTCGTTTCGAGGATCGGATTCAGCGAAGCCGGTATTCCGACGGTCACCAGGCCGGCCCCAATCCGAGACGCGGCCCTGGCCGCCATTGAGGGCGCGCCTGTCTTGCCGGGCGATCCTCCGATTACAAGGAGATGCCCGAACACGCCCTTGTGGGCCTCCGGATCTGAGCGAAGCCCGAAATATGCGGAAGCGTGAGGCATGGTGTAGAGAATTGCTCGAGGAGGGCGCTTTCTAACGGCCGGAAGCGGTATGGAGATATCCACCACCTCCACCTTGCCGCAGTATTCAAGACCCGGATACACACCCATTCCCACTTTCATAAATCCGTAGGTAGCAGTGAAATCCGCTTTGACTGCGCATCCCAATATTCGACCCGTATCAGCGTCAAGACCTGAGGGCAGGTCCACAGCCAGACGTAAAGCAGCGGGATTCATTTATGGCAAGAATGGCGTCGCTGAATGGGGATCGCACTTCCGAAGTCAGTCCGGTGCCCAGTATCGCATCGACAATCAGATCGGCTTCCTGCCAAGAGCAGGCCGCATCTGCAAAGGAAGACTCATCAGTAATTTCCACGATTTGCGCGGACATTTTTTCGAGAACTTGGAGATTGGTCAGAGCGTCTCCTTTAATCTTTTCGCGTGGACTGAGAAGAAACGTTTGTACGTCCGCCCCATGATTAATTAAATAGCGCGCGATAACGTAGCCATCGCCGCCGTTATTACCCGGTCCGGCCACCACGGCGACTCTTAGGTCCTGGATATCTTCCCCAAGGTTTTTCCTAAGAATATGAAAAGTAGTTCGGCCCGCGTTCTCCATCAGGACTATTCCTGGAATCCCGAAATCCTCGATGGCGAGCTTGTCAAAATCTCGCATTTCTTGCGCTGTAACGAGATACATTGGGAAATCTCCGAAAAAGTCTGCTATTAGAGGTCTCGTGAGACTATATCCGCAGCCGTCTGCTCGGATTTCCCGCCTTGGAGAAAATCGCAGGAATAACCTGAGCAAAGCATGTGGTACCGCCCTATTTGTTCGAGAGTTATCAAGCCCCGCAAATCTGCGCCTCTCAAGACAGGTATAGCTTTCATGCCTGTGGACTGGATTTTTTCAAATACTTCCATGAGCGGCGTCTGTTCGTTTACCACAGGGAAGCGCGTGATCATAATATCCTGTACCACCGCCGCAGGTCCTCTTTTGTGAAGTGTTTCCGTAATCAGTTCTCTTGTCAAAAGGCCGATCAGTTTAGGCCCGTCCATCACAGGAAAATCTTGCTGAAAACTGCGGCAATACAATTCCGCCGCGTGCCCGATTGTTTCTCTGGGATCGAGCGCCTCCACCTCGCTTATCATTGCCGTGCCCGCATCAACTCCGCCCAATGAGGACATGATAGTCGTTTGTCTCTCTTCGGCTTCCGCCCCAAGGTAGACGAACAAAGCGATCAGAATCATGAAAACATTGACCAAGTAGAGCCCAAGAAAGAACAGACCGATGGCAAACACCTGCCCTACCCCGACAGCTATTCGAGTGGCCGTGTAAGGACTCAAATACAGACCCAGAAATCCCCGGAGGACCCGTCCACCGTCCATTGGGAACGCGGGTAATAGGTTAAAAATTGCGAGGACGATATTAACAATGACGAGTTCAGCCAAGAGGGAGCCCTCCTTGGCCGCTTCATAGAAATTGACGTCGATGCCGGCCAGGCTCGCGACGAACCAGAGCGCAAAGGCCAATACAAGGCTGGAGATAGGGCCTGCCACAGACACCAGAATTTCTTGGTACGGCTTTTCGGGAGTCTTAACCATTCGCGCGACTCCGCCAATGGGAAGAAGTGTTATGTCCTGGACGGCAATCCCAAAGCGCCGCGCGACTATGGCGTGACTCAACTCGTGAAAAACGACCGACGCAAATATAAGAATTACGAATATGACTCCGTAAAGCCCTCCCATTCCTACTACAGAAGTCCCTGCGAAAAAAATCAGGACCAATAAGAGCAGGAAAGTCGCGTGGACCTTTAGCGGGATGCCCATAATTGAACCAATTTTAAATGACCATTTCATGTTCGGAATCCCCCGTTTCGCCTTCGCCCGACAGCGAGGGTGTTGTTACTTGTTTATTAATTAAGAGATATTGATTCCATCGTTGCAAAACAAGTGTGTATGACAGCTTCAATTGAACTTACAGTACTTTGCATATCGCTCGGTTTGTAATAAAATTTGCTGACCTCAAATCTGTGTCGTCCGGAGCAAAATTATCGTGATTGAAATTGGCGAAGCCCAACAAAAGGTACTTGAAGAAATTCCGGTCCTAGGTCAAGAGAGAATCCACATTCTGGAAGCTTTAGGAAGAGTCCTCGCTCAGGACATTGCAGCAGTGCGTGACGTGCCTTCTGCCGATAACTCGGCGATGGATGGCTACTGCTTGCGCCACGAGGACGTCGTAGGCGTCGCTTCTTCAACGCCCGTGAAGTTACGGCTGATAGGGGAATCGCCGGCCGGCTGGCCTTTCCACGGAAGTATCGGCCCCGGTGAGGCTGTGCGGGTCCTTACAGGCGGCCTCATACCTGAAGGCGGGGATACCGTCATCATGGTCGAAGACACCGAACGCGACGGAGATACGGTCAAGTGTTTCAGAGATCCCGGCCTGGCTGCCCATATACGTCGAAAAGGCGAGGATGTCCGAGCCGGTGAGGTCATTTTGCGCACCGGGACAATAATACGGCCGCCTGAAATAGGAATGCTGGCAACGCTGGGGCACGCGTACGTACACGTATTTCAGCGCCCGATTGTCGGGATACTCTCAACCGGAGATGAATTGGTAGATCTCGACGAACCGTTCAGTGAAGGAAAAATAGTTTGTTCGAATAGTTACAGTTTAGCAGCCCAAATTATGGAATGCGGGGCCATTCCACTGTCATTGGGGATCGCTTCTGATAACGAAACGGATCAGCGAGAAAAAATATCCGACGGCCTTCGAGCCGACATGATCATAACGTCAGGAGGAGTCTCGGTCGGAAAATATGACCTGGTGAAGGAGACGCTTTCCAAGCTCGGAATGCGGGTGAAATTCTGGAAAGTGGCGATGAAACCGGGCAAGCCTCTGATATTCGGGACTATCGGAAACAAGCCGGTATTCGGGCTCCCCGGCAACCCGACCTCCGCCATGATTGCATTCGAACAGTTCGTGCGACCCGCGGTATTAAAGATGATGGGGCACACTAATCTCTTTAGACCTCTTACCGAAGCCGCTCTGGCCGAGGACGTGGACATTGTATCAAACCGCCTGCATCTCGTTAGGTGTAAACTGTTCGAAAAAGACGGTCAAATGATGGCGGCGACCAACCGGGAGCCAGAGTTCAGGCGCGCTCAGGTCCATGGTCCTCGCTGACGGACTGATGATTCTGCCCCCGTCGGATAAGCTGTTCTCTGCCGGGCAAAAAGTGAAAGTTCAGTTGCTGCATACCAACAGCCCACTGAGTCCCCATTCTCCATATGAAAGATAGCGCATGGTTCTATGATTGGTTCTGCTGTTGGTTCTAGGTGGAAAACTGTCCGGGATATGTATTCTTGGTACTGTTGTGGATCCACGAGGCGGGGATGAACCCGAAATGAGGGCGCTTCTCGGAGGCTGTCCCAAAAGTCGGGATTAGGCTCGGATCGTAGCACAATTTGAGCCCGTCGGATGTTCCTCGCCCTCACCCCGACCCTCTCCAAAGGGAGAGGGGAGCATGGGTAGCCGCTGTACAAGTTCCCTCTCCCGTTGGGAGAGGGAAAGGGTGAGGGTAATCGTGGCACGATCTTGGGTTCATGAAGACCTTTGAGACAGCCTCCTCGAAGCGCCCCTACATGGCGAATCGCGCACGCTGCAATCCTAAGTAAATTTCAGTTGATTCTTCTTTAATCAATCAACGCGTCATTCCACTGTATCCCAGGGGACAGTCAAAACCGCCCCACGCGCCTTTAGCATTCGAACCGCGCCTCTGTTTCTATTGATGATCGCCATAGCCAATGGAGAATAGCCGGAATCGTCGACGACATCCTTATCGGCTCCTGCGTCAAGCAGCAACCTGACGGTATCTGCGCTAGTGGACGAGCAAGCAGCCATTAATGGAGTCCATCGATCATCGCGTCTTGCATTAACCTGCGCCTGTTTCTCCAGCAACATTGCCGTGATTTCCGGCCGGCCCGAGTATGCCGCAGCCATTAATGCCGTAGTTCCCGGCGGAATTTTGGATCCGTTAGCCGAAACGATAATCGGGAATCCTTTGGATCTTGCATTCACCCTGACGCGCTTGTCCAGCAAGAGTTTTACAATGTCGGCTCGCCCGGCGGATGAAGCGGCCATCAATGCCGACCAACCCTGCAAGTTCGCTGAATCGGGGTCGGCCCCTTTCTCCAGCAAGTCGTTGGACTTCAGCCAGGTCCCCTGCCTTAGCCGCATTCAGAAGCGCATATCCTAAGGGTTTTAGTTCGTAATCCATCTCAGCTACCGGTTTTGCCCCAAACTTCAGCGTTGTTCCTTTGAGGGCAATCTTGACGTTGATTACCTGATCTTTTTCCAAAAGAGCCGCAAGCGCGGATTGGGTCGTCTTTCCGATGGGAGTCGCAGGCAAGCTCATGGAGGCCACTGGCGATTTTTGGTATATGTGAGTTCACTCCCTTTTGGTACGCCGATATCAATCTGAATCGGCTGCTGGGAAGAGGCTGCCATTTCCCGGTCGGAGTGAGAGACGAGTCCACGATTACGCTGATTGGCGCCTGAGATGGTTTGACGAAGGCTATGCGACCCGCCCAGTAGAGGGTGAGTTTGTCCTGGCTTTCTTCTATGATAATCTCCTCATCAGACACGGCCAAGCCGGGAACCATGTCTGTCTGCGCTGATGCGACGCACTGGGAAAGGCAGCGAAATTATGTTGTGCAGCAGCAATATAAATAGAGCGCGGAAGCCAAAACTGACCAGTTTTTTCATTGGAAACCTCCCCTGTCTTCATGTGACACGAAGCAACCCAATTTTAGTATAGCGTACTCTCGTCGAAATATCAATAGGTTGCGATTAAGGAGGCGAAACTATTCAGCGGAGTTGGCCTTGTCCTAAACGTTTGACAAAACATACTATTTTCTTGTATGGTTTTAGTAGGACAATTCCTTCATATGGTTAGGGGAGAATACAGAGAATGAAAAGCAAAGCGCTTCTGGTTTTGACGTTTGCTTTATTCGCGGGCGCCTTGACCTCCTCCAGCGTCTTTTCAGCCGATCAAAAAATGATCGACGGACTGCTTCTAGCCGCTTTCGAGGCAGAAAAAACCAGCGGCTTTTCCGCAAAGGTCGGGGAAAAATTTGGAGCCGTATTGAAAGCCGACCCCAACAATTATTACGCGCTGATCAAGTTGGGGATCATGAGGACGCAGAACAGCCAGGGCACCGTAGCGGACAAAAAAGCCATGGCTGAAGCGGTGGATTATTTTCTGCGCGCCTCGCTTTCAAGACCTGAAAATCCTGAGGCTTTTCTCTATTTAGCCGAGCTTTATTATAAATTCGGATATGTCGCTGAAGGCGACAGCTACGCCCGAATGGCAAAGCAGCTTTCGCGTTACGTCGTTTACGACGGCGTCTGTCTTACCGGATCCAGGTATGAAGATACGGGCAATTATTATGCCGCTGTCTTGACGTATGCGCCCGTGGCGCTCGGAGCGGGGTCAAAATTCAAATTCGATCCGTATTTGCTGAATCGCCTTTACCAAGCCGCTTTGTTCGCCCCTGCTCCTTATGACTGGGTTTATCCCGTATTCAATGAACTAGCGGGAGGAGAAGAAAGAAGCAAAGAAGTCTTGGACCACCTAAGAAACGCGTTGAACGAAGCCCTCGCGCGCTTTCCTCAAATGGTTGAGAAGGACTATGTGGAACTCGTAGTCAAAATGATCCTACGTGAAATCCTTCTTACCGACTTACGGAAAAGTATCTCCTCGACCGCCAATGTACCGGAACGGTATGAAATGCCGACGTCCCTGTACAAACATTTTTTCTGCAATCCCAATGAGGTTCCCTCGTGTCCGATTACCGACCCTTACGAAGCCTTTGTGAAGGCGTCTTTTGAGTCGGTCCAGGAGCAGGCCCGTGTGCTTTCGGAACTCAAGGGTTTAAGAGATGAAGCTCTGAAGGTGATTGCAGACGAAAAGAACGACGTTGACAAGGCCAAGAAGTTGTTCGGCTGGCTAAAGAAAAGGGCATTGGTGGACTATAATGCGCTTGATGGTTTTTCCGCAAAAGGCGTAGTTGATGACAAGAAATTTCTGTGCCTGAGCGGTTCCATTATTTACACGCTGCTGGCGCGTGATGCAAAACTTAATGTTTGTGGTGTGTTGGAACCCGGTCACGCGTATGCGTCCTTAGCCAGTGATCACAAAATACGAATCGAAACCACTACTGAAGGGCCTGAAGGTTTTGATTATATACCTGATGCGGTAAAATCTCGGGAAAAAGACAGAGTGCTCCAATTGGGTCCATTCGCCACGTACGGCGAGATAAAGGACCCGATGAAATTCGTGGCTTATCAATTCAGCAATACCGCCGTGCTCAGTGTGATGGATCTCGTGCTGAACAAGAACGAAAAGCTGTTGAGACAGGCCCTGAAAGACGTGACACATATGGACGAAAGCCAGCAGGCGGATATCATCAGCCGTTGGAAAACCTATGGGATCGTCGGGGGCCGGGAAAACATGATCTTCTGGAGGCTCGTCCGCAAAATGGCCGCTGCTGATGATATTTTTCGTAAAGATTTAATCAAACAAATGGATAAGAACGTGGAATTCCTCAAGACCGCCCGCGGGTTATCTCCATTTGACTTGGTGTACAAAGACTTGATTCGGGAATATATCATGGAAGCGGCGGATTTCGAGTCTCTACCGGCGGAAGTCGCAGAGGAGGAGAGGGAACAAAAGCTGCTTAAACTAGTGGCGAAAAAGAGGAGCGCCGACCGTTCGATGATTGTTGCGTCAACCGGTCTCAAGACCAGCAAAAAGGAAGGCGAAGAAGAAAAGGTGGATGCCGCCAGTATAGCTGCCGAATTGGAGCAACTTGACCAAGAAGCCAAGGAAAACTGGGAAGGTGAAAAGAAATTCTGGATGAAGAGAGTCAAGAGACTAGCTGATGCGGCCCAGAAATTTCCGTGCGACGAAAAGCTTCAGAATAATTTGGCGCGAGTATCCGGCAAGGTGCGAGTCCTGGCCGAAGCAAGAGGAGACGCCGCAATCTCGGATGAATTGCGCCCATTAGGAGCGAGCGCGCAACGATAGTCGGATTCATTTTGTTGCCGAATTCGGATCTTCAACATAAAATGAAATGAAAATTTAAGGAGGCTCCGAATTTGGACGAACATACCATCCTAGCGGACGATGAGAATTTTGGAAACGTGGTAGTGTGTCCTGGTGGGGTGGTCCACGTCAACCTGACACATTTCAGTCTTAAATTTGTTCCTGAAGAGTTCCTGAAATTCTCTGAACTGATCGATAAAGCCCGCCGAAAATATGAAGCTCCACAGTTGATTGGCAGCAAGCCTCGCTTGCATTTGGTTGCTTCGGACGCCGATCAGGAGAAAAACATCGACGAGGAGGAATGATCGCTTAATCGAAGTTTGTATCGGTTGCGCTGGCATGAAACCTGCCTTGCTTTTCCTGATTCATTGCCTTATGATCCCAACCTCAATAATAGGCGGCCCCGGCGCGCCGCTCTAAGCGCCCGTCCTCAATTTTTCCTAAAGACAGTGAGGTCCCGGAATGAAGATTGCTCCATTGTTGCTAATATTGATTGCAATTCTTCCGATGAACGTTGCAGCCCAGCCTGTAACCCCCGAGGCCGGGGGAGATGTTCTGGCCAAGGTCGGGAACCGCGAAATCACAAGGCAGATGCTCGATCACATAATCGCTACGATTAATGAGGAGAATCGAGTCCCATTCCTTACTCCTGACGGCAGGAAGAAAATCCTCGACGAGGTGACCTCGTTCATGCTTTTCGCTGAAGCGGCAAAGGCACAGGGCATCGACAAAGAACCCGCGATAAAAACGCGTCTTGAATATTTGCAGACTGAATACCTTGCCAGAGAATATTTCCGACGCTATCTCGCCAAGACGCCGCAAGTCTCCGAAGAGACCCTGACCGCTTATTACAAAGATCATTTGTCAGAATTCAAGCCGCCTGAAGAGATAAAAGCGAGACACATTCTCGTGAAGACTGAAGCACAAGCTAATAAGATCATGGATGAATTGAAGGGCGGCAAGGATTTCATAGAACTGGCAAAAAAGAACTCGATTGATCCGGCTGCCGTTAACGGTGGGAAATTGGAGTTACCTGATGGTCGAGACTGGCTACCAAGGGGCGCGTTTGAGAAATCATTTGAGCATATCTTGTTCAGTATCCCCAAAGGACAGCTTGGTGGCCCCATAAAAACTCAGTTTGGATGGCACATTCTGAAGGTTGAAGATCGGAGACAGCCTGAAACCCCATCTTTTGTCCAGGTTAGGAGCCAAATAAAGAATAAACTCCAGGAGCAAACAAATTCCGAAATCCATGCCAAGGTCACGGAAGAACTAAAGAAAAGCATTCCGGTGACAATTAAATGATGAGAATTCAATGGGGAGAAGCCGCTGCGCAAAGAGGAGCGGGAGTAACCGCCAGATGAATGCTATCGACTTAAAACAGAGATCGCTCTCTCCTCACGCTCGGCCCTTAAGGAAGCGGGATTCCGCGTCAGATGCGTGTCTCGGCTTGTCTGAGGGATGCGCCGGCCCTCGAATCAAGATCGTAGTGTCGGTGCTCTGTTTGGCGGCTGTCCTCGGCGCCGTCCTGCCGGACGTTCGACTCTTAGCTCAGAGTGAACCTATTGCCCGGCAATCTTTAGGGTCTCCAATGACAGGGGATGATCCTGGCAGGGCTCAGAAGTTGTTCGAGGCGGTGTCGGGATATCTGCAAGGATTTCACCTAAAAGGGAAACAGACCGACAAGAAGGGGGAGGTTGGGCCAAGAAGATGGTCCGGCCCCACAAGAGTTGTCTCTGACGAGCAGAGTTCCCTGCGTCTAACCATGGAGATCGATGAAACTCTCGCGCGAAATCGCCTGGAGAGGCACGAGTGGGATTTAGCCATTCCGCCTCTGGAACGCGCCCTGAAGACTTCTTCTCGCCTGGTGTCGGCTGACGACACTGCCCGATTGAAAGATACGCTTCGGACTACACGAGCCAAATCCCAAAACACTGCTCCGGAAAAACCTCCGACCGGGCGAGATTACCAATTCCATCGGAATGCGTCTCGTAGGGATTGGTCCGGGCGCTTTTGTTATGGGGAGCACACCAGCGGATATACGTCGCATTCAGGCTGAGTGGAACGTTCAAGAAGCAATGCTACAGCACGAGACCCCCGCCCACAGCGTAAAAATATCCGGACCGTTTCTTATGGGCAAGTATGACGTCACCGTCGGTCAGTTCAAGAAATTCGTCGCTGAAACCGGATACAAGACTGTAGCTGAAAAGCAGGGGTGGGGTTGGGTATACGACGAAAACAAAAAACATTGGACCAAAAAGACCGGCGCGGCCTGGAATAATCCCGGTATTGAGATTTCGGACGATTATCCGGCTACCCTTGTGTGTCACGCGGACGCAGAAGCGTTTTGCGATTGGCTGAGCAGGAAAGACAATCGCCGATACTATCTTCCCACTGAAGCCCAATGGGAATACGCAGCGAGAGGCGGCAAGGAAGGTGAACGATTCCCCTGGGGAAATGATTATCCCGAAGGCAGGAAGTTGAATATGGCCGATAGATACTCTCCTGTGCCGTGGGCCGACCAGACTGTGACAGACGGTTACGCTCGCCTGGCGCCTGTGGGATGCTTTGAACCCAACGGATTTTGGCTTTACGACATGACGGGCAATGTGTGGCAATTGTGCTCCGATTACTATGACGCCAAAACCTATGAAGCGGAGAAATCGGCCACAAGCGTAGATCCCACCGGACCTCGAAGCGGAAAAAAGAGAGTAGTCCGAGGTGGCAATTGGGCGTTTGGGGCAGGAATAGCGCGAAACGCCTTTCGTTTTGGAATAGATCCCGACCTATGTACGGATCTTTCAGGTTTTCGGGTAGCGGCGGAACTGACATCTCGGGATAATTCCGCAATACAGGGCGAGACAGAGGACCGTATGAACACCGAGCAGATGGTGAGGCTCCTGGAAAAGGTGAAAGACCTCACTGCTCAGGGACGGAGGCTTGAGGCCCAAAAATTGGCGCGGAAATTGGACGGGCGCGGCGCCAAGGGGAAGCTGTTGCTCGACCAGCCTGAATTCTTCGCCAGGAACGTCCTGGAAACTCTGATTGACATTTCGGCGGATCGCAGCATTCAGTCTTTTACTAATTCACTGGGCATGAAAATGGTTCGGATACCCGCCGGCGGGTTTGTCATGGGGAGTTCGGAGGCCGATATCTCGTGGGCTATGGCTACGCTTGCCCAAGGGCAGCCCGTCAATCTTGAAAACGAATACCCATTCCACAAGGTACGAATTTCACGACCTTTCTTCATATGCGCCACCGAGGTAACCGTAGGCTGGTTCCGGAAATTCGTGGAAGAGACCGGTTATATTACCGATGCAGAGGACGCAAAAGGTGGTCAGGTTTTCAACACGCAGAGGGGAAGATTCGATCCGAAACCGGGCAGCTCATGGAAAAATCCCGGCTGGACAATAACTGACGATCAGCCTGTTGCGATGGTATCGTACAATGACGCCCAGGCCTTTTGTGAATGGCTCACGGCCAAGGAGAAACTGCCCTACAAACTCCCGACCGAAGCCCAGTGGGAATATGCCGCCAGAGGAGGACTGTCGATTGCCCAATTTCCCTGGGGCGATGCGCTTCCCGATGGCCGCAGGGCGAATTATGCAGACAAAAACACCGATTTTGAATGGAGAGACCGCAACTCGGATGATGGTTATAAGTACGTCGCCCCTGTCGGCAGTTATGAACCGAACGGATACGGACTGTACGACATGGCGGGCAATGTCCTGGAATGGGTGAGAGACTACTATGGCGAAGATTACTACCGATTCTCGCCCGAAGTGGACCCCGAAGGCCCAGGGCACGGCGAAAATCGCGTGATGAAAGGCGGTGAATGGACATTCGGAGCTGTTAATCTCAGATGCGCGTTTCGAGGTTGGGCCAGGCCGGATTTAGCCGTCGACAATGGTGGCTTCAGGGTAGCTATTGAGTCGGCCAACGCGCTTCTGCCCTTTCACTTTGCCGAAGATTTTCTGACCAAACAATGGGTGCCCGGACCTGATCAGAGAGCGGTGGCTCTGGCCGTCGCCAAGCAGAAAGAAAGGCTGCCCGCGGCTGATCGTGTACAGGAAAGTAAGATCCAGCCTCGGGAGCCGAAAGCAGGTATTACCGTCAAGGGAGTTCTGGTAATCTCTTTGACTCCCAAATCGGACGCGAGACGCGCTGGTATCATGCAAGGGGACACGATAATTGAATATGACGGTGTGCGAGACCTCACCACCGAAAAATTTATAGCGCTAACGGCCCAGACCAGAAAAAGCAAATCCAAGCGCCTGGTCATTTTCGTACGTGACGGTTATGAGCATTCAGTGACAGTCTCATCCGGGTTTGTGGGCGTCTCTCTGATGGATACCAATCTTCGAGGTCCTTTCAAGAAACCCGGCGCCACGCCCGAGACAGGACCTGATAAAGACAAAAAGTCCAAAGGTCTCAATTGGACTTAATTGATGCTTGCCTCCATGACAGATACCCCTAATCAACCGGAATGGATGACCCTGAGCGTGACCGTGCCGCACGAGATCGGCGACGCGATAGCCAATTTCTTGCACGAACTCGCTGTGCCCGGTCTGGTCCTTGATGAAAAAGATCCGGATGTCACGCGAATTACCGCCTATGTGGAGAAGAAAAAACTGCGGAGTGTTTCGTCCGACCTCAAGAATTATGCAATGGCTCTGCGTGAAATCTTTCCTGGGCTGAAAGAAGCGCTTATTAAAATTGTCCCGCTCAAGAGCGAGAAATGGGCGACAGCCTGGAAAGACCATTTCAAACCCATCAAAATCGGACGGAAACTGATTGTCACTCCTCCATGGATCAAACCGGAAACACGAGACAGACAGGTAGTAATTATCGAGCCTGCCGAAGCCTTCGGCACCGGTACCCACGAGACGACCCAGGGATGTCTGATACTTCTCGAAGAGGCCATGGACCATTTATCGAAAGAACTCGAGAAGGTGAGCCATCTCGATGTGGGCTGCGGTTCAGCCATTCTGGCCATAGCGGGCATAAAGCTCGGAGCGACAAGCGCCCTTGCGGTGGATAACGATCCGGTAGCGATTCAGAGCGCTCGTAAGAACGCGGAACTCAACGGATTGGAAGACCGGATATGGTTGGAAGATCGATCCCTCGATGAACTGTTTGAACCTATGGATGTTGTAACGGCAAACCTCGACCCGATCACTTTGACAGAAAGCCGAGATAAACTTGTTTCTCTTTTCAAGCGTTACTTGATCATTTCAGGTGTTACTCTGAATTGCTGGGAGGAAATAAAGTCTAAATTTGTTGTTGACGGTTCCTTTTTGAAAAGAGAAATCACACGCTCAGAGTGGGGATGCGGACTGTTCGAGAAAAGTGGGGAAAAGTAGATTATTTCTTAAGAACAACATGGAGCAAGAATAAGCCCGCCCCGACACAAAGCGCGGAATCCGCAATATTAAACGCGGGCCAATGCAGATTGCCCCAATGAACATCAATGAAATCGATTACTTGTCCAAACCGGATTCGGTCGATCAGATTGCCCAGCGCACCGCCGAAAAAAAGAGAATAGCCTGCCAGCAAACCTAATTCTATCTCCGGAGATGAATGAATCATCCAGGCTATGACAACCATAGCCGCAAATGACAGCAAAATAAAAAAAATCCTCTGAAGGCTGGACGCGCCCTCTGACAGCATCCCGAAACGCGACCCCCGAGTTCCTCACGTGCGCAAAATCCAAGAAACCGGTTATAACTTCAACCCCGGTATGGAGTGGCACCGATTCAACGATCAGCTGCTTGGTCCACTGATCCGCCGTAAGAATAATCCCGGCAATTATTATGAGCAGGAGCCATTTTCGGCTTCCGGATATTAACTTATTCACTCTTCGTGCTCCCCTGCGCTAGCGCCGATGATGCCGCCAGCCATATAGGAGTTTTTGCCGGAGGAGCGCCCCGCTGGGCGTGGGGCCAATCCCGCGGCACGAGGGACGAAAAGCGGGTTCCCCCGCATTCTCTTCTTACTCCGGAGTTATCCCTGATTCTCTCAATACACCAGCGCAGCGCGGGCAGACTTCCGGATATTCCTTGTCGGACCCAATCTCAGTGTCCCGCACCCAGCACCTGGGGCATTTGTCCCCTTCGGCCTTGGAAACGGACACCCGTGTGTTTGCCATGAGTTCTTCCATCTCGCTGTCGGCGGCAGCTTGTGTTGTCGGTTTTATTTCCAATTGAGAGACGATGAAATAATCATCCGGGTCTTCCATTCCGGCCACCGCGGCGGCGACGCGGTCAGGCGCTTCTATAAGCACCTTCGCTTCAAGCGAAGATCCGATCACGCGGGCGGCCCTTGATTCTTCCAACGCTTTATAAACTTCCTGCCGTACCGCAGATCTTATTTCCCACGTGGAGCGCTCTTCATCATTGAGAGAAACTCCCGGCACAAGTTGAGGAAAGCTGGTGAGGTGGACACCATCAGTTTCTTGATCTTCGCGCCTGAAAGACAGCCAGACTTCCTCTGCTGTGAACGCCAATATGGGCGCCATCAGCCGGACGATTGTCGAGAGAATGTGATAGAGCGCAGTCTGAGACGATCGCCGAAGGGCGCCATCAGCTTTTTCAACATAAAGCCTGTCTTTCAGGATGTCCAAATAAAGGGCGGACAAATCTACAGAGCAATAATTGTATAAGGTATGAAAGACAATATGAAAATCAAACTCCTCATAAGCTGTCCTCACCCTTGTTATGATCTGATTCAGTCGATCCAGCGCAAAACGATCCAGTTCACGAAGCTGATCCGTCGGAATCATGTCTTTCATCGGATCGAAATCGGATAGATTTCCCAAAAGAAATCGACACGTATTGCGGATACGTCGATAAGCCTCAGTGAGCCTGTCCAGGATTTCCGGCGAAATCCTTATATCATCACGATAATCTTCAGCAGAAACCCACAGTCTCAGGATATCCGCTCCGTACTTGTTGATAATCTCTTCGGGTTGGATGACATTGCCCAGCGACTTGGACATTTTTTTCCCTTGGCCATCCACCACAAAGCCATGAGTCAACACGCTGCCGTACGGGGCACGGTCTCTCGTGCCCACTGAGGTCAATAGAGCGCTGTGGAACCATCCGCGATGCTGATCGCTGCCTTCAAGGTAGAGTTGGCAAGGATATTCCAGGTTACTGCGTCTTTCGCAAACTGCCGACCAGCTTACGCCCTGAATCGAACCAGACATCCAGAATATCCGTTTCCTTGATAAGGGAAGAGCTTTTGCACGACGGGCATTTGAGATTCTTGGGAACAAGATCTTTTCTTTCCGGATCGAACCAAACATCCGCTCCCTGTTTCTCAAAAAGCTCGGCTATGTTCTCGAAAAATTCGGGCGGGGCCACTATCTCATCGCAATCCGCGCATCGCAATGCCGTTATAGGCACACCCCACGTCCTCTGACGAGAAATACACCAATCCGGCCTGTGCTGGACCATGCCATAAATTCTATCGCGTCCCCATTTCGGTATCCACGTGACAGTGTCAATAGCCTTCAGAGCGTTTTCACGCAACTTTGTCTTGTCCATCGAAATAAACCATTGATGGGTCGCCCGATAAATCACAGGCTTCTTGCACCGCCAACAATGGGGATAACTGTGCTCAATCTCCTCGGAGGCCATCAGCGCGCCCACCTCTTTCAATTTGGCGATCACTTTGTCATTGGCGTCAAATACAAACTCGCCTTTGAAGAATTCCACATCCTTAGTGAAGATACCGTGATCGTCCAATGGCGCATAAACATCGATGTTGTATTTAAGCCCTATTTCATAGTCCTCCTGTCCGTGGCCCGGCGCTATGTGCACCGCGCCCGTGCCCGTATCCAGGGTCACGAATGGAGCAAGAATGATCTGTGAAGCCCTATCATAAAGCGGATGTGTGCAATTCAGGCCTTCCAGGAGGCCCCCGTTGAAAGTGGCGATAACGCGATAATCAGGGATATTAAATACATCCATGTTTACGGCCACTAGTCGCTCAGCGAGGATGTATACGTTATCGCCGACCTCGACCGCCGCGTATGATTCGTCGGGATGAAGCGCGATCGCGAGGTTTGCGGGGATTGTCCACGGCGTGGTTGTCCAAATTATCACATAGACTTGCTTCCCCTTGACTTCAGGGACCCTCGCGGAAAAATCGTCACGGGCAGCGAAGCGGACATAAATAGACGGTGACGACACATCCATGTACTCGACTTCGGCTTCCGCCAAAGCCGTGACGCAGGAGGCGCACCAGTAAACGGGTTTCTTTCCACGATATACGGCCCCGCTCTGAAAGAAACGGCCCAATTCACGCACAATCGTGGCCTGATAATCGTAACTCATGGTTAGATATGGATGTTCCCATTCACCGAACACTCCGAGTCTCTTGAATTCCTCGCGCTGAATATCAATGAACTTCTCCGCGTACGCCCGGCAATGTTGGCGAATTTCCATGCTGTTCATCGTGAGCTTTTTACTGCCAAGCTCCTTATCCACCTGATGCTCGATGGGTAGGCCGTGACAATCCCAGCCGGGAACATAATCCGAGTTGTACCCCGCCATGAATTTCGATTTTATGATCATGTCTTTGAGGATCTTATTCAGGGCCGTCCCAAGGTGTATGTTGCCGTTGGCATAGGGGGGACCGTCATGGAGAATGTACTTTTCTCTGCCCTTACTGGCTGCGAGTATCTTGTGATAAATATTTTCCGATTTCCAATGATCGAGCAGCTCCGGCTCTTTTTTGGCTAGATTGGCCCGCATGGGGAATGAAGTTTTGGGAAGATTGAGAGTGTCTTTGTAGTCCATAAACGGCCTCCAGCGACTCACTTTAAAATTTCCGAGCTAAGAATCGGCCTGTAATCAGATAACATGCCGCAATATTAAGGTCGCCCGTAGGAAAAGCTTTGCCAATGAGCTATCGGCGCCATTGAGTTGCTTCAGCTCTGCTCGGCATAACCTTTCAATTTTACGGACTGGCGCAGCAAAGTCAACAAAAACGACAAAACTTGCGAAATTGTTGGACGGCCGATCATTTGATTCATTTTCAAGAAACGAATATTCTTTTGGCGATATTCCGGTCTGATTAATAGCAGAACACAATTATGAACGAATCTGAAAACAAAATTAGCTGGTTCGATAGTAACCCGAAAAAGACAATTGCAATCGTATTCATTTCCGCTTGGATTGTCCTCGATACGATGGCAGCAATGCTCTTGCCCTGCCGCGAGATCGGGAACTGATCGCCGTATTATCAGCATAAAAATCGTTCAAATTGGATATCAATGTTCGGGGACCTATTCTGATAGCTGATATTCTGTGGAAAAAGCTTCGTGATGAAATCAAAAGGGGCTAATATATAATTGTTGTCCGTGATTTGTCTTGCGCTTCCCCGAGAGTCTGATGGCCAGGTTTTTACGAATAATCATCTTCATCGTTTTCACTGCGCAAAGCTCGTGTGTTCTGCATTCTATACAGGAAACCCCACCGGCCCCGGTTGCGCCCGCGGAAGGCTATGCGACTCTTGATAAATTGCCGTTTCACGAGGGCTGGTACGGGATGTACTTTCAGGAAGACAAGGTCGGATACAGCCACTTCAAAATTGAACCGGCAGGGCAGAATTTCAATATTTCTACCGACTCTCTGATGCGTCTGAAAGCGATCAAGAAAATAAGCGAAATCGGCATGAAAGAGACAGTCACGGTCCGCCCCGATCTGACCATGATTTCTTTCGAATCGCGGATGACAATGAACGACAAGACCCTCGAAACAAAGGGCAAAACCGAAGGGAAACGATTTGTAGTCGAAATGCAGGTGGAAGGGGAAAAGTTAAATCGAGAGTATCCGATAGATGATAGTTTGTATCACTCAAGCGCCATATCTCTCATGCCCGCGTTGAAAGGTTTAAAGGAAGGTGAAACCCGATCTTTCCCGGTCTTCAGTTCGGAGAATCAGGCCATCGAAAAGGTCGAACAGAGTCTGTCATCTGTTAAAAATGCGCCGGGCCCGAACGGGGCGGTGTGGAGTGTGAAGAACCATTTGGGCCGTTCGACCGTGCAGTCCTGGCTGAACAAGAGCGGCCTCACCGTGCTGGAGAAGGCGCTCGACGGAGCGCTCATAACTATATTGGAAGACGAGAGCAGCGCAAAACACTTTATCGAGAAAAAAACCGCGGACAAGGACCTGATCCTGGATGTCAGCCTCGTTCGTGTATCCAAATCGATTAGGAATCCGGACAAAACTAGGTTTTTGAAATTAAAGGTGAAAGGTGTGGATCAGTCGCTAATCGTCAACGATCATCGCCAAACGGTCACCCCGATTAACAAGGATGCCCCGGATCAAGGGTTTTACGTCACCGTGAATATAGAAGATCCTGAGAAGGTTAAAACAAGCCGAGTCCCTGTTTCGCGCTCTTTTCTGGCGGATCACCTGATTTCAACCATCGGCATACCGGCCGATCACAAGGAAATTGTCGCTCAATCTGAAAAAATCGTATCACCGCGAGATTCGAATTTGGAAAAAGTGCATAAACTTGTGCGATGGACGTCCGAAAATATCAAGAATGAAATGAAGGACTCCTTTACTGCGCTTGAAGTGCTGCGGAGCCGAGAGGGAGAATGCCAGTCTCACGCCAATCTTTATACCGCATTTGCGCGATCACGGGAAATTCCCACAAAAGTAGTGACGGGTCTGGTGTACTCGGAAAGGCATTCAGGGTTTCTGTATCATGCGTGGGCTGAATCTTACGTTAACGGCTGGCTTGCAGTAGATCCCACCCTGAAACAAATTCCGGCCGATGCGACTCATGTCAAGATCGCTGGAACATCGGAAGATTACTCCAAGACTGTGCTTAAAATGGTGGGTAAGGTTAAAATAGAGGTCCTG
>CAVVZX010000028.1:0-32656 GCA_963752855.1 uncultured delta proteobacterium | reverse complement strand
CCTGTTGACCAACCCCTTACAATGGAGGAGTTCCTTCCGTGATGTTTGGTTGGTTTCAGTGCCTAAGGAAGAAAGGGGACATTCTTCTTTTTTGTTACTGTTTTCTGGCTTCCCGACCGGCTTTTATGGTAACATGGCGCTATGACAAGAACCGCACGAGCTTCCATTGGAGGGATTTGCTACGACGTTTTGAACCGCGGCAACGCGCGGCAGGATGTGTTTCACGAGGATGACGACCACGCGACCGCATGGGCCTGGAATTCACGCTGCGACCCCGCGGACGCCCACGAACCGAGGCAAAAAAGTAGAATGTCCCCTTTTCCCCTTCCCGGAATTCCGCAGAATTTTTGGCACTTCGTTTTCGTTTTGTTAAATAGGCAAATACCGGATGAGCCAAAAAAAACCCCCGACAATGTGGAGTGTTGTCGGAGGCTAGGATATGCAACGTGTCGTTGCTCTATTGAATCTCTTGGCCTATGAACGTGTCTATCACTGGTTGAAGTTAACGCACATAGAGGTAATTCCATTCGTGCTAAAGTCCCCTGGACCGCCTAAAACGATAATCTCAGCGTGGTCTAGAGGGGGCGGGGATCGTGAATGAAGCACTCTGTGTAGGAGCCAAAGTAATCGTTGTGGAGGTCTCGCCCCCGGCCGCAGTGAAAGTTCCCTGAACGAATACCATTGGCAGTCGTCTACGACGTTAACCAGAATAGATAAGCCTGCCAGGAGCTGGATTCTTAAATGTAAGTGTTACCTTGACCACTCTGGTGAGGGTCAATGAGGCGTAGGGGAACGGAATAAAAAAAAGCCCCGAAGGTGTGTCCCAAACCCCACCACCCTCATCAGTAAGAGGAACTGGCAATGCTACAACTCTGTCGCATGCGAGGCCCCCGTACCCCCCCCGCAGTTCTGCCTGGTCATCACAACGGCAGTGGGTTGGTGCCAATTCCTCTTCACCTTCAAGCCCAGCAATCTTCTCAGATCCCGAGGACTCCTGAACACTGGCTGCGGCATGACAAATGGACTCTCGCCGCTCAGCAGGTTCTCTAACTGGAACCCGACATTGACGAATCCTCCGACCGTATTATAATAGCCGTCGATCCGGTCGTGTCCGTATTCGTATCTCACGGTGAACACCCCGTCTCTTGTGGTGAGGTCAGCTCCGCCTCGCCAGCCGTACACCTTGTTTCCTATGTCAAACTGGTATCCGACAGCTTGAGCCGCAAATTCATGGCCTGGTCGAACAGCGACTGGGCATACCCGGCTTCAAGTCATAACTTTCCCCTTGTTCCTGAAGGCATTGACGAGGCCGTCTCGGTTGAATAGGTTTCCGTACCAGTTGACATTGAGGTCTAATCCGCATCGTCACCGGCAATGTTGGCAGCGTATTCCAGGCCGACACCACCCAAGGAATACCACTTATTGAACAGACGGGAAGTATCATAGAAGCCGTTCACTCCCACGAAAGTGTTCGCCCCCATCATCCTGCGGTATCCGCCTCGAAAGAGAGGTCCACCCTGTTGTTTGTTCCCGAGGTCGTTATTGTGGAGCCTGAAGCCGAAGTAACGATACGGTTGGTGTCTTCCAGAATTTCTCCCATTCTCCGTGGGCCTCACCAAATATGACCGAGTCGCAGTTAAGGCGGAATGGAAAAACATAATCCGCACTGAATCTTCCCATCCTGACATTGTTTCCGAAATTGTAGAGAAAGCCCAGCTCAAGATTGGAGATGCGGGGTATTATGCCGCTGAACATGCCGCTGGACAGGGGGATAATGTCAAACCAGGCTGGGCTCCATAGGCGCTACCCGGCATACCCAAAGGGTTGGAAGGCGTCAGTAGTTGACCGGTGGCGCTCGTTGAGGAGGGGATGAAAGGACCGCCCTTACCCGTGAACGGTGAAGGACCTTGTGCCCCTACCAGACCGACCAACGTACAAGTAAGAAGGATTGAGAGAATCCCGAGGAAAAGAACCCGACGCCTGCGAGCGCCACCCATATCAGCCTCCTAAACCACTCACTAAATGCTTGAGGCCTCTCCAAGACTCAGCGGTGAGCGAACGGCAAAGACAGCCGCGGATCAAGGCCTCAAGGGCAACCAATATAAAAATCATAAAACTTGATGGTTGAAGTATAGTTTAGGAGTGGGTTCATGTCAAGGAAATTGTCGGCTATGACAGGTAATTAATCGTGTTTGTAGACCTAGTGTTACGTTCCTTAAGTTAGAGTTATTATGCCACGAGCACTTTCCCTGTATATGTCCAGGTGAAGGGATGGGCGCTGTCTCGGTTGTATTGTTTGATGTAGAGCATGATTTGATCAACCAGTTCCTTTTTTGACCGCCAGACTCCACCTTTGACCACATCTTGGGAAAAGATGTGAAACCAGATCTCGATTTGGTTGAGCCACGAGGCGTATGTGGGAGTAAAATGGAGCGTCAGCCTTCGTCGTCGAGAGACCCATTCCATAACATCCGGGTGCTTATGGAGGGGCAGATTGTCGACAATAACGTGAAGGTGCTTGTGGGGATGGGCCCGATACAGCCTCTTGAGGAAATCCAGAAAGACATGGCGGTTGTTGCCGTCCACGCAGCGGGCTTCCACCGTGCCCTCATGCACGGCGAGCGCAGCCAGCAGACACGTGGTTCCGTGACGAGTGTAGGTTGCCGTATGCCGTTTGGGATTCCCAGGTCTGAGAGGAAGTTCCGGCTGAGTCCTATCCAACGCCTGTATTTGCGATTTCTCGTCCACGCTAAAAATCAACGCATTCTCAGGAGGATTCAGATACAGACCAATAATAGCAGTCTGTTTGGGCTCAAATTCGGGATCCGGGCTCTTGCCGCACCAGTGATGAACCTTGTGGGGCTTGAGCGACGCTCCTTCAAGAATCCTGTGAACTGTCGTGCTCCCCAGACCAGTCACGCGAGCAAGCTCCTGAGGTAAGCAAATCAGGAGGAAACATGTGTTCTGTGGTGCATTGTGGTGCTTTTGCTTGGCAGCTACAGGCAACCGTGGGCAAGTGTGGGCGATGCTGTTGCGTAATATCAATTACTTACAGCTCCTGGCTCTAATAGGGCAGTTTGCAAGGCGAGAACTAAAAAAAGCCACTTAGTTCTATTTCTAAGCAGCTTTATTTATTTGGCTTTTATTGGTGGGCCGTCGGGAATCGAACCATGAACCTACTGATTAAGAGTCAGTTGCTCTACCAATTGAGCTAACGGCCCACAAGAGACAAAATTTACCCGGCGGGCCGGCCTTTGTCAAGCTCCACGGCGCAAGCGAAAAGATGCAGAGAGGGGAAGAGTGAAAGAATGCGGGGGAACCCGCTTTTTGCAAAAAGGTGTTCGCGCACGGCTAGTAATGCCTTTGCACAAGCATTGGGTTAATTGATGGCAAGCGACATCAAGGCGCATTGTTGGCCCCACGCCCAGTGGACCGGCGCCCCCTCCCGCAAAAACTGCTATGGGGCTATCCGGATGATTCAACCGGATACTACATGTTGTGGTTAGACATTTTCAAGCAATCGGCCCGTAACATGGCGCCCGTTATGGGCTCCATGGCCACGGCTTGCTGCACCAATCGGTAGAAGAGCTTGCCCCGGGATCTAGACGTTCTTCGGTTGAACCGAAACGTATATTCGTCCAGGTAGTAATCAAGGTGAGAGGGGCGCACGGCTCCCTGATGAGTGCCTCCAAGCCAGCGTTTGAGGAGCGAGGCAACCCGGTTGACCATCGGCAACAGGTTCTCCCCCACGATGGAATCCTTGCGAACCACAATATGCGTGAAGCTTTCTCTTGCCAAAGGAGCATAACCTTGCCACCCATCGGTGCGAATCAGGCTGCCAGGTTCCACACATTCTCTCAGGACCGGTATAAGGCTTGCGGCCGATGCATCGTCTACACGACGAAGACGAATCCGTCCAATACGATTGCCGTCTTCTTGAGCAGCTATGACAACCAGAGCTTTGCCCATTGCCCCACGGCCCCGCTTTCCAAGTTTTACACCACCCAAGTAGATCTCATCGACTTCCACAGTACCAGACAAGCGATCGCGTCCGGGTCTAACCATCGCTCTTCTCAGTTTATGCAACCAGGTCCATGCGGTTTCATAGCTGCCCAATCCCAGCACCCGCTGAAGTCCCAAAGCACTGATACCCTGCTTCTGGCTGGTTACATACCACATCGCCCGAAACCACAGGGTCAGGGGCTTCCTCGAAGCTTGAAAGATCGTGCCCGCAGTCACAGAGATCTGGAAACGGCAACGTCCGCACAAGTAAAGTCCCCTGGACGTTCGCCAAGCACTGCCAAAACCACACCGAGGACAACGGAAGCCCTCCGGCCATCGCAGATCAAAAAGGTATTGACTACACGCGTCGTCCGAGTGAAAACGCTCTTCAAGCTCCACAATCGTCCTCGGGTACTCAGCCATGCCCACATACTACAGGTAGTATGTGGTGGAGTCAACCGGATAGCCCCAAACTTCTATATGGCTGGCGGTGGTAACGGCGTTTCTGTGCGGGCAGGCCTCGTGACTGCCCCGTTTCGGGCGCTACAAGAGGCGCGATCGTAAGTATTCGGTCTTTCGGGGGCAGGGGCTGTGTTTGTGGGGGAGGCTTTCCAGCCTGGCTGCCCTCAGATGCCGATCATGGCAGGCTGGAAAGCCTCCCCACACTTTACGATCATGTGGCCCCAGGTTTTCACTCCCCGCGTAACTGAATGCTTGCAACGCGATCGGATTTAGGGGTTGTGCAAAACCTCACTTGAGGCTAATATTGGCGGGTTATGAATAAAGGCCGTATTCTCATAGTTGACGATCAAGAAGAAATCCTGGAATCCTTGGGCGCGATCCTTGCGGATGAAGGCCACGAAGTGTTTCGCGGACGCGATGGCCAGGATGCCATGCATATTGTGCAAAGCGACTCACCTGACATGGTCTTCCTTGATATCTGGATCCCCGGCATTGACGGCATGCAGACTCTCAAGGCCATTAAGAGAATCAACCCCGACTGCTCCGTGGTCATGATGAGTGGACACGGCACGATTGAAACCGCAGTAAAGGCCATAAAACTCGGGGCAACGGATTATCTCGAAAAACCTCTCAACCTGGAAGACGTGCTCCATCTTGTACACAGAGCTGTGGCCGACCGCTCAAGTGATCAGAAATCGCACGAGGGTAACGGCGCCAGCCCAGGAATGTTTATCGGGACGTCCGAGAAGACGGCGGGGTTCCGCCGCGCGCTCGAAAATGCGGCGATCGAGCGCACCTCGGTCTGGTTGTCAGGAGAAAGAGGCACAGGAAAAGAGTTCGTCGCCAGGACAATTCACTTTTTGGCAGGGAAGGACCGGACCAACCTTATAAAAGTCCTCTGCCAGGAGTTGACCGAAGCCAATATCGAAGAAGTCCTCCTGGAAGACGAAACGCGTCCAATAAGGCTTCTATCGGAAAATTGGCGCAGGCGGCCGGAGGGTCACTGCTTCTGGTTCGGGTGGATCGTCTGAAAAAAGACTTAAAAGTTCGATTGACCGAAATTCTTCGTAATTACCTGAGTCGGGATGGCGCCTTTGGCCTTTCCGGCTCGCGGTTTAGAGTGATTTCAACGTCCGTCGCGGATCCTGAGACTCTGATTCGTGACGAGAGCCTACCGGAAGGACTCGCCGAAGTTCTGGCTCAGCGAATCATTAGAATCCCGACCCTGAGGGAGAGAAAACAGGACATACCTCTGTTTGCAAGCCACTTCCTGAAAGAAGCCGCCGCCGAATTCGAGAAGGAGATAGTCGGAGCGGATGACGAAGCTATAGAGCGTCTGATGGCGTATCCCTGGCCGGGAAATATCAAGGAATTGAAAATCTTAATGGAGCACGTCGTTATGACGGCCCCCGGACCTCGAATAACTGTCACCGATCTTCTAATGCCCACTGAGCCGGGTATCGACGCTCAGGTATCAACGATTTCTGGCGGCGTCACACTGGTTGATGTCCTTGCGCCGACCGGAGAACGCGCCGGAACGGCTGCGCAGGAACACTTTTCGGAGAGCGGCATACTACGCCACCAGAAAACCTTGAGAGGAAGCGTAGTTATGTACGGTCAAGGCCTTCACACCGGAGAAAAGACCGGCTTGACGCTTTTTCCGCTGCCACCATTTTCAGGCATAGTTTTCGGTCATATAACCACTGACGAGACTGTGCTTGCTATCCTTGAAAAAGTGGATTCTACCGGATTTTCCACATCTCTTGAAGGGTAACGGGACACTTGTCAGGACTATCGAGCACTTGATGGCCGTATTCCATGTCTACGGTTTGACAAACCTAATGGTGAAAATATCAGGAGAAGTCCCGATCATGGACGGCTCCGCGGTCGAATTCTGCAAGCTCGTGGAGAGCGCTGAAATCATCACGCAAGACGAGCCGATTGAAGAGATCGTCATCACCGAGCCGATCGAATTGGGGATTGGCAATGATGGGTCCAAGAGTATCCGAGTCGAGCCGTCCGAAGCGCTTGAAATCGAATATTATCTCGATTATCCACCTCCCATCGGCAAGATGAGCATGACCTACCGTTGTGAGAGCCCGGAAGATTTCAAACAGCAAATAGCCCCGGCCCGAACCTTCGGTTTTGTAAAAGACATGCGCATGATGGATGAAATGGGTTTAGCGGGCGGCGGCCGGCTTTCCAATCTGGTGCTGGTCGATGAAGAAAAGGTGGTGAATCCCCCGCTACGATTTCCGGATGAATTCGTGCGTCACAAAATCCTTGATATCATTGGTGATTTCTATCTGCTAGGCAGACCCTTCCGCGGCAAGATCATCGCCAGACAGACCGGTCACACCGAGAACGTGGCTATACTGAGATTGATCAAGCAAAAGATGAAAATATAACCGACCCTGATGACCCTAGGATGACCGCGGCTGATTTCGCTTTGGATTCAGGAATGTCCTAAAGCAGTGGATTGCTAGGAAAATGGACCCGGCAAAAATAAGAAGATGATGACCTTCCAGCTTGAAAAACTGCATGAGTTCCCCCGGAACATCACCCAGGATATACATTAGAAAGAATAAATCCCAGGCCTGCCGCAAGGACCATCCTCCAAGACCGGTCAAAAGCAGCGCAAAATAGAGATTGGCCCATCTTGCGCCAGTCAGACTCCTCTTCGACCAGAGCAATGCCCTTATACTCTGAAGGATCAGGTACGGCGAGAACAGCTTGAACCAGAATGTGATCGCGGAGCCGATTATTTCACCGCCACCCGGCAGCATCTGACGTGCCAGGAACTGGATTCCCACATTCCATGAATCGGCATGAATCAGATAGAGAATTGCAGCCGTAGGCGCTCCGACGGACACAATCAGGATAACCAATTCGCGCGCAACTATTTTCCACATAGAAACTATTATAGCATTCAGCTCGCGCGATTGGATGGGTTTCTTCCTCTTATGCGCCACGACGTCTTTGTGCGAAATTAATTCGGAATTAATGAGGATACGACAAAAGAATTGATTGACGAATCAAATATTTTGAAGAAAATATGCTTAGCGCCAAGACCGGCCAATAATCGGGTGGGTCGACCCTAAAAATATCCAAGCCTTCAGTTCACAAGATTCGGCGGGATGAGGAGCGGAGGATAGTCCCCCGCAGCCTCCGAATTTCCCGCTGATTGCTCCAGCGATACGAAATAATCTGATTTAGCCTAGGAGAATTCCACATGGAAAAGATTTGGTTAAAATCGTACGGGAAAGATGTTCCGGCAGAGATTTCATTCGAAAAGATTGCTCTGGCAGACGCCCTGAAGAGAAGCGCGTCGAAATATCCCGACAATCGCCGCTCTGTTGTTTCAGGGTACAAAGATCACTTTTAAACAACTGGATGAAATGGTTTCTCGATTCGCAGCAGCGTTGCAGGCGCTCGGAGTCAAACCCGGGGACCGTGTGGCAATGCTTCTGCCGAACGTTGTGCAGATGGTGGTAGCGACTTACGGAGCTTTCAGGGCAGGCGCCATCGTTGTGATGAACAATCCGTTGTACACCGACCGGGAACTGGAGCATCAGCTTAACGACTCCGGCTCGACGTTGCTGGTCTCATTGGATTTGTTAGTCCCGAGAATGATCAATCTGCGGAAAAAGACGCAAGTCAGCAAAATAATCTCATGTCATATCCGAGACTATTTGCCTTTCCCGTTGAAACAGCTTTTCCCATTCGTGAAGAAGAGCCATGCACCGTAAGACCCCTGACGCGCCTGACGTGTTCGAATTCACGGATCTCTTGAAACAGCATCAGCCGACGACCACCCCTCACAAATCCGATTGGGAAGACACAGCGTGCCTGCTGTACACTGGAGGAACAACCGGCGTGTCCAAAGGTGTGCAACTAACTCATGGGAATCTTTCATCAAATTGCCAGCAAGGGAACGCGTGGTTTCCGGTCTTCACACCGGGCGGAGAAATAGTCGTCGGCTGCCTGCCGTTCTTTCATTCATTTGGCCTGACCTCCGCCATGAATGTCGCCATATTCTACGGGTTCGGGAACATCCTCATCCCTAAGCCGGAACCTAAGCCGATCCTGGAAGCTATAGCGAGGTACAAAGCTACTTACATACCGGCGGTCCCCACACTTTACAACGGCATGATCAATTTCCCAGACCTCAAGAAATACGATATTTCTTCTCTAAGGGCCTGCTTTTCCGGAGGCGCGGCTCTGCCCATGGAAACCATTAAGAACTTCGAGAAGCTGACCGGCGCGCAGATATGTGAAGGTTACGGTCTAACGGAGACTTCGCCGATTACTCATTGCAATCCGTACGGATCCGAAACCAAGTTGGGGACCATCGGCCTGCCCGTAAGTAATACGGATGCAAAACTCGTGGACGTGGACGACTACAATAAAGAAATCACTGAACCCGGGGCGCCGGGCGAACTGTGCGTCAAAGGTCCCCAAATAATGAAAGGATATATCAACCGTCCGGATGAAACAGCCCTGGCCCTTAAAGACGGGTGGCTCTTGACCGGAGACATAGCCACATTCGATGAGGAAGGGTATTTCACGATTGTGGACCGCAAGAAGGACATGATAATATCGGGTGGATTTAACATTTATCCGAGAGATGTGGACGAGGTCCTATTCTCACACCCGAAGGTCCTTGAGGGATGCGCCATCGGAATTCCGGATCAGTATTCAGGTGAGCGGATCAAAGGCCTTCGTGGTGTTAAAACCCGGAGAAACGGTCTCGGCCGATGAAATCATTGATTATTGCAAAGAAAATCTCGTGAAGTACAAGGTGCCGAAATATGTGGAATTCGTCCAAGATCTTCCCAAAAGCGCTGTGGGCAAGATCCTTCGGAAGGAACTCCGACAAATGGAGCTGGCCAAAACCAAGCAAGGAGAGCAAAAATAGCGCCTATTTTATTTTGATAAAAAAGGAGATTTGAAGAACTTTCGACATCTCCCGTTCGCTGTCGCTCACAAACAATGTTTTCCCAGGCATGGACGACCTGATTTCGGGCCGGGCAACCGGGCTCGTGTGAGGGCAAGCTGATAACCAAGGAGGGCCGCATGGAGAAAATCTGGCTTAAGTCCTATGCGAAAACTGTTCCCGCAGAGATTTCGTTCGAAAATATTAGCCTCGATGCAGCCCTGAAAAGGAGCGCCTCGCGGTTTCCGGACAACGCAGCCCTCTTGTTCCACGGCACGAAAATCACTTTTAAAGAACTGGATGAAATGGTTTCCCGGTTTGCCGCTGCGCTGGTGGCCCTTGGGATCAAACCCGGCGACCGTGTGGCCATGCTCCTGCCGAACCTCGTCCAAATGGTGGTGGCCACTTACGGCGCGTTCCGGGTAGGCGCAGTAGTGGTCATGAACAATCCGTTGCACACAGATCGAGAACTGCAATATCAGCTTAATGACTCGAATTCCACCCTGTTAGTCTCATTGGATCTTTTGGTTCCCCGAATGATCAATTTGCGAAAGAAGACGCGAATCGGCAAAATCATTTCGTGTCATATCCGAGACTATTTGCCTTCCCCGTTGAAACAGATTTTCCCACTGGTTAAGAGAGGCATGCACCGAAAGACGCCTGATGCGCCGGACCTGTTCGAATTCACGGATCTGTTGGCGCAGCACGGCCCAACGACCAAGTTCCATAAACCGGCATGGGAAGACACCGCCTGCCTACTCTACACAGGTGGGACCACCGGGGTTGCCAAAGGCGTGGAGCTGACTCACGGAAACCTTTCGTGCAACGTTCAGCAGGCCACGGCGTGGTTCCCTGATTTCAGGCCGGGCGAAGAGCTTGTGGTAGGCTGTTTGCCGTTCTTTCATTCATTCGGAATGACGACAGTCATGAACGTTGCCATATTCTACGGCTATGGGAATATACTAATCCCCAAACCGGAGCCTAAACCGATCCTCGAGGCTATTTCGAAGTACAAAGCCACGTATATACCCGCTGTCCCAACACTGTACACCGCTATGGTCAATTTCCCGAACCTGAAGAAGTACGATCTGACGTCTCTAAGAGCCTGCTTTTCGGGTGGAGCGGCGCTGCCCATGGAAACGATCAAGAGTTTCGAGAAGCTGACCGGAGCCCAGATTTGCGAAGGTTACGGCCTGACGGAGACTTCACCTGTTACGCACATCAATCCGTACGGACCCAGGGGCAAATATGTTCCCGGAAAAGCAAGTTCATGGAAGGCTGTCACTCCGTCCGGGGCCGCGGCCAAGACCAAGCCGGGGACAATCGGCCTGCCGGTAAGTAATACCGACGCAAAACTCGTGGACGTGGACGATTACAACATCGAGATTACGGAGCCGAATACTCCTGGGGAGCTTTGCATCAAGGGCCCCCAAGTAATGAAAGGTTACAACAACCAGCCTGCTGAGACCGCAGCCGTCCTGAGAGATGGGTGGCTCTTGACCGGAGATATAGCTACTTTTGATGAAGAAGGTTATTTCACAATAGTGGATCGCAAGAAGGATATGATCATATCGAGCGGATTCAACATTTACCCAAGGGATGTGGATGAAGTTTCTCTTTTTCCCACCCGAAGATACTGGAGGCCTGCGTCATCGGAGTGCCTGATCCATACTCCGGTGAGCGGATAAAGGCTTTTGTCGTACTAAAGCCTGGAGAGAAAAGCTCAATCCCCGACATCATTGATTACTGCAAAAAGAACCTAGCGAAATATAAGGTCCCGAAGTACGTGGAATTCGTGGAGGACCTTCCCAAGAGCGCTATCGGCAAGATCCTTCGGAAAGAACTGCGCCGCAGAGAGTTGGCAAGGACTCAAAAGAAGGAAGAGAAATAACCGTTTAGAATGGGACTCTGCATGTGGGGCAGGCTTTCCAGCCTGCCTTGCTTCATTTTGTCATTGCGAGGAGTGAAACGACGAAGCAATCCGCAACCGGGGGTTGCTTCGCTCGCTCGCAATGACATTCAGACGGCAGGCTGGAAAGCCTGCCCCACATCCTTATTTTCGGGCCACAACCCTGCCCCTCACTCCCGTATTCGCTTCAACTCGACGGTAACCGTGTTTGACTTGTCCATACAGTCCAACTCGACAATGTCGGGGTTGCCCCATTCGGACGGGAACCCGCCCCCGAACTGGAGCATGATGATGTACGGGAACGCGTCGTGGTACAGGAAGCCGCACAGGCCGCCCGCGTCATGGCCGCTAAGCTCCAGCTCCTCCCCGACTTTATGCCCGGCGTGACAATGACCCTTCACTCCTTTGATGGCGCCCAACACCCGGTACCCAACTCTGGGCTTCTCTTCCATAATCACCTCCTATAATAATGATTTATTTTGCAGCCTCTGTTGAACCGCTTGGCTCTCAAGCTCCCGGATAGCGTCCGCGGCTATCCATTTGGCGCTGCTGGAATTCAATCGTCCAATCTCGTTCGCAGTTTCGATAGCGGCCCGATTCAGATCAGCATTGCGTTTTCCGATCTGCCGCAGGGCCCAGTTGACCGCCTTTTTCACGAAATTTCTCGAGTCTTGCGATGCATCTCTTATTAAAGGCAGATATGCCAGGAATTCGTCATTTCCCGCCCTTTTGTCATGAACGGCCAAACACGCCATGAGCACGAATCCAGCTCTCTTGACGAACTCTTCCTCGAACGAACTCCATGCGAGGGCCTTATCGCGGGCAAACTTGACCTTGCGAAAAAGATTATTACAACATTGATCGCACATGTCCCACGAATTGAAATCCCGCGCCCATTTATCCATTTGCTCGGCAGTTACCTGGCGGTGATCATCGACCATAGAGGCCAGGATACGCGCTTCATGAATGCCGGAAGACCAGAGCTGTTCCGCCAGAGCATGATCCTTTCCTGCTTTCTTGGCTATAGTCCTCAATGTCGGAATCGAAACGCCGTAAGCCGCTTCCGGATTTATTCCATAGCGCGCCATGCCCTTGACTGATTCCGGGTTGGCCACCGATTTCAAATAATCTATGACTTCTGAATATTGCATCTGCGGGTTCCGAAGAATCTAATGAATGCTGGTCTGTACAAGGACCGCACCTCGGCGCTATTTTCCCCCTCACCCTTCCCTCTCCCGCCAGGGGAGAGGGTTTCAAATCCCCCTCCCTCGACGGGAGGGGATCGGGGGAGGGTGGCTTTGGAGCGAAGTTCAGTGCAGCTCACCCTAGTCGTTCAGAAAAATGTTGTCAGCGGTCATGACCATCAATGGCTCGGATCAGCCACGGGCTACACGAATTCGATTTGAGGATCGTTTATCCGTGCGAAGAGTCTTTACGGTTCTTTTCCGCACAACCGGAGCGACTTCGGATGGAGGCGCCTCGGCGGGGGTCACAATGTCCCCTTGAACGGCGAACGGGCGGTATCCTTTCGTGTTATTTAGGACTTCGCGGAGGTACATGCCTGTGTATGATCCGGGATGAGCCGCAATCTCCTCAGGGGAACCGGTGGCGACAACTCTGCCTCCCTCGTCGCCCCCTTCCGGCCCCAGATCTATTATGTGGTCCGCGACTTTGATCACGTCCATGTTGTGCTCGATGACCAAAACGGTGTTGCCCTGGTCAACCAGGCTCGTCAGCACATCCAGGAGCCTGCGGACATCATCGAAATGAAGTCCGGTGGTGGGCTCGTCCAGAATGTACAACGTCCTGGTCGTGCTCCTCTTCGACAGCTCTTTGGAGAGCTTTATTCTTTGCGCCTCACCCCCCGACAAAGTGGTCGCGGGCTGACCCAGCTTGATGTAGTCCAGGCCGACCTCCTGCAATGTCTTGAGCCTACCGGCGACGGTCGGAATATTGGCCATGAACTCAGCCGCCTGGCTCACAGTCATGTCCAGGACGTCGGAAATGTTTTTGCCCTTGAATTTGATATCCAGAGTTTCACGATTGTACCGCTTGCCGTGGCACACCTCACACTTTACATATACATCCGGCAGGAACTGCATCTCGATTTTGATAATACCGTCACCCCGGCACGCCTCGCACCGGCCTCCTTTCACATTGAAGCTGTAGCGGCCCGGCTTATATCCTCGCATTCGTGATTCGGGTAAGTTGGCGAATAGCTGCCGGATAAAAGTGAACACACCTGTGTAAGTGGCCGGGTTGGACCGTGGGGTGCGGCCTATCGGGCTCTGATCTATGTCGATGACCTTGTCTATGTATGAGATTCCTTCGATAGCATCCACTTCCCCGGCTTTAAGACGGCTCCGGTAAAGGCGCTGGGACAATGACTTGCGCAGGACGTCCACCATCAGTGTGCTTTTCCCGGAACCGGAAACGCCGGTTATACAAGTAAACAATCCGAGCGGTATTTGGACATCTATGTTCTTGAGATTATTTGCGCGAGCGCCTCTAATGACGATCTTTTTTCGTCCGGGGGCCCGACGTTTCTTGGGTATCGGGATATGTTCCTTTCCCGCGAGGTATTTGCCGGTCAGTGAAGCCTCTGATTCGAGGATATCCTGGGGTTTTCCGGAAAAGACGACTTCACCGCCCATGCGCCCCGCCCCCGGGCCCATGTCAATAACATGATCCGCGCTCAGAATGGTCTCGGGGTCGTGTTCCACAACGATCACTGAATTCCCCTGATTCCTGAGATCCATTAACGTACCGAGAAGCCTCTGATTATCCCTCTGGTGGAGGCCGATGCTGGGTTCGTCAAGTATGTACAGCACCCCCACGAGGGACGATCCGACCTGGGTGGCGAGCCTGATACGCTGCGATTCCCCACCCGAAAGCGTGGCGGAAGATCTGTCCAATGTCAGATAGGTTAAGCCCACTTTTTCCATGAAGCCGAGTCGATTCCGAATCTCCTTGATTACTCGACGCCCAATTTCCGCCCGGCGGTCATCCAATTGGAGGTCGCTCATGAATTCCGAGGCTTCGCGGACCGAAAGAGCTGTCAGCTTATTTATCGGCATGCCCCCGATCAGAACGTGCAGGGCTTCCTTCTTCAGACGAGCGCCTCCGCAAGAGGGACACGGGACCGTAGCCATGTACCGCCCGAATTCATCATAAAAATCCTCTCGATCCGATTCGCGGTATCTGCGGTCCAGATTGGGAATGACCCCCTCGAATGTCTTTCGGAAGAAGTGCTTACGACCGTCTCTTTCGTAATAAAAATTGATTTGCTCGTTCCCGGACCCAAAGAGCAGTATTTCTCTTATCTTATCGGGCAAGTCCCGGAAAGGTGTGTCCGGAGTGAACCCATAATGCTTGACCAGGGAATCCATGGTTTGATCGAAAAAGATGGAGTTTCTGTTGGCCCAGGGGGCTATGGCGCCCTGCTTGATGGAAAGATTGGGATTGGGAACAATCAGTTCAGGGTCAAAGCGGATCTGCACACCCAGCCCGCTGCAAACTTCACACGCGCCGAAAGGATTATTGAATGAAAAGAGCCTGGGCGAGATTTCTCCGAAAGAAATGCCGTGCTCCGGGCAAGAAAACTTCTCACTGAAGACGTGTGTCTCCCCTTCTTGTTCTTCTACCATGGCCGTGCCTTGCCCCATGCGCACAGCGGTCTCCAATGAGTCGGCCAATCGCTTTTCCATGCCCTCCTTGAGCGCCAGCCGATCGACAACCACTTCTATGTTGTGTTTCTTATTCTTATCCAGTTTTATGTCGTCAGATAGATCCCTCAATTTCCCGTCGATTTTCACGCGCACGAAACCTTCACGCGCGAGATGCTGCAACTCTTTGTGATACTCTCCTTTTCTCCCGCTGACGATCGGCGCAAGCAGATGAATACGCGTTCCCAACGGAAGCGCCATGATTTGGTCCACCATTTGTTGAATCGTCATGGAGGTGATGGGGCGGCCGCATTCCCAGCAATGGGGAATCCCCACACGGGCGTAAAGGAGACGCAGGTAATCATAAATCTCGGTAACAGTGCCGACCGTAGACCTCGGGTTCTTGGAAGTGGTCTTCTGTTCGATGCTGATGGCCGGCGAAAGCCCCTCGATAAGGTCTACATCCGGCTTGTCCATCATTTCCAGGAACTGTCTGGCGTACGCGGAGAGCGACTCCACATAACGTCTTTGACCTTCGGCATACAGAGTGTCAAAAGCCAGCGTGGACTTCCCGGACCCGGAAAGACCTGTTATTACCACGAGTTTGTCGCGCGGAATCGTCAAGTCGATGTTCTTGAGATTGTGTTGGCGTGCCCCTCGTATAACTATCTCTCGAGCTTGCAAGTTAAATCCTATCAAAATGACGCAGACCGCCACATCGTGCCGGCCGGATCTTCGTTCAAGAAGTATAAGGTCTTATTTTTACGACGACAAATTAAATGTCGAACTAATGTTGAAACTTCTTGCCCCGATTCCGGGAACCTTGGCAAGCTAAATCAAATTAAGGCAGCAAGGACGGAAAGTAAAGAGCGCTCGCGGATCAATACGCATTAGTCTATTCCCTGGGAGCAGTCGTCTTAGTTACGCCTGGGACCACCCCGAACACGACCCCCTTTTGGTCCCCTCGTCAACGGCAGGAAATGGTCTCTCCCCCCGTTGAGGGGGAGGCCGGGGAGCAGTCTCAGAAGCTGACACACTTTGGCCTTTCTTGCCAAGTGACCGAATGGCTACGCGGTCCAACAATCGGTTGGCAGACAGCCTCCCTGCTTATTGCGTAATCCATTGACATAACTAGCGTTCCAAGGTCGCCTACCTACCGGACGGCGCCAAGTTGTCCTTCCATCCCGTCGGGATTCCAGCGCGTACGACGCGCGCGTCGAAGGTGGTTGAACCCGAATAATGTTCCTTTTATCCATTTTCATCAATATGCTAAACAAAAACTATCAACTATTTCTTGACTAGGGTTAGATGCCATGTTATCAGGCCAGTGTTTTCGAGAGTTGGGCGCGTCGGACCCCTCTCGTATTCCACATTTTTAGTAGGAGGTATGGTGATGCTGTCTCCGTTTTCCGATCCGGCCAATGAGGTTTCCGCGCCTCCCGGAGACTTCGAAAGCAACTACCGCCATCTTAAGAGCATTATCAACAGGGCCCTGAAGCAGGGCACACCGCTCGAAGATCTGCATCTCATCCCTAAACAGATCTCTCCCGGAAAGCAGTCCAAACATCTATCGCAGGACGATCTCCTCAAACTGCTTCATGTGATACGGCGGCTTAAGGTCCGTTACGAGAAGCTGTTGCAGTCCCCGGTCCCTCGGGAATTGGAGCGCGATATTCTGGCCAAATCTCCCGAGAAACGGCTCCCCTGGGAGGACGAGGCCCTGGAAAAACAGGCGCAGTGGCGAAGAGATGTTAAAGCTGTTCGAGCTAGGGTGCGGAAAGAACTGAACGATCACCTGAACGCTGAATTCTTCAGGGGGGATTAGCATGATCGTTCTTTTGTCTCTTACAAACTACGATTGAGGGTAACTGTCGAAAAGCGTTCCCCATTTACTGGCTTTCTTGAAGGCGTCCATTTGACGTTTTGCCTTTAAGGGCCAGTATATGAAGTCGTGGTAGAAAAAAGACCCGAATACGAACATATACACAAGGGGCGTTCGGAAGAACAGCTTCTGCAGTGGCTTTAAGGGGCCGAACCAGATAAAATTGCCCACGGCTGAGGCCGTATTATTGCCCACTGTGAAGCCCCAGTTTTCCGCGGATATATCTTCGCCTATTATTTGTATTTCGTCTAAACGCCCTTTGCCGAGGCCCGACTCGTCAGCTATCCTTATGAACTTCAGCTGCATGGGGTCGAACCCCATCATTTTCGCCGCTACAGCGTCTATGGCCGTGCTGTCAGCGGAAGCAAGCATCAAATCTTTTTCTACCGGTATCATCGTCCTTGGGCCGGGCCCATTGCCGCATACAGTCCCGTCCATAACCGTAAATATTCCCGCATGAATCTCTTTTTGGATGGTCAACAGATCGTTGAGCGTCTCGTGAATCACTGAATGTGTGTAGTGGCGCCTTGAGGTGAGTAGCCCGCCAAAGGCGTTTTTCATGGACCCTGTGGTTCCGGTGTAGATGTGGCACTTCACGGTGGGAAGATGCACGATGTTCTTGCCGATGAAATACTCGGGAATCTTTAGACCTTCCGGAAATATCTTGTTCAGGACACGCATTTCTCCCTTGGGGCGGTAAGGGACCCAGGTTATGTCCGATTCTCTGAAATTGTACAGGATCGGTATCTTGATATTTCTCGAAAATCGGCACATACTTGTTGAGACGCTCGCCCTTGAACGCGTTGGTCACCACCGTCTCATTCTGAACGCACACGATCTTTTCATAACCGGCTTCTTTGAGCGCCAAAATCACTCCTTCCAATTGCCAAGGCGTGGTATTGGCCCCAAGAAAAGGGAAATGCCATGAAATATTGTCCTTCAGGATCACTGGCGCCGATGGATCCAAGTAATCCCTGAAGCGAGCATTCTCCATCGCAATTCTTATGTCCTCCAGCACTGTCGCCGGCTGGGTTTTTCTCACCGCCACTATCGGTTTTTCGACCATCATGTCCTCTTTCGACCAATCAATCCTTAAACAGACCAAACGCCCATCCCAGAGATTCCAGAAGCCCCGGATGGCCCGATGCGGCGCCAAAATTCCCCCACGACGTGTCAACGGACGCTACGGGATGTCCCACTGAACTGCTTTTGAGTTTTATCAGTTCCTCTTCAGCCTTCAAACGCTCCACGTCCACTGCCTTGGCTCTTTGAAGCCCGCCGTGAGCCACGAAATCCATTATCTTTTCTATCTCCCCGCCATCGAACCAGATTCCATGCTCCCGGCAGACGTCAACAATCACTCCGGAAATTCTTGCAAAGTTAACCCGATTTATCACTTGCTTGCACACGGGGCATCTTACGTAAGATGCGTTCGATCCAACATCTACCTGGACTCTTGGCGGCGCTATTGCGGTAAATACTACCGAGTCGCGTTTTTCCTGCATCATCTCGAAAACTTCGTGAGGCACGAATACGCCTGCGCATTGGTCGCATCCTATAAGAGCAAACTCACCAATCTGTTTGGCCCGCATTGGAATATTACATCGCGGACAAATCCGGTCCTCCATAATTTTGTCATCTCGAACCATGCCCTTAACAGGGCGGGAGCAGCGAACGCAAAATCTCCCGTCCGCGGGTGTCGCGGCGAAACAGTTGGGACAGTTTACAGTCTTGCCTTTCAGCGAGAAATCCAAGGCGGCATTGCAATAATCGCATCGCGTTGCCTCACGCCTTACCGGCGCCCCACATGACGGGCAATAGAGCACCCAGCCGGTGTTCAAATCAACGGCTACTTTGCCTTCTTTGGCCGGGTCAGGAGGCCCATCTTCGGAGCCGAATCGAACTTTGAGTCGTCCTCGACGGCTGTCAATTACCTCGGGAGTAATCCTCCCTCGCTGTTTCAGCTCGTTTATCACACGTGACAGGTCCGAGGGGGTTAGCTCATACTTCTTGCGCAACGCCTCGTCGGGTTCGCCGCTGACGAAATCCTCGAGAAAAGATGATACGACCAATTTTACTGTTTTCATCAGCGTCTCGTCCGATTCCGCATAGGTAATTGTGACAGCGCACTTATAATACATTGTTTATAGGGAATGATTCAAGGCGTGAATTGTCAAGTGGGTCTATAGCGTCATAAGGCGACAAGTCTGTTCGGAAGACCTCCAACAGACGGAGCGCTGATAATTCTTTCCAGTGAAACTTCGGGCTTTTTGAGTAGGATAGTCGAGCGGTTCTTCGGCCACTGTGTTTATCACATTGATGCCCCGTTTTTTCTCAGTGCTGAAACAAGTTGTTGCTGTCAGGAGGGCAACAGCTCAGACTGATCTGGCAGCCCTTGAGGCTAATATCCCTTAACAACTAAATGTTCTCCTGTTAGTGAATTAGATATTCTAGATAAACACGATTAACTGCCTGTCATAGCGAACAATTTCCTTGACATGAACCCACTCCTAAACTATGCTTCAACCATCAAGTTTTATGATTTTTATATTGGTTGCCCTTGAGGCCTAGGTCCGCGGCTGCCTTTGTCGCTCACCGCTGAGTCTTGGAGAGGCCTCAAGCATTTAGTGAGTGGTTTAGGAGGCTGATATGGGTGGCGCACGCACGCGTCGGGTTCTTTTCCTCGGGATTCTCTCAATCCTTCTTACTTGTACGTTGGTCGGTCTGGTAGGGGCACAAGGTCCTTCATTGTTCACGGGTAAGGGTGGTCCTTTCATCCCCCCCTCTCCGAGCGCCACCGGTCAACTACTGACGCCTTCCAACCCTTTGGGTATGCCGGGTAGCGCCTATGGAACCCAGCCTTGTTCTGACATTATCCCCCTGTCCAGCGGCATGTTCAGCGGCATAATACCCCGTATCTCCAATCTTGAGCTGGGCTTTCTCTACAGTTTCGGAAACAACGTGAGGACGGGAAGATTCACTGCGGATTATGTTCTTCCATTTCGCTTGAACTGCGATTCCGTCCTGTTCGGAGAGGCTCACGCGGAAGGCTGGGATTTCTGGAAGAACCGACTGTATCTTTGCTCAGCCGCATTCTTCAACACAACAGGGTTGATCTCTCTTTCGGAGGTGGTTACCGCACGATGATGGGCGCCAACACTTTCGTGGGAGTGAACGGCTTCTATGACACTTCCCGTCTGTTCAACAAGTGGCATTCGTCCGGCGGTCTCGGGCTGGAATACGCAGCGAACATTGCCGGAGACGACGCCGTTGATTTGAACTTCAACTGGTACGGAAACCTTTTTAACCGAGATGTCCTTATCAACGCCTTCCGGAATAAGGGGAACAGTTTCGATTTGGAGGCGGGATATTCCCATGCGCTTTTCGACCATGCCATGGATTTGCGGCTCAAGTTTGTCGGTTACCAGTTTGACATTGGAGACAAGGTGTATGGGTGGCGAGGCGGAGCTGACCTCACTACAAGAGACGGTGTGTTCACCGTGAGATACGAATACGGACACGACCGGATCGACGGCTATTACAACACGGTCGGCGGGTTCGTAAACGTAGGATTCCAGTTGGAGAACCTGCTGAGCGGCGAGAGTCCATTTGTCATGCCGCAGCCAGTGTTCAGGAGTCCTCGTGATCTGAGAAGATTGTTGGGCTTGAAGGTGAAGAGGAATTGGCACCAACCCACGGCCGTTGTGATGACCAGGCACACTGGGGGGGCGGTGCGGGGCCTCACATGCGACAGAACTGTAGCGCCATTTACTCTTACTGATGAGGCTGGTGGGGTTTTTGACAATAATACTGATTTTGGTCCTCCGTTCCCCTTCGCCTCATTGGACCCCACCAAACTGGTCAAGGTAACACTTACATTTAAGAATCCTCTCGTGGCAGGCTTATCTTTTTCGGTTTCCGTCCTAGACACTGCCAATAATCTGGTCTACTTCAGGATCTTTCATCGCGGTCGGGGGCGAGACCACCGTAACGCTTACTTTGGCTCCTACACAGAGTATATACTTTGTTACCTTCCCCGTCCCCCAACCCTCCAGGCCGCGTTGAGGTTGTCGTTGCAGGTAATCCAGGGGACTTTACCACGGATGGAATTTCGTCTGTGTGCATTAACTTCAACCAGTGATAGACGCGTTCATACGCCAAGAGATTCAATAGAGCAACGACACGTTGCATATCCTAGCCTCCGACAAGACTCCTACATTGTCGGAGGTTTTTTTTGGCTCATCCGGTATTTGCCTATTTAACGAAACGAAAGAACGAAGCGCCAAAAATTCTGCGGAATTCCAGGTACACTATACGTAATTCGCGCGACGGCAAATTCAGTAAAGTGCCCCCAGTTTCCCAATTAGCTAGATCCAAGTATTAGACTCGGTTTGCAGGAAAGATTGGTGCAACTCTGGTATCGTGACGAGGATACTCAAGATTCAAGGCGTGAATGGCCGAGCGGGTCTATAGCTTCATAAGGCGACAAGTCTGTTCGGAAGGTCTCCAACAGAAGGAGCGCTGATAATTCTTTCCAGTGAAACGTCGGGCTCTTGAGTAGGATAGTCGAGCCGTTCTTGGCCACTGTGTTTATCACATTGGCGCCTCGTTTCTTGCCGGTGATGAAACAAGTTGCCGCTGTCGGAAGTGCAAAAGCTCAGACCGATCCGCTAGCCTTTGGGGCTAATATCCCTTGACAACTAATTATTCTCCTGTTAGTGAATTAGGTATTCTGGCGAAAGTTTGTGGTTGAAAGTTTAATTCACTCTCTCGTGCGAGAGTTTTTATGCGGTCAATAGGGGGTATTGGGGATGAGACGAGTTGTTTTTCCTTGGTGAGTGTCGTGTTGTTAGCGCTGGCGCCGGCCCTGGTTTCAGCTCAGATACTACCGGATTTCCGTGCAAGCGCAGGGCTTCCGTCTCTGGGAGGCATGTTTCGCGGTGGCGGATGCGGACCATATGATCCCTTGCAGCGAGGCGGCCTGACATTTGATGTCGGGTACCTTGGCACGAATCATATAGTGGGCACATCTGAGACTCAGGCGCTTCCAATAGTGCCCGGCGTACGCCGGATTCAGCTACGGTATAATCTTGATGGCATGTGGCTTGCGCTATGGGCAAACAGCCGACTTGGGGATTGCCTCGGGCTCTATGCCAGGGGATCCTGGCTCGCTCCATTTAATCATCGAGCAGAAGAAGTGTACAGCGGCGGTGTGGTGGTATTTTCAACTTCGAGGACCTGGGTCACGAATACGCGATGGTACAATCTGGACGTTGGCGGAACATTCTCATGCTACGGGGGCATGGACATTGTAGGCGGTTTTCGTTTCGATTCCTTTTCGACCAATTTCAGTGACGCCGCGGACGCCGTGGGATTTGTCAGCCTTAACACGGATACGGCGGATTCGACCCTCAAATCCTACATTCCTTATGTAGGTCTCATGGTGAATCAAGGTCCTCGGCTGCGTGTGGGCCTGATCGGATTTCCCTATGTCCCGGGCGATCTCACTTACCATGAGACCACCGCAGGGACAATCAGGACTGAGACAAACGGCTCTCTTCGGAATAGTTATTTCCTGGAGGCTTTCGCGGAATACGCGAGGGACCTCATGGGAGGTTCCCTCGGCGTATTCGGAACCTGGTCGTACCTCGCTACTAGATCCAATGTGACCGCTGTGGCGAAACTCGGCGGTGTCACCCTCAATACACAACCGTACGGCTTCGATTTGCGCAGGCAAAGCTACATATTGGGCGCCAAGTTCGCCATTAATTTTTTCAGTCCATTTTAGAACCAGTCTTTCACATCCTTTCAAAGCAGTTTTTCTGGTATTGAAGCCCACGCGAGTGGGCTTTTCTTTTCTCTAACTGAAACCTCTGGGTGGGTTTTGATCTGAGCCTGTGTGGTGATTGCTCATCCGGAAACTGCCCTGATACACTGAAAAACGCCACAATCCCCTTAAAAAGTCGCATGATCTTTCAAGCCTGCTTCTCTCACAGGCTGTGCCCGAAAAGATAGGTCTCGAATCACTAAGATCATTCCTCAAAACAAAACGGAACGTGAGTTCAAGTGAGCGGCAAACCTTGACAAAGGGCGTCGGACCGGGTTACTTTACTTAATTCAGTGGGCCGTTAGCTCAATTGGTAGAGCAACTGACTCTTAATCAGTAGGTTCAGGGTTCGATTCCCCGACGGCCCACCAAGAAAAGCCACATAAATAAAGCTGCTTAGAAATAGACCTAGGTGGCTTTTTTTAGTTCTCGGCTTGCAAACTGCCCTATGAAGGAGACCTATGATCGACAAGAGAGCAGATTTGGCGGCTTGCTTGTCCCCAAACATCAAACCGACCTAAGGGATCCGTCGCTATGGCGCTGAGGCTCCTAGAGATGAGATTAAAGGATATAGAATGTCGGATTCAGCCCTCAAGAAACTCTATGATAACTTTTTATATCAGCTTACTTTTCGTCAAAAAGCAAGGGCCAATTGGCCGCCTAAGGTCCAGGAATTTCTGTTGATTGCAACAGAATAGGTCTTACTGGCGGCGATAACGCCACCAGGAACGATAAAGTTAAAGGTGGCATCAGATTTAATATGAGTCGTATTGTACCGCCCAAATACGCCGATGTCCGCGGGACCAAACTTCCATGCGTATTCGGCGAAGACTTCCAGGAAGGAACTGTTCTTGTAGTGGCTCGTGGCCTCTAAGGCAAGTGCCCCTACAAAGGACTGAAGATAGTTGATGTCACCGGGAATAACGGGAAACCCAACAGCCCTGACCGTTAGGCTGTATGTGGCGCCAATGTTCCGCCACTGAACCCCCACCAGCGGAATGTACGAGTTGGCTGTCACATCGGCCCGATCGGTTACGAGAGACTCGATTCCAAAAAGATTGAAAGGATTAGTGAACCGAGTGCTGAAATGATCGTAACCGGAAACCTGCTAGTAGGGACCCTCCTCCACAACCAAATGTGGCTAGGGCCTCCAAGTAGCCCCAGTCCGCCTTAGCATCCCAGGTCCTGTCGAAAACCGTGCCGTGGTTGATGGATTCTAATTCTGAGACGCCGCTCGGTATGAGGTACCATCCTGATACCACGACGCCGCAATTGCTCCACAGAGAAATTTCTTTGGACAGGCCCAGCCAGAGTCCCCTCACCGGCGTTCGGTGTTCAAGAGCCGTGATATCAAAAAACAGACCAATTCCTTCTGTGTCCGCTGAAAACACAAAGCCATCGCGGCTCTCTTCCCAACCAACATAGAACGACCCGATTCTTGATCCACCGTATGGATCGCAACTTTTCGATTCCCCAAACATTCCCCCTTTCCAAAGACCGGGAAAGCCACCTGAGAAGTCAAAGCCACATACCAGCGCCGGAGCGGACGCGAAAAGAAGAATGGCCGCAAAGACAAGTAGACATTTCTTCATATCCATTTCCCCCTTCAAAACGCAAATAACCCTATTTTCAAGGGCTTAGAATAAAATGCACTTCGATAATTTCTCGTGTGGTGAACTAATACTGGAGAAAGCTGCGCCCGTCAAGAAATACCTTCGCCGGCTTTCTACTCCTAATCTTGACTGCCACTTGATGTAATTTGTAAACCCTTGGAAGTCCCGGCTGGTTCATTCCACGGGGAAGGTAAACACGCGGCCATGAAGTTCTCAAGACGTAACGGTAAGACAGAAATTATTGTTATTCCAGTTCATATTGAAATCTAATCATCGAATGAAGTTGACAATAGGCATCGAGCGGCAGGCTTTCGAGGAAAATCTCATTGTGGAGGCTCTCAAAAAGATACGGCAGCAACTCGGTACCGGTATCATAATAATCGGAGATGTGAACGCCCCGAGTCACTCGGAATCTAAATGGGAATCCGGCTTCTTCGGCGATCCAAAGCCGGCGTTTCCCGCAGCCGACTCCCGATAAAACAACGGTGATAGCGGTAAAATTGGTCAGTACAACCTCCCTTACTGACGCGACCCAAAATCTTCACGCCCTTGGAAAATAATCCAGCAAAATACCCATGTTACGGATAAGCCACCGGTTATATGACGGGACTTTTTTGGTTGACGGCGGTGAGATAGTAGGATAATCGTATTATCCAACTCAATCTAAACAAGGCTAAGTCCGTCCGACCCCCTGTCGTTGCGACATTAGGAGCACCCTGAATGGTGGATATTACTGCCATACATAGGATGTCGACATCAGACGAGGTTTTCCGAGTTCTTCACGATCGTATAGTTTCAGGGGACCTCAAACCCGGGGACAGGCTTCCTCCTCAGAATCTACTGGCCGAGCAGCTTTCAGTTAGCCGCAACACCGTGAGGGAGGCCATCCACAAACTCAAAGTCATGGGACTGCTCGCGGCAAAACCGGGGGTCGGAACGTCAGTCCAAGTGAGTTCTCCGGCACGCTACGTAGGCTCTTTATCTCCTCACCTTCTCCTCGATTCGGCTACGGTGCGGGAATTTTTGGAGGCCAGGCTCTTCATGGAAAAGGCTTCCGTCCGCTTGGCCTTTCTCCGTGCGACGAAAGAGGGGATCAACGGCCTCAGAGCCATTCTGGACAAACAGACGGTCGCCTCGCAAAATGGGGATGTGGAAGAGTTCAACAAGCTGGATGCGGCATTCCATCTTGAATTGGCGCGCCTCGGCCAAAACCGGGTTCTAGTAAAATTTTTGGAGACCATTGGCGACCTTCTCCATGAGTTCATTGCGGAGGTCAATCAGCTACCGAGCGCTCTTCAAAAAGCTCTTGATTATCACAGGGAAATAACCGCTCTGTTGGCTGCCGGAGACCTGCCGAAAGCTGAGAAGAAAATGGTGCAGCATCTGAAAAGTGTTGCAGACATTATCCAACAGAACTTGGGAACCGAACTGGACGTGAATGCTCTATTCGAAATTGAGCTCAAGGGTGGTAAGCGAGCGGCTCGAAAGAATGACAAGAGTCAAAGATGAAGCCTGCTCCATACAAAGAAGGGACTTCATGACAAACGCCGGCCGATTATGCATTCGGCTACACCCTGACGACAGCGTAGTGGTGGCGTTGAACGCGTTGGGCCGTGGAGAGCGGCTCCCCGATGAGGATGTGGTCCTTCTCGATGACATTGCGGCCGGCCACAAGGCGGCGGTGCGCCGTATCCCAGCAGGCGCAGCCATTATCAAATACGGCCAAATTATCGGATTTGCCTCCGCCGACATCGAGCCCGGGCAGCACGTTCATACCCACAACGTGACTCTGCGCAACTTCACCCGTGATTATGCCTATAGCCAGGACTCCCGGCCGACCCAGTTTGTTGCGGACGACGCCCGGCGAACCTTTGAGGGATTTCTACGACCGGACGGCTCAGTCGGCGTCCGCAACTACGTTGGCATCCTCTCCACGGTCACCTGTTCACTGAGTACGGCGCATCTGATCGCCAGGCATTTCGGCCCGGAGGTCATCTCCCGCTATCCCAATGTGGACGGGGTAGTGGCTCTCGGCGCCAACAGCGGTTGCTGTATGACGCCAGGCGGTGACGCCGTAACGTATTTGCAGCGCTCGTTAGCGGGATACGCACGGCAACCCAACTTCGCCGGCGGGCTGATTCTGGGGCTGGGCTGTGAGCAGAACCTGGTGGAATCCTTGCTGCAGGCTACCGGATTTGCGGCCCAACGAACGGGTGCAGACCATGGTCATCCAGGATGAGGGCGGCTCCAACGCGACTGTGGACAAAGGTGTCGCCGAAGTCAGCAAGCTTCTGGAGCGAGCTGATCAGGTACAACGCCGCACCGTTCCTGCCGGCCGCCTCAACTGGGGCTGGAGTGCGGCGGCTCCGACGGTACTGGGAATCACGGCCAACCCTGCGCTGGGCGCAGCGGCGGATTTGCTGGTGCGCAACGGGGGGACGGCTGTGCTTAGCGAGACCCCGGAGATCTACGGAGCAGAACATTTGCTGACGCGGCGTGCGGTCAACCGAGAGGTCGGGGAAAAGCTCGTGGCTCGCATCCGCTGGTGGGAAGATTACACGGCACGCAACGGCAGCCGGCTCGACAACAATCCTACGCCCGGCAATAAAGCAGGTGGCATTACGACCATCCTGGAAAAATCCTTGGGAGCGGCCACTAAAGGCGGTAGCACAAACCTCATGGAGGTGGTAGGATTCGCCGACCCGGTGAATGGTCCGGGTCTTGTGTTTATGGATACCCCCGGGTTCGATCCCGTATCCGTTACGGGCCTGATTGCCGGGGGAATGCATCTCATTGCATTCACGACCGGACGCGGGACTGTCCTGGGCTCTGTTCCTGCCCCTACTCTGAAACTGGCTTCAAACAGCGCAATGTACCGCCGGATGCAGGCTGACATGGATATAGACTGCGGGCAGATCCTGGAAGCGGGGCTGAGTATCGAGGAAATGGGAAGCCGGATTTTCGATCTGGTCCTGGAAATCGCGTCCGGCAGGAAGACAAAAAGCGAACTGGCAGGCCAGGGACAGATGGAGTTTCAGCCCTGGTACATCGGAGCGGTAGTGTGAGAAAATCGGTGAACAGCTAAGCAGGCGAATAATCGCATTTCACGGAAAAGCCGTTTCCCCGATTTTTCAGGATATGGTATTGGCTCCGGGAATAACTCCCGGACCGAGTGACATCAACCTTCAATCCATGAGCGGTCGCTAAGCGGCGGCTCCGGAAAGCGAGGAGAGAAACATGGAGATGAGAAGGATTGCAATAGTGTTGGCGATTTGCGCCATGGTTCTGGCGCTGGTTGGCAGTCAAGCCCTGGCCCAGCAGAAGGTAATCAAGATCGGCGCTGTTTACCCGCTCACGGGCAACCTGGCCGCCACCGGTATGGACTGCAAGCGTGGAGTCGACCTGGCGGTTGAGATCATCAACGGAAAGTTCGACCTGAACCTTCCTTTTGCCAAGGAAGCGGGAATTCCCAATCTGGGCGGAGCCAAAATCGAGGTCATCTACGCGGACACAAAGGGCGACCCCAAGAATGGTCTGGCCGAGGCCGAACGTCTGATCACTCAGGAGAAAGTTGTGGCCCTGCTCGGCGCTTACCAGAGCGCAGTCACCAAGACCGCCAGCCAGGCGGCAGAGAGACTGAAGATTCCCTATGTTTGCTCTGACTCGTCTTCACCCACTCTGACCGAGCGCAACTTCAAATATTTCTTCCGCGTCTCACCCCATGACGGCACAATGGCCCGCAACCAGTTCGAGTTTCTGAAAGACCTGGAGACCAAGACGGGCAAGAAAGTCAAGACCGTTGCCATAGTCTATGAGAACACCGAGTTTGGCGCGAACGTAGCCAAGATGCAGAAGACCTACGCAAAGGAGTTCGGATACGATGTCGTAGTTGACCTTGCGTATCCTGCGAACGCGAGCGACGTGACCAGCGAAGTAGGCAAGATCATCTCGGCCAAACCGGACGTCGTCATGCACGCGGCCTACATCACAGATGCCATTCTATTCACCAAGACCTTCAAAGAGATGAATCTGGTGCCTCAAGGCTTCTTGACTATGGCGGGATATGTCGAATCCGACTATCTGCCGACGGTCAAGGCAGACGGCAATTATTTCCTGGTGCGCTCTACGTTCGCTCTGGACCTGGCAAAAAAGAAGCCGATGGTGGGGCAGGTCGCGGACTTGTATCAGCAAAAGTACAAGATCCCCATGGGAGAGAACACCGCCCGAAGCTTTTCAGCGCCTTTTGTTCTGGCCGATGCTTTCAACCGCGCCAAATCTACGGAACCTGAAGCCGTCGTGAAGGCGCTTCTGGAAACAAATATCCCCGGGGACCAGATCATCAATCCGTGGAAGGGGATCCAGTTCGATCCCAAATCTCACCAGAACATTCACTCTTCAGCGATGCTCGTGCAGATCCTGGATCAGGCCTATTATACCGTCTGGCCTTTCGATGCGGCGAGTCGTGACGTGGTGTGGCCGTTCCCGCCCTGGAAAGACCGTAAGTAACCGCGATCTAAAACCGGACCGTTGCTGGAAGCTAAGGGCCTCCAGCAACGGATGATTCGGAGTGTTCACATATGGAGCAACTAGTACAACAGCTGGTTAACGGCATTCTGATCGGTCTCGTCTATGCGTTGTTGGCAATCGGCCTTACCCTGATCTGGGGTGTCATGAATGTGCTCAACTTCGCGCACGGCGAATTCCTTATGATCGGCATGTTCATTTCTTACTGGCTATATGTGATGGCCGGTGTCGACCCTCTGTTTTCGATACCTGTCAACGCCGTAGTCCTCTTCTTGTTCGGAATGTTCATTTATCGGTTTATCATTAGCAAGGTGATGCAGGGGCCTGCCTTAGCCCAGTTGGTGGTGACTTTCGGTATCAGCATCTTCCTGGCGAATTTCGCGGCTCTAATCTGGACTCCCAACTTTCGATCCATCGAGCACACACTATTATCGGGCACTTGGGACATTTCCGGAATAAAACTAAGCATTCCCAAGTTCGTTAGCTCGATCGGCAGCATCGTCGCCTCTTTCGGATGCTTTTGGTTCCTGCGAAATACCCGTCTCGGCAAAGCTATCCTCGCAGTAGAAATGGATCGTGAAGCCGCGGTGATCATGGGCATCAATACGGAGCGCATCAACTCGCTTTCATTCGGGATAGGCTCGGCTCTTGTGGGTGTGGCCGGAGCATTGCTTGCGACCCACTACTACATATATCCTTTCGTAGGCGGCACTTTTGGCCTGACCTGCTTCGCCATAGTGGCCCTGGGTGGATTCGGCAGCATAGAGGGCGCTTTCATCGCAGGCATTCTAGTGGGAGTGGTCCAGACGATGGGCGGATATATCTTTGACCCTGCCTATAAACTGGCAATCGTTTTTGCCATGTATCTGATCACTGTCTGGATCAGGCCGCAAGGGCTGAGGGGATGGTAGAAATGGATACTTACAACGTCAAGAAACTGTCCCTGGGCGTAATCGTGCTGGCGCTATTAGTCATTTTGCCGCTGGTGATCGACTCATCCTTCGGCGTGCATGTCATGATCCTTGTTTTCATGTTTGCCATGTGCGGAGTGGCCTGGAACTTGATGGGCGGCTATGCGGGGATGTTCTCCTTCGGCCAGGCGGCTTTTTTCGGGATAGGGGCGTATGCCTCTTCCTACCTGCTGTTGACCTTCAATATCAGTCCATGGATAGGTCTCGTGGTAGGCGGGATCATTGCTTCACTGATGGCCGCAGCCATTGGTTACCCCTGCTCCAACCTGCGAGGCCACTACTTTGCCATTGCGAGCATCGCGTTCGGAGAAATCCTTCGCATCGTGTTCAACAACTGGCAAGCAGTCGGGGCGGCAGAGGGGCTCACTATTCCCATGTTACCTGAATCGCTGGTCAATTTCATGTTTCATTCCTCCAAGCTGCCATATTACTACATCATGCTGGCTTTCCTGCTTTTCGCAATAGCGGTCTGTTACTGGGTGTCCAGGTCAAAGATGGGATACTATTTGAGGGCTATCAAGGAGAGCCATGATATCGCCAATGTTTTAGGTGTCAACGTGGTGCGCTACCGTCTGTATGCCATCATGATCAGCGCATTTCTCACTGCGATGGCCGGGACTTTTTACGCTCAGTACATCCTTTATATCGACCCGGAGAGCGTGATGATCCTGCCGATTTCCGTCCAGATCGTGCTGGTGGCAATGCTGGGCGGAGCGAATACGGTTTCTGGGGCCTGTGATTGGATCGGCCATCTTGATCTCACTTTCCGAATACAGCAGGGCCTGGCTGGGCTACAAAGGCACAGGTGTGGACATGATTGTCTATGGTACCCTGATCACCGTTATTTCCATGTACTTGCCTAACGGGGTCTGGGGCTACATAACCAGCCTGGCAGGGAGAGGTAAATGAGCGCTTCGTTGCTATTGGATGTTAAGGGCGTCAGCAAATACTTCGGCGGGTTGAGGGCCAATGAGGATGTTTCTTTCCAGGTGAACCAGGGGGAGATTATCAGTATCATCGGGCCTAACGGCGCAGGCAAGAGCACGCTCTTCAGCTGCATCACCGGCTTCCATCGCCTGGACAAGGGCCGGATCTTCTTCAAGGGCCAGGATATTACGAACCGGAAACCGCACGTCATCAGTAAGCTCGGCATCGTCCGGACATTTCAGATCGTGCAGGTCATCAGCGATATGACGGTGGTGGAAAACGTCATGACTGGAGCTTTCTTGCGGCACACCACAGTTCACGAGGTACGCCGAAAAGCCGAAGAAGTCCTTAGCTTCACGGGATTGATCGAGAAAAAGAACTACAACGCGCTTGAGGTGACCATATCAGACAAGAAAAGATTGGAAGTATCAATGGCTCTGGCTATGGAGCCAGAACTGCTTATGCTGGACGAGTCCATGGCCGGACTCACGCCGGTGGAACTTCGAGGAATGATCCAACTGATCCGCAAGGTGCGCGAGAACGGGTTGACTGTCGTAGTAGTAGAGCACGTTATGGAGGCGGTGATGGAACTTTCCGACAGAGTTATCGTGCTTAACTCCGGCGCTAAGATCGCTGAGGGCTCGCCGAAGGAAGTAGTGGCAGACCCCGAGGTCATCCGTGCTTACCTGGGAGAGGGATACAATGCTGTCCGTCAATAATATATCAGTGGGTTACAAGGGACTTCTGGCTATTCAGGATGTCTCATTTGAGGTCAAAAAGGGTGAGGTTGTTTCGCTGATCGGTTCCAACGGCGGGGGTAAGACCACCCTGCTCAAAACCATACTCGGCCTGCTCAAACCTATAAAAGGCGAAATTCGCCTGAACGATCAGGTGATTTCCGGACGTAAGCCCTATGATGTCGTCAAGATGAAGATCGCACTCGTCCCCGAAGGACGGCGGCTTTTCCCACGCCTGTCGGTTCAGGACAACCTCACGATGGGCGCATACACAGTCGATTCCAATGAGCAAATTGCGGAAACGATGGAGTCGGTATTGCGACTCTTTCCCTGGATCAGAGAACGGGCTGACCAGCGCGCCGGTACGCTCTCCGGAGGCGAACAGCAGCATGTAGCTATTGCCCGCGGCCTTATGTCACGCCCCGATTTACTTATGTTGGACGAACCCTCCCTGGGGGTAATGCCGCTAATGGTCACCGAAATCTTCCGCACCGTCGAGCGCATCACCAGCGAAGGCGTAACCGTGCTCTTGGTGGAGCAGAACGTGTTTCAGGCCCTAAAGGTTTGCCACCGGGCCTATGTCCTGCAGACCGGCCGAATCGTCATGGAGGGCACAGGAAGCGAGTTGTCCCAATCGGACCTCGTGCGAAAGGCTTTCCTTGGGATGTAATCCGGAATCGTTCCCTTGGTTATCACAGGAGCTTACAGGCAGGTTTGGGGTTCGATCCCCTGACGGCCCACCAAAAATTCCGGAGGATCTCGCAGAGGTGAATCATGAAATCCTTTTCCACCCTGATGCTCGCATTTGCTCTGACGCTGACCATGATTTCTCTCAATGATGTATTCGCTCAAGACGATCTGAGTATTACGGACTGTCAGTCGCGGTGCGGAACGCGAACGGACATGGGACAGATCATAGGTAATTATCCGGCCATCGCCGCATGTCGAGATCGTTGCGCCCGTCAATTCTGGAACAAAACTGAAAAGCCGGATAAGAAAAAGAAAAGCAGTTTATTTGATGATTAGTGTGCATAGTTATGCCCGATATGGCGACGTCGCCAAAGAGGAGACGCCGGCAATCTCGATAGAATGATTCACAACAGAGAAATCAATTAAATTGTTAATTTCATAGAAATAGGATAATGGCCAGACACACTAAGGTTATAGTAATAACACTGGCAAGCGCCCCGTTTTGAATGTC
>CAVVZX010000027.1:0-23903 GCA_963752855.1 uncultured delta proteobacterium | reverse complement strand
ATTCATTGCTGCTTGAAGAAGCAAACTGCTGTTTCTGGAGTATCCGCCTGGCTGTCCATGGCATTCTTCCTTCCTGTAGAAGGCCCGAATGCACGGAAGGCCCGCCCAATTTCAGGCGTCCCCCCGGATTTATGAATATCATAGGGCCCGACCGTCCGGCATCATAGATTCCGAGTTGTCTCGCAACATCTCTCCAATCACAGCCTGCCCTGCATCATCCTGAAGACGCTCCGGTTTCGGTATGTCCGATCCTTCTGACTTGAATTAATAGTGATGCTATGAATTCTCAGAGGCACGCGTCTTCAGTGTACTCCACACCCACCTGAGTTTCGCTGTCAGGGGCCAGGGAGCTGTCATACATTTTGTAGCCGCACCTCCGACAACTTCCGCGAAAGCTTGTGCGCAAGCCAGATAGGGAGAGGCAGGAGAGTGGGGGAGTCATTACACGCAAAACCAAGAGAAGTCACCCTGGTCCTGAGAGCAGCCGCCGAATGTCCCTGTTTGATGTGGCGCCTTCGGTCCAGCTGGTGGATACTCGGCTTCCATCTCTTTGAGGCTGGTCAGTATATTCCAAGCTTAAAGCTGAATTCATCGTCTACGTAGCCGATCCGTCGAATAACTTTTTCTGGCCGGGACATTGGGGAAATCTACCTTAATTCCTGACGCAAATCTGGCCGCTATAAAAACGATCGACTGTGCTACGGCGGTATTCCGCCGCGTAATTCTCTGGCGTCGGTGTCATGTTCGAGAAATCTATCAATTATCAGGTTTACGACCCGGTTAAAGAGCTTGTGAGGATCACCCTCGGTGACCGATTGGGATGTGTGTATGAAATCTCTTTTCTATTTCCTGTTCACAACCCCCGGTTTTGTAGCTTCGCTGATGAAGAGCGGCAGCGCGGAGGCAGCCCCTACAACCAGAACATCAGACGCTGCCAGAGGCGCCAGGCCGAGCAGATTTCTCGACCCTGGGACAAGCTGGGTCGCCTCTTTAATTTGAAGCGAACCAAGGACCGCTCTGTCAGGTATTTATTAGGTGGTGGCTTTTCCCGCTTTTAAGATGCCAGTTGTTTCCGAACGACAAATGAAGCTGCATGAAGGATCTGCGATATCTCGTGAGGCTCTGAAAAGCCATCGTCCCCGCGGCCGGCCCAACCCCGTGGTAATTGACTACGCTGAATCCGGGACGTGGTGTAAGAAGTCGCCGTCATCGTGGCCCGCTTCGAAGGTTATTCTTTTGAACCCGATCAGTCTTGATTATCGGTTCCGCCGGATCACGCGGAGGCTGCTCCATCACATCCGGCTCTCAGGTTCCAAGGCCAAGGCCAGACCCGGAAATATGTCAGAATAACGGCAGATTAATCCAAAGCAGTTGCATCGCGGTCCGAGAGGATAACCCAGCCCCAATACCCCCGGCTGCCACCATCACCCTGATTCCGCCGCAGTCCGTTGAGATCAGATAACGAAGTGTCTTTCGACATCGCGATAAATAGTGCGTCCGTCGCTAATAGCAATGATCAACGTTTGTAGGTCATCTTCTTCGATACCACATCAGCGACATCGTGGGCCACGCTTGGTTCTTTTTCTGCCACCGCCCCATAGCAATCCCTATGTCGGCCGCCTTCAAGGCGGGCCCCGTCATTGATACCGTCACCGGTCATGGCAACGACCCTGCCGGTGCTCTGCAAGGCGTTCTTAACAATTCCAAGCTTGTTCGACGGGCTCACCCTTGAGAATACGTGAACCTGTTTGCTGAGGGCTTGCATGACGGACGGGTCGGTTGTGGTCAGATGGGTTGAGTCCAGCATTTCCAAGGGCTTTCCGCTGCTCAGGTCCAATTCCTTGCCCACGGCGTAAGCGGTGGCCTTGGTCGCCGGTGATCATTATGGTCTCCAGACCGGCGCGATGAAAAACAGCGATTGATTCCTTTACCCGTTCCCTGATCGGGTCAGCCATCCCGACCAGACCCAACCATGTGAGGCCGTTTTCCTTTTCCCACGACTTTTCAGGGGAGCTGTTGGCATAGGCCATTCCGAGCACTCGCAAGGCCGCGCCGGCCATGTTGTCGTTTTTCAGCTTCTATCCGGTCCTTATCTTCCTCAGCAAGCGGACTCTTACCCCGTCTTTGACCTGAAACGAGCACTTATGCAGCACGTCGACGGGACTCCCCTTTAACGCGCCAACGCGCCGGGTTTGTCAAAGGATGTGTTGTGGTCATGAATTGGCGATTGTCCGACCTTATCCTGTGCGCAACAATGGATATTGCTTTCTTAATGCCTCAATATCGATCCCCGCCTTTATGGCCACTTCAATCAATGCATTCTCTGTAGCAGAGCCGTTCAAAACGTATTGACGCTCCCCGCATTTCCGTTTGGGTCTCGTTGCACAAGACGCCGACCTGGATAAGTCTCAAAACCTCGTCATATTCGAAGCAATCGAAAGGCGCTTTGTCAGTGAAAAAACTGCCGTTCTTCTTGTATTGCCCGCATCCCGGAGTAGATCTTCAGGACCGACATCTTATTGTATGTAATTGTCCCCGTCTTGTCAAGCAGATGGTCTGCACAGGCCAGAGTACAAATGGCGTCGAGATTCCTTATAAGGACCTTGTGACGCCTCATGTTTTTGATCCCGAGCGCCAGGGTGGTTGCCGCGACAGCGGGGAGACCTTCCGGCACGGCCGCAACCGCCAGAGAAATGGACGTCTTGAGCACTTGGATAAAACCGCTGCCTCGAAGCAGGCCCAAGACGAAAACCAATCCGCACACAGCCCCTGAGATCCAAACGAGTTGGTTACCTATCGTGGTGAGCTGTTTTTCGATCGGGGTTTCGGGCGCTTCGGCCTCAGCAACCAGGCTCTGAATCTTACCCATCTCCGACGATCTGCCGATCCCCACGACAACAGCCAATCCCTGGCCTCCGGTGACCAGAGTGCCCGAATAAACCATGTTGACGCGGTCCCCGAGCGGGACCCTTGCGCCCCGCAACTTGGCCGGAGCCTTGGTTACCGGCATGCTCTCGCCTGTGAGAACCGATTCATCAACGGTTAAATGATTCGACTCCACAACCCTGGCATCAGCCACGACGTAAGCGCCGGGTTTGAGAACTAGGATGTCCCCGACTAAAACCTGGTCCGCTGAAATTTCGCTCAGACTTCCTTCTCGTCGTACCTGGGCATACGGGCGTATCAGCTTCTTTAATGAATTTATCGTTTTTTCAGAGTCACTCTTGGTCACAAAGCCGATGGCCGCGTTGATGCCCACCACCGCTAAAATTACCACCGCGTCCACAACGCCGCCTGTAATAACCGACAGCCCCGCAGCAACCCCCAACAGCGCGACAGGGAAAGACTTAAACTGGTCGATAAAGATATCCATTTGAGATCGAGAAGCCGGCTCAGGGACTATATTCAATCCGTATTTCTCTCGATTGATTTCTACGCCCTTGGAGGACAATCCTTTGCTGATAGACGAATTCACATCCGCCAGAACGAGTTTGAGGTCCATTAGATGCCAGGGTTTGGATTTGTATGTTTCCGGACCGGCAAGTTGCAGCCTCTCTGTTTTGCGCCCGGAATCCTTAAGTCCCGTCGTAGTCTTTGGTGGCGCATACGTAAGCGCCTCAGAATCGGCGCTGACTTCTCTCACGAAAGCTATAGCTATCTGTTCCACGTCTGTCCTAATTCTGCGAACGTTACACTCAGGGTTATAACAAATGAGAACATTTCCGGTGAGAATATTGGCAGAAACGAAGTAAATGTCCGGTACAGACGATAGCTGTATTTCAAGACGAGATTTGAGCGCCGCTGAGCGATAAAGGCCTCTTACCTTATATCGCACTCGACCCTGTACAGCAGCTATGAATCGGCTTTATCAACTAATCAGCCTTTCGGGCGTGAGAACCGACCTCACCGTGGAGAGAAACGTCTCCACGCCTTCCCCGGCGTCCCACCCACTGGATGGATTCATCTGAATATGATTCGACCGACATCGGAGTTGCGGCAGAACGGTCAATCACCATTTACATCGCCGAACTCCTCAATCAATTCTCCCCCTTCATCCGGCTCGTCCACCTGGATAATGCGTAAATACGCCTAGCGCATAGTAAAAACGCGGTGTACCAGGCGGGCATACCCAAGTTTCCCCTCGCAATCTGCCAAATCCCGGAAATTAGCAAACTGAGAAATACCAAACTCGGGATATCCAGTTCTCCGCCGCTAATCTTCTTCAAGTCTTTGTCATACGCCCGAAAAGTATCGGCCACATTCACAAAAAACGTTTTACGCGGAGGACGTAACCGGCTTCAAATGAAACAGGTCACTCTTCTTTGCGAAATCGGCGACCACTTTTGTATCGCCCGTGTAAAGAATCAAGGCGGTACCAATTTGCGGATTGACCTTGACCTCTTCGACGCCCGGACATTTGGCCAGCCGATCAATCAACGTGGAAAAGAAAGAGGAGTTTCCTTTTTTTGACGGAATCTTTATCCTCAGCCTGCGGGCAGCCCGATGAGATACGTAAGCCTCAGGAACCATTTTTCCTCTCTTCAACTGTCCACGCGTTTACGCTTCTTCATTCTTGATCGCCTGCAATTCGGCCTGAACTTCCGCCTTTGCCTCAGCAGCCAAATCCTCCACCGCCTCAGCGACCTCAGCGACCACTTCTCGACCTCTTTCATAAGCCACGAGGCTGTATTTCAGAGCCGCCTTTGCTATCGGCCTGACAGCAGCGGCAACCACGGGAATCACCACAGGGGCCAAGAGTAGCCCCACACCAACCGCCACCCCTGTCCATACATCGCCTTTAGGTCTGAAATCTGAAATAGCCATTTGCCCCCTCCTCTAATTATTTGGATTCTTTCTTAGAACAACACTGATTATATGTCTTTCTTGTTAAACAATCATTAAGATTTTGTTAAAAATGTTGGCCAAACAATTGTTCTTTGCTTCGAGTCATTGGAAGGCCCCAGCTTGTGGCACATGAACTATCGGCTTGAGACAGTCCGCCTCGCTTCTTGTTCCCGATCAGCCCGAGGTGGATCACTGCGTGAACACAGCAAATTGCGCGCCCTTAAGGCGGAAAAATATTCCTTGAATGCCTGGTCGGTCTGCCAGGAAACAGGCTACGCCGCACGAATTGTTATAACTCCGAGAGCCTGAATTTAGTTTGCGAGAGTTTCACTTCATCCTGTTCCAAGCAAGCTCCCCTAAATCGGGCATACCGATGCAGCGCCGCAAGCGCTCTAATGGCCCGTTCCGGGCTTGGCAGCATAGGGACGCCTCTGTTCTGGAGTTCACGAGTATACGGATCTTCCCTGGTGGCAAAGGACCCGCCCACAACGGGTTTACCGAATTTAGGCGCCAGGCTTGCCGCCAAGTCGGCTTGCACTCGTGACGAATTCCTCAGCCATTTCCGCCGCTCTTTCCCGTGTCTCTCCCGTGGATTCCAAAACTTGGGCGACTCTATGGGCAGGCATTAAGAGGTATATGAAAAGACTGTCCACTCCTTTATCCTGGAGAAGGACCGAAGGGATGGACTTCTACATAATCTCTGGGATTGCGATTGAATGTTAAATCCACCGGGTTGCTCATTCGCCCGGTATGGGGCAGCAAGTCGGCTAGCTGTTCAAGTGTCTCGGCTGAGAAGTTAGCGAGCTTCAGGCCGGTCCGATCGACAGTATCCGCGGCCGCGGCGCCCGGACCTCCCGAGTGGGTCAGGACTGCGACGCGGTCCCCCCTGGGCAGCGGCTGTGTGCCCAGCACAAAGCACATATCAAAAAGCTCCGCGGCCGAAGAGGCTCGTATAATCCCGCACTGTTTGAAAATCCCGTCATAGAGCGGGTCAGGACCCGCCAGTGCCCCGGTATGCGACTTCCCCGCCTTGCTGCCGGCTTCTGACCCCCCCACGTAATACGCGACAATCGGTTTCTTTTTCGAAACTTCTCTGGCGACGCGGACGAATTCCCTGCCGCGCTTGATGCCTTCCACATAAAGGGCAATCACCTTGGTATTAGGACAAAATCCGAGATACTCGATGCAGTCGGTCAAATCGAGCATTGCCTCGTTGCCGACACTGAAGGCCTGACTGAATCCCAGGCCGAATTTCCCCAGATATGAGAACATCTGAGTGACAAAGCTACCGCTCTGGGAAGCCATGCCTATAAATCCGGGAGAGATCTCATACGGAAAGAAAGTAGTGTTCAACTTGGCGTAAGGATTCACGACGCCTATACAGTTAGGGCCGAGAAAAGAGATCCCGTACCTGCGGGCAATTTCAACCAGGCGATCTTGCATGTCTTTGCCTTCGGACCCCATCTCTCCAAAACCTGCGCTCGTTATGATGATTCTCGTGATACCTGCTTGACCGCATTCTTCGAGAATTTCCGGCACTACTCGGGTGGGCAGGACAAACACCGCAAGATCAACAGGGCCCGGGACGTCCTTAATGTTGGCATATGCGGGGAGGCCATTCACTTTCTTGTCTTTCGGGTGAATGGGATAAACCGCGCCCTCAAAGCCTAGCGCCAGCAATTGCGCCAACTGAAAACTTCCCATTCCCGTGGGATCTTTTGATGCTCCCCAAAAAGCCATACTCTTTGGATGCATCATTTTGTAAAGTGGGCTGTCGTTCATATCTTTCATTGATCTATACCTCTAGAATGCACGCGCATGGCCCATAGCGACATTACAGTGTATAATGGATCTTGAGCGGACCAGGGTTTTATGTTCCCGGAGTCCGGTTTTCGGGAGGCTTTATGGCAGGAAGGAAAAGACTGAGAACAAATAAGACCAACCACCAAACAGCATACCCGACCATCACTGCAAACATGGCAACAGGCCCCAGGGCAATTGATACATAAACCAGACGCTCATGATCGCCAAAGTATCCACCGAAAAAGAGCAAGGCCATTGCCAGAATAAAAACCACGACGGTTGTGACCGCTCCCGCGGTCAGAGCTATAGCTTGTCTCGGCGTCATGACGCGTATGTTATCATTGACGCAGACTAAAATGTAGCAATCAAGGAGCCAATTTTATCAGATAATGCAAAAATGGTTTCCTGAAGACCGAATTTACTAATAAAAATCGACAAATAGGTCCGATGACGGAAAAGCTTCTGATTCACGTTCAAAAGCCCGCCAGATATATCGGTCATGAACTGAATGCAGTAACCAAAGATACGTCAACAGTCCGACTGCGGATGGCTCTGGCGTTTCCTGACGTGTACGAAGTGGGCATGTCTCACCTGGGGCTGAAGATACTTTATTCCATCGTGAACGAGCGTCCTGAGCTTTATGCCGAGCGCGTGTTCGCTCCTTGGCCTGATATGGAACGGCTAATGAGAAGAGAAGGGAAGCCGCTTACGACACTCGAAACAGGAACGCCCCTGGCGAATCTGGATTTGATCGGATTTTCCTTGCAGTACCAGCTTTGCGCGACCACAGTCCTGCAGATGCTTGATTTAGCCGGTATCGCGCTAAAAAGCGTGGATCGAGGGCCAGGTCATCCATTTGTCATCGGAGGCGGTCCCACCGCGTTCAATCCTGTTCCGATGGCCCCTTTCTTTGACGCTTTCGCCATCGGCGATGGTGAAGAGATAATCCTGGAATTAGCGGATGAGCTTCTTCGATGGAAGAAAAACGGAGGGTCCCGAGAAGATCTACTCAGAGAATGGAAGCGTATACCCGGAGTGTTTGTTCCTCGGCTTCGCCAGCCGGGAGAAAAGGTTTCCAGACGTATTCTATCGAACATCGACACTGCGGAATTCCCGACTCATCCTGTATTGCCTTTCTGCGAAATAGTGCACGACAGGATCGGTGTGGAAATCGCACGCGGTTGCACCAGAGGTTGTCGATTTTGCCAGGCGGGAATGCTCTATCGGCCTGTTCGTGAGCGCAGTATCAACACTGTGATGCGTGTTGCGGAGCAAAGTATTGACAGCACCGGTTGGGAAGAGATCTCGCTCTTGTCCCTTTCCTCGGGTGATCATTCAGCCATTGGCCAATTGATAACTGAGATGACGACGAATTTCGGACGCGACAAGATAGCTTTATCGCTACCATCGCTGCGGACGGAAACTCTCTCCGGCGAAATAGCGGAACAGATCCGCAAAGTGCGGAAAACCGGTTTCACTCTGGCCCCGGAAGCCGGAACCGATAGGCTCCGCAAGATCATCAACAAAGGCAACACCGAGCAAGATTTGGAAAGAGCTGTCACTGCGGCGGTTGAACAAGGCTGGCAGTCTCTCAAACTCTACTTCATGATAGGTCTTCCGATGGAAACCGATGAGGACCTGGACGGCATGATACGGCTTATTCGTAAGGCTTCCGGATGGATCAAGGCCGGAAAGATAACAGCTTCAATTTCAACTTTTGTCCCGAAGTCCCACACCCCCTTTCAATGGGAGCCTCAAATATCAATGCTGGAAACCGTGCGCAGACAGCAGTACCTGAAGCGCCATTTCAGAAAGGGTAAAACAAAGATCAAGCGCCATGACCCCAGAGTTTCTTTTTTGGAAGGGGTCATCGCCAGAGGTGATGAACATATTTCCCGAGTGATTGAGGCCGCCTTCAGAAACGGAGCGAGATTGGACGGCTGGGATGATCAGCTACGCTTTGAAGCCTGGATGAGCGCTTTTGAGAATACCGGCATAGACCCTGCCACGTATCTCGAATCCAGGAGCATGGATGATCCGTTGCCCTGGAGCTTTGTTGACAGCGGAGTGACGCCGGAATTCTTGGCAAATGAGCGGCAAAAGGCAATCAAGGGAGAAACAACTCACGACTGCCGTTTCGGGGAATGTGTCGGATGCGGTGTCTGCGATTTTGATCAAATTCAGCCCTGGTTGGCCTCGTCGGTGTCTTCGAACGTGGGCAAAAACTGTGTAAATCACGTTCCTGAACGGACCGGGGCATTCGACGATTCAGACTCAGGTATGGAAAGACCGGGAATATGAAATTTGTGGGACATCAAGATTTGATTCGAATATTCCATCGCGCTTTCCATAGGATAAGAATTAGGCTGGACTATTCCAAAGGATTTCATCCGCATCCCAGGCTCAGATTTTCGCCCCCACTGGCGTTGGGTGTTGAGAGCAGGGCGGAATACCTTGATTTTGATGCGGTTAATCCGACGCCCAGTGTGGGGAACATTTTTCGGGCCCTGCTGGAGCATCTACCTGGTGGAATCGAGCCACTTGAGCTTGTTGAGGCATCATTGAATGATCCGCCGGTTTCTGCTAAAATTCAACAGGTTACCTATAAAGTGGAATTCCCTGATTCTCCGGAAGTTGGGGAAATGGCTCAAAGGGCGCATCAGTTCCGCTTGACGCCAACAGCCAACATTACCATTTTGCGCAAAGGCAAACAGCGAAACTTGGACTTGAAAGAATGGGTTAAGGATTTGATCGTATCGGACGACGGCCTGGAAATTGTTCTTAGGAGCGGTCCCTCGGGCTCGGTGCATCCGCTGGATATGGCAGCCGCAATACTGGGGCTTCACAGAGACCAAGTAAAAGAGATGAGAATAGTCAAAACATCTGTGTCTTTTGACACATCTTCGCAATTGGAAAAGGATATCGGTTATGGCCGGTGAGATAGTCATGAATATCACCGACCGAGAAACTCGGCTGGCGCTTGTAGAAGACGGTCAGGTTGCGGAAATCCATATTGAACGTAGAGGCGAACGCGGCATTGTCGGCAATATCTATAAAGGACGCGTGATCAAAGTGCTGCCTGGTATGCAAGCGGCATTTGTTGATATCGGATTGCCCAGAGCCGCCTTTCTCTATGTCGGCGACGTACATCCTCACAATCAAGATCTCAATTTTGTAGCGGCGGATGAGGAAGAGGAGGGATCTGAGCAAGAGAATAATCAAATTCCTGAAGTGATACATGATGAAGTCTATGAATTCACACCAATTGAGGACCTGCTAGAAGAGGGTCAGGACATTCTGGTGCAGATTTCCAAAGAACCTCTGGGAAGCAAAGGGGCGCGAATAACCTCGCAAATTTCGCTTCCCGGCAGGCATCTAGTATTCATGCCGACGGTAGACCATATCGGCATATCCAGGAGAATAGAAAACGAACAGGAACGCCAAAGGCTAAAAGAAATAATAAGCGACATCAAACCTTCTTGCTGCGGCATTATAGTAAGGACCGTCAGTGAGAATGAGACTTCGGAAAAACTTCAAGCGGACTTGAGTTTTCTTCAAGGGACGTGGCAACGAATTCTGGAAAAAGAGATTACGATGCGAGCGCCGTCGCTGATTTACGAAGATCTCGACCTGTGCCTGCGCGGCGTGCGAGATTTGTTCACGGAAGATGTCACGCGGCTGGTCGTGGATTCCCAGGAATATTATCACCGGATTCTCGAATTTATGGACACTTTCATGCCTTCCATGAAATCCTGCGTAGAACTATACGAAGGGGAGGAGCCTGTTTTTGATAAGTTCGGAATCGAAATGGAATTGAACAAGGCGCTTGGCAGGAAGGTTTGGCTCAAATCAGGGGGCTACATCAACATTGATTTCACCGAAGCTCTTGTAGCCATTGACGTAAATACAGGTCGCTATGTCGGAAAGAGGAATCTTCAAGAAACGATTCTGAAAACCAATCTGGAGGCAGCCAAGGAGATTGCCTATCAGCTCCGCTTGCGAAACATAGGCGGGATAATCATTGTCGATTTCATAGATATGGATCGTGCTCCGGATCGGGAAAAGGTCACCACAGCCTTACAGGAAGCTTTGAAAAAAGATAAACAAAAGACCAATATCCTGAAGATTTCAGAACTAGGTCTTGTGCAGATGACGCGCAAAAGGACACGAGAGAATCTTACCCGAACTCTGTGCGAACAATGCCCTCACTGCGAAGGAAAGGGATTCGTTAAATCTCTTACTACTGTAAGTTATGAGGTGCTTCGGGCGATATTGAGTGAAATGTCCGACAGCGCGTCATCTTGTGTACGGGTGACCGCTCATCCGGAAGTGGTGAAGCTGCTTTTTGAGCAGGAGAGCGCACAACTCGAACAAATGCAGAAGCAGTATAACACCAAGATTGAACTGACCCAGGACCCTCATCTTTCCCAGGAACAATATGAGGTCTCCGCTTGTTGAGAACCCGCGCCGTTTTCCGGATCTGCTCATTTTAACATCTTATAATAACATCATTTTCGCTGCGAAATTCACCCTTGACAACCTTCCTGCGGCCGACTATTGTTCAGCACACCTTCGTTTTGTCTATCCAACCCCCAAGGTGACTCCATGACAGACGCCTCGGAAAACGCGATCACTACCCAGATCCTGATCCAGATCCGTGACGAAATGCGAGCCATGCGCGCTTCATTTGAGGCTCGTTTCGACGCGCTCGAAGCGCGGATGGGTCGTTTTGAAGCCCGCATGGACGGCTTCGAAGCCCGTATGGAAGGCTTCGAAGCTCGTATGGAAGGTCTCGAGGCCAGGATGGGGGCGCTTGAAGCGCGTATGGATGCCATCGAGAAGCGCATGGATTCTCTCGAGAAGCGCGCATGTCCTCCCTTGAGAGCAGGATGTCGTCCCTTGAAACCAGTATGGCGAATCTGGAGCAGACGGTTCTACGCCTTGACCAAAAGGTCGACGCGCTGCAAGATGATGTGAATTATCTAAAGGGCAGGATGGATGCGCTCGAGGTTCGTGTTGATTCCATTGAGGAAAAGAGTGAGGCTCGCCATCAGGAGCTTCTTCGTCGTTTCAATATCCTTGACGCAGATCTTAAGAAATTTGCCTCGGTTACAAACGAAGCGATCCTGCATTACGCCGGAGAAATGGACACCGTCCGGGACCGCCTGAACATTATTGAAACTAAATTGGGTATTCCCTACCATTCCGATTAGAATCCCCCAAGAATTATAAGAATTAGATCCTTTATGCGAGTGTCTGCGTGAGACTGGCCCGCGCCGCATTTGAGTCATGGAGTGAAAACGGGCTTTGAACAAACGCCATAGAGAAAAGCCTCAAGGGTGGATGGGGAACATTCGATCCATCGAAGTGGGAGAGAAATTACGAATAATCCCTTACTGGGAAATAGGATTGGCGGGTTCCGATAGGCTGGATGTGATTGTCGATCCTGGGCCGGCTTTCGGAGCCGGGAATCATCCGGCCACCGTGATGGCTCTTCAACTCGTTGAGGTCGCGTTGGACCAGTCATCTGCGGAGGCCCAATTCCCCAGTATGCTGGATGTCGGAACAGGCACAGGTATTCTTGCGATCGCAGGAAAACGACTTGGCTCAGGATTTACGGTTGGTGTGGATGTTGACTCGGCCGCAATCTATACTGCCCGGCGAAATCTGAAGCTTAACGGACTGACATCGGAAAATTCCGTAGAGTTGCTAATTGGGGGAGCCGAGTCCATTGGGGGTACTTTCCATGTTGTCAGCGCCAATCTGGTCGCCCCGGTCCTGTTGAAGTTACGAGAGGAACTCGCTGGTCTTGTCCGAGCGTTTTCTCATTGTCTCGGGGATTGCCGATGCGATGGCGCCAGAAGTCCTGGAATCATATGGCTCAGAAGGGTTGGATCTTCTCGTTAGCATGGATGATAATGGCTGGAACGCTGCCCTGTTTGTAAGAAAAAAGTGATGACGCTTCACTTTGTGGACCAATCGACCGGCGCCGGGGCCGGTCGCTACCAGTCAATGGTAGGGCTCGGCCTCCCTGCCGGTCCAACAGGCTCGCCGGTTTCTTGACGAATTTGCACGAGAGAGGCAACCCTCGCTGGTCCAATTGGGGCATTTGGACCCTTCTGACGCCTGTTGTGCAAAGAGCGAGAGTGCAAAATGCTCCCTCGCTCTTTACTCGGCTAAAGATAACTTATCGGTCAAAGTCGGACTACAGGGTTAATCCTCTTCGGTGTGCTGCTTCCCCATGCCTTTTAGACCGATAAGGGTAGTGCTTCCACTGGACCAATACTCCAGCAATCCTTGTCCTACCATCCTGTTGACCAGATTTTTCACATCCCGATTCTTCATGTCGGGTATCATGGCGTAAAAATCTTTTAGATAGAACTTTGACTTGGTCTTGGATTTCGCCTGCAAGTTGTCCAGTATGATCTTTTTGGCTTCGTCCTCGGTCATGGAATAACTCCCCTCTTGACCAGCTAGAACTTGAACTGGGTAGACGTGCGCCAGGTCGTGTAAGCGAAACGATAGTCATCGATAAGATGATGCGAAAAGGGAATCTCGGTCTTTTCGAAGAACCGCTCCCATCCTATCCTTTCAGCCCACTCTCCGACACGCTCATATTTCTTCGCATCTTTGGAGTACACATCCACAATGTTCTTGACAGCTTTAACAGTCTGAGGCCAACGTGGCGGCTCATTCGGGATAAATGGGATAACCACCTTCGAGAATTTCGGCATGCTTCTCCTATTGGAGATCTTCCCGCCGACCAGAATGGCGACTCCACTACCAACATCGTCAGCAAGCGGCATGGCCGCGCACATTGTGAAACAGTTGCCACAGAACATGCAGCGGTCCTGATTGACGTCCAAGGTCTTCAAACCACTTTCCGTTTTTGCCGGCTTAATTGCCGCAGTAGGACACGCCGCTATCGCAAGCGGGAGCTCGCAGAGCTTGTCGATCCACTCGTTGTCAACCATCGGCGGTTTGCGGTGAATTCCCAGAATCGCTATGTCCGAGCAGTGCACCGCGCCGCACATATTCAAGCAGCATGCCAGAGACACTCTAACCGGAGCAGGAAGCCGCATTTGGCCGAATTCGTCATATAGACCATCCATCACCGCCTTGACCACTCCGGAAGCGTCGATGGCCGGAGTGTGGCAGTGTACCCATCCCTGGGTATGGACGATGTTAGTTACGCCGGCCCCTGTTCCACCGATGGGGAACTTGTTTGATCCGGCTGAGAATTTCCTGCTCTTGAGATCATCCATCAGCGGCTTAACTTTATCCTTGCTGTCCACCATGAACTCGATATTGTTTCTGGTGGTGAACCTCAGGTAGCCGCCGCAATGCTTGTCAGCCACATCACAAATTTCACGGATGTGCTCGATGGTTATCAGTCGGGCTGCGCCGACACGCACCGTATAGACCTCATCTCCGGTTTCGGAATTATGTACCAGGACTCCGGGCTCCAGGATTTCATGGTACATCCATTTCCCGTAGTTTTTCTCGATGACCGGAGGAAAGAACTCCTTGTAGTATCTGGGGCCTATATCGGTAATTCTATCCTTTAAGGGATCTTTGGGATCGTAAGGCATGGTTTCTTTACCTCCTGTTTACCTCTGATGTTTCTCACGGAATGCTTTGATGTCACGTGTCCAGCCACCTTCCACTTCTTCTTCTTTCCAGAAGATGTAGGGGTTGGATCTGGGTTCCTTCACCACTCTGGGATCGGGCTCCCGCTCGATGACTTGCAGGAATTTTTGCATGGTCTGCCGCTGAATAAGTTCACCCAGCCGCTCCCGGTTCTTGCCTTCTTCCATCCACCAGTCCCAGACCTTTTCAATTAACTCTTTGAGTTCTTCGAAAGGCGGCTCCATCTTCATGAACGGCACCGTGAGAGTGGCCATCTGGGCGCCTTCGAGGATCGGGGCCTTGGCGCCGAAGAGTATCGAGGCTCCCTGGTCCAATCCTACTCGAAGGGCCCTCGGCATTACATTGAGGCAGTGCATGCACCGAGTGCACTCTTTGTCGTTGATCTCCAATTTGCCGCCGTCCCAGCGCATGCACTGAGTCGGGCACAGATTTATGACTTCCTTTTCGATGTCGAACTTGCCCCAATCTCTGCTCGCGTGGGCGCCGGCATTGGGCGCAATCTCCCCGCCTACGTATGCCTTGACAGCGTTCTGATCGATACGGATATTGTCCCTCCATGTCCCGATAACGGACATGTCCGAGCGGGCAATGGAGGCCACGCAGCCATTGGGACAGCCGTCGAATTTGAACTTGAACTTGTATGGGAAAGCAGGCCGATGAAGCTCGTCCTGATACTCCATAGTCAACTGGTGGCAGGCCTCCTGCGTGTCATAACAGGCGAACTGACACCGGGCTTTGCCTATGCAGCATGAAGGTGTGCGCAAGTTGGAGCCTGAACCGCCCAGGTCCTGGTTCAACTCGTGCGTCATTTCGTAGAACACCTGCTCCAGATTTGGCGTCGTTGTCCCCAGAAAAATTATGTCTCCGGTGGACCCGTGCATGTTCGTCAGGCCGCTGCCGTATTTCTCCCACAATGCGCAGAGTTGGCGCAGAAAATCAGTTTTGTAAAATTTGCTCGAAGGCTGATTCACTCGCATAGTGTGAAAATGAGCTACACCCGGGAATTTCTGAGGCTGGTCGCAGTACCTGCCGATGACGCCTCCACCATATCCGAACACACCTACGATGCCGCCGTGCTTCCAATGGGTAACCTTGTCTTCATACGACAGCTCCAGGACACCCAGAAGATCCTCCGGCGCATCTTTGAGAGCCTGTTTCCCCTTCTCTATCTGCTGCTTGATATCGGAAACAAAACTTGGCCACGGGCCTTTTTCCAGCTCATCAAGCATGGGGGTGCTGTGTTTCGCCATTAAAACTTCCTCCTCTCTACAATGGTTCTCTTGCTCTAAGACCTGATCAACACTTGTTCTTGTGGTTTCGAGGAAAATACTTATCCCGAGGGAAAGACCTCTCCCGACGAGCTTTCCCCGGGAAACCTATTGAAAAATCCTTATTTTTCCGGCGGGTTTAGTGAACATGAAACGTTCAGGCCACCCAAGAGACATCCTATGGACTTTAATTCAAGATGCCGATGCAAGTCAAGAAAAACTACGTAAGATTTCCAACAACACGCGCCTCTTCAAAGGGAATTTCTGACCTGCAAATTGCTCGCTGGCTAAGGCAGGACATCTTCTTATTATCACTGGATGTTTCCGGTAACCGTGCCAGCCGAGGCAATCATGAGGGCCTTCCAATTGAACGAGAATCATCTCGAGCGCCGTAATGACCACAAGTTCACAGAGGGACACTTTGGAAAGCTACTGCGCCGGGCCGCAACATTATTGGCACACGGCGGTTCATCACTGCGAAGCCTTGTCATTGCAGTTGTCATCGGCGATTATTTCAACGAGTCGCCTAAAAAAAATTTCTAAGGCCGCTCGATTAGTTCGCCGGTCGTGTACCGGTCGTCCTCCGCCTCCGACGAGAACCGCTCTCGACGTGGTCGAGCATCCGGCAGCCAGTGCAGGCAATATTCCCTGGTAGGGACTTCGCTGAAAGAGTCCTCCCCTAGGCCGACGGAAAAGTCGCTACCAGACGCCGGAAAGAGCGGCGTCCGATTTTGGCGGCGTTAATGGAGCGTTGAACGCAGATCCTTCCCTGCGAGTGGGTTGAAAAGCTTCATGATGGCGATTTTCATGACGTCCAGCGTTTTCATATCCTTCACTATGCCGATCAAGGTTTTTTCAGCCTGTTCAGGCAGCACGCAAGCATTCGAAGAATCGAATTGAAGGTCCGGAAAGCTCTTCAGCAGCTTCTTTTGATCTTTTCTGTCCATCCCTATCTGCACACAGTTCTTGCCGCCCACCGGCTTTACCTGGGAGCCAAGACCGGCCTCTTCGATGAGTTTCTTGCTTTCATCATTTAGGAATACGTTGATGTAGTAGTCTGCCATTGAGGCGCCTCCTTTTCTAGAGATCACATGCGTTTGATCCCGGATTATGCGGCGCGTTCCAAGCCGTATTAGTAATCGGACCAAAGTGTGCCGCTCGTTTGCTCCCCAGACGCCGGCCGCTACCGCGTTGTCTTCCATGAGCCACCACGGCAGCGCAATCGCCACCGTTTTGCATCACAGGAAGGTTTTTTGGTCGATGAGCGATACCTCTCCACAGCCCTCTCAGTCAACCATGATCTTTCGCCGCTGCCTGCCATACAGGGATAGGTCATATCACTACTCGACATTCCCATGCAGATCGCGGCAAAGCGACCCGGGACATTCGAATCGCTTAACTTGGCTTATCCCCCTATATTTTTCGGTTGTTACGCCGCATTATCATAAATACCGCCTGTTGACTTGGCGGTTCTTTAGAGCACTTTCGCTATGATAATTCAAAAATTCGCCTGTAATCTTTGTTCGACGAACGGTTGGCGCAACCCGACCATTGGGAAGAACGAAAACACCTTATGACTAATCTTGCCAATCCCCGCATCAAGCTATTTCGTTCTGTTCCCGGAGGGACCGCGCGGTTCGACGAAAGACTGCTGAAGTCGTTCATCCCACTCGTACGGCCAACAGTTGGGGACGGAGCCGATTCCGGGATCACATACCAGGCGTATATGGCAGGGGTCCGGCGGTTCATACTTGAACATTGGGATTTTTTCCTGGGGATTGTATCGGGAAGGGCTTTGACAAAGAGATAGACACAATGGACATAATTGCGGAGAAGCATGGCAGCGACTACCATCCTGCGCGAATAGTCATTAAGCTCAAGAGGAACGTTTCACTTTTGTGGCGAATGTGGCTTTAACCGAAGTCAGCCGGAAGCTGCTGGAAGACGAGTTCCGCCTCTTTGGCCGGCTTCATCAAAAAATCCTTACCGATTTTATTCCGAGAATGTATTTGCTCGATGAAGAGGCTTTGGACGAGCCAAATAGCAACAGCGCCCGGATGCTGATAATGCTGGGAGAATGGTTTGAAGGATTTCATGAATTCCATCTGTCCGCCGGCGCCGAGGGAGGCCCGTCACCGGACGATCTTGTGGGACACGGATCATGGCTATGCCTTCTTATCCGATCACGAGGCGGCGCAAATTTACTATAAAGCTTCATTTATTCTAACCACTTTTTATGACCCGGAAACGTTTGAAGAGATCTTCCCGTGGCATCACGCATCGGGAGATTTTGTGGCTTCGCGTGAGAATGGACAAATGGCCTGCAAACTCATCACTGTACGCCAATACGCGCCAAGATTGGAATTCTACGAGTGTTCCCCGGAAAACCAAGTTACGGCATTGTTGTTATTTCTTGCGAATCTCACTATTAGAATGCGGCTGGACCGACTGGATGGAGTCGGCGACATCGTCTGGGCCGGAGATCACAGTGTGGAGGCCACAATTAGAGGGTTTGTGGATGCCTTGGGACGAAAAGTCGAAGATCAAACATGCAACCAAGAGCTGGCGATACGGTTTCTGAAATCTTGAAACAACTATCTCCAGCGGAATTGACGGAAATATTCCGGACAGTCGTCGAATCGTATGACCCCGCGGCGCCTGATGTTCCGGTTATTTGTGATAATTTAGCTGGACACATTCTTTCGGTTTACAAAGCCGTGCAAACCGTTCTATAGCTTCAGGTCGCACGGCGCTCTTTTTTTTATCTCAGCCATTCTCTATATTGCAAGCGTGGGATAGGATCCCTTTGGTTGACCATTAGGTAAAGCTGGATCGTTCCACTAGTCCGGTAGCGACCGGTCCCGTGGCCGGTCGAATTAGAGCGAAATGCATTATAACAATCGCGATATCACAATCTTATTTAGGCGCTTAAGACATGCAGTTTACAGTACAACTTAAATCAAACCTTCCCAGGGTTGTCATTGCCGCTCTGAAAGGCGGCGCAGGCAAGACGCTTCTTTCCGTCGGCATAGTCGCCGCCATCCGTAAACGAGGTCTGTCGCTCGCGGTTTTCAAGAAAGGTCCCGATTATATCGACGCCGGTTGGCTGGGGCTCGCGGCTGCCGGAGAGTGCTACAATCTCGACACCTACTTGATGACTTATGAAATAGTAAGAGGGTCCTTTTTGAGACGGTCTTTAGAGAAAAATATCTCAGTGGTCGAAGGAAACCGGGGGTTGTTTGACGGATTTGACGTGGCCGGGACGTACAGCACGGCGCAATTGGCCAAGCTTCTTAAGGCCCCGGTAATACTGATTGTCGATTCCACGAAAATGACCAGAACCGCTGCTGCGTTGGTCCTCGGTTGCCGAACCCTCGATCCCGAGTTGCAGCTTAAGGGAATCATTCTCAATCGTGTGGCGAGTGACAGGCACGAGCGAATTCTGCGGCAATCCATAGAAGAAGTTTCGGGTATTCCGGTGATCGGGTCGGTTAGAAAACTCGCCCTGGAAAACTTTCCCCAAAGGCATCTGGGACTACTGCCGCTGCACGAGCATCCCCAGGCTCTGGATTTTATCGATGAAGCGTCGAATATGGCGGAACAGTCCATAGATCTCGATAAAATAATAGAAATAGCGTCCGCCGCGGGACAATTTCCTTCCGAACTCCACCCGGAACCTGTTGATTTCGGGCCCAAGCCGGCGGAAAACGGGGTTCGAATAGGTATTTTGAAAGATTCGGCATTCCAATTTTACTACCCGGAAAATCTCGAAGCGCTCCGTCGAAGAGTAGGGCCGTTGGTGGAGATCAGCGCTCTGGATCAAGCGGAATTTCCGGAAGTGGACGGTCTTTACATCGGCGGCGGCTTTCCCGAGACTAACGCGGATCGGTTGGCGGAAAATACAACTTTTAAGGAATCGTTGCGCAAAGCCATCGAGCAGAGGTCTCCCGGTTTACGCGGAATGCGGTGGCCTGATGTATTTATCCAGAAACCTTTGTGTAGATGAAAAGGTCTATCCGATGGTCGGGATTTTCCCGATAGACACGGTATTAGAAAGAAAGCCCCAGGGCTTGGGTTACATTCGTGTCCAGGTGGAAGGCCCGAACCCGTTTTATCCTCAAGGCGCGGTGCTGACAGGGCATGAGTTTCATTATTCATCGGTGCGAAGTCTCGATGATGCCACTGATTCCTGTGCATTCCGTGTATTACAAGGCCACGGCATGAATGGATCGCGCGATGGGATTTGCCGATTCAACGCTTTGGGCACCTATGTGCATTTGCACGCGTTAGGAGAGCCACTATGGGCCGAAGGAATTCTGAGGAATGCAGCGGCGTATCGCGCAAATCGGGCCTCCCAATCCGGACAACTTTTGAACCGGTAACAGTTCACGTGAAGAACTGCTACGACGCATATAATGACGCTTAAGAATCAAATAAATGCGATTCTAGGGCCGCAAGGAATAGTGGCAAAATCGATGCCGAATTACGAGCATCGGAAGCAACAAATCGAAATGGCCCTGGCCGTATCACAGGCGTTAGAGTCAGACGATCATCTCATCATAGAAGCGCCTACAGGCACGGGAAAAACCCTCGCTTATCTTGTCGCGGCCGCGCTTTCGAGAAAACGCGTGGCAATCTCAACAGGCACCAAGAACCTTCAAGAACAGCTCTTCTACAAGGATATTCCTTTTCTTAGAGAGAAAATTTTCCCTGGCCTAAAAGCAGCGCTGCTAAAGGGTCGCGGCAATTTCGTCTGTCATTCACGATTGCGTCGTTTTCTTCGGCAGCCGCATCTTCAAGGGCTCGGTCCGTCTGGCTCATTAGAGGAAATCCTGGAATGGTATCGCAAAAAAGAGAATACCAGCCAGGGAGATCGAGCGGAACTGGAGCGCTTGCCGGATGACGATCCTATCTGGCCTGATATCTGCTCCAACAGTGAGACTTGTTTGGGTAAGAAGTGTCCGGATCGTGAAAGGTGTTTTGTTCTGAAAATGAGAGCCAGGGCCGCGGATGCGGACCTCATGGTGGTCAATCACCATCTGCTCGCGTCGGACCTCGCGGTCAGGGAATCCGGGTTCGGTGAGGTTATTCCGCGTTATGAAGCTCTGATAATAGACGAGGCGCATGGCTTCGAAGACGCTGTCACTCAGCATTTCGGATTTCACGTCAGCCAGGCCCGTATAATGCGGATAGTTCGTGACGCGAGGATCGAATTAGCAGAAGCGAAAGTTGACGCAGACCGATTCGAAAAGGCGCTCTCGGCCACAGAATACGATTGTCGGCGACTTTTCTTCAATTTTCAGAATATAGCCGGGACGAAGAGCCAATTGGGCGGCATTTCGCTTGAATTGGCGGAGATTCGTGATGCTCTGTGCGCCAACCTGAAGATCACGGCGTCCATGATTGCGAATTTATCCAACCCGCCCAGAGGAGTTACGCTCGATATCTCGAAGAGCCGCAGAAATCTCATGTGGGATTAGAAACCATTTTGACCGATCAGGTCGGCGCCGACTACGCGTGCTGGGCTGAGCGCAGAGAACGGAATGTGGTCCTTCACGCGTCTCCGGTAGAAATAGGGGAAACCCTTAAGGCCAGCCTGTATGAAAAAGTTCCCGGCATTGTCTTTACTTCCGCGACACTTTCCTCGGGAGGCAGCCTCGATTATTTCAAATCCCGCCTGGGGCTGGATGGTGATTCCAATGGAGCGGAAAGCATACTGGACTCACCATTTGATTACGCTCGGCAGACAATGCTCTTCATACCGCAATCTATTCCGGAACCGAACGCGGCCGGCTTCAGGGAGGCTTTATCCAAGGTCATCGAGGAGATCTTGATCCGAACACACGGCAGGGCATTCGTGCTCTTCACTTCTTATAAAAATATGGAAACTGTTTACAGTTTGCTGGAGGGTCGAGTGCCCTTTCCTTTGCTCGTCCAGGGTCAACGACCGAAAGGCCGGCTTCTGGAGGAATTTCGCGAGAAAACCGGCTCGGTTCTATTTGCCACAGCTTCATTTTGGGAGGGCGTGGATGTCCAGGGAGAAGCCCTTTCCTGTGTCATCATAGATCGCCTACCTTTTGCGCCTCCCGACGATCCACTGGTGTCCGCTCGGATGGAAAGGATAAAGAAAAACGGAGGCGAACCTTTCTATTCGTTCCAGGTGCCGATGGCCGTCCTGGCGCTGAAGCAGGGCTTGGGCAGATTGATCCGAACCCGCTCCGATAGAGGCATTTTGTGCATTCTGGATATACGAATTTTGACCAAATCCTACGGTAAGATCTTTAGAAAGAGCTTGTACGAAAGCCCCCTCTGTCGAAAACCCGAGGATATAGAAGCATTCTTTTCAGGGGATGCCAACTGCGGATAGCAGTGATTGCTTAACTCTACACAGCTGGGTCATGCCGCGACGTCTTTCTGCGTTGCGGGCCGAGGCTTTACCTTGCTTTGGATCTCAGCGAGCTTCTTGTCCTTTGCGACTTCAAGATCGTACCGCGCCTGAAGGTTCATCCAAAACTCGGGACTTGTCCCAAAATACCGTGCCAATCTTAATGCAGTGTCTCCTGTGATGGAACGCCGCCCCGCCACAATTTCGTTGATCCGTCTTGGGTCTACCCCCAATGCCTCTGCAAGTTTGTTCTGGCTCAAGCCAAGAGGCTTCATAAGGTCTTCGAGTAACGTCTCCCCCGGATGAACCGGCGGAAGCGCTTTCTTGCTCATGAGTGTCATTTCTCCGGCAGAATACGGGAGTTGCCCACCGGCCGCCCGACTACTAACCCATGACTGCCTGTTTTTGCTCGGCAATTTTACGAGATACTTCTCGAACTTGTTTCGGGTATGCGGCAGCTAGTTCCAATAAGACTCGCGGAGGTCCCTCGGGCACACGACGTTTCTGTTCCCAATTCTGGAGCGTCCTGACGCTGATTCCGAGCATCTGAGCAAATTCCGGCTGGGACAGTTTTAGTTTGCCTCGAATATCTTTCACGTCGGGAACCCGGACCGTCACCTTGAACACGCGGTCGACGGCTTACGCATCCCCTTCAGGATTTCCGCTCCTTCTTTGACAGCTTCCATGAGCTTGTTAAAACGGTCTTCGTTCAAGGGTATTCCTTTCCGACGTAGGCAACCAAGACCTTATGCTGCTTTGCCGTCAGGTTGGTCTCTTTCATTCTTGGCAAACAGGTCGAGCAAGAGGATTTGATCATGTTTTACCGCCCAGTAGTAGAGGATTCTTACGCCTTTTCTTCTGCCGTGGCCTTCTGCGCCCCATCTCAACTTTCGTAACCCCTTGCATCCCGGTATCAAATCGCCCGCTTCCGGGTTAATGGCCAACAACGTTTGGAGATTTCTGAGCTCGTTTTCCGGCAAATGTTTTCGCATTGCCTCAGTAAAAACATATGTCTCGATGAAGACCTTCGTATGTTCATGTACGTCAGTGGCGTATGTATGTCAAGGGACTTTTTGCTCACTGACCGTCCCAGCACGATCGTTTCTTTCACTCACATCCTCGTCCAACCCTAAGGCTATAGCGGCGCTGCTGATTTCACATGGTGGCGCCTTTTTATAAGAATTCTATTTTCAAACTCTTACCTAAAGCAACGGCTGCCCTTTCCAAGGTTTGCAAAGTAACGGAGGCATTGGAAGGATCAAGGAGTCTGTCCAAAGCAGTGCGGCTGGTCTGCATTTTTTCGGCCATGGCGGATTTCGACAACTTTGCGCGCTTCATCTTCGTTTCAATCTGAAAGGCGATGACTCTCTTGATAGCCACGGTTTCCACATCCGCGTGCGTAGTCCTTCTTCCTCAAGGAAGTCGTCAAAACTGGAGCCTAGATATGTGCTTTTCATTTATTGCGACTCCGCCGCAGGGGCTGTTTCGAACAGTAGCTTTCCAGTATCGAGTTGGGGCGTGCGCTTTGACAGGTAGAGCATCTCGATTCCGGCGACTTTGTTGTCCGTGTTGTAGTCCACAATGATCCCCGGCGAGACTTCTTCGGACTCCACAACATCCGAATCATCAAGCGTTAGATACAACGCATCCGCTTCACGATCAATCTTCAGTTTCATAACCCGCCTCTCATTTTTCGGTCGAAAAATAAAGCCATGACTCGAATCGGGCTTTCTGATTTATTGACAATTATACGTACAATGCGTTGCTTAACAGCTTGGTTTGATATATTAGATCGCCTTAAGAGAATCCCTGGTTTTTGAGAAAGCGTGCAAGGGAGCCCGGTAACTCTGGAGGAAAACCGTGGGGCGTCTGCTGGACAGGTTAAGATTAGCTTTGGGGAAACAGAAGATTATTCCCATTCCTCGCGCGTGTGTGCGCTCCCCGAGAATTAT
>CAVVZX010000026.1:0-26093 GCA_963752855.1 uncultured delta proteobacterium | reverse complement strand
TCCCATTGACGTTGGCAATCTCCTGTGGCAGAGTCGCCCCCATTCCGACCAAGGCTGTGCTCATGAGCGAAGAAACCGAATGGCAAAACAGGCTCTATTTCGGGGATAACCTACCGATTATGCGGGAATATCTTCTGGATGAGAGTGTTGACCTGATCTATCTCGATTTCGACACAGGATGAATTAATCTAATGGATTGGATGAAAATGACCGGACGCCGCGGTTTCGAGTTGATTGACGTTGCGGGGCCGTCATGGTATCTTCATTAGTGAAGCAACTGTTCGTGCCCGATTCGCAGTAAAGACGAAAAGGTAGCGCTCATGATCTCCGGGCGCTTACGCAGTAATGATCAAGGGTATCGAATTCCTGCTGTCCGCTCGAGCAAGAGTGGGCGCGGGTTGTTTTTGGGACAGTGTGGCCGGGGGTAAGATCTAACTCCGGATCATCTGCCCATGGGTGAGCTTAACGTCACCTGAAGGGGTGTGGAATGGCGAGACGAGACGAGGAACAGACCTCGTGTCATGATACTTTCATAATGCCTCCGACTTTTCTTCCTTTATTCCCGGATAAAAGGGCCATCGTGGCCGGTTTCCCTGGGGTTTACTCCAAATCAGTAGAAATCGGTATGACGAATTTTATACCGTGGGTTGATTTCACGCTGGAGAATCCTGATGAAATCTGGGAAATCAGCGAGCTGGAAGAGAAGCGTTTCTATCACTATATTGGCTACTTTGAGCAAGAGGGAAAGCCGCCGGCGTTTGCCGTGGAATTGTGCGCTCTAGATGAAGGCACACAGATAAACGGATATTCCTTAATCTTGAATGAGGAGGACCTTGCGCGGCTGCGGGCCTGTCATCTCGTCTATTGCCGATCAAGAGAATGGGAGCGTGAGCAGCTTGTCCGAACGCTCAACGAACAGGCTCTGATGAAATATGAAGAAGACCTGTTGTCCGAGGCGAGGGAACTGATCGACAACGCAATTCGATTGAGCATTAGTAAGTCCGCATATTTGTTCAACAATCGGGGACTCATCTGCTGGAAGATGAGCAATACCGAGCAGGCAAAGCGGGATTTCCTGGAATCCATAAGCCTCGACAGGAACAATGGCGATCCCTATTTCAACATGGGCTTGATCTATTTCGATGAAAACGATTACAACCGCGCTTTATATTATTTACAGCGGGCCGCAGCGATAAATCCTACTGACAGCCAGTTTCTCGCGGAGCTGGCTCATTTGTATCTCGAACTGGATCAAGAAGCAGAAGCGCTGAGACTATTCAGACGAGCTGAGGAAAGTGATCCGGCTGATTCGCAAGTGGATTTTCACCTCGGCCATTATTTCTTGTACAAGAAAATGAAGCCTCGGTACGCCATCAAATATTATTACCGGGGCCTGAAGAAAGATCCGGACGATCAATTCGCCTTGGCAGATCTCGCCGTCGCTCATTGGATAGCAGGCAACAAACGCAAGACCAGACAGATCAGCCGATCTCTCCGGAGCAAACCCAGGCTGATGCCTTACACGATTAGCCGACTGGTTTACCTCAATGTCCAGATGGGCAATTATGACAGCGCTCTGGATTACTATCATCAGGCTTTGGACCAGACTGAGCCATTCGAACCGGAATGGCTACATTACAATGCGGCTCTGGTATACGCCAAGACAGGACGACAGAGGTTGGCCTTGGATATCTTGGACCTGGCGGTGAAGGTCGGAGGCGAAGCAGTCATTAAACGGGCAATGTCGGACAAAGCCTTACGCGAATTGAAGACTATGCCGGACTTTAAGAAACTCATCAAGCACAATAGCCGACGCGGAAATCGCTAAACAATTCCATTTTGAACAATGTCCCCATCTAATGAAACTGCTGCTCAAGCGCTGAGGGAAGACCTCTTCCGGGTGGTGTATCACTACGCCGAGTTGACCGATTTGGCGAAAAGAGGGGAAATCGATCCACTCGGGCAAATCGGCAAAATCCTCAAAACCACCGCTCCTTACCTTCTTCTGGTCATCCGCGATATGCTGCCCCGCCTTGAAAGGGGCGAGCTAACTTACCACGAAGCCCTATCCGTTCTATTAAATGCCGCTCGAGAGTTTTCGAACCACGATGTCCTCATGGAGGGACGTAACGAAATACAGAAAATCGAGGCGGAAAGCCGTGTATTTATCTACGCAGTCAAATGGCTGGATTCACGTACACTGGTCAAACCCACTCCGCAGGAAGCAGACTCTATCAGGACCAAGCTGACCGTTCTTAATGAAAAATACAGAGAGCGATATGCTTCCGCCCAGAATGAAACCGCTACGATGATCCCGTATTTCTTGCCAAGAGAGGAATCAGAGTCGCAGGAAGTCGGACTTGCCCGTGTGGCGGACCTTGTCGGAAGGGCCATACTGGAACTTCATCACCTCATGGTCGAACGGGAGCCTGAGAAATCGTTTTACATTTTCTCCAGCCACAGTCGAAAGGAAATGGAAGACGAGTTGATGAGCCTTGCATGGTTCCTGTTTCGCTGCGGGCGCTCGGTGGATAGGGTCGCAAGAGGTTATTACAAAGATTTATTAGCTGTCTTTCTTAATGAAAAACTCTTGGATTACCTGATCGCAAACGCAGATTCAGTTGGAACATTACAGGGTGTTTCAACACATTTATATGTAATTTCGCTCATTGACTTCAGACACTTCTATGAACTTTCCTTGGATTACCGGGCGCTTGAAGATACGGTCGAGCTGAGCCGCCAGATAAGGGCGATGAAAAGCAAGAAGCGCCGAGGCGTGGAGCTTCTAAGGAAAGCCCATGATCTTTACAAACTCTACGGCTCCAAACCCCAAGGGAAGCTGGTCCAGACCTTCCTCCTGTATCGCTATTATCTTTCCTTCGGAGACTACCACGGAGACCATAGGCTGAAAGACGCGAGGGTCGGTCGGGCCATCGAGCTGTACAAGTCGGTCCTTGACCTCGAAGCCATGGAAAAAAGAGCTGAAGAGGGTTTGAAGAACAGTGTCCACGGCTTCAGTTCCAAGACTACCGACGAGATGGCTGCGTTGATAAGGCTGATCGTGGGGAGTCTGTCTGATCCGGGAAAGATCTCCGGCAAAAAGGTCAAAGTGCTGGGCGACATTTCTTCCGGCGCTATGGGCAAAGTCAGCATAGGAATCCACCGTAACAGAATTGTAGCATTGAAGAAGGTGAAGACGCAGGTCCCGGCGTCGTTGGGAGATCCTGTGCTTCTGCTGAAATATGAGGCTGCGATGCACGCCCGAGTCCAAACTCCGGAACAGAGCCCGTTGATCGTCGAATATTACGGATTGATTGAACAAGATGCTGAACTACTTTTGGTAAACGGCTATTATCCTAACGATAATCTAACGGACCTAGTCGAGAAGAATTGGCAGCAGAAATACAAGCCACCTTTTGTGACCGAGAGTAAGATTACGCTGGCCACCCTGGAGATCATAATCAATCAATTACTGGGGTCTCTCAGGATCTTCCGACAGCGCGGAGTGGTTCACAGAGATCTTAAGACCGACAACATACTATATACCGTTGATGAGAGTGAAAAGCTCAATCGGCTCAAAATAATAGACTTCGGTGTTGCGCTGTCGGTCGGGCCGTCTCCCGTTGACGACATTTTCAAGGGGAAAGTTGTGGGGACCTTCGCATACATGGCGCCTGAGCAGGCCAGGGGGAGAAGCGGATTTCAGTCGGATTTATACAGTGTCGGGGCTATTCTCGCGGTCTTGCTCACGGGCAAGTTGCCCATGCTCTTTCCAAAGACCAGCGATCGCAAAGAGCTGATGAAACAATTGTCGAGAATTGAAAGGGAACCTCGATCAAAAGTGATGGATCAAAACCCTTTTCTTAAGAAGAACAGCACTCTGGAATACATATCACTCACCGTTGACCGAATTCTCGACCTGGATCCTCAGAGACGACCCTCCCTGGACGAAGCACAAGCCGCATTCGACGGCGTTTTCCATGAGGCCGGCCCCCAGAAATCCAATATAGGTATTTTCTATCACAGAGGCTGATGAAGGAGCGCGGGCTCATGCGCCTAGTTCCATAACAATGGTACGGAAGCGAGTAGTCCCTGTCGAGCCCGGTGCAGGAATACCGCGCGCCGGGATCCGAGAGGGGGCCGTCAGGTAACTGGCGGTCCTACCTCGATTAGGATCAAATCAGTATTGCGCCGGTTTCGGAGGCAGCCCGTTGGCGGGGCGGGCATGAATGATTAAATAAGACCGAGCGACGCCGAAGACTCAAGGGGACCAGGTGGGCGTACAGCGGAATTGATACTGCGGATCAGTCGGAATGTCGCGAGGGCTTATTCATGGCATCGTCCCCTCGGGTTGTTGCACTACATTTGATACACCGCCAGCCAATTAAGAGTTTTTGCCGGCGGGGCCGGGCCCACTCGGCGTGGCGCCAACGTGCATCTTGAGACCGACATCTCCCGATACACTCCCATGTCCGCTGATGCATAATCGCCGTGCGCGGAGCACCAGAAAAAGCGCGTTCCCGGTGGCCTTCTCGGGGCCTTTCTCGAATATGCTCTTAGGAATGAGGCTACTGAGCATAATCGGGGATCAGGATCTCTGCATCGGCCCTGACTCACCGCTAGCCATATAATCCCGCGTTCTGCGCGGGACTTGCCGGAAGGGTCCGGGGAATCCGGCTTCTTTCAAGAAGCGGGTTCCCCGGATTCTCTTTGCCTCCGGGAAAACGGGTTCCCCCGCATCTCTCTCTTCCGCAAAGCGGGTCCCTACTTCAGGTCGGCCAAAATGACATGAGCGGCATTGCGTCCCGGCGCCATCGATACTCCAGCTCCCGGGTGGCTGCCGGAGCCGCAGAGATATACGTTTGGGACCGGGGTCCGGTAATCGGCCAGTTCCGGGATCGGACGCATAGCCCCCATCTGGTAAGGGAGGAACGCCCCGTGACAGACCGTGCCCCGGACCGCGCTGGGAATGATCCTTTCCATGTCCTCCGGCGAATGTACTACTCGTTTGAGAATGAGGCTCTTAAAATTTGGAGCGTACGTGTCGGTGATCATGTCGATGATATGATCCGCGTACGGTTCCTTGGCTTCTTCCCAGGTCCTCGCTCCGATCTTGCCGGTCGCGTCCCCTGTAATGCGGTACGGCACATTGTTCGCGATCAGCTTCATGACATACTTGTTCGGAGGGGTTCGACTCGGATCAACCACAGAATCGTTGCACATGATGACGAAAGGCGCCGCGGGCAATTTTCCGCCACGGCACTCTGTGTATGACTGTGAAAAATAGTCCAGCGTAGGCGGAGTGGGGTGAACGTAACAGGAATGTCGAGCCACGAGTCCGGCGTTGTACTCCACAGGACCATCCAAAGCCACGTAGATGACCATCGCTGAGTCGCCCCATTCGTATCGATCAAGCTTGGCCATAATTTCCGGGCCCACGATTTCCTCGCCCAAGAAGTGGACGATGAGCTGGTAAGGATCAACGCTGGAGGCAATTACCCGGCTCACTGCAATCTCGTCGCCGTCCTCCAGTTGAATCCCGACGGCTTTTCCATCCTTGACCACTATTTTTCGGACCCGCGCATTGGCTCGTATCTCCCCGGACTGGGATTGAAAATAAGCCGGCCAGGGCAAGGGACAGGTTATGCATCCCTCCCTTGACCACGTTGTTGCCCACATCCTGGAGAATGGTGTTGAACAACCAGGCGAGACGCCCTCCTCCCGCATCGTCCGGAGCAGCGCCGGGATGGCTCGCGAACGCAGCGAGGAATACTTTGGTCTCGTCGGCTTCGAACCATTCGTCGCACCAGGATCGAGTGCTCTGGAGACCTAAGCGATATTCATCCAGTGCGCCTGGCGCGGAGAAACTCAGCATCGAAAGATTTCGGCGGTGAATTCACTCCTGCAATGATATTATCCTTGATCTTCAGGTACTCGCGGAACAGTTTTCGCCACGTTTCCGCGTCTTTTTTGGAGTAGCGGCCGATGCTCCGAGCTGTCTCCTCGATGTCTCGACGCATCGAGACAATACCGCCGTCGGGGAACACGTGGGAGAAGTTGGGATCGGGCTTGAGCAACTCAAAACCAAATCTCGCCAGGCCCAATTCTTGTGGCGCCGGAGATAGGTTTGCCAATTGATAACCAAACGCGTGAATATCCGACCTAAATCCCGGGAGTGTGATCTCTTCTGTTATAGTCATGCCGCCGACAGTATGGTACTGCTCCAGGATCAGCGTCTTGAGCCCCGCCCTGGCAAGATAACTCGCGCAAGTGAGACCGTTGTGGCCGCCGCCAATCACGACCGCATCGTAGTTTCGCGCCATTCCCCACCTCTTTCTTTAATGTAATGATTCGAGACCGAGCTGTGCGACCCATTCCACGCAGCATTTAATTTGGGCAAGGTCATTGGTATGTCAAATGGCCGACAGACTTTGCGTACCCTCCAATTACAACAAGTGTGAATACGCAGCGGCAATCTGTCAAATTATTTTCGATTCGGAGTAATGATTAGAGTCACAGATATGGCGCGGGGTTTTAGACTCCTGCCCGTATGACGCCCCTGTCACTGGTTCTGAACGCAAGAAGAATCCTTGCAAGGCCTGGAGCGCATAGAAAATGCGTTGACTGACGGTAGCCTGTAGGCTACGGTCGCAAACAGACTAAATGCCGCGCTGGAAGGGAAATTTTCGGATAGCCAAGTCATTGATGAGCCACATTCCGGAGGCAGCTAGAGAAAACCCCAGGAGAATGAGGCCCCGGCCCGTGGAATTCGGGTAACGGCTTTCCCATTTGGTGTAATGCAGTGATAGACATGAGTGCGCTCCAGATGGCCGTGTTGGTCGCTGCAGGTCTCCTTACAGGCTTTTCGTCGGGCCTGCTGGGAGTCGGTGGCGCCTTCATCATGGTCCCGATTCAGTTTTGGATATTGAAATGGATGGGGGTCGATCCGACAATAGCCGTCCGCATAAGCTTTGGAACGAGTTTGTTGGTTGTCCTGCCGACCACGATCAGCAGCGCCATAATTCATCATCGAAACGGAGCGGTCCGCTGGAAGGCGGGCGCAGTCCTCGGAATCACCGGAGCAAGCACGGCGTTTTTCGGCGCATACGTTGCCTCACTACTGTCGGATCGCACTCTGACTACTGTCTTTGGTTGCGCGAGCATTTTGCTTGCCGTCAGGATGTTGATTATCAAGACGTCTGACGTGAGCCGGTCGAATGCGTATGGCATGGGTCAGCTCATTTTTTGGGGGATCATGTTCGGATTTGTGGCCGGGATCATCGGGGTGGGTGGTGGAGGCTTGATGATCCCCGTAATGATCAACTTCCTGGGATTCAGTGTGCACGAGGCTGTCGGGACCGTCGGCCGCTCTCATGATATTTACCGCCTGGGAGGATCGATCTCGTACATGGTCAACGGCCTCGGGGTGGAGGGTTTGCCCGCCTATTCCACCGGATACTTGAACTGGCTCCAGTTTGCTCTATTGTCCGTTTCCAGCATCCCTATGGCGGTTGTCGGAGCGAAAGCCGCGCATGTGCTTTCCTCAGACAGGCTCAAGACAGTTTTCGCGATAGTGCTCATGATCATAGGGATGAAAATGCTGGGAGTGTTTTCGTGGCTTAGATTGCCTATCTAACGAACTAAGGTTCAACCTGTGGAGCGGCTCCTCGAAAGCCTTAATCCTTCTCGTAAAGAGATAGATGAACTATGGGCCATAGAAGAGTTGCGGAAATAGACAGAGGCGACGTGGGGACCGTCCCAGAGACGAGGTGTTCCGACAGCTGAATGATCACTTGAAGAAATGAGATGCCGTTTCCACCCGGATGCAGAAGCCGAACTCAACGAGGTGGTTCACTACTACGATGGATGTGCAGAAGCCCTCGGACTGGAATTCGCAAAGGCGATTTATGCTTCGCGAGAAAACATCGGGCGACACCCACGTGCCTGGATTCCTCTCTCTCGGAACACTCGAAGATGCCTTCTAAATCGATTCCCCCTGTGGGGTAGTTTATCAGTTGAAGACCCCGGCATCGAAGAATCGTGTCGCAACACCCGACTGGTCGGTGACAACCCTACGCTGCCCAACCTAAGCGGCAGGGTCTTTGTGATTCGGTCATAGCAGCGCTTCCAGATATGGCCTCATGACGTTATGGACCCGACGATTGGCCTGAATTTTTCTCTGCGATCTCTGCGGTTATTCGTTTCTGAGCCCGACTGCGCCTGTCACAACCTTCCTTCCATTGCATCGAGAGTTTCCGGCCGGATGCGGCGCAATCTCGCAAATAGAGGTTAATCAGCGTTCTGAAGGGATGCCGATATCTGCGGCAAGTTCTTTGAAGTACTTGATGGTTCCCTCGTCAAGCCTGATGGTGACTTGCTTCTTCAGATGCTTGGCGTACGGGTTCGTTCTTGGCCTTGAAAAATCGTACCTTTTCTCATGATTACCAGCTTGCGGTTCTACGGGCCCCTGTGGCGGAAGCAGTCGTGACCATCCGGAAAGGTCATTCCGAGTCCAGGACCTCTCTGATGACCTCCAGCGCCTGCCGCACGTCATAGGGTTTGTTGACGAACCCCTTTGCTCCATCGGCTAATGCGTCCTTGGCTGGACCGCTGGCCGAGTAGCCGCTGGCAATGACCACCTTCACGGAAGGATTGAGGCTCAAGAGGCCTTTGAGGCACTGCTCTCCGCCCATTTCGGGCATTATGAGATCCAGCAGAACCAGCGCTATCTCATCGCTGTGAGCCTGGTACAACTCTAGAGCTTCTTTGCCGTTCGACGCCACGAACACCTTGTACCCGGCCCTTGTGAGAGTCTTGGACCCGATGTCCCGAATCAGTTCTTCGTCGTCCACAAGGAGAATGGTTTCAGATCCACCTCGCGTCGTTTCCCTGAAGGTTGTTTCCTCTCTTTCCTCGCCCGAGATCACGGCAGGAATATAGATCTTGAACGTAGTGCCATGGCCCGGTTCGCTGTAGCACCTGATATGGCCTCCATGCTGTTTCACGATGCCGTGGACCACCGCCAGGCCCAGCCCCGTTCCTTCGCCCACACTCTTGGTTGTGTAAAAGGGCTCGAAGATGTGCTCTAAAGTTTCTTTGTCTATCCCCGATCCGGTGTCCGTGATCATCAAGAGGACGTGGTGGCCGGGTTTGGCGTCAAGATGCGTGCCGGCGTATTCCTCGTCGAGCAAGATATTGGTTGTTTCGAATATCAGCTTTCCTCCGTCAGGCATGGCGTCACGCGCGTTCACCGCAAGGTTCATGAGTACTTGGTCTATTTGAGTCTTATCGGCATTGATCGTGGCAAGGTCTTCGCTGAGAAGTAGCTGTATTTCGATCATCTTGGGGATAGTTCGTTCCAATATCTCGGCAAGACCAGTGATACGACGATTTAGGTCCAGGGGCTGAGGCTTGAATTCGGCCTTTCTGCTGAACGTGAGCAGTCTCTGGACCAATTCGGCTCCTTGCCTCGAAGAATCATTTATCTTTTTCAAGTCTGCTCGGACCCGCTGAGGCAGCCCCTCATAACCTAGCATCAGCTCGGTGTATCCTAGCGCCACTTGCAGGACGTTGTTAAAATCATGCGCTACTCCACCGGCGAGCGTGCCGACCGCCTCCATTTTTTGGGCCTGCAAAAGCTGCTTCTGAAGGCTTGCTTGCTCGGTGATGTCCCGGAGGATACCTTGGTAACCGACAATAGCGCCGTCTCCCGCCCGACGGACGCTTGATGTGAGAAGGCATTCCACTTCCTTGCCATCCTTTCTCTTGAATGACAGAGGATAATCTTTTACCGATCCGCTCGCCTCGATTGTTCGGACAAATCGATCCCTATCGGAAGGGTTGGCGTAGACGATTCTGATGTCTCCTTGCACTATGTCGTCCCTTTTGTATCCCAAAATGTCCAAGAAGGCCTGATTGGCGTCGAGCAAGATTCCCTCGCGGCTCGTCACATAGATGCCGTCCATGGACTGGCTGAACAGCGCTCGGTAACGAGTCTCGCTTTCCCGCAGCGCCTCCTCAGACTTCTTGCGCTCGGTGATGTCTGTGGCAATGTGGATGACTTTCCGGATGGCGCCCTCCTCGTCGAGGACCGGCGTGCAGGAGACAAGGTAGTAACCCCCCAAAGCCTCCATCTCCATCTCCACCCTCTCTCTCGATCCCGATTCAAGAAGAGCTTCCATGGGGCAGCCCTGAGGGGGCTCGGCGCTCTTATGAAAGAGATCGTAGCACTTGTTATCAAGCAGTTCGTCGAGAGATTTGCCGCTAACCTCGATGGCCGCCTTGTTGGCTGCGACAATCCCGTGCTCCAAATCCATGATGATGGTTGGGTGGCCTATGGACTGGAAGATGTCCTCCCAATCCTGTCGAGACTGCAGGAGTTCCGCTTCAGCCTGTTGGCGGCGGGCGATTTCCGCCTGCAACTCGCGATTGGCTCGCTCCAACTGGAAAACCTTTTTTTCCAGCTTATTGACGAGAACTTCACTGTATTCCTTGAGCAAGCCCATCGGGTGGCCTTCCGGGGCCCTTACCGGGGGCAGGGCGCCGCCGGTTTTTTTCGCCAAAACTTCCTCGATGCGGGCCATGAACGGTTCCGGCTCGACGGGTTTGACGATGAAGGCGTCCGCCCCAAGATCCAGCGCTAAGCGTTCGTCCTTGGGCCCGGTGTAGGTGGCGGTATAGACAACGAAGGGAATTGTCCGGAACCGCTCGTCGGCCTTCCACTTACGCAGGAGCGTATAACCGTCCATAACCGGCATCAGCAGGTCGGAGATGATCAGGTCGGGAGGCGCCTGGAGCGCTTTATCAAGCGCCTCCACGCCGTGGCCGGCCTCGTCCACGACACAACCGTGACTTTGCAGCAGCGCACGCAGCAGGTAGAGGTTCTCTTGCTTGTCGTCCACAATGAGCACGCGGATCATGGCGGCGCCTCCTCACCCGGCTAGGAAATAAAGCGTTCGACCTCTGCCACGAACGTCTCAGGATTGATGGGTTTCTCGATGTACCCTTCCGCTCCGGCGGCCAAGGCTTTCTCCCGGTCGCCCACCATGGCGTAGGAGGTGACCGCGACTATGGGAATTGACTTAAGCCGGGTATCGCTTTTCAAAGCGCGGGCCACGGCGTAGCCGTCCATTCCCGGCAACTGGATGTCCAGCAGTATCAAGTCGGGGCTGACTTTTGCGGCCAATTCCAGGCCGAGCGGACCGGTCATTGCGGGAACGACCTCATGGCCGCGCTGCTCCAGGAGGAAGGTTAGCAGGTAGCGATTTTGCTCGTTGTCTTCGATAAGAAGGATTCTCGCTTTCATGATGCGCTCAATCTTTTTAGCGGAAAGGTAAAGCTAAACACGCTGCCTTTCGTCCACGTGCTTTCAACGCTGATATCCCCGCCCATCAAATCCGCCAGGCGTCGGCAAATTGCCAGGCCCAAGCCAGTCCCTTCGTAATTTCGCGACAGACCGGATTCAATCTGCCGGAAAGGTTGAAACAAGGTCTTGAGATCATCTGGCTTTATCCCTATCCCTGTGTCGGAAATGGAGAGTCGGACGGCAGTCTGGCCGAGAGAGCCGTGCGGAGACTTGAAATCCGTAACCAATTCGGTCTTCAGAGAGACCTTACCGCTATCGGTAAACTTGATGGCATTATTAAGGAGGTTCAGCAGAATCTGTTCAACTCGTCGCGAGTCCCCAACCGCCTCGTCCACCTCGGGAGATATGTCTGCGCTTAGTTCAAGACCTTTCTTTTCGGCAAGCGGCTTTACAATGCCCAATACCCGGTTGAGGGAATCGCGCAAGTCAAACCGCTCACTCGCGACTTCGAGTTGCCCCGCTTCGATCTTGGAGATGTCGAGCACGTCGTTGATGAGCGCCAGCAAGTGGCGGGAACTGGAGCGGACCATTTCGAGCTGCTTGCTCTGCTCCGGGTTCAACGGCCCGGCCATCCCTTGTAGTATGATACCGGTGAAGCCGATGATTGAATTGAGAGGAGTGCGCAGCTCGTGCGACATACTGGCCAAGAAACGCGGATTTCAGACGATCCGCCGCTTCGGCCCGCTCCTTGGCGCGTTCCAATTCGCCGGTGCGCTCGGCCACGATTCGCTCCAACTCCACAGCGTGGCGCTGGGCCGCCTCGTACAGTTCCGCGTTCTCAACGGCCAGAGCCACCTGTCCCGTGACAGTCTCCAAGAGTTTAAGCCGCTGCTCCGAAGGCTTCTTTTTAGTGCGTGTGAACACACACAAAACGCCGAGGCTCCTGCTAGCAGTCATCAGCGGGAACGTGGCGTGGAAATAAATCGGTTCTACGCGTGTGGATTCCCGCGTGTCGTGCGCAAGGACTTCCTCGCTGTTGCGAAGGACCAACGGTTGGAAGGTCCGGGCGCACTCGCCGCACAGACAGTCATCCACTCTGAGGCCGTTGGTGGTCATGTCCGGTAGCGTGGCTTTAGAGGCGCCGCGGCTGACGGTCAATTTCAGCGTTTCATCGGGCGTAGCGACACAGACCGCGCCACCCTCCAATCCAACCAACTCTAACGCCTCGTCCAACACCTGTTCGAGGAGGGCCTTAAGATCGAGAACGCCGGTGACGGCCGAGACAATCCGGTTGATCGAGCGCAGTTCCTCGTTTCGTTCCGCAATTTCTTCCTGCGCGCGTTTTAGTTCAGTTATGTCTGTGCCAATACTCAGGACCTCAGCCATGCGTCCTTGCTCATCCGGCACGACTTTGTTGGTCCAACCTATCAAGACGCGTTCTCCGTTGCGCCGCATGTTCTCGTTGACGTTTTGTTCGAACGCTTTTGGGTCCGCTAGAATCTGATCCATCAGCAGCCCCAAGTCACGACCGGCGCTGTCCGTTCCCGGGACGATCGTGCCCACCGCATGGCGCCCGAGAATCTCCTCGGAAGAGTAACCAAAGAATTTCTGACCGAACTCGTTCAGGAAGGTGATCTTTCCGTCGCGTGTCCAGCGCAGAATGATGCTGTTGGCATGCTCCACAAGCTCGCGGTACTTTCGTTCGCTCTCCGCCAGCCGTGCTTCGGCCTTCTTACGGTCGGTGATGTCGCGCACAATGGCCTGAAGCAGCGTGGCGCCATCCAGATCGACTCGGTTCAAACTCACTTCCGCCATGAAGGGCGTTCCATCCCGCTTGCGGTGTTCCCATTCAAAGAACTGCGGCCCCTCGGTCAGCGCCAGGTTGATCTTCTCCAAGGCTTTCTCTTGGGAAGGCCGGCCGTCCGGCTGGGTTGGCGGTGAGAATTCATATGGAGGCGCGCCGACGATTTCCTCGCGGGCTACAACCAAAAATGGTCAGCGTCCGTGCGTTACAGTCAATGAACCGGTCATGGCGCATGAGCAAGATTGCGTCGCTGGCGGTCTCGAATAATGTGCGGTGCTTCATTTCGCTTTCGCGCAGCGCCTGCTCGACCAATTCCCGCCGGGACCGTTTTAGCTCCGAGAGATCGGTTATTATGCAGAGGGCCTGCTTGAATTGGCCCCTTTGGTCTCGATCGGCCTGTCCTTTCATGGCCACGGAGATGGTGGAACCGTCATTCCTGACCATGTCAAGTTCGGCCCCCTGCAACTCTCCCCCGGCCTTGAATTGTGAAAAAATCTCCTTGAATTTCTGCATGCTTGCAGGGGTGAGAAAATTCCAGAACCACCGACCCAGGACTTCCCCGCGAGAGTAACCTAGCGTTTCAAGCCAAGCCGGGTTCACTTCCGCAATGCGCCCCTCTTCATCCAGCGACTGGCAACCAAATGAGGCATTCTCATAGAGTAGACGGAATCGTTCTCCGCTTTCTAGCAGGGCTTGCTCCATGCTTGCAAGACGTGCCTGAACATGCTCGAACTCCGCAACCCGGCGGCGCAGGTTCCGGATCTCTGTCAGCAGATCTTCCTGGCGCATCTCAGAGTCCTTGTCATCTCATTAAGATCACGACTGAGGCGAACTGCTTTGAAAACAGGGCAAACTCCTCCATTTAACACTCTAGCTTGAAAACTCGGGAAAAGCAATTAGTTATTGGCTCCTGGGCCGCTCATTCAGGAGTTTCATGTGAACCGCTCTTTGAGGATATCCACCTCTTTTGTGAGATTCCAGGAAAGCAGAAGCGCTTGATTTTTAGCTTGAGGATCTTCCGTTTTTCTGATCAGCTTTGAATATCAGTTTATCGCTATCATAGGAGGTAGAATAATGGATCCCACCTTTTTTATACCGGAAATTTCGATCCTTGAGAAAATTATCCGCCCTCTTTTGGTCTTTATTTTCTTGCTCGTGGCATTTCGGATTTTCGGAAAAAGAGAACTCGGCTCCATCGGCCCATTCGATTTGGTTATATGGTTGACGATATCGAACGTTCTCCAAAACGCCATGATCGGGCCGGACAATTCGCTTACCGGAGGGCTCATCGGCGCGACAACGATGTTTGTCGCCAATTACTCGTTCGCATCGCTTGCCTATCGGTTCCCCACTTTTGAGCGGCTTGTGCAGGCCTCGCCCACAATCCTGGTCGAGAACGGAAAGGTCCTCACCGAAAACCTGAGGCGAGAACTCCTCACCATCGAAGACTTGCGTCACGTTTTGCGGAAGAACCAGGTGGACTTGGATGAAGAACTTCCTTATCTCAGAAAAGTCCTGCTGGAATCGGACGGCACAGTAACAATCACTCGTAGACTGCATGGAGCGAGAGGCCTGCGGAAATTGCAAGAGGAAAGAAGGTGAATTGGGAAAAGTTGCAAAGCCGGGTTGACAGAATCGATACAGCGTCTTGATCAGGCAATATGCGCAAGAGACGCGACGATATTTCTGAATACCGTGACGGTTCAGCACGGAGGACGCGGAGAGCAACACAGTCTTTCCGGAAACATCGCAAAGTGAGCGGAACAAGTTTAAGATGACGGATCTGGCTGCCGCTCCGGCCTGGTTATTGCATTTTGCAATCAAATGCTCTAGAATGTGCTCACAAGATAGCAATTGATCGCGCGGAGGAACATGCTATGGCCACTGCTGTAAGGATATCCGAGGAACTAGTGAATGAGGCGAAGAAATTCAGCCGAATTGACCACCGATCCTTAGCAGGCCAAATCGAACATTGGGCCCGCATGGGTAAGTGCGCGGAGGAGAATCCTGATTTGACCTACTCATTAATCAAAGAGATCTTGATCGGTCTGGAGGAACTGGAACAGGGCGAGAAAACCGAATACACATTTGGATAGGCCGCATGAAAATATATCAGTCCAGGTCCTTTGAACAAAAAGTAAAAAGGATGGCGAAACCGGAAAAGGACGTGTTGGATGGCGAAATACGTCGAATCGCAGAAAACCCGGAGATCGGCCAGGAAAAGAAAGGGGACTTGAAAGGGGTATTGGTACACAAATTCAAACTAAGGGCTACCCAATATCTTCTGGCCTATCGAAAGATTGGGCCGGATTTGGAGTTGATTATTATCGGGCCTCACGAAAACTACTATCGCGACTTGAAACGGCATATAAAGAATAGAGTTTAGGAGGCATACAGGTACAGGCTGACGAGCGAATCCCTTATCAGACTTTGATATTCAGCATCATTCACAAATTTGTCTCAGCCCGATTGATTGAAGAGAAACCCCCTCGCCGATAGCAAATTTATTGTAAAATTACGAGCGCAAGCGGAGGGTGATATGCACAATGAATTCATTGTAATCAGAGAGGGACGACGACCGGTTCATTGCTTATTGCCTGAGATTCCAGGCGCTAACTGGCTAAGCGTGTGCGCTCCTCGCTACCCTTGACGTCTTGACAGAATGATAATATCTATATGCGAAACCCCTGTTTGAGTTGCTCTTTAATTGATGAATGAGGGGTTTATTAATTGACAAAAATAGGGGGAGACAACGGGGATGAAGAAAGGGATTGCTCCCGGCAATAGTGATCTCCGATTTTATTCTTACATTTTAGCGGCGATTTGGGCGGTTTTCGTTTTCGGAATGATGCTCTGGAATGTTTCCAGAGTCAACGAAACCACCGGCCGGCTGGCCAATCAGGTGGCCAGAGCGCATTTTGACAAGGATCAGGCATTTCGTTTGTGGGCGACGTCTCATGGGGGCGTATATGTCCCGGTAGATGACAGAACCCCTCCCAATCCTTGCCTGAAGCATGTTCCTGAGCGGGATGTGAAAACTCCATCCGGTAAGGAACTGACTCTGATGAATCCTGCCTATATGCTCCGTCAGCTCCATCAGGATTTCGCCGAATTGTACGGCATCAAAGGACATCTTACCAGCCTGAAACCCTTGCAGCCTGCAAACCATCCCGATGAATGGGAAAAGAGGGCACTGGAGATGTTCGAGACCGGTACGACGCAGGTGACCGAATATGTCGAAATCGAAGACAAGCCGTACCTGAGGATAATCAGGCCAGTGCTGGCTGAAAAAGATTGTCTCAAATGCCACAATAACTATCGGGAGGGCGACATACGAGGTGGAGTGGGAGTGGCCCTGCCAATGCAAGATTTCCTGGAGGTGCGGCGAGGTGAAATAACGACGCTAATTGTGTCACATAGCTCGATATTTCTCATAGGCTTGCTGGGTATTGGATTGGGAATGAGAAGGCTGGGGCAACGCGAAGGAGAACGTGATCAGGCACAAAGCGCATTGGGAGCCAGTGAACAAAAATACCGCTCATTATTCAATCATTCCAGGGATGGGATCTTTATGACCTCGCGAGAGGGTGAACTGGTCGAAGCAAACGAGTCTTTGTTAGATATGTTCGGATATACTGCGGAAGAGATGATCGGTATGGATGTCCGGCAATTGTACTCGGACTGCTCGGAAAGGGACAGGTTTCGTGAAACTGTTGAGAGCACAGGAGCGGTGAAGGATTATGAAGCCAAGTTTTACAGAAAAGAGGGAACCCTAATTCATTGCCTACTCACTGCCAATGTCCGTTTGGGCAAAGATGGGACTGTTGTCGGGTACGAGGGGATCGTCCGCGACGTAACCGATCAGAAAAGGGCGGAACATGCTTTAAAAGACCAGGCTAAGGCGCTTGAGAGATCCAATTCGGATCTTGAGCATTTCGCCTACATTGCATCCCACGATTTGCAGGAGCCTCTTCGCAATATATCTACTTGTCTGCGAATCCTGGAGGATGATCACAAGAATCATCTTGATGCCAGTGCGGCTCAGTGCATAAATTATGCAGTTGAGAGCGCAGTTCGGATGAAGGCGCTCATTCTGGATTTATTGGCGTATTCCCGTGTGACAACAGGAAAGAAATCGCTGGCGCAAGTAGATTGTGCGCAAATATTAGAACTGGCTTTGAATAATTTGAATTGTGCAATAACCGAAACCGGCGCTGTAATCACTCATGACACCCTGCCTACAATTTCTGCCGATAACACACAGCTATTGCAGGTATTTCAAAATCTGATCCAAAATGCCATTAAATTTCGCAAAGATGGACCACCTCAAATTCATGTGTCCGCAGCGAGAAGCAAACATGAGTGGATCTTTTCCGTCAAGGACGATGGCATCGGCATCGAATCTCAGTATTTAGATCGAATTTTTCAGATATCCCAGCGGTTGCATAAGAGAAGCGAATATGACGGCACGGGCGTGGGGCTTGCCATAGTCAAGAAAGTTGTGGAGCGTCATGGCGGACGGATTTGGGTAGAATCCGAGCCGGGCGCGGGATCGACTTTCTATTTCACCATACCTGACAAAGGGCTGGAAATCTGATGCTTTCAGTGACCAGGGCTCAACCGAACGGCCACGCTTGTCTCATGATTGCCGCTCTGTTCAGAGTGACCACTGCTCTGGCAGGATCGGAGGCGCCGGGAGCTGCGCTTGACCGGATTCGTTAGATGAAGTACCCTGACAAACCGGAGAATACAAGCTGTCTTAGCAAGGGGCGCCGGTCTTGTCTCCCTCGCATTCGGGGAAACGACATCGGGCCTTGTTAGAAAAAGAGGAACGATTCGGCGCCTTGCCATCGTTCTCAAACTCTTCAAGACGGCAAGAGTTTCCTATGATCTCAAGAAAGTCACATCAGCCCAGGCAGTTGCGGACCGCCAATCGTCGGAGCGTACTGGGACCTCCCGATAATGGCCGCCGTATTTCTGGGCCTGTACCTTCTTAGCCTGTACAGCTACCTGCTGTTCCACAGTCTGGCCGAGATCTTCAGCATTGTGGTCGGCTGCGGGCTTTTTCTTGTCGCTTGGAATGTTCGCGAATTTATAAGAAACAACTATCTCCTTTTCATCGGAGTGGCCTATCTCTTCGTGGCCGGCCTCGATCTGATGCACATGCTCTCCTACAAGGGCATGGGGGTCTTCCCTAGTTCTGACGCCAACCTGGCGACCCAGCTCTGGATAGCCGCCCGCTACATGGAGAGCGTTTCGCTACTCGTCGCCCCCCTATTCATAGCACGGAAGCCAAGAGTTAATGTTCTCTTTGCGCTTTTCTCGGCGGTGTTCACACTTCTGTTGGCGTCGATTTTCTATTGGAGAATCTTTCCCGTATGCTATGTGGAAGGAATCGGGCTGACGACATTTAAGATAGTCAGCGAGTATGTGATCTGCCTGATTCTCTTGGGCGCATTGGCCTTGCTGATCGTTCATCGGAAAGAATTCGAACCCCGGGTCCTCCGGTTGGTGCTGGTATCCATCATTTTCTCTATCGGCTCTGAACTCGCCTTCACACTCTACATAAGTGTTTTCGGACTCGCCAATCTAATTGGGCATTATTTCAAGATTATTTCCTTCTATCTCATGTATAGGGCTATCATCGAGACGGGACTGAGAGAGCCTTACGGGCTTTTATTCAGGGAGTTGGAGGGTGAGAAAGCGGCGCTACGGGAGTCGGAGGAGGCCCTGCGGAAAGCGCATGACGAGTTGGAGTTTCGAGTTCAGGAGCGCACGGCCGAGCTGGAGACGGCCAAGAAGGCTATGGCGACGGAACGTCAGAAGCTGTATGACATCCTGGAAACAATGCCGGCGCTGGTGAGCCTTTTGACACCCGACCATCATGTTGTTTTCGCTAACCGCAGTTTCCGGGAAAAATTCGGCGAGGATAACGGCAGGCGCTGCTTTGAATACTGTTTTGGGCGGAAAGAGCCTTGCGAGTTTTGCGAGACATACAAGGCGCTGGAGACAGGCGAACCGCATCAGTGGGAATTCGCAGGCCCAGATGGGTCTATCATAGATATGCACAACTTTCCTTTCATCGACACGGACGGCTCCCTCCTGGTCCTCGAAATGGGGATTGACATCACCGCTCGCAAGCGGGCCGAACATGAGCTGAAACAGACACTTGCCGATTTGATTAAGTCGAATGCCGACCTTGAGCACTTCGCCTACGTCGCGTCGCATGACCTGCAAGAGCCGTTACGCACGGTAGCGGGCGCTGTGCAAATGCTGGAGAAGAACAATAAAGATAAACTGGACGCCCATTCCGAACAATTGATCCACTATGCCGTGGATTACGCTCACAGGATGAAGGTTCTAATAACGGACCTGCTGACCTATTCGCGTCTCAGTACCCGGGGGCGCCCGTTTGAAACGGTTAACGTTCAGGAGATTTTGGACCAATCCATTAGCAATCTGGATAGCCTCGTGGTTGAGAAAGGGGCCGAAATTACCTGCGACCCAATGCCCACACATAAAGGCCGACGCAGCGCAGTTGGCGCAAGTCTTTCAAAATTTGATAAGCAATGCGGTCAAGTTCGGACCCGATAAGGCGCCGAAGGTTCGTGTCTCGGCAAAGAGAGACTCGAACGAATGGATTTTCTCCGTGGAGGATAACGGTATCGGAATTGACAGCGCCTATTTTGATCGCATTTTCGTTATCTTCCAGCAATTGAGCAAGAAAGGCCCCTTTCACGGAACCGGAATGGGCCTGGCGATAGTCAAGAAAATTGTCGAGCGGCATAGAGGTAGAGTCTGGGTGGAATCCAAAGTCGGAGCAGGTTCCACATTTTATTTCACGATACCGGAAGACATGAGAATCATGAGCGAGCCGGCGACGCCTCTCCAAATACTCTTGGTGGAAGACAACCCTGTTGATGTTTTTATGACCAGGGAAGCTTTAAAAACCTGGAAAATCCGGAATAGTTTGCAGGTGGTGGAAGACGGCCAAGAAGCCTTGGACTTCTTGCACAGGAGAGGGACTTATGCGGACTCTGAACGACCTGATTTGATATTTTTGGATCTCAATCTACCGAAAGTAAACGGCATAGAGGTGCTGTCCGAAATCTCGCAACATGCCCATCTTTCAACAATCACGGTGATCGTGGTTACTACTTCCGCTGCGGAGACTGACCTCAAGAAGTGCGTTGCCCTGGGCGCCAAGCATTGTATCATCAAGCCACTGGAACTTGATGAATATGTCCGTCAATTAGGCGCTGTCCAAGAATTCCGGTTCAATTCCGGCGCCTGATCAGTTCCTTGGAGGTAGCTTCGCAACCCCCGTCCAGAATCCGCCGATGCACTGTATGGCCTTCTTGAAATTCTCAAGACCCACAGGCTTCGTGATGTAACAATTGGCGCTGAGCGAGTAGCATTCCCTCACATCCTTCTCCTCATCCGAAGTGGTTAAAATAATTACAGGAATATGTAACATGTCCGGGTGCTGTCTGATCTGGGTCAACACTTCTTTGCCGTTTTTCTTGGGCAAGTTTAGGTCCAGAAGAATGAGATCCGGGCAGGTTTTATTCGTATCGGTGGACTGGCAGTTATTATGAAGAAAATCCATAGCTTCTTCCCCATCTTCAGTCACATGTAATATGAATCCGAAGCCGCCCTCTTCCAATGCTTTCCTCGTCATGAGAACGTCTAACGGATTGTCTTCCACCAAAAGTATGTCAAACGACTTAGGCGCCACCGTTCCCTTATTCATTTTCGTGCCCCCTCGCGACATTCAAATTGCGCCGCAGTATCAACTCCAGTGAACGCCCAACTGGTCCCCTTGACTCTTCGGCGTCGCTCTTCTTATTTAATCATTGATGCCCGCCGCGCCAATGGGCTACCTCCGAAACCGGCGTAATACTGATTCGCCTGCTCTGCTTGCGTTTACTCGACTACGGGCCAGAGTCTCATATCAGACCCGCCCCTACACGGCGCCGTGCCGGCATCGCAGGATCGACAGCCCGGAAAGCCTGCCCTACACTTTACACATCAGAGCTTGAGGTCACCTCTTAGTGGGTGACCCTATGCGTAGACACCCATGCGTATTTGGAGCTTTAGGCGCAACACGGTTGTCGGTAAAAACATTTATTAGCTTGGATTAAGTGGTTTACAATGGATTCACACGGCAGCTGGGCGGCGCTGTCTCGAAAAAAACTGCGGCGCCGTGTGCAAATTTTCGTCCCCACTTCTTGGATCGAGGAGGAAGGATCAGGAACTGTTGGGGACAGATACGGATTGAAATTCGCGGGTGTTCTAAGGCAGATCCAGTGTTCATAGAGGGCATGGCTAGCCTCTCACGGGGAAGCCAGTTCGCCCGCTTGGCATTGTCAGGGATAGAGATGTAGACTAAGGGACCTCTCGAAGCTACTCAATATACTTAGGGCCCGCAGAGAGAAGATACATAGCGGCAATTTTCCCCTCCTTGATCTTATAGAAGCACATTGCCGTGCGATTCACGACCTTCTTGGATTTGCGGTCCAGGTAAGTCCTATCATAACGTACTGCCACGGTATCACCTTCCGCTATCATGTCGTCTTCGGGTTTAAAATTAACTTTAAACCACTCGGCCTTTTTGGCCCAGATGGAGTGGAACGCCTCATAGTGCTTCTTCAAATTGTCCTTTCCAATGACTTGACTTGTACCGGTTACAGGCGAAACCCAGTTTGACTGCAGTTGAAGCAGCACATCCGGCTGGACCAAATCATCAAGTGCAGCAATTTTCCCATTGCTGATCACTTCTTCATAAAATTTGTGCACAACTGCCTTGTTGGCGGCAAGCTTAGCCTGTTCAACATCCGTTTCCGCCAATAGCTCCGTAGCGGTTGTAAATGAGAGAACCAGAAGCACGATCAACATCGCCGCAAACGGCAGCCTAGTGGGCTGCCAAGTCTGCCCGGACCTCCTGCAAATTGATAACGCAGCCATGTCAACCTCCTTTCAGAATTTTCCCATGATCATCTTGTCGTGGGCCGCGTCCAGTGTCAAGATACTTCTTGATCTGAAATTGTTCAAAGGTGTCTACCGGGCTACTACTGGGCGCCCGAATAGAACTCGACGCAAAGTGCGCTCCCACTCGGTCATCAGCCTCTATGATAGAAAATACCTATGTTGGATTTTTGGGGGCCGACTTCATGGAAAACGCCGTCGAATGCGGCTTGGGCTTCGTCCAGGGAGGGTCGTCTCTGAGGATCCAGATCGAGCATTCGGTCAACGGTGAGTGATATGTATTCCAGAGCGCTGTTCTTCTTTAGAAAAGGGTTTTGATCCATCACTTTTGAGCGAGGTTCCTTTTCGATTCTCGACAATTGTTTCATCAGCTCTTTGCGATCGCTGGTCTTTGGAAAGAGCATGGGCAACTTGCCCGTGAGCAAGACCGCGAGAATAGCCCCGACACTGTACAAATCCGACTGAAATCCGCTTCTCCCCCTGGCCTGCTCAGACGCCATGTAGGCGAAGGTCCCCACAACTTTCCCCTTGAAAATGTCGTCAACGGGAGAAGGCCCGACCGCCAGCGCAACACCGAAGTCTATTATTTTGAGCCGATTGAGCTTTTCACTCTCATCAACAGTATATAGTATGTTGTCGGTCTTGAGATCTCTGTGAACTACTCCACGCTGTCGGAAGATCCTGAGAGACCCCAGTAATTGATTGATTATGATCTCCAGGGTGGCTAGCGTAATCTTACTCTCGGTCACAAAAGGTGGCTTGTATTTCTGCTGCCAATTCTTCTCGACTAGGTCCGTTAGATTATCGTTAGGATAATAGCCGTTTACCAAAAGTAGTTCAGCATCTTGTTCGATCAATCCGTAATATTCGACGATCAACGGGCTCTGTTCGGGAGTTTGGACTCGGGCGTGCAACGCAGCCTCATACTTCAGCAGAAGCACAGGATCTCCCAAGGACGCCGGGACCTGCGTCTTCACCTTCTTCAATGCTACAATCCTATTACGGTGGATTCCTATGCTGACTTTGCCCATCGCGCCGGAAGAAATGTCGCCCAGCACTTTGACCTTTTTCCCGGAGATCTTTCCCGGATCAGACAGACTCCCCACGATCAGCTTTATTAACGCAGCCATCTGATCGGTCGTCTTGGAACTGAAGCCGTGGACACTGTTCTTCAAACCCTCTTCAGCTCTTTTTTCCATAGCTTCAAGGTCGAGGACCGACTTGTACAGCTCGATGGCCCGACCGACCCTGGTGTCTTTCAACCTATGGTCTCCGTGGTAGTCTCCGAAGGAAAGATAATAGCGATACAGGAGGAAGGTCTGGACCAGCTTCCCTTGGGGTTTGGAGCTGTATAGTTTGTAAAGATCGTGGACTTTCCTCAGAAGCTCCACGCCTCGGCGCTTCTTGCTTTTCATCGCCTTTATCTGGCGGTTCAGCTCCACCGTATCTTCAAGCGCCCGGTAATCCAAGGAAAGTTCATAGAAGTGTCTGAAGTCAATGAGCGAAATTACATATAAATGTGTTGAAACACCTTGTAATGTTCCAACTGAATCTGCGTTTGCGATCAGGTAATCCAAGAGTTTTTCATTAAGAAAGACAGCTAATAATTCTTTGTAATAGCCACTTGCGACCCTATCCACCGAGCGCCCGCAGCGAAACAGGAACCATGCAAGGCTCATCAACTCGTCTTCCATTTCCTTTCGACTGTGGCTAGAGAAAATGTAAAACGATTTCGAAGGCTCTCGTTCGACCATGAGGTGATGAAGCTCTAGTATGGCCCTTCCGACAAGGTCGGCCACACGGGCAAGTCCGACTTCCTGCGATTCTGATTCCTCTCTTGGCAGGAAATACGGGATCATCGTAGCGGTTTCATTCTGGGCGGAAGCATACCGCGCCCTGTATTTGTCATTAAGAACAGTCAGCTTGCTCCTGATAGAGTCCGCTTCCTGCTGAGTGGGTTTGACCAGTGTACGTGAATCCAGCCATTTGACTGCGTAGATAAATACCCGGCTCTCCGCCTCGATTTTCTGTATTTCGTTACGTCCCTCCATGAGGAGATCGTGGTTCGAAAAATCTCGGGCGGCATTTAATAGAACGGATAGGGCTTCGTGGTAGGTTAATTCGCCCCTTTCAAGGCGGGGCAGCATATCGCGGATGACCAGAAGAAGATAAGGAGCGGTGGTTTTGAGGATTTTCCCGATTTGCCCGAGTGGATCGATTTCTCCTTTTTTCGCCAAATCGGCCAACTCGGCATAGTGATGCACTACCCGGAAGAGGTCTTCCCGCAGCGCCTGAGCAGCAGTTTCGTTAGATGGGGACATGGTTCAAAATGGAATTGTTTAGCGATTTCCGCGCCGGCTATTGTGCTTGATGAGTTTCTTAAAGTCCGGCATAGTCTTCAATTCGCGTAAGGCTTTGTCCGACATTGCCCGTTTAATGACCGCTTCGCCTCCGACCTTCACCGCCAGGTCCAAGATATCCATGGCCAGCCTCGGTCGTCCTGTCTTGGCATATACCAGGGCCGCATTGTAATGTAGCCATTCCGGTTCGAATGGCTCAGTCTGGTCCAAAGCCTGATGATAGTAATCCAGAGCGCTGTCATAATTGCCCATCTGGACATTGAGGTAAACCAGTCGGCTAATCGTGTAAGGCATCAGCCTGGGTTTGCTTCGGAGAGATCGGCTGATCTGTCTGGTCTTGCGCTTGTTGCCGGCTATCCAATGAGCGACGGCGAGATCTGCCAGGGCGAATTGATCGTCCGGATCTTTCTCCAGGCCCCGGTAATAATATTTGATGGCGTTCCGAGGCTTCATTTTCTTGTACAAGAAATAATGGCCGAGGTGAAAATCCACTTGCGAATCAGCCGGATCACTTTCCTCAGCTCGTCTGAATAGTCTCAGCGCCTCTGCTTCTTGATCCAGTTCGAGATACAAGTGAGCAAGCTCCGCTAGAAACTGGCTGTCCGTAGGATTTATCGCTGCGGCCCGCTGTAAATAATATAAAGCGCGGTTGTAATCGTTTTCATCGAAATAGATCAAGCCCATGTTGAAATAGGGATCGCCATTGTTCCTGTCGAGGCTTATAGATTCCAGGAAATCCCGCTTTGCCTGATCGGTGTTGCTCATCTTCCAGCAGATGAGTCCCCGATTGTTGAACAAATATGCGGACTTACTAATGCTCAATCGAATTGCGTTGTCGATCAGTTCCCTCGCCTCGGACAACAGGTCTTCTTCATATTTCATCAGAGCCTGTTCGTTGAGCGTTCGGACAAGCTGCTCACGCTCCCATTCTCTTGATCGACAATAGACGAGATGACCGGCCCGCAGCCGCGCAAGGTCCTCCTCATTCAAGATTAAGGAATATCCGTTTATCTGTGTGCCTTCATCTAGAGCGCACAATTCCACGGCAAACGCCGGCGCCTTTCCCTCATGCTCAAAGTAGCCAATATAATGATAAAAACGCTTCTCTTCCATCTCGCTGATTTCCCAGATTTCATCAGGGTTCTCCAGCGTGAAATCCACCCACGGTATAAAATTCGTCATACCGATTTCTACTGATTTGGAGTGTACCCCGGGGAGACCGGCCACGATGGCCCTTTTATCCGGGAATAAAGGAAGAAAAGTCGGAGGCATTATGAAAGTATCATGACACGAGGTCTGTTCCTCGTCTCGTCTCGCCATTCCACACCCCTTCAGGTGGCGTTAAGCTCACCCATGGGCAGATGATCCGGAGTTAGATCTTACCCCCGGCCACGCTGTCCCAAAAACAACCCGCGCCCGCTCTTGTCTCGAGCGGACAGCAGGAATTCGATACCCTTGATCATTACTGCGTAAGCGCCCGGAGATCATGAGCGCTACCTTTTCGTCTTTACTGCGAATCGGGCACGGACAGTTGCTTCACTAATGAAGATACCATGACGGCCCCGCAACGTCAATCAACTCAAAACCGTGGCGTCCGGTCATTTCATCCAACCATTAGATTAATTCATCCTGTGTC
>CAVVZX010000025.1:0-16601 GCA_963752855.1 uncultured delta proteobacterium | reverse complement strand
TCCATAGTCCCGTGTTTTGCTTCCTTTTTTCTGTTTTGAGGACTTCCGTGGAAGTTCCGGCAACACAGGGAAAGCTTTAGTTGTCAACACGGGTAAGCAAACCGAGTTCGGCAAGGTGTCGGAGCGGCTTCAACTTAGGCCTGAAGAAACGGAGTTCGAACGGGGAGTAAGACGATTCGGATATTTCCTGATGGAAGTCACGCTGATGCTGGTGATAGCAATCTTTGCAGTAAACGTTTATTTACATCGTCCCGTTTTGGATTCGTTTCTCTTTTCCCTGGCGCTGGCAGTAGGATTAACGCCTCAACTATTACCGGCTATTATAAGCGTCAACCTTGCGCATGGAGCCAAGGACATGGCAAGGGAAAAGGTTATTGTGAAAAGGCTTGCCGCTATTGAAAACCTCGGCAGCATGAATGTCCTCTGTTCGGATAAAACCGGGACACTCACGGAGGGGGTGGTTCGTTTACATTCGGCCCTCAATGTGGATGCCGAATCGAGCGAGAAGACGCTTCGCTATGCTTACATAAATGCCTTCTATGAGACCGGCTTCGTCAACCCCATTGATGAGGCCATCCGAACCTATCGGCAATTCGACATCTCGGATCATCAGAAGCTGGACGAGGCGCCTTACGATTTCGTTCGCAAGCGATTGAGCATCCTCGTGGCGAACGGAGATCGGCGTTTCATGGTCACCAAGGGCGCTTTACGTAACATACTCGAAGTGTGCGCATCGGCGGAAGCCGCGAATGGACAAGTCGTGGACATCGCTTCAGTACGGGAGCAAATCCAGAAGCACTTCGAGGATTTTAGTGGCAAGGGCTTTAGGACGTTGGGAATCGCTTACCGAGATCTGGGATCCGAATCCACCATTACCCCGGACCAAGAGTTCAATATGACCTTCCTGGGATTCCTCGTTCTCTTCGACCCCCCGAAGCCCGATATTGTGAAAACTATAGGGCTTCTCAAGGGACTTGGCGTTTCTTTAAAGATTATCACAGGGGACAACAGGCTTGTGGCCGCCAATTTGAGTCAGCAGATCGGATCGACGAATTCCCAGATCTTGACAGGTCCGGAACTCAGACAAATGAGCAATGAGGCGTTGATGAAGCAGAGTGGTTGAAGTGGACATCATGGCGGAGGTCGAGCCGAATCAGAAGGAGCGGATTATCCTGGCGCTCAGGAAGGCAGGAAATGTCGTGGGGTACATGGGGGACGGCATCAATGACGCATCTGCGCTCCACGCAGCGGATGTCAGCATTTCTGTGGAGAGCGCCGCGGATGTAGCCAAAGAAGCAGCGGATATTGTTCTTCTGGAAAAGGACTTGAGCGTCCTTGTGCAAGGTGTGAAGTCAGGCAGGATGACCTTTGCCAACACACTGAAGTATGTATTCATGGCGACGAGCGCCAATTTCGGAAATATGTTCAGCATGGCGGGAGCATCCCTCTTTCTGCCTTTTCTCCCACTACTGCCGAAACAGATTCTTCTCACCAATCTCATGACTGATTTTCCGGAAATGGCAATCGCAACCGACAGTGTGGACAGCGAACTGGTTGAGCAGCCCCGGCGTTGGGATATCAAGTTCATACAGAAATTCATGTTGGCATTTGGTCTCTTGAGTTCGGTCTTTGACTATCTTACCTTCGGCTGCCTTATGTGGGTCCTACATGCCTCCGTCGATCAATTCAGAACGGGCTGGTTCATCGAGTCCGTTGTTTCCGCCTCCTTAATCGTCCTTGTGATTCGAAGTCGGAGGCCGTTTTTTTCGAGCAGACCCGGTAAGTATCTCTCGATAGCAACGCTGTTGATCGTCGCTCTCACCCTATTGGCGCCGATCTCGCCCCTTGCCGGTTTGCTGGAGTTTCAGCCTCTGCCTTTTACATTCCTTGTGATCCTGGCGGGCATAGTGCTGGTCTATATCGCGTCGGCTGAGTTGGTAAAGAGACTCTTTTACGCAAGAGTGAAATTCTGAATTGAAGTGATTATAGAACTCACCTTTCTGGGCGTAACCAGATGATATCACGAGGTTGAAAATTCGGCCGCAAGGGTGTGCGAGTTCGACTCTCGCTCCAGGCGCCACGAAACCGACAGGCTGCGGAACAGAATCCGTGGCCTTTTTTGTTTTATGTCGCAGCTTTTCGAAATTGAGCAATTTGTCTGGAAATAGCGACGAGTTCTCCGTTTCCGTCCCAGAGCTCGCCATCCTCTTCCAAAATGCCGTTATCTACAAAACACGTGCGGAAAACACCCTTCAACCACTTCGTCTTGGGCAGATTCCGAATGCTCACGGAAAACTCTATCGAGGGCACCCAGGCGACGATTCCTTGACTGGCCAGGATTGGCGGGGGAAAAGAATCAGTAAAGAGAATTGTCGACAGAGTGTCAAATGGGCGTTCCTCTTTAAATCTTATCCAGCCCTTGATTTCCGACTTTTGCGCCAGCGGGCCGCCCATCAACCACCCGGCGCATGATGGGTCTAATCGGAGGTCCACCACGTTAAAAAGGCTATAATTGGGCATCTCGGGCATGACAACACAGTCTTCCGGACGCGCTATCTCCGGCTCCGATTTTTCGTAACGTTTCTCGACGCCATTAGAGTTATCTTTTGCGAATGTGCCCAGCGAACGGATCCTCTCTTTTCCACCCTGAACCAGACTTGCCTGAATCCGATCAAACTGATTCGACTCAACAATCCTTTCCACGTGGATCTCGGCCGCGCCCGGCTCGGAGCGAGTGAGGAAATTTGCTGTTATTATAGGCGTGGCTGTCTTCCCGGCCGTCCGCATCATTGCATTGGCCAATAAGGCCATGAGATACCCGCCGTTGGGATTCCCATTGATGGACCAGTTCGCCGTGACCGATACCTTGAACATCTCGGGAGCGAGTTCGACTACCGAGATGTCTTCATCAAACATATGCATGTATATCTCCAAGGGGCATGAACGTTGGCGCGCGCCTTCCGAACACACCCCTCTCAGCAGGTTAGGCCTGCCCTTTGGCTGGACTATTTCATAAGAGCGAGAAATTTCGCCTCCTCACCTTCGACCATACGGTAGACGTGTTCCTCGCCCGGGAATGTTCCGTTGCGGACCTCCTCGCAGTAATTGCGCATTGCGTTGGTAACGACTTCAGCGACGTTGGAGTACTTCTTTACGAATTTCGGCGTGAATGCCTGGAACTGACCGATCATATCGGAAACAATCACGAGCTGTCCGTCACAGAGCGGCCCCGCGCCAATCGATAACACCGGGATTTTCAACGTCTTTGAGATGTAGGCTGTCACCTCCGGCGGCACGGCTTCAACGAGGAGCATATGCGCGCCGGCCTCTTGCACGGCTTTGGCGTCCTCGACCACCAATTTGGCGGTTTCCGCAGTGCGCCCCTGCGCTTTATGCCCGCCCAGTTGCCCGGAACTTTGCGGGGTCAATCCAATGTGGCCCATGACAACGATGCCTGCATCGACGATGGCCTTGATCTGATTGGCGATACGCACGCCCCCTTCAAGTTTGATCGCATCGCAGTTTGCTTCCTTCAGAAAACGGCCCGCATTTTCCACCGCCTTCTCTAAAGAGCTTTGGTAGCTCATGAAGGGCATATCCCCAATTACAAAACAATTGGGAGCGCCGCGGCGTACGGCCTCTGCGTGGCACACCATCTGGTCCATCGTGACCGGGACCGTGCCTGAGTAGCCATACACGCACATCCCAAGAGAATCGCCCACAAGAAGCATATCCAACCCCGCAGCCTCTGCAAATGTCGCGGTTGGGAAATCGTATGCGGTAAGAAAGGTGATTTTCTTCCCTTCCTTTTTCATTGTGTAGAAATCGTGCAGTGTTTTCTTTCTGCCCATGTTGCGCCCTTTCTTGATCTTGTTATGTTTTCTAATCTCCAAATACAGGGTGAATCACGTCCGGCCCCCTACCCTTCCCCGATCTTGACGTCGGGTAATCCTTGCGCCTGATGATTGCGCCCTGAGGAAAATGGCAAACTTGCTTTTCCCTCCTGACCTTCCCCGGAATATGTACCACTTGGCGCCTCAGAGATATAGCACGTTTTCCTCCCGAGAAAGGAGAGGATCGTTGAAACTGGCATTTGCTCTAGAACAAACCCAAGAATTCTCTCCTTATCTGACCACTCCTCGTGTATCATACTATCCTGATCTCTTCGCAAAGGGGGGCTTACTATGGCCGAAAGCGCCGTCAGCGCAAAATGAATCTTAGCCGACATCAAATCGGGAATGAGCAATTCCGCCTTCGACGGAGCGAACCGGCGTCATTTGAACGGAACCGGAAGGGGGTAATGATGAAAACAGCGGTGAAAGCAACAATGGCGCTGTATATTCTTTTGGTTGCATTTGGCGCGGCGCAAGCCGAAGACAATTATGGCGCCATAGCCTATTCCGACTCAACCGGTAATTGGGGTTATTCTCATGACTACGGTTCGAGGGCCCAAGCGGAAAATTCCGCCCTAAGAAGATGCAAGAGCGATGATTGCGAAATCAAAGTATGGTTCAAGAACTCTTGCGGAGCGCTGGCCAAGGCAAGCAACGGGGCTTTAGGTTGGTCATATGCGGCTGACGACAGAGCTGAAGCGGAATCTCGGCGCTCTATCGGAGTGCAGGTCAAGGGGATCGAATTGTCGAATACTATGCTGGTCCTGCACGTCAAGATAAGACGGAGTCTTTGATGGAATCCGCTGAAACTTTGGCAAACGGTTTCTGAGCGATGTTGCTATACATTTTATAGCTCCTCCCCTGCAATGGCCCGCGAGTTCGGCTCTCGCTCCAGTGTCCGGAAATAACAAGAGATTTGGCGGACAGACAAATACTTTTATCATTCCGTCCCGGTCTTGGTGTCCATATTAGTGTCAATCTTCCCGGTTTTTGCATACCATTTGATGTCCTTTTTGAAAGGCGAGATTGCAATCTCAACTAAGGTGTATGTTTTGGCCGCTCCCCATTCCCCTCTCCTCTCCGGCCTGGTTGCAAAAATCGCGTACAGTGCAAATGGCTAAGCCTGGCCGCTTCTCAGTAGGTCAGGACGATTCAATTCTTGAGCCGTCCTGTAAACGTTCATAAGAAAAATGGAAAAGCCGAAATTTATGACCGTTTTTTCTTTCTCCAATGGCTAACATCGAGTATTATCCGATTCAGCCCAGTCCAGTCTATGTTTTGGTCTTTACACATTATTATTGCCCCGAAGGGGAATCCTGTGGGGTCAGAGGGACCACCCGATGACAAATTACCGGCCCAAAGACCACGGAAATGGCAAGGCCGCGGCATAATTCCGATTTGGTTGGTGCGGGGGAGAAACCATGGGAGATAAATTTCGGCCGATAGACGCCTCTTTGGATCAAGAGTCCACGCAAACTATCGAACTCACCGAACTGTTCGCGCGAGAGTTGAGTACTACAGGCAGCTTCGATGTGAGGGGCGGGATCTGGAAAACGACCTTCGGCAAGGTCATACAGGCTTTGCCAATTCCTACATTATTAATAGACCAGTCCTTCCGGATAGTAGTGGCTAACCAAGCGTGGGGAAAGATCAGTCTTAAATACGAGGAGATGCAAGATCCTCTCTTTTCATGTTTTTTCCCCAAAGCGTCTGTTGCCCGAAGGGTTCAAGCGATTTTGGAAGATGTATTTTCCACAAGAAAACCTGTCGTTGCCAACGGAACATTAGAGATAGGCGATTACACGATTTGGGCACGTATGACCTTTCGATCCATAAGGATTATGGAAGAGAGATTCATACTCCTGCTCGTGGAGGATTTGACTGCAGACAAGAAAATTTCAGAGCAGAACAAGAAGCACCGGGAAGAACTTGAAAAACGTGTCAAGGAACGCACGTCGGAGTTCATGGCTAGCAATGCTAAGCTCCAGGAGGAAGTCGCTGAGCGGAAACGCATGGAGGTGGCTCTGCGGGGGAGCGAGCAGAGGTTCCGGGCCCTAGCGGATGGAGCCCCCTTTGGCTTGGTGTTAATCAACCAAGACGGAACCTTTCAATACATCAATCCGAAATTCATAGAACTGTTCGGTACGGTCTCGAAGATATACCCAATGGCAGAGAATGGTTCAGAAGGGCGTATCCTGATCCGAAATACCGACACAATGCCATTTCAAAGTGGATTGATGACGCAAGCGGGGCCATGACCGGCCAAGAGCGACCAAGGATCTTTACAGTCAGGTGCAAGGATGGAAGCGAAAAAGACGTTAGTTTCATTCCTTTGAATCTGCCTTCGGGCGACGACATGCTGACCTGTGAAGACATCACGGAAAGGCGGCGGACCGAAGAACTCGCCATCAGGACTGAGCGTCTGAAGGCCATTGGTGACCTTGCCGCCGGCGTAGCCCACAACTTCAACAACCTGCTCCAGATGGTCATGGGCGGCATTGACCTCGGCTTGATTGATCTGGAAATGGAAAACCTGTCCGGACTCAAGAAGACGCTCGAAGAACTCCTTCAGGCTTCGAGGATGGGCGCCGAAACTGTTAGAAGACTCCAAAGTTTTGCCCAGGTCCGTGGTGAGGTCCAACCCGCTGAAGGCGAGGTGTTTGACCTGACTGAAACTGTGAAGCAGACGGCTGAAATGACGAAGCCTTTGTGGAAGACGGGTCCGGACAAGGAGGGTATAAGGATCGCCCTGAATCTAGAACTCACGGAACGATGTTTTGTGAACGCAAAAGAAAGCGAGATCACGGAGGTGCTGGTCAATCTCGTGAAGAATGCTGCCGAGGCTTTGAAATCAGGGGGCGAGATCCGAATCAAGACATTCTTCCAAGGGGATCAAGTCATACTCCAGGTCATGGATACCGGTGTGGGCATAATGAGAGAGCATCTCAAAAAGGTGTTTGAGCCTTTCTGGACCACCAAAGAGGTGTCCACCGGAACTGGAATGGGACTCGCTGTGAGCCACGGGATCATCAGTCGTCATGGGGGGGCAATCTCTGTGGAGAGCGAAGAGGGAAAAGGCGCCACCTTTACTGTGACTCTTCCTTCGGCCAAAGAGCCCCTCGAGGCGCCAATGCCTTCAGCCGCGCAGATCTTTCGCGCCAAATTAAACATCCTTGTGGTCGACGACGCGGCGCTTATTGGCATGCATCTTAGGGGGATATTGACCAAACACCAACAGACGGTTTTCTCCGCAATATCCGGTGAAGAAGCGCTTGAGATATTCAGGAACAACAAGATCGACATGGTAATTTGTGATCTGAGTATGCCGGGCATGAATGGCTGGGAGGTGGGTAAGGCGATCAGGGAGATCTGCCAGGAACGGGGACTGCCCAAGACGCCATTTATTCTGTTGACCGGGTGGAGCGGTCAGACGCAGGAACGAGAGAAAATCATTGAATCGGCCGTCGATGCAATCGTGGAGAAGCCCATTGATAATAGGAAGTTGATGGCGACTGTAAATAAAGTGGCTGAAATGGCTCATCCGCAAGAGATCAAAGGATAGACGAGTAACCACCGCCAGGAAATCAACAGGCTACGGAACAGAATCCGTGGCCTTTTTTGTTGGATCCGAGCGCTTGTGAGAATATATTGTCATTGAACGATAACGTATTCCAATCAGTTGTATCATAGCGTAAAGACAATGGCGCGTTTTGGCTCCATCACAAGATTATCCGTTCCGCTTCTCGGCGTTGCTGTCATTGCCGTTTTAGCTGAGGACCAAAAGTTCTTCAGCACCCTTATCTTATTACCCTTCGGGATCGCTCTGCCTCTGCTGATTTGGTCAACGATAAAGATTAACGGTCAGGTCAGGACTAATCACTTTATTGACATTAAATATATTGTCATTTTTGGATTGTCATTGATTGCCATGGCTGCTGTAATATGCTTCTACTTCTTGCTTGAAGCAGCGATTGAGCCATGGAGCGGTTCCTACTGAACTTTTCCGAAAAAACTGCCTGTTTACCCTACTGGTGATTGTCGTTTACCCGGTTATGGATGTTGTTTTTCTTCGTTTTCGTCAGAAATCGGACCCCAGAGCGTACCTGAAAACATCAGGTATTCAATGATTGCGGCCAAAGCTTTCGTTCTTGCTTTGGCCGTCTTTATTCTTATCGACATTATCAGCCCTCCAGTGAACGCCGCATTAAGGAGGAATTATCAAAGCGCTCGCAAAAGCCCTGATTTATCTGGGAGCCGATCTGAATAAGACCGACAGATACAGGTGTACCCCTCTTTGGTACGCTCTCCATAGAGTCGATCTGAATATGACAATATTTCTTCTCGACAAAGGCGCTCGTTTAGACAAGAGAATTGCAGGCATGGCTCTAACAAGGGCCGTTGAAAGTAACAATATGGATATGCTAAGGCTTTTGTTGAACCGAGGGCTTGATCCGGATTCCACGTACATGGGAGCCACCCCTCTCGTTCACGCATGTCTGAGGAAAGACTTGAAGGCAATCAAGATACTTGTCCAAAGCGGGGCTGACATCCATGTTCGCAGCAGTTACCCTAACATGCCGTACGATGGGAAATCCGCCCTCGATATAGCTCGTGAAAATGGCGATACTCAAATTATAGAATTGTTGATGCGCGATTCGGGAAAGAAACAAAGCGACCAACACTGAGATATGACAAAACAGTGAAATTAAGGCCCAAGCTCGGCTTCGCTGATATAGAGGAAAGGAGAGCGCTTTCATGCTCAAAAAGATTCTCATAAGTGTCATCGTCGTCGTCATGGTGGCAGCGGTCGGGGTTTGGTTTTACGCGAGCCGCTCAGTCAAGAAGTCTCACGCCCCGATCCCGGTCGGCGCAAACAAGTCGCTGGCGGAACACGGTAAGATCTTCAAGAAAGGCGTGGAGAAGGTCGGCGACAACATCCATGTGGCCATCGGGTACGGCATCGCCAACTGCATAATGATCGAGGGACGGGACGGCATGATCATAGTTGACACTATGACCACCATGGAAGAAGCCGCTGAGGTCCTGGCCGAATTCAGGAAGATTACGCCCAAGCCAATCAAGGCGATCATCTATACCCATTTTCATCCCGACCATGTGTTCGGAGCGCAAATCTTCGCCGCCGGTGGAACGCCCGAGATTTACGCTCATGAGACCACCGAGAACCACGTCAAGAGGCTGTTTACTGAGATCGGGCCGATCATCGGTTCGCGGTCCATGCGGATGTACGGCTCGTTTCTCCCTCCCGGCCAAATGCTAAACGTGGGCGTCGGACCTTTTGTCGGGGTGAAGCCTGACAGCAAGCTCGGCTTTATCCGGCCCACCAAGACCTTTTCGGATACGCTGGAAGCCGAAGCGGCCGGTATCAAGTTCAAGCTGATCCATGCGCCCGGTGAGACCGACGACCAAATTGTAGTTTGGCTGCCCGAACAAGAGACGCTGATCGCTGCGGACAATTTCTACTGGGCCTTCCCCAATCTCTACACGATCCGCGGAACAACTTTCCGCAGTCTTAAACACTGGTACCAAAGCCTGGACAAGATGCGGGACCTGAAACCGCAATACCTCGTGCCATGCCACACCAGGCCGATTATCGGCGCCGAAAAGATCCAGGAGATACTCACCAATTACCGGGACGCGATTCAATACGTCCACGATCAATCAATCAGAGGCATAAACGCAGGCATGACTCCCGATGAGCTGGCGGAAAATATCAAACTGCCGCGACACTTGGCCGAAGCGCCGTACCTCCAGCCGTTTTACGGCAAAGTGTCCTGGTCGGTTCGTTCCATGTTCACGGGCAATCTGGGCTGGTTTGACGGAGATTCAGCCGATCTCCAACCTCTGACCCGCAAAGAACAGGCCAAATTGATGGCTGAGATAGCCGGAGGAGAAAAGGAACTGCTCCGCCACGCCCAGGAACTCTTGGACAAGAAAGAGTATCAGGCTGCATTGCAGCTCACGGGCCATTTAATTCAACTGGACCCCGAAAACCGGGAAGCCAAGGACATTAGGATCAAGGCGCTCTCGGCCCTGGGAGAAAGCGAACAAAACCCCAACGCCAGGAACTATTACCTCACCGAGGCCCTGGAAATCCGGGATGGCTTCGTGTCAACCTCAACTGCTAAACCTTCGGCTGAAGCGGTTCGCCGGATACCTGTGCAGAGTTTCCTGGAATCGCTGGCGGTGAACCTGGACCCCAAAGCCGCTGCCGATGTGAATCAGACAGTGGGCATGATCTTTCCGGACGCCAATGAAGCCTTCACCATTCACGTGCGTTATGGCGTAGCGGAAATACGGCCGCGCTCCGTCCAAGACCTGGAGCCGCCTGACCCTGGACCTCAAGGTAACGGCTGATTCCCAAGCCTGGAAGGAAATGCTGGCCCAAATCCGCAATCCGGTCACGACCCTGGCCGGCTTCGAGTACAACCCCGGCAACGCCATTGCTTTCGGGAAGTTCCTCGGGTTGTTCGACCGCCCCAAGATGAAGCGGCCTTACGAGCCGATGCCTGGCTCTTGATGAAGGAAACCTCCGGTTGCTAGAGGAGGAGAAGACCAGGTGCTGAGGATCAGAGGGTGTGGGGCAGGCTTTCCAGCCCGCTATGATTGAGGATTCAGAGCAGGCTGACTGGAAAGTCAGCCACACAAAGACACGCCCTACCCTATAAGTGAATGTGTGCCGAGCGACCTCACTTTTCGCTTGACATTGCGGCTGCTTAAGACGTAGTGGATCGATTGGTTCTCGGGTGGGATTCGTGGTTAAGGCTCTACGGGCCTTGGGGGGTGGCACAGTGGAAAAGAAAAAGGTTAGCGCAAAGGAGGCTGTAGCCGACATCCGCTCGGGGATGAATGATGCGGCCCTCATGAGCAAATATGCGCTCTCGAATGCAGGACTGCAAAGCCTGTTCGACAAACTCGTCACCGCCGGTTACATAGACCTGTCAGAGCTCCTGGAGAGGACGGCCACATTCCTGGGGACAGTGGATGTATCGGAATCATTCCCACCTGCCGCAGCGGTCAAAGCTGAAGATGGCCGACAACAGTTCAAATCCAGGGCCGCGACGCGAGTAAACGCTCAGGAGGCCGCACGGGACATCAGATCCGGGATGGATGATTCCGCGCTCAATGCAGAAATATCGGCTTTCGTCTAAAGGTCTTCCAACACTGTTCAAGAAGCTGATAGAGGTAGGGCTAGTTCAGCAGATTGATCATTGACCGAAGAAATATCGGGTTCGAGCATACGGTGGTTTTAAATGAAGACATGCTAAGTCTCAGCGCAGCGTTCGCAGTTCTGGGTTCGCCTCGGCCGGCGGTTGCCCTCGACAAAGGCCCCATCCGACCGACGATTACCATCGATAGGAGACCGCCTCAGCTTCAGCGGCGGGAACCGGCGACTTCGGTGGAAGAGAAAGTCAAACGTGGCGCCTTGCCTGAGGAGGCGTTCCATACAAGCCCCAAGGAGGCAGAGCCTGATTATAAGTCTTTTGACCGGCCGTGGTATGATAATCCCTCCGTTGTAATCCTTCTGGCTTGCTTCTTGTTGGCAATTGGCTGCCTAATATTTATTCTTATCTCACCTGATTGGCGTTTTCCACGATTCTTCTGAAACGGAAACGTTCACCGGCATGGAAGTCCCAGCGTTCCGAGCCGGATCACCGCAGAGAACGCAGAGAACACGGACAAGAATGAAGCCGCTCGGCAGGGCCACCCCTGGCCGCCGAATCAAAGAATTGGCGGCCAGTGTCCACCCTACTTGACGGCGAAATGTCTTCGCGTTCTCCGGTGGTGAGCTATTGTTGTTTCAATTTTTCGCCGAAGTACGGTAATACGCGAAGGATCGAAAATTATTTGCCAGGGGACCCCCTATGCCCGATGAACCTGCCGGCATACAAACCCTCAATATTCTGGTCGTGGATGACGAAGCTAATATTCGCAGAACATTATCAGTGTGCCTCGAATCCGAGGGTCATCAAGTCACGGCGGTGAGCAATTTCCAGGACGCGTTGTCTGAGGCCTCACAAAAGTCTTTTGATATCGCTTTCGTAGACCTCAGACTCGGGGCCGCGGACGGAATGGATTTGATCCCACGTTTGCTGGCGTCAACTCCCTGGCTCAAGATCATTGTAATCACCGCTTACTCTTCCATCGAAACGGCAGTCGAAGCCATGCGTCGTGGAGCCGCGGACTACATCCCGAAACCCTTTACTCCCGCCCAAGTGACGATGGCCGTGAACAAGGTGGCCGGCGTCCTCTCCCTGGAACGACGGGTAGAGCGCCTGCAGGAAGAGCTTGGTCGGTCGGAGCCCGAGACGGTCTTTTCCAGCATGAACCCGGCCGTGCAAAAAATGATGCGCTTGGCAAGAGATGTGGCTTCAACGGACGCAACCGTGCTTTTAAGAGGAGAAAGCGGCACAGGGAAGACGGTTCTGGCTCGCCAGATACATCGTTGGAGCAAGAGAGCTTCAAAACCGTTGGGGATCGTTTCCTGTCCGACGCTTTCACCTGAATTGCTCGAAAGCGAACTGTTCGGTCATGTTAAGGGCGCTTTCACCGGAGCGATACGGGACTACCCCGGGCGTATTGCGGCCTGTGAAGGTGGAACGCTGCTGTTGGACGAGATCAGCGAACTGGCTTTATCGGTGCAGCCCAAGCTGTTGCGATTTCTCCAAGATCATGAATACGAGCGTATGGGCGATAACAAAACCCGAAAAGCCGATGTACGTATAATTTCCGCCACCAACGCGGACCTGGAAGAGGATGTCAAATCCGGGAAATTCAGGGGAGACCTGCTCTATCGTTTGAATACGATCCAGATCGAAATCCCACCTTTGCGCGAGCGGACAGAGGACCTGGGGCCACTTGCCGAACTCCTCCTCGCATTTTTCGGTCGAAAATATCACAGTGACTTCATGGGCTTTACGGAAGAAGCCTTGGCGGCGCTGAAACAACATGTCTGGCCCGGCAACATTAGGGAGCTGAGAAATACCATAGAGCGCGCGGCCATCCTGTGTAAGTCGAATCGAGTCGGAATCGAGCATTTCCCGAGCACAATCGCTTCGACGCCGGCAGTCCCGAGAATCGGTGATTCAGTAAGCTTGGCGAGAATTGAGGAAGAGCATATTCGGCGAGTCCTCGCAGCGAGCAAATCGATACAAGAAGCTGCTGACACGCTCGGCATAGATCAAGCCACTCTTTGGCGACGGCGAAAGCAGTACGGAATCTGAAAAGAGGAGGCAGCGTGCTATCTGTTCACGAACGATTTGGGTGCGCGGCCAACTTGCAAAATGCAAGGTTTCCGAAATTTCTCCTTGCAAAATGCACATTCGTGAAAAATAGTAAGTTGATTTCCACCGAATTTAAGCCCAAACTGATCGGTCTTCAAGTGTGCTGCTAGACTCGCGTCTCAATACAAAGCTTTGCGGAGCAAACAGTCAATGAAGTTTATCGATCTTATTAACCATTGACACTGTCCTGGTCGGTCTCTTTCTTTTTATCCTCCGAAAACCCGGACTACTCACCTCTTTTTCTAATGGTCGCTTCTGGCTCACGTGGCTGGGTGTCGGCGTCATAACTCTGATGGATGAGTTGACCTCGGTATTCTACGCCCCGGCTGAAGCGCATCGGTTCATTGGCCCGGCCGCGATATTCTTTATTGCGCTCACATCTATACTTATCCGTTTCTTCAGTTCGCGTTTGGTGGAAATTTCAGAGATCCTGGAACATCATAAATTATTTGGGGGTGGAGTTTACTCCTTTTCCTATTTGGTTTTAGGTCCGGTGATTTCATTTGTGGCGGTGTCCTCGATCATGGTGGATTACATCCTCACTGCGTGCATATCCGCCATTAGCGCTATAGAAAATGCCGCTTCTTTCTTTTCGGTCCCGCAGCTCTGGAAGATGATCACGGCAATTGTGATCGTCTGGGGCATCGCGGGACTGAACATTTTGGGAATCAGGGAAAACGTACGCTTCACTTTTGGCGTTTTCATTCTGGGGGCATTTGTTTTTCTCAACCTGATCGCGTCCGGCATTTTGGGATTGGATCATGACTCATTGATTCGGCTGAAGGATTCCGTTGCCGGAGCTGCAGAAAACTCTGGAAAGTGGGTCCCTGACTCGAGATTACGGCGTTTTCATTGCTTCGGTCGCCAGTTGCGTGTTGGCTTATTCAGGGGTGGAGTCTGTCCTCCAAACTGCGGGATACGTTCGGACCTGGCGAGACATCTCTAAAGCTTATATATTCCTGGCTCTTACGGTAGGAATCGTAACCCCTGTTGTGGCGGCTTTGGCTTTATCAGCGCCCATTGATTTCGCTGCCCATGAAGGGGACCTCATCACTCATTACGCCACCCAACTTAACGGAGCGCCATTCGGAATTTCCGTGGCCGCATTGGCCAGCATTACGCTGATGATGGCAGTCAACACCGCCTTTGTCGCGTCAAGTGAACTGATGGAAAGGGTGGCGCATCGATATGGGTTTGCCTGGTTTATCGCGACCAACAGACGACAGTCGTTGTACCGCATACATTTGACAAACGCCTTTGCTTTCTCGGGCATAGTCCTGATCACAGGCGGGAGTCAGATGGTCCTGGCAGATATGTACGCGATCGGGCTGCTAGCCTGCTTCTCTATCAATTTGGCGTCGCTCATGATCTACCGGTATTTCATGGGCACTAAGGAGGTGATCCATTATTTCACGAACCGTTCGGCACTGTAGTTCTTTTCCTCATCTTCTTGAGCTGTTTTTTCTTCTTGGCCTGGATGAAGCCGCACGGAACCGAATTGTGGGCTACTGTCACCGGTATCGTGCTGGTAGGTGGCTTGGTGGTGGCCCGAAAAAGAGCGCCGGAAATAAGAGCGGTGGCGGAAACTGACAGCCATATGGATATGATCCTGTCCCTTGCGGAATCACATTCAGAAGACGTGCACATTATTTTTCGCAGGCCCAGAGAAGAAGGTTTGGCACAGATTAAGCATAATGAAGCGTACGTCACTTTCTATAATCCTCGTCAAGGAGTTCCGAGTAAGTTGGCTCCGAATCATTTCATATTTGCCACCGCCAAGAGGACGCTCTATCAGCAGATAGTGGGATTGCTAAAAGTGATCGAATACGAATTGGCGGATCACAAAATGGTAGTCCACTTCGGTTGGCCTTTATCTTCCTGGTTGGATCGCATGTCCATAGGAGTGATGGTATTCAATATCATGCGGCTGCCCAGGCAATTCCCTCGGTTCGACTTTCACATCGACTATTTCACTCCTGGATCCGATGAAAAAGGAGGGATACATCGATGAGCCTCCTGGTTCGAGCGGGCCTGACTGCGTGCTGTCATTTCCCTGTTTGGGCTGCGGAGATTTTGATTTAAGCCCATCTAAACATAGGACGCCAGAGACAAATGGCGAATCCCGGAGCAAGGAGGAGGCCTGCAAGGTCCTTCTGGATTACGCTGAACGATACGAGAAAATTTTCTTTGGTAAAGAGGGACCGGACAGGGACAATCAATTGTCGCGAGATAACGAATGAATATCACGAACGGATGTCCAAGCTGGCTCAGGACGGAAAATGGACGCCACTACAAGAGATGGGCGCCATCCATTAGGTTGTCTTTTCTGATCGGTCAATTTCAGGGCGCCCTGCAGAGTTGTCAGGTTGAGAGAGCACAAAATGACAAGAGTTTAGTAGGTTGCGGCAAAGTGAATGAATTAAAGAAAGCCATGCAGGAATTGTGTAGGAATCAATCATGACCGATCAGAATAATGATAACCGCTGTCGCACAAATCTTAATGAGTGACCGAAATTGTATTGCAGATCAATGAAAGGATCTTCGCAGACTGCTCTGAGAGAATAACAGTTAACAACCCGGAATCCAAGACAAGAGGATAAGCATGCTGGGAATTAGGCAAAAGCTCTCTCTGGGGTTCGGTGGATTACTTGTCGTAATTTTGATCATCGGATTTCAAAGCATCGTGCTGCTGACGCAATTGGGTGACTCGATAGATGTAATCCTGCAGGAAAACTATCGCAGTGTTATTGCCTGCCAGGACATGAAAGAAGCTTTAGAGCGCATTGATAGCGGAATACTATTTATTCTCCTCGGATATGAGCAACAAGGGTCGGAACTGGTAAACCAGAATACGGTGGTTTTCCGGACGGCCTTAAAGTGTGGAGCTTAATAATATCACCCTGCCGGGAGAAGGAGATAAAGCGGAGCGGCTAAAGCAGCTCTTTGAACAGTATGTGGACCGCGCTCGAGGACGCAAAGAATCCCGCCTTGGGTCAAGATTTGAGGCGCGAAACGTATTTCTCTCGGCTCTTGCCTTTGTTCGAACAGATAAAGGCTAGCGACGACGAAATCTTGCACATGAATCAACAAAACATGAGTGACGCCAATCAGCACGCCCGGCAAACCGCGGCCGCGGCTCGGCAACGTATGGTAATGCTGCTCATGATCGGAGTGGCGGTGGCCGCGGGATTCATTCTTCTTATCGGCAAATGGATTCTTCGGCCTATAGCAAGGCTCACAGCTTCGGCCGATGAAATCAAATCAGGAAATTTGGATCTTGTGGTCAAAGCTGATTCCAAAGATGAGATCGGCGCTCTCTCCGAAGCTTTTAATGCCATGGCTGCCGGCCTGAGGCAGTTGCGTCGCACAGACCAGGCCAGATTGCATAGAATTCAGCGTTCCACCG
>CAVVZX010000024.1:0-51354 GCA_963752855.1 uncultured delta proteobacterium | reverse complement strand
AAAAGGGGGCCCCCGCATTCTCTTCCCTTCTGCCCTTGCCTTCGGCGGTGAAGGACCTTGCCGTGAATCCACTGCTCCGATTTTGCATCCGTATATATTGGAAGCTCAGCGGAAGGCGAGGTCGCAACACACGCCTTTCAGAGAAATCCGAGATAATAAGAGAGGACCGACCCATGAAAAATTTCTTGGATGAACATGATATACGACGGCGTCAGCGTGAGCATAGCCCCGTGCAGGGCAGCCTGGATGATGATTTCACGAGATTCGTCTCAGCTAACGAAGAGGGCGTAAAACGCGTGCTTTGCAATTCGCAGGAATTCAAGGATGCTGCGATTTGCGGTCGGAGAATGACCAAATAGCGAGATCGCCGAGCTGAGGACCCGGCCTTTTCGGTGAAACACCGTATTTGCATTGTTAGGGGGCCAATTCAGCCTTATAGAAGAGGTGGGCGAACCAGGTGACTGGTTCGTCCAAGACTAGGGACGCTCGTAACTTTTTGATCTATATTTTCCGGGGTTCGCCCTCTTCGAGAAGCATTTCTATGACTTCCCTAAGATTTTCATTAAGTTCATCCAACGTCTCGGGCTTGTGAGTGCGCTCCCGGGGAATCCTGGCACGTAACCAACATAAAATCCCGTCAAGGCACTTTTCCACTACAGCTGTGAAATTCCTCATTTCCCCTTCCTCTTAGCCTGCGTCATAACACTATTGAAGATTCTGGGCCTCTGTCGTTGTGGGTATTCTCATACATATTAACAAGTAAGCGCCAGCATACCAATTTCCGAAAATCATTCAATCCTTTGTAACATACCTGAGTTTCAACTCGCCGGGGTGGACTCGGGAGTTGTGAGCTAACACGGGTTCAGCTAGCTGTGAATGCCCTCCTTGAACAAGGCTTCATCAATCCAGCAGATCGTCCTCCGGAGATTGTCGGCAAGTGTCTGTTTCCCAGATGAATAATTCCTGTTGAACCACAATCTCAGGAGTTCCCGAAGATACCTAGAGTTCCTGCTTCTACGTCATTCACGGTGAGGCTACGCATGGACTTGAGACAGTCTTCCAGGTCTTTGCCCAATATTTCCTGATCTATATCCTTCCGTTTCAACTGATCTATAAATTCTCGTTTTCGCTGTGCACTCGCAGTATCGCCTCCAGGATAATCGAGACTTTGTGTGCTATCTTTTTGTAAGCGTTCTATCAATTTGTCTTTTGCTGGGGATCTGGAGATTACTGCGTGGATGACTTCAATGCAGCTAGTACAATCATATCCGCTTCGTTTAATAAAGAAGTGGACCGGAAGGAAAGCAGTATTCTCAAAACAGATCTGCTTCACGTATTCCAAAGGCTCCTCGATTCCCTCCAAATTGAGGAAGGCCAAAACTATATCACTGACTCTTATGCCTTTGGTTTTCAGCCATTCTCTTTCCAGCAGTAATACGCTGCAATCCGGACAGGACTTCCACATTGCCAATCAGCTTTAGTGCCGGTTTACCTCGAATCTCAGAGAACTCGCCTTCCTTTATGAAAGATAACTGATTGAGCAGGGATTCATCAATGAGAAACGATCCAGTGACACCCGTGATCTGTCCGGTTCTTAGGTCAAATATTCCTGTTTCTTGAACACCGATTCTTGCAATTTGGGATAAATGCTGCATCCACAGTCGTTGCGTTATTTTCTTTTTTTGAATCGAGAATTCCGCGCAGCTCTGAATATTTTATTCTTTCTGACCGTCCACGATAACGATAATAGATGTCACCTTCTTTTAGGACGTTATCAGCATCTTTTTTGCACAAAACGGGCTTATCATGGGACCCATGCACGGACAAGACGCCGTAAGTCTTTCCTTTCAACTCGTATTCATGGATATCCCACAAGATTTCAGGGAAGAACTGATCGTTAAAATGACCACTCATCTTTGCTGGATCGATATTCTCAAATTGCTTAAGATTATTCTCCGATAGACCCAAAAGCTCGTGAGGACGTCTCCCAATCCCAAATACAAGGTGACCACCCTTTGTATTGGCGAAAGCAGCACAAGTTTTTAGGTATTTGGCTAGACTGTTCCAACCAAAAGATTCCTTGAATTCTAAGTTGCTACTTTCCCGAGAAATAATTCTGTTGGGGTATTTTGAGGAGATTTTGAAAATTTCATTGAGTCTTTCCTGCGAGCAAGGTTTCTCCGTGACGTCTGAACCGCTAAGTCGGTCCATATTTTGGTCCTGATTGCCGGCTTTCTTCTAGGTTTGATTACGTCTATCTTGTTTGGATCTTTTTGACTCACTCTGGCAATATCGCAGGATTGACAAGAGTGCAACCCGAAATAGACAGTCACCTATGTCCACGCTGATCCACAAGATCACCACTGAATGCGAACACTTCATTTCAAAAAGAACCTGTGCTGTGATAGAATCTTATTCCTGAGAAGTTGACGGCACCGTCTGGATGCTCTCATAAATAGGCACGATTGAAATAGAAAGGATTTGTGGTAGTTTCCTGAACACAGGAATCCTGTAGCCAATATAGCTTTTGGGAAAGGGAAAGTTGCCAGGATAAAAATATCAGAACGCTATTTAATCGACGGAGCGCGGTATGGATTCCCAGGATTCGATTGGAATCGTTACCGCCCTAATAGCCTACAAAGAGTGTCCGAGAGAAATTTATTCTGACCTGTTACAGCCAGGTGTGTCGCAAGTAGGAAAAGCTATTGGAGATGTTTGAAGGATCGTTCTTACCAATTACAGAATGGAAGGAGAAGCGAAAACTTCTTTTCCAGAGCCGCATGGAATTATTGAGGCGTTGGTTAGAGAAATTTCCGGAAGAAAAAATCCTATCTATTCCACCGGATTTGGGAGTGCCAGTATTGGAAAAACTGTCCTATGTTCAAGACGACATGATAAGTCAACTCTTCTTGAACCTACTCACGACTTCTGCGCATCAAGATACGGTGAATATGGCCCATCCCAGTTTTATTAGAGTGATCGAAAGCCTATCTCCAGATGAGGCGAGATTATTATTCCAATTCAGGAAAAAGAGATGGGTTATATGCGTGAAGAGGTACAGAGGAATACCGAAACAGGTGAGCGGAAAGAATTCGGCAATCGATACGGAAGACTTGAGAGGACACCGAACCTTCATTTTCCTCAAAATATTGAGGTATATTTGTCAAATTTCGTGGGCCTCGGCCTAATAGAAAGAACAGGATCAGGATCGCTACCAGAATCAGCTGAGGAGAAGGATGAATTTCTTGACGATCGCCACACTATTTTTCGTGAACTTGATAAAGAACGACAGCAGGATCAGAAGCCTCTTCAAAATCCGAATAGCCAGGGATTATCGGAGGAACGGATTTTTCTTACTGCATATGGTCAAATGTTTTTGGACGTGTGCTTGAAAAATATCGAGTTAGAGGTCTAGTGCAAGCGTCAAAGCAGGAGTCAAAGCCGGTGTGAGCCGCACCCCGATTTCTCGACTCTGTGCAAAATGCCAAGGGCCCCACACAAGCTTGGACCCCGGTTCAGCACATGGATAACTCATTGGCATGGCAACCCTGCGCTCAACGGATCCATGGCATCCAAGGCCGCCAGTCCGTGCGGTAGTCGTTCGCAGCAGACGCCTAGCCCAGGTTCTTGTTAATCAAACAACTTGTATTTTCTATAAAAGAACGGCTTCAGGAGCTTCAATCCGATAATTGATGCGGCGGGTTTGATCCAGGAGCCGAGGCGGGAGCCGCTCCCAAGGCAACGGCGGCAATGCGGGTCCAGCAGAAGACCTCGGCGGAAGCCCTTGACAATGCGCTCCAGCTCCGGGCCCTTGAGGATGTCGAGCAAAGAAGAGTCTTTCAGATTGCCTACAGCGGTTCTGCCGTCAAAATCCACGCAGCAAAGCACCACGTCTCCGGAATATAGAATCGCGAAATGGTCCCTCATGCCGAAGCAGTATCCGTGGCGATTTTCTACGATTTCATCGTCCGCGAAGGCGTTTCCCCAGTCAGTGAGTATGTAGGTTTCTATGAACACCTTCGGGCTGATCTCGATCACATTCCAGCCGTGGATGCTTATCTTGTTGACCCTCTTGATCAGCTCTTCCCGCTGAACCGGCCGGATCCCGAGCCGCTGATGGACAAGCTCGGTCCATTCGAGAACGGTTTCGCGCAGTTTGGCTGAACTCCCCATAAAATTCGGGATTCCCCGTTTCTCACGGAACCCGGACGCAAAACGGGTGGTCATCATTCGTATCTTGAAGATCGGAGGCTCAGGGCGAGCCGAGCAAGCCGCAAGCAGCTCCAGCACTCGATCTATGTATTTGTCGAAATCCATGCGAGTCCCTCGCGTGGCGAGGAAACTCTCTCGATCCGGCGTTTGCAGCGAAATGTCTATTTGATAAAGGTCCCTCTCAGCCAATCGCTGAATAATCGACGGAGTCAGCAGCGCTCCATTCGTGGTCAGGCCCACCGCCAGCTTGCGGCTTGCCGCGTGGTCCAGAATCTCGAAAAAGCGCGGATGCAGCAGAGGTTCTCCCATCACGTGGAAGGTTACCTTTTCCGCGAGGTCCAGGTCCGCTATCTGATCCAGAGCGGATCGAGCAAGATCTTCGTCCATGACTCCGCGTTCCCGCGTCATCACGCAGTCAGGGCAGAATGCGCAAGAAAAGTTGCACTTGTTAGTAAGCTCCAAATGTACGCGCTGAAACTTGGCTGGAAGGTAGGAGGGGAGGGGAAGATGGATTCCGGGAAACCCTTTTTTGTGTAAAAAAGTGTTTCCCGGACCCTTCCCAAAAAACTCTAAACTTATTAAACATTAGTTTGCAAGGCTCCGATTCGCGGACAGATTAGCTCCACGATCATCCCAGATATTCTATGTCAGAAAATACGGGGACAAAAGATTCGCGGGAAACCTTTTTTGCGCAAGTCCGCGTTTCGCGGGACCCGGACCTTTCCCAAAAAACTCTAAACTATTGAATTCGGACGATTAACCGGGACAACTGCAGCCGTTGCTTCGTATTCGCGGACAGCACAGAATAGTCGTTTTTCTCACTTTCACCGGCAGCCATTATAAGAATTTTCTGAAAGAAGATGCTCCGTGGGGGAAAACTTCTTTTGCAAAAGAGTTTTCCTCCTGACCAACTCTTTACTTCTCCCCGCTCAGCCTGAGCTTAGGGTCCCGGCGACGGCTGCGGTCATGAATCCTGAGAGTAGGCCTGCTAACAACGCCAGCATTCCCAGGTGTGTCACTTCTTCTCTGCGTTCCGGAGCGAGGGCTGAGATACCGCCAATAAGAATGGCTAAGCTTCCAAAATTCGCAAAATTGCAGAGAGCATATGTCACTATCATTACAGCTCTGCTTGACAATTCTCCGGCATCGACCATTTCTTTCATACGGCTGTAAGCGAGCCATTCATTGAAAACCGTTTTCAAGGCCAGCAAGTTGCCTGCCTTCATGCAGTCTTCCCACGGCACGCCGAGGATATAAGCGACCGGAGCGAACAAATAACCGCCCAAATGTGAGAAAGAAGTCCCGAAAATTCCAAGGAACGCATTGAGCATGTGGATTATGGAAACAAACGCCAACAAGATGCACGCTATTGACGCAGCCAATTTCAGGCCATCCATGGCCCCGTTGGCCGCCGCCTCGACGATTCCCTTTTCAGGCGGTAACAAGAGTTTCCATTCTATCTTTTCACCGGTCTCAGGCGCTCCGGTTTCGGGAATCATTATTTTCGAGAGCATCAGAGCGCCGGGCGCGCTCATCACGCTGGCAGCCAAAATGTGGCCCGCGCTGGCGCCGTACACTCCAACATATACAGCCATTACCGATCCGGCGAGATTGGCCATAAACGACGTCATGACCGTGAAAAGCTCCGATCTAGTCATCCGGCCGATAACCATCTTCAAGCCGGTGACAGCTTCGATGCCCATCAAGATCTGCATGGTAACGGACAGCGTTTCAGCTCCGGACGTGCGCATCGTCCATTGCATTAGACGGGCCAGCGCATACATGATAGTCGGAAGCACCCTTAGATAGTTCAGTATCGCCATCACTGAGCTGACGAAAATTATGACCGAACCCATGCTCAGGATGACAAAATCCTGGTTGTCCGCCAGTGAACCGAAGAGAAACTTGGTACCTTGCTTAGAAAAGAAGTCAATTCCGTTGAAAATCGCTTGCGCCGCCGCGAAGATCTGATCAGGCCAGGTTTTTAATATGAGGAGCGCAAAAAAATATTGCAGGGCCAGACCCCAGAAAACCAATCTCCAGCTGATACGTCGCCGGTCTCGGGAGATGGCGAAGCATAGTCCCAGGATTACAATGATTCCAATGACACTCATGAATTGAGGCGGCATGGGCTCAACTTAGATTCCCGCAATTACCATGTCAAGTGAACATTCGTGCGCTTGCAAATTACCGCCTCATAAGTTTTAATTGGCGGATGACTTGAGACCAATCAAATCCCGAAAGGCAATATCTTGAACCAGTTAACGCTAGAAAAAGTTGTTGAACAGATTGACGCAATTCATCGCGATCTAGCCAAACTATCTGTGGATCAGCTTCAGGGAACTCCGTCAGCTCTCAAAACAAATGATATCCTTCAGTTGCATCCAATTCCTGTTGCCGAAGACACACAGACCTTCTTGAGGGATGCCTTAGTTAAGGCTGATACCGCTGACGAGAAGGAGCGGATCGAGCGGATACTTTTCGGTTGCATGGACCTGGCCATCGTGCAAGAGACGGCTTCGCTCGGTGACATGCTAAGATTCTACATGGAACGAGGCAGAATGCACGTGGGCGCTGAGAAAATTCCTGCCTTGGAGGTAGTAAGCTGGCTTCAAGCTCAGTCGGATTTTAATAAACGAGAAGAAATCCGAAAAGAGATGACCATATACCTGAAAGGGATTATCAATCCGATACTTCTCGGTATGACCGAACTCTCTATACGAGCTGTAACACGAGAAACTTGGGTTCGATAATTGCGCCAAATACTACGAGGCGAAAAAGAACGTATCATTTGCAGACTACGCCCGAATCTTTGAGCAGTACCTGGATGAGACCTCTGAGACTTATTTGCAGCGGATCACTCCTTGGGTTGTGGAAAAGATCGGGCGGCCGTTCGAAAATCTGAGCCGATACCATGCGCTGCACCTGCTTCGTATCAGCCGATTCGATGGATATTTTCCGGCTTCCCGTCTCAATGAGCTTGCCCTGAACACATTCAAGCCGCTTGGGTTGGATTTGTCATCGCGCAACGACGTCATACTGGATATTTCAAATGATCCAGCCAAGAATCCGGACGGTATATGTATAGGGGTAGAGATACCGGGCCAGATCTTTGTCCTCGTGAAACCGGTGGGTGGATTGATCGATGTGGAAGCGCTCATGCACGAAATGGGTCACGCTTTCTTCTTGAGCCATTTCGATCCTAACCTGCCGATAGAGCACAGGAGACTTTACCGCTCCCCTGCGCTTGACGAAACTTTTGCTTTTCTTTTCACGGAACTTATTGATAATCGTTTGTGGTTGACCGAAGTGGCGTCTATGTCCCCACCGGATGCGGACATGTTGATCCGGCTCTTTCGCGCGAAGCGACTGTGTCTTATCAGGCGTTATATAGGAAAATTCTTAGCTGAAAAGGAATTCTACGAAAAAGGCGACATAAAAAACTCACAACCGTATTGTAACCATCTTAACAAGGCCACCGGATTCATATATGAGCCCGAGGCCTATTTGATAGACATGGAGCCGGATTTTTATGCTCTAGATTACCTGAATGCATGGGCTGCCGCGTATGTCCTGCGCGGTTTTCTCGAAAAGCGCTACGGAGAAAGCTGGTTCCGGACGCCTGAAGCAGGGGAGTTTCTCAAAAAAATCGCGGTTTCCGGCAGGCGGGATTCTGTCGAATCCGTCATCACCTCGTTCTGTGGAGAACCGCCTATTTTACCCAATTTTTTGGGGGATTGATTTCCTGCGCTATCTTGAGTTATAAAACCGGAACCTTCGACGGGTGTCTATATGTCTTAAGCCGTCAAAACGGGCTTGGTGTATGTTGTTGCTGTGTTTACGAAATCGAAGAGATCGTAATTTCAGGGGGGGCGATTCGAGCGATCCTGTAAGCGTGCATGAAAATTTCAAGGAGCCTGACAGAAAATCCTAACAAAATATGTGCACGTTTGATACAAGGCCGCTCTGAGTAGACCCGAACCATAGATTTTCCCCATTCCGTTGCGCATTGCGCAAGGAGAATGCCCTGATGTCAACCGATACCGAAGTCATCGCCTATGAACACGGATCGCGGGCTCATGCTTCTGAGCCGGCCTTAATGCAGAGACATGAAATTACCACTCTTAGTATCGAAATTGACCCACTGTTCCCACGCGAGCTTACTGATTCGGGCAGTCATGATTTACGATGGATTAGGGATGTCTCATTCGGTAAGTTGTTGGAATCCATTCCTATTCCTACAATTCTTGTGGACGGGTTCTTTAACATAGTCTTTTTCAACAAGGCCTTCTTGAAAATAGAGGATGAATCGGCTCATATATCCGGCGCTCCTTTTTCTTCTTTATTTACAGGCCCAACGGACAAGGCCGAGGTCTTATCAGCGCTGAGCAAGGTTTTGCATGACCGAAAGACGCATGTGTTCGAGAGTTCTCTATTGTTGAGTGGCAGAACTCTATGGTGCCGAATTCATTTGCGTTCCGTGCGGTTCAAGACAGAGAGGATGGTTCTTGCCCTAATAGAAGATCTGACGGCTGAGAAAAAGCAACTTATCATTAGTGAAAAATATCAGCAGCTAGTGCAGGTTTTTCCGATCGGAATAGCGGAATTCAGTTTGGGCCGTCCCATTCCTGTCCGTACTCTGCCGGAAGAGGCCCTGTCCTTTCTATCAGAAGCTAAATTGGTGGGAGGAAACCGGGAATTTGCAAGGATGCACGGCCATCGAATTATAGACAGACTCAAGGGGAGCCACCTGAATGAATTACTGCCGTTTAAAGGCAATTTTGAGCGACTTTACCGTTCATGGGTCACCAATTGTTTCCCGATACGGTCCTTTGAAATTAAAGAACCCTCCGGGAATGGAAAGAATCGGTATTACGAGATCACATTGGTAGGCAACGTGAAGAATGGATATCTCGTCGGCCTCTGGACTATGCGACAAGATATTACTCAGCGGAAAGAATCCGAAGCGGTGCTCAGGGCGGCTCGTGACAAGTTGGAAGAAAGAGTCAAGTCGAGAACGGCCGCATTGGTGAACGCCAACGAACGATTGAAACTGGAGATCGATGAGCGAAAGAAGACGGAAGAGAAACTGGGAGAACTCGTAGACGAACTTCAGGATGCGCTCAAGAAAGTAAAAACCTTGAGCGGTCTTCTTCCTATCTGCGCTTCATGCAAGAAGATTCGAGATGACAGCGGTTATTGGACTCAGGTCGAAGTATATGTTCGAGATCACACCGAAGCCGATTTTACGCACAGCATCTGCCCGGATTGCGCCAAGAAACTCTACCCCGATCTCTATTCCACCGCCGCGTATGAGAGGGACCAGTAATATCGTCTCAAGCGTGATTCCGTGTCCACGAGTTGCCGGCCGTCCTGCATCGTACTGAATGGGAACTGCCTTTGCTAAACCACCGGCGCCACCGCCTTATTTCATTTTGCGCAGTCTGACTTCGACTCCATCGACACCTTTCATCAGGGCTGTAAGCTTGGACTGGTCCGTGTCCCCTGTGTGATATGGATACAGAATTTTGGGCTTGAACGCCTTGGCGGCGTCAGCCACCATTTCGGGCGTCATGGTATAGGGCAAATTCATGGGCAGGAAAGCTATATCGATTCCTTTCAGGGCTTTCATTTCCGGGGTGTTTTCGGTATCACCCGCCACGTATACCCTTTTATCACCAAATGTGAGGACGTAACCGTTCCCTTCGCCTTTGGGATGAAACGGCTGACCGGATTCGGGTCGTTTGTGGACCAGATTATAAGCCGGCACAGCTTCTATCTTGATTCCGGCTACTGTTTTCGTATCTCCGTTACTCATAACCTCGCCGGTTGCTCCCTTGCTAATGCAATTTTTGGTTAAGATCACCATGGTTTTATCCGTTTTGATTTTCTTAATGGCATCGAGATCCAGGTGATCTTGATGTTCGTGCGTGATAAGAATCAAATCCGCTTTGGGGAGTTTTGAGTAGTCGCCCAGCTTTCCCCACGGATCCACATGGATGACCTTGCCCCCATACTCGAACATGAGGGTGCCATGCCCAATGAAGGTTATCTTAAGATCCCCCTGCGATGTCTTGATGGAGTCGGTTTCGGAAGCGTATGTGAACGTTCCCATCGAGAAAGCCAAACCAAATGCCGCCAACAAAATCAGTGTCCTGAACATGAAACACCCCCGTGAAAATACGTTTGAATTTTGATTTTGAATCACGTCTCGTTAAACGATATTTAAGTATAAATCCAATGGCAAAAATACAACATGGCGCCACAAGATGTCGATGCAAAATCCTAAACCATTAAATTTCGGTTTCGTCTTGTTGTTGCGGCCCGCATTCTTCGCAATTTTGTCGTATCCAACGCGACAAATTCGCCTTAAACATGCCTAACTTCTGAGGCTTTCCTTCGATACACATTTGCCAGTCGCCCTCCAGGCGGCAGTAATTGGCGCTGTAAGAGTCGTTTCGGAAGTGATGGTCGATCTGAAGAGCGTTGCCCTGCTTGGAATTCTCGAACTGCACTCGAACAATATCCGATTCCGAGTCATAATCCCATACGGGTGTTGTGAACCCGAACTCAGCCACAATAGGATGAATTTGTTTAATTATCGTATCACTGGCTTCTTGGGCCTTAGATGACTTTGATTCCATTGTCATTCTGAACCTGCCTGTCTATCCGGCTTCAATCTTGAAAATAATCACTTTGAATAGGCTAGGCTACAGCAAGTCAGGATCACGTCTTGGGACGCTATATTTCATCTCTTTGGGCATGTCTCATTGTACTTCTTCTTATGCTTATTTATGGTTTTAATAAATTGTTCATTTCCTTGTACGCTTCCGGTCAACTCCACCGCTACATAAGTATCCCAAGCCAAGCCCTCATAAATGCCAAGGAGTTTAGAAACCCTATGAAGCCTTGAATAATGCTGTAATGTTGAATTCATCGTGTGAAAGGCTTTCTTCATCTTCTCGTCCGCTGCGCTCGAGTCGCTCATCGCTAAAGCCCCGTCGACTTCCCTAAAGAATTTTCCTACGGCCTGGCATATTGAGTCTGTTAGTTGTTCATCACTCACAGACATCTCTTGCTTTTCCGTAGGCTTCTCTTTGGGCGCTGCTTGTCCCGACGAGCTTTGATCTTGAGAAGCCACTGATCTTAATATGGCGTCTCTTAACGAGTAAAATTGGTTCCTCAGGTCATTAACCTCATTTCTCAGCGCAGAGACATCTCTCTTGACCTGATCCATTTCTCTGAAAACATCCTGCGATTGCGCATCAGATATAGAGCCGAAAGATGCGACAACCAACAACGAGAAGACCCACAGCCCTAGCCCGTTCTTTTTCATTTGCCTCCCCTATTTACAAAACTCTTATGACCGAGCTTACACATAATTGCCCAAGGAATCCAGCGCCATCAATCGAAATTGCTGTATCGATTGACTGCGGAAACACACAAAGGGATAAAAAAACATTGACATGCAGGCCGCGTAAAGGTTGTCATATGGACAGCATCCGCGCTTTGGACCGGGAGAAGAAGGCAGCTTATTTCTTGCCATGAATTTCAGCCATGCATGATCGCCGGCGCTTTCGTGGCTGATCCCGAGGTCACAGCATAACATAAAAGAAAATCCGAATTCGCAACAACCGGCTAATGGAGGAGGAGACTGATGGAAGATCGACAGAAGGCGCTCTCAGTTCGATTTGAACAATTCAAGAATAGCCACACTCTTCCCAAATTCCCTTTCAAGGGAAAGATCGTGATAGCGATCCTCGCCGTTATCATCATCTTGTATGGGCTTTGTCTGGTCTATGTTGGCCCGGACGAATTCGGAATCAAGCTGGTGCGGCTCGGGGCTCACCGCGGGGTACAAAAAGAGGTATATGGACCCGGTTTGTATTTCATAGTTCCCGGCATGCATGAGATGCACCGGCTCCCGAAGGGGGTCCAGGTGTTGGAACTGACCAACACTCCGCAAACGGCGGCGCTCTCTTCACGACGAGAAAAGGCGGCCCATATTCAAACGTCCGACGGCTTTTTCGTTAATGTTGATGTCTCCATAATCTATCGGATTTCCGATCCATACCTGGTTTTTACCATGATCGGTCCGGGAACCCTGTTTGAAGACAATGGAATTATTCCCAAAGCCGAACCCGTTCTAAAGGTGACCCTCGGGGAGCTGACCACGGAAGAATTTTACAACAGCCCGCGGCGGGTTAAGAAAGCCGAGGCCGCCAAGGCGATACTGAACACGGAATTGAATCCTAAAGGGATCAACGTCGACCAAGTGATGGTGCGCTATTTCATTTACAGTAGCGAAATTCAGAAGAACATCGAAGAGAAAAAACTCAAGGACCAGTTGGTCTTCAAAAATCAGGCAGAAGCGCGGGCTTCCATGGAAGAGGCTATCTTGAAGAAGATCGTACAGGAAGGAGAAGCAATCGTAGGGGTTAAAATGGAAGAGGGGCAGGCGTACGTAACCAAGAAAAGGGCTGAAAGAGACCTGTATGCCCGAAAGAAAAAAGCTGAAGCCGACCTGATGGTAAAGCTGGCAGAGGCCGAACGTGTCAAACTCAAAAATGAGGCGATGGAAGGCGAGGGCGCCGAGCGTATGGTCGGATTAAAGATGGCTGATGTGTACAAGGGGTTGCAAACGATTATTCTGCCAAGCGACGGCCCAAGCGGCGTTAACCCACTGAGCCTCGGCAAGACCTTGAATCTTTTTGATATCCGGAAAGGGGGCCAGCAATGAGACGTTTCTTCTCATTACCAGCGCTTGCAGCTGCGATCTGCTTGATGTCTACAGGATGTATTCTGCGCACAACGGGCTCCACCGAAGTCGGCGTACGGACAGTCAAGTTCGGAATTTTCACCAAGAAAGGTGTTGAAGATAAGGTCTATCCGCCGGGCTCGACCTATTTTTTCTTACCTTTTGTCAATGACTGGCACACATTTGACACCAAACTCCAGAACCAGGAAATGACCTTTGACCCGACCCGTGGCGACCGGAAAGTACGCGACGATCTGCTCTTCAAGACCATTGACGGCAACGATATAGGAATGGATGTGATCATCGCTTACCGGATCGACCCTGCAAAGGCGCCGTATATTCTCCAATACGTAGCCAAAAACGACCGAATGCTCCGGGAGAAGGTCGTGAGGACCGTGTCAAGGAGCAAACCCAGAGATATTTTCGGAGAACTGAAGACTGAGGAATTCTACGTGGCGGACAAGAGGGAAGCCAAGGCGCAGGATGCTAAAGAAGTGCTTCAGGAGATACTCGGCCCTATGGGTATTATCGTGGAGCGTGTCCTGACTAAAGACTACCGATTCAATCCCGAATACCAGAAAGCCATTGAAGACAAGAAGATTGCGGACCAACGGGTTGAAAAGAACAGATCGGCCCAGCACGCGGCCTTGGAAGAGTACAAGCGAAAGCTCGAAGACGCGAAGGGTGAGGTTAACAAGTTGGTGGCCAACGTCGATGGTGAGTATCGGAGAGCCAAGATCGAGGCCGACGCCTACTTTGACAAACAATCGCTCCTGGCTCAGGCAATCAAAGCCGAAGGGATCGCAGAGGCCGAAGGTATCCGAAAAATGAACAAGGCCCTTACCGGATCGGGTGGAGAGGCCCTGGTAAAACTGAGGATTGCCGAGGCGCTCCAGGGCAAAAAAATCGTGTTGTTGCCGATGTCGGAAGGCGGAATGAACCTCAAGACCACGGATATCAACAAGCTCATAGAATTGATGGGCATAAAGGCCCTCGCTGCTCCGGCGCCGGCGGAAAAGAAGTAGAACGCTCCACAAGGACGCCAAAACAGGCCGGGGAGAAAAGAATGCGGGGGAACCCGCTTCTTGAAAGAAGCCGGATTCCCCGACCCCCTCCGGCAAGAACTCTAATATGGCTAGCGGTATATCAAAGGTAGCGCAACACGGGCGCCCAATTCCAATTCCGGTAGCGGCCGGCCTCCGTGCCGGTCGTTCCGGAATAAGAAAACCAGCTTTCTAGCGGACATCAAAGGTGAATGCAAGTAATGGTACGATGCCCAGGCACGCGGATTTCTTCAGGGATCGGCTCACTTTATCGGCGTTACCCCGTCAATTTTAAAGCGCTCCCGATTGCTCTATCTAGTAACCAAGGCCCTGTCATTTCAAGACCTGACCCGAAATCACGCGCGGTTGCCTGTATCCAGGTGGTGTCGGTGGATCTAGCCTTCAGATTTTCACGCACTGGGCGTTCATCCTTCCCCACGGGCACATAAGTAATTGGCTGTTGACGCAAAGAAGTAACAGTAATACAGTGTTTGATGAGCTAAGACACCATTGTGCGGAGAACAGTTATGACGAAAAAGAAATCTAAGAAGGATAAAACGGACCCTGAAATCCCCTCGAATTTAGAGATAGCTCTATGCCTCTACCTGAGGCTAAACCATCGTACGGTCAAGGTATTAACTATGCAGAAATTCCGCAGCGATATGGGACCAACCAACTATTAGATGACGCCATGGCTGCTTTGATCCAAATAGCGGACCGTTACGCATCGAGAATCCCCACAATGCCTGGCCTCAGAAAATACCCAATTCCGATGTCTGGGCAGAAAGACACCTCTCATACAGTTAGCGATTCAGTTTTTAGAATTTGATATAAGCTCCCCGACTTAGATCTTGGGGAGGTGTCTGATGGGTGGAGTGACGTGGGCGCTACCACATCTTTCGGAATTCGAGGTGTCCACGCGGCTGAAGCAGACGGCAGGGAGGGAACACCGGAGATGGCTCATAATCTGGAACGCATTGGTGGACCCGCGGCCTGCCTCGGAGATCGCTCTCCACACGGACGTTTCGCTTTCTTGCGTTCATAGCGTGGTGTCCCGGTACAACAGATTCGGTCCACAAGCCATCGAAGGTCGTGAGCACGGTATACGGCGCAGATGCTATTTGAAGAAAGACGAGGAAGCAGAGTTTCTCGAGTCGTTTCTTGACGTTGCCTCCACCGGGGAGATCTGCGTTGCAGGGCCGATCAAGGAGGCCCTCGAAGCATTGTTCGATCACCCAGTCCATCATTCCACAGTGTACAGGATGCTTCACAGAAATGGATGGAGGGAAATCGTTCCTCGGCCCGCTCATCCCGAAGCCAAGGAGGAAGTTCAAGAGGCTTTTAAAAAAACTTCCCTGAACTCGTAACCGAGATTGTGGAACGAAGAGATCCGGAAGATAAGAGGCCGGTGATCATCATGGCCCAAGACGAGGGACGCTTCGGACAAATCACCGATATTCGATCGTGTTGGGCGCCCAAAGGGATTAGACCGAAAATCCCCCAGCAAGTCGTCAGGACATTCGTCTACGTATATGCGGCGGTATGTATGGCTCTGGGTAAGATCAGCGCTCTGATCCTGCCCTACGCAAACACGGCCATGATGAACCTTTTCTTGGAGGAAGTATCCCATGATTTCAAGGAACACTTCGTCATCATGCTGGTAGATGGAGCGGGATGGCACAGATCTCACGGCCTGAGAGGAGTACCCGAGAACATACGGCTGATACAGCAGCCGTCACATAGCCCGGAACTAAATCCCGTCGAGCATCTATGGGAGGAATTGCGGGAAAAACACTTCCCCAACAAAGCGTTCAAGTCACTCGACGCCGTCGAACACACGCGCTCTGCAAAGGACTGTGCGAGGGCTTCATAAACGATCCCAGATCAGAGTGAGCTGGATGACGAATTTCCCCTATTTGCAAGTTATATGTTGAATTGCGAAATGGTATCAGATGAAATTAACGAGCTCAGAGATCAATTGGAGAAACGCACCGCAGAGGTCCGAAAGGAAAGACAGGAATCCCGGAAGTCGAAGGAAAAGGTAGCCGAAATCACAAGATTGCTCTCTGAACTCAAACAGAAAGAAGAACTTCGTTTTGTGTTGGATAGGATCGGCGAAGAACCACGGCAACTCATTCTCAAATCAAAGAGCTTTCAAGATAAATTTCTAAAAGAGGATCCTTGTAACGCTTATGTGATGTCGGTGGATATTCATATTACCGCCGCGTTAATGCTGAAGGCCCGGTCCACCACAATTGTACGCTCAGTTTATAACCGAACTCTGCGCAAAGCTAGGAGAAGCAATTATTGAACATCATGGTGTTTATGACAAGTTTACTGGTGACGGAATTCTAGCATTCTTTCCTGATTTCTACACTGGTCCCGACGCCGGGCATTATACCCTTGCTTCTGCCCACAAGGCCCATGCAATTTTTGGGATTTTTATCGTGAGAATCGCAGGTGCTTCAGTGCAGTCCTCGTTGATGTGGGGCTCGGCATAGGAATTGACGGCGGGACCGACTCACCTCGTCAGATTAGGTGAAGGATTAACAGTTGTCGGCACGCCAGTAGTGTACGCATGTCGAATGAGCGGGGCGCCGGCTGGCATGACCTATTTGAACCAAACAGCTTACGAAGAGATCGCTGCGAAATATAAGACCTGCTGCACGGTGGAAGAAGCCGAAATTGAAGTCAAGCATAAAGGACTTCACGTAGCTTACTCTGTGCAATTCAAAAAAGACGAATATAATCCCCAGCCTCCGGGTTGGCATGACTTTAAAGAGACGCCTACTGGTTATGAGGTTCCCGTAGCTGGAACAACAGACAAAATGAAGTAATGCTATTACCTTACGGGATCATCCTTTAAAAGTCACCCATTAAGAGGCCCTCTGTCAAGGAAAACACTTCTCCTGGATAGGAAACAACTATTGGCGCCTTGCTGAGGAACGGCCGTGTTGGGGGCGTCACACTGTTCTTCGCCGGCCTTTGCCGGTATTTTCTCAGGCGGCGCCGGTGGATCTAGACTGTGGATCTTTAGGCGTTGGTCATTCGCCGGTGCCCGTGGCAGCTATAAAGCCTCTTATCGCATTATCAGGTCTTCTCTTTGCTCTGAAACATGAGTCAAGAGCAGGCTTGACCCCACAGTTTCCACAGTCATTGAGGCTGAAATGGTCGAGACCCGCTACTTGCCGGCTTGTGGGATAACATCTTGAAAATTGGGTGAAAGCCGCTGTCTCCACACGGAGTTCCGGAACAAATGAGCAAGTCTGTCAAACCTGTCCCTCGGATTGCATCCTGGGTGACCGGGATTACTTACTAATTCCCGACGAGCCAACATCGTTTTATTAACAGTTGTTTATAACCTATCGCCGTCCCGATCTGTGTTAGAAGACGGTTCAAGTAGGATTAGGTGGTTAGATAATGAAGTTAAATAACAGCTAGTTACGGATTGGTTGATCTTGGTGCATTATGCTGAAATGCAAGACATCCAGACCAATTGGAGAAATTATCCACAGGCTTGAGGCTGAGTTATCCACAGGTCCTGTGGATTGTCCAGATGGCCTGCCCCTTTTTTTTTTTTTTTTTTTTTTTTTTTTTTTTTTTTTTTTTTTTTTTTTTTTTTTTTTTTTTTTTTTTTTTTTTTTTTTTTTTTTTTTTTTTTTTTTTTTTTTTTTTTTTTTTTTTTTTTTTTTTTTTTTTTTTTTTTTTTTTTTTTTTTTTTTTTTTTTTTTTTTTTTTTTTTTTTTTTTTTTTTTTTTTTTTTTTTTTTTTTTTTTTTTTTTTTTTTTTTTTTTTTTTTTTTTTTTTTTTTTTTTTTTTTTTTTTTTTTTTTTTTTTTTTTTTTTTTTTTTTTTTTTTTTTTTTTTTTTTTTTTTTTTTTTTTTTTTTTTTTTTTTTTTTTTTTTTTTTTTTTTTTTTTTTTTTTTTTTTTTTTTTTTTTTTTTTTTTTTTTTTTTTTTTTTTTTTTTTTTTTTTTTTTTTTTTTTTTTTTTTTTTTCCCCCCAAAAAAAAAAAAAAAAAAAAAAAAAAAAAAAAAAAAAGGATGAACGACCTGACCCCACCGGTTCTACCATGAAGGTCGGAGCCAAGGTCGCGTATCACGGTCGGAGGTGGCAAGTTCATGTAGCATCCGCCTTCTCCTTGTCCCGATACTACCAAGCTGTGTTCGGGTGAAGGCGACAAGGACATTGTGCTTGACTGAGGGGCATACGGCCAGGTCTGCTAGGAAGCGGGTCAAAAGGGACTTTTTCATTAACGCTACGACGGTTTTGCCGTCCTCCTGTGTCTTGAGGGATCATCCGGGCTCTCTTTCGGTGTCAGGGGGACGCTGCCGAGACGGGATTCCGGGGTAAACGCCCCGGAATGACAAGAGAGCCGCATAATTCCGGCTAAACCGGTCACGCCTCCGCTCGACTCGACCAATCCATCGCAACTTCCGGCCTTGCAGGAGCTAAAAATTACCAAATGACTAAAGAATCTATCAATGTAAAGCGGCTGCCGATCCGACTTATGCCTGACCACGAAGAAAAACGATAACCCCATTTTTTTGGCCCGGCGAGGATCGAGCGAAAGAAATAATCAAGCGAGTCAAGCGATTATCATCGAATAAAACCTCAGGGCTTCTGGAGAAGCTCCTCGATCAATTCTTGCCTAACAAGCCGGGGCTAAAGCAGATTTGGATTGAAAACTATGAAATGGCTGCCGAGCACGTCGGCCTTGTCGATGAAGATGACCACGATGTCCGAATGCTGATCGGCGCCTATTTTTCAATGGAGTATTCTTTTGAATCGGCTGCGCTGTTCAATCCATCGATGGTTCCGGCTTATGATCAGTCCAATGAACCGGACGGCTCACTTGCATTCATAATGAGTTTGAGAGCGGTCGGCGAAGGTCACATTTCCTCCATTGTTTTTCGGAGAGGCACAATCGACGAGAAAGGCAATATCAGCATTAATCCCGCTACCGTGCGAGCCCGAGCTTTTAGAAGGGAAAAAAACCGCAAATTTGAAAAGGCCACTGCTCAAGAAGAGATCACCAACTTGGCCATAAAGAATCAATTTATGGAAGCGATATTGTCCGAGCTGCCCGATACGTTTTCTTTTGCCATGCTTGAACGAACGATCGAACGCCTTGCTCCAAAATACGAAGACCAAGAAGCATTCCACCAAACGTCTGGGCTGCTAAGAATGGTGGGCGAATTGAATATGAAATCCCCGTATACAGGTCTTTCTACCTGGAAGATATGGTGCTTTTCCAATAAGAAGCCATGAGTCCGGGATGGAAGATATGAGGCTAGCCGGTTGGAAGAGGAAGACGGGACAGTAACGTATTACGGAACATACACCGCGTAGAACAGTCGGGATATCGTCCGCAGGTTCTGGAAGTTTGACCAGAACAGTATGCCATGGTGCGTATGATGTGGGGCAAATTCGGCCAAGAATAAAGGAATGTCTTTTTTTCCTAAGCGAATCGATGGCCAGTATGCTAATCGGACGAATCCAGAACGAAAATCTATTTCTCCTGAAATCCGATTCAATACATGCCTAGGACATGCAAAACGGATAATCGAGCCAAAATACGACTGGAATTCATACAATGGGAAACTGCGCTCCCCGCTGTTGACGGAGAAGGATGGCCGCTGCTAACTCACGGCGTTGGGCCGAAGTGGAAATACTGTATTGGAGCTGTCCTTCTGGATTTGAACGACCCTTCGAAAATATGGCGCGATTAAAAGAATTTATTATGAGTCTTATCGAGGAAGAACGAAGCGGCTACGTGCCCAACGTGGTATATTCCTGCGGCGGGCTTATTCATCGTGATATGCCGGTAATACCTACGGAATCAGCGATATGGCCTCCGGCTTTGCAATTGTCAACCTGCAGAATTAATTAGCAACCTGAATAGCTTCATACATGTATAAATTTCTATCTGCATGTAAACCGAGGTACAGAGCTAAAGTCCTGGATTAGAGCAATGGAAATCTACACCAGGACTTGGGTATATTCACTCTTACGAGTTACGTCTTACGGGGTCACCCATTAATTTTTTTTTTTTTTTTTTTTTTTTTTTTTTTTTTTTTTTTTTAAAAAAAAAAAAAATGGGGTCACCCATTAAGATGTCCTCTGTCAAAATACTTATATGGCGAAGAAACAAATACGTCCCTCCGTCTTCCCAAACAGTGGATCAGAGTCGATGGATGAGCCTCCTTAGGGCGCCAATCTGCCGAGGATTAGATCAGTAATTCATCCGCCCAGCCTAATTTGATAAGCTGAATCGGCTCAGGTCACTGATCCCGAGGTGATATGTTTTATCAGCCGCCACGATGTGTACGGGAGCAACGTCCAGAGCCCGGTCTTCGCCGAAAAAAGCGATACGCTTTGCCTGAAGCAAATGAGCGCCTATGGCATCTACTGCTACAGGATCGGTTCCCACGATAAGCCCCCCGTAGGGCCAGACATATCTTCTGTCAAAGAAATTGGCTCCCCTCCCATAAAACTGAGGGGTGAGGGCACTGAGAATGTTCAGGCGGGTCTTTCCCTTTACAATGGGATAGGTCCATATTTTACCCAGGGGTGAACAACCCTCATCGTGGTAAGAGGATGGATCCGGGACAAACATGATGTAATTCTTCAGACAGGTCCCGACACCGGCCCAATGATGGGTCCTCACTGGCCGGACATTGATTAGAGCGGTAGCTTTGAGAAAGACCTGGTTGTTCAGGACCCCCCGGTCGTCAATATCCATATTTTTTTCTGCGACTCCCACATCCAACAAACGACGCTTAATGGCTGCTTCCAATTCTTTGGGAGTCGGCATCCGAGACCATGAGTTACTCTTAATTCCCACGATGTCCGAACTCTTGATGAGCTGCTGCCAGGCTTCCGCCGAGTCCTTTGTTCCTAAGAGACTACTGACGGCTTCATCCAGCATGGTTTGCAGAATCTCCCCTCGGACTTTGCCATCGCTATCTACCACCTCAGCATTCCGGATGAGCACAACTCTTGCCGTCGGCTCCGCCTTAGCCTCTCCAGGATCCCTGTCCCCAGGGTGGCGGCCATCGCTGTTCCTGCTGCGACCCCAAGAAAATCCCTCCGGGTGATAATTTTTTCTTCCATCTGAGTCAAACTCCTTGCTGTATAGGTTGCAAATACCCGCAGAAAATATTTCCTGTAGATGAGGTCCTATTCTTTATTCTCTCGCTAACGTCGTCGAAGCAATTTCTCTTCTGTTGCCTTGAGCAACGCCTCGGCATCGGCTGCCGTGGGAGCTCCAAAAACGACGATAACGACTTCGCCCTTTTGCCGGGCCATGGTCCATTTCCGGTCTTCTGTTTTAAAGATCCTTCCCCCCGGCATCAGGAAGGTACGCGCCCATGAAACTTTTATAGGCATCTGTTGCCTCTTTACGCCGGGATATCGAATGAGGAGCAGGTGGGTCTTCTGTTTTTCTCGAGTGTATTGGGCGAGTACAGCTTCCGTCCCCCGGCTCAGGTTTAAGATATTCTCGTGGGCTATGAAAAACCGCTGGTTCAGGAGAATATGGCTCTTGAGATAGCGAACACTCCGATCGACCAGTCCAAGGTCCTTGCCGGGGATAAGGTCAACCAATTCGGGCTCCGGCCCTGTCCCTTGGATTAAATCTGCCGTGGCCCTGCCCATCGTGAGAATAGCCGATTCGGCCTCCACCCCTCCCCCGTCTGCATAAATGCTGACAAAATACTTTCCTTTCCAAACCGGAGCAATCCCCCTCCAAACTCGGATCCTTGGCCGATCCCTACGGCTTCATCCTGGCGCTCAAAAGAGAAGAGTCCATAAGCATCCTCTGAAGAGGCCATCTCATAAAGTTCAACGGTGATAGGGGGTTGACCCGACTTCTCGAACTTTCGAACGTTGAGGCCCTGGAAACCATAGGCTAGATAGAGTTCCGCCGCTCCATCGATATAGTCGAAAAGGGTTTTGGAATTGTATTTTGTCTCTTTCCCGTCCACGTCCAGCCCGCCGCTTCAGCGGGCTGGAAGATCTCCGGATTCATCTTTCCCTTCTGCTCCCCTTCGACGATTTCGGCCACCGTGAATATGCAAACCATTATAACAAGACAAGTCCAAATCTTCGTATCGGTTCCCTTGTGGATGGCCCTCTTGATGCACCTCATCATTTTGGCCTCTTGAAATTGCATGGGATCACCTGCGATATTGCTCATCGCTGACCTGTTCTATCCAATCGACGGCCTTTCCGTCGGGCTGTTCCTGAATGGCGATATGCGTCATACCCGTGGTTGCCCTGGCCCATGCCAATGTTTCCGACCTGGCGGGATCCGGACAACATCGCCTTGCCGGATTTCCTCGATTTTGCCCCATTGCTGAACCCAGCCGGAGCCAGCCGTCACGATCAGGGTCTGGCCGAGCGGGTGGGTGTGCCATGCTGTGCGGGCGCCGGGTTGGAAATTTTACGAGGGGCAACAAACACACGTGACGGATCGTTGGCCTTGAACAGGGGATCAATGCGTACGGGCCCCGGTGAAATATTTGGCTGATCCCTTACTGGAAGGTTGCGAGCCACTTTTCGCGTGATGCTGATTGTCTGAGAATCCTCGCTTGAAGCGACCCGCGGAGCGTCCGACCCCGAGGCGGCTCTCGCCTGGTTTACATAGGCGAACGCCAAGGCGAGCAAAGAAAGCGACATGACCATACACGGCGAGCAGCCTCATTTCCGTCCTCCTTTCCGATTCAGTACCCTAATGATTGGAAGCCTCCCACGCCAAACCGGCGCCGTCGTAGGAATTAAGATGACAAGGCTTTGTGTGTTCGTCAGAAGATGGCATTCGTCGACTCGGACAGTTCTTCATGAGCGCAACATGCCGAAATCGAATCCGCTGGTGGCCCCTGTACACTTCGTTTATGATCATTCTCCTTCGAGATAGCCCCGGACATCGCGGGTATGTATCTATTATATGGCTGGCGTGGGGAAATGCTAGCCTAAAGCTCCGAACTTTTGACACGATCCTCTCAAACGCGATGAATCATATCTGATGAACCTCAAACAAATAGGCTTTCATTTCTTGCCCCGCGCAGCGCACCCGATACAGTATATCCTTTCAAAATCACATTATATTTAAGGGTCGGTGGATTTTTCATTGAGGGATAGAGATCGAGCAAAAAGTGCGCACGCACGAAAGGAGGTCCTGCCATGAACGGACCAAATCAGGAACAGGAATGGATGAATCAAGAGGTTGGCTGAGACGAAAGACGGAGCTGAATCTGATTCGCCCCGTCTCATGAGTTTAGAAACTCACGCTTGTTACGACAGGAATTCCCGTCGTATGTTTTCCCCCCCCACTATGTATTGAAGCCTTTGGTTTCTGCCATAAAGCTCCTTTCGTTGGTCGGGTGAAAATCGCCTTCGAAGGCAATTAAATGCTAAGATCCATTCTTACCGTTTGAGCCCTAGGAGTCAATGAATTTCTTATCACCAAAAGGGCGCCCATTAAGAGGCCCTCTGTCAAGGAAAACACTTCTCCTGGCAAGGAAACAATTATTGGCTCCCTGCTGAGGCACGGCCGTGTTGGGTGCGGCCACATAGCCGGACACGATTTGGAGGAAGCCCACATTGGATATCCGTAAATTCTGGCCATGGTTTTGTCTGCGAGAGCCTTTGTAGTGGGCAAAATGGGCCAATCTCATGAGCAGGGACAAACCTTTAATCTATGATACCTGACAGATCTTTCACGGGTTTTCTGCCATTTTGACCAGTGTTTGTTCAATAATCTCCGTAACTTTGTCAATATCGTCAAAGGTCACCGCTCCCACCGGGATTAAGAACCGGACGGTGGTTAAGTCCGCCCCACCATAGAAACTCATTACACCGGCTTGGAAAAGCAGCTTGAAGAAACTCCTTTACTCTTTCAGGACTACCGTCAAGCGGAGTGAAAGCGATCATAGCCCCGAGACCGAATGGACCGGTTATTAATTTGGGATGGCGTCTTTGGATGTCTTCCAGACGATTCACGAAATGCTTGCTGGACTCGAGCAATCTTGCCGTTCGGTCCGGAAAAACCCGCCTTGGCGCAATTCGCTAATGATCACCTTGGCCGCAAAGAAAGCTGCGGTGCTGCGCTGGGTTTGGCTGACAAGGCCCGGTCGCGGGATTGAAATCGTCTTTAAATAGCGTTGCGCAAACCTGAGATAGCTTCCCTATTGTGACTGCATCAACAAAATTATCGAGCCCGAAATATTGAAAAGCGAACAACTCTTCGGTTCGGCCGAAAGTCTGAATTTCATCCACATGTATTGCTATATTGTTTCTGTTTAAGAATCTCCATCAGAGCCACAAAAAAATTTCTTGCTACCGCAATGAAAACCGCCCTCTCCCAGTATTAACTCGAAGCACATGACCGTGTACTTGCCGGGATAGCGAGTTAAATAGCGTCTGAGGTCATCCACCGCCAATTTTGCGCTTTCGTCAGGTCGCGTAGGATCGAAAAAAGGCAGATAATTCACCGACAAGGTGGCGGGCAATCCCTGTCGGTATTCCTCTCTGTCGGTAATCGCCGAAAGCGCCAGGGTCCTGCCCATGAAACATCCCTCAAAGGCCAGGACTCGATCTGCCGGTAGAATTACTTCTTTTGAAAAATGATTTTCAAAGCATTTTCATTAGCCATAGCCCCGCTGGTAGAGAAAAAACAGTGACTCAGCGTTGCGCCTCCGGCATTGGCTGCGGATAAGATCTCTTGGGGCTAAAAACAGCCCCCTGCGCATTCTGCGCCAAATTTCCTTGCATAACAGTATCTTGCAGCGCCGTGCTGTCCACCGATGCTTCCACCGAGAACGCGTTTGCTGTGACCCCAAGTCTGACCAAACTCCAATCCCGGAAATCAAATCATATTTGACGCTTCCGTCGGCCAGTTCCACGAGCGAACCTTTTCCTATTCCGCTTCCCAAGTAAGGTAAAACAGCTTCGCCCCACGGAATTGTGAAAATTGTTGGAGAATTTCGGCATATGACCGCGCCAGATCCGGGATTCGGCCCCCTAATTCCGGTAATCATTTGCTGATGGTCTTTCAGCGCCTCAAGCAACAACTTTTTTGCCTGCGTTATTCTGGGATCCGACAAAAACTCTTTTGCGAAACTTGTACTTTATTCCAGTCTCCAGCCATCACCTCTCGCCGGTCTAGCGCATAAATGAAATAGCGCCGGCGCCCAGTTTCATCAAAAATAAAGCCGTCAGCTTTGCACGTTGCGTGATGCTGCGCATCGAACACATACTCATTTCGAACTATGAATGCCGTCCCCAGCAGCTTTGAAGCTGTCCAGCGTGGGGAGGCCCCAAGGCAGCCAGATTGTTTCCATCACACGAGCCCCCGCTGAACCTCGATTCTAACGACAGCCCCAGCTCTCGGCCGACCGTTGCAAAATGATCCAAAAGCCGCTGCGTCTTGTCATCCAGGGGTTTCGGAGGCCGGGAGAATCCCCCGCGGCTTTCTATGGAAATACCTTCCGTTCGATTTATTTTCTCTCTTACTGATTCTAAATGATTATCAAATAGCTGTTGGTCTTCCGTATTCGAGACGCGGACGTTAAACTTACAGATTGCCCTGTCCGGGACCACGTTGACCGGTCCACCGCCTTCGATGTAGCCTACATTTAAGTCAAACCCAGCACTCCAGGCGGAAGAGAATTCAATTGCACGACGAATTCCGCCAGAGCATTTATGGCATTCCTCCCGATATGCGGCTCCCGGCCTGCATGAGCAGCCCGCCCTTTTACCATGACGACGAAATTGCCTGATCCTTTACGGGACCCAACGAGATTTCCATCCGACAAGGAAGGCTCAAATACGAGCCCGATATCGTTGGTCCGCGCAGCTTCTCTAAAAGTATTTTTGATCCTGGTGAGCCGATCTCTTCATCAGGGTTGATAAGCGCCTCCCATCCCAGCTCATTTGCCCAGGGGCTCCGTTCAAAGGCTTCCAATGCCTTAAGCATTATCAGTAGCCCCCCTTTTGCGTCAGTAACTCCGGGACCTGCAGCTTATCGTCACCGCAACCGGGCACACTCTTGGAACGGGTGACTTGGAGGAAACACGGTATCCATGTGGCAACACAAGAAGACTTGAGGCTTTGTGGGAATATTCTTTCGTATGCGAAGCGCCCGTCCCAGCGGAATTTTTTCGCCTGTTTCCGAAAGTCGATGGTTTGATATTTCCCAGATCTGATTCCTGTATTTCCCGGTTGAAGGCACTCAATGCGTCTTCCAATGCGCTCAACATCTGGTCAAGACCAGCTGCATTGTAACTGAACGAGTTAATATTCGCCCAGGTTATTAATAGTTCCTCCATTATGGAAGCTTGGTCATCGATGTAATTCAAATAGGGCGAGAAAAGACTCATAATACTTTAACCAGGCAAGTTGAAAGAGAGATTAAACACAAAGTAATCAATCAGTTAAGCGGCGCCAGCGTTTTTGCGCCATTGCGAGGAGTAAATCGCGGCCGACAGGCTTCCAGCCTATCTATTATGGATGCCCGGTAGATGCCGACCCCTCCAGCAATCCCCAGGAGGGGAGATTGCTTAGCTCCGCCCGCAATGACAGTCCTTGGCCCCGTAACTTGAAGATTACAACAAAAAGCGGCCAATAATTGCTAAAGTAGCCCCACTTCTTACGTATTCTTTCTTCTCTAAATCTTGTAAGGAAATTCCGTCACTATCAGTTCGTTTTCAACGCTTGTCACTCCAGGATATTCAACGCGCAATTTTTTCCATGGCCTCCTCTGTCTTGCTCGGAACGCACCCGGCCGGTAAGCCTTATTAATCCCGCGGATTCCGCGGTAATTTCTAATTCTTGAGCGGCCGGAGAGTTCAATTTCCTACGAACCTGAGTCTCTATGCGTTTTGCGAGCGCCATGTTGGCGAGCTTTTCCTTTAATGCAATCGGATCAGGAACTTTCTGGATTTCATCAACCGCATCGATAACTATTTCAGACGCAGCGGCGGCAGTAAAATGAGCCGTATTGATGATTATGTCATAAAGCGACCAATCGTTTATATTCTTGTGAAAGATCGAACGCATCAAATTGTCGCGTTCATGATCATATTTTTGTATAAAATTTTCCGCTTCTTCCGGTTGAATGATTTTCCCATTATCCTTGATATTCTTATCGAACTTGTCGTGCAATTCGCGCAGTAAATACACCCGGAACATCGCGGATAATGATCTGAGATCCGCGTCCTACCAGCACGACGCCACCTCGAGCGGCCAAATCATAAGTCAGGGACTCGAAAAGACTTAATAGGAAGGTCGATCAAAAAAGAGACGTTCGAAGAAACCTGGGCCATGCTCTTTTTCGAGACCGCGCAAGCATCGCGATATTCAGGATCGCAGCTCTGGGCCATTTCATGTAATTCTTCCCGGCCTATAAGGTCCAGTCCCATTCTCCTGGCTACTATGGCAGCAATCACGTCTCCATATGCTCCCACCAACCTTGATATGGTTATGATATGCATTTACCCCTCACTTCATTGCCGCGAGGCAGCGATTTGAAGATCCCGCAACTAACCTAAAGCCGGGCGCCTTTTCAGTAAATGACCACGTCCACTCGTCCCGGCCCATGAACTCCTATGCTCAGCGTCTGCTCGATATCGCCCGTTCGGCTGGGTCCCGTAACAAAGGTGATGTTGGTCGGCAAAGGATCGGTCATTCGCGCAAAAAACTCATCCAAGTCTGCAAAGATCTTTTCTCGCAAAACAATGGCCACATGGTGATAGGACACAAGGCTCGCCTGCAAGGCCTTCCCGCTTGAGCTGACGCAAACAATTGTCCCGGTTTCAGCTATACCGGCCATAACTTCTTCAACCGTAATCTTCGCGTGCATGTAATCGCTTACGCGCGCTTCCGGAGGAATCACAATGGACTTCTCGATTTCCGTTATTCCTGGACAGTAGACCGAATCCGCTCCTTGGACCAATTCCGATATTGCCGGTTGCAGTCCTTCAGGGCTCGTCACTAGCTTCACGCCGGCTCCTGACCAAGCTATTCTCGCGGAAAAAGGGATATCTTATCCTCCATCATCACGAAAACCTCCGTCGGAAGCTTGTCTTGGCCGGCGGAGCAATCCCGTTGAATCTTCCGTTGGCAAGAGCCCCCTGCGCCAAAGGCCAAAATAACCTTAAAGCGGCTTGGCCTGCGCGGAAGATGGCCGGAACTCTAACGGCCTGCCCAAAAGCAGACATGGCCATACTTTCCATGACCGGCGTGAAGCCCTTTCTAACCCTGTCTTCGCGGAGTAGCGCCAGGAGTTTGGGAAGAGGGACACGGACCGGACATGCCTCTGCGCAAGCGCCGCAAAGAGTAGTCGCGTCAAGCAGCGAATGGGCCTTGTCCATTCCATCCAGGAGAGTCGTCAAAATTATACCCATAGGACCTTGATAAGCTGAGCTGTAAGCGTGGCCACCCACCATTCTGTAAACCGGGCATATGTTGATGCACGTGCTGCATCGAATGCATTTTAGGATGTCGCGGCATTCCCCGGCCAGGATCTCTGAGCGCCCGTTATCCACGAGGACTATGTGCAGCTCCTTGGCGCCGGTCAGCTCGCCGGGTTTTCGAGTCCCTGTTATAATCGACATGTAGCTTGACAGTATCTGGCCGCTCGCGGATCGAGGTAAAAGTCTGATAAAAGTGGGAAGATCCGATAGCGAGGGAAGAATTTTTTCAATAGACACGACGGCTATGTGCAGGGGTGGCAAAGTCGTGACCATCCGGCCGTTTCCCTCGTTTGTGAACAGCACTATGCTCCCGGAATCCGCAATGACGAAATTTGCCCCTGATATCCCGGCCTGCGCTTCAAAGAATTTTTGACGAAGTATTTTTCGCGCTATTCCGATCAGTTCCTCCGGATCTTCGGTATAGGGAACTCCTAGTTTTTCCTCGAACAATCGGCCTATCTGTTGTCTATTTTTATGGAGCGCCGGGCCCAGAATATGCGAAGGGGGCTCACCGGCCAGTTGCACTATGTATTCCCCCAGATCGGTCTCCACCACGCTCATGCCGCGGCTTATCAGATAATCGTTTAAACCGATCTCTTCCGTAACCATCGACTTTGCCTTAACTATATCTGCAACTCCACGGTCCTTGAGGATGTGAAAGACGGTTTCCCTCGCTGACTGAGCATCTTTCGCTCTATAAACCACTGCTCCGGCCCTGGTGGCGTTTTCGGCAAATTCATTCAGGTAAGCAGGCAAATTGTCCAGGGCCTGAGTACGGATAGCCGATGCCCTTTCTTTCCAGTCTTCCGCCGGTATGTCGGCTGCAGCGTTGACCCGCATAGCGGTGAAAATGTCTGTGGCCTTCCGCATTGCCGCTCGCAGCGCATTGTCCTGCAAGGCGGCAATGGCATTGTCGCGAAAATTGAAGGTCGTAGGGGTATGGTTCATAATTCTCTAATGCAGGCGCAAATTGGTTGACTTGCAGGCGCCCTTGTTAAAAGCGGCGCATTAATCAACTTTATCCCCAGCCGGAGTCAACCGTCAAGACCAAATAGTAAATCCGAGGATAGCTCCGGTAAGCATCGCAGAGAATCCGTGATTCGCGCCATGTTGACGCGATTCTTTGCTGATTGACAGCTCTCTCCAAATCGGGTAACAAACAGATCGATGGATTTGTGGGGCTGACATGAGGAAGTATGGAACAATCAAATATTCGTTTGTACTGCTTATTTTCGTTCTGGCGTCTTGTTCCTCGGCGCCACTGAAAAAAACCGAGCCCGTACCCTCCGCCCCTCTAAACACATCTGCTACTGCCGCAACGAATCGCCGAAGCCCGGAACCGCCGACTCTCATTCCGGAATTGTGTTCCCTTGCAGTTTCTGAGCGAACCTCAGTTCCGGAGGGTAGAGCTACGCGAAATGCGGCCCAGGCTAACAAGACGAATTCGCAGATTCCTGAACTCAAGTTTCCTGTCCCATCAGGGGCGCTCTCGTCAGGGTTCGGTTATCGGAGAGGCATTTTCCATACCGGCCTGGATATAAAGGCCCCCCGGGGAGATGACGTGCTGGCCTGCGAAGACGGCGAAGTGGTGTTGGCCGGAACCAGGAAAGGATATCGGAGCTATGGACGAACCGTGCTCATCGATCATGGCAAAGATGTCTTCACTTTATATGCGCACTTGAGCAGTATCCATGTGGCCGCCGGGCAAAAAGTTCGACAGCGGCCAAAAGATCGCCTGCGTGGGATGCACCGGACGGGCCACTGCTCCGCATTTGCATCTCGAAGTGAGAATGGGTGACCGGGCTTTCGATCCATATGTCTGCTTTTCCAAATCCGAACTTAGACGAATAGAAGTAGCCAAGGGCTTTGGGAATTCTCCATTAGGGCCCGTAAGGGCACGTCGATTATCCGCCCGCCGGTAAACCCCCGCCATTGGTTCAGAAACATTTTTAGGCTTATAAAGGATATAATAGATCTCTAAGATTCCTCGTTTACAGGATTGAAAATCCTCCATATTACACTATGCGTGCGAGCCGGATTGATCCCTTGAGTAATGCGCGAAGCCAATATTCCAATAACCATGTGATTGTGTTTACACGTTACCCGGAAGCAGGCAAAACAAAGACGCGGCTCATACCCGAGCTGGGAGCCGAAGGGGCTGCGGAACTTCAACGCGGCATGGCGGAGCACGCGATAAGCCGCGTCCGGGAGTTAGCCAAAACCAGAGCAATATCCATTGAAGTTCGTTACGAAGGCGGCAGCCCGTTCTCATGAGACAATGGCTCGGCGGCGACATCCTTTTTCGCGAACAGGATGGCGACGATCTGGGCGAACGAATGCTCACGGCCTTCCTTGACGCTTTCCGTAACGGAGCCGAACGTGTGCTGCTCATGGGGACCGATTGCCCCGGCATCACGGCTCAAATTCTGGAGAAGGCGTTTCAAGAGCTGGAACGATCCGATTTGGTCCTTGGCCCGGCCGCGGATGGCGGCTATTATCTGATCGGTCTAAAAGAAGCTTACCCTGAGTTGTTCGTCAACGTCCAATGGGGAACTGAAAAAGTCTTGGAACGTACCCTTGAGATTGCTCGCGTCAAAGGGCTTAGCGCGGGTCTTGTGGATCGGTTGCAAGACGTGGACAGGCCTGAAGACCTGCATGTCTGGAGAAACATTGCAAGACCGGCCGAAGGTCTCGTTTCAATCATAATTCCCACCTGGAATGAAGAATCAAATATTAACCCCTTACTCAAGACCTCGTCGAAACGCCAAATGCTGAAATCATCGTTGTGGACGGAAGCAGCGATGATCGGACATCGGAAATCGCGGCTTCCTATAAGGTCAAAGTGATCCAGGCCCCGCGATGCCGCGGAATTCAAATGAATGCAGGAGCGAAGGAGGCTCAAGGGGACATTTTGCTATTTTTGCACGCGGATACTCGTTTACCGCAAAATTGGGGCTCGATGGTTCGTGACGCATTGGCGGAACCGGGCGCAGCCGCGGGCGCTTTTGAACTTGTTATTGAAGGAAACGTGCGAGGCTTGAGAATTATAGAGCGATTGACTAATCTTAGATCACGACGGCTTCAATTGCCGTACGGGGACCAGGGAATTTTCGTCACGGCCGATCTGTTTCGCCGAATAGGCGGATACAGCGATCTGCCAATTATGGAGGATTTTGAGCTAATCCGACGTCTGCGCAAATTCGGTCGCATAGTCATAGCGCCGGCGGCGGCGGTCACATCAGCGCGTCGCTGGCGAGATTTGGGAATTTGGAGGACTACGCTGATCAATCAAGCTATGATTTTGGGATATTTGATAGGGATCTCTCCCGCGCGTTTAGCAAAGTGGTATCGTGGGAACTCTGCCGCGGATGGCAAGAACTAGATAAATGCCTCACCTGGGGATTCTATGACGCAAGCTCTCGTAACAGGCGGTACCGGTTTTATAGGCAGTCATATGGTGGAATTGCTCCTCGCGGAGGGATGGCAAGTCGTCTGCCCGGTCCGTAATCCTCACGCTTTGCGCTATCTTGAAGGTCTCCCAGTCCATATTGTTCCACTCGACAGATTGAAGATGGACATTAGCCGATTTCCGGACATTGATTATGTCATCCACATAGCCGGCGCCACTCGCGCCAATAGCTATGATGATTATCGTGTCGCCAATGTCGATTTCACACGGACACTGCTTGAGATTTTCAATTCATCAACTGCCAAGGAGTCGTTGAAGAGATTTGTTCTGGTTAGTTCTCAGGCCTGTGTAGGCCCGTCGTCTGACGATGGCAGCCCGATAACGGAAGAGCATTCTCCGGCGCCGATATCCATGTACGGACGCTCGAAACTTGAAGCGGAGACAGTAGCAGCCAGTTTCATGACCGAACTCCCAATTACCATTGTGAGACCGCCGACTGTATTCGGCCCTCGCGATATGGACGTTCTAGGAGCTTTCAAGTGCGCGTGCCACGGATTTACCCCATGTATTGCAGGGCCTGACAGGCTTGTCAGCATTATCTATGTTAAAGATTTGGTGAGAGGAATCCTTGCCGCGGCCATATCAAATGTGGCCCGCGGCGGCGCCTATTTTCTTTCAAATCCCGAGCCCGTGATATGGCGAGAATTTGGACTGCGGATAGCCCAAGTGATGGGATGCCGTGCCTTAACTTTGCCGGTCCCGGTAACGATTATGAAATTGCTATCTCTGGCCGGCGAACTCGCAGGACGAATCACCGGAGAGCCGCGTCTGTTCAGGGCGGAAAAGTTTGAGGAATTAAGGCAATTGGCATGGGTGTGCTCGCCGGATAAGGCCTTGCGCGAACTCGCTTGGCGTCCCGTTACTTCGCTTGATCAAGCCATTGAAGAGACAGCGAAGTGGTACAAGGATCACGGTTGGATCTAAAAATCTGCGGGTGTTGATCAGAAATCGATCAATTAATAGTTCTCAAAAGTTTTTGTCCACATACGGGGTGGTGGTACCGACATAGAACGTGGACAGGTTCCAGCCTGTCTATTCATGAATTGGCAATCCGGTTTGCGGGACGTCACCACCAAATCCTTTTCTTTTTCGCGTTATTTTTCAGAATCCCTGTATGAGATCATTCAGGTCAGTGAGCCTATTACTTTTCGTAAAATGCGAAGAAATCCTTCCCATAGCCCTGGTCATACCTTTTCAACGTGTATTGCAATTGTTCCGGTGAAAGCCTTTCTCTTTTTACTATCTTGTCATTTTCCGATCTGAAGTAGAAATTGCACACAATATTATGAATATTTGCGTCCCCGTGTATTGCTCGTTTGCATCCAGCCAGCGCCAGCGCCCTGGACAGATCCTTTGTGCTCACATGATGTCCCATGGCGAAAACCAGGTTCCCGTCATCGCGGACGCCGAAGGCGGTACGGTTGGCCAAGAACCAGAATTTATTACCCATTGTGCTTCGCCCTTGATTATCAATCAAAAATCCACCCAGACCGAGTTCCGAATCTACTATCTTGCCGTTCCGCGCAACACTTTCAACTACAGCGCCATCTTTGACCAAGAGGTACCTTAGCTGCCGAGCGTCCTTTACAAGACTGATGGGAATGTCATCCGACCATTCAACAATGTCCACTGAATCATCACGATAAATCACCAGTGTAGCCATACCGGGCACCATGGGATAAACCACCTTGCCGCGGAAGATCGCGCCGGTCGCCGTGGGCATGCTGCTGCATCCACAGCGCATTGGTAATGGCTACTATTTTGGACAGGCTCTCGCGTTCCGGCACGTAAGAAATCTCGTACATACCAGGTTCTGTGTTACCGATGAACAGACGTGTCTTGAGACGGCTGATATCGAACAAGGCCATATAAACGATTGAGTTCGGAAAATCTATACTCGGGCGGTAGACTGTCTTATACACCAGAGGACGTCCGTCCGACCCTTGAGGCATTTCGTCTGAGGTCCAAACACCTTCGCCTTCCAGAGGTGGCGAAGTATAAAGCGCAGGAATACTTGGAGGTTTGGGAAATACAGGGTCCGGACTGTCCATCTGTCCGGTTTTTGATTCAAGATCGCTATCTTCCAGCGCGGGAGGTTCGACTTGATTCTCAGCGTTGTTTGCCGACAACGGATGAGCCAATAGATCGTCCAACCAACCGGGCAATGACAATTCGTCTGCCGTGTCCAGGCGCCGATCGTGATCAGCGTCAAGCGTACTGAGCCTGGCATGCTTTTGCAATGACAAATCGTCGGCGCCCGCGGTCGCGGACGTCACAGCGGCGCCAACAATGGCAAGAAACAGCCCCAACAAATACCTATACCCCATATATCACCACTTAACTTGAAATAAAATCTGCAACCGCAAGGATTCAACTACTTATTTAGGCAGCCTTATTTTACGGATATGTGTCGTTTTAGGAAAAGCTTCCCACTCCCATTCCGTACGAGTTCAACCTTAAACTATTCGAATGAGGGCGCTCCCGGCGAATCGCCGGTTGAAGGGCAGGGCGGAACGATCACCAACGCCGCAACCTATACCCACGAAACAAAAAAACACTATATAAGACCTAAAGTCCGGAGCAACCCTACAACAATGGTATAATATCAAAGCCCTCAAAAAAATTCAAGTATTGCTCGCCAAGTGCAAGAGAGCGTCCCTTTCCTTGAACCAGCTTGATGAATTTAACCTTATGCATTAAAATGTCAAGGTTTGTTTGTCATGAACTTGATTTTAAATCATTAAGGACCAATCCAGTGAAGTTGCTAGTCTTTCGGACCGCCATCCAACAGACTTATTAGATCATCCGGCCCGAAGTCAAAGTGAAGGAACAGCCTCTTCTCCAATTTGAATGTCTCTTCCCTCATTTTGCGAAGTCCCTCGATGGCTTGCGGGGTCTTCCCATATGTACTCTCTAAATATTCGAACCTCTCTTCCAAGCTCACAACCACGTCATGAACCACCCGTTTATCTGCATAGTACAGCACGTGCTCCTCCGCAATCGGGCCATCCAAACTACTGCGCAGAATGACGTGCTGCACGACAATCCGAGCAACATTGGGGAATCCTTCCTGTTCCAATATTTGCTCGCCCCTGACATCATGATATTTGGTCCCGTCTAGAATGCACGGATATTTACCCACATCATGAAGCAAACATGAGGCCCGAATGAGGTCCATGTCAACGCTCAAATTCTTCTTAATCAACTCCAAACCAATGAAACGACCAACTTCCCAAACTTTCTTTGAGTGCAGGATGATGTGTTCAGGAGTGTTGTAACGCTCGAGCAGGGCAATGCAGAATTCTTCATCGGGGATTTTTGGGGAAGTCATATTCTTGGGTTCGATTTTTGTAGGTCGTGGATTTTGTCTCGGTTCAATATAGCAATTCTGACCAAGAGCCGCAAACGAAAGCCTTTACATTGAGATGTCTGTCACCATACCACTCGTTGTTAAGCCCAATTATAGATAATCTTTAATGTAATTTATTATAATATATATCCAACTTGACAAAATGGTTATTCTTTCATAGTATTAGCTCAAAAGGGTCCTCATGGGTGTTGAGAAATTAAATACGCAAAAATTTGGCTGAAGTCTCAAAAGGAATGATCATGAAACGTATCGTTTCAATAATATTCGTGATCGCTCTCGTTGGTTTCCTGCCTTGCGCTTTATCAGCTCAGTTGATGCAGGGTAATTTTCGGGGTGGCGCGCCATTTCCGCCAAAAGGCTATCCGACTACGACAGGTTGTCAGTCTCAGATTGACACACGATTAACAGTGGAATCGTACTACGCATACTTCGACGATCCTAAAGGATTTAGTTACACGCGTGAGCGTCCAGACGGCTCCGGCGAACCGAACCTCATGCTCACAATGCCGGTCCGTGGACTATGGTTCGGGGCGTCGTCCGCTATATCGCTTTCGGAGGCCCTGGGGATCACAGCTTCCGGCGGGTTGCTGATTCCTTCCAAAACACAGGGCGAATTTCGTGAAGAAGGGCCCGTCGAGATACCGTTGAGCAGCAACATGGACAGCGACCATCAGTGGGGATATCTTGATGGCATGGCCATGTACAATATCTCCCAAGGTAATTTTGGCGCGATGCAAATCGTAGGAGGATTCCGCTGGGATCACTTCGATTCCAAGCATTCGATAAGATTCGCAGATGCGACAGGCCAGAACCGGCTTAGCGGATCGGAGACAAACAACGTAACTACGAATGCGTTTCTTCCTTATGTAGGCATCCAATCGGTCTATAAATCCGGCGCATCGAGCACTACTTCTCGACTGATCGGATTTCCTTATGTTCCCGGAAATGTCAAGTTACAAGAATCCTTTACACAAATTCAAAACGGCCTGACTGTAAACGGCGGCGGCGAGTACCAGCAGCCGTTGGCATTTGATTCCGGCTACTTTGTGGAATTCTTCACCGAGGGGTCTCGAAGGGTACTCGGCCCCGCCTATTTGGGAGCATTTTTACGGTGGAGCATGATGCGCGCGAAAACCGGGATCGGCCCATTCAGCACGGCCAACGATCAAACCGGTTCATCGGTCATCGACGAGAAGTTTCTACTTTATCTCCACTCCTGGGTAGTCGGAGGCGTTGTTTCTATGGACTTTTGAGAGGCTTGATCAAATTCGGAGCAAGTCGTCTCTAGCCCCTTCAGTCGGCGCAATATACCTCCAATGCTTCAATCGTGGCATCCGGAGCGATCAGTTTCACGTGGCCCACTATTTCTTCGAGATGCTTACGGACCTCCTCCCGTGCAATGCCCGGCGCCGCATAAACTGTAAAAAGAGCGTTATGTGTCTTCGGGGAAATCATGGTTCGACGATCAGGGCCGTATATAACGCTTGAGATGACGCCTTGCTCATCAGCCATCATCATGTCGCCGGCTTTAAGCTCTTGTTCCTGGCCATTGATGCGAATGTACTTTTCGGTTCCCTTGGAAATATCCACAGTGATTCGGCCCTCAATTGAATCCCTATCATGACCGGCGGTTAGAAGCATGTTTCTCAGTTCCGCTATGAACATAGCTTCGACCAATGCCGCAACACGCGGGATCGATTTTCCTTTGAAAACGATCGATTCCAACTGATGCTGAACATGATAACTCTTTTTGAAGCGCTTGTAATAAGAGGTATAAGCCTTAATCTGTTCCAGGGATTTAATTTGCCCAGGATTGCTGAATCTGGTTCGCAGATCGTCTTCAAATTTCCTTTTGACCGCGTCCAATTCAGGATGATGCTCCGGATTGAGCGCCCCGCCAATGCTCAAAAAGCCGACGTGAGCGCCGGGGTAAGTCTTTTTCCAATTGTCGGTTACGGTTACCATTGCGCCTCCCTATAATGGATCCTTCCATCCCATTTCGATTATCCGGATCGAAATAAATTTGAATCGCTTCCTTTACGTTTTCCAAGGCTTCACCAACGGAGTTCCCTTCACTTATACATCCCGGTAGTGATGGGACCCGCGCCGTGTGCCCTCCTACGTCACTGGATACCAGGATTACTCTGAATTTCATCGTATATGCCCTACGCAGCATCATAACATCTGTTAGGACAATGATCACAGAATAACAGCGCTCACTCCCCTATCCAAAATTCAAACAGTTCCAAATCAAATTCCAACAAGTTTTGTACAATTGTCGGGCCGACAATACGGAGGACATACTAATATTAACAATTTAAGAAAAAACTAATGAATGGCTTATTGCGAGTGGGCGCCCATCGGCGCAGAAGCGTGCAGAGGTTTACCGTCAGCGGATAGGAGGTGACGAGGATACCTCCCATCCGCGTGCCGGCGTGTGTGGTCCTTCCGGAGTGGGATTCTTGGCCTATGCGGCCGTGGAGGGGTGGACAACAGAGGCTCTTACCAACAATGTATAATAACGGGACTTTGAACCTGTGCGGGACTACGCTTCTCCCACGACATTGGTGTTAGGTCGAGGACCGCTACTTTCAAGTTTGATTTCTTCGATAATAGACGCAATTTCCGCATGAAGAATCTCAAGTTGCCAATTGAAATAGATGTCCTCTCCAAAGTCCCGGATTAGTTGCTTTTGCGCATTGACGTAATCTTTCGGTGACACCGCGCCCGAAAAGACATGGATCGGGTTAATAAGAGTAGCTATGATTTCTTCTTGAGAGTCGTTATTTTTTGCTTCTTCGTTTTTTAGACCCATGCTGCCTTCCTCTGAGTGTTTAGCTCTTGGAGTTTGCAACCCGAATGCCAACTACCGCGATAACGCTATATAGTCAGGCATTTCAGATACTTAGATACCACCATCCCCCAAAGAGTCTGCTCCCCACTGTTCGGAATCTGACATGGTCAGGAAAATACAAAACATTAAAAACGCATCAACACTTTCGTTTCGGGACTGTCCGGAATTCGACTCCCCAGTCCGTTTACGCGCGATCCCCTCCACGTTTATTTGACGCTCTTGCGCTTTTCTCATATAATGACCTTTGGAAATCACGAAAGTTCACAAAAATATCTACATTTTTCCAGATTCAGGAGGCAACGCCATGTTTGGTCTTGGTATGCCGGAATTGATGGTCATTCTTCTCATCGTCGTCATGGTATTCGGAGCGAAACGGATCCCCGAGATCATGGGCGGTTTAGGCAAAGGAATCAAAACTTTCAAAAAAGCTATGGACACGGATGAAACAACGCCGCCCGAAAAGCCGGCAAACGAAATTCCAAAGGAAACGATCGAACCCAAATAGCCCCGCCTATTTTCTGCGGCGATTGTGGTTAAGCTGAGGTCGAAAATCCTTTGCAAGTTCACCCTGGTAGGCAATTCGGAGATTCTTTTCCCGCAGCTTCATCTCGAATCCCATGAGAAAGAAGGTTATGCTTGAGAATTCAGCTTCGGCGCATCTGTTTTACGGTGATGAATTCCTTGTAAAAGAGCGAGTCCGAGAGCTGATAGACAAGCTTCTGGAGCCGGATCTCAGAGACACGAATCTGATCGTCATTGATGGGGTCAATCTGGATCTGTCATATCTCGCGGGCCAGCTGTTCACACCTTCACTCTTCGGTGGGGCTCGAGTTTTATTAGTCGAAAATACCACCTTGTTCTCGGCACGAGCCGACCAGCAAAAAATTCTAGCCAAAGCGATGGATTCTTGGGAAGGCGGAGATAGAAAGGCCGCTTTCAGGGCGCTGGCTCAGTTGCTCAGTCTGCTTGGCATTGATTCGGACAGCCTAAAACGCGGATCCGATTGGATGGACGAAGTTCTTGGCGGTTCAGCGACTACTCGCGACCGGGAAATTTTGTTTCAAATTTCTCGGGAATTTTTGGAAGAAAACAGGAAAGGTGAAACCAAAAGCAGTGAGGCGGCGCTTGAAGAAATAATCCTTTCTTCATTCCCTGAGCAGACTTTTCTCATTTTTACCGCAGCTTCAGTGGACAAGAGAAAAAAGATCTTCAAAGCCATGGAAAAGCAAGGCCGAGTGGTCGAGTGCGCGGTCCCGCGGGAAAAGCGCGGCGCAAATTTGGAAAAAGGGTTCTTCGAAAATCAGGTCCGACGGGCGCTTCAGGGATGTGAGAAGACCATTAACCCCCGAGCGATGCAACTCATGTACTCACGCGCCGGAGCGGACTTGCGTCAGCTTCACGCTGAAATTGATAAGCTGGTAGCTTTTGCCGGTGATCGGAAAGAAATAACTGTTCAGGATGTGGAAACGCTCTTTGACGATTCGCACGAAGCCGAATTTTTCGAATTCACCAATGCTTTGCGCTCCGCGGACCTTGCCAAATGCCTCCCGGCGCTTCACCAAAACTTGAAGATAGTTTCGCATCCACTCCAAACCCTTGCCGTCATGGCTAATGATATCCGAAGGCTCATGGTGGCGCGCGAACTATTGTTCAGCACGTTCCGGGAGGCATGGAAACCCGGTATGACGTACGACGGTTTCGTCCCGATTCTGAGGAAAGCTCTTCAAGACAATCCTCGTTTAAAGGAAAAAGGAACTTATAATCTGCTCGCTATGAACGAGTATGCGCTTTTCAATCTGCTGAAAGTGGCTCAGAAGTTCACTATGGAGAAGCTACTGGGGATCATGGAAGCGATTCTCGACGCGGACATACTCCTAAAATCATCCAGACTGGGGGCCCGATCTCCGCAAATAATTCTGGAAAAAGTTGTTTATGCGATCTGCAAGCCCGAGCGTAAGATTGCCGGTTAAGCTGATAAAGCAGCCGCTCTTAGGATCTGCTTCCGTCCCATCATGCTTGCCGCATTGCCTTGAGAGATGCCTGGATTAAACCGTCGAGACTTTGGAGGAAACCAGACCGGTCTCGCTTTGAAAAAGGACCCGGACCTCCCGTATAATTACCCAGGTCTCGGAGATGGGCCATTAAATCTCTATTCGCAAGAACACCGCCGATTGATTCTTGAGTGAAGACACGCCCTTTCGGGTCGAGCACGCGACCGCCCTTTGCAATACAGCGCGCGGCAAGCGGAATATCCGCTGATACAGCTATATCGTTTTCACCAACATGCTCCACAATCCAATCATCTGCTGCATCAAATTGACCTTTAACAATGACTAGCTCAATTTGTTCCTCCTCTGGGATTCTGATCGGGCGGTTGGAAACCACGTAGACTTTTAGTCCATAGCGTCTGGCCACTCGATAGACTTCATCCTTTACCGGACATCCGTCTGCATCAACGTAGATCTTGATCAACTAATACCCCTTGCAAAGATCGATACCATGCTCGTCAAAAGACTTAGCCGCTCATTTTCTGCTACTGCTCGTGATACGAAAGCGCCACTGCTTTTACTCTTTCGTCCAGCTCGGTCTTGGATAACTCCCACCACTCGGGAATCCATTTGTTAAGATCCACGACTTTGGACTTCTCTACGATAGGTATAAGGAAAACGATACCAGGGCCGCCAACGCCGACGAATCGGCCGAGCCGGAAGATAGCCGCTCGCTGAGATTCCTTGAGGATCCTGATGGAACTCACAAAGAAGACTATCATCAGGACTAAGATAATGATAAACGGAATCGGAATGGGCATATTTCACCACCAGTTTTTCTGTGTTGACGGTCATCGGCGGATCTTTCGGGCGAGTTTGTAGGAGCCGACCGGCGAGGAATTCCTTTGACATTTCCCGTCACAGAGCGGTTTTAGCCTGAGAATTCATTCTGATAGTAGCTCAATATCTCGCTTCTCATGTCCATATCTCGCTTCTCATGTCCAGTTCGTGATCAAGACCCATTTGACATCCATCCAGAAAATTGAATATCGCTTCGAACACATCCTGAAGATGGATCAGTTCAACTGATTCCGGAAGCGTATCCATAGTGGTTTCGCCCGATCGATCTTTGCTATAACGAAAATTCTGACCTGATTTATCTATTTCGTGAAATTTTGCAATGATAGACTCGGCAGCGTCCAACTCGTGCTGCGGACCATCGGGCCAATACGCCTGTAGAACTCTCTTCACAGCGCCCCAAATACGAAAGAGATTGTGTCTTCCTAAGACATCAGAGATTTTCTTATTCTTTTCCACCAATTGAAGTCTGATGCCCTGCCTGATGATTCCCTTCATTTTGAGTTCGAGGCTATGCCTGTACAGATAGGCTATTGGAAAAAAGAAGTTTTCGCCATGTTCGAGGAGATTCTCGCCACGGCTTAGTTCTTTGACAATTTTGTCGCCAGCCTCTTTAAAAGACTGTGCTAAGAAAGAATCTCCGACGTTGCGGGAAGCAAGCCAGTGAAGCGCTGCCCAGGTCGAGGAACTAAGGTCAGCGGCTGCGGCAAGGAAGGGATTATCCCCTTTCTTAGGCCACCGAGGTTCTTGATCCATATCCATTTGTGCTAACCTCTGATAACGGATTCCATCAAGCCATTGCAATAATATCCACTGGCAGTTTCCGAAGGTTCAATTCCTTTAGTTGGACTTTCGTGCTCGCATTATCGATATCAATACCTACCAACTTGCCGTCGGCGTCATAGTCGAGAACAACCCCTTCGGAAATCTCTTTGCTTTCCACGCTCGTCTTCTCGGAAAGATCTATATAGAGAGAATCAGTCTCGGGATAGTAGCTTAACTTCATGGTTTGAATCCTCTGTCGGGAAACGCATTCTGGATCCTATTTCTGTCCGGTATTGAAACGATCCCCTTTAAGCCAATTCATCTAGAATTTTCTGCATTTCTTCTCTTAGCCGCGGCAGTCGTTGTATTATAGTTGTCCATACGAGCTGATAATCCACCCCAAAATAGAAGTGGATCAATTTATCTCGCATGCCCGCCATATCCTTCCATGGGATATCCGGATATTGCTGACGGATGCTATCAGGAATCTGTTTGACCGCCTCACCAATAATCTCAAATTTCCTAATCACAGCGCTGGCTGTTTTGTCATCCCCACGAAATTCTTCGAAACTCATGTTTCTGACGAAAGATTCAATGCTGTCCACTGCGGCCAAAATGTCTTTGAGGTATATTTTGTAATCTCTCATACGCTGACTGCCTCTCTGAGAATGGCTTCCCTGAATTCTTCACGCAAGGCACGCTTGGAGACGACATCCACCTTTCGCTGAAGCTTTTCCTCCAGAAAGTTTGCCAAGCCCATGAGGTCGAAAAGGTCCGCGCCCTCTTCGAATTCAACAAGTACATCGATATCACTGTCTTCTGTCTCTTCCCCGCGAACACGTGAACCGAATAGTTGAATTTCTTTTGCGCCGAATCGTTTCGTGATTTCCGGCTTGAGTTCACGCATTTTTGAGAGCAGTTCCTGGGTCATCGGTATACTCCCCTCCCAAACTCGGCTTTGCCATATTAGATTCTTCAAAAGCATGTGGCGTATCAATGACAACTGCCGATATATCAGGCTATTGCGCGGTAGTCCAGACCATAATTATGTCGGAGTTGCTCCGGGCCTTTTCAACATTGACAATCGACTGCTGGCCATTTTAATATCCATCATCCTTTCTGCACATATGCGGCCATAAAAATTTTTCTGCGAAGAACAACCAGAGGCTGTTATGAGATACAAGATCGGCATAGATGTTGGCGGCACATTTACGGATTTTCTGCTGACACGCTCCGATGGACAATCAGGGACCTACAAAGTGCTTTCAACCCCTAGAGACCCTTCCATTGCCACAATGCAAGGCATCGCTGACATGGCCGCGGACGAAGGGCTTTCGCTCAAAGATTTCCTCGCGGCCGTGGATGTCATCGTACACGGCACTACGGTGACCACCAACGCTGTGTTGACTTATAACGGGGCCAAAACCGGACTTCTCACCACCAACGGTGTCAAGGACGCCCTGGAAATGAGGCGAGGCATCCGGGAAGAGCAATACAACAATCGCTACGTAAATGTGAAACCCTTGGTCCCACGCTATCTCAGGGTCCCGGTGGCCGGTCGCCTTGATTATGCAGGAACGGAAATCAGCCCGCTCAACGAATCCGAGGTTCGAGATCGTGCGGAATTCTTTAAGAAAGAGGGGGTTCAGGCGGTAGCCATCTGCTTCATGAACTCGTTTGCAAACAAGGAGCATGAAGAGCATGCAGCCCGAGTTGTTCGAGAGCTATTGCCCGATGCTTATCTATCCGTTTCTACAGATATATTGCCTGCTATCCGATTTTACGACCGTGTTTCGACTACTGTGTTAAACGCTTATGTAGGCCCGATTCTGAAAAGGTATCTTGACAGCCTCGTGAAGAAACTTGATGAGACCGGTTTCCCCAACGTGTTGCTAATCATGCAATCCAATGGTGGAGTCACTTCCCCGGGATTTGCTATGGATCACGCGGCCACGACTTTGCTTTCCGGTCCGGCGGGCGGCCCGGTTGCCGGCATCGTGTATGCGGGGATTCAGGGTTATCGGGACTCCATAACTATGGACATGGGAGGCACCTCGTTCGATTGCGCATTAATCAAGGATTCCACTCCATTTACCACCAGTGTCGGAGAAATTAATCGTCTCCGATTAGCGCTCCCGATGCTGAATGTTGTAACCATAGGAGCAGGTGGAGGGTCCATCGGATGGATCGATGAGGGCGGGCTGTTGAGAATGGGACCCCAAAGCGCCTCCTCCGACCCCGGTCCGGCCTGCTATGGAATTGGCGGGGAATTGCCCACATGCACCGATGCCGACCTGGCGCTGGGATATCTTGATCCGAATTTCTTTGCCGGCGGCAAAATGCCGCTCCAAGTGGATAAAGCCAAACGAGCCATTGAGGACAAGATCGCCAAACCGTTGGGTTACGATCTGTACCAGGCTGCAGCCGGCATGTATAAAGTTATCAACGTAAACATGGCCTCTGCCGTGCGTGAGGTCGCTGTGAAGCACGGCCAAGACCCGAGAGACTTCCCTCTCGTCGTAGCCGGCGGCGCGGGCCCGAATCATGCCTGCATGATCGCTCTGGAATTGGAGAACCCCGTTCTCATAGTGCCGAGAGAATCCTCCATCTTCTGCGCGGCGGGGATGCTCATGTCGGACCTCAAACACAATTTCGTCAGGACTTATGCCGTTCTTCTTCAGGACGCGGATCTTCAGACATTTGGGCGGTTGTTTGATGAAATGAAAAAGGAAGGCAAGCGTTTACTGGTGTCCGAAGGTATCCGGGAATCGGACATTGAATACCGCTATTCACTCGATCTACGGTACGTCAAACAATATCACGAAGTTGAGGTGCCTGTTACAGCTCAGGAAGTCGATCTTTTTAACATCGAATCCATGGCGCGGAAGTTCCACCCGGCTCATAACGCTCTTTACGGCTATTCTTTGGAAGATCAAGGGACGCCTTTAGAACTTATAAATATGAGACTGGTGTGCATCGGAAATACTGAAAAGCCCAAATTCCAGCAGCAGAAATTGGCGACCGAAGATCCTGCGCAGGCTTACAAAAGTGACCGGCAAGTATATCTCCCGAATCAGGGCGAGTTCCGACAGGTCCCGGTTTTCGACGGATTAGCCCTGCAATTTGGGAATCGCATTGAAGGCCCGGCCATTGTCGAGCAAGTCAATACCACAACCTTCGTAGCGCCGGAATTCAATGTGCTCACGGATCGTTTCGGGAGCTTTACCATGTATCTCAAGGGCCACGAAGAGGAAGTGAAAAGGAGGATCTTGTCATGAGCAGAGAGATTGACAAGGTGCTCGTCTCCATTTTGCAGCGCCGCCTGAAATCAATTACGGAAGAGATGAGCATTGCTCTGACCATGACGACTCGATCGCCAATACTCTGTGAGGCAAAGGATTTTGTGACGGGCCTGTATGACGCTGAAGGCAAAATGTTGGAGCAGACCGAAAATCTGCCCATACTCTCTTTTTCGCTCGGGCCTGTCTGCCAATATATTGTTAAATATTTTGGGGATGACATTTACCCGGGGGACGTCATTTTCCACAATGATGTCTTTTCCATGGGGAATCAAAATAATGATGTGGCGGCGTACAAGCCCATTTTTTTCGACAACACTCTGGTGGGATGGGCGGCCTGCAAAGGCCATCAGGCGGACATAGGCGGAGCTGTCCAGGGAGGTTATAACCCGAATGCCACGGAGGTGTGGCAGGAGGCCCTGCGCATACCGCCTATCAAAGTATACGAAAAAGGTAGGCTCCGTAGGGACGTTTGGGATTTGATTTTCGCCAATATTCGGCTCGATATAGTCCAAGAGGATATGCGTGCTGAAATCGGTTCCTGCGTGGTCGGCGAGCGAGGCCTGTTGAAAATCATAGAGCGCTACGGTCTCGAAAACTTCGAATTCCATAAAGATTATCTTTTTGATTCCACTGAAAAAATGATGCGCGCCGAGATTCGTAATATTCCCAATGGAGTGTACCATGGGGAGTCCACCTGCTACTATGACGGGAAAAATCCAGGTTCCGAGTATCGGATCAGGGTCAAAATAACGGTTGAGGACGAAGAGATCACCTTCGATTATTCCGAGACGGACGCCCAAACAAACGGTTTTGTCAACGGGACGTACACTTCCAGCGCGTCGGCCACCACGTTGACCTTTCTGCAAATGGTAAATCCCGATATGCCACACAATGACGGCATGATAAGGCCGCTCAAAATCATCATTCCTGTCGGGACGATCCTGAATGCGGCTTATCCTGCTGCGACAACGTATGGAAATCACCTCTGCCCCAACAACGCTGACGCTATAATGAGAGCGCTGGGCCCGGTAATTCCGGACAGGGTCACGGCAGAGTGGAACGAACTGCTCTGTTCGCTGACTACCGGGATGGACCCTCGCAAGAAAACGCCATATGTGGATATAGGATTCATGGGGCTGAAAGGAGGCTCCGGAGCTATCAAAGGAGTAGACGGTTACGACCATATAGGCATGATTGACGCTTCCGGCGGCGTTCTCGACCAGGATTACGAGATGTTTGAACAGCAAACGCCTCACCTGCTCTTGAAGCACGAATACTGGACCGATTCGGCCGGACCGGGGCAGTGGCGAGGGGGCCTCGGGGTTGAAACTGAATTCATGGTGGGGTCGGATAATACCAAAGTAGTCACTTTCGGCGACGGTGACGTGGAGGCCGCCCGTGGAGCGCATGGAGGATTAGACGGGACGCTGAACAAGATCGAACTCACGTATCCGGACGGCAGGAAATACCTTTGCACAACAAAGGACCTGGTGGAGGACGTCCCTAAAGGGACTGTTTATTATCAGCAGGCTGGTGGCGGCGGTGGATACGGGGATCCCTTCTTAAGGCCCGCGGAAAGAGTCGCTGAAGAAGTTCGCAACGGCATTATTTCATTGGAAGCGGCAAAAAGGGATTACGGCGTAGTCGTAATCCCCGGCGCCTTTACTGTTAACACGGCAGAAACCGATAAGATCAGATCATCGAGAATCAACAAGTAGGTTGGTTGGAAAGTCACGCTGGTGAACAAAGGATTTTCGCATGAAAACGTTTATGCCTTCATATTCGTCGGATCAAGAATTAGCTGACATACAGCTACGCGGTCTTCAATGGACGGTTAACCACGCGTATAACGGGTCTCAGTTCTATCGAGAGAAGCTGGATCAGGCCGGAGTTAAGCCTGAGCAGATCAAGAGCCTTGATGACCTAAAAAGACTCCCCTTTGTCACATCCAAAGATTTGGCCGAAGGATACCCCTTCCCGATGCTGAGCGTCCCAATGAGCGATGTGGTGCGCATCCATGCGTCATCCGGGACGACCGGAAAACGGAAAGTTCTCTGTTATACTCAAAAGGATATTGATGACTGGGCGCATTTCTTCGCCCGGTGCTATGAGATGGCGGACCTCACTCCTGAAGATCGAGTACAGATATGCGTCGGTTATGGTGTCTGGACCGCGGGCGTAGGCTTCCAACTCGGATGTGAAAGATTTGGCGCTTTGGCCATACCCGCCGGACCCGGCAATCTTGACATGCAAATGGAATTTCTTCTAGATTTTCAGACCACGGTCATGTGCTGCACGGCATCCATGGGATTGTTGCTGGCCGAAGCTGTGGAACGCCAAGGGCTCAGAGACAAATTGAGTCTGAGGAAGATGATTTATGGATCGGAACGATCATCCGAGGCCATGAGAAACAGGATAAAGACCCTGCTCGGGCTAACGGATATGTACGATATTCCAGGAATGACCGAGCTGTACGGGCCCGGAACGGGCCTCGAATGCTCCGCGCATGACGGAATGCATTACTGGGCCGACTATTACATATTAGAGATCCTCAACCCGGAAACCTTGGAACCGGTTCCTCCAGGCGAAGTGGGCGAAATGGTTGTGACCACCTTGAAAAAAGAGGCTGTTCCGCTGATCCGATACCGCACAAGAGACCTTACAGCTCTTAAGCCGGACCCGTGCTCCTGCGGACGTCTGCTCCCGCGACACGACCGACTGATGGGAAGATCCGATGACATGTTCATCATCAGGGCGGTCAATGTGTATCCGGGTCAGATTGACAGTGTGTTGAGCGGTATTCCAAGCATCGGCAGTGAGTATCAGGTCGTACTCGAACGCCGGGAAGGAAAGGACTTTATGATATTGAAGGTCGAACGCGCCTTAGGCGGAGCAGCTTCGACCGATGGCCGGACCGCGAACGAAGTCATCGGAATGATCAAGAAAAAGATCCTGGTAACCCCTGAGGTGGAGGTGGTGGATTACGGCGCTCTACCGCGCAGTGAGCGCAAAACAAAACGCGTGTTCGATAATCGAGAGATGTAAGCTGAGAAGATTTGCAGAAATAATGATTTTCAGAAAGCGGAGGACTGGCGAGAAGTCGGCTTACCCGTAGCACAGCTCGTCACGACATCATATTTTAAGAGTTCTTCGCAGGGGTCCGGGGGAGCGCCCCGGACTCCTCGTAGAGCAACGCAAAAAAGATTACTGGCGCAACCTGCCCTAAAGTACTCTATGGTAAATTATGGCTAATGATTTTATTTTTGCATACGGCTCTAATATGAACCGGTCGGATCTCCGATCCTGGCTGGAAGCTGATGGATTTGATTCTTCCCTCGTAATAGAAGCGAACCCCGCCACGTTGGACGGATACGATTTCGTTTGGAATTACTATGCCATATCAAGGGGCGGCGGAACTGCAAACCTGGAGCCCAAGGAAAAATCCACGGTCTGGGGAGTGCTCCTAGAAGTGGACGAAACCCTCTTGAAGGCCTTTGATCGTAAGGAAGGTCATCCGTTCTTTTATTCGAGGGGCGAAGAGCGCATCCAGGCGCGGCGCGCAGACAATGGCAAAACGGTTTTGGCATGGGTCTATTTTGCCAAACCCAACCGGGGCGATAGGCGCGATATTTGGCCATCCCGCAATTACAAAACAATTGTGCTAAACGCGGCCGTTTTTTGGAAATTTCCAGAGGACTACATCGAAAAAATCAGAGCTTGGCCTACTCAATAGCCGAGGGGGAACGCGCTGAAGTCGGTAATAGCCAAGAGTTCGTTTCAAGGAGACTCTTGCGTCTTTGCCGATTCTGTGGAAATGCTCAAGGCGCCTGTCGGCTCGGAGCGCTCATGTCGATCACCGAAATTATGGACAACCTCTTTTTCATAGAGAGCTTGTCAGAAGAATCGATCAAATCATGAAGAATTCTCCATCGAGGATATAGTCTAAAGCAGCGGCTGACAGGTTTTCCAGTCTGGTGAAAGCGACTGGACTCAACGTCAAGCATGAACTAGTTATTTGGTATCCAACTTGACAGGGGTCATTCACGGCCGTTTTCAGGTCCTCCACAACGACCATCTCAAATACCTTCTCGCGGGAAAGGCCCGCTGTAAGCATCTGGTAGTAGGGATAACTAATCCTGATCCGATACTGACCAAGGACGATTCGACCGACCCTCAGCGGAGCGACCCTGCTTCCAATCCGCTGACTTTTTTCGAGCGATATCAACTGGTCCGAGCTTCGCTTGAAGAAGCGAATATCGCATACAGCGATTTCTCTGTGGCGCCGTTTCCGATCAACTTTCCTGACTTGTACAAATATTACGTCCCTTTAGATGCGGTTTTCTATCTTACGATTTACGATCGATGGGGTCGGAAAAAACTGGACATGTTCAAATCGCTCGGACTGAACAACCGAGGTAATGTGGGAAAAGACGCCCGAGGAAAAAGGCCTGACAGGCGCAGAAGTAAGAAGATTAATGGCGCTGGACGAACCATGGGAACACCTTGTGCCATCTTCGGCGGCCCGGCTCCTGAAAATTTGGAGCATCCCCGACAGGCTCCGGCGATTCAAACATACATGAACGGATTCGATCAGCAAATTGGAGGATCTTAACCTATGAGCAGCGAACCCGAAATATTGATCGGCAAAGGGAAGACGCCTCAATCTCTTTTATTAAAATATGCCAACCGACACGGGTTGATAGCAGGCGCAACAGGCACGGGCAAAACAATTTCATTGCAGGTTTTGGCAGAGGGATTTTCGAGTCAGGGCGTGCCGGTTTTTATGGCTGACATCAAGAGTGACCTTTCAGGCATTAGTATGCCCGGAAATCTCACGCCAAAACTGCAGGACAGGGCCAAGAAGCTCGGTGTCAAGAATTACAGCGCGCAGGGCTTTCCGACGGTATTCTGGGATCTTTTCGGGCGGCAAGGGCATCCCTTGCGCACCACTATTTCCGACATGGGACCGCTGCTCCTTTCTCGTTTATTAGAACTCAACGATACTCAGGAAGGGGTGCTCAATATAGCGTTCAAATTGGCGGACGACCAGGGATTGCTTCTTCTGGACCTAAAGGATCTGCGCGCCCTTATAACGTTTGCGGGCGAACAGTCCAAAGAACTGAGCACCACATATGGAAACATCACCATCCCCACAGTAGGCTCGATTCAGCGCCGTTTGCTCGTTTTGGAACAACAAGGAGGGGAAAACCTGTTGGGCGAGCCGGCCGTGGATTTAATGGATTTCATGCGCACTGACGCCAATGGCTACGGTTATGTAAATGTTTCTGATGGCCGACAAACTTATGGAAAACCCTAGGTTATACGCCACATTCATGCTTTGGCTGATGTCCGAGCTATTCGAGGAGCTGCCCGAGGTCGGAGACTTGGAAGAGCCCAAGTTGGTATTCTTCTTTGACGAAGCGCACTTGCTCTTTCCAAGACGCTCCTGCGGCTCTGCTGGAAAAAATAGAACAAGTGGTGCGGCTGGTAAGGTCCAAAGGTGATCGGCATATACTTCATCACTCAAAATCCGCTCGATGTTCCGGAGAAGATTCTGGCCCAGCTTGGGAATCGATTGCAGCACGCCTTACGAGCTTTCACGCCCAAAGATCAGAAGTCGGTCCGGGTCGCCGCCGAAACCTTCAGACCCAACCCTGAGTTCGACGCGGCCAAAGCTATTACTGAATTAGAAGTCGGAGAAGCATTGGTTTCGACGCTGCAAGAGGGTGGTGTGCCCGGTATAGTCGAGCGCGCTGCTCGTACGACCGCCCGCGTCTCGCATCGGGCCTATTACTGCCGATGAGACGACAGTCGATAATTCAACGCAGCCCTGTATTGGGAAAATACGATCAGCTAGTGGATAGGGAATCGGCTTATGAACAACTCAAAGCTAGAGCCACCAGAGGCGGGCCAGTCCCCTCACGGACCGATGAGCCTCCTCAAAAGCCGGCCGGCGAGGCTTCCGGATGGGGCTTACCTGACATACTCATTGGAAACCGTAGACGCCAGGGCGTTTTGGAAGCTATGGCAAAAGGAGCTGCCAGAACTATCGGTAACACCATCGGACGAGAAATCATCCGCGGAGTGCTTGGATCAATCTTGAAGGGCAAGTAAAAAAATAACGTAATATCCCAATCTTGGCAAATTATTTCGACCCAATCCGATTTAGTTTGTGGTGAAACGGCCCACAAGGAGCAAGCAGAATGGATCTACCGGTAATACTAAGTTGCTTCAAGATGAGACTATTAATCCAGTCGAA
>CAVVZX010000023.1:0-12362 GCA_963752855.1 uncultured delta proteobacterium | reverse complement strand
CGATAGAGAAGATGGAGAAACACGTGCCGCAGGAGATACCCGCGCACTTTCCAGAGGGCCTCCTCAGGAGTTACCGGTCGCCCCTGGCAACGCTCGCGAAGCCTGGCGACTTCAGGTTCTCCCCAAGCCCTACTGGCCGCAGTGGTCTTCTGGTTCTCATGGACCCGGAAGGCTCCCAGAAACCGAGGTACCCGAACGAACTTGGCTCCTTCATTGATGAACCTGAGTATAAGGTCCCAGTCCATTGCATATTTAAAGCTGGTGTCCAGCGATCCCCCTATCTTCTCCCATATCCTGCGTCTCCAGAACAATGTCTCTTGAGGAAGGTAATCCACCCATTGGAGGGCTTCACTATCGTGCTGAGGCAATATCCACCGGCCGATCTCTCTGTCTTGATCGTCAATTAAGACGCGATGGCCGTAAATCACGTCCACTTCCGGATGCTCGTCGAAGAATCCGGCCACGTAGTTCAAACAACCTGGTAGAAGTAGATCGTCGGAATTCAAATAGGCCATTATTTCACCGGTCGTTTTCCTGAAGCCCATATTAATTGCGTCGGCCTGGCCATCGTCAGGAGCAGATTCCCAGGTGAGGGCCTCATGCGTGAAACCCTCCAGCAGTTCCTTTGTTCCATCTGTTGAAGCTCCATCCCTGATCACATATTCCAGGCGCGAGTATTCTTGGTTCAGAACGCTCTCAATGGTTCGCGACCAAGAACGGGGCTTGGTTCAGACTTGGAGTCACTATCGATATGACCGGATGTGATTCGGGAGGCCCCGTGCGGTAGTAATGTCGAGGAAGCGCCAGAGGTCTTGGTTTGTGGTGCTTCAGCGCCCCCAACTTCGGCCGAAAAAATATTGTCAGCGCACGATTCCCGTGTCTTCGGAGCAGTGTGCGGTAGACGGCTAAAACCCAACTTCGAAGAGCTACGCGACCTCCCCTTTGTCCCGTCATCTCTTGCAGCCGCAATTCAGCCTGATTGAGCAGTCTCAGCCGGTCATCGCATTCCCGCTTCAGTAGTCGGATCTGCTCCTCTTTGGCTTCAAGCTCCTGCATGAGAGACTGAAAATTGGTTTTCAAACTTTGGTCCCACTCCACCGCAGTCTTACAAATTATGGATAGAAACTGGAATGATGAGGCGGTCTTGCCATTTTGGAGGTCTTTGCGCCGGCGCCTCGTCGAATGATGTTCCCAACGCCCCAAAAGGCTGTCTATCTTCTCCCGGAAGGCCTAGCGCAGATAAAACCGTCGTGAAGTTGCCTAAAAAAGCCTGTAGTTTCATATCCCTGAGCGTACCACTCCCTAGGTCCTCGAATCAAGCAAAATGTTCGTGGCGGCCCTCAGGCGAGCACAGACCGGAGATCTCGGTTCATGGATACGATATACCGCTGCGTCGTCGTCACGAGTTCTACGCGTCCGAAGGTCTGACGGGGTATTAACTGATTTGTAGGATATTAAGGCATGGAGTCAATTATAACCTAATGATAATATTACGCCATGACGTCAGGTGAGCGATTATCGGACAATTTCCCTTTAAGTTGCTCTCTGCCGGGATCTCGCGCCGCTCCGCTTTCCTTTGGCTAACCGACTAAGAACATTGCGTTTATATAAATCATTTACAACTCCCTATAGCTTGGCACGTAAACTGCTTAACACTATGCGGGGGTGGAGCATGACGGTCAGTAGCTCGAACGTTCTCGATGAAAGAAATCAGCAATCGGCGGGGAGACACTTTTTCTCCGGCATGGTCCAGAACATAGACATCCTGGACTACATCCAGTTTCTCATGATGAGCGGAATCAGAACGATACTTGAGCTTAGGCTCCGTCGGGGTCCGAAGTCGAGGCTGTTCATAGACGACGGACGAATTCTCCATGCGGAGTCGGGTGAGCTGTATGGAGAAGAGGCCTTCTACCGGTGCCTTCAATCTGAGGGGGGGATCTTCACGCACATTCCGTGGAGCGAGCCCGGAACGCGAACCATAGAGGCATCCGGGGAGTTCTTGTTGCTTCAAGCGGCTCGAAGGCGGGACGAAAGATTGTCCGGCGCCGCACACGATGAGCGTATTCCACTTCCTTATGCCGAGGAGCTGGCAGAGGCAGCCATGTGACGAGGCTGCCCTAACTTTACGGACAGCGAGTCAGGGCGATCAGTGACTCTTTGAAATCACCTGAAGCAAAGCCAGCGCACCCATCGTTCCTCTTACGGTCACTTCCTCACCCTTATCCCGGTCTCTCCCGAATCGAACTTCATCATGTTCAATAGACAGGACCAAGTCATCGTCGCTGACGGTCACGTAAAGGCTCCGCAAGGATTTTTTCTTGTCGCCATGACAGAGAATCGCTGCGGCAATGGCCGTAGAACACCACTTCCTACCGAGTTCGTATTTGACAATTATAGTTGACCGGAAGCCGAGCGGAGAGGTACGGTCAAAAAGTTAAAATAATAGTTTTTCATTCACATCGCGACGGTCTTGATTCTATCAGGATTTTTGGGAAGAGATTTCGGATCTCTGAGTTGGCGGAACCGCCCAGTAGTTGATAGAGGACCGGAAGACTTCCAAGAACGCCGCATAGCTAAGGCTCAGACGGTCCTAATGTTTAATGGCCGGATAGTGCTGTAACAAGAGGAGGTAGCATGAAAACCTTGTCGCTGCTATTGTTTGCTCTAGTGATTTTCAGCCTAGCCTTCGCCCCCGTGAGTGCGCTGGCGAAAGAAGGCCTGGCGGTTATCGTCGTGGACGTCCAAGGCGATTTCACCACGGCTCAAAAGGGTTCGTTGGCCGTGCCCAATAGTGATCAGGCTTATCTGGAAAGCGTCGCCAAAGCTACGGAAGAGTTGAAGAAGGCCGGCCTTCCGGTTTACGCCACCCAGGACTGGCATCCGGCCGATCATATGTCCTTTGCGTCGAATCAAAAGGATAAGAAGCCATTTGACACTATTAAGCTGGCCGATGGTCGCACTCAAGTCCTCTGGCCGGCTCATTGTGTGCAGGGGACTAAGGGCGCAGAAATCCTGGTGAATCCCGCCCTGTTCACAAAGGTGATCCGCAAGGGCATGAATCCCAAGTTTGATTCATATTCCGGGTTCATGGACGACGGAGGGGCAAAGACGGACCTGGACAAGGAGCTGAAGGCCGCGGGCGTCAAGACCCTGATAGTCTACGGCATCGCGACTGATTATTGCGTGAAGGCCACGGCTCTTGACGGACTGAAAGACGGGTACAAGGTTGTTGTTGTCCAGGACCTGTGCCGAGGTGTGGCTGATAAAACTTCAAACGAGGCCTTGGAGGAAATGAAGCAAAAAGGGATACAGATCTGGCCTTCCCTGGATTTGAACAAAATCAAGGACCTTTAGTCGGCGCAAAGACGGCGGGAGGCCAATCCTGTCAGTCATGATTCGATATAATGCTCCTTGGTTTTTGGAGATAGCCGAACCTGCCGACCGCGAGGCAAGCTCAGCAGGAAAGCCGAGGAGGCTTCGCGTGAGTCGATGAGAGAAGTGAAAAGCCGTCTTTTGCAGCGGCCTTTCTTAAATCGTGAGGGGCGCCACGTATTAACTACTGTCGGGACAAAGAACTGCGGCATCATCGTTATTAAGACGGCGGCGGCTGTCATGAAATGGCGTCTTCTCCTCGAAGCTTCAGCGGCCTTCGGTATGGCGGAAGCGAAACAACTCCATTCATCGCCACAGGTAGAAGAATTCCGGCAAAGAAAAAAACGCTGTGCCCCTTGCGCCGATTGTCCAACTGCAGCGACGGTAGGAAATTTTGTATTCTGCGGCGCCGTTCACAAGACTTTCCGTAAGAATGGCGTTGGTAGTCCCGGAAAGCCAGGTTCCCTTGCCAAATACAGCTATTTGCAGAGACGATCCTAATTGTCCCGCATACTCACCGAACAGCTCGAAAAAATCTCTCTTGGTGAGATTGTCCTGTCCCCCGAGGAAATTCTCCGGTCGAAAGACGCTATTGTCCTGACTTAGAGTCGATTTCAAGTTCATCCAACCCAATGGGCTGTAAACCGCTCTTAAGGTAAGCCCGCTTGAGGGACCCCACTGCACACCGAGGTACGGGATTGTGCTGAGCACGTTCAGGTCTAATCTCATCACATTGGGTAGGGGAAAGAAGATGATGTTCAAGATTTCGGGATCATCCGTAAAATAGTTTTGGTGGTCGAACCTTAAGCCCGAGACAACGGAAAAGGGACCGCACAATCGGAGGGTTCCGAAGGTGTCTATGTACCACCAGTCAATATGTGAGTTCACGTCGGCGGGAATCTTCCTGGGTGTGGCTCCCGGATCCAAAAGAATTGAGCCGTCAACGTTGCTAGGAACGAAGAACCACCCCTGAACAAACAGGTTCAGATCGCAGCCGATTTTCGCGTCCGCTCCAGCTCCAAGCCACAGACCTCGGTTCGGTATTCCCAGCTCCACGGATCGGAAGAGGGCACCGGGGAAGGGTCCGTCACTTTCCGCGGTCAGCGTTTGCCGCTGACCCCCCTGCCAACCTGTGTAGAAGTCGAAACTTAGCTCATATGGTAGTTGACCGTAGGCAAATCCACACAGAAGAGACAAAGAAACCACACCCACCAAGAGAGACATTGGCCCTTTCACAGCCCTTACCTCCTCTACAATCCCCGAGCATAGCAGTGCGAGGGGAACAAAACATACAATGTGTTTTGATACAAAAAAGCTGTAGTATTGAACAACTAGTCCTGCAATTGTCAAGAAGAATCTATCTGACCGTGCAACCTTAAGTTATGTCGGGGAGGGTATCCATGCTCAATGCGTCATTGCGGGCGGAGCGAAGCAATCTCCTCATTCCCGTGAAGACGGAATCCAGGAAGGGCGCATCGTCATGCGCCCCTACGGGATTGCTTTCCCGCTTTCCGCGGGATTTCACTCCTCGCAATGACAAATATAGGCCCCACGCGACTGGGGCCATATAATTCCGGCTGATCTCTCCCTAGCGTTCTTTGCGCGAAAGTGGCATTCTGGGTTCGGGCCAGCCCACATGTGACTGAACAGACACGAATCCAATGAGACAAGAAATAGGAGCCACAAATGGGCGCATACACGGTCCATCCGTTACAGACGGCCAAAGCGGAACGCCCCACAGACCTACCTGCGGAACAGCGAAGAGACCAGCAGGGTTTTCTATGGCCCTTTTCTGCTAAAGAGCGCTGATCGTAACGTCCTGGTGGACACAGGCTGTGACGCGGTCACCAACGCAGCAGGGCCTCTGCCGCCAGTCGAAGATGTGGCGTCCTTGGAGCAGAAACCTTAGCCGGTTCGGGCTTGCTATCGAGAAAATAGACGCATTGGTCCCGGGGCACTCCACGGGCTCGCGGGCCGTCATTGTCGAAACCGAAGAAGGACGAACCGCGGTCTCCGGCTTCTGCTGTCTGGCAAAGAATTTTGCCAAGGGCAACTTGGCTGTTCCGGGAATACACGAGAACTTTGAGGAATCCTATAACAGTATGCTCAAGCTCATGAGACTCGTGGACATCGTTTACGCCAACCACTCTGCGGAGGCGGTTAGGCTCTAGATCCGTCGTTCGGGGATTGAAACCGGGAGGGCGCCTGATGAAGAGCATTCGTGTCGTGTTAGGGGTCCTGTGCGCTCTGGCTATCGATAGGGAAAATTTGGGTCAAGCCCTGAAATTGAGGCCAACCCAAAGGATAATGGCCGCTCAGAGTGTAGGACTTCCGAAAGGCAAATAGTTCGAGCGGGGGACCTTTTTCTGCGAAATGTGGCGGATCTCCTTCTAGCAATGTTTTAATAAGATTCTGGGGAGGGCTGAATAGCCATGATGCCTCGTATTCCGATAGATTCATTAAAAACTGCTGGATGGAACTATTACTTTGACTTTTCCAGGCTTCTATGAGATTCTCCCCTTTTTGGAGGAAGAATAGTGCCAGACAAAACTACTGCGAACCAAGAAACAACATCTGACAAGAGGTTAATATATTGTCGAAAGAATTGGAAGACGCGACCGATCAGTTTCTATTGAAGATTGAAAAATTGGGAAAGCTTCTTCCTTTGATAAAATAAATTCCCACTATTCACCTTTACGCCATGCGGAGTCTGATTGTTCGGCTCCGCTTTTTCGTTCCGAGAGCAGCTGCAGCGCAAGGACTGCCCTTTTCTTAGATGGGCAAACCTAACCAGGAAAACACCCCCAGCATTTTCAGCCCTACAATCAACAACACCATCGCAAAAACTATCCTGAGCCCATTTGACGAGATTAAGTGGGCAGCTTTAGCCCCGACAACCGCCATAGGAATGCTCGAAACACCTAACAAGGCAAACTGGAGCCAGTTCAGGTAACCGGTGGAATAGGCAGGCAATCCCTCGACCCCAAGCCCATTGACAAGATATGAGGCCGATCCTCCTAGACCAGTGAATGTCATGAAAACAGCTGAGGTTCCTACGGCTTCGTGCATGCCAAATCCCAGGAAGTGGATCATCACAGGAATCATCAAGCCTCCACCGCCGACCCCGATGATCCCGGAAACAAACCCAAACATTCCCCCACAAATAATCAGCCCAGCCATACTGCCGGTAGAGGACCGGCTTACATCTTTGGTCCTGATCAGGAACATTCTCATAGAAAGAATTATACCCAGACCACCAAACATGGTTGTGAGGTAGCTACCGGGTACCCGTGAGGCAACATAGGCCCCCAAAAATGCCACACTTGCTCCAGTCAATCCAAGGATTACACCTGCCTTCCAGTGAACTGCTCCTTTTTGATTATGAGTTATGGCGCTACTGATTGCAGTCGGCAGAATCACCAACAAACTCGTTCCAAAGCTTACACGTATTGCTATTGTCGGATCAACTCCCATCCATTTCAACATCCAAAACTGGACCGGCACCATGACAAAGGCGCCTCCCACTCCCAGCAGGCCCGATGAGAACCCCGTTAGCAGACCTGCCAGCGAGGAGCACCTCCATCTGGAATAAACTCATCTGTGTCATGAAATTGCCTCAAACGAGAAAAGCATTACCCGTTTCCCTCCAATCGATGGCTCGTTTTCGGGTGTATCACGATTTCCGAGGAACAAGAAAGCGTTGACGACCCCGCTTCTATGGAGAAAGTGGATGAAACACGCTTTAGACTGAGAGGGCGGGACTAGCCAGGAACCTGGCTACCGGAGAGACTCGGCAGATTTATGGGGACGGAGCGTATTTTTCTGGTCAAATCGGCTTTTCTTTCGGGTCAGATGGACCGGATAGGTCTATCAATAAATTCTGTCAAATTTGAGCCGCTGTTCATGAACCGCCCTTTATGACAAAGCGTGACCCAAACACAAATCATTCGTCTATCAAAGGCAGCAATTCTTCCAGCTCTTCAATCTTCAAGAGGAACAGATTGGTTGCCTCTTTCAACTCTTTGAACAAGAGCCTTAGCCTCTTCTTTGACGATGCCATAGGGTTTTCACGTGTCGATTCGTGCATTGTCTTTGATCTCAGAAACTGGGAATCCCATGAATCATTGAGAAACCCAATTGGTGACTGATAGGGCCGTCAATTGAAAGATAATTGCACCCCTGCCACATGCTCCAATCGTTTTGAGGGCAGAAGGGGTCAGTAAATGACAACTCTTTTGGGGCCACATAGCTATCGCCTGCCGTTCCAGCATGATCCGGGGTACGGAGGGAAAAAGTAAGAAGAGCCGTATCTATAATACGGATGCCAATAACCTCGCCAGTGGGGTTGACGCCAGTAATACCCATGTCTCCACCCCACAGTGGTCACGGATGTCTGAAGATCAGACTTTTCGGGCGAGACCCCAGTCTCTGTGTATTGTATTGGCGAAGACTGCACGTACGAAGCGGTCCCTGCTGTTTGTTGAGCATAACTTGAGCTAGCAGTGACTGCCACCAGGACCAATGACATTAAGCCGATGAACACGAGTATTCTGCCGGGTCTCATCTGAACTCTCCTTCCACAATGCCATTGAATTCTAGCAAGGTTTTGCTGTTCCTATTTTGTTCGACGGACGTTGGCGAACGATGTTAAATTCCCACATCCGCGAAATCTGTTGTGGGCTGACGCATGACAGCTCACCCAAACCATGCTTCTCTCCGGGAAAATTGACCAGCAGAAATTGACTCAAATGGATGACCAGTTGTCAAACTCGTAAGCGATCTCCTGAAAGAATGGCTCAAATTGCGAAGAGATCGTCTAGCCCTGATGACCCCGAACAGATGGGGCGTATCGCCGACTGGAGGACGGAAAAGGCGTTTCGACCAAAGTGGAGAAGAATGCGCCATTTTGAGGGATGGAGAGGTCATTTAGCAGGTTGCCCGCACGAGACTATTTCAGGGGATGCCGCGAAGCAGCGTCCCGCTTGTTTCTACAAAGCCTTAGGAGGGCCTCATCAGAGGTTTTGAAGAAGCCAGAGCCTGAATGGTCCAAGCTTGCTGACAAAACAGAGAGCCTCTTCGACTCTGTTGATTCAAGAGGCTTTAAGCGGCGGGATACAGGCATCGTACCAAGCGCCGCCCGTGGAAACCACAGAAGGCTTTAATAAGATGATGGGACTGATAGAGAACAGCTGATTTAGAATCTTTCAATCGCTGGGCGCAGACCTCATATGAGGCACTGGAGTTTGATAGTTTCCAGCAGCAAAGGTTCGACGAACATTCGGCGTTGGCTCTAGTCAGGCCACATTCGTGAGGCTTTTCGTCGGGGTGTGAAATTTAGACCATCACGTTTCTTCATAGGATGGCGGGAGCATGTTCAACTGTGAATCCTGGCCCGGTGCCCGGCCTAAAGGGCTGCCTAAATACCGGGTAATGGCTCTGGGTAATATTTTTGTTCGTCCTGGTTTGTCTCATCCTTTTGTGAGTTGACATTCAGCGGACATTTCCATAGAATGCCGCTATTCAGCATATATTCAGTGCGATGAGATGATATCATTCTTGAGGGTACGGACCTCGATCTGGGTTTGAAACAGGTGGAGGGACTTTCATTCCCGAGGTAAATTCTGCCGGATGACCTCGTGGTAGCCCCTAAATTTTCCTACGAGATGCATATAAGCGTTTTAGAGGCTTGCTGAGGAACATTGGCAAACCTTCCGACGGATAGACCATCGAATTTCCGATGGGGAGCCGATCCGACATCTAACTGGGATGCGCTCCTTTTTCATTGACTGCTGGCTGAAATACTCCACCATCGGTGAACTTTTTTCCGTCAGCGCTGGCAAGGGTTATTGCATTAAAGAGGACTCTTAGGTTTGGATCGTTTAAGCCAGTATCGATTCTTGTTCTTTGTCACGATCATCAGGCGTGACTCTGATCATGCCTTCGTGGGTAGATTCTGCTGATCGACGAGTTCGCAAGGACGAGCCTTCATATCATGAGACGCCATTAAGTCTTCCTATGGCTGTTTCCGTCGCAGTCGCGAGGAATCTCCTGATGGCGGATTCGAGGCTCGCAGTAGCGGAAAAAGAGCATCAATGCCGTGAGGCGTTCGGCGATTTTTTCCCATCCCTTGCTCTTCGGTACACGGCTACGGCGGACGAGTATAAGAAACAAATTTTGGTCACCTCCGTAAGCGGTCAAACTGCCGGGAACAACGTTCAGGCGCTCAGCGGAATTCAGCCTAGTCGGTGGATTATCAGGGGCGATCCTCCTCTCAACGGTTTAGCGCCAAATTACCCGTACCGGATCGATCCCTACCGGTCATTTAGCGCAAGCGCGACCGTCACCCAACCTCTTTTCACAGGGTGGAAGGCTATCGAGCAACTACAAATTCTCAAAGCTGGCAGTTGATTACTCGGCCATCCAGTTCGAGGTCGACCGCCAGGATCTTGTACTAGAAGTGCACGAAGCGTATTATCAGATGCTGCAATCGATCAAGCTGCTGGAGGTTGCCAATGAGTCTATCCGTGCGCTTGAAGCTTTCAGGGATCAAGCGATGTCTTTTTACAGACATGGTGTGAGTCCTCAGGTAGACGTTCTCAGCGCCGAAGGTCAACTGGCCCAAGCCCGTATCCAGCGGACACAGGCAGCGACTTACATTGAACGAGCCAGAGCCGCGTTGAATTCCCTGCTCCGCTATCCCCAGGAAACTCCGACCAAGATTGTCGTGGATCTCTCTTACCAACCTCATCCGTACAGGATTCCCGACATTTATGCCACAGCCGCAGCCAACAGGCTGGAAATCCGACAGGCCAATATTTCTGTTGATCAGGCGATCGCTCTGATCAAGTTGGCGGAGGCGGACCTCCTGCCGTCAGTATCAGTCCAAGTCACAGCCGCTCGGCTGAACGACGACTGGAACATCTTTGATCCCGAGGGGAACAACGCCTGGGGTGTTATGTGCCTATTGAACTGGTCCTTCGACATATTTCGGCAGCGTGAAACGGTTAAAGAGAAGCGGGCTTCGCAGGCGAGAGCTTTTGTGGCAAGGGAACAGCTCGTGGAGGAGGTCTCGAAAGAGGTTAAACAGGCTTATCTAGATATGGAACGCTCACAACGATGACATTCGGGACAACCGTGACGCGGTGGCGTTCAGGCGCGAGAACTTTCGAGTCATTCAGAAACGCTACAAAGAGCAGGTGGCAACATACATAGAAGTCCTGGACGCTCAAAGACAGCTCTCTCAGTCTGAACAAGATTACATTACCTCTGTGATCGGGTATATGACCAACCGGGCTGTGCTCGAAAGAAGGATGGGGATATTGAGACAGTAGGAGCCAGGAAAAGTTTGCCAGACTATGAGAGGCGAACGGATCGAGGTGAGCGGATTTGATTCACTCGATGTAAGAGAAAGGACTACACCGGTCGAAACTCAAGAAACGGGGAAGAAGATAACCGTAAGCGGCAGCCCCCCCTTTTTGACGCCGACCGGTTCGTATAAAAGCCAGTGTGATTACAACCTCATATGCATATGAGGACGCGCATCCTGATTCGCCATTGAGTCAAACCGCGGTTACCCGACGGTAATTGTCGATGGAGCGACGCGCAATTCAACGTTGACGTGTAGCTCACGATATTAGACTAAATAACCATTGATATTAATAGGTTGATATGTCTACTTCATGCTAATTTATCGAAAAGTCGCGACAAATTATCACGTCAATTCTAGGTAATTAGGATAATATTGCTAAAAAAAGATCACTTTTTGCTTGACAAATAATTAATTGCGTATAAAGACCCCTGTTAACAATTCATTGCCTCTGTGAGGGAGGGTATGTTGAGAACAAAACTTTATACGCCATTGGTATGTCTAGCTTTATCCTTGATCATCTTCGCAACCAGCGCCCCGGCGTACTCCATCAGGCAGGCCGCCGCCGGCCCGCCCGAAAATGTCGCTGCCGCGCCTGCGCCCGATCAGCAGGATCATGCAAAGGTAAAAGTAGACAAGATTCAGAAGGTCCGCCCTATCTACAAGGTACGACCCCAATTCTTCGCTTTGAGCCCGCAGCTGGGAGAATACTGTCTCCCGGTCCCCAGGGCCAAAGGCTGGGAACTTGAGGCGCAAGTCATTTTTGCCAGGATCAAGGGCAAGGTTCGTATGTCGAACTCCTATTGGGGGTCAACTTGGACTTTGGGCGGCCAGCTCGATCAGGACCTCAATAGTGACTGGGGTATACCCGATCACAGCCCAGTCGGTTCCTTCTCGGTGGGATACAGGTTCAAACCGAAGTGGTCTCTCCGATATTCCATAATGCCCATGGAATTGAACGGATCGGGCGGCAACCTGCAAAATTTCGGATTTGGCTTTGGTCAGGGTGGCCGAGTAAAATGGCAACGCCTGTATCAGAGAATAGATCTTGTATACGACCCTATATTTACCCACCTGTCCAGGGTCGGCGTATTCGCAGGTTTTACGCGCCTTGATGAAAAGCTGAGTTTTGGTGGAACAAACTGGTCCGCGTGGAACACCGCGCCTACGTTCGATCATCAACTCAATATGGGAATGGCGGGTATCGAGTTCGAGCGATGTTTGAAAACCACACGTTTCCGTAACACCCTTTCCTGCGAGTGCCGAGCCGGTGTCGCCTTCCTGGATGAAGCCTTCGGTTCGGACCTAATGAGTGGATTGAGGTACACTATTCCGTTGGGCAATGGACGATGGGGATACGTGGGAGCCGGTTACAGGTACGTGAGTTTCAAAAAAGGCTACAGCGATTTCAAACAGATAGACACTTCTCTTGAGGGCGGATACCTCAAGATGGCTTTCATATTCTGATGTGATGGTGTGCGCCTGGTCCTACAGGGAACACCCGGCGCACAACATCTTTGCTGACGGCAAGCAGAAGCGCAATCGGTTAACCCGACCGCGGCCTAGGACCCCCCTCCCAGCTCGTGTCCGCCCGGTCGGGTTTTTTTTGGCCTTCTTTATA
>CAVVZX010000022.1:0-65245 GCA_963752855.1 uncultured delta proteobacterium | reverse complement strand
TGACTGTCGATATGAGAATTTGGTTAACTGAACTTATAGACGACTTTGTGAAAAACTCACCCGAGAATTCCCTGAAGATGGAACCGGATGAAAAGGCATGGGATGAGGTTCTGGTCGGTTTTTCATCCGGGGCTGATCCGCTTTATGAGGAATACAAGGACTTCGTTGGGGAATTGCACTGGACGCCGCTGGAAGCCTTTTCGATTAAGTTTCCGGATGTCACAGTTAATGCCGATGATCTCACGGTGATCAGTTGGATTCTTCCTCAACGGGAAGCCACCAAAGCAGATAACCGCAAAGAGACCTTTTATCCGTCGCGACGGTGGGTGCAGGCTCGCTTCCCCGGCGAGGAATTCAACAACTGTCTGCGGCGGCATGTTGTCCAAGAACTCAGTAACAAAGACGTAAAGTCTTTTGCTCCGGTCCTTCTTCCTGAGTGGAGTTGGGGGAAATCCGAAAAATATGTCTTAGCCTCAAAATGGTCGGAGCGCCATGCCGCGTATGCGGCCGGTCTTGGAACGTTCGGTCTTTGCGACGGGTTGATTACGGCTAAGGGAAAGGCGCATCGCGTTGGTTCAGTCGTCGCGAATCTTTCGGTCCCCGCGACGGAAAGGCCGTATGACGATCACCACGAGTACTGCCTTTTCTTCTACGACGGTTCATGCACGGGTTGCCTGAAGCGCTGTCCGGTAGGGGCCATTACCGAAATCGGCCACGATAAGAAAAAATGCTGGAACCATGCCGGAGTTACATGCGCGGAATTTGTCAAAGAGAATTATGGCTTCGACGGCTATGGCTGCGGACTTTGCCAGACCGGGGTGCCGTGCGAATCCGGGATTCCCGAGAAGATTCTCAAGTCGATAAAGAATACCGCGACCGCAGGAATTCCGGAGACACATTAATCAATTCGTAAATCCTAGCGGCCCTGCCGCCAATCCGGGACGTGCCGGCGCTGCTCGTCCTAGATGGGTTCCGCCGAAAGTTTGACGGATTTTGTATCCTTTCTGTCGCCATGCGCCTAAAATAACGATAAAGTGAGTCGTTTCACCCTGAACTTCTTAAAGGATGGGCAAACAGGACGACTTTCGTTGCCGTAACCTATCTTCGATCCAGGGGGGCCTTCCTATGAACGAAGTAGATGAGGGACGGGCGCCGGCCCAGCGGATACCTCCGCAAGCGGCGGACGCAATCGAAAAGATCATCCTCCGAAGCATGAACGAGGGAGTTATAACCCTGGAATGCACCGGCGATATCTACACCGTCAATCCCGCTGCGCTTCGTATCCTGGGCTTTCGAGAGGAAGAACTCAAGGGGAGGAAGTTCGCGGAGGTATTCCTAAACGACCCGTCGAACGACAAGTTCACGGATTTGTTTGTAAACGCCGTATACCACGGCCTGCCAACGACCTACGGGGAAGTGATCTTCAAACGGCCTGACGGTCAAACTGTCGATCTGTCCGTGGCGACATCTTTTCTGGAGATCGACGAATGTCGTCCCGGATTCGAGACGGTCATTGCGGTTTTTCGCGACATAACCGCGTTCAAGAATTTGGAACGGACAAGGCAACGCGCTGTGGACCATCTTTCGCACGAATTAAGAACTCCCCTGTCCATTATTGCCGCGTCTGTGGAAATGCTCAAGAAGGACAAAAGGAGCCCTACCTCGCGGCAGAATGACTTCGCACGGATAAAACGCAACTTAAACAGGCTGCGCGACATGCAGGAGCTTGTTGAGGAGATCCTTCATCCACCGGCGTTTCGGCCAAGGTCGTTCGATGTAGCCGCGACTGTCGTGAGGATACTTAACGAGATCGCCGGCGAGGCCGTCCACCGGTCAGTCAAGTTGACACCGCGACTGGAGCCGTTTACAACCGACCTACTCGATCCGGATTTGCTGCAGATCGTACTCCGAACCCTTGTAAAGAATGCCATTGAGCACACCCCCGATGGCGGAGAGGTCTTCATTTCCATTGAGAATACTCCATCAGGGATTCTGCTGAAGGTCAAAGACGAAGGGGTAGGGATTCCCATTGGGGATCAGGAGTTCGTTTTCGAGGCGTTCCATCACATTGTCGAGACGGACGACTATTCCAGTAAGAGACCTTACGATTTCGACGCGGGCGGAAAGGGCCTCGAGCTTCTTCGACTGAAAACCTTTCTCAAGGCGAGTACTTTGACATCACCTTCGAAAGCAACCGGTGTAAGTACATTCCCACAAGTCGGGACCACTGCCCCGGAAGGATTGCAGATTGTCCTCATATTCACAATGTTGGAGACTGCAAGGAATCGGGCGGCACTACCTTTACGGTGCTATTTCGAAGCCGGGACCGCTGACGGGAACTTCTCGGGCTGCCGGCCCCTGCCTGATGGTGGCGCCCAAGAAATAGAGAAGAATGATAAACAGTTCGAAACCCGTTGCCTGAATTCAACTCATCAATGTAACTTGAAACGAGAACTTGGGCTTGAATAATTGGAATGCTATCATGAAGTTGCGTTCTCGATTCCTGAACCGTCTCAAGCAATACGGGAAAACTGGCCTCCTAAGAAAGATGATTAATTATACGCTTCGTAAATGCAGGCAGCGCCTCTCAACTCACTCAGCGTTCTTTTTGCCAGGAGATATGCGCTTCTGCCCCGGACAAATATAACCTTAAGGAATCGATTGTATCGTATTTTCCGAAGGACTTGACTATTGAAACCACAACTGAGTGTAATCTCAACTGCGTCATGTGTTGGCGTGTCGTCGGCGCTATACCTGATCGAAAACACTTGCCAACTGAGCAACTCGATCAATTGGTCCCGTATCTTCGACAAGCCGAATTTATACAGCTTCACGGGACTGGGGAACCGCTCTTAAGCCCGTCATTCTGGAGGACTTTGGAGCTGATTGGAAGAGACTCTAAGGAAACAAAATGCGTTTCCATAAACGCCAACGGTTTGCTCCTGAACAAAGATAATATAGAGAGACTCATCAATAGTCCCCTACATAACATCAATGTTTCATTGGATGCTGCAACTCCTGATACTTATGGGAGAATCGGGGCGCAGAGGACTGTTCTCCTCAGTTCCTTCATCCATTCCCATTCACAGTAAGAGCACCGTGAGGACATGTTGCAGCGTGTTTCTAAGCTTATTCGCAATATGTAGCGCAGACTCCCACGCGTGAGAGACCGGAACAAAATTCGCACACGTTATCGCACTTGTTAATCATTCTACTTCCGTTCGTGCTCGTCTCTCTCTCACATCACTGAACGGGCCTAAATGACGGATCATCACTCCGAATTCACAGGGACTCCCCGGGCGATATAGCCACCGGTCGTCGCTCGCATGAATGCATTCTTGAACGAACGGTGGGAGTTGTTGAAAACGGGGAAATCCACGACCACTCCGTGGCCGACGATTTTAGCTCTGGTCATTAGTGGACCTGCTTTCTTATAACACGATCACAGCCAGTAAGGTACCCTGGATCTGTATCGGTTCATTAGCAACTGGGCCAATGCGAACCCCATGACCAGCATTGCGCCTACCCACAACCACGATTGAGACGCCACAGCACGGCCTAGTAGGGGGCGCGCGCACAACTTCGATTAATTGATACAGGGGATTATACTGGCGATCCAGGACCGGTCCCCTATGATTTGCGGTGACCACATAACCGGCGTGAAGAAGAAGGCTATCTGAATCAGATTAGTGACGATAATGGGCGGAATGTCACGAAAACGGGTGCACAATATGCCCAATACTACCCCTATCCACACCCCGTTAAGAAATAGCGCCGCTAATCCTAAAATCGCCGATAGCAATCCCCAACCCGGCATTTTTCCGAAAGCAATCAATAGAATAATCACGACAGGCAAGCTGTGGAGAAGAATGAGAAAGTTCCGCCAGACCTCTCTGACGACATGGACGGTGAGAGGCAACCTGACTTGTTTTATCAAGTAATCTACTGTGGTAAAAGCAGATCACCCATCATTGGTGACGGAGGCGATGTATTGCCAGACGACCAGCCCCACGGCAAGAAACGCCACATAGTTGGAAATTTCCTGTTGTAGCAGAGTCGCATAAAGGCCCCCGAGCACTGACACCATGACAAGAGTGCTCAGAGTAAACCAAAATGGGCCCAGCACTGAACGACGATAGCGCTGGCGGATATCGTGCAAGCCAAGAACCCCCCAGACGTGAACGGCCCTCAAGCCATCTAAAATGTCCTGATTTGGACCGTGAAAGCGCCATTCCTCGGTAACGGAGAGACTTTCCCCATGACTCCTTCGAAACAGAGTTTCACGCTCACTGGAAGCTGTCCTCGAAGCGAGGGATATTGTCCTGTCCAACGCGTCCTCCGATCATGACTTGGATGCTCACGCGGCGAATCAGGCCATTTACCTTCAATGTGATGGCCACGTGCGCCAGGAAAGAAACGAGACTCACTCGGATAACCCGATACAGTGGGCAGTCGTTGTGCAATTAGAAAAAAGCCTGTCCTTTCCCTTAGTTAAACATACTCTACCATCTGGCCTGCCGTCAACCATGATTTTCACAAACACAGTTTCGGTCGCGCCGGGGGAAAAGGAAAACCGCAAATGGCGCCAAGGCGCAGAATTCTTGCTTGGCGCCAACACAAGCAATCAATTTGAAAAAGCGCCACGAAAAGCGAACAGAGGTTAAGGTGGAAAAGCTGACCCGGTGACTAGAAAAGGGGCTGTAGACCCCGGACTGAGTAGCCTGCTATCGGATGAGACTTGACAAGGATAACACGGAAATTCTCGTGAAGATTTCGGATTCGAAATCGGGAGAGCGCCTTTTTGGGGGCCTGTGCTACGGATTTTGGTAGTAAGATTTTATAGCGTCAAGCGTTCCCACATTTCGCCAAGAGACCGGTCTCACATTATGCAGCGTTTGCCGAAAAGTTCTTCTCAGGCAGCTTGATTTTGTAATTTCGTCGGAATTGGGGATTTCATTCAGGCCAGCAGGCCATTCATTATTCCTTTTTTCTTGGAGACACGACGTGAGTTTTCTTTTAGTCGCATCGTGACGAATCCTCTCCCCGTGTAAGTGAAATGGTTAAGGCGGGTGTGAAGATTCTGTTGACCCACGCATTGAGGCCGGGGTATGCTGAGAGATGTTAAATGCAATTCGTTTTTCCCGGAATTGCGGCCTCAATTTTGGCGCCACCGGGACTCCGGTCTGTTCGCACAGGCCTTTTATGGAATTGCCCGGACTTACGCTTAATAAGCGACACCGGGCTCCTTGACGCCGGTGAAGGGGAGAGTTCTCCGGCATCCCTGTAACCGAGGCGAATTGTGGCGATACAACCCGAAAAAATCAACTCATTAAACTAATCAAATGAAAAGGGGGCGTTTATGGGAAAAGATTCAGACCGACAAAGCTGCCCGTGTGGCCATTCGCCCGAGGATCAGGAAACGCAGGATGGCGCTATCGGCGCAGGAATGACAAGACGAGGCTTTCTGGCCTCGCTGGGCGCGGGAGCGGCTGTCGCGGCAGCCGGACCGGCGCTCCCTGTGGAAGCTGCGCCACTTATCATGAAGCCCGAAGAATTAAGTCGGATCACGCTCAGAATCAATGGTTGGCCCTATCCGCTTCTGGTCGAGCCAAGATGGTCGCTGCTCTACGTAATTCGGGAGAAGCTAGGCTTTACCGGGACAAAGGTGGGGTGTGAGCGTGGGGAATGTGGGGCCTGCACCGTGATCATCGACGACCTGCCTCAGTACGCCTGCATGATGCTGGCAGTCGAGGCGGAAGGCAGAGACATAATCACTCTGGAAGGCCTCATGCATGGCGAAGAGCTTGGACCGGTCCAGCAGGCATTCCTGGAAGAAGACGCTTTCCAATGCGGCTATTGCACGCCCGGTCAAATCATGGCTGTTGAGGGGCTTCTGAGAAGCAATCCGGAGCCTTCATTGGAGGCGATTCGAGCGGGAGTAAGCGGAAACCTTTGTCGCTGCGGCGCGTACCACAACATCTTCAAGGCTGCGAGCCGCGCCGCCAAGCTCAAAAGAGGCAAAGGAGGGGCGTCATGACCCAAGAAAAAGATGAACTCTACTTCCTGGAAGGCTTTTCCGTCCCGGAGACTCCCGCGGCAGGCGAACAACCCCAGCCGTGGAAGACGACACACATCGTCGGCTCCAAGCGGCCCCGAGTAGACGCCTATGATCGGGTCAGCGGTTCCGCCATCTATCCATCCGACGTGATACTCCCGAACATGATTTATGGCGTCGTCCTGGGTTGTCCTTATCCCAATGCGAAGATCAAGAGTGTGGATATCTCTCAGGCTGAGAAAGGACCAGGCGTATATGCCGTCATAGCGGGGTCAACTCCTCATGCCAACATTGATTGGTCATATCGCGGTCAAGGGAAAACAAAGTTGTTTGACCCACACTGTCGATACGAAGGCGATGCTGTAGCGGCAGTGGCGGCTGACACCCCATATCATGCATGGGATGCTGCGCAGGCAATCAAGGTTGAATACGAGGTCCTGCCTTTTGTGGTTGATCAACGAACAGCCTTGGAGCCGAAGGCTCCCAAGGTACACGAACAGGGTAATGTCGTCGGGAAACCGGAGGTGTACCAACGAGGGGATGTCTCACAGGGATTTTCCGAGGCTGATGTGGCGCTGGAACAAGAGTATACCACGATGTGTGAGCTTCACACTCCCATGGAGCTTCACGGCGCGGTAGCCAAGTGGGACGGCAATCTGCTTACTATATGGGAATCGACCCAGGGCGTGTTCGCCATTCAATCGGAAATGGCGCAAGCTCTTAAGCTGCCTTTGTCCCAGGTAAGAGTGATCGGCCATTACATGGGTGGAGGCTTTGGCTCAAAATTGCAGCCGGGTAAACACACAGCATGTGCGGCCATTCTAGCCCGCATGACCGGCCGACCGGTCAAAATCTTTTTAACCAGGGAGGAGACCTATCTTTCAACCGGCAATCGACCCGCCACCATCATGAAGCTCAAGGCGGGAGTCAAGAAGGACGGCACGCTTACCGCTCTCCAGTTCATCGCATCAGGCGAAAGTGGGGCTTACCCTGCAGGCGGCGTCTCATTGCTGGATTTCCAGATCAAAGATCTCTACACCTGTCCTAATGTGAAGTGTGAATCCACTGACGTGTACGTCAATGCAGGACCGGCAAGACCGTTCAGGGCGCCGGGACACCCTCCGGCGTCGTTTGCTCTGGAGCAGATGCTGGACGCTCTGGCAGAGGCCATCAAGATAGACCCGGTGGAGTTGCGGCTCAGGAACATCCCCACTTACAGCCAATCAAAAGAAGGGAACCCGCCTTACACCTCCACCGATTTCAAGAAATGTCTCGAAGAAGGGGCAAAGGCCTTCGGATGGAAGGAGAAACTAGCCACGGCAAAGTCAAAGGCAGACGCCCACGTTAAAACCGGGATAGGCATGGCCGGAGGAATGTGGTTCATCGGTGGCGGACGACCGCCTTCGACAGTGATCGTGAGGCTTTATGCCGACGGCAGCGCGAATCTCAATATGGGGGCCAGCGATCTCGGCACCGGTACCAAGACCGTCATGGCGATGATCGTTGCCGAAGAACTGGGGTTGAAAGCGGACAAGATCAGGATTGACAACGCCGACACAGGGACGACCCAATTCGCAACACCAAGCGGTGGCAGCAAAACAGTGCCTTCCGACGGCCCTGCAACCCGGGCCGCAGCCGTGCACGTGAAACAACAACTTCTCGATATGGCCGCCAAGGATCTGAAGGTGAAGCCCGAGGACCTTACCATCGTCGGCGGAAAGGTCCAAGTCAAGGATAGTCCTGACAAGTCACTGAAAATTTCGCAGATTTCAGATCTTAAGACGCAAGGCGTGATCATCGGCGTGGGACACAAGAAACCTAATCCGCCGGACCGGGCCATTAATCCCTTCTGCGCTCAATTCTGCGAAGTAAAGGTCGACACCAAGACCGGAGAAGTGGAGGTCACGCGCTTTGTCTCTTCCAACGACAGCGGCAGAGTAATGAATCGTCTCACGTACGACAGTCAGGTATACGGTGGAATTACTATGGGGATCGGGTTCGCTCTGACTGAAGGTAGAGTGCTGGACGCCAACCAGACGGGAAAACTCTGCAACAAGAACTGGCATGATTACAAGTTGCCCACTGCTATGGACGTTCCGGCGGATATAACCTCGATCCCTGTTGATCCTCAAGATACGGAGGCAAACTCCATCGGCGCAAAAGGACTGGGAGAACCTGTCACTATTCCCACTGCCGCGGCAATCGCCAACGCAGTGTATAACGCGACCGGGGTGCGGGTTGCCTCAACCCCCATATCAACCCCTCAGCTCTGCAGACTGCTCGCTGAGGCTAAGAAAAAGGGATGAGCCATGACGCCAAATTTCAGCTATATGCGAGTTAATTCTGTGAAGGATGCGGTTAAGCACCTCTCCGATAAGGGATCCATGGTAATGGCCGGAGGCACCGATCTCCTGGGTTGCTTGCGGGAGAACATCTTTGGCGCAGACAAAGTGGTCAGTATCAGTAAGGTGGCCGAATTGAAAGGGATTAAAGAAACAGCCGATGGCGGCCTTCGCATTGGAGCGCTTACCACGATTACTGAGGTAGCGGAGAGCCCGGTCGTCTTAAAGCGCTATCCTGCGCTTGCCCAAGCAGCATTGGCTGTCGCCAGTCCGCAGCTACGCAACCAGGGGACCATTGGGGGGAACCTGTGCCAGAAGCCGAGATGTTGGTACTATCGCGGAGAATTCCACTGCCTGAGAAAAGGCGGCCAACTCTGCTACGCTATGGAAGGGGAGAACGAGTATCACGCCATTTTCGGGCACGACCGTATCTGCGCCATCGTGCATCCGTCAGACACAGCCCCGGCGCTCATTGCATTCCAAGCGAACGCTCGCGTCGTAGGTCCAAAAGGGACACGGCTGGTCCCGGTGGAGAAATTTCATGTCCTGCCTAAGGTTGACGTGCTATAGAGAGACGGTGCTGGCGCCGGGCGAGATCGTGACCGAGGTGTTGCTACCCAAACCGACCGAGGGAGCGAAGAGCGCCTACCGAAAGGTCAGGGCCCGTCGATCATGGGATTTCGCCCTCTCAGGGAGCGCAATCGTTGTGAGTTTCAAAGACGGTAAGCCGCAGCAGACTCGGATTGTCTTCAGCGGCGTCGCGCCTATTCCATGGCGCTCCAAGGAGGTCGAAGAGGCAATCAAAGGCAAGAAACTGGATGCCGAGAGCATCGCAAAGGCTGGGGAAGCCGCAATACGAAATGCGGAACCCTTGGAACAAAACGGATACAAAGTAGCCCTGTTGAAGGCGGTGGTCGAAGAAGAGCTTTCCAAGATGGCTAGCGACTAGCCTGATGCCCGGCCAATTGCATGAGTGAGAAATTGGGGATAAAGACCGCCTCGGTTGGCGGTCTTTATCTTTTCACAGAGTTTGGCGCAATTGTGGAGGTTGTCGAAAACTCTTTCCGAATGAGACAGGAGATCGGGTTTATCGACCGTCATTCTTGCTTGCACGGGAATAAAGACCTGGATTCCTGCTTCCGCACATTCGCGTTAAGTTAAGCACGTCGCGTAATAAAATCTGCTGTTGAGCAAGCCATACGCGGGTTGCTCGCGTCTCAAACCAGATAAAGTTATAATTTTGTTACACGGGCACGTAATAAGAGCTTCTCTACCTTTGCGATTCTCTTGTATTAAGAGAGCCGTTCAGAGCAAGATCGAAAAGGAGAGAAGCTCTCATGCACAACCATGCGCCAAAGCAGTCAGGACCGCAAGTGGAAATCACTGGAGATTTTGAGACAATAGACAAAACCTGTCTTCTTCCGCCACCGTTGCGGTTGGGATTGGATCCGGAGGAAATCGGGAGGATTGCCCGAAGATCAGGCTTCATGAAACGACGACCCCGAAAGATTGAACCCAGTTCCTTCCTACAAGCTCTTGTCTTCATGAGCGTGATGCCGGTTTTTTCAACGAGGACGCTAGCAATCCATTTGGGCATGTTGACTCACAACGTTATCAGCAAGGTGGCCGTCTTCCTCAGGATGAAGCCCACAGTCATTGATTTTGTAAAAGAAGCGCTTTTCAACTCAGTTTCGGTAACCTCCCGGCTGAAAGAAGAAATCGGAAAAGGGGCATTCGATTTTTTTCATCGTGTCTTGCTTCAGGATAGCACCAACCTTGCTCTTCCTCCAAAGCTTGCCACTTTTTTTCCAGGCTCCAAGAATCAGTCGGGTAAAATCAGCGCTTCAGTTAAACTTCAGACCACTTACAACTCCCTCACCGAGACATTTGTCTCGTTTCAGATCACTCCTTTCGGGTGCAACGACCAATGCGCTTCTCCTTCCATTTTGGATATTATCCTGGAGCGAGATCTGGTGATCCGCGACTTGGGTTACTCTTCCCTTCGTGTCTTCAGAGCCATCGGTGAGAAGAAAGCTTTCTACTTGAGTCGATACTCGCATAAGATGGCCCTCTTCCATCCGAACGGCAAACGCTTTGATCTGCTCGGGATTCTGAAAAAACACGGGATTCTTGACGAGGTGCTCCTTGCCGGCACCGAAGAAAGACTCCCCGTCCGGATAGTGGCCATTCCTGTGCCTGAGCATGTTGCCGGCGAAAGAAGGAGAAAACTTCTCCACAGTCGAGACAGACGACTCAACCCCGATCCAACCCACTTGGCTCTTCTCGGATGGGAGATCTTTCTCACCAACGTCCCCCAAAATATCTGGGATGCCAAGACGGTGTGCCGAATCTATGGAGTGCGCTGGCGCATTGAAATCATCTTTAAATCCTGGAAAAGCCATTTCAAAATTCATGCCTTTGATCATCCCACCCCATTGCAGGTGGAACTGCTAATTTACGCGAGACTCATTTATATCACGCTCTTTCAGACTTGCTTTTTCATTCAGCTTGCCGCCTTCATCTATAATACGACGGGACAACACCTTAGCGTGCTCAAGGCCGCTGACTTTTTTAGCCAACGCTTTCTGGTGGCTTTGCTGACCGCAGCAGGGGACTATCCTCTCATTGTTCAACAGATCATCAAACATTGCACATACGAAAAACGGAACAACAGAGCAAACTATGGACAAATCTTTCGGTTCCTCGTCAAAAACTCATGACCAAGAACATCCTTAACTTAACGCGAATGTGCTTCCGCAGGAATGACGAGATGTCACTCACACAATTGGACAAAACTTTTGGCAACTGCTCTAATCCTCTAAGATGAGTCTCCATCCTCGACTTGTGGCGGAGTGAGTATCGCAAAGTGCACGAAGAAGATGACCGACTCCGGCTGAGCCCCCCAAAAACCGGCCCTTAAACCTCAACTATATTGGACTGGAAGAGTTACGGTCGAAAAATCTTACCACGGGTAATTTTGCGCACAAGTCGCCTTACCACCAGCAGCGCCAAGAGGCGCCATTGCTGGCCAAGATATTTCAGTCTTGACATTTATAGGATACTATAGATATACATATATCCTCAGTTTTGAATGGTTGTCCCTTGAAAGGAGGATTCCTGTGAAAATTCGAGCCGTATGGTTTGTGGCCGCGTTCGTCATGACCCTGCTATGTCACGTTTCCAGTGCTCAAGCAGCTTCCCTTAGTGATCTCCTGGGATTCAAACCGGCGTCTGATAGGACATCTTCTTACAATGTAGCCAATTCCGGCCAATCTCAATATAAAGAGGCAGTTCAATACCAAGCCCCAGCTTACCCGATCACGCCTGCCAAGCGGACCCAGTCGGTGGACGCCGGGAAACAGGGTTCGCCACGCCCGGCTTATCAGCGGCCCATCGCTCAAACGCAATCAAATACTCGTCAGGTTTCATCATCCAGGCCTCCGTCAAAAGGAAAGGCCAGCCAGAAGACTGCCGCCAAGAACAGTCTCCAATCGATGACAACGCTGCCACCCAATCAGCAGGCAAACGGCCGCGGCGCATTCGCATACCAACCAATCTATCCTTCTCAGCCTCGATATGCGTCGCCGCAAGGATACCGTCAATCGCAGACGGGCTATTACTCCAATCCTTATCAGAGCCAGTACAGGCCCGCCGGCAATTATTACCAGGGGTATTCCTATAACACGTGGGGCTCATCCGGACAGGCATGTCCTCCGGGACGGACCTGAGGCTTTTAAGCGCTCCGGTCGGAGCTGAAGGTTAAAGTATGCTCGGCCTGCGGAGAGCCGCCTCGCGGGCCGGCATTAGTTCTTCTTCACTTGATTCATGGCGGGAGTCCAAGGTCCCTGCTGTGCCAGAAGGTCGTCTCCCTTCTGATTACGGTTCTACTTTTCCATAATGTTTTCCACGTTGAGAATGCCATCTTTCATTTGGCCGATTACGATCACCGAGAGTGAATCTTTCTTATGGGTTTTCTTGATCAACTCGAGGGCCAGTTCATTCCCTTTCTTGTCGAACTTCTGAAAGGCATAGGTCTCGCCGGCGCCTTTTGTCAAAATACCGTACCCAGAGGCAACGCACTGTTCTTCCTTCAAACAAGCAACCGAGTGTTTCTCAGGGTGTCTCATCATGTCAGCCCCGTCAAGCGCAGTACCCCTAGTGGCGCACAGCACGTCTGCCAAGTAGCCCTCGTAGTTCATACCCTGCATTTCGGCAGACGCGGAACTAACGGCCATAGTTGTCCCAAGGCCCACAACCAAAAATAATGCGATTGTGAGCACAAAACTCCTGGTGATTCCTCTTTCTGTACTCTTCATGGCAAATGCTCCTTCTCAATTTTGGGCCGGTTAGAAATTACACCGGCAGTTGCTTTTTAACGATTGCAAACACCCTCATCAATTGCGCCATGGTTTCATAGTGCGCTGAGCGGCTCTTCAACCGACCCAGCTTCTCCCTTCCACGTCATCTATCCGTCAATTAGTGCTGCAGTCCTTCAAAAACTTTCGTGTATTTGCCGTAGCCTTCTTTCTCTAAGTCTTCTGTGGGAATAAAACGTAGCGCCGCAGAATTCATGCAGTAACGGAGTCCTGTTGGCCTGGGACCGTCATTGAAGACATGCCCCAGGTGGGAGTCTCCGTGCGTACTTCTCACCTCGGTGCGTGTCATAAAGAAGCCTCTATCCTTCTTTTCCTTTATATTTCCAGACTCCAGCGGCTTCGTAAAGCTAGGCCATCCGGTGCCTGAATCATACTTGTCCAACGAACTGAAGAGCGGTTCTCCGGACACCATGTCTACGTAAATTCCCGGTTTCTTGTTGTCCCAGATACTCGTTGTGAAACGCCGGCTCGGTTCCTTCTTCCTGGGTAACGCGGTATTGCAATGGAGTCAACTTGCTCTTCAGCTCTTCCTTGCTCGGTTTTTCGTATTCAAGGCTGCTCCGGCTCATCTCTTTTTGCTCCTTGTCGTGACCCCAGACCTTTTCCAAATATTGATCTCTACCGGACCTGGACCGATAGTACTTGTATCGGATCGGATTCTTTTTGTAGTAGTCCTGGTGATAATCTTCTGCCTTGTAAAAGGTGGTCGCCTTGACGATTTCAGTTACTATGGGTTTGTCAAACCTTCCCGATTTCTCGAGGTCCTCTTTTGATTTCTCAGCTAAACTCTTTTGTTCCTGGTTGTGGTAGAAAATCGCTGAGCGGTATTGGGGCCCGCGATCGACAAATTGTCCACTCGGGTCCGTGGGATCTATTTGCCTCCAGAACACGTCTAGAAGCTGATTATACGATATGATTGAGGGGTCATAAGTTATCTGAACCGCTTCGATGTGGCCTTTGGTTGCGTAGTCTTCGTATGTGGGATTCTCACCGGAGCCGCCCAGTATAACCCGATACCACATCCGACACGCCCTTGAGCTTTTCGAATGGGGGTTCCATGCACCAAAAGCACCCGCCCGCAAAGGTCGCTTTGTCGTATTTCATCTGTGCGTTTACGATTCCCGCAAGGAATCCAAACAGACAAAAGCTCAAAAACAAAGCCGTTATCAATTTGCTCATGTCAACATCCTCACTTCTATGCGCTCCGGGCACTCATTCAAGCGCAGCGCCCGGTTTCATTGCTTCGCTCCGGTCTTCAATGGAATCCGAAGAATTTCTTTCGATTTTGGACCATATGCATCAGCTTCTTGTTTGCTTCCGGCGGACAGTCCAAGGCTGTCCAATTCTGTCCGCAACGATTCCGTAGTTCCATATCCGTCGAGATAACCGTTTACGCGAGCCGCTGCGGTTGAATTTACAAAATCGTCGTCCGATGGATACATCGCATTGAACTCTTTCATCAGCTCCCTGTCCTGCCGCAGCCTGTACTTCTGGTGATATGCCTCGGCCCGGTAGAAGTCCGTAGCAGGGAGAATTTCCGTCGTAATGCTACTGTTTCGTCTCGCAGCTTCCCGGTCCCGCGTTTCCATAGCGAGCTTCTTTTGGTCTTCGTTGTGATAGAATATCGCTGCCTTGTATTGACTTGACCATGCCCTTTGCGTGGGATTGTGACTGGCCCAGAAGATTTCCAGGAGCTTCTCGTAAGAAATCACGCTCGGATCATAGTCAATCCCGATAGACTCAGAGTGATCTCCGAGGCTGTGGTATGTTGGATTCTTCTTTGTCCCGCCTGTATACCCAACACGGGTGCGAATAACGCCTTTGATACTCCCGAACCGGGAGTCCGGACCCCAAAATCAGCCTAACGCAAACGTGGCGGTTTCTGTTTTGGTAGGCGCGGACAAATCAATAGGCGGTATTCCCTGATTCGCTACAGAATTTTGTCTTGTGAGAAACATAGCTTCCTTCCTTTCGGTTGTTGCGGGCTCTTCCGGACCTTGCCTCATGATTCTGATGCCATAGAACACGGAAGCAATACCGAGACAAGCAACCGTCAAAATCTTAAGAATCATGTGTCGATTGGAGAAGATTCCCTGGGACCGCTGTTATTGTGAACAATTAACATATGTGTTTCTTTGCCGATCATTTCTGCCCTCGCTTTCGTGTGGCAAACCACCGATCAAGCAGTAGTTTTTTTCATGAACAAACAATAAGCACTGATGGTAAAGGCGGTACAAAGGAATGTTAAAGAATGGGTAAAGATTCGGAGGCCAGGCAAGAAATCAGGTTGGAAGGGAAAACCATACGGTTGTCCGGTTATCGGAAATGTCTGCCCCTACTCTCCCATTGTGGGCTTCTATCAACTCTTTTACTATAGCGAGACCAATTCCTGCGCCGCCGTGTTCGCGGGAGCGTGACTTTTCGCCGCGATAAAAACGCTCGAAAATGAATGGGAGATCATTCTCGGACAACTCGCCGCCCGAATTGGCGAAGACGACACGAAGTTCTCTCTGTGAGGGCTCCGTCCAAATTTTTAGCTCTCCTCCACGATCTGAATATTGGACGGCATTTTGAAGCAGGTTGCCGACAACTTGCGAGAGCTTGTCCGCGTCACCTTGGAATACAGGGTCGTAATCAAAATTGGATTCTACTCTGATCCGTTTAGCGTCCATTTGGGGCCGAAAAGTCTCCAACGCCCGCTCAATCAAGGCGCCGATGCGGATCTCGGTTTTGTGGAGGTCCACCTTCGCCGCATCCGCCTTAGCCAGGCGCAAGATGCTCTCTGCAAGGTCAACGAGCCGCATAGTCTCCTCGTGCAGCAGAAGAAAGTTATCCTTGGATGGAGGCACGACCCCGTCCAACATGGCTTCGAGGTATCCTTGAATGTTTGTCAACGGGGTCCGGAGTTCGTGGGCCACATTGATCATTAACGTCTTCCGAAGACTCTCGATCGCCTGAAGGCTCTCCGCCATGCGGTTGAATGCAGTCCCCAACTTTCCCACTTCATCTCGAGATTCGATGGGCGCTCTACTCGAATAGTCGCCTGACGCTATCTTTCGTGTGATATCCGCCATCAGGGTGAGCGGACCCAGTATGCGTTTCATCATCAAGAAGTTGAGGGTAAGAGCCAAAAGGAGAGCCGCAAGTGTAGCCCAAATGAGGTATCTGTGGACCGAATGGAGAAACATCTTATTGCTGGCTACCGGCGAAATGTTGTACTGCTTCATCAAGGTGACAAAATAATCTGCGGCAAGGTAGTCAACGGACAGCCACACAATGATTATCACAAATCCGATAATCAAAATATTTGTGCCGACGAGCTTCCAAAGGAGGCTTGTCCTCATGGTCCCCTCCCGGTTTTCAGATCTCGGATGTCTCCGAGAACTGATATCCTACGCCGCGAACTGTCAGAATGTATGCGGGATTAGACGGATCTTCCTCAATCTTTTGCCTGAGCTTGCCGATGTGAACGTCCACGACTCGGTCAATAACCGCGACATCCTCCTTGGGATAAAGCCTGGTCAGTAGCTCATCGCGTGTAAACACTTTTCCCGGCGAGGTCATAAGAGTGCGGAGTAAACTGAACTCGTGAGGGGTTAGTGGAATCGGGCGCCCGCCCAAGGTGACCTTATGTTTTTCCGGGTCTAAGACCAAGTCTCCATGAGAAAGCGCTTGTTCGTCGTCAGGCCGTCCTAATCGCCCCCGCCGTAGAATCGCCTTTACGCGAGCAACCAATTCTCGTGGGCTGAAAGGCTTCACAACGTAATCATCCGCGCCCAGAGTCAGGCCCGATACTCGGTCTATCTCTTCTTCCCGGGCGCTGAGAATCAGTATCGGCACATCGGATGACCGTCTTAGCTCCCTGCATACCTCCCAACCATCCAGCAATGGGAGCATCAGGTCAAGAATCACAAAAATCGGACTGTGACGCCGGGCCAATTCAAGCGCCTGTTTCCCGTCGTACGCAATAATTGTCTTGAAACCCTCTCGCTCAAGATAAAGAGCAACCAGGGATGCGGTCTTCTTGTCGTCTTCTGCAATAAGAATCGGAGGCATCTACATTTTGACCCCTCTCCACTGATATTTTCACCGCAGCATCCATCCTATAGCAGAGTAAATGACGTGATCCACGCCAACAGCCCGGATCCCTGTTAAAAGCCTGATCCGTGCTTTCTCTTTAAATCTTGAAGGTAATGAGAACTTCGTCAGTCTCCACTGTCTGGCCAGGTTGCGCCAGTATTTTATCCACTTGGCCATCGATTGGCGCAGCGACCCCGGTTTCCATTTTCATTGATTCCATGCGTACAAGCTCCTGACCCTTCCGGACATGAGCCCCTTCTTTCACATCTATGGAAGTGATCAGGCCGGGCATTGGGCATTTGAGTACATTTTCCGGCGCCGCCTTCTCACCTTGGAGCATAAAATGCGCCAGGTCCCACTCCCTCGGAGTATAGATTTCACAAACTCGGTTGATGCCGCAAAATGATACCCTGATATGGTTTTCGTCGTATTTCAGCCGGAACATATGCTGTTCGCCGTTGATCTTTAGCCTGAGGCGCCTTCGATAATACTCGAACTCCGGGGTTATTACTTCGTGAGGCTTGCTATTAACCCCGATGGTCCAATGTCTTTTTACCTGATCGCCTTCCAGACGCAAGATCAAGCAGATCATTGTCTATCCGTACAATGTAACTGTAATATCCGGAGGAATTCGAGCTTCTCCCCACCAGGGGGCTCATCGGCCTGAGGGAATCGCGAACCAGGCGTTGACGGGTATGATAAACAAGAACAGCGGCAATGGCCATTAATTGAAGCTTTTCGGGATCAGGCGCGTTTGTGCTCTGTCCGCTCACGAAGTGTTCTTCGATGAAGTCTGTGGATAAATCTCCCCCGGCAAAAGCAGGATGATTGAGAATTGCGTTTACGAAATCGATATTGGTGATCACTCCTTCGATATGGCATCCATTCAAAGCGGATACCAGCGAGGCGATGGCTGCGGACCGGTCTTCTCCCCAAGCTGCGATTTTAGCAAGGAGAGAGTCATAATAGATCGTAACGACGGTCCCCGCAGCAATCCCGCTGTCTACTCGAACATTCGGTTCGCTGGGAAGCGCATACCTGGTGATCATCCCGGTGGTGGGAAAAAACTCCCTGGACGGGTCCTCCGCGCAGACACGAGCCTCAATGGACCATCCCTTGAGGAGAACGTCTCTCCTGGTTGAGCGGCAGGCGCTCGCCGGCGGCGATATTGATCTGAAGTTCCACGAGATCCAGCGAGGTTACCAGTTCGGTAATCGGGTGCTCAACCTGAAGACGGGTGTTCATCTCCAGGAAATAGAAATTGTTTGCGCCGTCCAGAATGAATTCCACTGTCCCGGCATTGGTATAGCCGACTTCCCTGGCAAGAGAACAGGCCACCTCTCCCATCTTCCTGCGCATGTCTTCGTCTACCGCGGGAGAGGGCGTCTCCTCGATAACTTTCTGATGCCGCCTCTGAACAGAACATTCCCGCTCCCCCAAATACACAATGTTTCCTTGCTTATCCCCTAAAATCTGAAATTCGATATGACGAGCCCTGGGAATGTACTTCTCGATAAATATCCGATCATCCGCGAAACTCTTTCTCGTTTCTTCACGGCAAGCGGCAAGAGCAGCGGCAAATTCCTCCTTTTCGTTGACAACCCGCATCCCGCGGCCTCCTCCTCCTGCCGCAGGCTTTAATAAGAGAGGCCAGCCAATTCTCTCCGCTGCCGCAAAGACCTCGCCAAGATCTTCCAGGTGGTCGTCGTGCCCTGGTATCACGGGAACGCCGGCCTTTCTTGCCGCCTCTTTTGACGCTATTTTGTCCCCCAACAGCGCAATCGCCTGCGGCGAAGGCCCAATAAAAGTCAGCCCCGCTTCCGCGATCAGCTGGGCGAATTCCGCATTTTCAGCCAGGAATCCATATCCAGGGTGTATAGCCTGGCAGCCGAAGGATAAAGCGGCGGCTATTATCTTACGTTTGTTCAGATACGAATCCTGCGCGGGCGCCGGTCCGATAAAGGCCGCATCATCAGCCTGTTCCACATACGGAGATCGAGAATCCACGTCTGAGTAGATTGCCACGGTCCCTATTCCCATGCGCTTGCAAGTTTTGATAACCCGGACCGCAATTTCGCCCCGATTGGCTATGAGTATTCTTTCAAACATCGGCCGACCTCATAGTGGGATGTTGCCATGCCTGCGCCGGGCCCTTGGCCTCTCTTTACCTTCCAAGAACTGCAAGCTGCGTATCAGACGGCCACGAGTGGTTCTGGGGAATATCACATCGTCGATATACCCTCTTTTTGCCGCGAGGAACGGATTTGCAAATGTGTGGCGATATTCTTTTTCTTTTTCCATGAGGACTCCGTTAGGGTCAGACGAACTCTGAATTTCCTTTCGATAGATTATTTCCGCGGCTCCTCTTGGGCCAAGCACAGCGATTTCCGCCGTAGGCCACGCGAAATTTATATCAGCGCCTATATGCTTGGAATTCATAACAATATAAGCGCCACCATAGGCTTTGCGCACGACCAGAGTTATCCTTGGCACGGTCGCCTCAATAAAGGCATACAGCAGCTTGGCGCCATGGCGGATAATCCCTCCATGCTCCTGCTCGGGACCCGGCATGAAACCCGGCACGTCTACCAGACAGATCAGAGGTATGTTAAAGGCGTCGCAGAATCGGACAAATCTAGCTCCTTTAACGGATGCGTCACTGTCGAGCACACCGGCAAGAACAGCCGGCTGGTTTGCCACGAGACCTATGGTCTCACCCCCCAGGCGACCGAGACCAATGATAAGATTCCGAGCAAAGTGAGCGTGAATCTCAAAAAATTCCGCGCCGTCGAGAATGCTGTGAATGAGCACTTTCATATCATATGGCTGGTTTGAATTGGCTGGGACGAGGTAGTCCAGAGCCGGGTCTGTACGTTCGATGGGATCTCGCAGATCCAAGATAGGCGCTTTTTGCCTGCTATTTGACGGTAGATAGTTGATCAGACGCCGGATTTCCCGGAGGCATAGAATATCATTAGGCAGAATGAAATGGGCCACTCCGCTCTTGGTCGAATGCACAGTCGCTCCGCCCAATTCTTCGAAGCTAATGTCCTGATGGATGACTGTCTTGACCACATTGGGGCCGGTCACGAACATGTGAGATGAATTCTCCACCATAAAAGTAAAATCAGTCATGGCGGGGCTGTACACCGCTCCACCTGCGCATGGACCCATAATGCAGGAAATCTGAGGTATAAGCCCGCTGGCTCTAACATTCCGATTAAATATCGCCCCGTACGCGGCCAAAGCGTCCACGCCTTCCTGGATCCGTGCTCCGCCCGAATCGTTGAGACCAATAACCGGAGCGCCAACTTTGACGGCATGGTCCATAACTTTGCTGATCTTTTCCGAATGAGCCTCTCCTAACGAGCCTCCTATTACGGTAAAATCCTGACTGAAGATGAAAACTTCTCGGCCGTCGATAGTTCCATGGCCCGTGACTACTCCGTCGGTCAAATACTCCTTTTCCTGGCCCAGGTGGCCACCTCTGCCTGCCTTTAGGACGTCGAATTCTTCAAAGGAGCCTTCGTCCAGAAGCAGGTCCACACGTTCACGAGCGGTCAGCTTCCCACGTTTATGCTGCTCCTCGATGCGTCCTAGGCCTCCTCCCTGTTTGGCCTCATCCCGCATACTCCGGAGCGCCGACAGATTATCTTGCATCGGCCCGGATGGATCAGCCGGCTCGGTAGACCGTGATTGACCCGAAATTGACGATTTTTTCCTAGTGTCACCGCTTTTCATGGTTTTTCTCCAGGCGCCCCTTTTCCCGGACAATACAACTTAAGCTTTTGTCTTCATTTGATTCCGACCAAATAAGAGCGACTCCATAATGCAATCTTATCGGCCCCGGCGTCAAACCATTTCAGATATTGGCGTCAACGCAAACGGCCAACATACGTAAATCCGGATTGGTCCCTCTTCTGCATCCCCGAATTCAAAGCAGGAAATATCCAGTATGGAGGAGACTTCTCGTCGTGGAAAAGAGGTGAAGGGGAAAAGGGGACATTCTACTTTTTTTCCCGGTTCGTGGGCGTCCGCTGGGTCGCAGCATGAATTCCAGGCCCATGGATAAGTCGATGACCGCTTGGTCGTCATCCTCGTGAAACACATCCTGCCGCGCGTTGCCTCGGTTCAAAACGTGGTAGCAAATCCGTCCGATGGAAGCTCGTGCGGTTCTTGGCATAGCGCCATGTTACCCAAAAGCCGGTCAGGAAGCCAGCAAACAGTAACAAGAAGGAAGAATGTCCCAGTTTCCCAAGGTTTTCCTAATTGCCTTCCATCAAAGAACAGGGTATTTGTTGGGGACCAAGTCTCAGCCGCAGGAGTCTGAACGTGGGAGAAGGCAGGAAGAATTCCATGAGCATACACCGTCCGGAAATTCCACAAAAGTTGATTGAAGACTTTTGCCGAAAGCACCATATAAGGAAACTATCCATCTTCGGGTCGGACTTGCGCGGGGATTTCGGTCCGGGCAGTGATATAGACTTCCTGGTAGAGTTCGATCCGGCGCACATTCCCGGTCTCATTGAATTCGCCGGAATGGAAATTGAACTCTCTGAGCTATTGGGAGGACAAAAGGTGGATCTGCGAACGTCGCAAGAATTGAGCAGGTATTTCCGTGATGAGGTTTTGGCCGAGGCAGAGGTCAAGTATGCGGAAGGATGACCTTGTACGGTTGCGACACATGATCGAGTTTGCCCAGGTGCGCTGCGCTTTGCGGAGCACAGGAGTCGCGAGGATCTCGACCGCGACCCAATGCTCACCTTGGCGATCATGAAAGCTATTGAGACTGTAGGCGAGGCAGCCTCCAAGCTTTCTCCAGAGTTTCGCGATCGGCACCCAGAGCTTCCCTGGCTGAGCATTATGGGCATGCGGCATAAACTCGTTCATGCATACTTCGAAGTCGATCTGGACATGGTCTGGCATACGACTGTGAATGAATTACTACCGTTGATTCAAACCCTTGAGCGAATCATCGCTTCTGAAACCCCCCAATAGCTCAAGGCAATACAATAAGAAAGGAAACGGGGATACTTTTTTGCCTTGGTTCGTGGGCGTCCGCGGGGTCGCAGCCTGAATTCCAGGCCCATGTGGCGCGCGGTCGTCATCCTCGTGAAACACATCCTGCCGCGCGTTGCCGGTTCAAAACGTGGTAGCAAATCCCCCCGATGGAAGCTCGTGCGGTTCTTGGCATAGCGCCATGTTACTATAAAAGCCGGTCGGGAAGCCAGCAAATAGCGACAAAAAAGAAGAATGTCCCCTTTTCCCCTCTTTTACTGATCAGCAAAAGGCTAAGCAGCAACTATCCGCCGATGACACAGATTACTCAGATAAATCAAATTTTCATGTGCTTTACTAAACGCATATTTATATCTGCGTCATCTGCGGTGAGAGTTTTCTTCTTCAATGGCTCCAGGCCTCTTGGAGATCGGGGGTCAGATCGTTTGAATATACTTGAATACTTCTTTTCTGAATCGGGTGAAATCCGGTTCATTTACGTCCCGTGGGTACGGCATTTCTATATGTATTTTCGCGGCGATTCTTCCCGGCCTTTCCGACAAAATGATTATCCTCTGGCTCAGGAATACGGCTTCATCCACATTGTGGGTGACGAATAGTATGGTCTTCCGGGTCTCGCCCCAGATCCGCAGGAGGAACTTCTGCATATTGAATCGGGTCTGCGAATCAAGGGACGCGAAAGGCTCGTCCATTAGTAGTATTTTAGGTTTGCATATGAGTGACCTCGCAATGGCCACCCTCTGCTTCATTCCACCTGAAAGTTCTTTGGGATATTTGTTCTCGAACCCTTCCAGTTCTATGGTTTTAAAGTACCGCATGGCCTCCGGCTGTCTGACGTCCTTCCTTACCCCCCTGATTTCAAGTCCGAATTCTATGTTTCCCAGCACGGTCCTCCATGGGAGCAGAGCAAATTCCTGAAAAACGAGTCCGATGTTCGGTCGCGCGTCTTTCGAGTTTCCGCCATTCGCAAATGCCAGCTCACCCCGAGTAGGCGTGTCCAAGCCCGCAATTATCCTCAGCAAGGTGGTCTTACCGCATCCACTAGGCCCTACAATGGAGAGGAATTCGCCGTCTCCTACCGTCAGATCTATATCTTGGACGGCAAAGATGTTCCCGCCCTCGACAGACGTAAACTCTTTGGAAACGTTTGCAAGGCGAAGAAGCGCTTCCGATGGACAACCTGTCACATCCACTTGAGAAGTCTCCTTTGCCCACTACGGAGTAGCCCGTCCAAAGCGTAACCTATAAGGCCAATGGTCACCATTCCGGCGATCACTTGATCGGGCCGCTGAATATCTCGAGCCACCATAATGACGTATCCTAGCCCGTATCCGCTCTTGACCCCCGTGAATTCCGCGGCCACCAGTGTCATCCAGGCAATTCCCAAGCCTATCCGCAGGCCGGTCCAGATAGAAGGAAGCGCTCCCGGGGCAAGCACCTTCAGCAGTATATGTCTTTCTTTGGCCCCGAGCACCTTGGTCGCTTCCACCAGGCGAACATCAACGGTACGGACGCCCGAAACCGTGTTCAGGACGATAGGGAAGAAGGCCCCCAGAAAGATGATGAACGCGGCCGACTCGATCCCTATGCCGAACCATATGATGGCTATAGGTATCCATGCAAGAGGCGGGATGGGGCGCAAAATCTCAATAAAGGGTCTCAGGAGGGTATTGAGCTTTTGGGACCAGCCAATAAGGATGCCTAAGGGAATACCCAGGCAAGCGGCAATGGAAAAACCGCAGAATACCCTGAAGAGGCTCTCCAAAGCATGGCGGTACAACAGATAACCGGGTGGAAGACCCTCTATGAGAAGGGTCTTCATCCCGGCTGCTATTTCCAGAGGCGAAGGGAGTCTATGGTATGGCAGGATGCCCTGCATCGAGAGGAACTGCCATAGGATGACCACCGCGAGAGGAAGGCCGAACTTTAGATAAGTCATTTACTTCCTATGACTTCCTCCAAGAACTTCTTTTCAATGATGCTCCTCACGAACTGCGCGGGATCGTTTATCTTCAAATGCCCGCGTTCACTCAGAAATGTAACATACTCCAGGACTCCTTGAACATCAGGATCATATTCATATTTGATATTTTTCATGGCCAGTTTTACAGTTTCAGCGTCCATGCCGGTAAACTTTACGCCAACTTGGACGGCTTCGTCCGGCTTGTCAAGGATGAATCTCGTAGCTTTGACATGAGCAGCGAGTATTCGCTTGACCGATTCCGGGTTTTTGTCCATGAACTGATTGTCGACAACGACAACGCAGCACGGATGCCTGGGCCATAGATCGGACGAATAAGCCAGCGCCTCTCCTACCCCCGCTGTGACTCCCTTGGCCGGATAAGGCTCCCAGGCCACAAAGGCGTCTATCTGTTTGGTGTTGAGCGCCGGGATCATCTCCGGTGGTTTGATTATGATTGTATTCACTGAATTGAGCTCAATATTGCCTTTGCTGAGGGCCCTCCTGAAGAGGAAATCCTGCACCGTCGCATAACCCGGCACAGCCACGGTCTTGCCCACCAAATCCTTCAGATTTTTCAGCCCTGAGTCTTTGCGGACGACCACTGCTGAACCCTCTAGATTTGCCTGAGCAATTATCTTGATATTAGCGACCTTATTGGCGACAGAGACGACAGCCGGGGCCTCACCTACGTATCCAAAGTCGAGATTCCGGCCGGCGAAGGCAGACATTTCTTCGGGCCCGGCCTTGAAGACGCCCGCCACGGTCACATCCACGCCTTCCGCTTTATATAAGCCCTTCTCGAGGCACACAAAAGCCGCCAGTTGGTGGAGATCGCTCTGGAGATATCCCATCCTGATCTGAGCCGTTGCGGGAGACGTCCCAGAGAAGGTCAGGACCAGCAATATGGCGCCAAGAACCGGTGGGAACAGTCTCAGCCTAACCGATCTTTCCTTCACGGGACGCCTCCTTTCTCAACTTACATATAGATGTGGACGAACAGTCGTCCAAAATTGCGGACAAGCCACTACCGTCGGGTTCTTACCGACGATCTTTTCCGCCATCTTCCACGCCTCATCAAAATCACGCGCCGGCTCACAGCCCATCGCCCTAACAGCTCCTGGTCCTCCCGATCCTTCCAGCTGCGGAGGCGCCAGATGTATCTCCGTGCCTGGGTACCCCGGCAAAGATTACCTTACTCGCCCAGTCGAGCGCATACTGGCTCTCATAAAATAACCAAAACGGATGTATTGGCGCATACGAGTAGCCGTGTCTGTACTTGAAGATGAGGTCCTCTCGATGAAGGAACTCCTCCTCGTACTGCTGCAACTCATACGAGGAGTGACAATTTCTGAACAGATCAAAAACCTCCTTGTATGAGGCATGAGACCTGTCGTCTATATGGCCGGTGCATCTATCCAGTCCTATAATCACCCCACCCTCCCTGACGAGGGGCTTGTTCAACCAGATTCTAGGTGGAGCGCAAACCGCCGCAAGGGCGATCAAGGGATTGCTCGTCTCACCATATAAGCCGATCCTGGGAACACCGAGGATCAATACATCCGCCTGAGGAACCTCGACGGTGTAAAGCTTTTCGGCAAGGGCCCATGTCGGCTCGTTGATCTCCGGGGAGTAGCCTGCGAACACACCCGCCATCTGAGTCCCGGTCCCGAGGACCGAATCCACGTAAAAAACCCTCTTCCCGGTGGCCTTTTCAATCTGCTTCATGATGACTTCTTTGTGCTTCCGGTAGAGCATCTCCCGGTGGTCCCCGTGGCAGGAATCTTCATGGCCCACAACAGGAAGACCATGGGTGGAAACCATGCTCCGGGAGCTGGCGAACCCGATGATGACTCCTGTGCCTGTCATTCCGCCCCAGTTAGATGGGAGAACCGTGCCGCAATAGATGAAGAGCGCAGCCTCATCGAGAAGGCTGTTGTATTCCACATAGTCTCCCATCTCAGAAACCCCCATGTATTTCAGGCCCTGGGGGTCATGGCAGTCATGGTTTAGCATCCTGGAAGCGCTTCCCAAAGGTCGGAATCGGTTATAGATCTCGTCCCCGAAATAAGTCCGGAACCGAATGTCCGGCCATTTGCAGTGGTTACCGTTTCCGCTCAAAAGGAATACATCCTCGTCTTTAATCCCGGCCTTGTTCAGCGTGTCCATTATGATCGGGATGATCTGTCGCCTGGGCAGCGCAGGCCGCGTGAGATCGTCGTGCGCGATGACTATTTTCCCACCCTTGGCCGCCTTGGCAAGCTCCGACAAAGGTGGCGCCCCTACAGGATTACCAAGAGCCTGCCTGATGGCCGATTCGGGGTCTTGAAGGAGCGGAGGATCGGGAACGACCGGGGTGATTGTCCCCTCGGGCACAGAAATCGGTATTTTCTTGTCCCAGTAATCCGCGATGATCTCCTTGGTTCTGGCCATGAATCTCTCCTTTTGCCTCCATGTCCTATTTGGCTCCTTGCTCTCCTCAGTTACGAGGCGCGAGCAGGAGCCATTTGTATTAAGCAGTCTTCAAGAAAAAACTCTGTCTGATCAAATCCAAAACAGTAGAGATAGTCCCAAAATTAAGATCCAGAACTGGAGATCTAGAAACAGTCCTCTTCCAGCGCCGTTTGACCGGCAAAACCCTTGAGTTCCTTCTGTCCTGCTATCAGTCTGGATAGCTGGACGAAGTGCTCGGCATTGAGGAAGATCTCATGCAAATTCGCCATCTGATCCACCGTCCAACCGGTTTTGAGCAAGTAAGACAGATACTGGAAAGCGGTCTTAGCGCCGTATCCTACAGAATGGAAACCCACATATCTCCTCGACTTGGGATCAACAATCGCCTTGACCAGCCCGTTTCTTCCCTGACCGTAGAAGAACAGGTTCAGCGTGTGCATTCTTCCGCATACCGGCAGTCCAAGATTCTCGTATCCCGGATAGTAAGTCATTGGTTGCGGATCTTTCGGCATGGGACCCCAGGGCACCTGAACGAGCATCACATCCCCATATTTTTCCCTGGCCTCTTTCTCGGTAAGGCCCACCATGACCGCTTCTAAGGGCGGAAGATAGATGTGGTCGGGCAAAGGTAGGGTGTCATCCCATTCCGTGCTTTCGCCCATAATGTTTTTCGCTGCGATCATGCCCCTCTTTCTGGCGACCGCCATGAAATAAGGCGGACCACAAACATCTCCCACAGCATAAACGCCCGGGACACTGGTTCGGCATGCCTTATCGGCAACAATCCCATTGTCCTCGCTTATTTTCACACCCAAGGGCGCGGCTGGCTCAGAATTGGGAGTCAGACCGGCGGAGACCATGACAGCCTCACACGGGAACTCCACGAGTTTTCCGTTTATTTCGGCGACAACCGCCTCGACTTTTCCCCGACCCTTGATCTCCTTTACGTCGGCGCCTTCGTGGACCTTTATCCCGCGTCGCTTGAAATCACGAGCTATGTAGAGTCGGACATCCCGATCCCATCTTGGCAGGCATGTGTACTTCTCCAGGACCGTCACGTCGATGTTAAAGGGAGCGAACATGGCCGCCTTACCGATCCCGATCTTTCCGCCACCGATGATCACCATCTTCTTGGGATCATTCGTCATCTCAGGATGGTCCTTGTAGGTCATCACGCCGGGTAAATCGATGCCTGGTATGTCCGGCATCATGGCCCGTGAGCCTGTCCCAATGACCAGATTCTTCCCTTTGTAGATCTTGCCATTGACTTCCACTGTGTTCTTGTCAATGATCTTTCCGTGTCCCCATGCGACTTCCACCCCAAGCTGTATCTCGGTCTGCTGCTTCATCGTGTCCGCAAAAGCAGGCTGCCCGATGGTCCTGTAAGTTTCGACGGCCTTTGACATGCTTATCCCGCCAAGGTCAATTTCCGGGTACCAGCTTTTTCCGGAGTAGAGCCGCATCATTTCAGCCATCGCGGACTGATCCGCAACGTAGTTTTCAAAAGCGCACCTGCATTGATGGCATTCGCCGCCAAGGCTATGCTTTTCCACCAGAAGTGGCCTCGCTCCGAGAGCCTTCATGTATACCGCGCCGAACCTGCCTGCCGCGCCTCCGCCAAACCAAATCGCGTCGTACTCGCCAGAGTTATCTTTCACAGCGTTCTACCTCCTGTCGGTTTCTATTTTGGCTCCGCTATGTAACTTTGCGAGGAGCCTCGGGCTGTTTTTGTGAATTGGAAGCAAGATTCGTTCCAGCGCCTCAAGAAAAATTACCTATAAATATTAACCATTTTTGGATCCTGGAATTTCAGAGGCGCTGGCTCCGTACTGTTTTAGGACACAGAAGTGTGTTAATTCCGCGACAAACAGGGTGGCCAACACACGGATCATTGATATCCTTGCTTGATCGCAGTGAAAACTTCACTCTTCAGGCACTCCCACAGATAATCTTTTGCTTCGAGGAATGGCGCTGTGGATTTGATTGACATATCGCGCGGCCTTCCAATAGGGTTATGGAAGACTTCCTTGATGCAGCCCGGTCGCGCTGTCATGACGAATATAACGTCACTCAGGAAAACCGCTTCATCAATACTGTGGGTCACAAATATGACCAGCTTCCTCTCGCTCTGGGGCAGTTCCTCCCCCCAGATCTTTAGTAACTCTTCCTGAAGGATCTCCCGTGTCTGGGCGTCAACGGACGCAAATGGTTCGTCCAAGAGAAGCATGTCAGGGTCGTTGGCAAGTGTTCTGGCCAACGCGCACCGCTGGCGCATCCCTCCGGAGAGTTCGTGCGGGAACTTGTTTTCGAATCCCTTGAGACCCACCAGTTTGACCCATTTGTTGGAAAGGTCGGACCTGTCCTTCTTGCTGACACCCCTGAATTTAGGCCCTAGCTCGATGTTTTCTTTCACCGTTTTCCAGGGGGCCAAGGCAAAATCCTGAAAGACCATGCCTCTCTTCCAACTCGGCCCGGTAATTTCCTGGCCGTCGAGCAGGACACTGCCTTCTGCTTTATGTTCTAGACCTGCGATGATCTTAAGGAGAGTTGATTTCCCGCATCCGCTCGGGCCAACCAAGGCGGCAAACTGTCCCCGCTCGACTTCCAGGGAGATACAGTTGAGAGCCGGGACAATTTCGTTAGTCCGTGTGGTGCAATAATCTTTCGTTATGCTGCATACTTCTAGCACAGCCATAGAGAGCCTCCTCAGCGACTGGTCTGATACCAGGGTAGTAGGCGCCACTGCAAGTAACGCATTCCTCTATCCATCACATAGCCCAACAGGCCGATTACCAGCATTCCCAGGATAACCCTTTCCGTAAGGAGCAGATAGCGAGCGTCCTGGATCATGAAACCGAGCCCGCGCGTGGATGCTACGAGTTCTGCAGCGACGAGGCACATCCAACCCGTTCCCAACCCAACACGAATGCCTGTCAAAATGTAAGGCAGAGAACCGGGAAACACAATCTCGCGGAAAATCTGTCTCTGATTGGCTCCCAATGTGAAAGCGCCCCAGATCAAGGGTCTTATCCACCGCCTTCACGCCCGCGATGGTGTTGACCAGAATAGGGAAGAAGATGCCCAGGAAGATGATGAAGATGTTTTGGGTGTCGCCGATTCCGAACCAGAGAATGCCCAACGGGATCCAAGCCAGGGGAGGAATAGGGCGAAGGATCTCCATGAGCGGATCGACCATGTCTTCACAGCGTTTCCACCAGCCGATGGCGATTCCCAGAGGGATCGCCATGGCAGTGGCGACGACAAAAGCGATCAGCACTCGTTCCATGCTCTTCAGAATATGGAGAAAAAGTATTCCATTTCCGATTAGCTTGATCGCTTGTTCGAGGACCAAGGAAGGTGGAGGGAGGATGGCTATGAAATCAGGGTTCGTCTTGGGGAGAATCACCCCACACACGATTTGCCAAACGATCAGAATACCTGCCAATACAGAACACTTTAAGAGTATTTCCTTCATGTAACTCAGCATAGAACCCTCCTCGCGCTGTCAAACGCTCAGGGCTGACCGCTCTCCCTCCCACAAAGAGAGCGTGAAATTAAGGTTGGTACGTCTTTCCTTCGTACGTCCACGGCTTTTCCAGGTCACCCTTCTCCGGCCAGGGCTGGTTCTCATTCATACGGTATGGGAAATTGAAGCGCGCCTGGAGAATCCGCAACTGAACCAGTTTCGTTTGGTCCCGCTCCCCAGCAGACAGTCCCTCCATAAATTTCTTCGTAGTCATGCCAGCCGCGAAATAAGGTGGCGAAGAAGGGATCGCCCAACCCAGCTTCTTGAAGGTATTGTTCATGAACTGTACGCCTGGGGCGAAATAGTCAAGATAGTCCTTTTCTGTGAGTTTTTGCTTAAGGCGGTCCCTTTCATGGAGCCACTTCGCGATCCTGGCCCCTTCATGGGCATAGATTTCCGCGAATGGATAGATCCACGTGGGCTTCAATCTGCTCATCCAGGTGACATTCTCATCATAGAGCAACTGCCAGGGGTAGCTTTCCAGGTACGGATCTTGCTTCACGATATCCGTTGCCTCCTTGGGACGGGTACGTCCCCATAGAAGCGCCTCTACAGCCATGTCTGTCAGCGCCTGAACCACGTCCGGGCAATTCTCGATCAGTTCCGTCCTCACGTGGACGTCACCCCAGTAAAGCTGGTATGGGCCTGTGTCAGCGAATACCTTCGCGTTCTTCCTGTACTTGGTCATCAGAGTCGGGGTCGGCGCCCAAGGCACCACCGCGTCGATCCCTGCCGGGAACGTGGCCTGGTCGGGGATGGGCATGGGCTTCACGGCGACCTTCGACAGATCAATTCCCTGGGCCATGGCATAGCCGACAAAGGCGAACTCTGCTGAGGAGCCGACCACCAAGCCGACACTCTTTCCCTCGAGGTCCTTCGGTTTTGTTATTTTTGAGTCCAGATGCACCAGAATGGGATGTTCGTCCAGCGGGGTCCAGATGATACCCGCGCTCTTGACCTTCACCTTTTTGTCAAGCAAGGAGGTGACCGGAAAGTTGCCGCCGTTGCCTATGGGGAATTTGCCCGAGGCTAGCCCTTCGTTGATATCCGGGCCGGCCAGCAAACCCAAAATCTCGAGTTCCAGCCCCCTCTTTTTAGCCAAATCCAGCTTCTTGATGATCCACGGGATGGTGGCTTCAGCCATCCACGGAGGTTGATAGGCCCATTTCAGAGGCCACCAACCTTTTTCCTTCAGGTATGCCACGGACTTATCGGATACTTTCTCATAAGGCAAAGGCCAGCCCCATTCGGTGAACTGTTGCTGCGCGTGAACCACAGTCGCTGGCCCCATTTGAGCAACAACGATAAGGGCCAAAGTCATGAGGAAAATCACGAACAACCTTTCTGTTCGGTTCATCTCGTCCCCTCCTTTTTCTTGGGTCTAGAGCTTGGTGACTCGTGTAACGCAAAGATTATCCGCCTATAGCCACTCATAAGCGAACATCCTTCATCAGCCCACTTTTGTCTTTTAACGCTCTTACTTTTCCCCCTTGCACACCATGGGCACCCCCACGGTCTATTTCTCGATTAAGAAGAGCAAAATCTACCTTCGCCAACCTTCAGCCCTTTGCTCCAAATCGCGCATCCGGTTTTGGTCCTTGGTTCACCCGACACGCAAAAGATAACGTGTCCTGTTCGTGTCTTTCTAAAGGCTTCCAGCTAAATCCTGTGAGTCAGCGCCCGAGGAACTCTCGGGAAATTTCTTCATCGAGTTGAATTTTTGGCTTCTTTTTCCGACGCTCAGTTATCTACGCTATCGGATCTTTTTGATCACCCAAGATAGATTTTTGGCGAATTGACGAACGGTATTCATCCCTTCCTCATCAGCCAACACCTCTCCCGGCTCCTTGCCAAAGCCTACGTTCCAATAAACGGAACCTGGGACTACCATGCCGTGGTAAAGAAAGAAGAAGAGTAATTCGGCGAACACGAAGTTGTGTCCGGCTCGACGCCCCACAACCAAGGGGCCCCCGACCTTTCTCTCAAACGGTCGCTCCTGAGCGATTGCCAGGTATCCCGCACGATCTATAAGCGCTTTGATTTCCGGAGTGGCAGAGCTGAAAAAGACGGGCGATCCAAGGATGATCCCGTCAGCCTTGAGCATGGTTTCGTATACAGCTGAAAAATCGTCATCTACCGGGCAGATTCGTTTTTTCTTGCAGACCATGCATTCGTTGCAGGGATGAATGCGTACATCGGCCAAGTGGATGAACTCAGTCATTAGGCCCTCTTCCTGTGATACCTTAAGGGCCTCTTTTACTACGATCTCTGTGTTTCCCCCCTTTCTTGGACTTCCAGCTACACCAATAACGAGCATGAGCAGCTCCTTTCGAAGTTTGGTGCGCTTCTTGATTCTACCTCCGAGCGTTGCAATTTTCATTCCACAGATTGCCCTGATTAGGGTAATGTACTGGAATGGCTACACAAATATGATTAAACAGGTAGCGCTTTCATTCTGAGTCAACTGGGCCGTACCCGATCCCGTGACGCGCTTGCGATTTCAAGACTTGGCGCTGTTCCTATTATCGCCATGTTTTGATTGAAGAAATCCCAAGAACAGCCCAAAGCGCTCCTGCGGTGTACTTAGGAACAAGAAGTGATCTGATTCTGGACATGTCCTGATTCCAACACATACTACACAAAGTCTCCTCGGGGCGCCTTCACGGAGACATACCGTAGCGCCTCATCTTGCTATAGAGAAGTGATCGGGAGATCCCCAACACCTTGGCTGCGTGGGCCTTCTTGCCTTTGCAGCGAGCCAGGGCCGCACGAATCGTTTTCTCCTCCTGCTCCCAGACAACTCCTTTGAGAGCCAGTTCGGAAAGCTCCACGTCCGGTCGCTTCGCGGATGCCGCTCTCACAACATGAGATGGCAAGTGGTTGATATCAATGGTGTCGTCCTCATCCAAAAGGGTAACTGCTCTCTCAATGACGTTCCTTAGCTCGCGAACGTTTCCCGGCCAGTGATATTTCATCAGAGCGCTCAACGCCCGAACGGATATCTTGATCGGACTGACCGCCTGTCGTTCCATGTAATAGTTTATCAACAATGGGATGTCTTCCGATCTGCTTTTAAGCGTCGGGACAAAAAGGGTCATAGTTCCCAGACGATAGTAGAGATCGTCCCTGAATCTTCCTTCTTTCACCATTTGCTCAAGATTCTTGTTGGTGGCTGCGACGAGACGGAAATCCACGTCTATCGGACGGACGTCACCGATCCGTTCCACTCGTTTCTCTTCCAGCACCCTCAATAGCTTCGCCTGGGCGCTCAAGGAAAGTTCCCCAATTTCATCCAAGAACAGGGTCCCGCCCTCCGCCAGCTCGAGTTTACCGATCTTGCCCTTGTGGTGCGCGCCTGTGAAGGCGCCTGGAGCGTACCCAAAAAGCTCCGATTCTAGCAGCTCTTTCGGCAGCGAGGCTGAGTTCAGGCAAACGAAAGGACCCTTCGAGCGATTGCTTGAACCATGGATCGAGTGCGCAAACAACTCTTTGCCGGTCCCGGTGTCTCCGATGACCAAGACAGGAGAATCGGTCCTTGCATACAGACGGGTCAGCTTTTTCAGGTTAAGGATGGCCTCACTATTGCCTTGGATGTCCCTCAGGGAGTACTTGGGCGCCAGCAAATGTGTCAGTTCCTTTCTTATAAAACTTTACCTTTCTCTCAAGAAGGTCCAATTTGCCGACCAGATCTTTCAATTCTGAAATATCCTTGAATATACATTGCGCTATTGCGCCAACGACTTCACTTCCCTTTCTTATCGGTATTCGATTGAGGACCAATGTCCTGCCCCGGAGGTTGTATTTCCACCCCAACTCAGGCTTTCCGGTCTTTATAACCAGTGGCAATCTGGAATCCGGAAAGTATTCGGTGATGTGTCTCCCGATCGCCGCGTCCGCCTCTAATCCCAACAGATCTTCGTACATCTTGTTCATGAATTGTATGATTCCGTTGGAATCGACAAAAACGATTCCTAGGTAAGCATTGTCAAGAATGAGCTGCAAAACATTCATAAACTGTTTGATGTCGGCCAGTTCCGAGAGAAGCTCTTCCTCCGAGGTGATGTCTTGAAAAATCGAAATCGCGCCCATAATGCGGCCACCCAAAATGATAGGCGCTCGGTTGGCCAAGAACGTCTTCATTCCAATTTTATGCTTCTCTCGCAGTTGCGGCTTCACGGAGTTCATAACTTCAACAAGTCGCGTGGTCGGAACCACTTCTTTTACGTCCTCGCCGATGCATTTCTGAGCATCACGACCCAGCATCCTACCAGCGGCCTCATTGAAAACCGTCACCTTTCCCTCAGAATTGATGGCGATTATTCCTTCGTAAGTCGAGTTTAGGACCGCGTCGTAGGTCCGTGTGAGGACCTGCAATTTCTCTCGGACAAGGCTGTAACTGTCGTAGTAAGACGCGAGCGTCAAGTACTTGCCCTTTTCGTCGACAACCAGCAGATCACCCAGACTGCCCTCCATGCAGTCTAGCGTGGTATCTGAGTCGAGATCCCCCGCCTGCACCGACTGATAATTGCGGTCAATTAGAGACTCAATCGAGAGATCCGACTCGACGTTTTTGGCAAGGAACTGGATGATTGAGTTTCTGGTCACTACTCCCAGAATGTGTTCATGCGCATCCTGTACCACCGCAGTGTTGAAGTCGGGATTGCGGTAAAAATAATCCAAGACTCGTTGCAAGCTGTCCGTCTTCCTGAAGGTGCTTGGGATGCTTCTTAGCAGTCCATGCAGGTGGGGAGACAGGCTTTTGGCCATGGTGACCTCTCGGGAAAGGATGAGAAATGTACAACAATTGGCCAGAATTAACGTATTGAAATAATTAGTAATTTAGTCAGTGTGTGCTGATTATACTACAGTCGGATCCTTTTCGCAACCGCTGTTTCCGACCAAAATCTACTTCGTTACGCCGACCGGTAATCCGGTACGGAGAGTGGAGAGGAGAGCGCCCGGACGTGCGCTACCGTTTGCCAGGGCCTAGAAGGAGTTGGAAGACGCAGAGTATGTACGACTATTTGTGAGTTTGATGAAGCCTCTTCGATAATCACCAAATCTCGTCTTGACTTGTCTTCGCCGGTTCGTACTAATGATTTGGTAGGACGAATCAAAAGCAGACGTGACTCTATCTCCTTACCATGATAACCTCGGCCCAGGCCGTGCTGAAGGATCAGAGATGGCCGGCCGGCGCCAATATGAGGGTTCCGGATGATCTCCGGAAAATTAGTCCCAAACGCTGCCTGGAAGAAATCATGTCTACCGGAATGGATGATTCATGGTCGACCAAACTGCGCCAGGAATTAGTGGGATACGGCGCCATACCGGATAAGGAGTGGAACAAGCTCATGAAAATAGTGAAGCTTGTTCGACTTAAAAAATGTCAGCATTTCATAAGAATCGGAGATGTTCCTGACAAACTGGGGTTCATATCTTCCGGAATTTTTCGTATTTTTTTTATAACAGAGCAAGGCGACGAAAAAATCCTGGCATTTCGCCGCGAAAATCAACTCCTGTCAGCGTTCAGCCAGTTCTTGCAGGGCAATCCTTCATGGTGTGGTATTCAGGCCCTGACGGAAAGCCTCCTTCTTTGCATAAATCTGAAAGAATATAATCAGTTGCTGTCGGATCATTCCTGTTGGAACATTCTGGGCAGAAAATACCTTGAGAATTTGTTTATCGAGAAGGAAAAGAGGGAAAGAGAATTCCTATCGGAAGACGCAACGGCCCGATATTTGAGTTTCAAGCAGAAACAATCCCGGCCTCGAGGAGAAGGTCTCTCAATATCATGTTGCTTCTTATCTCGGCATAACTCCTGTCGCCTTGAGCAGAATCCGCAAGAATCTAAAAAAAAATACCGACTTCTTAACCTAGGTTAATGCAAGACCTTCCCATTCCGGTCTAGTTTCCTCGCAGAGTCCAATCTGTCAGGAAGCGCCGTCATCAAGATTGTCGTCTCTCTGAAAGGAAGGAACGATGGAAATCACATGTGACATCGGCAAGATGAAGAAGTTAATCATCACTGTCGCCCAGACCGGCGGGATACACGGCAAGGAGCTTAATCCTGCCCTGCCGGAGCAGCCCGATGAGATCGCACAGTCTGCCTATGACTGCTACAATGCTGGAGCGTCGGTATGCCATATCCACGTTCGGGACAAGGAGGGCAAAACCACGGGGGACATGGAAGTTTATTCCGAGGTCCTCACAAAGATAAAGGCCAAGTGTCCTATTATCACGCAAGTAGGAAATGGTATCGGTGGAATCTGGCGGCCAAGCGGAATAATAGAGGCGGCCAGCCTCGCAGAACGTATGCCGATGACGGCATTGGAGCCTAAACCTGATATGCTTACCATTAACATGGGAACGTTCGAGTTCGGCTGGCTCGCCACGTTCGACAACCCTCTCACGTGGAACGCCGAATTCATCAAGCGGTGCAACGCTAGAAACATTCCCATTCGAATGCGAATGCTATGACATGAGCCATGTTTTCAATGCCCTGGAACTGGTCAAGTGGGGGATGTTGAAAGAGCCGGTCCATTTTAGCCTGGTGCTCGGAGTCAACGGTGGTATGCCCTTTTCCCCGAGGCTGCTTGCTACCATGGTGGATTGCGTTCCGGAGGGCTCTAGTTGGCAAGTGATTACGGTAAGCAAATTTCAACTCCCCGCCACGGTTATGGCTATGTGCCAGGGGGCCAATATTCGGACCGGCCTGGAGGACAACATTTATTACTCTAAGGGGGAGTTGGCAAAGAGTAACGTGCAGCTTGTGGAGAGAATGGTGCGGATCGCCAGGGAGATCGGCCGCGAAATAGCCACCGTGGAGGAAGCCACGGAAATGCTGGGAGTCAAACCATAGTCAGTTCAGCTCGGATGGCTGGTCAGTCTACGGAAATTTCTTCATGGTAGAAGTAGTCATTCCAGACAGGAGGGCCTTATGGCAGGAGAAATCGCCCGAGTCGCGATCGTCGGCGCGGGAGTAATGGGAATTCAGATCGCAGTGAAGGCTGCAAGGACGGCCGGGAACATAATTTCCCTGACGGACATCAGCGAGAAGGCGATTGAATCCTCCAAGATTCGGGAGGAGGAGATCCTTTCGAACATGGTTAACACAAGGCTCATCTCGGAAAGCGATAAAGGAAGGATCAGAGAGCTGATCACGTTCACTCCGGATCTGGAGAAGTGCCTCGAAGGCGCAGACCTCGTCATTGAGGCTATCATCGAGGAATTGCAGCCGAAACGAGACCTCTTCCGGAGACTGGATGATCTGGCCCCATCCGCTGCCATCTTAGCTTCGAACAGTTCTACTATACCCATCTCCCGCATGGAGGATGTTACGAGGAGAACAGACAAGGTCTTAAACATACATTTCTACGATCCGGAACTTATACCCATGGTTGACCTTATGGGTGGCGCTGGAACAAGCGATCAGACTATGGCGATTGCTGAGAGATGGGTCAAGGAAATCGATTGCGTTCCCATAAGACTCAAGAAAGAAAATCTCGGATTCTGTATGAATCACATTTGGCATACGGCCAGGATAGAAGCGCTTAAAATGTGGGCGGACGGTGTCGTCGACTTCCAAGACATAGATCGGGCTTGGATGGTCTTCCTACGCTTACCTTTTGGACTGTTCGGGCTTATGGACAGGGTGGGCCTGGACACGGTTTATAATGTTCACGCCTTCTATTACAACGAGACAAAGGACATTTCCCAGAAACCACCGGACAAACTGAAGGAAATGATCGATCGGGGAGAGTTGGGAGAAAAAACCGGCAAAGGTTTCTACTCCTATCCCAGCCCGGAATATGCCAGGCCGGACTTTTTGAAGGGATAAGTTACAGATTGAGCCAACCCAACTCCGCTAGGAAGAAGTGGTTGACCTTTACAGGAGGTAGGAAAGAATCTGAAGAAGAGGCCGGATTTAAGATTACGGAGCAGGGGGGATTTGGGATGATTCACAGGACTCTCTGCTTACTTGGCGTACTCTTGTTACTTGGTCTGTGCGGTGGTTCAGGAAAACTTCATTCCGTCAACTATAGCTGAGAAGGTCTGATTGAGAGACATGAATTCCGATGGTTTTGTAAGCTTCAGATATAGAACTACATCCAATGTAATATTCTTTGGCGCCTCAGTCAGCCACGTGCTACGATTACACAAGTAACCATTCCAAAAGCGAGAGGCCATTTCGGATATCAAGGATTTCGAATCATTTGTCCGAACAACGGAAGCCGAAGCTGAGGAAAGAGGCAAAGAAGCAAAACTCAGGTATGTCGCCGGGCATGGGCGGTGGTGGCAATTTCGCATGCCACCTGATCGGCGATGCGGTTGTTAGGGCCGGTTGCAAAACCTCAAAACCCACATTTTCAACCTCGTGATATCAAAGGGTTAGACTCATAAAAGTAAGTTTTGCAACCACTTGTGATCAGATTGGGTATGTGCTCCGCGGTGCGACTGAAGCAGGCGGGACCGCTTTGTAAGGGGCTGTCAATGTCGACGGCGCAATTCTCGAAGGAGCTGCGCAAATTGGAAGCGCGGTTGTGGAGCATGCTCCCGACATAGCGGAGGCCGCGGTTGGGGTAGTCGGAACTGTCCTCAGTGGACTCGCTGAAAGTCTAAAATCAAATTGCAGAGAAGGTTACTCGGTACGGATGAGCGGAGGAGCTAAAATGAAGATTCGAATCGGAATGCTACTGCTTATTTGTGTCTTCTTGGTATCGGGCGTAAATGCCCAAACTGGAGAGCCCACAAGGGCTGATTTTGGCGGAGATAATATTTTCTCTTATGCGCCTCCCAAAGGCTGGAAGGTTATGGAGTTCCCGGGTTTGAAATATAAGATCGCCCGCGCCGAACCGGTTCAAGGATTCGCCCCGAATATTGTGGTCACTTCGGAGGAGTACGCTTCTCTAGTTCATCCCATAGGTGCTCCGCAGGATTGAGTTCAGGACTGTGGGACGGCTGTGTGATCAGCCTGATGTTTTCAGGGATCTTCAGTGCCCTCGCCTTGTGCCATCCGGCGCCGTCTACCAGCATTATGACGAAGTAGTCACAGAAATCGCAAGAGACCTCTTCCAGGAAGATGTTCATGGCCTCGGTATTAGCCAGAGGAAGGATCAGAGCAGTCATCTTTCCCAAGGTCATACATACCGCAGCAAACACATATAGGAAGACTCTGACGACCTGCCGCGGCGCTTTGGTCTCACTCCAGGAGGAGCCCATGCAGGTCGATGGGTGCTGATGCGACCAAAACGGCCTTCATCCTGAGCCATGATTGCCACCGGCCTGGTATCTTCCGGGTCTCGCTCCGAAAGAATCTCAGCTACAAGTTCTGGGAAGTTTTTTTAAAATCTTCCTGAACCTTTTGCTTCGATTCTATGTGAACCGGTCTGGGAACAACCTTCTATAAATCCTTAGATGAGTACGTAATGGAGACGTTGGATAGTTTGAAAGCCGCTTTTGAAGGTCTCGTGCTCCTGGAGAAATCGGATTTTGGGACTTCTGATGGAGTTCGCGGAATCAAGTTTGTTACGGAAAGGGATGAAAAGTCAGGCGGCGCCCAAAAGAGAATACGGCAGCTTATGTTCTTCTTCAAATCAGGGTCTACGGTGCTTGTGGCCACGTGCTCGAGGCTCGCAGGCGATCCCGGAACCGTGGACCAGGAATTCGATTCTGCGATGAAAACGTTTCGGTTCGCAAGGTCCTCAGGCGAAACCAAGCCTCAAGCCCCCAACCAGGAGTCAACGCAAACTACCGCCTGGAAGAACTACTCCAACGCTAAGGCGGGGATTTCATTTAACTACCCTTCCCGATGCGACCTTTACGATCAAAAAGAGAAGCTGCCGGAGAAGTTGAGATCGGCCTGGAAGGATGCTCATTTAGTCTTTTGCCTGGACTCTAAACCTCCGGTAATAAGTTTTAACATGAGTGTCGTGAAGGAACCGATCCCGTCCTCTACTTCCTTTGCCGAATATATAGGCGCCGTATATGACCAGATTTGTAAACTGCAGGAGCTTAGGAGGCTAGTTTTCAGGGGGTTCACGGTGGGAGGACGCGAGGCGGCCGAGATGATCGCCGTCGACAAAGACGATCTTAGAATGAAAATGGTCTCCGTACAGGGGTATAACGGCGCCTTTTTTATGATGGCGTTTTTTACGCCGAGCAAAGAATTTGATTCCTTGGACAAAGAAGTATTCAAACCGTGGGTTAACGGCGTGAAAGTCTTCGACCCGGCTCAAGCGCAAGCGCAATCGGAATCTCCTCTGCTGAAGAAAGCCGAGCAAGGAGACGCTCCAAGCCAAATCGATCTGGGCACATCTTACGAATCAGGCAAAGGAATGCCCAAGGATTTCGGCGAAGCCGTGAAATGGTATCGCAAAGCAGCGGACCAGGGCCATGCTCAAGGTCAATATAAACTTGGCCGTATGTACTATGGCGGCAATGGCGTGGAGCGGGATTATCAGAAAGCGTTCGAATTATATCGTAAGTCTGCGGAGCAAAACTACGCTCCAGCTCAGGCCAGCCTCGGGTACATGTACGATAAAGGACTGGGGGTACCAAAGGATGATCAAGAAGCGGTGAATTGGTACCGGAAATCAGCGGATCAGGGACAGGCTATTGCGCAAAATAATCTGGGAGTCATGTATCAATCGGGACGGGGAGTGGAACGTGATTACCAGAAGGCTCTTGAACTTTATCGCAAGGCTGCGGCACGAGACCACGCGGCCGCGCAATGCAACCTCGGAATCATGTGCAAAAAAGGATATGGCACTCCAAAGGATGAGAAGGAAGCAGTTAGCTGGTTCCGGAAATCAGCGGATCAAGGATATGCAGGAGGCCAATATAATCTCGCCTGGATGTATCATCAAGGGGTGGGAGTTGCGGAAAATCGGCAAGAAGCTCTGAAATGGTACCAGAAAGCGGCAGCTCAGGGCCACGAAGAAGCTAAGAAGGCTTTGAGTCTGATGAATGTAAAATCCCAACCCAATAAACCTTAATAAATGCCTGTAGTGAAAAGAAGGTAAGCTTTGGCGGCAATCTAATCGAATTGGCTCCTGAAGCGAATCCGGATGGCAGAATTTGCTTCAGGAGCGACCCTAGACTCGATAGCTTCACCAAGAACAGAAAAACGTTGCTGTCGCAAGAGAATTCCTTTCACATTCGCTGATCCGGCGGGCGCCACCCAAACAGGGCGCTCTGAATTCTCTTGTTCAAATAGGCTATTTGCAGGGCCGTGAAATAGGCCCCTCGTACCCTGTGCGTCTCTCTCCGGTATTCTCTGGCGTGTTCTTCTGACCAGAAGAAAACGCTCTCCTTTCAAAACGCGTCTATTATGTTGGGATCTCGCAGAGTCTTGAAATCCACCTCCGGAACGAAGATCACCGGCCTGCAATCACTGTCCTCACACTTGCAGTTCATGTCGCTGTCGATTTCCATGAGCATGGGTCGCTTGGACAATGCGCATTCAGAGACCACGCTGATGGTTACTTCTTCGCCTCTCAGTCGCCCTTGCACGAAGGGCGTCGCGAATGCGTCCACCGCTCAAGCCGCGTATAACCGCTCCCCTGTGTGAAAGGTTATGGCATGGGGCGTCTTTTCAACCGTCACCGGATAGGCCCAGATCACTTCCGCGTCACTGTTCGTGCATAGAAAAGTCAAATGCTTTTCCAGGTCACCCAGTATCTCCGACACACGCTCCTGCGGCAGAGCCAACTCCTCTGCCACCAGTTCCGCCGGATATGGGCCTGCCCAGCCGCGGCATTTCTCTGACCACAAAGTGATGGACCAACCTGTGCTCGGGAGTCATGAATTCAGTGGCGCGTTTGACTTTGGCCACGGACTTTTCGATCTGTTTCTCCCATAGGAAAGGCGGGACCCCCACGATGTACCGCCAGACTCCGGCCATTAGTTTGTTTCGCATGTTTTGCGCTCCTTTGTTGTTGTGTTGGATGAGAAATTTCTTTCAGCTAGCGGATTTCCGGGGGAAAACCCTTTTTGCAAAAGGGTCTGCCCCCTGACCCCCGCAAAAACTCCTAAATATTGATCCCATAGGGCATGTGCGGCTAAGCCAATCTCTCGCTGGCTCATGGCCAATTCGCAAGTATATGGGAGCCTTCGGTAAAGAGGGTTCAGGGGGAAAACCCTTTTAGCAAAAGGGTTCTTTCCCGCTGGTCGGGTCCGGGGGGCGGAAGTCTTTCTTGCAAGAAAGAGCCCCCCGGAATCCCTACGTCGCATAAGAAGTCCTAAACTGTTTTTAGATACTATAAACATGGGTCAAAAAAATTTACTCCAGTCCTTGCATGAACTCCTCGATGCGAGAAAGAAAGCCGCCGATTACTTCCCTTTCGCTTTTGGAGAGTCCGGTCAGATAGTTGGAGAAAGACTCCCTGGATGACGCCTGCTGAGCCTCAAAACGCTCCATAGCCTCCTTTCCGGATGCGGTAAAGGATGCGGTCACCCTGTTCTTGAGGGACGGGTCCTTGGACTTCTTGATGACCCCTTTCCTTTCAAGCCGGGCCAGAGTCTGGGAAACCGCGCCGTTGCTGACTCCGAGCCTCTGGGCCATCTCTCCGGCGCTTGAGTCCGGGTATTCGCTTATTACCTGCATCAAATGGATTTCCGACGGATGGAGCCTCAGCCCGCCATGCCGCAGGACACTACGTTTTTCCAAGAATATCAGCCGGTTTATAACTCGGCGGATTTGCGCGGCCAGTTTTCTCGGCTCCGGATTCATGGTCTGTTTTTAGCATCTAAAAACAGGAATGTCAAGCCTCACAACTCAGCCGCGATCTGTTTCAAAAGTTTACGTTACGACAAGCTCCGCACGCAACTTGCTCGCTTCTTCGCACTCCAGGCGGGCCATCTATCGCAGACTGCCGGGAGATTCTTCCGATATCTGTCGTATTTTCCAACTGCCTTACCAGTGCGGCCACGTCTTCGCATGCGGAGAAAGGGGTAGTTGCCTTTCTTAGGGTGAAAATGAGGAGTTGGGTGGCTTCGTCTGGAAATTGAGAGGTCACTTTCTTTTTTAGGAAAGTCTCGTAGAGGTGCTGATTCCTAATGACAGGAGCCGGGGTTTCAAAGATCTTCTGAGCCGCATCAGGAAATAGCGAATCAAGTTCCAAGGCCCATTTTAGCATTTCTTCCTTTTCACTGTCTGCAAGAGACGACGGTTTGCCGTGGTTGCGGTTGTCCCAATATGAGGATATCCAATCCTTCCAGACGCGCTCCTTCGATTCCCGAGTCCTATCTTCAAGAAATCGCCCGACCCACCATGTCCAGCGGGCCCGATCTCTTTCCACTAGGTTTGATAAAAGCTTGGAAGCCACCTATCGTTCAGCGGGTCGAAATCATGCATGAAGCACGACTCGGCAATTTGACGAATGAAATCATCCTTGAAATGGCCGAGCCTGTTGGATGCGTATGGAAAGGTGCTTTCGTATTGTGGTCGAAGCTCCTGGAATAGCTGACCGATAACCGACCCATGCCGAGAAAACCGTGCCAGGCCTGCTCAGCTGTTCGTTGGTCCTTTGACCAATCTAGCATCGGCAGCACTCTGGTACGAGTCCACTTGGCGTCGATGTGGAGTAAAAATGGGATATTCCAGGACAAAAAAATTCTCCCCAGTTCCGCTGGACGACTATTATCGGATAGGATTTGATCCAGGAAGTGTTTGTAGTATTCAGGTATACCCATCCAATCCTTTCCTGCTTCCCTTCTGCGAGTTGACAGCATATACATCAGAGACCAGGCAGTCCTGCCTCCCGGTTGATTGAGGGCTGCAAATGTCCAGTCATTGAAATCGGCGGCTTCATGTTCTTCGTGTGAGTCGATCTTCGATTGCCTGACCTGCGCAACCCAAAGCTCCTCTGCCAGTCTCTCGGAGGAAGGCAGCCACAGATATTGAGACTCAAGATCGGTGGAGCGGGTTTTTTCAAATAGCAGCTCTTCTACATAATTTCCGAAAGACTGAAGCAAATTGGATTCACTAAGCAATGAAAATACTCGGATCAGTTGAGGCTCCGATAGCTTGGATGCAATCCACGCTCCCAGAATGGCCCTCCATATGTCTGTTTCCCGGTATCCCCTGTCTTGCAGTTGAAGAGCAAGCTGGATGCCCCAGTCGAAAGATTCTGCAACGGCTTGGCGCAACTTCGCGAGCAATCCTTCTCCAGAAAGACCGTGGATATTATCTCCTACGACCTTCAGGAGGTAATCAAGAATTGCAGCGGGTTCCTTATCCAATATCTCTTTCACCTGCATCGATGGCTTTACTGTCGGCAAAGTAGCCCGATCATTCATGGCGAGATGGCGATCCGCTTTTGCAACCAAATCCGGGCAATATTGCTTAGCCTTCAAAAATGCATTTGCCGCCTTGCTGCAATCGGGGTCCGCATCGGTAATCAATTCCAGCAGTTCCCAGACATCATACATCGCATCCACATCGAGATTTTCTAGCCCCTGTTCTCTTGGGCCTTGCAGAACGGCTTCCAAGAAATCATTCCTCGTGGATTCTTCGGAGATTGGATAGGCTGTCTTAATTAAACGAAAGGCCTCGTGCCTCAACGGGAGACTGTAAAGCCAACCTCTTTGGAGGAGCCACTTCAGCTTCTGGTCACCAGACGAGACAGAATCCAGGCACATCGCATGGATTGCCAATCGTTTCAGAATAGGAATGTCACCCTTGCCCCAATCGATTATCAGTCTGACGGCTTCGTCGTGCCGATGGACTAGCAGCCACTCAATCAGATCTCTCGCTGCGTCGATTATTACGTCAATAGGTAGTGTGAGGTATCGGTCTTCTTCATGCACCTCAATGGCCTTCCGCCAATCTACTGAGTCTGTCCCAATCTCCGCGGACCTGGCCGGCTAATCGGAGCATCTCGTGAGCTTCCTGGAATTGAGCTGTGATGATGGGCATGAGGCTTGCGGCGAAATTTTCCAACTCGGGCTTGAAGATGTTGTCCCATGCGTTCCTCAACCAGTATTCACTCCCTGTGATGCTGACCTCATAAGCCAGAGTTGTTCAGAACCTTGGGCTTTGCAAGGCGCCTGAAGAGCACTAGGGCCGCCAGTGCATAGTCTGGCCCGGTGCATTCTGTGAGCACATATTCAAGGGCTTCAGCAGAGTAGTGAGGATGATCGTGGGCCAGTAATACAGGTAAGCAATTGTTAAGTGTGTCTGCGCCGGGCGGATGCTTTCCGCTCCCTAACCGGCGAGCAATACGATTCCAAAGGTAGGGGTGCAGCAGTCCCTTGTTTCGCAGCACCGTGGAAATCGCCTCTTTTGGATGATCGACAACGAAACTGTCAGCGAACCAGTCGGCGATGATGTAGCTCGGTTCTTCGAGTGCGCCGAGGCCAAATAAGGGCCCCAACAATCCTTTCTTCTCGACCCAATCGAGCCAGTCGATTCTGGAGGCACATTTCGTGAAGAAGTGCGCTGTCTCAGGGTTTCGCAATACCTCGTAAACATAATCGTTTTCCTCTGGATCAACCGTTGGAGCGCCAGAAAGAATTTCTTTGATCTTGACCTGATGCTTGACAGTTGGCATGGGAACTGAATCTTCCCAAGAGGCTATTGCATCCATCAGCATCGATTGCTTGCCACGTTCCGTCTCGCGGTAACTTATGGGGATTATGCCTAGGGCCATTCATCCTCCTTTTCTTCAGGAATCAGGCAATAACGTGATGACATCCCAGGCGGGAGCCCTCTTGCCATATGATAAACTATTGGATCTGTATGGCTATATCCGACGAATAGCACGGTGAATTGCCGAAAGATTTCTTGCAGAAACTTCGTAGCCCATCCATCCACCACGTAAGCACGTCCAAAATCCCGATCCGTTAGAACTAGATCCGTCGGATTCCGGTTCACACAGCCATGTAAGTAGCACATACCTGAAAAGTCACGGCCGGTAGGAAGCGCTGGGGCGTAACAGGTGCGTACCTTGCCGAACAACTCCTCAGCCGCCGAACTGAAATGCGTGTCAAAATTAGTAGTAATAAGGCGAATTGATTCGGCTGGAAACATCTTTAGCAAGGCAAAATGGAGCGGAGCCGGCTTGGAATTCGAACGCTCAGCCTCGCTTGAACAATGTGGTGAACTTGGACCCCATGATCTTCCAACCTTCCGAGGAAACGGTCAATATCTAATTCTCCTCTCTTAAGGGATTGTCCCGTGGCAACCTCTTCAGCCAGCTCCGCGAAATCTGGATAATTAGAAGGCGGAGGTTTCGATACGCCTGCTCCCACGAAAATCACTAAACGCCCATTTCTTGAAGCTCTTACTAACTCGTCTGGAAAGTTGATTCCCCTAATCAACATAGCAAGACATCCCCCTCATGCAGAATCCCCGGTGATTTGGTCAGTCCATCACTCAATTCGCGGACACTATACTTAAGGAAACTCTATTAATTACCCCGGCAACGTGGGATTTTCCAAAATACTTCGTTTCGGCATAATTTGAGCCGGATTTTGAGCAAGATTCAGGTAGAAACTCTGCTTTTTCGGGGTATTCCCCGCTTTTTAAGCTACTGCGGGCGCATCTCTCCTAATGTAGCGTAACGCAGGTTTGCAGCACGCACATCACGCTTGATCAATTGGACCAGACGCTTCATGTTGTAGACGAGGTTCATCATGCCAATCTTGACATTCGCGCGCGCCAAACCAATGGTGCGCACAATATGGCCGCCCATTGCATTCTGTGCGCCAAATATATGTTCCACCCGTGCTCTAGTCTTCGACTTGATCCGATTTGATGCCTTTTGCTCGTCGGTAAGAGGATGGCCGCGGGCCCCTTTTTCATGGATCTGACTTTCAAACTCATTAGCAACCAGCCGCTCTTCGCGCTCTTTGGAACGGTATGCGCTGTCTCCGTATATCGGGCGCTTCTTACCGTCGGTATCGATTGTCTGATCCAGGAGTTCTTCAAACACCTGGCTGTCATGCACCGCCGCATCGCTCACTGCGTAACTCTGCACCAGCTTGTTGGCTTCGTCGGCATTTATATGGTTTTTGTAGCCGTAGTGCCTCTCTTCATTCTTCTTCGTCCAACGTGCATCAACATCCTTCTGACGCCGTTTGGCCGGCTTCTTGTCCCACACTTTAGGTGGCTCTCCTGCCTTGATGCCGGCGTTCTCTTCTCGACTGTTACGTTGACGTGGCACTTCAACAAACGTGGCATCAATCATTTGCCCCGCACGCGCCACATAGCCATGCATCGCCAACTGCTCATGAAACTTCGCAAACAGCTCATCAACCAAGTTCAACTCTTTCAGGCGTTCACGAAACAACCATACCGTCTTGGCATCCGGTACCGGCTTTCAAGCTGTAACCCCAGAAATCGCATGAACGATAGACGATCCCGAATCTGATATTCAATCCCATCATCCGACAGGTTATTCAACTGCTGAAGCACCAAAATCTTGAACATTAGAACCACATCAATCGGCTTCGCCCCTGCGTTACTCTTCCTGGCTTTCTCATACACAACATTCAAGCTGGGTCGAAATGCTTCCCAGTCAATCTGCTCTTTGGGTCCAACCAACGGATCACCCATCTCTGTCAGCTTGGCTGTACGCTCATGAATATCGAAAAAACCGGGTTGAAGGCGAATTGGCATTTTGATCTTTCTCCGTGTCTGGGATACTCTTGCTCCATAACACAGCGGCACCCAAAACACTTACACAATACGCTGAAGATCGATCAATTTTTAGAGGTGCCCTTAATTGTCTAACTCTGCAAGACCGCCAAAAGCCCCGACTCCCCTGACCACAATCACTCTTCACACCCCGAATGTAAATTCCGGAAATGACAGGATCTGTCTTGACTGGCTCGAAGGCTCGAGAGTACCCCTTCAATCGTAAGCACAGACCCTGGAATGAGGGGAAACTCCAGACAGTTTACTTAATTCTTGAACCCGCAAACCCTGAACTCTTATACTCTGATTCTATTCAGTCGGAGAGTCCCCTGTAATGAGTACCACCGATAGAAAAAAGAAAAAGCCCAAAAAGGATTACCGCATCAAGAGAGCCGATGCGGAGCAGGACTGGCCGTGGGAGATCGCATCGGTTTGGACGATTACATTGAATTCCATGAAGGAGAGAAGAGGTTTTACGGAAAACTATGGCTCCGGCAACTCCCGGCCAACGGGCCGTTTATTCTTGCGTTTGGTACCAGCACGAGGTCTATAATGGCGGTCACCAGCAATTCTTTTGGAATAGCACCGGTATTCTCTGGGATGAAGCGTTAGCCGGTTTCATTAGAATGAGCGCCAAGGAATATGCAGCTACACTGAAAGCTGCAATTTCTCTATTCCCGGATGCAACCCCGGCCAAAAACAGAGTGGCACGCAAGGAGCAACTGGAGAAAATCCCCGAAGAGCACTTGAATCGGCTGGACAATTCGCTTTACGAACTTGAGCGCCGGCAGGATTTTGACGAGGCTCTTCTTCGGTACATTAAGACACATCCTGAAGGGTTCTTCATTGCATGACCAGAGTAGGCGATGATGAACAGTTGGAACCGCACCCGTCAATGGATTCCCAGACTTCAACGCTCATGGTTAGAATCGGCTGAGAGGCAATCAGCGACAGCAGACCTTCTTCTGCTTGACACCGGCAAGTTCATCGGCCACGTTAAGAAAGGGCTAGGCCTCGCGCTTTGGTGAAAAGGCCGAGGCCAAGCAAGAGGGGGCATCATTGAGTGTGGTGTCTCTGGGCCATGCGAACTGTAGGTTTTCGTTTGTAGAAAGGATAAGCGAAATGGGTACAAGGTCTTGGTCAATACTAATTAAGTCGGTGCTGGTCACAAGCTTCGCGTTAATGGCCACGGCGGTCGTCTGGGCTGGAGACGCTGACATCCAGTTGCCCGGTCCGAGTCTCGACGGGACCGTGGCTGTGGAGAAGGCCATCTCCACATGGAAAACAGCCCGTCAATATGCCGACGCGCCGTTGACCATGGCCCAGGTGGGGCAGATGCTTTGGGCCGCAAACGGCAAGATCCCGACGGACGCGGTCTCAGGCGCTACCGGCAGGGTGATACCCTCTGCTTGGAAAGTCTATCCTCTCGAGATATTCCTGGTCACAGGTGAGAAGACTGTGGAAAAGCTCGGAGCGGGCGTTTATCGTTACGATCCTGACCGGCATTCTCTAGAGACCCTGGTGAAGGGTGACATGCGAGGAGGTTTGTCGGACGCGGCCTTTGGCCAGAAGTGGATGGCCACGGTCCCCGTCGCTGTCATTATCGGTGTGGATTTTGACAAAACCACGGGCAAGACCACTGCTGAACAGAGGACAGAGTGGGGACGACTCGAGGCGGGGATGGCTGGTCAGAATATACTGCTTCAGGCTCGAGCTCTGGGATTGAAGACTAATACTCCGGCCCTGTTCAAAGCGTCGGAGCTGGCAGGTGCTCTGAGCTTGCCCGGGAAGTTTAAGCCGGTGCTGATCGTTACCGCTGGCAAATAGGTCTGCTCAGATAGACTCTTTTTTCGAGATCGGGGACACCACACTTAATTCTTCGTTCGCAAGACCGCCGCGAGTCCGGCCCGGCGCATGAGTGGGCAATCCGCGCCAACAGCCGTCCTTCTTCTTGACACCGACGAGTTTTAGTCACGCTTCAGACAACGAATGTGAATTCCGGAAATGGCAGGATCTGTCTTGACTGGCTGGAAGGCTCGGATGACCGTTCTCATGAAAGGGTATAAGGCCCTTTTAATTGATGCGAATTGTTGCTGTGCCGTGTGGTATACTCGAAAATAATAGTGCTTGAGTGTCGTTCCAGGAGGACTTCAGTTGAACCAAAACAACACCTCGGTTTTTGACCTGTCTGAGTCGGAAAAGCTGCAGCTCGTGGAAGACTTGTGGGACGATCTTGCCGCCAGTCCCGATGCGATCCCGGTTCATGACTGGCAGAAAGAAGAGTTGGCCAGGAGAAAAGCCAATCTGATGAAGAATCCTGCTGTTGGGATCACTTGGGAACAAGCCAAGAGACGGGTTTCGAAGTCCTTATGGTCGCTGAACTGATTCTCGCCCCGGAGGCCGCGCAAGACATCGCGGAGGGTTACGCCTGGTACGAACTTCGGCGGCCTGGCTTGGGAGAAGACTTCTTAAGCTGCATCGAAGCTTGCTTGCAGGCTATCTGCCGGACCCCCGAGATGCACTCCATAGTTCACGAAAGCTATCGTCGCGGATTGGTACGCCGCTTTCCGTATGCTGTCTTCTATGAGTATTCAGAAGGCACGGTGACTGTTTATGGAGTGTTCCACACCTCCCGCGATCCTGAGAAATGGCGTCAGCGTCTTTCTTGACCTGCTATGTGATGAGACATGCCTCTGCTTGAGACCGACGAGTCTATAACCACGCTTCAGACAGCGAACGTGAATTCCGGAAATGCCGGGACCTGTCTTGTTTGGCTGGAAGGCTCGGAGCACCCGGCTGATGATCTTTTTAGTTGTCAACTCCGGGGACATCATACTGAATTTTACGCGAGAACCTAAGAGCGTAGCACGTCGTTGGATCGTGCCCCGTCGAACCGGAAACCTACTAATGCCGGCTTAGTGACTGGTGTTTCCCTATTGACATACTGATGCACGAGCGATATGTTTTGATGTATGAGAACAACTGTAAGAATCAATGACGATCTTCTGAAGCGCGCCAAGAAGCGTGCAGCAAATGAAGACCGCACCCTGACCTCCTTGATAGAAGAGGGACTGGCAGTTATCCTCAGCCGACCGAAACCGACTCGGCGGGATCGAGTGAAATTGCCGGTGTCCAGCGCTGTCCGGCGGAGTGGCGCCAGGGGTTGATCTCAACAGGTCCTGCGAATTAGAGGAGGTCATGAACAACCCATGATCCTCCCGGACGTCAACGTTCTTGTGCATGCCTTCCGGTCTGATTCTCCCGAACATGAGATATGCCGTTCCTGGCTGGATAGAGTCGTGAACGGCGAAGCGCGATATGGTATGTCGCCACAGGTCCTGAGCGGTGTGGTTCGTGTCACCACGCATCCCAAAATCTTCGTTCGACCGAGCACTTTGGATGAGGCGCTGGGCTTCTGTAACATACTGCTTGAACAACCCCATTGTGTTGTAGTTCAACCAGGTGAGCGCCACTGGGAGATCTTCACGCGATTTTGCAGGGAGGCCGACGCTCGGGGCAATTTGGCGCCGGATGCTTGGTTTGCAGCGCTGGCCGTTGAATCCGGCTGTGAATGGATCACGCTGGATCGCGATTATGCGCGATTTCCTCAGCTTCGGTGGCGCGTGCCGAAAGAATCCCTGTAAGGTGTCGCAGAATCTAAATGTTTATCAGATTCTTACAGATGCTTGATTCGGGTTCCGCTAGTTCCACGCCGAACCCAGTATAATGTCGCTGGATTCTATTGTTTTGGGTATAATTAATCGATTCATGTGCGCTAAGGGTTATCAAGAAATTATGCTCCGGACAAAACAGGACATTTTGAATTTGCTCGAAAAGAACCAAGCTCGCCTCAGGGCGCTGGGCATAAAAAAGATAGGATTGTTCGGTTCCTTTGTGCGTGGAGACCAGCGGCCCGACAGTGACATTGATCTGCTAGTCCAATTCGAGCCGGGAAAAAAGACATTCGATAATTTTATTGAATTGTCCTTTTTTCTCGAGGAGATCCTGCGACACAAGATTGAACTTGTTACTGTGGAATCCCTCAGTCCCTATCTTGGTCCTTACATTCTGAGGGAGGTCGAATATGCCGGTCTCGCGGCTTGAGTATCTTCGCCACGTCCTCGACGAAGCAGAATATCTCATTGAAAAGAAGCAGGGACTCAGTAAAGACCAGTTCCTGCGGGACTCTACACTCAAACGCGCGTTCGTGCGAAGCCTTGAAATCATAGGAGAAGCGGTGAAGAGAGTCCCCGTTGAATTGAGAAATAAGTATCCAACTGTGGAGTGGCGATCGATAGCAGGCATGAGGGATAGACTTATTCACGATTATTTCGGAGTTGATTACGATATCGTTTGGGATGTTGTGGAAAACAAAATACCCTCACTCCGTCAAAACATTCTGGACATCTTGGACCAGGAGCATAATTCCGGCGATAAGTAAGAGACGCGAAGCGGACGAGGTGGATGCGGAATCCGTTACCGCTGAACTGCGACTCATCGCCCGATGAGGAGTTTCGATTCTCCAGTGGTTGGCGAGATACCTGTGCTGCAGCTTGACTTGGCACGAATGTCATTCAACTGTTCGGCGATTATTCCCTATACTTTTTCCGCCTATGGTTCAGAAGGCTTGAGGATAACTGACGATCCTTGACAACGTTTTGTTTTTGCAGTCCTGGATAGCTGTCCAACTCACATGATGCGGACGAACTGGTTGCCAACAATCGGATTCGCCGCTGTCTTTCACCGGCTTTATTGGAAGCGTCGTAACCGGAGCATCGGCTCCATTTGCGTGAACGATCTCCCTCAGCGCGAAAATCGCCCTAAAAGGCTCAGCCACTATCTGAGTAATTCTCTTCTGAATGTTCATTTTATTTACCCCCTCGCTCCCGACACACAGCAGCGCCACTATTGATGCTTTTCCAAGAGGGTCGTGTTCCGAGTGCCACTGACCTGGGAACCAGGTCAGTGGCAACCCCCCCTCCTCGGGTTACCCCCGTCCAGGATGTATCACATGCTGCACGAAATCAGGGGCTTCCGGGAACGTGAGAGATGTGACTGTTGACATAATATTTGGATTCTATGACTCGTTCCCTGTGAGCGCTGACTGGGTCGAGTAAAACCGATTTCCTTAGAATGCCCCTCCTGCCTTCAGATGAAGCATCTTGTGTGCCAAATCGCGTAATTTCTGAGGCGCAACTCGATAACGTAGTCAAATCAGTGAGTTCTAAGGTTGGGATCAATCAATTCGGAACTAGGGATAGGCCCCGACGAGAATCATAAATGAGTGGAATACACATACGACTGAGCGAATTTGGCCAAAAGGAATGGAAATTCAGGAGGCTAGACAGAATGCGCTTTTCACTGTCGGCGCCCCACAATCTGTGCTTTTCACCCATAAATGCCCGACGACCTCATGTGGCGCAAATCCGATCAGTCATCATAGATATGACGTTGGTAATAGGGTTTGATACCCCAATGAACTTGTCCGAGCCAACTACTTGAATCCATTTCTCTGATAGCGCATCTCAATTGTTAAAGTCATAGTGGAGACTCGTGTCCCCGAATTGTTGAGAATAAGGGGAAATGGTTCAGGATGGGCGGGGCCGAGCCTGCTTGCAAGGGGACCAGTTCATGCACGAGGAAAATCTTCCCACAACTGAAGGCTACGAAACCAAAGGGGGTTCCGGGCCTGATTGGCGCGGAGCAGACACAGCCGCCCTGGAAGCGTTCAATGAACAACTTCGCAAAGAAATTGCAGAGTGTGAGCAAGCGCAGAAGACGACTCAAGCCGAGCACGACTTCGTCAACACAGTCCTCGAATCCTTGAGCCACCCCTTCTATATAATTGATGCGGATGATTACACGATTAAGAAGGCCAATCCCGCCGCAATCGCCGCTGGTATCGGTGAACATTCAACTTGTTATTCCATTACCCACAGGCGGACTAATCCGTGCGAAGGGCTAGACCATCCATGCCCGCTCGAAGAGGTTAAGAAAACCGGTCGTCCGGCGGTCGTCGAGCATGTCCACTACGACAACGACAGGCAACGCCAAGAATGTTGATGTTTACGCCTATCCGATCTTCGACAATGAAGGGACCGTCAAACAGGTTATAGAATATTGTCTGGACGTGACCGATCGGAAAAGAGCGGAGCAGCTTCTCCTTCGCTCCGAACGACTCAAAGCGATAGCGGAATTAGCCAGCGGAGTGGCCCACAACTTCAACAACCTCTTGCAAATTGTCCTGGGCTCAGCTCAGCTTGCATTGACGAATCTCGAAGCAGAAAACTTTTCCAGGGCAAAAAAGAACCTCAGACAGATAGTTGAGAGTTCTCTGCTGGGTGCCCAGACCGTTAGACGGCTCCAGGATTTCGCACGCATTCGATCCGGGAACGGAGCCGAGACCGGAAAAGTCTTTGACATCTCCCGTACCGTACAGGAGGTAATTCGAATGAGCCGGCCCTGGTGGCAAACCGAGCCGGAAAAGAAAGGGATCAAAGTATCGCTGACTTCCGACCTACAAAATGGTTGCCTCGTTCATGGAAAGGAGGCTGAGCTATTTGATGTTGTTATGAATCTGATCAAGAATGCGGCCGAAGCCTTACCACAAGGAGGAGAGATCAGAATCAGTAGTTCCGTGGAGGACGGTAGAGTGGTAATTCGTGTAGGCGACAACGGGATCGGGATCGCTAAAGGCGCTCTTGGTAAGCTCTTTGAGCCGTTCCAAACCGCCAAAGGCCCAAAGGCGATTGGAATGGGCCTCGCATGTAGTCTAGGAATTGTGAAAAACCACTTGGGCGAAATATCTGTCGAGAGCACTGAGGGGCAGGGCTCTGTCTTTACCGTGAAGTTACCTTTTGCCGGAGGGCCTGAATACGAGGGACATTCGGCCAAGGAACCCGCATGTAGAGCCTCCGCTTCGTCTGCTTATCGTAGATGATGTGGAAGCCGTCGCCACAGTGCTCCGAGATGGATTATCTCAATTAGGTCAAACGGTTTTCACGGCTTCATCAGGCAAGGAAGCAATTGAAATCTTCAAGACGACGCCGGTGGATTTAGTGATTTGCGATCTTGGAATGCCTGAAATGAACGGTTGGCAGGTCGCTTCGGTCATAAAGAGCATTTGTAGCGAAAAGGATGTGCCCAAGACGCCGTTTGTCCTCCTCACGGGTTGGGGCGCCCAAGTGGCCGAAGACAAAATGGCAGCGCAAAACGGCGTGGACGCTGTTGTCGAAAAGCCGATCGACATTCTTGGTCTCCTGGAGGTCATCCGCAAAGTTGTCCGCAAGAGTTGAAAGCGGATGTCGCAAATTCTGGGGACACCATACTTAATTCTTCATTTGCAATACTGCATCAGCTCCAGGTCCGGAACCCGGGACAGATTGCAAGCGCAGTGGATGGTGAGCCCAGTCTAATCATATTCCTCGTAATTGCGCGACAGACAGACTTTCTTCTGCTTGACACCGCCGAGTTCATCGGCCAATTTGAAGAAACATTCGGCAGACGGCCTCTGAGGAGAAATATCGCGCCAAAGAGGAAGAAGGATGGTGGGGCGCAATCGAGGGTGGTTTGCCCAGTCAAGTAGATGATCTAAAAAGTGACAGACTCAGGCCGAAAGACCATTCTGCATAGAGGCTTCATATGAATCCCCGGTCCGGAGATGATGAGCATGCCCTGCGCGGTCAAGTCCTGTGCGCCACCAGATGTCGGCTCTGTCGAGTGGGAACGGGCTGGAGGACCACGTCTTTCTTTCGGGCAGAGACTGAGCCTGCTCGGTGGCGCTGCCGGTGTCGTCCTGTGGGACCTCGGGCCACGACTCTGGTGGGTACTCAGCCAGTGGGGACTCCTTTCCGCCCGAAGGCCGGCAAAGGTGGACCTCGCGGCCTGGGCCCCGCCGGACACCCGGGCGGCTCGCGAGGCGGAGGAATACCTGCGGGAAGTGTCTACCGCGCCGATGGTCAACCATAGCCTGCGCACCTATTACTTCTCAGGTATCCTCTACCAACTGAGTGGGGTAAAACAGCCCATCGACCGAGAGGCGTTGTATGTCGCAGCCCTGCTGCACGACGTGGGACTCTTCCAGACGTCTCCCCTGGCTACGGAGCACTGCTTCACCGTGGGTAGCGCCAGAGAGGCCCGGCGCATCGCAAAGGAAGCCGGCTGGGACGAGTCACGCCAGGATAGCGTGGCCGTGGCCATTACCACCAACCTTAATGCTTTCGTCTCGCTGGATGAATTCGGGCCGGAAGCCCACTTCATGAGGGTGGGCGGGCTAGTGGAGGTAATAGCCCAGGAGTGGAAGGTGCATCCGGAGAACCTCGCCGAAATCCTCGAGCGATACCCGCGCGCCGGATTCACTGCGGAGGCGCTCCGACTCGTGGAGCGAGAGGCAAAACAAAACCCCGGCGGGCGCTTTGCCTGCCTCGACCCTTTGTTCCCGATGATGATGAGACGATCGGCCTTCAGTAAAGAGACTCCTGGACGGTGACCAAAGTGGGAAAAAGAGAGGAGAATGGTAAGCCGGCCTGGGGACCGATGGAAAGAGTCAGGTCATGGCGTCCCCAAATAATCGAAAAGGAAGGGAGAAAAGAATTTGTGGTTCTCCCGTACGAAGAGTTCTTGCAAATTCAGGAAGCCTTGGACGATTTCAAAGACCTTCGGGAATTACGAAAGGAACGGACGGAATCCAAGGACGCGGCCGGCAGAAATCTTAGACAGAGCGGGAAAGAAGCTTGGTTTTGACCGCTGATTGATGAGATACACTTTGTCCGGAGACGGGTAGCCGTCAGCGAGACGGATATGATCCGACCAATGCAAGAACCGATCTCGTCGAGCGGTGACTCATCGCCGATGAAGAGCATTCGGGTCTTTGCCGCTCTTATTTCGGAACTACCAAATAACACGGGATGAGAAACAATGAGAATTATCGCCATAAACGCGGCCCCACGCATGGAGACCGGCAATACGCAAGCAGTGCTTACCCCCTTCCTGGTCGGCTGCAGAGACAAGGGGGCCGAAGTGGACATAGCTCTCCTGGGAAGGAAGAAGATCAACACCTGCGTAGGATGTCTCAATTGCTTCGCGGAGACCCCGGGAATATGTATTCAATCCGATGGCATGGAATCGCTCATCGAAAGGATCAGGCTCGCGGACATGATGGTATTGGCTACCCCGGTGTATCTGGACGGCATGACCGGTCTCGCCAAGACTTTCATTGATAGATTGGTCCCATTCCTCGACCCGCATTTCGAGATGAAAGAGAATACGGTTCTTCATCCTTTGAGGTGGAAGTTCCCGGAGAAGCTCTTTCTAGTCTCCGTCTGCGGTTATCCGGGATTGAGCAATTTCGAACCGCTGGTTCTCCATATGGAGAGACTCGCCCGAAACCTTCGTACGAACTTTTGCGGAGCGTTGTTGCGCCCGGCAGCCTCTTCGCTTCTCTTGCGGAGGAAGTACCCTCAACGTGTGAAGGAGGTTCTTGACGCGGTCAGGACTGCAGGAGAGGAGATCGTGCAGTTCGGGAAAGTCTCCGAAACTACTCTAGAAGCCGCGGCCGCGGATATTTGCAGCACGGAAGAATTGGTGGCTATGACTAACGCCTACTGGGATCGACAACTTGAAGGTCCTGATGAAGAAGCTTCATGACGATGCTGAGAGGAACTCTACGAACCGAAAGCCGCATGACTCATGCCCGTCCAACCAGTGTTAGACCGAACGTTCCAGCCGTGTGGTGACCCCACGGAACCGGGTACAACCGCATCGGTCGTCACGCCCATTCCGCTGGCAGTCTCGGAACCTACATTGTTTGTTTCATAGCCACAAAGGCTCATTCAGCTTATCGCCGCGACTTTGGTCGCGTGCTACAGCACGCATGGCTATTTCGCGACCGGATTGCCGTACCGGAGTTTCGCCACGGTGGCCTTGCCTGGCTCGTACACAGTCACCACAAACAAATTGTCGTACGCATCCTTGGACTCGCACTCAGGGCCGGCGCATCCTAAATCTTTAATTATTTCGTGGATTCCACCGCTACCCATGTGAGCGCCGGCTCCAACGATAAGAACCTCCTTTCCTTTGTACTTGTCTTTGATCAATTGTAGCATCTTATCGCGGCTGCCCTGCTCGTAGTAGTTGAGTGCCGGCAAATTCAGGAATTTTTGAAGCGGATGAACCGTTTGTTCCATCCGTTTCGCCTTCGGACTAAAGACCGCGGCAATCCCTGCATTACCTACGGCATGCACGAGTTCCTGAGCACGCAGTTTGCCCTCAGGGGTCAATTCCGGATCATTGTTTGTCTTTGTGAAATCGAACCTTTCGGCATGCTGCAGGACGAAAACCGTCGTTGGCTGCTCCGCCGCGACGGCAGTAGATATCAGATTGTCGGAAAAAGGTCCGCCAGCGCCGGCGCCGAGGGCAATTCCTAGGCCAACAATCATACCTATGCACAATTTTCTATCTGCGCTCATTATCATCTCCTGGCTCTACAGTATTCACTTATTAAGATGCCGGACCTTACAAAAAGATGCGGCGCCCAAAAATGCATGCCTTGTGGACATGAAGGATTAGTCCTGATCATTACCACTTCCGGGAAGTCTGAAACCAACGTGTGAAACCGTTTTGTTCCGAATCCCGAGGGCGCCGTGCGCAAATCGTGTCCCTCTTCGTATTTGGCCAATTTTCCATTACAATCTATCGCATATCTCGAAATCTTGCTGACGAATTATTCAGTGTCAAGCAGAAGAATGCTTGGAGGTAATTGCATATGAGAAAGCTGATTGCTCTACACCTTATTGTTATTGCGCTTTTCTTCGCCTCCGCCCCGTTGCTCTTTTCACAAGAGAACCAGCAAGCCGCGGCGTTAGATAAAAAAGTCCGGGCATTCCTGGACAGTCAAGCAGGAAAATGGCACGACATGAACGTTCCGGCCGCAGACGGCAAGCTGCTCTACGACATCATCATCAAGAACAATTACACCAAAGCGCTTGAGATCGGCACGTCAACCGGGCATGCCTCCATCTGGATTGCCTGGGCGCTCAGCAAAACCCGCGGGAAATTGATAACCGTCGAAATTGATGAGTCGAGATACAAGAAGGCATTGGAAAATTTCAAGAAAGCCGGACTTTCGGAATACATCGATGCGCGGCTCGCCGATGCGCACCAGCTCGTGCCGAAGTTGAAAGGACCATTCGATTTTGTGTTCTCTGATGCGGACAAGGATTGGTACAAGAATTATTTCGACGCCGTAGCGCCCAAGCTGGTCGTAGGCGGCTGCTATACAACGCATAATGTCTCGGATGGCAGGCGGGGATACTTCGGATTGGGCGGTTATGCAAACTATCTAAAGAGCCTCAAGAATTTCGAGACAACCTTTGACGACAGAGGCGCCGGCGTGGCAATCAGCTACAAAAAATCCGAAAAGTAGATCCCGGTGGAAAACCGGCCCCCCGCCGGCAGGCTCAGGCCCGAGCATAGGCCGCACGGCCGGTGAGATTTCATACAGAATCGCCCTGCAATATCGTTGACCCCGTGACGTACAGGGCGTTACGCTGAGAGAAGCGGAAAACGCCAATGCGGTATTCGAGCCAGTGACGGGATCGCTCCTCGGGCCACGCACGTTTATTTGGGTAAAATCGAATTAGTATCGGTCGGCCCTGTGCGGACCTAAACAAGTATCCAGCCTCACAACGACATTGAGCTGAATTAAACAATAGAAGGAGGGGGCATGAGAGCAATTCGCGTTCATGAATTCGGAGAGCCGGAGGTCATGCGGATTGAGGAGCGCCCGGCGCTCAGTCCAGGCCGCGGCCAGCTTGTCGTCCGTTTAATGGCCGCAGGAGTTAATCCTGTGGACACTTACATCCGTTCGGGGCAATACGCCCGGCTGCCGGAGCTGCCGTTCACTCCGGGTATCGACGGGGCAGGGGTCGTTGAGAGCGTCGGCGCCGACGTTCGGAGGTTTCGAGTTGGCGACCGTGTATACGTCGCGGGGAATATCAGCGGAGCCTACGCCGAAGAGGTTATCTGCGCGGAAACACAGGCGCATCCTCTGCCCGAAAGAGTCTCCTTTCAACAAGGCGCTGCGGTCGGAGTGCCATACACTGCGGCGTACAGGGCGCTGTTCCATCGAGCGGCCGCCAAACCTGGAGAGACTCTTCTGGTCCATGGCGCGACAGGCGGAGTCGGCATTGCGGCCACACAACTCGCACGCGCGGCGGGTTTGACCGTTATCGGAACCGGCGGGACTGAGGAAGGCAGAGAACTCGCGCGTGCCCAGGGCGCTCATCATGTCGTCAACCACCGACAAGACGGCTACCTCGATCAAATCAGGGAACTAACGAATGGACGAGGTGTTGACGTAATTGTGGAGCTGCTGGCGAACGTGAATTTGTCCAACGATCTCAAGCTGCTCAGCCAGGGAGGCAGGGTCGCGGTCATTGGTTCCCGCGGCGCGGTGGAAATCGATCCACGTGACATGATGAAACGAGACGCCTCGATTTTGGGCCTATTGGTGTTCAACGCCTCGGAGGCTGAGTTGGCCACGATCCATGCGGCGCTGGGGGCCGGACTCGAAAACGGCGCGCTGACCCCTGTGGTTGGTAAAGAATTTCAGTTGTCTCAGGCTGCGGAAGCTCATCGAGCGGTTTTGCAGGCAGGCGCATACGGCAAGATCATCCTGGCGCCGTAATCGGTATAGAGAATCCTGAATGCCCATAGGCTCTTTCATATCCGGTCAAGGGAAGGGGATTCCAAATCCCTCTCCCCAGGCGGGAGAGGCCGGAAGAGCGGGAGCCAGCCGCGAGCTGTAACCGCGTAGGGGCGCACGGCTGAAGCTGCTCGAACTAATATTCCACCTGGAATCGTGCCCCGATGAACAGGGGGTGGCCCAGACGTTATACGTCCGGTCGCGAAGCGACAAGAGGTCAAACTTCAAAATACCGCTGATCATCATGCTTTTGTGCTTCTTTGGGTTCCAATCTCGGAACCTCTTGTGCCTTCGGCGGTGAAGCCGTAACCGTGTAGGGGCGCACGGCTGTGCGCCCTTGGGCTTCTGTTGAGTTGCTCCTCCGGTGCGCTGATGACCCCCGTAAGTGAGCGATTACGCTGTAAGAAATAATTTCTTTGACATTGAAAAATTTCGGGCCAAAATTGTCATCGCAAGGCATGAACTCCGAACAGACAATTTGAAGAGCCAAGTAGGGGCCAGAGGGGGAACCATGAGCGTCGAGCTTAATCTCGTCTTCCCGGACAAGGACCATGTTAGCGTTCACTTTGACGGTACTGAATCCGGCGCGCTGGAGTTTACGAACCCTCTCACGGCCAAAGACCGCAAGGATATCCAATGGTACCTCGAAGTCTATGGTACCCACTGGAGCGACGAGCCTGACGATATTGAGGCTCGGCGTATCGCGGACCAACTGCCTGTTCTGGGGCAAAGCGCTCTTTGACTCTGTGTTCAGCGACAGCGCTGCTGCCCGTCTTTTCAACTCCTTTCAGGACCAAAGAAAGGAGGCGCGGTTACTCACGATCCGCGCTGAGGACCCGGCAATCCTTTCTATACCGTGGGAACTCCTCCACGATTCAAGGAAAGGCGGTGTGTTCCTGTTCCACGAAAACCCGCGAATCAGTATCCGTCGAGGAGTTCCGGGCGGCTACAGGAGGTGTGCCCGCGTTCAAAGTTACATCCCCGCGATCGGCTCCATCTGCTGTTCGTGGTCAGTCGCCCGGAAGACGCCGGCTTCATCGACCCTCGGGCTGATCCGCGAGCGGTGCTCGATGCACTGGAAAAACACGCCCCAGGCCGGTTCACCTGGGAGTTTCTTAGACCAGCCACTATTGACGCGCTGGTGGATCGTATTGAAGATAAGAATCTCCAGCCTGTGGACATTCTCCACTTTGACGGTCATGGAATGTTCGGTCGCGACGACGACAGTGGTACCGACATGGGTTACCTTGTTTTCGAACAAGACGATGGAAAGACTGATCTTGTTTCGGCACAGCAACTCGGTGAGAACTTGCATCGCCAACAAGTTCCGCTGATAATCCTCTCCGCATGTCAGACCGCCGCGCACGGCGATAACCGTGACCCCATGAGCAGTGTGGCCGCACGACTCACCGCGGCGGGTATCCCAGCGGTGTTGGCGATGTCTCATTCGGTATTGGTACCAACCACGCGGATGCTCTTCGGGCAGTTCTACAAGGATCTCGCTCGCGTTCGGCCTGTTGGCGAATCGCTCGACAACGCTCGCCGCTTCTTGAAGAATAATCCAAGGAAATATGAAGTTCAGCGGGGGCCAAAGCGAATATGGCTGGAGCTGAGGACTGGTTCCTCCCCGCGCTTTACCAGAGCGGCGAAGATGTACCGTTGCTGACAGAGCAAGATGAAGAGCAAGAAGTCGAAGTTGCGGAGCCGAGCACCAACCTGCCGAAGCGCCCCCGAATCCGGCTTCTTTGGCCGACGTCATGAGTTGTGGGACATCGAGAAATGGTTCTCGGACAAGACCCGGCGGATCACCATCACCGGATTTGGCGGGCAGGGCAAAACAGCTCTGGCGGAGGAAGCCGGTCGATGGCTCACGCGGACCGGGATGTTCAAACACGCGGTAATTGTATATTACGCCCGCGTCCAGAGCCGAGATTCGGTGGCGGTGGCTGTGAGCACAATCGGCTCGGTGCTGGGCGAAACCCTGATCGACGCCGAGGCCGCTGAAAAAGCAGCTCAAAAAGAAGCCCACGCTGGTGATCCTGGACAACCTGGAGGCCTTGGCCGACGAGCCGCTCAAGGAATTGCTCACCGCGGCCGTGAAGTGGTCCGAGGCCGGCGCTTCGCGGGTCCTTTGCACCACTCGCAAGCCGGACTTCGGCCACCCGGATTATCGGGTGGAAGGCTCGCTGGAACATCAACGTATCAGCCTGGCCGGATTAGGAAGCCGCAAGGAGCTCCCGGGACGCTTTGGAATGGTACACACACTTGATGAAGCTCCCGCCCACGCCTGTCGTGCCGCAGCCCAAACGCGATGAACTCGTTGAGTTGTTTGATAAAGTGAAGTTTCATCCACTCTCTATCCGCGTCTTGGCCCAGCAACTCAAGACCCGCCGCCCCGTGGAACTGGGCCCACGATTGGAGCATTTGCTTGCTGCTCGGAAGACCGCGGCCTCATCTGCGGCCACGGATGCTACTCTCCCCGAACTTGTGGCATCCCTCCAGTTCTCGCTCGACCGATTGGATGAAACCGCGCGGCAAATGCTCCCGCGGCTGGGCGTGTTTCAGGGCGGCGCGTGGGAGACCACCTGCTGGATATCACTGAGATCAGCGAAGATCTATGGCCAGCTCTCCGGCGGCAATTGGAATCCGCAGCGCTAATAGAGGCGGAGGCTTTGCCAGGTATTGAACCACCGTTTCTCCGGTTTCATCCGACGCTCGCCCCGATGCTCTGGGAGCAACTCAGCAAAGACGAGCAGGCGCAACTGACTGTAGCCCATCGCGAACGGTACTATGGCTTAACCAACTCTCTCTACAAGGAGGATAGCAAAAATCCCCACGAGGCAAGGGCTATCGCTTGGCTAGAGCTGCCCAACATTCTTCACGCCGTACGAGCGGCACTGGATGCGGCTGATGCTGGGGCGGTCGATTTTGCGACCTATGTGAACCTGTTCCTGGACCTCTTCGGTCTCAAACAGGAGTCGGAAGCTCTTCTCGAAAAAGTTCAGGCCGTGGCTGCGAAGTCGGCTCTCACCAGTGGTACCTGGCGCAGTTGGCCCGCGGAAAGCAATTGTTGGACGAGGGCCGCGTGGCGGAGGCCGAGGAGGTCTTCCTTACGGTCCTGGAGGGGCTCGGCCCTGAGCCCAGTTACGAGCGAGCCGCGACATTGGAGAGCCTGGGGCGGTGCCTCGAAGAGGGCGGACGGCCTGACATGGCAGTGGAGTGGTCCCATGATGCCATCTCCGTCCTGGATCAGCTTGATCAGACGGACTCGGTGAAACGGCAGCGCGGTGTTGCCTGATCGATATGGCTGGTGCGCTGAAGGATCAAGGCCGGTATGCGGACGCGCGAAATCCCTACGAAGAAGGCCTGGAGATTGCCAAGGGGTAGCGATCTCGTCAGCAAGGTGTCACTCTGGGGCAATTGGGTACATTAGCGATGCTGGAAGGCAACCTAAAAGAGGCTACAGACAGGTACCGTGCTGCTCTGGCGCTCTTCCAGCAACTGGGCGAACCCGCGACCGAGGCGACAGTATGGCATCAGCTTGGTATGGTCTTTGAGGAAACGGGGGAATGGGACGAAGCCGAGCACACTACCGGGAGGCCGCACGAATAGGGAAGAGCATGGCATGATTTCTGGACCAAACGGTGCCGCGGGGACCTGGCACCAGTTGGCCATCCTGAGCCACCGAACAGGCAAGCCGGAAGCCGCGGAGATGTGGTATCGAAAAGTGATTAAGGGTTTTCGCGGTAGCAGTCACCAAGTCAGTCTTGCAATGAGTCTCTGCAACCTTGCCAATCTTCTGCTGAATTTACCCGGTCGGCTGGCCGAAGCGCGGCAACTCGCGGAGGAGGCGCTTGCCATAGATAAAAAGCTAGACCCCGGTGCAGCAGAGATTTGGAAAACCTACGACTTCTCGCCGAGATCGCAGAGAAGGAGGCAGCCTCGGTCTCCGACAGCCGCACCAAGGCGGAATTCCAAAACCAGGCAGCCGAATATCGGCGGCTTGCCCGCGAAGCGAAACGCAATTTCCGGGCACACGGCATGAACTCAGAAAGCATGCGCCATTGATTGTTGGCACGGTTTTGGCGACGCAGCAGCCGGAGGTCCGGGACGAACTGGAGGAAATGCTGTCAAGTCTCGAACAAGAGGCTGGACCGATTTGGTGGACCGCGATCCGAAGCATTCTTGCGGGTGAGCGAAATGCAGACGTGCTGTGTGAAAGCCTCGATGTCGATGACTCGATGATCATCGAAGCGATCCTGCAAGGGCTGGAGGATCCGTCGAGTTTACAGGACCTGCTGCCGGATGAGGAGCAAGACGAAGAAGACTCGACCTGAGAGAAACTGAAGAACCGATAGGAAATTGTTTCGGAAAACGTTTTCGAGAAGGAAGGGATCACTCATGGGATTATTTTTGACAGATCTATACCCCGGCTCGACACCTTTGCCTTTTTCACCCTTTGTCACCCATTTGAATGGCGGTGCCACAATTTCATCTTTGGGCGTGGGCGGAGGAGGCGGTGGAGCCTTCTTGTAGTATTTTTCAGCCATTCTCTGCGGCTCCTTTCTGATTCGCTAAGTCCTGGGTTCTCAGACTATATTATTCTGTCTCAGTCTAGCATAAAAAGATCCATGGATCATTGGAATTTGCGAACTTCAAACAACAGGCGTGGATTACATAAATTAAACCAGTCAAGGCCAACAAAATGAATGAAGCAAACATCAGCCGATATGCCCAGCCGCGGAATTTAGCTTTCTTATTAGTTATCTGAGCATTAACCCCTCGTTCAATATTAAAGCGCTCCGAGTAGGCACGGTATATTACGAGCAAATCGTGTTTGTCAAAAAAAGCGACATCGTCTTTATCCGGTCTAAAGAGCCTTACATCTTCATAACGAAAAGAGCGAAAGAGCAAAAACGCTCCGACTATCAGAGTTGCGAAGGCCAAAGCAATAACCGTTATTAGAAATATGTTTCCAACCAATCTTTCGGAGGCACGAGTCCATCGAGGACCCATCTTGTTAAATAAGCTTCTGCGGTGACCAGAAAAATCATAACAGGGACATATTTGTGCGCAGTGTCCTCTATCCTAT
>CAVVZX010000021.1:0-10438 GCA_963752855.1 uncultured delta proteobacterium | reverse complement strand
CAAACATGGCGATGTCCGGACGGCTTGACAGGTATCCTTGTCCACGGTTGGCGTTATTCCCAGAATGTCGCTTCAATGGATTCCCGGTGAAACCATCTTGTTGCCAAAGAGATTTAAGCTGCCTTTGCGTTTCCCGAGGCAGAGCATTAATCTCAAAGTACCTGGGTCAATCTCTTTATTAGGGAGTTACGAACCATGAGTCAAGACCCGAAAGTATGCGAGGGTTGCGCTGCAGGTTGCCAGGCCCGACACACGGAAAAGAATACAGGAGAAGAAACCAATTCGGGACCGTATCTTCTGCTGTCCGCTGCGATCATTGTCCTGTTAGCTCTGCTCTTTCGCTGGATTTTCTGAGAGACGGGCAGCGGGGAGAAGTGTGCTCAATGAGCCGATAAAATAGGCTTTTTCGTCAACATGCCGAAGGTTTTGTCTCTGTCGGGCGTCCTGCGTGACCAAACCGGGGCCTTTTCGTGCTTCAGGGAACTATCCTTCGAACAGTCACCGGGCACAACAACCCCGAAATGACAAGACCGCCCAATGATTCCAGCCGAGCAAAAATCTCGACAGAAAGGCCGTTATCATGGATTTAACAGAGATCTACCAACAGGGAGAGGAATTTTTCAGGGCAAAGGAATTTGGTCGTATGTTGGGTTATGTCGAAACAGGTTTTATTTGCGAAAACGATCGACGAATCCTCGACCGCTTCACATTTCGCCAGACATCCATAGATGCCCCAGAGGCTTTAACAGCATGCCGAGTGCTGGGTATGGATCTTTCTACGCCCGTGATCATGTCATCGATGACCATGCCGATTCCCGCCATTGCGGACGACGCCTTGATGCAGCTTGCACGAGGGCTGAAAGCAGCCGGAAGCCTTATGTGGACGGGAACACCCATTCCGAATAACCTCCGTGAAATCGTGGCCACTGGAGTTCCGGTGGTTGCCAACGTAAAGCCATTTAGGGATAGAGACAAGATTCATGCCGAGCTGGATAGGGTGATTGAAGATGGCGTTACATGGGTCGGTATCGAAATCGATGCTGGAAGGGGAACCAAGATCGGTGATCGCGAAATGGGTTTTGACTGTTCCCCATTCTCTTTAAGAGAAATTGAGGACATTAAGAAAAGGGTGCCCATTCCATTGGCCTGTAAGGGTGTATTGAGCCGAGAAGATGCGGAAAAATGTGTTGCTGCAGGAGTCGACATCATTTTCGTGTCAAATCATGGCGGACACACGTTGGATTATTTGCCCCACCCCTTTCAGGTCATAGACGAAATCGTGGAAGTTGCCAAAGGTAGGGCTGAAATCATCGTGGACGGCGGATTTCGCCGAGGAAGTGACGTGCTAAAGGGCCTCGCTTTTGGAGCCTCTCTGGTAGGATTGGGCCGCCCGATTCTCTATGCGCTGGCCGCAGGTGGTGAACAGGGCATCATTTCTTTGATCAGCGGGATTACCCAGGAATTGGCTCGACTGATGTCGATGGTAGGGGTTAGAGATCCTGAAAACATCCACAAAGGCATCCTGATTCAACAATAGAGGCATCAGCCGGAGAGCAATCTAAAGACTTTCTAGGAGTAAGTGGGCATTCATTTCCCTGCCCACACTCTGCAAGTCCCAGGTACACGGTGCTTCAACGAAAAAACGGTAGACCGGATGCCTCGGATTCGTCGAGCAATGGTTGGCGTCAAATTGGCGTCGCTTTTGGCGTCGCTTTACTGCTCAAAAGTGCTTCATAATGCCTAATAATGTCTGAAATCGTCAAGGAAATCGTGGCGTAGCCGCTCCAGGTCTAAAAGGAACTCTGTTTCCCGAATGCAGTGCTCTACCAGGCTGAGCCACGTCCCGACTAACCGAAAATACACTGCAATTGCCTCTTCTGTCAAGGGGCGGTCAGAGGACGACCAAGCCTTTTTCTTTTTTCTGATCCCCAGACGTGACATTAATCACTGTTACTCAGCACAAATTAGAAGAAATGATTTCTAGCTTGAACAGTCTATCTCAACTGGACTTTCAAAGATTATTGTGAGATCTGATCTGCCATGAGTTATAACTGGACAGAGAAGAAGGACGCTCTAGACCTCACCGCCATATTGGTTTTGGTGGTGCTTTGCGTGAGTTGGGGTCTGCAACAAGTTACGGTTAAAATCGCCAACCAAGGCATCTCCCCCATATGGCAATCCGGTATTCGGTCCATTGGCTCCACTATTCTACTTCTGATATGGATGACGGCACGCGGACAGCGTTTTCTGGAGAGGGACGGCACATTGTGGTACGGGATCGCGGCCGGTCTTCTCTTTGCGCTGGAGTTTGTCCTGATATATTGGGGTCTTGAATTCACGAGTGCGTCACGGGCTGTGATCTTCCTCTATCTCTCACCTTTTGTTGTGGCTATAGGCGCTCAGCTGTTTATTCCAAGTGAAAAATTAAGGCTGATTCAAGTGATGGGGTTATGCTGCGCCTTCGCGGGAATTGTGGCGGCATTTAGCGAGTCTCTAACCCTCCCCACGTATCGAATGCTCATTGGTGACAGCATGCTCGCGGCGGCCGCAGTGTTTTGGGGCGCTACCACGGTTCTGGTCAAGGCCAGCCCGCTGGCAAAAATTGCGCCGAGCAAGACTTTGCTTTATCAGCTCGCTGTCTCCGCTGTGGTCCTACCTATCGGATCAATTGCCATGCAAGAACCCGGAATCTTCAACATTACGCCGCTAATAATCGCTTGCCTGGTGTATCAAATTGTTTGGGTCGCCTTCATAACGTACCTAGCGTGGTTTTGGCTGATCCGGCATTACCCTGCATCGCGTCTGGCGTCATTTACCTTTCTTACGCCGCTTTTCGGTGTCATAGCGGGCGGAACACTCCTGCACGAGCCAATCACAAGTATCCTCTTGCTCGCTCTCGTCTTGGTTGCCGCAGGCATCTATCTGGTCAATCGCCCTGCTGCGAGCCCGGAAATTGGCTCGAAACTATGAGAACGAAAATTTGAGCGGTTGTACAGTGATCCTCAAGGGTGGAGTTTTTTGGGGTCTGTCAGAATAAACAATTCGCTTCTCAGGGAGCAGTCACCCTTTAGTCTGGCGCATCTGAATCATCGACAAAACCCCGGTATTGGATATAAAGCGCGTCTTGGTGGATACGGAGTGAATTGTTTTCCAATCCACAAACATATTTGATGGTTTCATATGTATTAATAAAGAAGTGCTGGTAAGCCAGTATGTGTGCTATTCTATCTGGCGAAATATTCTCGAAATCGGCTCTGAAATAACGATGTTCGGTGATCAGGCGCGTCTTTGCCGATTGATCGCTCGATAGCCACCTGGCCCTTGTGCGAACATCGATCCGAAACGTAACACATGCAAAATCACGCAGTTTTTGACAGACAACGCTAGGCGCCGCAAATGGTAACAATTCGCAATAGCATTGCAGTCAAAATAACCCTGTTGGTGCTCGGCAGCACTTGCCTCGTTCTGGCCTTGGTCTTGGGGGTGAATTACAGTCGCTCCAAAGAGTTAATCAGGCAAGAGGCGGAACAAAGCGCGCGAAATCTCACTTTGTCTCTGGCCAATGAAATCGAACAGGAATTTCTATTGGTGGCCCAAGCAGTTGACGACTTGGCTGCCTTCATGGAGACAAGCGACCTGGGATGAGGAAGCCCTGCTCAATCACATCAGACGAACCGTGGAAGGACATGACAGGATATTCGGGTCCGCGGTGGCTTTTTTACCCCACATGTTTAAGTCAGACATTGAGAGATTTGCTCCCTATTTCTTTAGAACAAAAGCAGGGATCGAGTTCGAGCAGCTCGGAAAAGACTCATACAATTACTTCTCCAAGAGTTGGTTCAGAGTTCCGGTTAATCTAAGAACCCCCATATGGACAGACCCCTATTTTGATGAGGGCGGGGGCAATGTCCCGATGATTACCTACGCGTGCCCTATGTTTGACAAGCAGAAAGAAAACTCAACAGAGCACATAAGGGCTGTCGTGACTGCTGATATTTCTCTGGAACGGTTGAATAATCTTGTCAATTCCAAACACGTTTATGAGACAGGATTCCTGTCGGTGATTTCGGACAAAGGGACCTTTGTCACCAATCGAAATCCTGAACGAGTAATGCGCACGTCGGTCTTCAATGCAGCCGATGAGGCTGGACATCCACAAGCCAAGAGGTACGCGGCAGCCATGTTAACCGAGGAATCCGGGTTCTATGACATTGGTCCGGGTATGACAGGAATCGATTCCTATTTGGCGTTTACGAGAATAAGCCCACCTGGCTGGACCCTTGCCGCTATCATGCCAAAGAAGGAATTGTTCGCCGAGGTCGAGGCGTTGTTTCAAACAACAATTCTCTTGGCGGTGGCAGGGATCGCATTGCTTCTACTGGCTTCCGTTTTGGTTGCGCGATCTATCAGCCGCCCCTTACGCCGCATGGCCAGCGAAACAGTCAAAGTCGCCGATGGCGATCTCGATATCGACCTTACAGACATTAAGTCTGCTGACGAAGTTGGTCAGTTGGCGCTGGCCTTTACCAAGATGACGGAAGGATTGAGGGACAGGGACCGCATAAAAGATACCTTTGGTCGCTATTTGACTCAAGAAGTGGTCAGGCGACTTCTTGACTCTAAAGATGGGCTCAAACTTGGGGGAGAAATAAGAGAGCTTTCCATCATGATGTCTGATCTGAGAGGATTCACTGCCCTCACCTCAACGATGCGCCCTGAACAGGTGATCAAGTTTCTGAATCGATATTTGGGTAAGATGGTGGAAATCATCCTGGATCACCACGGCATCATTGACGAAATCATTGGGGATGGCATTCTGGCGTTCTTTGGAGCGCCGGAGACCCTGGAAAATCATCCCGAGTTGGCAGTATCGTGCGCACTGAAGATGCAACTGGCTATGGCTGATATTAACGCTCGGAACGAGGCCGATGGTTTGCCGCATCTCGAAATGGGAGTGGCTGTCAACACGGGCGAGGTCGTGGTGGGCAATATTGGGTCGGAAAAACGAGCCAAATACGGGGCAGTTGGAGCGCAAGTGAACTTCACCGGGAGAGTAGAATCCTTTACCGTAGGCGGACAAGTTCTGATAAGTAAAGGCACATATGAACGCCTTTCCGAAAAACTCGATGTGAGACAAATTCTCGAAGTTGAAATGAAAGGGGTGCCCGGAAAGGTCAAACTGTACGACGTCAGAGGCGTTGCCGGTCCTCATGGCGCTTACCTGATCGATAGGGATGAGACTCTGAGCCCGGTGGGCGCCGGGATAGCGGTTCAGGTGTTTCGGCTAGACCAAAAAATAATGTCCGGGAAAGGGGAGAACGCCCGGATCGCATACGCTTCGCTCACCTCGGCAAAAGTGATATTCGCAACAAGGATTTCTGCGTGGGAAGACATACGGATGGTTGTGGAGCAAGCTCCCGACACCCAAGTAACCGCGGAAATCTACGGAAAGGTGATCTCCGTAACCAACACCGAAGTGGGCTTCGAAGGGCTCGTACGTTTTACGTCTGTGTCTTCCGGCGCATATAAGATGCTGCGGGAATCAATTGGGTCGGCTCAATCCGCGTAGCGGACGGAATATCGTTGCCGGTACAATTGTCTATACAGATTAGCTGTTGGCTAGGCCAGAGATCATGAGTACGAATTTAGGCGCTCTTTTCAGGCGCCTATTTTGTCCTCCACCTCAAAAATCCGTTTGAGAAATCGTTCTCAGAACCAAGATCACCATAAACAATCCAATCTGATTACAGGCCGATACCGAACTGTGATAAATATATCTTGATCGAGTAAATCGTCACCGTGATCGTTATCTCACCGATTTTACTACCTTCACCTTCTTCGCTTCAACTGGCCGTAATTTCATCAGGTTCACTCGCGATAACAGGCGGTCCGCATTTTGGATGGTTCAGAAGTGTTCGACAGCGGAACCGGTCTCACGTGAACCGGCTGCAGGGTTCAACGCGGTGGGCTGGTAAAGGTGGGTATCGTAGATCGTCCCCCTCCATTGGAGAGCCTCCTTCATCAAGATTTTCTTAATCATGACCGCAAAGGTCCATATCAGAAACAAGTTTCCTATACACATCAGCACGCAGTATTTCTTGGATATACCCAACTGGGAACAAAACCAGGGCGGGACCACAAGTATTTCCACTGCAAGAATAAGGGGCAATACGAACCAAGTGGCTGGAAAGAATCGTTGCGCAGCGGGCACAAAAAGGTATAGAGCAAGAACCGCAACGAAAGGGCTCATGAGCGTGTGGATAGCCAAATGGCGAGCCACTGTGGCTACGTTGTAATTCATCGAAGCGGCGAGAATTCTCGTCCACCCATCCAGGGTCGCTCGGAATCCCGTGTACATGTGCGTTCGCAACAAATGTCTACCGTTGGCAAAAAGCAGCCCCAGACCTGACGCCTTGACCCTTTTTCCGATTCCGATATCTTCCACGGCCAGGCCCTTCACGTCATGGTGGCCACCGATTTTCTCGTAAGCGTATCTGCTTATCAGGAAGAACATCCCGTTGGCAGAGGCCACAGGGCTGGCGGGATCGTTGACTTGAGGCAATGGAAACAAGATAGAGGATGCAACCGCAAATGCCGGCTGGAGCGCTTTTTCCCAAAAAGTCTTGAGTATGAATTTGGGGCTGAGGGTGACCATGCTCACTTTGTTTTTCAGAGCCGCCCGGTAACATTGGCTCAGCGCAGTCCTGTCGAGGCTACTGTCCGCGTCGAGAAAAGCCAGCCATTCACCCGAAGCATGTCTGACTCCTACGTCCAGAGCGTGGCATTTACCCGTCCACCCGTGAGCCAGATTCCGAAGGGTGATTAATTCAAAATTAGATCTGCCCCGGGCCAAGTCAGAGGCTATCGAAGCCGTGAGATCTTTGGACCTGTCGTCGACCAGAATAACTTCATAGCGCGGGTAGTCCTGTTCCAATACGGACCTCAGACATTCCTCTATCGTTGTCTGTTCATTGTGCGCAGGCACTATAACTGAAATAAGTGGGAAATCTTCCGACGGATCTATTTTGCCTCCCGGCCGGATACCGGGAACCCACAGCTCGGTCTGCAACAAGTCTCGGAAGCCAACGGCCCAAAAATAAATTTGAAAAAGCAGAACCGCGACGACTACAAGAGAATAATTCAAACCGAGAAAGGAACTTCCGGATACCCAGAGAGGGAGCGAGCGAGGCATATCGGCCCCTCCTGAAGTGACGAAGACTGGAATCAACAAGAATGGCAGCGCCAGAATCAAAAGAGGGATGAAACGACGGGGAGAGATCACGGCAACCTCCTGAACCAACCACAGAAAGCCCTGACTCTCCACCCGCGAGTCTCCGGCTTCGCAATTCGTTCCTGAACTATAAGGCAGTCTTGCCAATTCCTGGGTGTTTGGCCCGGAATCCGGTCTCGGCACTGCCCTTTGGACAAAAAAAAAGCCTCAGATAGTCCCCTTCAACCGGACGAAGGCGACGCTGAGGTCACTTTAGTGAATAGTCCCTTTTGTCCTGTCTTTAAGCGTACCTCTCTTGTGCCCCTTCGTCAACCAAATTCTGTCAGCTCTCACCTGAAGACCGCTCCGTGGGCGCCGGGTCGACAGAAAGTCCACGTATCCGGAGTTCCAGCGCCGTGATTCTGCGATATGTGTTTTATGTCTTGTACAAGCAACCTGAACCTTTTCGATCGTACAAGAATCGCTTAAGATCTATAAATTCATGCATATCCCTGTGTATGCGGGCAGATTCAGTGGGAGCTGCGGAACCCGGAGGTCTTAAAATAGAGAGCAGATATTCGGGAGTCATAACTCGAATCATACACTGGGACCGCATAGCCCGCAAAGCATCTCAGGCGTCTAGTAGTCGTGATCAATTTGATAACTCTCAGCTATGATTTATATTTCCGAACTATCATGTTCAAATCGCTCCCGAGCCCTGATAGACGCGAGGCCCCGCTGTTCAACTGACCCGAGGCGGCAACCAACTGACGCATGACCTCCTCGATATTGGACATGGCCTCCACAATTTGATCGATACCGGAGAACTGTTGGGAGGCAGAAGCGTCTATGACGCTGGCGGCCTGAGACGATCTCGCCACTATCACCTCTAACTCTTTGATGCTGTCGGCTGACCGCGTGGACTGCTCCACTCCCTCCAGCACGGCCTTTTGCCCCTGTTCAGTCGCCATGACTACGCCGTTGACGGCTTTCGTGATCTCTTCAAGAATACCGGCAATTTGCTCTGTTCCTTTCTTGGATTGATCGGCTAGGCTTTTGATCTCTTGAGCGACGACGGCGAAACCCTTTCCCTGGTCCCCAGCGCGTGCGGCTTCAATTGAAGCGTTCACCGCAAGAAGGTTTGACTGATCCGCCAGGTCCTGAACGGTCTGAATAATCGTCCCAATTGCGAGCGTGTTCTCATTAAGTCGTAACACCGTGTCGCTTACCAAAGTGACCTGCTCTTTAATAAGATTCATTTTCCTGATCGTCTCTTTGGCCGCCTCAGTCCCTTGAGTAGACGCGCGGACAGCTTCCTGCGCGGTTTTGGTGACCATTTTGGCGTTATCGGCGGAAACCCTCCCGGCTTGTCTCAATTCTTCCGCAGTGCTTGTAGTCTCCGTAATAACGGATGAGGCTCGCGCTATGCTTTCGCCCAATTGCGCAGCGGTAGCCGACATCTCACCCGCCGAACCAGCGAGGACATTTACACTTTCACCGATCTGTCTCACCTGAGCCCGGAGGCTGTCCATCATCTTGGAAAACGCCTGCGACAACGCACCCATTTCGTCACTTCTGTGTTGCGCTTCGATGTTGACTGTGAGATCTCCCTCGCTTGCGAGTGACGCCTGGTCAACCAATCTTCGGATTGGTCTGGAAAGGTTACCGGCCACGATGAAGCCTAGAAGCGCGCTCAGCCCAAACCCAATGACCGCAATGCCGATCGCCGAAATTTGAGCTTGCGATAATGCATCGCTGATCGTTGCCTTTGCCGATGCATTAACGGATGCGTTAATTTCACTCACATGTGCCGTAAATTGGCCAATTACTGTCTCACAAGCTTTCAAACTTTCGCTCATCTGCTTTTGGGAGGACTTGACTATGGATTCAGCCGAATTCGAGGAGCGGTGCAACGCAAAAAGACCCTTATCACCCAATGCAAGATCGCCGACTTTCGAAAGGTGGCGCTCTAATTGCTTCATAACATCTCTTATTTCACTGGATTCCACTCGATCCGCTGTCAACGCCAGCTGAGAATTGATCTCGGCAAATTTCGCTTTATAGTCCTTGTCCAAGCCTGTGAGTCTGTCAATAATCTTCTCCCGCAAGAAAAGCTGTATAGTTCTCCGCAACTCTGTTAATTGGAGCCTCAGCTTATAGGTCGAATCCACAACCGGGAAATCTTTGTCGTAAAAATCTCGAATAATAGAGTTCAGCTCATCGGTGTTAGCCTCGCCGCTTTTTGCGCGCGTCTTGGCTTTTTGCTCATTACTGGATAAAGCCGACTCTCCGGTTTGGCCTATACTATGAAGTAGTTCATCCATCTTGTTGATTTCAGCTAGCGTTTCACCTGTTTTCTGTTCCAGATCTTTTTGCAGTTTGTCGTATGCGAGCTGAGCCGCTATTGCAGCGTTGGTTTCGTCCTTAAAGTATTGTTCCGCGCTCCTGGCCCCTTCGAGACCCCACGATTTGCCGGGGCCGGTTGTCCGGGCGGAACCGGATGAATCCCGCTCGAGTTCAGTGAGATTCTCTCTTGCCACTTTCTCGAGATTGGACAGATTCTGAGCAAAATCAGAGCTGAGTTGTGTCAGTTTCTCCGACAGCTCTCGCGTGCCCGCCTCATCGCCAGCTTCCAGAGCGGCGAAGCTGGTACGACCCATATTGTAGAGTAACCCATTGAGTTTCTGGGCCTCCTGAAAAATCGGGGTCGCAATATCTGTTATATTTTTTGTTTCGGCTGACACAGCGCGCAGGAAATGCCCTCCCGTAATTCCTGCTACCAAAATTAGGCATGCGGGTACCATGAATGCCGCGATGAAGCGGCTTCTCAACGACCAATTGGAAAACCTGAGCAAACGTGGCATCTTTCAGACTCCCCTTTTTACCGATAATCGTTGACTTAATTCGCCTCTATCAATTGTAAGCGGTGAGGCGGCCAAAGCCCTTTTTCCAAACAGGGGATCAGCAGGAATGTCTGAATGTCGCGGACCAAAATCCCCCCGGTTCCAATAGGCGCCAGTTTTGTTTCTAGCGTTAGTTTCTGGCCGACTATAGCACCATCACTGAAGGAACAGCCATGAAAAAAAATGTTGATTTTGTTGGAAGACGATCGGTTGGCATCGACGGGCATTAATTGCTCCCGGAAATCGGCGGCTCCGGCGAAGGCCCAACATCCTCTCCTTCGCATGGTCATTTCGAAGTAAGTCACTTCTCGGTGAATTTCGTACG
>CAVVZX010000020.1:0-101347 GCA_963752855.1 uncultured delta proteobacterium | reverse complement strand
CTCCAGGCCAAGGTGGGCTATCCCACGCCCCAGAAAGGCGTCCGGACGAGATGGTTCGAGTTCTATCGCTCTAGTAAAATCGGGGAGAGCCTTTTCGTGTTTGAGATTCATGCTGTAAGCGTCTCCGCGAAGGATGTAACCTTCGGGGTCGGAACCGCCTGCGCTTATGTAGGAGCTGAAATCATCAATCGCCTTATCATACGCTCCGATGAAATTGTACGCTTGCCCCCGCAGTTTAAAGGCTTCCAGGTCAGCGCCCCTGTTTATGGCCTGCGTGAGGACCCGTATAGATCTCGTATAACCGCCGCGAGCAAGCTCACGCTTTCCTTCGTCCAGAAAGATCCGGGCAGAATCCATTAATCGCTTCTGTCGGAAGAGGTCTACTGTTTCATTCGAAAACGCGACCATATCTGAAAGCGACAATACAGCGGCGCTGACTATGATAATGGCTTTGAAGATGTGTCGGTTTCTCGGATTCAATCCGGAGTCCTATTCATGACCTTTCAATTGCCATGACCCTTGCGGTTTGGGCTACCAGGGAAGTTGCCTCGATCCCCGATCTCCTGCCTATTTTGCCGTGGGAGCTCCTTTTCGGCTTATAGCATATGGAACGTATTTAAATCAAACAGGTTTGGATCAAATCAGGCTATGGCCGATTTCCATCCGACGCGGGGATTGCGGTCGGGGAGGTTTGTAGGAGAGAATCGCTGAATTCGTTACTTCGACGCCAGCGCAAAGTCATGCATCGGACTCCATTCTTCTTGCACGATCTTAAAATCGGTTTCTTCATCCCGGGTCAGAATCATTCTTTTGCAACCTTTATCGTGATAATCATCTCCCCGGAAGGATTGTACAAATCTTAATTTAATCTCGTTCCCGACAGTTTCAATTTCCACCTGGTCGGTTTCCACTTGTATATTTTTGTACTTGCGAAAGAAATGCCGTTTGGATTTCAAAAACGTATTGTAATCCATGCTTGCCTGTTTAAAATCGGGAACATACATCCTGCCGTATTCGGCGACATCCTTTTTTTCCCAGGCGGACCTCCACGCGGCCAGGAAATTCAGGACCGGTTGTTCGTCCGGAGACGTCTTCTCGATATTTTGCTTCCGCTTAATCATTGATGGATTTTTCTTGAGAACAATAACGCCCGGGCTGCCGGACGTGGCCGCGACACGGTTATCTTTTTCAAATAAATCCCATGCGTGCACTTTATATGAGGAAGCAACTGAGTGTTTGGGCTTTGGGGAAACTGCATTATTGCTTGCATAGCCGGACTGCGGAACATTTGCCTTAAAATAATTATTGGCGAATCTGTGATCCAGTTCCATGGCCCGGAAGAAATCTTTGACGGAACCGGCGCCGTCACCGATGCTGAGATGGGCTTTGCCTCGATTACAAAAAGCGAGAGTATATCTAGGATCAATTTGCAGCGCTCGATCGAAGTCGCTCATTGAGGCTTTGGCTTGATTTTTTTGCAGTTTTATCCAGCCTCTATTATTGTACGCTTTTGCATAATCAGGGTTGATCTGAATGGACCGGGTAAAATCCGCTAGAGATCGGTCCAAATCGCCGGCCGCGTGATACGCGTTTCCTCGATTGTAATAAGCCAGGGCATAGCCGGGATTTAACTGAATCGCCTGAGAGAAGTCTTTGGTCGCCTTTTGGTATTCACCCAGTCTGAAATATATAACTCCGCGATTATTTAATGCCGTTTCCATGTTAGGTCGGATTTCGAGCGCTTTTGTGTAATCAGAGATAGCTCTTTGATTGCGACCGAGTCTTTCGTAGACCAAGCCCCGCTTGAAATAGATATCCGCATCCCCGGTTTTACTCTCGATCAATTTAGTAAGCGCCTCAGCGGCTTGCCTGTTCTGCCCCATTTTTGAGGCAAGATTAGCTCTTTCGAGGAAATCGTGTCTTCCGTGTTCCGCCGCCATGAGCTGGTCGCACAACATGAGGCTCATTCCAACGATTATTCCGGCCCAGGCTTTAATTGTCATTTCAAGAAAAACCGTTTCAGTTTGGAATATTACTTCAATTATCTTATCATAATATTATGATTTATGTCCATCATAATATTATTAATGATGTTTTATCTAGAAATATCCCTTTGCAAAGATCGGCGATGATGGTGAAATTCATATCCCCGTTGGGCCGCCAAAATAATTAACCAGCGCTTGTAGGTGATGTTCACTCACGCTGCCAGAAGCATAAGTGGAATTCCCACATCTGTAACTTGTTGTTTTTTCATTGTGTATCTTCGCTTCCTCGCGGCCGCAAGTGTTTTTCACATATTCCGACTCGCTCCGGCACCTGACTTCAACTGATTGGCCCTTCTGTGCATACCTATAAATGCTTAGTTATTTTCACATATTAGCATGACGACGTCCCCGCGAGCCCTTCTTGGCACGCCCGATGCAAATTGATAGGTCGCTTCCGGTTAGTTTGTATAGACGAGGGGGGGGACATGAAAGAGCGAGGCGCTTGGATATGTTCCCGCGGCGCAGCGACGAAAGTGTGGCGCCGGTACTGCGTAGCTGCGGCGACAGCCGTTCGAGCCTCTTGGAGTGAGCATTAGAAATGGCACGGTGGCGGTGGCAGGCTCCGAAATTCGGGAGCGCATACCTGAGTTTACTCGCCTCTTCTGGTTAGGCGCCCTGATTCTGGTGACGTCTACATAATTTTTCAGATGCCTTTAGCCGAAAAAACAATTGCCAGACAAGGTCAATTAAGCAACATGAAATGAGGGGGAACTCTCCAAAACCGGTTGCTCGCGATAGCAATCCATTCTGAGGAGGCAAGTCATGAGTGGCATCTGGGGTGAGAGACTGCGAATTGCACAGGAAAACGGTCCTGCTGTAGAGCTGACCGTGTACGGGGATGAGAACTATGCTCTTTATGAAAACGACCAAGGATATACAGCGGTCTACGATCCAAAGTTGGGTCTATTCTGCTACGGCAAGCTTGAACCGGGCCGGGACGATCAGGGCAATTCCATCGAGGCGCTTGTGTCAACAGCGGATGCCCATCACCGGCAATCCCCCGAAGGGCCTAGAGCCTGGACAAAAGGAGGCCCCTGAAGTTCGCCGAGCGAAGGTATTGAAACGAGAGACTGATCTTCGGACGCCGTATGTTCCCGAAAATCTGGAATCCAGAATTCTGACTTATGGCCCGGATCGTGGGCTGCTGCCCGGGCGAAAGATTCACAAAGGAAAAGTGGTGGGGCTCACCATTTTAGTCGAATTTCAAGATGTCCCATTTCAAGGCGACAAAGATGAAATCTCTCGGATGCTGAATCAGCCCGGTTACACCGGAAATGGAAATTTCTGCTCCGTTCGCGACTATTTCTTGATGATGTCCGGTGACAGACTCGATTACAGGAACGAGGTGTTCGGCCCCTTAAAGCTAAAACACAAAAGGGGATATTATCACTACCGAGAAAAGAATGAAGTCTTAGAGGAGGCCGTCAGTTACATAGAAAAACAGGACATTGACCTGACCAGATTTGATGCGGACGGTGATGAAAGAATCGACGCCATAAACATAATGTACGCCGGAGAAATGGCGCCGCAAGTAAACCGGATCGTATAATTCCTGGTTGTGGCCGCACTAATGCGGAATATAAGATTCCGATCGGAGGTTTGAGCACGGAGGACTATCAGATTTGCAGCCTGGAATCGGTTAGTATAGGAATATTCTGCCATGAGAACGGCCATATGCTCTGTCGATTTCCTGATCTATATGACTATGGTTTGCGGGACGGCGACCGCGTAAACAGCGCAGGTTTGGGGAAATACTGCCTGATGAGCGCGGGAAATCATCTGAATGACGGCCGCACTCCTGCGCCTATATGTGGCTACTTCAGATATCTTGCCGGGTGGTTTGATAAAGAGATCTTGCTTAATACGCCGGATTCTCGCCAGATCCAGGGCAATGATTTTAACACCATATTGCGCTTCGCTACCGGCAAGCGACAATGAATACTTCATCATTGAAAACCGATGTCAGCAAGGGATCGATGCATATTGCCCTGCCTGCGGATTGGCTATCTATCACTGTGATACCAAAGGCTCAAACGAGTATCAAGACGGATCGCCCGGCAAGCACTACCAGTGCGCTTTAATACAAGCAGATGGGAAGAACCACCTGGAAAAAAACCAAAATATGGGCGATTCGGCGACCTGTATAAGAATGTCAGCGGGACCGGTTTGGCCCCCAAACTATGGGACCAGACAGATTCCGGGATTGATTATTCGTGAAATCGGCCCTGCCGGTCAAACCATGAGCTTTAGGGTGGGATGAGAGTCCGTCGTGTAAGGCCGCGAGAAGGATCAACCGGAGCGTCCGGCGAAAACCCAGAATTTGACGGACACTTTATCAAGAAAGCTGTTGCTGATTTCTGCTGACTAACACGTCCGTACGGAGGCGTGCACCATTTTGGAGATGTTGAGTCGCCAGGAGGCGACCATGCCAATTCGGTCAATCTCTGTGTTACGGCTCGCTGTGACTCGGCGGCTGCAACCTTGTTGCGACGTCGGTCCGGTTGCGGGGAGAAACAAGGCCGGTTCGATGGACAGAGCGACAAAGCATCGATGCCTGTGAGGCACATAAACAATCAGGAAGCAAGAGCTGAAGCACATCGCATGTTATGCAGAAGCAGAACAGCGGCGGCACATCGATTTTATGCCGGAGAAGCGGAGGCACATCGACTTTATGCAGGAAGAGCGGCAAATTAGACTGAACGTAAGAGCCTTGCAGGAGGAAGAGACTAACCAGATGCTTAATCCACAGTTTCCAAAAATTCACGTCTTACGGCGGGTGATCTGGGGGCTAAGATGCTAATCTACTGGTTGGCGACAGTGCTCTTAGTGGTGGCATCTGGCGTTTGGGCGCTGATTCTCGTGGGCGCCTGGGCTTACTTCTCTTCGTAGATCCAGGTTATTTTAAGTGCTTGGCCATAAGGCGACAATTTGCGGATCCCATCATGAAGGCGAAAGTGAAGGAATTGATCACTCTTGTCGGCGCATTCGGCCTGCTGATTTTCAATTCAGCCACTTCTGTTTCGCTGAATAACACCATCGACGAAATGGCAAGTAGTCTGCTTTGTCAGGTTCGCGGTATGACGACTTCAACGGCGGTAAAGGAAGGTATTAAACACCTAAGTCAGTTGGATAGTAAATTAAATCCTACGTTGAGGGCCTATGCAACTTTTTTGAACGATCCGAAATATCCAAACATAGATCTTATAAAAAAGATTTTGCCTCAACAAAAGTCCGCCTTTGATTTCCGCCTGATAGGCTTAGTAAATGATATGCTCGCAGTGCAGGAAGAAGAGAGTAAGCAATATCCGAAACCAGAAACGGTAAGGAAATACTTGAAGGATGCAAGAGACGCTTACGATCAGGCATTACGATTTTTTGCAGATCCTAATTTCAAGCTACCTGGCAATCCGCCCGACGAGTTGGCTAGTGATTTCAAGCGATCGCTGGAGAGCAACCTGGCAGATGTGTATCTTGGTTATGGAAAATGTTCGGAAGGTTCGGACAGAACGGAGTATATAACCAGAGCCCGAGAAGAGTGCGACCGTTTAGTGCGTGAATGGGGGAAAAGGCCTGGTATTTATCTAAATCTGATAAGTGCAAATTCTTTGCTCTTGGAGAACGAAACCGCCAGAAAATCAGCGCAAACAATTCCAGGAAGCAATTGATGTGCTCCTGTCGGTAACGGCACGCATGAGTCTCACACCAGCTGACAAGACGTACATCAAGACGGCAGTGCTAAACTGGAAATCTGAGTTGAAGGAGATAGAGGCGCTTGTTAACTATTTTGAAAGGGAAAGGTATCCCATGAAATGGAATATATTCATTGAGCAAAACTTTGAAGAACCGGGAAAACGGAAATGAATCCAGGAGCAAATCACACTTGATGACTGCCGAGGATGTGAAAATCTCAGGCTAGCGCCACAAGGTTTTTCAACACCAAACGAGGAGGGGACGAAGCTATGAGCAAATTCTACTCACTACACTTCAACGTGCATGAGTTGGACCGCCCCGGCGCCGAAGCCGCGCCCAAAGGGCTTGCCTGGGCGATTGCCACCCTGGAACCGGGCCTCGAGCAAAGAGGAACTGAGAGCTTCGGTGCAAGTGAATGACGAAACGGCCGCGAGACGGTACATCGAGTCACTGCTGGAACACCACGAGGAGTCAGCGCTTAGGGGCCTTGTCGCTCCGGAATCAGCCGGCCGTCATGCCCGATCTTCGGCTGGAGGCATCTTCCGAATCACCGTTGACCGGGACAAGATTGGTCAAATTCTCCCAGACCAACCGGTCAATTCCGATTTTCGGGACAAGGGCCGTTGTGGAGATCGACGCAACCGATCGTAGCCTGGTGGCCATGGACGCAGACCTGGCCGACGTTCCGGATGTTTCTCCGTTGGCGTCAATCAGTCCCGACACAAGCCTTGGAAGCCATTGCTAAACTCTGTGGCGTGAGCATGGAATCGCTGCAAGCGGTATCAGGTCCGAAAACGAACTTCTTCCATCATCCTGAACGGGGTGGCCCGTGGCGCCTCGTCTATCACTTCACCGATGTGCCGGCAATCCCGCCTCAAGCGCGGGAAAGCAACAAGGGGATGAGAGGATGTGTGGGGGCGCCATGCGAAGTGTTTGCCACGTATGATTTCCTCGTAGACGCAAATACCGCAGAAATCGTCTTCTCGTTCGCCACACACGCCGGCATCACAGACATACCCGTCCCGTGCAAGGGTGTGGACGAAATGGGAGTGAAGCGAGATTTCTTCGGCAGAAACTTCGGAGCGGGATTTGAGCTCGATGACCCACTGAGAGCTGTCAGGACGTTCGATTACCAATTTGACGACATCAGACATCAGACCTGGCCTCCCCACCCGGTCCAAAACACGGCGGCGGACTTCGGGACCGCGTGGACCGCAGCCGTCTCGGCTCACTGCAACGCCCAACTCGTTTTCGATTTCTACAACAGCGTGCTCAAGCGCAAGAGCATCGACGACAAAGGAATGGCCGTCGTCTCAATGATTAACTGTACGTATGCTGCAAACAATCCAGTCTGGGGCAATGCCCTATGGTACAAGGGGCGGATGTGGTACGGGCAGGTCAAGGCCGGCGAGAAGTTCGAGAGTTACTCCCGGTACCTGGACGTGATAGGTCACGAACTCACCCATGGTGTTACGGAGTCTACCTCAAATCTTGTGTACCAGGACCAGTCCGGCGCTCTAAACGAGTCTTTCAGTGACATTTTTGGGATAATGATAAACAACTGGTATCCGAACCAACCCAATTCCATTGGCAAGTGGAACTGGGAGATCGGTCCGAACCTCGGCGGCAATGGCGTGCCGCTCAGGGACATGAGCGACCCGAAAAGGACCAATGATCCGGACCACATGAACGATTACCTCAACACATCCGACGACTATGGGGGCGTCCACACCAATAGCAACATTCACAACAAGGCGGCCTACAACGTTCCTTACATCAAAGGATGGGTCAGACTATATCTTTACTCCGGTTGAGTTGGCCATTCTGTACTACCTGACCCTGTGTAGGCTGGGGAGCATGGCCGGCTTCTCCGATTGCCTGAAAACTCTAAAGAGCGTCGCAGCCATCTATTATTCGGGAGACACCGCTGTCCGGGATGCTCGAATAGATGCCATCGAAGTAGCCTATGCCGCCGTTGGTATCATGTAACAACAGATGTGACGATGAGCGTCGGTTTGAGAGATTTGAAAGAATGTGTTCACGGGTTGTCTCTCTGGCACGGGGGGCACGTTTCCCAGTCCCGGATCCCAGACGAATTAAGTATGGTGTCCCCCGAATTCGAATTCCCTCCGAATTCCGATCAAAAGTGGCGGTTTTTTAGCGACCGCTTGCGCCAACGTAACTCTTCAGTTACGGGTGCCAAAGACTGTCATTGCGAGCGGAGCAGAAGCAATCTCCCCGTGCTTAGGGGATTGCTTCGTCGTTTCACTCCTCGCAACTGACACGCCCACGCCCCGCGTAACTGACGGGATTACTCGCCAACCGTTATAATTGTTGAATTGCCCTTGCGTATAGGGTAGGAATCTGCGCCATGTTACGATCTTAACTACCATTCCTGGAAGCAACCAACTCTCCGCAGGAGGCGGGTGTGGCGGTAAAAGGAGATAGACAGTCCAAGCGAGGATTTCCGGCCGGCATGCCCGATTTAGGGCGACTTGGCCTGCCTCCTGAGTTCCTGCTTTTGCTCGCCATCTTGCGATCCAACTCGAAGCAGGAGGCCGAAGCGGAAATCCACTCTTTGAGTCAAGAGCACATAAAATGGCCCATATTCATGGCCTTGATTGACCGACACGGGGTTGCTCCTTTAGTTCACACCAAATTGCGAAGTTGGGACCTGGCTTTCGTTCCCGGCCAAATCCGGACACAGATACGTCGAACGGTACCCGAAACAACGGCTTACACGCTTGCGGCTTGGCAACGGAATTCGCTCGTCTTTCCGGACTATTCGAGGCCGGCGGCTGCAGGCGCTGCCACTAAAGGGATTCGCTGTGGCGGTCCAGGCATACGGCGACCTCTCCGCACGCCACGCGGGCGATCTGGACATACTTGTATCTCCGGAGCAGGCAGACAGAGCGGCGGAACTACTCAGCGACGAAGGGTACGTGAGCGTTGACTATTATGGGGACCAGACACCACATCGAAGGGACAAGATTAAGCAATTCAGGAACCACTTCGTTCACTGGAACAAAGAGAAGAAGATCAGAATGGAGCTGCATTGGAGATTTCACACTTCTCGATTTCTGTATCCTGTGAATTTCGAAGAGTTGCTCAAGAGATCTACGACCATAACTGTGGGTGATCAGCGAATAAAAACAATGTCGCTAGAGGACACGCTTCTGTTTCTTCTGTTGCATGGCGCAAGCCACGCCTGGAACCATCTTTTTTGGCTCTGCGATTTGGCCGGAATTATCGAGCGCAATCAAGGGTTGAATTGGGGCAGGATCGTCGAGCCAGCCGCTGAGCTGAATATTTCAAGGCCTCTAGCCTTGGGGCTCATACTGTCGCACTGTCTCTTGAACACACCACTCCCCGAGGAACTCTTTGAGGCGACGAAGCGCGATCCGGCCATACAATCGCTTCTGGATGGTTCCATTCAGGCCATTAGTAAACAAGACCCTTTCTCCGCCTCGCTTATCGGTAGGGTCCAAGACGTGTTGTACCAACTGAAGTTGTCGAAAAGCCTGGCATACAAAGTCGATCAACTAGGAAGCAGACTTCTGGATGTGGACGGCTGGAACTCCGTGCCGTTGCCGGACGCTCTCTTCCCCCTCTATTATCTGCTGGGTCCTTTTACCTGGTTGAGTCGTAGCATCCGGAAACGGGCGTGAATAATCTCCGGCAGGGAACTGCGAGAACACCAAACAGTCGGGTTACAAGACCAACCCGAAGCTGGGTGTCTATTTGGTTTCAGTCCCGCTACCATCAGCCTTAAGCTTGTGTCTCTTCCGGCACTTCCCAGGTGGCCAGGGTTGGCTGACGCCAGACTTTTCCTTCGGATTCATTGATTTGAATCGGTTCAACTGGCGCTTCCGCCGCATGTGTGTCTTGAAGCTTATTCATCACTGACTACGGCCCCATGCACCTGCATCAAGCATTGTCTCGGTGTTAAGGACTACAACAGGCCACTGCTCCCTTAGGCTTGTGTCTCTTCCGGCACTTCCCACGTGGCCAGGGTTGGCTGATGCCAGACTTTTCCTTCGGATTCATTGATTTGAGTCGATGTCAACCGGCGCTTCCGTCGCATGCGTGTCTTGAAGCTTACCCATCACTGACTCCTTTCATCTATCTGTGTAAGAATATCATTAGCGGTGTGACCGTGGGCGGCCTTTACATCCATTGGAGCGCCACCCTTGTCCGCAAAATCAACAAGATTTCAGCCGATCTAATATTGCCCGAATCCCGGACGGGGCCACTCTCTGGCTCCAGGGTCTCTTCTTCGATCTTCCAAGTCGTTAAGGTTGGCGCCTTCCATGCCTGTGGCTCAGATTGCAGTGTCTCGAGTAAGGGCCAGAGATACCCCCACTTGCAGAGTCTCCTTAGGCTTCTCTCATGAGTCCATCCCTCCCATTGGTAATTTTATCCTACCTTGCTTACTTATCGCCTCATCAAAATTGGTCCGCCGTCAAACAAGTTGCGCATCCGTTTCCCGGCGTCGGACCTCACGCGACTTCAAGAGCTCACCTTCCAATAGCATTAACCCTGTGACCGCCCTACATCCATCGGACTGCGCCTCTTGTCCGCAAAATCAACAAGATTTCAGCCAATCTAATATTGCCCTAGGATCACGCCGAGCCAGTCTTTGTCAGTGTCTCTTCTTCGATCTTCCAAGTCGTTAAGTTGGCGCCTTCCATGTCTGTGGCTCAGCTTGGTCGCTTTGAATAAGAGCCAGGGATACCTCGGCTTGAAGAGTGTCCTTTGGTTCTCTCATAAGTCCATACCTCTCATTGGTTATTTGAAACCAATCCTCTTCGGAGCACTTTCGCCCCTGTCGGGTCCTCTACGAAATTATTTATAAAGGCCGTCGCTTATTCTAAACCTGCAAGTGCCACTGCCTGTGCTTTGCGGGTCTCTTCTTATTCGTTCTTCCAAGTTGTTAGCCGCCAAAATCAGCAGAGCCAGTCTTTGTATCCAGGGTTTCTTCTTCGATCTTCCAAGTGGTAAGGGCCGGCGGATTCCATATTAGCGGCTCTGACTCAGCCCTTTGAGTCAGACCCACAGATGCCTCGGCTTGAAGAGTTTTCTTGGGTTCTCTCATGCGTTCATCCCTCCCATTGGTTATTTTACCCTACCCTTGCTTACTTATCGCCTATCAGAATTGGTCGGCTCTGTCAAACCATTTTACGAAGCGCGCCATCTCGATTCCTCGACCGATGATACGCTGCGCGTCCGTTTCCCAGAGCGTTCCCGCCTGCCAGGGCTTCAGGCGCTCCAAGGCTTGTTCTATCTTGGTTCTGCTCACGTATTCCCATGCGATATCTTCCTCTCCGGTTTTCCTTAAGAAGTCAATGAGTTGTTGCTTCGCTGAAAGCACCCTTCTGTGGTAGTCCGGAGTAAAGGGCTCCTTTGTTGTGCGCCACTGCACTTCAGACGGCGCCACACCTTCCATGGCCCTCCGTATAAGACTGCGGCGTATGACCTCCACGCACATGTTGTCCGGGAGGAACCCGGACACAAAATTCGATCAGACGTTTGTCCAGGAGCGGATATCGGGGCTCCAAGGCAACCGCAGCCCCACGTGACGCCCATTCTTCCAGTAACTCTTGCAATTGACCGGAATTTACATAATCAATAATCAGGTCGCATGCTCTGGGCAGAGTCCTGTTGCGGACAGGTAAATCAAGGCCCATTCTTCTCGCAAACGCCGGGTGGATCGAATATCTGGAGGTCCAATCCAAAGGTTTCTTCCCCTTGATCCGCTGATAGAAGCGAAACACAAAATCAGGACTCAAAGGACTTAAGAGTTCTCCCGCCAGCAAGCGCCAGGCCGTCAGACCACTCAGGTTTTGGCTTCGCGACCGTCCAAGGACCAGTTCAACCCATCGGCCGATCAATTGCGCGAGGCTCCCCATACCTGAAAAGGATGCCGCGCTGTCGCCCCCGAAGCCGTTGAGCAACACCCGAACTCCTCGGTCATGTCCGGCTTTAAAGAGGGCCCCTGTCATATAACCGAAAACATCATGTGACGGCCGGCGCATGCGCAGGAACTGGTTTTCAAGATCGTCAAAGGGAGTAACTCCTTCCGCAAAGACGTGCACAAGGTCAATATTATCCTCTTGCGATCGCACAGCCTCAATGTATTCCCGTTCATCCACTTCCGGGCCTGAGTGGTCCTCCGGCAGCACCGAACAGACTGCTGTCAACCTTTGTCCCTGTTTGCGCAGCCCTCGGGCGGCTATACAAGCCACAGCGGACGAGTCCAGGCCGCCACTTAGCATTACGCCTACGGGATAGGCGCTTCTCAAACGACTAAGCGTCGCCGTGGATATGTGCTCTCTCAGGGCCTCTGCGTATTCATCATCCGAGGAAAGCCTGAGTCTTGGGCCGGGCTCCAGTCTCCAGTAGCGACGTTTTTTCAGCTCTCCGGTCCGCAGCGCCATAAGAGTGTGAGCCGAAGGCAATCTCAGAATCTCTTCGTAGAACGTGATTTCCCTGTCGTCATGACGCTGCACAAGGTAATGAGCCACGGCGGTCTCATTGAGGCGCCTGGGGACCTCGGGAATACTGAGGACACCGTTGACCTCCGAGGCGAATATGAATATCCGCGGGGACCGGTAATAGTAAAATGGCTTGAAACCCATCTGGTCCCGTGCGCAGAACAGACTTTGCTCCTTCTTGTCCCAGATGGTGAAGGCGAAAGCGCCCAAGAGATGATTCGGACAATCTTGTCCCCATTTGCGGTAAGCTTTGAGGATCAAAGCGCTGTCCGGCATGGTTGGGCGGTCTGGGTTAGGAATACCCAGCGCATCGAACAGCTCGTCACGATTGTCGATACGGGCGTCGGCCGTGATGACCAGACCCGCTTCATCGTCCTGCTGAGGCAGCTTTTCATAAAGCGATTCGGGCGTAGTGTAAAGCATCGAGTGCCCCAGCCCGACCGGCCCTTCGAGCCATATTCCATTGCCGTCCGGTCCGTTGTAAGCCAGCGCCGCCAGCATCCGCTCTATGCCTTCCCGAGGCGCGGGTTTGCCGTCCAAATTATATATGCCGCAAATAGCGCTCATTTTCCTTGTTCCGCGAAAGTGGCCACCACAATATAGGACTTTGTCTATCGGGCCGCCGGCGACAATATTGTCTCCGCTTCTAAGCCACGCGTGGTAACAGATCTTCTGATTTTCATCCCTTCCTGCGCCAAGGTACAATGTGCTTGGTATTCCCCTGCGTCGAAGCGCCAATTTTGCGGCTATGGCTTCGGTGAGACACGTCGATTTCCACGGAGCGAGTCGGCCGGCAACGTGTACGGCCCAACTGACACGCTCTGCTACCTCCTTATGTTCCGGGTCGACTGTCCTCGAGGTTTCTTCCATGTTTTGCCCCAAGATCGAGGCGACCCATCTGAAGGGCAGGGCTAATAGGGCAAGTCTCGCCATCCCATGAAACAGCGCGGCTTCTACCAACAACCTTCGATCTGAAGCCGATAATCTGAGGAATTTACGCAGGCGTGTCATCCATCACCCTCAGCAGGTTTGCCTCGGCTAACTCATTCAGAAACACCAGCACATCTCGCTCACATTCTTCAGGAGTCACCTTATATTCCTTCCGAAGCTGATCGCAAATGTCCGATACGGCCAAAGGGGTCTCTATGAGGCCCCATATCCGAGTCCCGATCGAGTCCATGCCAAAATATCGGCCTTGGTCGATGCTCATGAGGACAGCTTCGCCGTCCAGTTCGCCGGCGCACAGGCCCGCGACTCGAGCCACAATTGTCGAACGGTCCATCTTCTGTTTCCGGTCCATGCTATCCCCTCATTCTCGCGAGTCGTATAAACTTGGCGCCTTCGTTATCAGGAGAAGTCAGCCTCCAAAGCATTCGCCAGCTCCTCCAGGAGATACGGTTCGCGCGGTCGTGTCACTTTCTTGACCGTCAGCCTTTCCGCCAAGGCATTGCACTGCCTGAAATGCTCGGGGCCTTTCCCCAAACCCTTGAGAAAGCCCAAGTGATATGTATGACTGATGATTGCCGTAAGCTTTGCGGACCCGCTCATTGGGGCCACTTCGATTTCGCCGGCGTCGGAAATGCCGAGGACATATAGCCGTTTCAATGGCAGCGCATCTTTATAAAATTCCTCCCGAATCGGGCGACGGAATTTGTCTATTCCCGGCCTGATCGGTAAAAGAGACTGCCGGGCCTCTCCCAGCTTACTGATTGTGTCAGGCCATAGCTTCAGTTGTGGATATCCCGGGTATGCCTGCGGCGTTCCGTCAGAAACGAGGGAGATGACCAATATATCGTCGGTCAAAATAGGGTAGCCGCGTTTGAGAAAAGCGCCGGCAAGACTTGACTTTCCGATCCCGGAATGGCCTACGAACGCTATACAACCCCCCTCTACCACGATTCCGCTGCAGTGCAGAGGAAGCAGCCCCCGCTGCTGAAGAAGGGGAGCAAATGCGCAGCCCAACAGGAACAGCGCGATTTCTTCGTGCTCGGCGCCGGGCTCACGCTGAATGACTACCTGTTTGCCGTCGGTGACCAGATAACGAGCCACTCCGTCAACTAACAATAAGAAAGAACCGGGGGCCGCCTGATAAAAGCTGCCGCTTTCCGCTGCGCCCTGGAGCGAAGTCGGAACAGGTCCGTACCGGATAGTCACGTCCGGTTTTCCCTCTCCGGCTGAAAGCTCCGGAAGCGGAATCGAGGACTGCGACATTCAACCCGTAAACAGAATAAGAATAGATCGGCTCGGCCATTCCCCGTCCACGCATAACATAGGCGACAAGCCTGCTCGCGGCCCACATTGGATTGCCGCATTATATGGCCGGGCTGAAAGATGAGTCAAGAGCGGATTCGCCAGGAGTTTTCCCAATAAAATGAAGTCATCATGGGCTGAAGCGCAAATCGAGCGCTGTCCCCGGAGTTCTGCGGAATTCTGAAGTCGCTCTTGACGAGAAGCGCACGGTAAGGTACGCTCAACGATAGGAAAAGCAGGCTCTTTCAAACTGCGTGACGAGGGTTTTGACTCCCTCGGCTATGTGGGAGACATGCGAAGGAGCTTATCGGCGATATGGCCCGTCTCTCGACCCCGGGCAGGCCACAAACATCGCAAATGCCGGGACCGCACTATAATTGAAGTGAATGCGGTCGGTAGAGGCGGATTGCAAACCCGGTTAATCATCTCAGCCGCAATTAATGGGGGGAAACATGGGTACAAGTGTCAATCGTGGCGTCTTATTCGCTCCATTTGATTTACACGGGCTCTCTTTAAAGAACAGGATCGTCATGTCGCCGCTGACCCGATCACGGGCAGGCGAGGAGCGGATGCCCAATGCGTTGATGGCCGAGTATTATGCCCAAAGAGCTTCCGCAGGCTTGATTATAAGTGAAGCGACAGTCGTTTCGAAACAAGGTATTGGCTGGCTGAACAGTCCGGGGATCTATTCGGATGAGCAAGCTGAAGCCTGGAAGCTGGTAGTCGATGCGGTTCATGCTAGAGGCTCTTTCATCTTTCTCCAGCTTTGGCATTGTGGACGAGCTTCTCACAGCGCTTTTCACGAAAACGAGGGGCTCCCGGTAGCGCCTTCGGCCATTAAGCTTAATGGGGACTATATTCAGACGCCCATCGGCAAGCAGCCGTATGAAACACCGCGAGCGCTGGAAACGGATGAGATACCGGGCATCGTGGAGGATTACCGACGTGCGTCGGAGCGTGCGAAAGCAGCGGGGTTTGATGGCGTGGAATTGCACGCGGCGAACGGATACCTCATAGATCAGTTCCTGCAATCCAAGACCAATCATCGGACAGACCGCTACGGAGGCAGTCCGGAAAATCGCTACCGGTTCTTGGACGAGATCGTCACGGCGGTGGCTACGGTCTGGCCTTCCAATCGCGTCGGTGTCCACCTGGCGCCGAACGGTAATTTCAACGACATGGGCTCGCCCGATTATCGTGAGACGTTTCTATATGTTGCGACACAGTTGAATCGGCATGACCTTGCCTATCTTCATGTGGTAGACGGCCTGGCGTTCGGATTTCATAAACTGGGAGGACCCATGACTCTCGCCGAATTCCGGGAAGTGTTCAAGGGACCGCTCATGGGGAATTGCGGGTACACACAAGAAACCGCAGAAGCCGCGATTAGTAACGGCGATGCGGACCTGATCTCGTTTGGCCGGCCTTTTCTCAGCAATCCTGACCTGGTGGAACGTTTTGAGAATGGCTGGCCTCTGAATCCGCCGGCGGAAACCAAGGTTTGGTATTCGGTTGGCGCTGTCGGGTACACGGATTTCCCAAGATATAAGAATTTGTAAGACTTTACCGCACATGCGAAAGAAGTTTTTGGGAAGATAAGGTCCTGTTTTAGCCTTGCCCAAAGTTCGTGGTTCGAACCATTCCAACCTAAATCGTCAAAGTGTTTTCAGAGTAGGTTTCGCCGCCTTAGATAACGCGGTTTTCACATAACCCCAAACACTGAATCCGGATGGATGACTTCTTGGCTCCGATGTTGCACATCTTCCAAGCGTAGAACCACGACAGCCCCACGGTCGGTTTCTACACGGTTGGAATTATTTGCGCACTGGATTGAATCGTTAAGGATGATCCAAAAGCATTGCAAAGAATCATTTCAGGCGGGTCGGGCCTGTGGTTGAAGCATCGTCAATGAGAGTCGCAACAAGTTGTTTTCCGCATGTAAATTACATAGAATACTATAGTTTTAATTGGGAAGAGATCCGTCGTTTCTTATTATTATCAAACCGGACCGGAGGCCTAGATGAAAACAATTAATGCGCAGGACATGTCGGCGCGAAAACTGGGAATTCTTCTTGTCGGCCTTAATGGCGCAGTATCCACTACTTTCCTGGCAGGAGTGATGGCAATTAGGAAAGGCCTGGCAGAGCCGATCGGATCTTTGACCCAGATGGGAACAATTGATAATGGCCGCTCAAACGCGGATGGAGTTCCAATACGGGAATTCCTCCCACTTACGTCTCTCGATAATTTGGTGTTCGGAGGCTGGGATATTCGCGATGAGAATTGCTACGAATCCGCTGTCGCAGCGGGTGTGCTCAATAATGAAGATCTGCGCCGTGTCCAGTCTGAACTGGAACAAATAAGGCCCATGAAGGGTGTTTTCGACCGGAATTATGTGAGAAACCTCGCCGGCGCCTGGACAAAGAACAATCAAAAGAAATATCCGGATGTAGATCAAGTGCGACAGGACATTCGTGATTTCAAAGCGAGGAACAAGCTTGAAGACGTTGTAATGATCTGGCTCGCCAGCACAGAAATTTACAAACCTGTCTTGCAGATTCATAACCGCTTCGAGGATTTTGAAAAAGCAATCGAAAATAACCATGAGGATATATCTCCGTGCATGCTTTACGCTTACGCGGCGATAGCGGAGAACGTGCCTTTCATTAACGGGGCTCCGAATTTGGGCCCGGACATCCCCGCTCTAATAGATTATTCACGGCGCAAAGGGGCGCCTATTGCCGGAAGGGATATGAAGACGGGCCAGACACTTATGAAAACGGCCATCGCCCCTATGCTCAAAGCCCGGATGTTGGGCCTTAAAGGGTGGTACTCCATTAACATACTAGGAAACGGAGACGGGTGCGTGCTTGACGATCCGGAATCGTTGAAAGCCAAACAGGAGAGCAAACTCTCTGTTTTGGACGGAATCCTAAAACCCGAACAACATTCGACGCTCTATGGTAATGTTCATCATAAGGTGTGTATCGATTATTATCCTCCACGCGGAGATAATAAAGAAAGCTGGGATAATATAGATATTTTCGGATGGTTGGGTTATCCGATGCAAATCAAGATTGATTTCCTATGCCGGGACTCAATTCTTGCCGCGCCTATTGTCCTGGATCTGGCGCTGTTTATGGATCTTGCTCAACGATGCGGACTATCGGGGCCTCAAGAGTGGCTTTCCTTCTACTTCAAAACTCCCATGGGATCGCCCGAGCACGATTTGTTTGCGCAATTGCGGAATTTGAACGACGCTCTCCGTAACATGAAGAGAATCATAGTTTTCCGCTGAAGAGGAGAGCGAAAGTCAGTTGACGCGTACAACACTGGTTGCAGAACACCCATAGCCGGTAGGGGCGCTTCGAGAAGCGCCCTGATTGTCGGGCGGTTCACGAACCGCCCCTACAGAATAATGCAGCGCCTCATTCACTCCATTGGGGTTTTGCCACCAGTTATAATGGTTGCTTAAACAAACAGCGCCGGCAGCGCTTTCTCCGGAGCCGCATGGATCGGCTCTCTGAAACGAGACACCGGCATTATGAATCTGAAAACAAGGGGGATTTTATGAAAAGGACCGCTATCGCTCTGGTGATATTCTTTCTTTGGGCGTCAATGGCCGTAGGAGAAAGCGCTCCATCCACGGCTGAACCACCCTCCGTGACAAAGGTGGTCCTGTACAAGCATGGCATGGGTTACCTGGAACGGGAAGGGAAGGTCAAAGGCAATGCCATGCTCTCACTGGCGTTCCGGGCCGAGCAAATGAAGGACCTGTTGACCAGCTTCTTCGCTGTGGACCTCGGTGGCGGCCGGATCTCCGCTGTCCGGTACGAGACACGCGATCCGCTCTCCAAGCAGCTTGAAGACATCCTTATCAAAGTGCCTGAGGAAGCCGCTCTCAGCCAATTCCTGATGCAACTCAAGGGCGCTCGACTGAAGGCCAAAGCCGCCGGCGAAACCGTCGAGGGGCGCATCCTCGGTGTCGAGCCCGTCACCGAAGTCGTTAACAATCAGGTGTTGAAGAAGGGCTATCGCCTGGTGCTGCTGACCGAGGCCGGTCCGATCCGTTCCTTGGACCTCTTCGCGATCTCCGAGTTCTCGCTGGCTGACGAGGCCCTCCAGCGCGATCTTAGACGATTATTGGACCTCTCGCTTGACAGCAAGTACACCAACCGCAAGAAGCTCACCTTGAGCGCCACAGGGCAGGGCGAGCGCGACCTGCGCATTGGTTATCTCATCGAGATGCCCATCTGGAAGTGTTCCTATCGCATCATATTCGACGAAAAGAAGAAGGATGCCTCTCTCCTCCAGGGCTGGGCCCTGGCCGAGAACAACACGGAAGATGATTGGAAGGACGTGAAGATCTCTTTTGTCGCGGGCAACCCCATGTCGTACGTGATGGACTTGTATTCGCCTTACTATGTGAAGCGAGCCCAGGTACCGATCCCCGGCTTTGACCGCTTGGCCGTGGATTGGGGGGCTGTATCGCCACCGGATTTGGCAGAGGAAACGCCACCGGCAGCTAGGCCGCAGGCGATGTACCATAAGAGGGCAACAATAGCTCCGCCACGATCCGCTCCCCCGGCCCAAATGATGGATCGGCAAATTGCCGGGGCTCGACCCGCAGCTCCAGCGCCGCCTCCCGGAGCGGCTCTTGAAAAGGAGGCCAAGCCATTGGGCGAACTCCTTGCAAGCAGCTACGACAATGAGGCCAAGGGAACGAAGATCGGGGATCTCTTCAGCTATGAGCCCAAGGAGAAAGTGTCAATCCCCCGCGGGCAGGCCGCAATGGTCCCGATCCTCTCGAAACAGGTCAACGGGCGGCGACTGCTTTACTACAAGGCGTCCTTCTCGCCCAAAGCTACTAACGCATTTGTGCTGCAAAACGACACGGACTTGACGCTGGACGCGGGCGCTGTGACCTTCTTCGAAGGCAGCGCATCGCTCGGGGAGGGGATCCTCGGCCATACACTCCCACCCGGCAGCCAGGAGGTGATCCCCTATGCCATCGACGCCTCAGTGGACATTACCCCGCAAGAAAAAAGCCGTCGGGAGCCACATTTCAAGGCGCGACTCGCGGACGGCATACTCACCCTCACTGCGGTGGAGACCCTCACCAACACTTGGAAGATCGTGAACCGAGGCAAAGAGCCAGCGACCTTGTGGCTGCATCAGCCGAAAAATACCGCTTATCAGCTTAGCAAACCTGAGAAGCCGCTCAAGGAGGTGGACAACGATTACCGCTTTGAGGCGCCGCTGAAGCCGGGCGAGACGGTGGATTTCGTAGTCGAGCAGAAGCGCGACGTGTTTGACAAGGTGCAACTGGCCAACAGCAGCGAGGAACAGATTCGTTTCTACCTTGCCCAGCGCTATTTATCCTCCGGAGCCAAAGCGTTTATGAAGGACTTGAGCAACCTGATGGCGCAAAAGTCCGCCCTGCAGCGGCAAATCACTGAATGGACTCAGCAGGTTCAACGTTTGACTGAGGAGCAGGGCAGGCTGCGATCCAATGTCCAATCGCTCCTGTCAAATCAACCAAAGGAACAGGAATTACGGGCAAAGTGGGTTGCAGCGATGGCTTCCAACGAGGATCAATTGACGGACCGCCGCGCGAAGCTTGATGACGCAGGCGGTAAACTCCGTCAGATGGAAGAAGCCCTGGCCAAGAAGGTGCGGGAATACAAAGAAGACTAGCCTGCGTGACAAATTCATCCTGGGGGTTTCATGATAAAATTCAATGGAGTAAATCACCTGGCCATGGCCACGGGAGACATGGATAAGACCATCCGTTTTTGGAGGGACCTTTTGGGCATGAGGCTCGTGGCCGGTTTGGGCGGCCCTGGATACAGGCACTACTTTTTTCAGATTTCGGAGCACGATTTGCTCGCCTTCTTCGAGTGGCCCGGCGTGGAGCCTATTGCGGAAAAGGACCACGGCGCCCCGTATCCGGGCCCTTCGCATTCGATCATGTTTCTTTCGGTGTGGAAACGGAGGAAGACCTGTGGGAACTCAAAGACAAGCTCGATTCCGCCGGCTTCTGGGTTTCTGAGGTGGTGGACCACGGCTTCATTCACTCCATCTACGCATTCGATCCCAACGATATCCCTATCGAGTTCAGCTACAGCGTCAGGGGCGCCGAGATCAGGAAGAATCCCGCTATGCGCGACAAGAAACCTTCAGACGTGACGCTGGAAGGAGCTGAACCTCAGCCCAACATCTGGCCCTCTGTGGAGCGCCCGACCCCTGTGGATGAACGCAGAGTGTATCCGGGAGCGGGGAGCGAATTGTTTCATGGGTTGAAGAAAGGGAAAGCATGACCATAGCGCACGTAAACGGCATAGATATTTATTTCGAAATCCACGGCAGCGGACCGCCTCTGGTCCTGATAATGGGGCTTAGGAGAAACGCGGAGTGGTGGTGGCGCCAGATACCGGAATTATCCAAACACTTCACCGTAATCGCCTTCGATAATCGAGGGGCCGGGCGATCCGACAAGCCCGAGACGGACTATTCCATCCGTCTCTTTGCTGACGACACCGCGGGGCTAATGGAATTCCTGAACATACCTCGGGCTCACATTCTCGGGATCTCGATGGGGGGATACATCGCTCAGGAATTTGCCATCAACTATCCGGACAAAGTTAACGGCCTGATCCTGGGATGCACGAGCTGCGGCGGAAACCGAGCCGTGAGCATGTCCGAAGATAGAATCGAGAAATTCCAGGCCATCGAGGGACTAACGCCCGAGCAGATCTTGAGAAACAACATGGACCTGTATTTCTCCGATCGCTTCGTCCGGGAACACCCCGAGACGGATCGAAGAATTCGTAGAAATTTCCCTCCGCTACTATCAGCCGGCGCATGCTTTTATGCGGCAATTCAACGCTTGCCAGAAGCACGACACGGCGGACCGGGTCCACGGCATATCCGCGCCAACACTGATCATGACCGGGGATGACGATTTTCTCGTTCCGACCGAGAATTCCTTTATTTTGGAGGAGCTTATGCCTGACGCCATCCTGGATCTATTTCCCGGTTGCCGCCACTGCTTTTTTATGGAAGACTACGAGACTTTTAACCGTTACGTGATCCGTTTTCTCCAAGCCATCGGTTGATCGAACGTTGCTATTTTCCGCTGGAAACTCAGCAGAACAGTATTTTGCCGGGAAATAGCTTCCGGTTTGTAGGCAACAGGAAAGCAACCGGGGATCGGACTGAATTACCCGCCTGGAAGATAGGTATACTCTTTTCTGCAAGGGTAAATTCTGTGCGCTCCAGCAACAGATTCCTTGACTGGAAACTGCCAAGCCGTGTTCCGACGCGGAAGACTGTCCTTGACGAATGAGCTTGTGACTTGGTACGGACGTGGGTCAAAATGGCTCATTAGTAATCATCTAGAATTAGAGGCTTTTCTTTTTTCGATCACATTAGTTGAGCCGTTTCGGCGCAAGATTGCATTGTCATACATCATCGCTCAGATCTTACGGCATCCCTTCGAACATCTGTGTAACTGTCTTCTAACAGAAAAATATCATTTCTTGTGGAAATTGGCATAGAACTTGTTATAATCGCCGGTCAGCGACGAATTCGGCTGCCAACAATCCAGGACCGGTTTCCGCTGTATATGTGAGTGACTCTTCCGTACAAAACATGAAATTGGCCGCCGAAAATTTCCTACAAATGGTAACCGAACCGAGACAATAGCGGCTCACAGCGACATCTAAACTTTTGTTAGCCGACTGTCCGTGCAGTGCGGTCCTTGCCCCGTAACCTGGGGCCCGTGTGCGCTCAGCCGTCTTACAACCCACACGACCCGAATCGGGATAGTTCCTAGGAGGTGAGAATCATGGTCACACGTCTATCGATCATCCGCAAAGTGGCACTCATCGTGTTCTTCATTGGACCTTGTCTTTTTGCGCAAGCTACGGCCGAAGACAAAGCCGGTGTGCGAGTGAAGGGTTCCAACGAGTGGGCCAATGTGGTGGAGGGTTGGGCAAGCCGCTTCATGGGCGCGTTGCCGAGCGTAATAGTAGTAGTGAGCGGCGGTGGCACCAAGTCGGGAATCGAGGCGGTACTGCGGAACGAGGCCAACATCGCCATGGCGGCGCACTTCCTGGACCAAGATCAGAAGAAGGCCGCTGCTGATCTCGGGATAGACCTTCAAGAGAAGCTTGTGAGCTGGGACGCCGTCGCTGTATTCGTTAATCGGGAAAATCCGGTGAGTGAACTCACAATCGATCAGGTTCGTAGCTTATTTATTGGCGAGGTTACTCGTTGGAACAGCGTGGGCGGTCGTGATGCCCCGGTGGAATTGTACATTGATGAAACCGCCAAATCCGAGATTGCAGCATTGTTAAGAAAGCTCGTGCTTGCGGGCGCCGAATTCGCTCCCAACAGTAACGTACAAAGGTACCCGAAATTTATTATCCAGGCTGTGTCCGAAAAGAAGAATAGCATAGGCTATGCCCCTCTCGGCCGGGTGATTGAATTCCGGAATGATTTTCCCGTAAAGCCGATTGCGATAAAACCTTACGAGGAAGCCCCAGCTATCCTGCCCAGCAAAGAGACGGTTGCGAATGAAACTTATCCTATAATTCTACCGCTCTTTTTTTACTGGGACGGTAAATCAGCCGGCAAGCCAGTGACTGATTTTATCACCTTTTGTGAGCAAAAAGTCAGGCCCGGAGGCGGCAAGTAGGGACCGGTCACCGTTGGTTCCTGATTTCTAATCCAACAGGGACACCTTACTCAATGGTCGGATCGTAACCCCAATTAGGTCGGTGCCCTCGGTGACAGAGGTTCGAATTCCCTTGAGGACGATAAATAACAAGATGACATGACAGGGAAGTTGGGATGAACTGCTTCCCTGTTTTGGTTGACCCCGGGGGTAGGTCGTGTGCGACTCCAAACGGCTCATTCCGGGAGGCGAGCGGCGCTATCCCTCCACCCCATTAAAGGACCGAAACGCTCAACATAATAATATCGCAGCATAATTCCTAACCACAGCGCTTGCCCTTGACAAGCTCAGCTCTTTCGTTAATCCTGGAAGCGGGGATCGAAACAAGAAATTGTAGTTGTCAATTTCAAGCAGAAGTGAAAACCAAGTCAAATTGTGAAAAGGGGGAAAGACTCAGATGAAGAAACAGACAATTGTTGCTCTAGCTCTATGTTCCGCATGCGCTCTCATTACTTTGGCTCTGGCTGCCGAAGCCGTCAAACAAACCGTTAATTATCCTGAAGGTTATCGACAATGGCGCCACGTGCAATCACTGGTCATCCAGAAAGGCCACAAGGACTTCAAAACGGCCGGAGGATTGCATAACGTCTACGCCAACGAGAAGGCGTTCGACGCGCTCATGGCAGGCAAGCCATATCCGGACGGGTCGGTCTTCGTCAACGATGTGCTCACAGCGACCGAAAAGAACCATGCCATTACCGAGGGCCCTCGAAAATTTGTCGCGGTAATGCAAAAAGAGTCCAAGGAAGCGGCCGACACCGGCGGCTGGGCGTTTGAAGTGTTCGGTGGCGACACAAAAGAACCGACGGGCGCTACTGATCCGAAGGCTTGCTTCCAATGCCACGCAAGCGAGAAAGACACCGACTATGTTTTCAGCAAGTATCGAAAATAATCACATAATGAAACCGATGACATGCCGTCTGCAGGGGCTGCCACGGTGTTAAATTAAAAGCGCTCGGGCTCGCATATAACTTTCCTAACTTATAGGCTGAGGAAATCGGCGCTGTTGGCCGACTGGAGGACAGAGCGGCGTCCGCTCCTCTGCTGGCTCCTGCTGCCGAGGAGCGCACGGCGGAAGAAGGAGATCGCCGGCGACAGGGGGCCGAATCCTCCTGGGGACGCCAAATAAGGCATTGATATGACAGGGAAGTTGGGGAGAACCAGCTTCCCTGTTTTCATTCACCTCATGATCCAGCGCCCCAAAGCGCCCCCCAAACTGTAGAGGCATATTTTTCTAGCCGCATGTCAGATACGGCAGGCTCTAAATATCCTCTAAGAACCGGAGTGAAGAACACTAAGAGGGAAGCGCCTCCCACATCGTGCATTCAGGAAGGCGCTACTTGATGAATTTTAATGAAAACCGGTCATTTCTCGTATTTGTACCAGCCTTCCCCCGTCTTTTGACCGAATTTGCCTTCAGTAACCTTCTTCACAACGCTCGGGGTCGGAAGGTCCGCCCGATCCCCGGATTGCTGAAATCGGCCCATCCCAATGTCATACGCCAGGTCGATGCCCGTTAGATCCATGAGGCGGAAGGGACCCATGGGATGGCCGGCGCCGTAGACACAGGCCTTGTCGATATCCTCATGGGTGGCCACGCCCATTTCAAGCATCCACATGGCTTCTTTCGCAATGACAGAGAAAATGCGGTTCAGGACGAAACCGTCCACTTCTTTCTTGACCAGTATGGGCATCTTGTCGATCTTCAGACAGAAGTCCATCATGCATTGCGCGGTTTCATCCGAGACATGAGGCCCTTGGACCACTTCGACGAGCTTCATGACCAGCGCGGGGTTGAAGAAATGGAGATTGCAGACCTGGGAGGGACGATTGGTAACATCGGCGATGCGGGAACTAACGATGAAAGAACTGTTCGTGGCCAGAATGGCCTTCGATGGAGCGAACTTATCGAGATCGGCAAAGACTTTCCGCTTCAGATCGATTCTTTCGAGGACCGCCTCGATAACCAGATCGGCGTCCCGGGCGGCCTCTTTCAGGTCGCCTGTAAAGGAGATAAGACTGCGGGCTTTCTTCGCGGCGTCTTCCGTCAACTTCCCCTTCCGGACACGCCCCGCCAGATAGGAATCACAAAATTTCTCGGCTTTTTCGAGCACGGCGGGAATCACGTCCGTGCTGACCGTCTTAAAGCCGTACAGGGCACACTGCAGTGCAATCTGGTGTCCCATATTCCCTGCGCCCACAACAGATACGTTCTTCACTTCATCTATCTTCATATTTCAGTCTCCTCCTGCTGTTTTTTTGGATCTCTTCTTATGGCCTTTATCCAGCAGCTTGCTCGGGCTGATGCAGTTCATCCCTTCATCGTCCAGTCGATGTTCCGGACGTTGAAGTATAGGTTCCGCTTCACCTTGGCCAAGCTCCCTACCTTATCATGCGTTTTTCAATTTCAGCGCTGAAGATTCTCTATAATCGTGGCTACGCCGAGTCCGCCGCCGCAGCAGGAACTGAAGAAACCGTATTTTCCTCCTCTTCGGATAAGCTCTTTCATAGCCAGGAGGCCAATACGGACTCCCGAAGCGCCATTCGGATGACCGAATGCGATGGCGCCGCCGTTCGGGTTCCATTTATTCATATCGATCTTGTCGCCCGTCTGGTTCTCGAGTTCCCTGATAACCGCGAGATTCTGCGCCGCAAAGGCCTCGTTGCACTCCATGACCTCCATATCCGACAGCTTGAGGCCGGCGCGCTTTAATGCCTGAGGAATCGCATGAGCAGGCGCGATTCCCATGATTTTTGGATCCACACCATAATCTCCGCCGCTCAGCCATTTGGCCATCGGTGTGTATCCCAGCTCGATTGCCTTCTCTCTTACCATCATGAGCACGAAAGCCGCGCCGTCGTTACGTCCGGACGAGTTTCCGGCCGTGACCGTCCCGTTTTCCTTGAATACCGTCGGCAGCGCTGCAAGCGCCTCCATCGATGTTTCACGAGGATGTTCGTCGACCTTGAATTCAATGGGAGGTGTCTTTTTCCCGGTGGAGACCATTACCGGCACTATCTCCTCAACAAAGTACCCGGCGTCGATCGCTTTCCTTGCGAGCGCCTGGCTGCGGAAACTGTAACTCATCCTGCTCCTGCCTGGGGATGTTGTACATCTCTTGCAAGGCTTCAGCGGTCAATCCCATGTTGAAGGTAGCAGGGTCCTTGGTGGGAGAAAAGGAACCCTGAACCGGCATGGGCGGGATCATCTTGAACGGCTCGGTCGCCATGGAGAATTTGCGGCAAGCCTGGCTGTAGGATTCCATACCGCCAGCGATGACGATGTCCGCCTGATCGGCAATGATACGCCATGCTGCATGATTGATGCTGTCGATTGCAGACCCGCACTGCATCTCTATATAAGACGCGGCAGTGGTCATAGGCAGGCCGGAGGCTAAGACGGCCCAGCGGGCGGGATTCAGGGCGGATGTGCCGCCAATGGCAGACCCGCAAAAAACAGTATCCACATGCGCTTTCTCTGCAATCTTGGTCTTTTCCGCCAGGCCCTTCAAAGCCAGCCCCGCGAGTTCCTCCATCGTTAAATACCGCAGTGTACGTCCCAATGTCCCAAACGCGGTCCTGACACCGTCAACAAATACGACTTCTCTTTTATTCATGCTTTACCGTCCTGTTTTGTAAATTTAGAAAAAAGCTTGGACATCCTCCGCAGGTAGTCCGAGGGCTCTCTCGTGTAACCCAATTCGAGCGATTTCCTTAAGAATGTTTGCGTGGAGAGACCTTTCGAAAAAAGTCCCTCCACGTCCCCCTCCCTGCAACCCCGATCATGGAGTCGTCAGTAAGGGTAGGGCGGCCTATGGCCGCCGGAATCTTTTCCTGGTTCCCAGGCTCTGCCTGGGAACCCATATCTTCCGGGCTCTGCCCGGTAGCTGTCTGGAACTCCGGCCTACAATGGAGGCGGAGCCTCCAGGTCATGCATTCCCAGGCGGAGCCTGGGAACGAGAAGTAAACACGACCCACGGAGGCCGCCGCTCTCGTGAGTTCCCCTGGCGCCGCTCGGGATTCCCTTTTCTTCACATCTTTCGCAATTCCTTCTTCAAAATCTTGCCGACCAGCGTTTTAGGCATTGCCTGAATGATAACGAGCTCCTTGGGGACAAGGAACCTCTTGAGCTTGCCCTGGCAGAACTCGATTAGCTCTTCGGGCGCCGGCAGTATTTCCGGGTTTTAACGTCACGAATGCCTTGATGTCTTCCCCATAGACCGTGTCCTTCATCCCCACGACGGCGGCTTCAGCGACTGCGGGATGATTGTATAGGACCTCCTCGATGCTTCGAGGCGATATATTTTCTCCACCCTTGATAATGATGTCCTTTTTCCGGTCCGTGATGAAAAAGTAGCCATCCTGATCCATGTAACCGATGTCGCCCGTATGGAGCCAGCCATTGCGGACAATCTCAGCCGTCATCTCGGGACGATTCCAATAACCCTTCATAACCACCGGCCCGCCGACAACTATTTCGCCTTCCCGGCCTTGCGGCATTTCGTTCTGGTTGTCGTCGAAGACCTTCATCTCGATCCCGTTCATGGGCTTACCGATGGATCCTATCCTGTTGGGAACGTGAACGTTGCTGGTATTGTTGCCGCCTGTTTCAGTCAAGCCCCAACCCTGCACAATTTCACCGCCGAATTTTTCCTTGAACCTCTGACTTGTTTCCGAGGACAGGGGAGCGGAACCGCTGAGCCATATTTTCACGGAACTAAGGTCATATTTCTTGGGATCGGGGTACATCGTCATATAGACGTACATGGTCGGAACCGCAGGCACACTCTGGACCCTATATTTCTGGACATTCTCAAAGAAATTTTCCAGGTTGAACTGCCGCATGAGCACGACCTTGCCGTGAAGGCGAAGGAAGGCCCCGTTCATCATCGCGATGCCGAAAGCATGACAAAGCGGTAGGATGGCGATGGTCACCAGGTCCTGCGGAAGCATTGCACGATTCCTGCTGTGACACTGCCGCGAAGCGGAGCCCTGAATGGGTCAGCATGACTCCTTTCGGAGTTCCCGTGGTTCCGGACGTGTAAACGAGGACAGCAGTTTCATCATCCGAAGTTTCCACCATCTCCAACTCGTCCGAAGCATCATCCACAAGCTTCTGAAACAGAAAGGCGCTCGGCGGGCGCTTCAGGACCGACAATAATTACTCTGTCCAGCGCTGGCTCCTTTGTCCTTGCTATCTTGACCTTCTCGTAAAATTCGGGTGAGGTAATGACCGCAGTGGCTCCGGCATCCTGATAAATGAAATTGATCTCTTCCTGACCGACCTGATAGCTGATGGGAACGATAACAGCGCCGATCTTCCAGATGGCCTGAAAACTCTGGAGCACTTCCGGACAGTTCGGCATCTGCAGGATAACCCGGTCGCCTCGCTGAACGCCCAATTTTTTCAGGGCATTACCCAGCTTGTTGGATGCACGGTTCATCTGTTGATTCGTGATTTCTTGCCCTTCAAAAATGATGCTCGTATGTTCGCCTGTTTCAAGACTTTTCAACCCCAATTCGGCAATATTCATTTTCGTACCTCCTGGTCGGCTTTCTCATCGCTGACTGCTCGGCAAAAAAAGCCCGGCTGATCGATCTTCAAGACCCTTTCACGCACCATTCCTAAGCCAGGTATTTTGTTCGGATGCTCTGCAGGATATCTTCCGCTTCCGTAACAATCTCCTGAACCATGTCGTTGATCTTAGGCATATCCTGGATCCGCTGAGCCGCTTCCCCGGCAGCTAAGAGAGCTTTTTCCTTATTGCCTTCATAGGCGGCTCGAATAGACTCTATCTCGAATTTGATCAAAGACATGTCAACATTGGAATAATCATCGGGAGCGCCGAGGAAGACTCCGGGCGACTTCTGAAGTGTGTTCTTCTGGTGCTCGAGGCTTCTTGGGGTCTTCAACCATCGGGCTGGACCGACAAAGCCGCGGGCCACGAGGGTCCCTCGGTCCTGTGCGTCTACAACGCCCTGTTTCCATATCTGGTGGAAATCGCTCTCCTGCGTTGCCAGAAAACGTGTCCCCATCTGGGCTCCATCCGCGCCCAAGACCAGGGCCGCAGCCAGAGTCTTGCCGTCGCAGAAACCGCCTGCGCCGCATACCAGGGTATTTTCGTCGGATACCGCCTCGACCACGGCAGGCAGAAGAATCATGGAGTGGATCGGTTCCCACGAAGTGTGGAATCCTCCTTCATGGCCGGACGCAACGATCACATCTACACCTGCCTTTTTGCAACGCAGAGCGCCTTTGACCGAGGGGACAACATGCATCCAGGTGAAGCCCGCGTCCTTTATCCTGTCCCGCCAGCCGACAGGATCGCCGGCTGAGGTAAAGATCACCTTGAAGTGATTTTCCATACCGGGATTTTCTTTCCGGACCCGTATAGCGGTATCGATTATGATCTCGGAAAAATGCTTCACTTCGGCTGAAACCATCACATTTATTCCGAAAATGCCCCCTTTGTCTTTGGTCAGGCGATAGGTCCGCTTCAAGACCTTTTCCGTAACTGTGGCTATATCATCGTCGTAATCGGCTTCCGCCGTTTCCACAAAACTCTTGTAAATCCAAGGTTGATCCTGCTTTGCTGAACAAACCGCCGGTAGAGAGCAGGCCCAGCACACCTGAATTTGCTGAAGCTACACAGAGGTTGTTGTTGCTGAAAGGACCCATTCCCGCCTGGATAATCGGGTACTTGATTCCGACTTTCTCACACAGTCTCGATTTAATCATGACCAAATCCTCACTTATTTAAGAATGTTGTGGATGCAACATAGTCGCCGACTATTGCTGCGCCTTTTTTATATCGGTCTGATAATGGTAAGCCGACCGCCACCAGCACAATGACGCCAGGACCGCCACCGTACACACGGCCATAGTCCCATACGCTAGCCCCAGCCAGTCGCCCGGCTTTCCTGTTCCAACCGAATCCGCGATCATCCCGGCGATTCCGGAACCCCAGCCGCCGCCCAGAGCGTACATGCTGGTCATGGCTATGCCGAAGGACAACGACTTCAGATGAGTCGGCACGACCATCTGGGTTGTGGCGCCGACGGGACCTCCCACACCGGCAATAATGAGGGAGTGCAGGAGGTAAAATAAGATTCCGATGATGAGCAATGCGCCCAGCTCTCCGAAAGTCCCGGTGTACAGGATAAAAGTGACGTACAGGTAGAGAACCGCGCTCACCGCTCCTCCCAACGAACAGAGCGCGGCATAGCGCATTCTCCCGCCTGGACGCCTTTTTTCCCACTTGTCGGAAATCCATCCGCCCAGAGGATAGGCAAATAATGACAATAGGAGGATGCTCGCCATGATGAGCGAAGCCTGATCGACTCTCAGTTTAAATCTAAAAATCAACAGAGCGACGTTCCAATGCGCCACGGCCATGATCGTCAACATGTACAGCCCGAAACCTATGTAAAGCCAGCGGAGAGTCGGTATCTTCCAGAGCGCTACGAAACTTTGCCAGAAGCTTACTCCTGTCTCCACTTTCGGGCGGGTAGGGTAATCTTGCATGAATAGCGCCAGGATACCCAGAATCACACCCGGCACAGCGAAAACGAAAAACGGCGCAGCCCAACCCCACCTCTGAGCAAAAAAGCCGCCCAGCAGCAATCCGGCGACGATACCCAGGGCTATGAACATGTTGAAAATTCCAAGCTTGTGTCCCCTTTCTTCCGGCTTGTACGAGGCGCCGATCAAAGCTGTTCCGCCGGGACCGAATCCCGCCTCGCCGACGCCGACGCCGATGCGAGGGATAACGACGCTCGCGAAGCCTGTACCCAGGCCGGTCACAAATGTCGCCCCGCTCCACAATATCGCCATCAAGCTGATTCCCTTTTTCCTGCTCCAGCGGTCCACCAGATAGGAAACAGGGATCGCAAATAAACCGATGCTCAATAGAAAGAAGTTCTGGATCCATCCCACTTGTGTTTTCGACAGCTTAAGCGCCACCATCATCGGCGCTGCAACAACCGAAAATACCTGACGATCCATCCAATTGATCGCGTAAAGAAGACAGCAGATGATTAGGACGTATTTCGCTCTTCTCCCGCCCACCTCAAATTTGGTCTTCTCCGGAACGGCCTCCACCGGTTCAACTCTCAATGCTTGTTGTTGCATGATCGAGCCCCTCCCTTCAGCTACATGTCCGAGATTTCACTGCATGCGGATTCAGTATTTCTGCTGCAATACTCTTCATCAAATTCTTTCGAGAGCTATAGTAGGGCGGCCCGTGGCCGACCGGGTTCCGCGAGGCGGTTAGTGTCAGAGGCTACTCTTTGTCTTGGTCTTGGATTCCATGTCAGCCAGAGTGCGGTTAGCCTCTTTACGAACCAACTTTCGATAAAAATGATAGAAGAACACGCTCATGATCTCTGTTGCCTGGGCGCTTTTTTGGGAATATTCCAAAGGGGTGACCTTGCCCGACACGCCCTGCAAGAAGTACTTGTGTGACTTTGCCGGCAATTTTCCGGAATGCTTCGCCGTAGTATTTCAGCGCCGCTGCATCGAAACCTTGTTTCGGCCCCAATCCCATCTTATCCATGTCCACCACGACCCTGCCCAGTATGACATCGTCCTGAGAATAGACCTTCTGGTCCCCCCGAATCTCCGGGGTGATGACTTGCCATTCTTCCAAACGCGCGAGCCATTTGAGACCAAGACCGGTGTTCTTCACAAAGTCCTCTTCTCCGATGACTTCAGCCGGTAGCAGCTTATCAACAGGCCGGAAGTAGTCGGTTTGAACTTGAAGGAGCGGTTTCCTTTCCGGTGAGCCCTTCTGATATTTGAGAATTTTCTTGATGAGCGAAAGAGGGAGGAAATGATGGTCCTGGAGTTCCTTTATGAGGCGGATTCGTTCTACATAGCTCTCATTATAACTAGCTAGATTCTTGGCAAATTTCCGGGGGCGTGGAATCAGCCCCTCGCGGACATAGTAATGGATGGTTTCCTTTGAGACTTGTGTTCGTTTAACCAGATCGCTGATCTTCACGTGGATACTCCGGAAATTTCCTCGTTTCCCGGTCCTTGCCGGAGGGAAGGAGCGTCAATTCAGAAAAGCGATGCCTATGAATTGGTGAACAGGGGGTTAGTATCTTGCCTAATCGTTTTTTCTAATGTTGTCAACAAAAAAACGGTAATACACTGATATTATGAGTAAGATATGTATACCATAGAGTGATACACTTTATAATAGCACAAATAGTCAACTAAATTAATAAGTTAAGCTATTACTCTCGAATCGTGGATTTGAAATTATAGCGTTTCTCTAAATTTCGATGAGGTCCGTGGCCACTCCGGGAGAATTCCAAGGCTTGAGGAAGGACCGGACGGTCCAGCCGGAGACAGTGAGTAGCCAGAGAACAAGAAATCCCGCTACTGTGGATTATTAGAAACCCAGCCAAAATCCCAGGGCCCCCGAAGGGCCCTTTGTTGATATAACTAGCTAGCTGATATATAAGCTGATTGGCGAAGCTGAATCGGCCGTGATATGACGTAAGATGTTGACATCATTAGGTGGGTGGGCCGCCCTTCACGCCGGCGACAGGGGTTCGAATCCCCTTGGGGGCGCCAAAACAAGACAGTGATTTAACGGGGAAGATGGGAAGCGCCGACTTCCCTGTTTTCGTTGACCTCAGAATCCAGGGTCCCCCAAGTGTGCCTAGGCGAAATGGGGAGGGATATTTTTCCCCCGAGCATCAGCGATATTGTGTAAGGTGTCGCCCTGAATTTCCCAAAATCCGCGAAACTGAGAGGAGATATGATGACGTTTCTAAAAAGACACGAGATGGCTACTAGTTCAATAAAGACTATGGTCTTTGGATTAGCCATAATGCTCGTAATCGGATTGAACGATATTCAAGCCGAAGATAAAACTGGGAAATTGATTGAGGCTTCTGGTGAGGGTGATTTAGCGAAAGTGAATAGTCTTTTGACAGAGGGGGTAGATGTAAATGCCAAGGGCAAGGATGGAATTACAGCACTGATGCCTGCATCTGTTATGGGACACCTTGAGGTTGTAAAAACATTGCTGGCCAACAAAGCGGATGTAAATGCCAAGGACAAGGATGGAAATACAGCACTGATGGCTGCATCTATGAAGGGGCACGGAGAGGTTGTAAAAACATTGCTGGCTAACAAAGCGGATGTAGACGCCAAGGACAAGGATGGAATTACAGCGCTGATGCATGCATCTTACCAAGGACACGTCGAGGTTGTAAAAACATTGCTGGCTAACAAAGCGGATGTAAATGCCAAGGACAAGGATGGAATTACGGCACTGATTCCAGCGTCTGGCAAAGGACACCTTGAGGTTGTAAAAACATTGCTGGCCAACAAAGCGGATGTAAATGCCAAGAGCAACTTTGAAGGTACAGCGCTGATTCTTGCATCTTACGAAGGACACCTCGAGGTTGTAAAAACATTGCTGGCTAACAAAGCGGATGTAAATGCCCAGGACAAGGATGGAAATACAGCACTGAGGGCTGCTTCTTACAAAGGTCACACAGAGGTAGTAAAAATATTGCGGGCTAATGGAGCAAAGGAATGAACCATAAAGGCATCTCGCCTGCGTGATGTCATGCCACAACTGATGTAGGATTAATAGATATAGTTTTGTATATTATTGTAACGGAATTTTGGGGTCAGGTCTTGAAATGACAGGACCTCGGTTACTCTTAGATTACGAGCAATCGGGAGGCGCCTGAAAATTCACTACAGTACGATTGGTAAAGTGATTTCGGGAACAGCCAAATGGCGCGAACTGGTTTTTCAAGACCCAGACCCACAGACTCTACCACTGGGAACACAGAGCAGAACCCTAACATGACAGGGAAATAGGGAACAACCCGGATTCCCTGTTTTTGTTGACCCTCGAAAATCACAGGGCCCCCCAAAGGCCCCGAAGACACGAAATGGGGAGGCATATTGTTTTCCCCAGCATCAGCGGAATTGAGTAACGAGTGCTCCCCCGAATTGAAGAGGGAAATCTAGTTTGTCAGACAGGATGATGCAATATCGGAGAATGAAACAAATGGCAGGCGCATCTGTCCAATAAAATAATGCCACTATACCAGTCAGGTATCCCAAAATTTGGCAGAAGAGAAGAGGGAAATCGCCCTTTACACCATCAAATGCGGATCTCGGTCCCATCCGTTTTTTCTTCGTTCGATAATGTCCTAATTTGAAATTTAGAAGGCACTTTTAGATTCGGCTTTTACTTCTTTGCCATGTTCCGGGAGACATCTGCTATTTTCTATCACTAGGAAGCAGCACAAGACGAAACTCGCCGTAATTCTACCGAGATCATCTTCATCGGAATCAGAGAGACTATCAAGCCTACGGAGCAACCTATTACACCCCCAATTATTTGAATAACACTCGTCGGAATACCTATAAAATGGCCAACAAACCCAAGGATAAAGCCAATAATCCCTCCAATAATAGCTGCGACAGCCAGAGCGATGAGGTTGCGCCAAGTATAGGCCCACCAAACTCTAACTATCCTCGCCAGGTAATTTCTAGTTCCATGATCCCTCCCTTTTCTGGTTGATTCAAACGATTATGACACAACCAAAAAATGAAGACAGAAAACATAGTGGCGATGATAGTGGGAAGCAGATATTACCAAAAAGGAAAGCGAAGAGAGAAAGGCCCCCGTGGCTTTTTCAAAGGATAGTCTGTTTAACCGTCAAGGGGCATATAGGGAAGTTATACGAAAATTAATTTCTTTTCAAGCTTTTTTGATCGCTGCTTTTGAAAGAGAAGATAGGAATCTCAACTAAGGTGTATGTTTTCGCCGCTCCCCTTCCCTTGCCCCGGCCCAGTTGTACAAATCGCCGAGAATTGATTACACGAAGCCCTGGGGCATTTCAGGCTCGTTACTGATCCGCCCTAAAGATCGCCAGAAGGAAAATGAAGCAAATTGACGAGAGTCAGATGAGGTGAGGTTGAGATTGGATCGTTGATGTTCTTGACGTGCCTGAGCGGCTACGTTTTAATCCAGTCCAAAGTTTCCTCAAGCTGGTCTTCGGAAAAGGTCTTCGCCTCGCCCTCAATCAGGTGTGAGGCGAGCCTGACACCCCATTCCACCCACTTGCTTGCGCTAACCACAGCTACTTTTTCAAAGTAGGCCTGTCTTGAGGCCGAATACAGCATCGTCCCATGCGGCATGCAGTTGCCAGCCTCCACAGTCCTGCGTCATATACAGGAGCACTTTGACCCCTCCGAATTCCTTGATAATCTCTTCCATTTAGGAATCCAGATGTCCTTGTAATCGGCGTCGGTGAGTATTCCGGTTGCCTTGACAGCCAAAACCGAGCCGCTCGATTAGGCATTATTTCGATCATGGTGTTTCTCTCTTAAGTAAAAAGACCGGGAATAATGAGAAGAATTTACTAAGGTGAGGGGTAAAAGCCTTGTTCACATAGCGTTTTCCCCAAAACACTCGATTACACAATTATTGGATTAGCCCACACCGCAGTACGGAGTGGCTCTGAATTCCGGCGTGTGGCAGATTATGTTCCTGACCCGATCACTATGGGCTGAAACCCAGTCTGCAAAGTCATCATCCGGCCAAACTTCCACGAATGGCCTAGCGTTTCCGTTTGCAAACCTGAGTTCCTCTCCGTCTTTGATCTCGTCCATCATTTCTTGTCTTCAAGGACATATTGTGAACCTCCTGGTTCATATAATATAATGCGGGATAAAGGTTTTGGATTCAAGATTTAGGAAGGTATGTGCAAAAATCACTCAGAATGCGAATGGTTAACGTCGAAGGATCTCAGTAGGTCCAGGCCGATTCATTCTGGAGCCGTCCTGAAAACGAGTCTCAGAGGCAAAGAAGGGACTGTAAATGGGGAAGGGCTTTTTGCGTCTTGCATTCAACAGCACAAGGAAAATGAAAAAGGCAGCCTGGCCTTCTTGATCAAAAAAATACCCAAGCCGAGAAAAAAATCCTGAGACTGCCGGTCCCACTTATCCGTCGGCCGTGGGTCTCAATCATGTGAAACCTGCAGCGATAGGCTTTAAACTGAAACCTCCAACGTCGCACTAGATTATCTGTTTCATTAGATCAGTCACAGGCGGCCACCGATACACCTCCGGTTCAATACGTGTAATCATTGTCACATATCCACTGGTAGCCGTCCCAGTAGCAGTTATTATTAGTAATTAAAGTAGTAACTATAGGGGACAACGGAACCTAAAGACGAATGGTCGAAAGTGACGGAAATGACGGAAGCGAACATTGTGGAATCGAAAATTGTTGAAGCGGGCAGCACGAAAACTATTGTTGAAGCGAGCCCACGAAAACTGCCAACGCTGCCGCGCGAGATGGCCATGTGACCAACACTGCCGCCATGCGATTCCTCTGACCAGTTGGACCGGAATAGTCCTCTGGGTTCCGACTACCTTGTCCACAGCGGAAACGGCACTATGTCGCCCCCAGTTGTCTGTGCAGCATACGCAGGCCGACCTGCATCATTGCAACCGCTGAAACCGCAAAAGCGATCAGTGCCAATACTATTATTTTTCTCATTATTCGTAATCCTTCCTTATTTGCGAAGTAAGTATTGTCTATTGTCAGCTCAAGTCATGCCCGTCCTGCGTTTTTGACTGGAAATTGTTTCGCAGAACATTGAATCTTTCGGCTCGGGGACTTTCCTCTTTTTCGACTTCTTGACCCCCATAATTTCTGATAGATTCAATCAACGCCACTCATTTGCACGATATTCCGGTACACACATTCCATTGGCATCATGATATATTTTCTACTGATAGCACCCCCATTGCGCCCACCGAAAAATACGACCGCCAACAAAAAGTTTTTTCTTTCAGGCTCCCACTGCTATGGTATTTATTTTTGCCTCCGATCGACTAATTTTCGTCTGCCTAGTTGGATGCGCCAAGTTTCGTTTCAGTTCAAAAGGCCATACCCTGGACACAAATCTTTTTCATGTCGCCAAATAATACGGTAAGGAACATGGTTTTACGAGGCGATAGCTTAAAAAAGATAAGGTTTTTCCAACTTTTTAAAATCAGCACGTACCGGCCAAAAATTACTCGGGATCATGGCAAGGCATGAATGCCGTGCTGCCTCATTCCTACCCTCAGAGGTCATCGTTCTTCGCGACAAATGTTTCTCAGGCTTTCGTAATCAATTCTCCGCGATGTTTCGGTCAGAGAAGATAAGGGGGGGGACATGAAAAAAAAATAGGTTTTTCCGTGCAAATGGCTAAGCCTCGAACGATCTCGGTAGGTCCAGGAGAGGTTTGTTCTCGAATAGGTGTTTTCGATTTCATCGCCTGTTTTATTGTTGAGGAATGGACGGGTTTTCCAATTCTTTCTAATTGGCCTGACATCCCAAGGTTTTTTCCATCATTACACCGAACTGATCAGAAGCTAAGGGGTTTATATACTTGAGGTTAATGATTAGGGTCTGAAAAAGTTTGCCTATCTTGTAAAAAAGCGGGAAAAAGGCCCCAAAGGAAACGGCTTATGTGTTGAATCGAGGAAATAATCCTCTAAAAATGAGAAGCTCGCTCACAAACAGATGAGGCTATGGAAGCTGTAATCTCCTTGGAGATGTTATGCGAGCAGCTTCCAAAGGTGATTGACAACCCTCATTACTGGAAATGGATAGTAATTGCACTTCACAATGCCCTTCAAGGATTCATGGTGTTGGCTTTGAAGGGATCTAACGGACTCAATGTCTTAACAGAAGAATGTGAGAAAGAATGGATAGCTGCCTTCAAGCGACATGATAACGTTTGGCCAAAACGTAAACTTGATACTTTTCTGAATCTTTATAAGAAGATCAAATCAGGACGTAAACTCTATGAGGAGGAAATGGAGAGAGTTAGGAGAGCTTTGGAGAAAAAAATCTGATCGAATGCTGATGTATGTTCATAGCCAGCCCTTTAAACCTCAAGGAACCCAAACCAGAAAGCGTTAAGATGCTGAACACACTCCGCAACAAGTTCATACACTTCCTGCCTATGGGATTGTTGCTGGATGTAAGCGGATTGCCTCAAGTCGTAAACGATTGCCTAAAGATCATAGACTTTCTAGCTTTTGAGTCTCGAAATGTTCTTTGGCACAAGAAAAAGAGCTTTAAGACCAGGACAAGAGAGCTTGTTGAAAAGGCAATGGCGCAGGCTTTCCTTTCTTGAATTATCATATTTTCGGTTAGACGAACCGTTGAGCTAAGAAGAATTGAAGGCACTTTTGTTTGGCCGGATTCCTTTTCTTCATCTTACCGATCTTTTTTCTTTTTCGTATTTTGTGGCCAACGAATCTTGATGGATCTCTACACCAGCTATAAGCAAGAAGACTCTCGCTTCAAAGGAAGAATGATCTTAAAAACTTCTTCGTCTAACATATATAAAATATGCTCAGTTTATTCGTGCTAAAATTGTAGACTTCTATGGTGACCTTTCTAAACTCCGAACCCAGTTTACTCATAAGAAATGGAAAATAAGGAAAATTAAAAGAGTCCCCAGATATCGGAACCAATCAAAATTACCTTAGATATTAGATTTGCCATCATTAAAAAAGCCAACAAAAAATGTGAATGTTGTTTTTCGTCAATAATAGATACCCCTATTGAGTCTATCAAATAAGGCAAGAAGATCGAATTAGACTTATTGCCATATGTGAAAAGTGCAGAGAAGAATATAAGGGCGCCATTTTGGAGGAGCCATGAGCGACGAGATTAAAAGAGCGAATCGTCAAAAATTCACTACTTTTCTTTATCTTAAGAGATTCCTTGCCTAAAGGACCGAGTTTTGAATACACTTTCGATGATTTCAATGGGACGAGGATAATTTAGTTGTAGTATTGCTAAACCTGCTGGATACCATAGATGTCGTTGACTTAGTGTTGGTTTATTCTTTGAAAAATCAAGATCTTCTGGAAGACTATATACTAAGACCCCTTAATTACACAATGAAAGAAATCGTGCAAAAAGAATACTATCAATATTTGAAGCCCCGAGTTCCAAAGAAATTGCATGAGCAGATCCTTCAACGTGATAATTATCAATGCCAATATTGCGGAGCTGACTTAAGCAACATGAAACCGAAGGATTTTCCGCTCAAGTTGATCACATCAAATCGCAAAGGGCAGGTGGTAAACATAATCCTGAGAACCTACTGGCCTGCTGCTGGAAATGTAATTTGGGAAAGAAAGATTACGATCTGATCCCGATACAATGATGATCCTGATACAGATGAAAATGGCTCTAGCAGACTACCAGAATGCAGCTCTTGGCTCATGACAAAATGTAATGGGGTCACCCATTAAAAGGCAAAGGTCAGCGCAGTATCATACGACCGGCAGGAGGCCAGCCGCTACCCGCGATTCGAACTCGGTGCCTGTTGAGTTACCCTTAAACATACCGCTAGCCAATTAGAGTTTTTGCCGGAGGGGTCGGGAACCGGCTTTTTGCACAAAAAGCGGGTTCCCGGTCTTTCTTCCTTCCTCCCCTGTAGCCATGACTTGGCAAGTCGTGCATAATCGGGGCGCAGATCAGTGCGCTTGAGGTAGTCTATGGTTGGCGAAAATCACGCAAGACAAATTGCAAACGAATTAGGCATCCAGGTTAACCAGGTCCGGGCGGCCGCCGAGCTACTGGAAGACGGCTGCACCGTGCCCTTTATTGCCCGGTACCGCAAAGAGGCCACGGGGTCCCTGGACGAAGTGCAAACAGCCGCGATCCGCGATCGCGCTGGAACAACTCGCGGCGCTTGAAAAACGCCGAGAGGCCGTGACTGAAGTCTCTGGAGGAACGTGAGCTTCTCACGGAAGATCTCCGGCAGGCCATCATGGCTGCGGATTCCATGGCGGAGCTGGAAGACATCTATCTGCCGTATCGACCGAAGCGCAGGACAAGGGCCACTATAGCTCGCGAGCGTGGGCTCGAAGAGCTTGCGGACAAATTATACGCCCAGGGACCCTGCGATCCGGCAAGTGAGGCTTTGCGCTTCGTCAACCCTGACAAGGGAGTGAACTCAGCGGAAGACGCTCTTGCAGGGGCCCGCGACATCATCGCGGAAAAAATCAACGAGGACTCGAGAGTGCGCTCGGAGACTCGCAAGCTGTTTCTTGAAAAAGGCCTGGCTCACTCCAAGGTCATCGCAGGAAAAGAGAGTGAGGGAGCGAAGTTCCGGGATTACTTCGACTATTCCGAGAAAATATCGTCAACGCCCGGGCATCGATTGCTCGCCATGTTCCGGGGCGAGAAGGAAGGCGTAATTTCGCTTCAGATACGCCCGCCCGAAGAGGAAGCTTTGCGCCTGGTCAGGAGGCTGGTCATCAAAGCCCGTAATGAGGCGGCGCAACAGGTGGAGCTGGCGCTGGAAGACGGATACAAACGACTGCTCGCCCCTTCTATGGAGACGGAAACGCGTCAAGAGGCCAAGAAAAGGGCTGACGAAGAAGCCATCCGAGTCTTTGCGGAAAACCTCTTTGAACTGCTTCTATCGGCTCCTCTGGGCCGGAAACGAGCGCTTGCCCTTGATCCGGGCTTCCGCACAGGAGCAAAACTGGTCTGTCTTGATTCTCAGGGGAAGCTGCTCCACCATGAGACCATTTATCCGACTCAATCTGAAAAAATGGCGGAACAGGCGGCGAGCACGAGTGAAGGAACTGTGCGCCCGTTTCCAAATCGAAGCCATCGCCGTGGGAAACGGCACGGCCGGTCGCGAAACCGAGACATTCATACGCTCGCTCGGTCTACCCAAATCCATTACGGTGGTAATGGTAAACGAGAGCGGCGCATCCATATACTCAGCTTCCAAGGCTGCCAGGGAAGAATTTCCCGACCAGGATGTCACTGTGCGCGGGGCGGTGTCCATAGGACGGCGCTTGCAGGACCCTCTTGCCGAGTTGGTAAAGATAGATCCCAAATCCATAGGAGTCGGCCAGTATCAGCACGATGTGGACCAGGCGGCTCTCAAGCGAAGTCTGGACGATGTGGTGGCCACCTGCGTGAATAGGGTAGGGGTGGAGGTGAATAGCGCGAGCATGGAGCTTCTCACCTATATATCGGGATTGGGCCCCACCCTGGCGAAGAGCATTGTATCGCATCGAGGCGCCAAGGGTCCCTTCCGATCTCGAAAGGAACTGCTCGATGTGGCCCGGCTGGGACCAAAAGCGTTTGAACAGGCTGCGGGATTCTTGCGTATCAGCGATGGAGAGAATCCTCTGGACGCAAGCGCAGTGCACCCGGAAAGATATGCGATAGTCGAGCAAATTGCACGGCGGCTGGGCTGCTCGGTGAAGGACCTCATGGAAAACGAGGGCCTGCGCAAGAAAGTCCGCTTGGAGGATTTTATCAACGAAGAGGTGGGGCTGCCTACGCTTACGGACATCATGTCGGAGTTGGCAAAACCGGGCAGAGATCCTCGGGCGGAATTTGAATCTTTCAGTTTCGCTGGAGGATATCAATTCAATCGAAGACGTAAAACCAGGCATGAAAGTGCCCGGCATTGTCACCAACGTGACGAGTTTCGGAGCGTTTGTGGATATCGGGGTCCATCAGGACGGCCTGGTTCACATAAGCCAGTTGGCGAACCGTTTTGTTAAGGACCCTGCGGAAGTGGTGAAGCCGCAACAAAAAGTCACCGTGACCGTGTTGGAAGTGGACATTCCCCGTAAACGTATTTCCCTGTCGATGCGGTGAAGATAGGCGCCAGGTTGCGAAGCCGGACTATCACTGTAGGAGAATATAAATGAAAAGCTTGCCGAAACCAGTTTGGAGCCTTCTTGGGTCTCTCGCAGTGATTGCTTTCGCATCATTGGTTTCTGCCCAGGCCCCTGTCGTCGGTAAGGACGCGGAATGGAATCCTTCGGCGAAAACTATTAGGATGCATCAGGCAGCAGTGCGCGGAAAAGAGCGCCCCTGATTTCGGGAAATGCTTTGTCGATTCCATGAGCCAGGCTGGAGCGTCCCCCCAGGCCGTAGCGTTTGCGCGATCCACTGACAATACGGGCTATCTGGCGCGTTTCGTCAAGATGGGCCGAGTGGATCTCGCTTATGTCCATTATCCATTCCGAGCGAACGAGAATCAAGGCTGGCTTCTGGTGAACGGCGACCCCGCAATGATCGATGTCGATGACTTCGCCCTTTTACCAAAGGACCAATTGGAGACAAATCAAGCGTACCTTGCGGATTAAAGAGAAGTTTCCCAAGGTCATGCTTTTTGGTGGCGATCGGAGCCTAAAGCAGCCCCCCAAGATGATCGCGCTGTCCGGCAAAGGTCAACGGTTCGTAGTGGAATATAGGCTCCTGAATGGCTGCCATGCCTGCGAGCGTGTCGGCGGGGCCCAGTTTGCGTTCGATTTCGACGCGGACGGCAAGTTTCTCGGAACAACCTTGCTTGAGGTCCAATGACGAAGAAGACGGCCCGGAATAACGGCGACCAACGGGAACCGGCGAGTTCCGGGGACACCGTATTCAATTCTTTTGCTCTCACGACTGACCCATGTCCAGCCAGAGCGTGAGGCATATCGCACGCGAAATCACCCCTGGACCAGATAACAAAACACCACAAACAGTAGGCCGCCAAGCAGTGTGGTCGTGGGAAAAGTGAGTACCCAGGCCAAGGCGATATCCCGAACCGTTCCATACTTCAAGCCGACTCTGTTAGCCACCATGGTTCCGGTTACCCCTGAGGACAAGACGTGAGTCGTGCTTACCGGCAAACCCAGAAGATCCGCAAACCCTATGGTCAACATTGCCACGATCTCTGATGACGCCCCTTGGGCGTACGTCAATGGTTCCGTCCCGATCCTCTCCCCGACTGTTACAACCACTCTTTTCCAACCGACCATTGTGCCCAGGCCAATGGCCGTGGCCACAACCAGTATTACCCACATGGGCGCGTAATCCGTCAGTCGTCTCAGGTCTGCTCTGGCTCTGTTTATGATCTCCTTTTCGGCGCTGGTTAGCTCCAGGGTTTCCGAGCGTTCCATGCTTTTGATTTCGTCTTCAAGCAACAGGATGCATTTGCGGAGCTGCAAACGTTTCTCAGGAGTTATCGATGCTGGGGAGTTATGTTCCTCCAAGCACCCGGCAATATTTTCAATTTGCAGAGAAATTGGATTCAGCCGACCGGAAGAAGAAAACTTAACTCCATCCTTCGCGTCCGATCCCTGATAACTGGCCTGCACTACCATTTGACCATTCTTGTAGCGGATCACTCTGGCCATTTGATCCAAGGAGTGAATCGTCTGATCCAAGCTCCTGACGTTGTATTCCAGATTCAAAGCGAAATGAGCCGGCAGGCATCCGATGAGGATTATCATGACCAGACCCACGCCTTTTTGCCCGTCGTTGGAGCCGTGCGCCAGGCTAACCCCTGTGGATGTCATGATCAGAACGGCCCTGACCCAGGCGGGTGGTTGTCGATCCTCCGGAGGCTCGTGCAATCGACTATCCCTGGCGCCCTTACGGACTAGCTTCAGAAACGAGGGCAGCGAGACAGAATCCCAAGAAAGGTGAGATGAGCAGAGATAGCAGCACCGCCTCGACGCTTCCAAAATTTGTCGACCGAAAAAGAGGGGCTCCTTGAACGATGGCGTTCGCAAGTCCCACGCCTACTATCGCTCCGATCAGCGCATGGGAACTGGAGCATGGAATGCCCCTGCGCCACGTGGCGATATTCCATGATATGGCTGAGATGAGAATGGCGAAAATCATGGCCATTCCGGCTTTCGAGCCGGCGTTGACCAGTAGGTCCGTTGGGAGTAGATGCACTATCGCAAAAGCCACCCCGATGCCGCCGAGATATACCCCTAAGAAATTGCAGATTCCTGAAATGATTACTGCGGTTCTCGGTCTAAGGGAGTTAGTATAAATGACGGTCGCTACAGCGTTGGCTGTGTCGTGAAATCCGTTTACCGCTTCAAAAGCCACCGCAACCACGATTGCTCCGAAGAGCACTACCAATGTAATTGACGGCAGCTGAAGAAGGTCGGAGAATTCCATGTTCTAGGTTCCTCGCCCTAGCATAATACGGACTAAGCCTACTAACCGCCAGTAAAAACAGAACCCAATCAGAAGGGGGACCCTTTTTAATCAATCTTAATTAACGGGTGTATAGTCAGATGAAGCAGAGGCTGTCAATTGAAATTTGAACCTCGTCTAAGAGGCGGAAGAAGCGGGGAAAAGAGGGACGTTGGACTTTTTCGGGTTCATTTCCGGCCGCAGCGATACGAGACCGTGGGGTCAAGCTCATGGCAGCGCGTCTACAATCGCTGACTAGAAATGCCTTCAAATATTGGGGTCTAGTCTCAGACAAATTGAGCGAACATGTGACGCACGCCACGGTCACTACTGACTTATACATCCAATTCGCCTCAGTAGACCTTCTTCTTCTTGACACTGACCAATCCATCGGCCACTCTAAAAATTGCGGACCACTTTCCTTTCAGGACCGGAAACTTCGAGATAAGGAGGGATTACCATGAGGCGAATACTTTTATGTTGTTTGGCTACCGCTTTGATATCGTGGCTGGTGTTCGGCGCTGTGCGAGCCGACCAGCCTCTAACAACAAAGCCGCCGCGATTTCCACAGCTCACGATGGAGCAACTGAATGACCAACAAAGGCCGCTCGGAGAGCAGGTCATGAAAATATCAAGCGTGGGGATTGGCGGCCCTTACAATACATTATTGCGAAGCCCGGTGCTCGGGCAACGTATGTTCGATCTGCTTCACTATCTGCGTTGGAACACATCGGTTCCGCTACGGCTCAATGAATTTGCCATCCTCATAACCGGGCGGCTGTGGCGATCGCAAGTAGAATGGTTCGCACACGTGCCGATTGCGATCAAGGCGGGACTCTCTCCGGAAATCATAGCGGATCTCAAGGCCAATAAGAGGCCGGCGAACATGAAACCCGATGAGGCGGTGGTCTACGATTTTGTTATGGAACTCTCCACAAAGCATGAGGTTTCCGACGAAACATTTAATCGCGCCAAAGAGCTTCTTGGAGAACAGCAAGTCGTGGACCTTACTGCGGTCACAGGAACATACGTAACCCTCGCCATGTTGATGGCAATGTCAGAACAAAGCGTTCCACCGGGTAAGGAGCCTCCATTTAAGGTCGGCGAGCCATAAATCCGGCCGCAGATTCAAGGCTGACGCCGATTTGTGTGGCCAAGTGTATGAGTCGGCACAGGCGATTGCGCCGGCCTTGGTTTGAAGGCTCCGGCAATTCCTCGGCGCTCGATGACAACTCAGTTCTTCCAGAAGGCGGCTCGTATCTCCCTGTACATGTCTCTCAGTATTTCGCTGTCGCTTCTCGCTGGCCTAGTTGATCCCTGGAACCTATATCAGGGATATAGTAGGACAGTCTCTAGCCGTTTCCGGTATAAACAACGAGGGATCATGACGAATTACAAGATCCGCACATGTGATCGAGAAGACATCGGAGTCTTAGTAAAAACAATCCGTGATTCGTTCGAGACCGTGGCTGAACGTTTTGGTCTGAACCGGGAGAATTCTCCGCGGCATCCATCCAACTGCACGGCGGAGTGGATTCAACAGGAGATGGATCGAGGAGTTCAGTATTTCATACTCGAAAGTGAGGGCATGGTTTCCGGATGTGTGGCCCTCGAATCAGCAAGTTCTGAGGTGTGCTATTTGGAACGCCTTGGGTGTTCTTCCGCACCAGCGGCAGCGAGGCTTTGGGAAAGCTTTGGTGGAACACGTGCTGTCGGAGGCTAAGCGGCTAGGCGCTCGCCATGTGGACATCGGCATTATTGCCGAAGACATCGAGCTGAAAGATTGGTACAAGAAGCTCGGGTTTATCGAAACAGAGACGAAAGAATTTCCCCATTTGCCTTTCCGAGTTACGTTCATGTCCCATAACCTAGATCAAGAGCCCCGGTAATATTGACTCGCCCGCAAATTACACGTATATTACACGTATAAGGGAGGAGCTCAATGCAAAAGAAGCTAACCATAACCGTTGATGAAGAGGTTTACGAAGGTCTTCACCAGACCGTCGGGCCACGTAAGATCAGCAAATTCATTGAGAAACTGGTTCGTCCGCATGTGGTGCGCCCCAATCTCGAGTCTGCCTATGCTGAAATGGCAGGCGACGAGAAGAGGGAGAAAGAAGCGCTGGAATGGGCTGAGATCACCTTCAAGGACACAATCCATGAAACGAGGTGAGGTCTGGTGGGTCTCCTTCGACCCGTCTATTGGCGGGGAGATAAAGAAGAAGCGTCCGGCCGTTATCGTCAGCAACGACGCGTCAAACAAGTTCCTCAATCGAGTTCAGGTTGTCCCTCTCACGAGCAAGACAGATCGCATATACCCCAGCGAGGCGCTGGTGATCTTCGAGGGCAAAGAGAGCAAGGCCATGACTGACCAATTGGCCACTGTCGGTAAGGCGCGGCTTTTCAGACGAGGCGGCGCCCTAGCCCAGAAAGATGTGCGCAAGATTGAACAGGCCATCAAGATCCAATTGGCCATTCCGTAGGAACTGCGATCTCACGGATGCTATACTAAAATCGAAGTGTGCTCTTGGAGGCAGAACGAATGGAACAACAATTCGGGCCGGTACGATTCATTCCGGGCAAGAGATCGGGTAGGTATCCATATTCTCATTCTTTGTACATTGAGGCTGACACCAAAGTTTTGATTGACGCGGCGTCTGATGACAAGCGACTGAGAGAGCTTCGTGACGATCCCGGAGTAGACGCTGTGTGGCTGACGCACTGGCATGAGGATCACTTCAAATATCTGCATCTATTCGACGACCGGGAGCTGTGGATTTCGGAAAAAGACGCGGCTGCCCTGGCCGGCTTGGAGGCTTTTTTTGACGCATACGGTATGAACCCTGAGGAACGCCGGGCCTGGGTACCGATAATGGAAAAGGACTTCCACTTCAAGCCTCGGAAACCTCACCGTGTATTTAACGGACAAAGTATCGTAGATCCGGGAGGAGTCACCATCGAAATAATTCCGACTCCGGGACACACTCCGGGGCACTGTGCGCTCTTTTTTCGAGAAGAAGGAATTCTCTTTTTGGGGGATTACGATTTATCGAAGTTCGGTCCGTGGTACGGTGATCGGGATTCGGATATTGATGAGGTAATCGCGTCGGTACAGCGGCTTCGAGCAATACCTGCTCGAATTTGGATTTCGGCTCACGAACAGGGAGTGTTCCCGCAGGAACCGGGCGACCTCTGGGACAGATATTTGGCGGTGATAGATAGGCGTGAGCAGAAGCTCCTCGATTTGCTCAAGCAGCCTCGAAATATAAATGATATTGTGGAAGCCCGCATTATCTATGGCCGAAAACGCGAGCCCGCTATTTTCTATGATTTCGGTGAAAGGTCGATGATGGGGAAGCATCTGGAACGACTTATCCGAAGCGGAGTTGTCACGTTTGATGGTATAAATTACAGCCTCATCTAACGTATCTTCTGCTGGTTCGTCTATGATACACAGACCAGCGTCACGGTTGAAAATCCTCCTAAATCCGCCTTTAGAAGAAGGGGAACTTTGGCTGAGCCCGGTGGTACGATTTGAGCATGTCAAACACCAGCATCGAGCCGGACTATTCATCGTCCCGCGTCCAGAGCTACCGAAGAAACGGCCGCGGCCGGAAAGCTTTGGAACAGTGCTCGCGATATTCGCCATCCTATTGCTGGCTGCCGCATTGCGTTTGTGGCGGTTAGATCAGAACGGTTGGGGCAACGAATACTATACCGCGGGCGTTCGGAGCATGATGGCCGGCTGGAGCAATTTCTTTTACAATTCCTTCGATCCGGCCGGGTTCGTCTCCGTGGACAAACCGCCGGTGGCGTTGTGGATCCAAGTGCTCAGCGCCAAGCTTTTCGGCTTTCACGGCCTTGCGGTTCTCTTGCCTCAGGCCCTGGAAGGGATAATCGCAGTTTGGGTCATATATCATATTGTCCGACGCTACTTTGACACGTCGGCGGGCCTGTTCGCGGCCCTGTTCTTAGCCATAACACCTGTCAGCGTGGCGATTGACCGGTCGAGCAACACCGATAGCTGCCTCGTGCTCGTCCTTGTCTTGGCGGCGTGGGCGCTGATTCGAGCAGCCGAAACGGGCAGTCGGCGTTACTTGATATTGTCTATGGCCGTAATCGGCATTGGATTCAACGTCAAGATGCTGGCCGCTTTTGTCGTGCTGCCCAGTTTCGTTCTGGTTTACTTTCTTGGCGGCTCCAATCACATGGCGCAGACGCCTCAAGGACCTGGCGATTGCGGCCGTCGTCCTGATCGCAGTGTCCCTTTCCTGGGTGATTGTCTACGATTTGACTCCGCCGGAGAGCCGGCCGTTCGCCGGAACCACCAAGAACAATTCAATGCTGGAACTCGCGTTGGGGCCGTATGCGGTGGGAAGATTCTTACCGCCTGTGAAGACCGGGTGAGACAGCCCGAGTTGATCGAAAATCCACGGCGGTGCAGATTCCGACGCTCATTCTGTCGCCAGGAAGGAATTCTTCGAAGAGCTGAGACGCAGTAATCTAGGTTTGCGACTCTTTGTCCTCGCTCCGGCAGGGCCGCTGCGACTCGCGGATGGACAATTGGCCGGACAGGTTGGCTGGCTCATCCCTCTGGCGATTATCGGGTGTTTAGTCGCGGCGTTTCAGTTCCCTTTTCGCAGACCCATTGCAAAGCAACATGCCGTATTATTGCTCTGGTTCTGCTGGACCCTGACTTACGGGATCGTCTACAGCTTTGCGGCGGGGATAATGCACCTGTATTACCTCGCGACCATAGCGCCTTCGCTGGCAGCGTTGTCCGGCATCGGTATCGTAGCCTTGTGGAATGGGTACGTTCAGAAGGGTTGGACTGCTTTTTTGCTTCCCGCTGCGCTGCTCCTGACAGCCGCCTGGCAACTTCATGTGGAAGCGAGCGCTCTGGGGTGGAAGCTCAATCAAATACCAAGCGCCCTGTCAGTTCTTAATGATTTGACAAAGGGGTTCGGCGCCTGGCAGATGTGGCTACACGCCGCGATGATCGCTGGAACTTTCATTTCCGCCGCCGGCCTATTCGCATTGCTTTTCCGTGAACGTAGGATCAGGGCGGGAAGGGTTTTGGCCACCGGAGCGCTCGGGATTGGGATTGTGGCGCTGTTGGTAATGCCTATAGCTTGGGCTTTGAGCGCCGTGCTCGTGCCCGGTCATGGCACGCTTCCCTCAGCGGACCTGGCACGGTTGACTCACGCGGGCGGAAAGGCGCCTCATGCTCTCCGAAGCGGATTGGGAGGTCATGCGGACAATTCGAAACTAATCAACTTCCTGAAAGCCAACCAGCAGGGCGCCCGCTATTTGCTGGCCACATCAAGCGCCCCGTTTGCGGCGTCGATCATTATCCGTACCGGCGAGGCCGTGATGGCGACAGGTGGGTTTCATGGGCTGGATCCCATCCTGACTCCTGGAGAAGTTCGCCGGAATGGTTCAAGACAACCAAATCCGCTTCGCGATGTTAGGGGATTTATCGAGGATCAGCAGGATGCTCGGCGCGGAAACAGCCGGCCGTCCTATTGCAGATTGGATTAAGGCGAACGGAAAGCTCGTAGATTTCAGCCTGTGGCGCTCGGCTGGGGTCGGGAATGACAATCTTCGGCTCTATGACCTCCGACCCGAACTCCCTTAACATGAGATCCTAAACGCTTGCGTGCGGCCAAGCCAATCTCTATTTAGCCATCACTATGCGAAAAGATCGGGAGTTTTCTGAAAAGCGGGTCCAGTCGCCGTGGAAAACGCGGGAGTTTGCAAAAGAGTTTTCTCCCTGGTTGTCCAGCTTTCGAAGAAACTTCTATTTCGTCTTCCTCGTCGGCAGAGGGACTGTTGGATTATTGCAACATCACGCCTGAGAGAAGCACTGGGCTTAAGATTGACATGACTAGGAGTTTTTTGAAGGGGAGCCCGAGGGGAAACTTTTTTGCAAAAAAGTTTCCCCTCGGACCTTCTCATCTTCCCTTCAAAAACTGCCAGGTAATGCTCGGCAGCCTCCTGCGGCCTCTCGATCATGGGCAGGTGCCCGCAATCTTTCATGATGACCGTAGAGCAATTAGGTAATCCTTTCTCGAAAACTTGAACCGCTGAGACATCGGTGACTCGATCGTTTGCGCCCCAGAGCACCAGAGTCCGGGCCTTGATTTTTCCGAGGTCCGGTTCCAATAGGCCGAATTCGCCCGAGGTTTGTTTTGAGATTCTGGAATTGCTTGCATTGTGGCTCATTGCTTCCTTGACCAAGTAGTTTTTTACAATCCAAGGGATTTCCGGGGGCTTGACGAATACGAATTTCAGCATCTGATCGAACTCGTCGGCTGACTTTGCAATAAGCGGGTTTGGTTCGCCTTTAGAAAGTCTTATCGCCATTTCACTGGGTATCGGGGGTTTCACACCGGAGGAGTCAAACAGGCCCAGAGTCATTACTTTCTCAGGGAACATGATAGAGTATCGGGCCGAAATGTATCCGCCCATGGAATTGCCGACAATATGGAATTTCTTTAGGCCCGCTGCGTTTACGAACTCGTCGAGTCTCTTTGCCTGGTCCACTATGCCATATGAGGCGTTTTCGACGTACGTGCTGTTTCCGAAACCGGGCAAGTCCAATGCAACCGCATGGTAGGTTGGAGTTATGAACTTGCAGAAGCGGGTCCAATTGTCTTTGTTGGCCGCAAACCCGTGAACCATGAGGATCGGCGTTCCCTGGCCCCCTTCAAGGTATGCGATCTCATATTCCGCGATGCGTAGGTTCTTCTCAGTAAGCCCTGCCGCTTTTCTTTCTTTATCCCTCGCCCACCCCACGAGCAGGCCGGGAAGAACGAAGTACAGCCCCACCGCAAGAACCACCACAACGGCCAGAACGACCGCCAGTTTCTTCTTCATCTCTTGCCCTCCGCACCTGCTGATCTGATAGTTGAGATAGCCCATTAATCAGAATTGAGCAATCCTTTTGGCGCTTCTTAAGTCTGAGATTACCCCCTATGCGAATTCAACTACGCGGCGGAATGGTCCGGACGCCCCAAAGGGGCGATCCAACAGTAGCCGTACCCACGGGAGGGGGCAGACCAGGAAATTGCAGCTTGCGATGGATTGACCGAGGAGTTTTGATTTTCCGATTAGGGAATTCCAGAACAAAATGCCTAAGAAGCAACAATGCTGTGAAAGAGCGGATTGAGTGCGTCATATAACTCTTTATAAGACTCATAGATGTTGTCATAAACCTCAGCATTCCGCGCTTCCGGCCTGTACGTTTCCCCAATCGGGACCATCTTCCCAATCTCTTCAAGCGAAGAAAGCGTATCAGCGCCTTTTATTGCCCAGAGCGCAGCGCCCAGGCTCGAAGTCTCTCCCCACTCAGGAACAGCCAGTTCCCGGTTAAGCACGTCCGCTGTCATCTGCAGCCAAAATGGCGAACTGGTGAAGCCGCCGGAGGCCCGTATCTGTCGTATGTCTCCCGCGATTTCGGAAAGAGCGTCATATACGCTTCGGAATCGGAACGATATGCCTTCCAGGACAGCCCGGGCAAGATGCTCCATCTTGTGATCCAAGGACAGGCCGAAGAACACCCCCCTCGCGTGCAAATTCCAGTTCGGGCTGCGCTCACCGGCAAAGAAGGGTAAGCAGATTATTCCTCCCGATCCTATGTTCGCCCGAGCGGCCAGAGACATGAGATCATCAAAAGACAGCCGCATGTCCTTCGGCAGGTTCGGAAAAGCGCTATGAAAGAGATCCAGCAGCCATGAGAGCGCTATTCCTCCGTTGTTAATGGCCCCGCCCACCAGCCAATGCTTTCGATCTATGGCATAGAGCCAGGTCCGGGACGCGGGATCAAGGATTGGCCTATCTGAAATGATCCTGATAGCGCCGCTGGTGCCGATCATGCACGTCGCCTGTCCGGGCAATACTCCTCCCGCGCCAAGGCTGGAGTTAACCGCATCGGCTGTTCCCAGCGTTACGGGAGTGTCCGTGGAAACGCCCATCCGGGCAGCCAAATCCCTGATTGGACAGACGGAAAACCTCGCCGGGGTCGCACAAGGATGATAGTTGAGACGCATCGATTCCGGCCAGTTCGAGGGAAGTATTATTCCACCGCAGATCGTGAACGTTAAGAAATCCCGATCCCGCGGCCAGGCAATAATCGACCACTTGATGGCTGGTCAGTTGCTTAAACACGTATTCTTTCGCGGAGAGAAAATGCGCGGCCCTCTCGTATATCTCCGGACGCTCTTCCCGGAGCCAAAGGACCTTGTAAAGCGGATACATGCTGTGGATCGGGCATCCTGTCTGCTGATAGAGCTTTTGAGCGTGGGCGCTTTCCCGGAGCGACTCTGCTTGGCGGGCCGCTCTGCCCGTTGCCCACGTCATGACGCCGGTCAATGGGGCTGCCGTGGCCATCCACTGCCATGAGGCTGTGGAGCGCCCCGCCGATGCTCATCCCGGAGCACGACCCCGATAACTCGCCCGCTGCTTGAATTGCCGCCCGGACCGACCGGATCATCCCATCCAGGACAGCCGACGGGTCTTGTTCCTGCCATTTCTCATGAAGCGAAGAGGCCGCATAGTCGCTCGAACCGAAACCAAGCGCTTCGCACTTCTCGTTGACGACGACGGTCTTGCAACTTCCAGTGCCAAGTCAATTCCGAGAAACCAGGAATTTGAAGTCGAACTGCCGGGGAGGCACTTTTTGCAAATGGATTGTTCCTTTTGCTCCGCAGGGAGTCCGGGGGGCTCTTTCTTGCAAGAAAGCCGCCCCCCGGCCCCCCCGCAAAGAACTCCTAAATATGCTTCTTCAGGTCGTGTGCGGGTGAGCGATCCTGTCGTTGGCTCATGGCGACTCCGCAACCATTTAGGAGTTTTCGGAAAGGGGGTCCAGGGGGAAAACCCTTTTGCAAAAGGGTTTTCCCCCTGGCGGTCCGCTTTCTGAAAATCCAGTCTTCTCCCGTTAACGGAGCTAACTACATAATTCTTGTGCAAAGAGTCCATTCCTTCGAACCTTTTTGACACATCCCCAGCGGCTCCCCTTGTTCTTAAATCAGCTGCGCTCCAATACCTCCGGATTGACTATGTGCTCCGGCGTTTCACCCCGCAAGGCCGCCAGACAGCAACCAAGCGCGGTCCATCCCATCTGATTGACTGCGTCATCCGTGTGGGCCGCGGTATGAGGGGTGAAAATAACCGAAGGAAGCTGTAATAGGCGACTATTCCTGTCCGGTGGCTCCTGACTGAAGCAATCCAGGGCCGCCCCCTGTAGATGCCCGCTCTCCAGCGTTGCTATCAGCGCCTCTTGATCTACCAGGTCTCCTCTAGCGGTATTGATCAGGAATGCGCCTTTTTTCATGAGTGAAAGGAATTCCTCGTTGACCATCCCAACAGTGGCGTCAGTCGCCGGCGCATGAAGTGACACAAAATCCGACTCACAGGCCAGTGTCTCAAGGGGAACCAGGCGGGCGCCATATTTGGCGGCGATTTCGGTTTCGACGTACGGGTCGAACGCAAGAAGACGGCAGCCAAAGCCCTTGAGTCGCCTTGCGACTTCGCGGCCTGCGGAGCCGAAACCGATTAGCCCTACGGTTTTGCCCCGGATCCCAATGCCGTCCAGCACGGGCCATCCTCCGCGCCGGACCGCCTCATTAGCCCTGATGATATGACGCGCCAGAGATAATATGAAGGCTATGGTGAGTTCAGCCACCGCGGCCGAGTTCGCCCCGGGAGTGTTGGTCACTACAATGCCTTTGGCGGTGGCTGCGGCGACATGTCCGCAGCGCTTTTCTTGAAAGCCGGGTCCTCCATTCCCTTTTTGAAAGCGTCGTGGAGCTTCTTAATAACGTCAGGCGGCGTTCCTTTAGGGGCAGCCAAACCGCGCCACATGCCCATCGCGAAGTTTGTCCCCTGTTCTTTAACCGTAGGAACGTCCGGAAACATTGCCAGTCTCTTGTCCGCAAAGAGAGCAAGGATCTTCAATTTTTCCGCCTGTACCTGCGAGATTCCTTCAGGCGGGGAAACTGAGACGACATTAATGTGGCCGCCGAGAAGATTGGTCACTGAGGGACCGCCACCAGGGAACGGAATATGATTGAATTTGACCCCGGCTGCTTTTTCAAATGCCAGAGCTACGAGATGAACGCCTCCTCCTGCGCCTGAGTTACCCACCGTGACCATATTCGGATTCTGCTTCGCGTAGCTTAGGAATTCCTTCAGGTCTTTCCAGGGTGCGTCAGGTTTGGCAAGAAACATCGACGGGTCCGTCGAAACATTGATAACCGGATCAAAACTCTTGTAAGTGAAGGCAGTCTTCACCTGATGGGGAAGAATAGTGAGAGGGGTGATCGCCGAAACAATGGTATGGCCGTCAGGAGAAGCCAAGGCTGCTTCGGTGTATCCTACGGCCCCCCCACCTCCGGGACGGTTTACCACGATGACCGCCTTGCCAAGATATTTTTCCGTAGGCGCCGCCAATGCGCGAAAGATCAGATCAGTGGCCCCTCCGGCGGCCCAGGGCACAATGATTTGGACCTCCTTTGTGGGAAAATCCGCAGCTAAAACAGGCCAAGCCCATGCTATAACGAGTACCGCTACAAGGATGGAAATAAGTTTACTTCTCACCACGAAACCTCCTTCATGTTAAGAATTTCCAAGGAGTCCTTGACGGCGAAAAGATCGCCCCCTTCAACCTATCAGCTTGTCAATGCGCCCCTCAATCTTTTTTGAATGGACAGCGCAAGAGGTATGAGAAGAAACAGAAGCGTTGCAGCCAGAAACACAAGAGAAATCGGCCGATTGAAGAATACATCGAAACTGCCGTGAGAAATCATAAGCGACTGCCGAAACGCCACCTCCATTTTCGGACCGAGCACCAAGGCGAGCAGGAGCGGCGCGCCTTCGTAGGCCCATTTTCGCAGGAAAAAACCGAGAGCGCCGAAGAGGATCATCATCCAAACATCGAACATCGAGTTATTAACCGAGTACATGCCGATCAGACAGAAAAGGGTTACAAGCGGCAAGAGCACCTTCTTGGGTATCAACAGGATGCTGGCAAAGGCGGCCACAAAAGGCAGATTCAGCAGCAGCAAGAAGAAATTCCCTATGTACATGCTTGCAATAACACCCCAGAAGAGCTGCGGATGATCCGTGATCATCAAAGGGCCGGGCGTGACGCCGTGTATGAGCAACGCGCCTAACAAGACTGCTGTAGGTGGAGCGAAAGGAATCCCGAGGGAAAAGAGAGGTATAAAGGCTGCCTGGCAAGCAGAGTTATTGGCGGATTCGGGTCCGGCGACGCCCTCCATAGCGCCTTTGCCGAATTCCTCGGGGTGGCTGGAGATCTTCCTTTCGACCATGTATGAGGCATAAGTGGCGAGCACGGGCGCTGGTCCCGGCACCAGCCCGAAGACGAAGCCGAGGCCTGTGCCCCTCAGCATGGCGAGGATCGATCGCTTGAGGTCCTGAAGGGTCGGGTACAGGTCTCTCAGGCGGGGGAAGATGACCTTCTGTTCGAGCAAATGAGCCGGCTGACCTGCGTTCGTGAGCACCTCACCAAGACCGAACACGCCTATGGCTACGGCTACGAATTCGATACCTCCCAACAGCGAAGGGGAATCAAACGCGAATCGGCCTTCGCCCGTAACAGGGTCAAGGCCGATGGTCCCTATGATCAGGCCGACGAGCGCCATAATAAGCGATTTCAGAAAAGAGCCGCCCGTCACATTGCTAAGCACTATGAACGCAGCCACCATCAATGAGAAATATTCAGGAGGGCCGAAGGCCAGCGCTGCCTCTGCAAGAGGAGGGGCAAGAAAAGCCAGACCGAATATAGCGAGAGTGCCGGCGACAAAGGAGCCTATGGCGCATAACGCCAGCGCCTTGCCGGCTTGTCCTTTCTGCGCCATCTGGTAACCGTCGATGCAAGTTATAACAGAGGCCGTTTCGCCGGGGACATTAAGCAAGATCGAGGTGGTTGACCCGCCATACATCGCGCCATAGTAAATGCCCGCGAGCATGATGATCGCGGATGTAGCATTGAGGCCAAAAGTGACCGGAATCAGGAGAGCGATCCCCGCTATCGGTCCCAGACCGGGCAAGACGCCTACCAGAGTGCCCACTATAGTTCCCAACAGGCAGTAAAAGAGGTTCTGGAGAGTCATGGCGACTCCAAAACCGGTCGCAAGATGCTGGAGGGATTCGAGCATTATCCGTCTCTCTAAATACCAAGAAAACCCTTGGGCAGCGGGATCTTAAGAGCGTAAACGAAGAGCGCGTATGAACCGGCCGCTGTCAAAAAGGATACGGTTAAGTTCAAAGACCATTGCTTAAGGCCGAGTGTCCTCAGCAGGCCCAACATGAGCAGGAATGAAACTATGGTATAGCCCAGCGTGCTCCAAAGCATGGTCGTACCCACGATAATTGCGAGATAGGCGACCACCTGTAACGCTGAGACCGGCTCCTCCGGAGCGCAGATATCTTCCTTCTTCTCTTCTTCAGCGGGCCAGAACGCTTTCACTATGGCGGCAGATGATAGAACCATAAGGAGTATCCCTAGACCAAGCGGAAACAGCCCGGACCCGGCGGCCCTCAAAGAGCCTATAGGCATCTGCAGCGATAGGATCGTTGTGATTGCCCCAAAGAGAAAGAATACAACGGCTCCCTGTATGTCATTTTGTTTCATTCGCGCTTTTCCTGTTCTCGGCGCCTCCATAGCCAAGCCTTCGGGAAATCTCGGCGGCCGTCTCGACGACCTTCTTTCTCAATATCTCCTGGGCGATCTTTTTCGTTACCCGGAAGGCCGGACCCGATACGCTTATAGCGGCCACCGGCGTCCCGGACTCGTCCAACGCCGCCGCGCCTATGCAGCGTATACCCTTTTCATTCTCCTCATTGTCTAAGGCGTATCCCTGTTCCCTGATTGTCTTTAGCTCCTGTTTCAGAGCGACGCCATCCGTGATCGTGTTGGAAGTTCTTGCCGGGAGGCCCTTTGCGGAAATGAAGTCTTCAAGCTCATTCGGGGAAAGATAGGAAAGGAAGATCTTGCCGACTGCGCAACTGTGGGCCGGGTTCCTTGAGCCGACCCTTGACGCCATTTTCAAGCCCCCCATGTCCGGAAGCGGTTCGACCTTCTCGATATAGACCACTTCGCTCTGATCCCACACGACCATATGCACGGTCTCCCTGGTTTCATCTGCAAGCGCATGGAGCAGCGGCGCACGCGATTTTACGAAGGTCGAGTTGGGAAGCCACGAGCCCGCCGAGATCGAGAAGCTTCAAACCGAGAAAATAATTCCTGGATACAGCGTCCTGGCGTATGTAGCCAACGTAGATAAGGGAAGAAAGAAGTCGATGAACAGTGCCTTTCGGAAGGTCGAGTTGCGAAGAAACCTCCCGGATGCTCACTCCTTTGGGGTTTTCCCCAACGAGGTCAAGAATCGCGGAGACACGCTCAATGGTTTGAACAAGGTTATTGGGCTTGAGCATGGCGCCGCTCGTTTCGTAATACGGTACAACGTTTCGAATAGCAAAATCCTGGCATAGCGGGGCCGGCTTGTCAAGATCATAATTTGTCCCTGCGTAAATTTTGGTAGCCCAAATGTACCTAATAATAACGGAGGGTTGTCATTGCGGAGTGGAGCGAAGCAATCTCCCGGCTTAGGGGATTGCCGGTGGGACGGGCATCTTGCCCGTCATTTCCGAATAGACAGGCTGGAAGCCTGTCCCACCATTCACTTCTCGCAATGACACACCCACGCCCCGCGGAACCTGAGGGATTGCGACAATATTGGAATGTCCATTGACAGAAATCCCGGCATTGAGATAAGTTCTGGTAGTGGAATCAAGTTCTGTGAACAGAACCGAATCGAAGGAACATATGGCGCCAACTGTAACCGCCAAGCTTGTGGCAAAACCCGAATACTCCTCATTGGTTCCGGCTGTGGAACAGGCGTCTCGGATCATGCTCGCGCTCGCTCAGGCGGAATCCGGAAAGATGACACTTACCGAAATCTGTAAAGCAGTCGGCATCCACAAAAGTAAAGGTTATTCGATACTTAACACTTTGAAGCATTTCGAGTTTGTTTACCGGTCACCTGATAAGGCTTATCAACTTGCCCCTGGCCTGCTTTTTTTGTCAGCTAAGGTCTTAAGCAATATGGATTATAGAGAAGCGGTGACCCCTGCTCTTCACAGGCTGTCTCGTCAGATGAATAGCACGGCATTCCTTGGGATTATTTCAGACGGACACCTGATGGTGGCGGCCAAGGACGAGGGGAGTCAAAACATCGGCGTGACGATCCGATTGGGCCACAGATTCCCATTAGCTTGGGGCGCACATGGAAAAGCTATCATGGCTTTTCTATCGAAGGGGGAAAGAACGGACCTGATGGCCGGCTTGAAGCCTTATTTTCACGGCAGCCCCTCAGATTTTGAGCCCAACCGCATCGAACTCGAACTCGCTCAATGTCGCAAGGCGGGGTTTGCAGTAGATCTCGGCGAAATGCAGGTTGGCGTCCATGCGGTCGCTGCGCCGGTTTTCGGTCTTGGCGGGAAACTTATCGGATCATTGGCTGTTGTGGGGACATTTCCTAAAGAGTTTGCAGAAAAATACGGACGAGACGTTGCGAAAGCCGCAAAAGAATTCTGCAAATCGATTGGAGGGGCTTGATCAGGTTCGGCTCGATTAATAACCGCCGAGCGGAAAAGGGTTTTATCCTTGGAATTGACCATTGCATTAGCTCCTTTTGTAGGAGGAGAAATGATTTTCAGAAAGCGGACCGCCAGGGGGAAAACCCTTTTGCAAAAGGGTTTTCCCCCTGGCGACCCCCTTTCCGAAAACTCTTACATGGTTGCGGAGTGGCCATGAGACGGCGATAAGATCGTCTTGCCCGCACACGACCTGGATAAGCACATTTAAGAGTTCTTTGCGGGCGAATAGCGGGGACCGCTTTCTTGCAAGAAAGAGCCCCCAGACTCCCAGCGGAGCACTAGAAACAATCCGTTGTCAGAAAAAAGGGTTCCCACGAACATCTTTAAAAAAGGAAGGAATAGGTGTTGGCAGAGTTCAAGTATTCCAACGTAGCTCGCGAGATGGAAGTCTACGGCTACGACTCAGTAGTGAAAAGCCATTGCCGGATGTGTCACGGCGGATGTGGAGTGTTCGTTTACGTCAAGGACGGCAAGATCAAGAAGATCGCGGGCGACCCGGACTGCCCGATAAACCATGGGACTCTGTGCAGTAAAGGCATTGCTTCGTCTCAGTTGGTCTATCATCCCGATCGCCTGACTTATCCAGTGCGAAGGATCGGGCCGAAGGGAAGCGGCAAATGGGAGCGGATCACCTGGGATGAGGCTTTGGATACCATTGCCGAGCGGATGCTGCGCTACAAGGACAGTCACGGGGCGGAATCGGTCGTTCTCGGGTACGGCACGGGCAGAGAGAATGAGGCGGCCATCTACCGTTTCGCCAATCTATTCGGGAGCCCGAGCGTGCTTACGGCCGGTCATTTCTGCTACGGTCCCCGCATAGCGACCAGCATCATTACATGCGGTACCAATCCTATAGTGGATTACGAAAACCACCCAAAATGCATCATGGTCTGGGGTAACAACGTTGTGATCAGCAATCCGGATTGCTACAAAGGCGAGCCGTTTTCTGTGGCGCTGGATGAAGGGGCCAAACTGATTGTCGTCGATCCGAGACTCACACGCGCGGCGGCAAGAGCCAACATATGGCTACAGCTCAGGCCAGGGACCGACACTGCCCTTGCCCTTGGCATGGCCAATGTAATCGTTAATGAAGAGCTGTACGACAAGGAATTTGTCGAAAACTTCGTCCATGGTTGGGAGCCTTTTGTGGACAGAGTGAATGAATATCCGTTGGATCGGGTGGAACAGGTAACGTGGGTCCCGAAAGAAAAGATCCGGGAAGCCGCGAGGCTCTTCGCGACCACAAAACCCGCGGCGATCCAGTGGGGAGTGGCCATCGAACAGCAAATCAACTGCGCTGACAACGACCGCGCTTTGATGTGCCTGATGGGGATTACCGGCAACATAGACAGAAAAGGGGGGCAAGTACTATTCAAAAGCCCGAATATCCGAAATGTCGGCCAATTCGGCGCTCACGGCGCCCTTCCGAGAGAGCAGAGAGATAAACGTTTAGGCGGCGATCGATTTCGTCTCGCCGGGCGTTTTTCCATCATAAATCCCAAGTATGTATGGGACGCGATCCTTGAGGAAAAGCCGTATCCGGTGAAAATGCTTTTCCTCATAAGCTCGAATCCTGTCATGACCCGAGCCAATCCCAAAGAAGTCTACCGCGCTCTCGAAAAAGTGGAGTTCATGGCGGTTGCGGATTTCTTCATTACTCCTACGGCTGAACTGGCCGACATTGTCTTGCCTGCGGCCACGTGGCTGGAGATGGACTATATCGCCGATTTCTGGAAGCGGCACGGGTACATTTTTCCCAGACGCAAAGTGGTCCAGGTGGGCGAATGTCGATCCGATCATGAGATGCTCAATGACTTGGCTAATCGGGTAGGGATCGGGGAATACTGGTGGGACAATTTCGAGCAAGGCTTGGACTGGATCTTGGAACCAATGGGCCTCACCTGGCAGGATTTCAAGAAGATGGACTATATCAGGGGCGAAGTGGCCTATGAAAAGTACCGGACTGAAGGGTTTTCGACCCCTACAACGAAGTTCGAACTCTATTCTACGATGCTCGAAAAAATGGGTTACGATCCGCTGCCCCAGTACCGCGAGACGCCTGAAAGCCCTTATAGTCGGCCGGAATTGTACGAAGAATATCCGTATATATTAATCACCGGAAAAAGAATGCCCGGATTCTTTCATAGCGAAAATCGGCAAGTGCAGCCACTGAGGGAACTTCATAGAGATCCGATCATTGATATTCATCCTGAGACGGCGCAGAAAGAAGGCATTAAGGAAGGGGATTGGGTCGTCATCGAATCTCCTCGCGGGAAGATCAGACACCGTGCGAGATTCTCGGAAGGTCTGGATCCACGAGTTGTAGCGGCGCAGCATGCCTGGTGGTTTCCGGAGCAGAAGGACCCGGGACACGGGTGGAAGGAATCAAACGTCAACATCTTGATAGACAATTCCTATGAGAATTGCGATCCGGCCATGGGAGCGACGTCGATAAGAACGCTGCTTTGCAGGATATATCCGGAACAGGATGAGGGGAGGCAAATGCCTTGAATAAGCATGCTCTTGTCATAGATCATGAATTGTGCTGGGGATGCAGGACCTGTGAAGTGGCCTGCCATCAGGAATATGATTTTCAAAGAAAATTTATACGCATCCAGGAGGACGGTCCCAAGAGGGTAGGGGAGAGACTTGAATACTACCATCGCCCCAATGTTTGCAGGCACTGCGATGATCCTGCGTGTGCTGAAGCGTGCCCTGAAGAGGCCATTACAAAGAGGGAAGACGGAATCGTAGTGCTCGATTATGAAAAGTGCACGGGATGTCAATCCTGTATAGAAGCTTGCCCGTATAATGCCATTGAGTTTGACGAAGAAAAGCAAACAGCGTCAAAGTGCAACCTTTGTCATCATCGCGTCGATAATGGACTGATCCCAGCCTGCGCGGACAATGTGTGCCTCGCTCACTGCATCTATTTTGGTGATCCGGCCTTCATTGAGGAGCAGATTGACAAGAAGAAAGAAAAACGGCAGACAATGTGATCGCCTCGGCCTGCTTTGGCATCAATTTAACGCCTGGAGTAATAGCGGGAACTGGCCGATCCTGAGTACTGCGAACGATGAGCCTAACAGTTCCTCAAAGATATCGAGGGTAAGTCAGCGCCTGGTCCGGTAACGGCCCGGCAACAAATAACGAGCAGCTTGCGGTCAGTTCCACAAACGGAAGGAGACAACGATGACCCGGATCATGCCGGAGGAACGATTGACGCGCGACGAGATGGCCGGTGTACAATTGCGCTGGTTGCAGGAGACCCTGGTCTACGCCTATGAAAAAGTTGAATTTTATCGCCGTCTTTTCCAGGAGAAGGGGATAGAGCCTCAGGACATCAAGTCCTTGGACCAGATAGCCCAGCTTCCCTTTACACAAAAATCCGACCTGGTGAAGAACTACCCGTATGGGCTGTGCGCAGTGAAACCCTCTGAGATAATCAGAGTTCACGCTTCGTCCGGGACCACGGGTAAGCCGATTAACACCTATTACACGCAAAAAGACCAAGAAAATTGGCGGAAGTGCATGGGCCGCAACCTTCGGATCGCCGGCGTGACCGAGGATGACGTTTGTCAGATTGCTTTCAGATATACGCTTTTCACAGGCGCTTTCGGGCACCACCTGGGCGCGGAGAGCTGCGGGGCCATGGTCATCCCAACTAGCTCAGGACAGACGGAACGACAGATCATGATGATGCAGGACCTCAAGACGACCGTCTTGCACTGCACTCCGTCGTATGCCGTCCTGCTGACGGAGAAGCTCAAAGAGCTGGGTATTGACCGCGGGAGCCTGTCTTTGCGCCTGGGGATTCATGGCGCCGAACCGATGTCGGAGGAAATGCGTAAGCATGTTGAAGAAGGTTTGGGGGTGACCGCTCTCAGAGATTACGGCCTCACCGAGTTGGGCGGACCTGGTGTTTCGATGGAATGCCCTCATAAAACGGGTTTTCATATCAATGAAGACTACTTTTATCCGGAGATTATCGATCCTAACACGCTTGATCCGCTTCCCCCCGGCAAAGTGGGCGAATTGGTCTTCACCTCCCTGCGGAAGGAAGCCATGCCGCTGATTCGATACCGCACCAGAGACATTAGCCATCTGATGTACGACACGTGCGCGTGTGGGCGGACTCTGGTACGCCACGGTCCGATCCTCGGTAGAAGTGACGACATGCTCATAGTCGGAGGGGTCAATTTCTTCCCATCCCAATTGGAAAGCGTGCTGCTTGGATTTGCGGAAACCGCTCCGCACTACGCTATCTATCTCACCAAAAAGGGAGCGCTGGATGAGGTTTCGTCCGATGTGGAAGCGACTGCGGATTTCTGGCGAGACGCCGGAGAGGAAATTCGAGGCCAGTTAGCCGGGAGAATAGAGGCGAAAATCAAAGACCTGTTAGGATTCAGAATTAAAGTCAAATTAGTGGCGCCAAACTCCATTGCCCGATCTGAAGGCAAAAGCAAGCGGGTCTTTGACAATCGCTAATGGCTGGACAGGAAATTTGGAATCCTTGAACCTATTAGCGCAGCTCTTTCTTGTAGACCTATCTTATTATCTTGCAGCTAGAGGCCAATCACCTACGGCTTTGCCGGTTACACGGCGCCGGACAGCGGTGTCAGATGACTGACATGCAGCAGGCTGACCCCTGTCCGGCGCCGTAGGTTACAATTACTTGAAAACTCCAAATGCGAAAATAAATATCACGAGCAAAACAATCCCCAATCCAAGCGAATAGCCAATCAACTTCTTTTCTATCGGCAGGAGATCGTACCACTCTTCCTCTGCCACTGATTGGCCGCCAGCCGGAGACTGCGGTGTTTGAGGTCCCTTTCCTTCTGCCATTTGTCCACTCCTTTTAATAAAGCTCACGTCACTTGACTAGGGGAGGCGTTATCCCGTGGTAGAAGAGCCAAGAGATGAACAAGCCGACCCAGAGAATGAACCCAAAGAGCGCAATCGCATACACCCACACGATGCGTCCCATTCCCTCAGCCCATAGCTTCCTCACGTTGGTCACCATACCGATAGAGAAGAAGCAAAGAGCGAAAAAGAGGGTCCTGAGAAGGTTCGCTTGGTCAGCTCCTGTTTTAGCTCCCTTAACAGCGCCTGGATAAATCAGCCCGATGACCATAAGTATTAGAAGGGTCGCTGCAAAACCGATTACGAATTTGGGGAAACGGTGCCAGATTTCCGATGCCGACACCTTCGTACCGCCTGCTCCCCCTGTCGGCGCCCCCCGGGTGTCAAGCGCAAAAACAGTCCATATAACGGCCAGAATGAATGCCCACACTCCAATGAAGATGTCGATGAAGACCTTCGTGGTGGTAGCCGCCATCAGCATCCAGCCTTTTTCCCACTTAACGCCGAGTACACTCGCCGCCTTATTGATGATCATGGTATCCACGAGCTGGCCACTGGCAACCGCTCCGCCATCACTTTTCACCGCCAATCCCATCCAGGCGCCGGCAACCATCGGCTCGTCGTAGAGAAGTTGGGTAGCCAAAGGAGGAAGTAAGAGAAGCTCAACGGCCACAAACACGATGATCACGGCGGACAAGATGACAGGAATTACAGGGCGGGCCCGAATAGCTCCACCCGTAGCTATGGCAGCAGACACACCGCAGATGGAAATGCCGGAAGCCAGGGGAGCGGCCCATTCCGGTGTAAACTTGAACCACTTCCGAGAAATGAAGTACACAACCGGCCAATAGATCAGGTAAGCTTCTACTACCGCGCAGATGCCCCGGACAATCACTGTTCCAGCTAGACCGGCAGCTTCGACGGTTTTGATTCCGATTGCTGCGCCCAGGATCACAATACCGGTCTTAATGAACCATTCAGGTTTAGCAGCTTCTTGCAGGAATGTTGCCAAAGGCAAGATGAAGTTGCCGATGATGAGACCCAGAATCATGGCGATTATCAAACCCATCTCGCCCAAACCCAAAGACCATGGAATCTTGAATGCCGCTGTTTTGTCCGGTGAGGCGGCAATGTAGGCATTATTTCCGAGCAGCATGCAGAAAAACACCAGCCAGTAAATAACGGTGAAACCCAGGATGAATTTCTTGAGGTTACCGCCCATGCCCACTATGCCGATTGAGGTTATAACCAGTAGGAAAAAAAAGGTGAGTAAGCTGGAAGTGACCCCGGACATGTTTTTGTAAGCAGCCGAAGCAGGGGCTACGCATTTTGCGAAGTCTATCCAGACAGGGGTCTTGACGACCCATCCTAATAAGTCCAAGTTGAAAATCGGTCCAAGGCCCAGCAGGAACACAAAGCCTCCGAGCCAGACAGCCCACCAGTCCTCACTCTCCATCATCCTCTTCTTTTGGTAAAGAAGAGCATTTGCTTCCGCAGCCATGTTCGACTCCTTTCCTTACCTAAGCTAAAATTATCCGGCAATCTTGCCATTCCGGTGGCGTTTGGCCCTGTGACCGGACAGGGAATGCCACCCATGACCCCCAAAAGGCCGCCCTATGTTTCTCTGCCCAAACTCGACGGATATAAACCGAGACCACCTCGCTGAAAGAGTATGTATTTTCTTGGTTTTGAACGTACCATACCGAACGCCACCGGTCAAATACAATGTTCTCGGTCAATACTGTCCGGTTTACTTTCAGTGATATCAGTCATGTTACTGGGTTGTATTTACTACTGTGACCGATAAAAGTTGATGCAGTCTAATCATATAATTTGGTTAGCCCAAAAATTAATGAGAGTTGCGCTTCAATCTCCGTTGGATTTGTTCCGCTCTGCTCCTGTTACGATACTATCAGCAGCACATGCTGCTCGGAGCGACAATCGTTCAAAATAAGAATCTTGTGCGCTTGTGTAGGTCTTCGACTATCAGTATGCTGACTTCTTTTATCATTCCGTCGTCTAATCCTATTTAATTTGATAGTGTGCGATGATTGCCGTGACATCCGGTTTTCGCCTAGGATAAGTGACCTGCCGCGATGGCCCCAAGTGGATGTCGCAAGGGTTTCAGGAGTCCCGGCATAAGAGACACTTCCAAAACCGAACGGGACGAATATGAAGCTATCATTCAGTACCAATGCATTTGTGAGACATTCCATCTTCGAAGCTGTTGAGAGAATCGCGGCCATCGGATATCGAAGGAATCGAGTTGTTGGCGGATGCTCCGCATTTGTACGCCGATTCAGTAACTTCTTCCGATTTAAATCAATTAAGGAACATTCTCGACCGAACCGGACTGACGGTGGCGAATATCAATGCCAATACCGCTGTTGGCTATTATGGCAGAGAATTCTGGGAGCCACTCTTTGAGCCGTCACTTGCCAACCCGGATCGGGACCTTAGAGAGTGGAGGATCGCTTACTCAAAAAGACTGCATTGATATGGCCCAATTACTTGAATCTCCATGCATAAGCCTTACGTCCGGCAGACCGGTTTCCGGGATTTCTCCGGAGCAATCTATGCGTTTCTTGCGAGAATCCTTGAAGGAGCTTTTGGATTACGCAGAAAAGAGGTCTATCCGAATTGGAATCGAGTACGAACCGGGACTACTTATCGAGCGTTGTGAGGAGCTTTTGGAACTCATTGGAGAAATGAAGTCTTCATATCTTGGCGCCAATCTGGATTTGGGGCACAGCCATGTTTTGGGCGAGCATGCTGACACAGTTATCAATGCTCTCTCTCAAAAAATCTTTCATATTCACCTTGAAGACATAAAGGCCCGGAAGCACTATCACCTGATCCCGGGAACCGGTGACATGGACTTTGTCAAACTATTCAGAATCTTGAAGGATCACAATTATGAAGACTTCGTAACCGTGGAGCTTTACACTTATCCACACCGGCCCGAGGCCGCGGCAAAACAGGCATTGTCTTATTTGCAAACCATTTTAGCCGAGGACAAGAAATGAAATTTGCTTTCAGTTCCAACGCCTTCCTGCGCTTCGATCTCCTGGAAACCATCAAAATCGTCTCTTCCATTGGGTACACAGGAATTGAAATTATGGCGGACATCCCGCACGCGTTCCCGCTCGACCTGACCGAAGCAAAGATTCGGGAAATCCAAACAGCCCTTAGAGACAACGGTCTGACGGTTTCAAATGTGAATGCGTTTATGCACCGGGCCGACGGAGACATGTATCACCCATCCTGGATCGAGCCCGATCCTGCTTTGAGGGCCAAACGAGTCGATTATACCCTGCGATGTCTCGACTTGGCTGCGGAACTGGGCGCCTCAAACATTTCAACCGAACCGGGCGGGCCGCTTGAAGGCATGACGCGTGAAGAAGCTCTTCGCCTCTATATGGAAGGGCTTTCGGCGGTCGAAAGCAGAGCGAAGGAAAACGGGGTCCGAGTTCTCATCGAACCGGAGCCCGGACTTCTGATCGAGAATAGTGGCCAATTCCTGGAGCTTTTTCGCAGGCTCAACCCGGAAGCATTTGGTATCAACTTCGATGTCGGGCATTTTTTTTGCGTTAGCGAGAACCCTTCGGACCTCATGCGCAAATTGGCGCCGATGATCCACCATTTCCACCTGGAAGATATCGCCGCCACGCGAATCCACCATCATCTTCAGTTAGGCGCAGGAGCTATTGATCTCACGAAAGTGCTGAATACAATTGAAGAAATCGGATATACGGGATTTGTGACCGTGGAGCTTTATACTTACGAGGATTCGGCTCCGGATGCGGCTTTGGCTGCGTTCAAGTTTCTGGAGAAATGGACGCAGAGTCAGAGCGATCAAGAAATTGACTAGTCCCACAGCGGACGTATAGGACTTTCAAATTAATCACGATTGGCGCGGCTTTGTCACTGCTGGAAGCCAGTGAATGGCGCCGAAATCAGGAGTTCCAGTCTGTTACTGTCAACTGAAAATGACCGAACATTTGATGCCTGTTATAAACCTTCACTTATGCGGCGGAATTTCATCTGAAATCATCTGTGACATGGTGCTTCGCTCCGTTCGCAATGACGGTCTTTGACCGGCCATAGGTGAAGGTTACCCGACGACGCGGATTCTTGTTGACTACCTCTGTATCGACAGTTAAGGTCTAATCTTCCTTTCAAAGTATTCATTCGTTGCAATGTGTTGGGACGAATTCCAGCCGCGGAGAACCCGTTGGAAGAGTCCATCCGGAGGTCGGAGCATGAAAAAGCTTTCCGCCCTATTAATGGTCATGGTTGCGTTGTGCGCTGTCGCTGCGGACTCACAGGGTCAAGGATTCACAGGGATCACCGGAACGCCCAAGGTGTACTTCGGCTGGACGGAGCATTCCAAGGGCAGTATATGGGCTTTGAACCGTCAGACTTCGACCGGCACAGCGGCTTGGCCTCTTAGAGGCTTTTGGCTCGGCGCCACCCAAGACTTCTCGCTAGGCGACTATTTGGGTGTTCTCGTTTCCGGATCTGTCTTTTTCCCGAAACGCAGCGCCGGGACCTGGTACCAGGAACCTTTGACCCGGACGTTCGACTTTGAAATCCCGCAATATGACTGGTGGTCGATAGACGGCCTTGCGAAATGCCGCATTGGAGGTGGGGCCGATGTCCTCGCCGGTTTCCGGTGGGACCATACGAGCACGAGAGTGAATTACAGCGACAACACGGACGACGATTACATCCTTAATGCTTACCTACCACTCATTGGGATGCAACTGAATAAGAGGTCTTCCAACTGCTCTGCGCTGCTTCGATGCGTGGGCTCGCCGTGGGCCGGTGGGCGACTCAAATACCATTTTTGGGACAACCTCGGTTTTGCCGAGTTTGGTGATTTTCGTGTGAATAACGGCTATTTCTTGGAACTCTTAGCTGATTGTTCCATGATGATTGCGGGAGACCTGAGTGTCGGCGGGTTCGTGAAATGGAATTATCTTCACATCAAGACGGGTAAACAAAACCTTTCCGGATCCACCACAGAGCCGGTTCATTGGGTCGTTGACGTGCGGTCATGGACGTTTGGCGGGACCTTGTCTTGCGCATTCGCCAGTCCGTTCTAGACTCCAGGAGCAGGCGTCCGGTCATCATTCGTAGTGGGACCACATGCGGATCACTTTCACCACGCAGTCCTCCTCAATCACTTGGTACACGAGTCGGTGTTGGATATTGATCCTTCGGGAATAGGCGCCGCTCAGATCTCCCAGCAGCTTCTCATAAGGCGGTGGGGCTTCAAAAGGGTTTCTTTCCAGGAGTTTCAGCAGATCCGCCGCTTTTTCCTTCAATCCCGCGGCCGCTAGCTGCCTGGCATCCTTTCGAGCCTGACTGGTATAAATTAGTCGCCACTTCACCACTCAAGTTCCGTGGCGCATTTTTCGACAGGGGTCTTTAGCCCGTCAATGATGGATTCTCTCATGCCAGGAATCGCAAGCAGGTGCAGTGTCTCCTGGATTGACCGCCAATCATCTTCGCTTACCAGCACGGCGTTGCTCCTCTTGCCGGTGATCAAGACCGGTTCGTGAGAGGCGGCGGCTTCATCTATCAGCCGATACAGTCGGGCTCGCGCGTCGCTTGCTTTGACAACGGTCATGGTCTGAATATCCTCTCATGAAAAGCGTACGGCATTACGTACCGATTGTCAAGATCAACTACGCAGAGGCGAACTTTGGGCGTCCGCCCTACTTGAAAGTCACTGAGCGCAAGAAGCTTCTCATATCCGCTTCCACTTTGTCGTACACGCCCTCCGACGAATCGCAGATTATCTGAACTCCTGCCTGCTTGTGGCGCATATGTCCTACGAGAACTTTGTGCAAGACTTCTTTTTCGTATTCACCCTCGTACCCGATCGCGTTTTGATAGGTAAAATTACCGTCCTGGTGAGACATGACCTTCTTAACGTTGAACGGGACCTGTGCCCGCATCGCTATGGAGTACCGTATTACATCGACAGACTCCTCGACCGGTTCGCATATGATGGCGATCACCGGATGGACACGACGACCTTGCGCATCTTCAATCGGCTTGCGTTGGAACATCAGGAGATATTTCTGAGATCTTTCGTCGATCCCGTTCTTGACCACAAACCAGTTGGCGCTATCCGGCCGAGTGTAAAGGATCGTCGAGCCGTGCGCAGTAAATGATTCCTGCGCCTCCGCAAGGAACGCAAACTGAAAAAAGACAAATGCAACCAAGATGCATTTATTCATGATGGACCTCCGAAAATTCTCACAATGAGACTCCATTCATTCAATGAAGCCTCTAGCTCACCAGTCCACAACTGCAGCGCCTATCTGATTCTTAGCATAATAATCAAAAGACCTTTACCGCGATTTCATAAACGATCCATTCCGACGGACGCGATGTATTTTCTTCCGGGGCGTTTCAGTGCACTCTTGGCTCTTCGCTAAGCCTCGTGGTATGCTTCAACCACCTTGTTTTTTATGATGCTTACCAGGTAGGCATGATCGCGAGAAAACGGAGGCGACAATGAACACAGCGAAGGAGGAGGTCGAGCAGTTACTGAAGAAGCTGCCGGACGACTGCACGCTTGAAGATATCCACTATCATCTCTATGTGATTGAAAAGGTCCGTCGAGGAATCGAGCGAGCTGAGACCGAGGGACCCTCTCTCAAGAGGAAGTTGAGAAGCGGCTGAGCAAATGGATTGTCGAATAGAGACCTCCTTGATTTCATCAACTGCCGCCCAAGAATTAGAAGTGCTGCTGGAGCCGGCGGCCTCCATATTGCAACTGGATGTCAATCCTCTCCGGAAATCGTGCGCTTGTGGTTAATGTGGACAGTATTGCTCCACGCTTCGTTCATCCTCAACGCTCAGCGAACCAGGGCGTTCCGCAAATACTCACCGGCGGCCCTTTCCCATGAGAATGTCCTCTGATATGAAGGCTATTCCATCGGTGACCATTCGATAGTAAAGATCCGGGTTTTGAGTGAACAGCCGAACAGCGTCATTCAAACCAAAGCGCAATTCATCGGATATGGCCCGGAAGAGTTGATATCCCGGTAAGTCCGGGTCGCCGGCGGCGCCTCTCCGCTCCTGGAGGCGGTTAGGCAAGCCTTCCAGGTTGTAGGCCGCGCGATTTATGCCCTGCCAATCCCATTCTGAAGATTGTATGCTATCCGTCTCCCGAAAGAGCAGTCCGGTGGGATTTGCCGAGGAGCCATGCCATCTCGCCGCCCTGACTTCCGCGGCGTGACTGAAGCATGAAACTCCTCGCAACGGGACAATTTGTTGGATGATACCGCCGGTAGCTCGGCCTATTCCAAGAGTCCCGTTAAGATAAAACTCGTTCGACATGCCGAAAGGTTCGTACAACGACGGCATCAGCCCGAAGGAAGCGCCTCGAAGCGTGGCAAAGAACCCCTCTGACCACAAAAATGGAAAGGCAAGAACATTTTTCGGAAACATGCGAGCCAAGTCTTTCAAAAAGATCAGCCCCGGAAGCCCTTCGTCACCGGGAATAGGAAAGAAAAAGAAGCAAGCTTTGCCATTGTCTTTGAGAAATGTCTCGATTGCCGCTGCCGCGATGTCGTAACCTTTCTGTCTAGGATCGTCCCGCCCAGCCATCACAAACCAGCAGAGTGAAGGATCCGGTTCAAATTTCGCCAGATCGCCCCAAATCGGTTTCTCCGGAGACGGTTGGAAGTCTTTAAGCGCCAAAAGCGCCTTCTTCCTGTTTTTCGCTTTCCATTCTGCAATTGGTCTGTGATGGCCCGCCATAGCCTTCCGCAGAACCCTCGAATCGACAGCCAAATCCGCAAATGGCCCGTTATTAACGCCCAGAAGTCGCGGCCGGAGCATTTCGGTCAGATGCGGGGCCATAATTTTGGACTGAAATTCATCATCACAAAGGTCCGAGGCAAATTGGTCCGATACGGTGAAAATTGTCCTCTGCGCACGGGGTATAGCACGATTGAGAACGGTCGTTCCCGGACAGGAATTGTATTGAATTCCCCATTCAGCTAGCTGTTCGTCCGTAACCGGACTATCGTAGCTATTGTGGAGCGTGAGGAACAACTTCATCCGATGTTGAGTCCCGGACAGAGCCAGCGCCGTCGTTGCCGCCTCCCAATCCTGCATCATAAGTACCCAATCAGCATCCGGGTCTATTTCCTGGAGCGCATTGGCAGTTGCTCTGCCGAATAGAAGAGAATCTCTCAGAAGGTTTCGAGCGGATTCATCCTGAGTATCTCCCACACGAAAAGGATGGGGAGTCGCCAGCGAAAAAATCGGGCTGTTCAGGCTGGAGAAAATACCAGAGCACATCTTTTTCGTACAGTCGCAGTTTGATGGGCAGGTTTCCGTTCGGAGAATCTACCAGAGTTTGACCGACTTCCTGAGTCGGCAGGTTTGCCGTCTTGCCAATCTTGTGGTGATAGGGAGTGACAACAATCGTTTCCAGGCCGGACGCTTTGAGTATGTAATGAGGAAGTCGTCCCATGACAGCCGCAATTCCACCGGCAGGCGCGAACGGTGTCTCATATGTGACGAACGCCAATTTTGTTGGCATTTCGAACCCTCCCTTTTTGATTTCGCTCCATAATTTAGATGGCTAATAAGATGATCTCATCATCACTTTCGCGGTGGAAGCGTTTTCAATTTGACCAACACGGCGCCCCAGCCGCCGGCTTCCGGAGGAGCCTGAGTAAAATGTTCGACCAGGGGGTGACGTTTCAAAATCGAGTATACACGATCCCGAAGAATGCCCTTACCTTTTCCGTGAATAATTCGATTTCGGACAAATCAGCTTGCAAGCAGGCTTCAATATAGTCGTCAATGAGGTCCTTTACTTCGCGAGGGGAAAACGTATGAAGGTCGAGAACTCCATCTATGGGAATCCTACAGGCGATTCAAAATCCAAGTCTTCTTTATCTGACATATCTATTGCAGGTCCATCAAGAATCTAAATTCAAGAAAACTAATAAGGAATTCAAAAATTAGGGGCGGTTACAATTGACCGCCCCTGTCCCACCGTAGCGCATGATTTAATAGCACGTCAGGTTTCGAAATAATCTTCGAACAGAATTTAAATAAGGCCCATTCCTTTGAGCACCGATAGCATGACGGCCGCGGCCATAACCGAACCGACCTGGCCGCCGGTATTGGCGCCCATTGCGTGCATCAGCAGATAGTTTTTCTTGTCATAACGCGCTCCCTGTACTTGGCACACTCTGGCAGCCATGGGATAAGCGGAAATCCCCGCTGAACCGATGAGGGGATTAATTTTCCAACCTGAGAGGCGGCACATGACTTTGCCGAGCAGCACGCCGGCGCCGGTATCCACACATATCGCTACAAAACCGAGTCCGAAAATAGCCAGCGTTTCGGCTTTTAGGAAAATGTGGCCTTCCATAGTAGCGCCGATGGCCAAGCCGAGGAATAAGGTGACCATGTTTGCGATCTCATTTTCAGACGCGCCTGCCAGGCGACCCACCACGCCGCTCTCCTTCATAAAATTCCCGAGCATGACTGTTCCCATCAGGGGCAGACCTTTTGGAGCAATAAGACCGGTTATCATAGTGACGACAATGGGAAAGAGCAGCTTTGTTCTTGGTTGAAACAGTGGGCTCCCTTGGGATCTCCATACGCACCAAGCGCTCTTTTTCACTGGTCAATGCGTGCATAATAGGCGGCTGGATTATCGGGACCAGAGACATGTATCCATACGCGGCCACCGAGACCGGACCCAAAAGCTGCGGCGCGAATTGCGATGTAACGTAAATGGCAGTAGGGCCATCGCAGGCGCCGATGATGCCGATGCATACCGCTTCCAACTGACTGAATCCAAGCGCCAGGGCGAGTAGAAGGGTCATGAAAATACCGAATTGCCCTGCTGCGCCGAATAAGCAGTATCTTCGGGTTTTCCAGAAGCGGGGTGAAATCGGTCATCGCCCCGATTCCCACAAAGATCAGCAGAGGAAATATCTCGGTGGTAATGCCTATGTCATAGAGGAATCTCAGCAACCCCCCTTTGTCCATCATGTCGCTTAAAGGAATATTTACAAGAAGGCAGCCAAAACCTATGGGAAGAAGGAGTAACGGCTCAACCTCCTTGGCAATGGCCAGGTACAACAGCACTGCTGCAATCAACAACATGATCACATTGGGCAGGCCTTGGCCAAAAAGATAAACCGTTCCGATGGAAAGACCCGACAAACCCTGTATAAAGCTATCAATCATTGCATTACCCCTTCATTTCACTTTTGGTCAGATTTCGATTCGGTGGAGACGGGAAAAACCCTCTTGAAAATGTTCGTCACTAAAATCAGGATCGCCATGGTGATGAAAGTTCCTCCCGTACCGACAACAGTCATGGTGATTCCAAAGTTCCAATTGTCCATGCGTGACTCCTTTATCCGTGACACAGAAAATCAGACAGTGTCAGCTGTTTGTAAAGCGTTTGTTTCTTGCGGAACTCTGGCGTTTGAGCCGGGCAGTCGCACCGTTTCGGTTTGAGACTGAGGCCGGATCGACAACGTTTTCAGCTCCGTCTCCTCACATTCCTTACACCATTTGGCATTCAAATCGGAAACACGATCCGGGCCGCAGGGGGTGGTTTGAAACCGCCCCCTCACAACGATCAGCCGCACTATGTTTCCGAAAGAAAACTCACTCCTTTTATCCTTGTCGCCGGAGGAACCATTTGGTAATCTCTTCCGACACCGCCGGGAATGAGCGCCAGACCGAGCACCACTTCCCATTCAAACAGTGTGAGTGGAACGGTCTCGAATATGGGTCTGAGCCACGGGATCAAAACGGTTATGACCAGCATGAAAACAGACGCCGCGACTGCCACCACCAGCCACGGATTGGAAAACACACCAAGCTGGAAAAGCGAGATCCGCTCCGAGCGACAGGTGAAGGCACGGAATAACTCGCACATGGAAAGTGTGATGAAGGCCATGGTTTCCGCGTGCATCACATTCACACCTGTCCAGTTATATTGGAAAAGAAAAAACAGGGGATTGGCATTTTCCGGGAGCGCGTTCGTCGCCTGGAGATGCCAGATGAGCCCTAAAGCAAAAGCCGTGAGGGTCGAAAAGGTTTGTGTGAAAGTTTGTATCACTATGCCCAGGCGCACCGGGCCATGAATAATCGGCTCGGTCTTGGGGCGAGGCGCACGCTTCATCACGTTCGGGTCACCCGGCTCTTTGGCAAGGGCCAGGGCCGGCGCTCCGTCCGTCACCATGTTCAGCCACAAAAGTTGAATGGCCGAAAGCGGGCTCGGTAAGCCGGCAAGCGTGGGCAAAAAGATGCACATGATCTCCGCCACATTGGAAGAGAGCAGGAAGAATACGAAGAGCCTGATATTGTTATAAATAATCCGGCCCTGTTCCACGGCAGCCACAATGCTCACATAGTTGTCGTCGGTAAGGACCATGTCTGAGGTCTCTTTGGCCACGTCAGTGCCCGTGATGCCCATCGCAACGCCGATATCGGCTCGTTTCAGAGCAGGCGCGTCATTCACTCCGTCGCCTGTCATGGCCACAACGTCGCCCCGCTGCTTAAGCGCGTCTACGATCCGCATCTTATGCTCGGGATTAACCCGCGCAAACGCGTCAGTCGTATCGAGGGCCTTGACGAGCCCTGCGTCATCCAGCTTGTCAATTTGCGCTCCTGACATCACTCGATGCCCCGGTTCCAGCAGGCCTATGGATTGTCCGATGGCCGCGGCAGTATCAGGATAATCGCCCGTAATCATGATGGTTCTTATTCCCGCGGTCCGAGCTTCTTTAATGGCCGGGACAACCTCTGGCCGGGCGGGGTCAATGATGCCGAAAAGCCCTAGAAAGACGAGGCTGTGTTCCACTGTCTCCGGCGAAGTCTTTTCGGGCGGAGCGTCGGCCATCCGGTAGGATACCGCCAGGACGCGTAGGGCCTCGCGCGCCATCGCTTCGTTGGCTCCCATGATACGCGAGCGAAAGTCTTCGGTAAGCGGCATCAGCTCGTCACTGACACTTTGGTAGTGCGTGCAGAGTTGCATGATCACATCCGGCGCTCCCTTGCACGTGGTCACGTACATCTTCCCTGATGCCGTCGAATCCTCGTGGAATGGACCGGCGTCGTTGCGCCTCGGGTCCGCCACGTCCAGAACGGTTGACATGCATTTGCGTTCGGAATCAAAAGGGACTTCGCAAACTCGTGGATATGCGAGCTCCAAATTTATCTTATCTGCTCCTGCTTTCGCTGCCGCCACGACAAGAGCGCCCTCTGTTGGATCGCCGACTACTCGATAAGTCGGCGCTCCTTCCGAGGCCCCGGTTTCTTCCAGATAAGCATCCGAGCAGAGGACCCCTGCCCACAGGGCGGTGAGCGCTCCAGGGTACTGGGTCATGTCAACCGGATTTTCGTTTAAAACAAATTCTCCGCGCGGCGCATAACCTTCGCCTGTCACACCAAAAGCGCGGTCATCCACCCAGAGGCGCACGGCGGTCATTTGGTTCTGGGTCAGTGTGCCGGTCTTGTCGGAACAGATTACGCTAGCGCATCCAAGGGTCTCCACTGCGGACAAACGCCGAATGAGCGCGTGGCGCTTGATCATTTCTCGCATGCCTAGAGCCAGGGTGATGGTAACGCACGCGGGCAATCCCTCGGGGACCGCTGCGATGGCCAGGCTTACAGCAATCATGAAAAGCTCTTTGATTTGGGTCGTGAACTGGCGCAGATAAACGAGAGGCCCCCCGTCGGGGGCAAAGATCAGGCTCAGGTTGGTCTGGTTCAATAGCGCCACAACGAACACGAGACCGCAGATTGCCAGGGCGCCGTAGCCCAGTTGTCTGCCGAGTTCATCCAGCCGCTGTTGGAGCGGAGTGGGCTCTGCCTCCAACGTCTGGAGCATTTCGGCAATCAGTCCCATCTGGGTGTGCATGCCTGTGGCTACTACGATACCACGCCCTCTACCGTATGTGATGAGGGTGCCCATGAAGGCCGTGTTATGCCGGTCACCCAAGGGGATGTCGGTCTCCAGAATTTCTTTAGCGCTTTTCTCCACCGGTACGGATTCGCCGGTAAGCGCCGCTTCTTCGATCCGTAGATTTACCGCTTCCACCAGCCTCACGTCCGCGGGAACATAGTTGCCGGCCTCTAATATAACGATATCGCCAGGGACAACCTCGCGGCTGGGAATTATTGTCCTGGAGCCATCACGAATAACGGTCGCATTGGGGGCCGCCATTTTCTGTAGCGCGGCGAGCGCCTGTTCCGCTTTTGATTCCTGAATCACACCGATGATGGCATTAAGAAGAACGATGGCCATAATCGCGGCCCCCTCCACGTAATCACCGAGCAGTATGGAGATCACGCTTGCCACGATAAGCATTATCACCAGGAAACTCTCGAACTGCTGCAACACGAGTTTCCAGAACGGCGGTCGAGGGGCCTCGCGCAACTCATTGGGGCCGAGTTCCACCAAGCGCTGTGACGCGACCGAGTGGCTCAGGCCGTCGTGCAAATGGCCCGAGAGCTTCTGCGCGATCGCCTCGGCCGTCAAGCAGTGCCAGGCTTCACCTGCTACAAGGCTGTACTTAAGAATTTGATCCGAAGGCATGGCATTTTCACTCGGCGTAGTACGAGGCATTCGGAACTCCTTTCGTATGTCGCAGGTGCGAAAGGTGTGCGCAGGTTGCTGGGGAGTCAAGAAGACGCCACTCTGCTGAGATTGTAATAATGTCGAGTACTTTGCGCGGGACCCGGCAATCGAATTTTAACTCATTTCGAGGCTCGCGAAAGAGCATCCCCGAAAAAGAACATGGGGGCAGGCCCGGTACTGCATGAACCGCAAAGAATGTTCATATCCGGCTGACTGTGCATGTCCGACTCTCATGGCCGGATGGCCGGCCGTCTCACAGGCAGGTCACGGAAAAGCAACTCAGCAAAAATTACAGCAAAGTTTCCCGAAGGGAAGTGTGGCAATTATGCCGAACCGAGTCAGGAGGGTCAAGTGAAAAAAACTTTTACATGTTCATGCAACTGGTGGAAGTGTACGCTGAGAGAAGCGTCGGGCAATATCAAAAAATACCATTATACCGCTAGCTTAATCTTTAGACTTACATACGCTCAATTTAGCTTGGGTTCAGGATACTGAATTATATGGACGACTTCTCGGATTACCAATTTAATAATTCCAAATCGGTGATATAAGCCTCGTGTTCTTTCAACGGATACAGTAATTCATTCGGCCGAGGCTGACGCGGGTCCTGGCGTGACAATTCCGGCCCTCTTATGTCTAAGGTAGAGCCTGCCTATTACCACCACCAGGACCGCGCCCAACGCCTCCAATATGTACAGCGAGGTATGAGAAATCCGTATCATCCCTTCCACAACCGGGTCGGTCAATACTAGCTCTACGGCCACTTTTCCCAGCACAGCCGCCCCGAGGTAGACAATTATCGGATATCTGTCCATTAGCCGAGAGAGCAGAGCGCTCCCAAATACCACTAGTGGAATGCTTAGAATCAAGCCGAACAGTAATAGAAACAGATTGCCTTTGGACGCTCCGGCTAGGGCCAGAATGTTATCTGTTGACATGGTGAGATCCGCAATCATTATTATCCAGATGGCGCCCCAGATGTTTGTGGCTTCTCGCCCGGTCTCCTCAGCTTCAATGTCCTGTACCAAAAGCTTTAGAGCAATCCAGAAAATTAGAATTCCGCCTATTAATTTCACGTAACTGATCATGAGCAGCTGCGCTGCAAAGTAAGTGAGCGCAATACGCAGAGCCACGGCAAAACCCGCTCCGAAAGTAATACCTAGCAAGCGTTTATGCTTCGGGAGCGCCTTTACCGCCAGCGCTATCACCACGGCATTGTCGCCGGCCAACACTAAGTCTATTAGAACAATAGACAAAACGCTCAAGCAAAATTCCCATCCCAAGGTGGGCCACGTCAATGCCGACCAATCCATGCTAATTCTCCTCAATATCGAAACAACTCTTCGGTAGTGAAGTCAAAAATCACCGGATTGAAATCCGTCGCCTCCTTCTTTTTGCCCCGGTTCTGACAAATCGTACCCCGAGTGAGCCATTTCCGGTCAATCCACACGCATCATGCTTGTATTCCAAATTAATCATATGCCGCGGCCTGCGCCAGTGCGCACCCGAATCTTATTTCGCCGACGATTATGAACAATGCTACAGAACCGTATTTCAGTGATCCCAAAGTCATAGTTTCCTGTAGGGGGGTTGTCATTATTAAAAAAAAAAGCAAAATGCTCGGCATGACTACTCACGAAGTTTCAATTGTGTTGGTCTTGTAGCCGTCGTCGCCGCAGGCAAAAGTCAAATCTCTGCAACCAATTGGCGCGTTTCTGATGGTCCGGCCTGTTGAATCCGCGGGAAAATCGCACGAGATAATAATCAGCCTGGAGTTGGTGAAAGGAACTGGGTATTTCATAGACAATGCCTCATCAAATAAAAGATAAGCTGGATCTGTCCAATAAGAATTGGCTTGATATTCTCGTCGATTATCGGGTCCTCCTGACAATCGTGGTGGCTGTCATCAGTGTCGCTCTTGCTGTGTTTGTAGCCGGTTTGACGACTGACCCAACACTAAAATCCGGTGTGGACACCACTTGCGCCTCGTACTTACAGCATCAGAAATTCATTGATATTTTTGGTCATGATGAATTCATTCTCGTTGCCGCTAAGTCCGAGCAAGGTGTCGGCGATCCCGCTTTTCTTAAGGCTCTCGACACTATCACTCGCGATGTGACGGGCCTGGACAATATAGCTGAGGTGGTCAGCTTAACCAATCTGAAGATATTTCAAAATAAGGGCAAGCTATTCGGGAATTATCCCGTCCTCCGTACGGCCAGCCAACATCTTTCTCTCCCTGACGCCGGACAATTGGACGAGATGAAAAAGGCCCTGCCCATAATGGATCTGCTTATATCCCCGGACCTGAAAACCGCCGGTGTTTTGATTCGTATTGAGGATGCGTGCAGGTTCGATCCGTCCGAGATCAAGCGACTGGACACGGCTATAGAAGCTATTCTTACTAAAAACCTGCCGCAGGGTACGGAACATCGGATTGTCGGAGCGGCCCTGCTCAGGCAAGCGATCGTCCGGTACAATATACAGACGGGTATTGTGTTCGGCCTCTTGTCTATGCTTATCGGCACGGTGGTTTCGGTTTATGTGTTCAAGAGTTTCAGAGTGACAGCAGTCACGAACGTGATCCTCGGGACGTGTGTGCTGTGGGTGCTTGGACTAATGGCCCTTCTGGACATCCCACTGAATTCTACTACGGCCCTCTCTTTTGGATTCATTCCCATCACCACGTTGGAAATCGTTATCCACATGGTGGTGCGTTACCATCAGTTCCATGAGATTTCCAAAGAGAAAATCGCGGCTCTCAAGAAAGCCGTAAGGTGGCTTGCTCGCCCATGTCTCATCTGTTCGACTACAACAGCCATCGGCTTTGGCACACTGATGGTTAGCTCCATCCCGATGGTGAGGCAGCTTGGCTTCATAATGTCATTCGGGGTGATGGTTTCATATCGTCTTGGCCATGATTCTGACTCCCGCGTTCTTCTCCTGGATGAAATCTCTGGATGCCCCTGAAGAGTCGGGCTTAATCATAGATTGGCTCGATAATATCCTGAAAAGAATAGAAAACGCGATTTTTTCGCATCCTCGGGTTTTTGTCGCTGTGGGTCTTACCATTACGGTTGTTCTGTTTGCAGGCGCCCCGCTGATTCGCAGCGATACTCAAATCTTGCGCATGTTGACCGAGACTACGCCTGAGGTCAAAGACCTCCAATTTGTTGAGAAAAACCTCACCTCGGTAAATTCCGTGGAACTTGTGGTTCAAGCGGATGACAATGCCTTCAAGAAAGCTTCCGTGTGGAAACAAGTCTCGGAACTGGAGCAACGACTAAAAGAAATACCCGAAGTAGTATCCGTAGATTCATTCTTGCCGTTGCTGGGATACTTGAAAAATCTTGTCGGGCATAAGTCTAGTGATGCAGAAGAGCTTTTCACCAAACCGGACCTTATTCCGCAGCTGCTAGTTTTAACTTCATTGAGTTCCGATGGTAATCGGCTTACCAGAAGATATATAAGCTCCGACTATGATCAGCTACATATATCGGTGCGGATCAAGAATTCGGCCACCGTGCCGTTCTACAAAAAAAATAAAAATTAAAAAAAAAAATTAAAAAAACAAAATAAAACAAAAAAAAATAAAAAATTTTCAAAAAAAATTAAATCAAACAAATCAATAAAACACAAAAAAAAACTAAAAAAAAAAAAAAAACAAAAAAAAAAAAAAAAAAAAACAAAAAAAAAAAAAAAAAAAAAAACACATTCTAACTCTACAAAAAACAAAAAAACTAAATAAAAAAAAAACTAAAAAAAAAAAAAATAAAAAAAATAAAACAAAAAACAAAAAAAAAAAAAAAAAAAAAAAAAAAAAAAAAAAAAAAAAAAAAAAACCATCAGCTTGGCACACTGATGGTTAGCTCCATCCCGATGGTGAGGCAACTTGGCTTTATAATGTCATTCGGAATAATGATTTCGTATCGTCTTGGCCATGATTCTGACTCCCGCTTTCTTCTCCTGGATGAAAGCTCTGGATGCGCCTGAAGAGGCAGGCTTAATCATAGATTGGCTCGATAATATCCTGAAAAGAATAGAAAACGCGATTTTTTCGCATCCTCGAGTTTTTGTCGCTGTGGGTCTTACCATTACGGTTGTTCTGTTTGCAGGCGCCCCGCTGATTCGCAGCGATACTCAAATCTTGCGCATGTTGACCGAGACTACGCCTGAGGTCAAAGACCTCCAATTTGTTGAGAAAAACCTCACCTCGGTAAATTCCGTGGAACTTGTGGTTCAGGCGGATGACAATGCCTTCAAGAAAGCTTCCGTGTGGAAACAAGTCTCGGAACTGGAGCAACGACTAAAAGAAATACCCGAAGTAGTATCTGTAGATTCATTCTTGCCGCTGCTGGGATACTTGAAAAATCTTGTCGGGCATAAGTCTAGTGATGCAGAAGAGCTTTTCACCAAACCGGACCTTATTCCGCAGCTGCTAGTTTTGACTTCATTGAGTTCCGATGGTAATCGGCTTACCAGAAGATATATAAGCTCCGACTATGATCAGCTACATATATCGGTGCGGATCAAGAATTCGGCTACCGTGCCGATCGGTCAGACAATCGGGAGCATACGGTCCACAGCAGATTCGGTCATGAACGGCACGGCTCGGACCTCCGTGACGGGCGATCTGGCAGTGGTTGCGGATCAGGCGGCAGATTTAATTGACGATCAGATTCGATCCATGTTTCTAGCGGCAATCATAATTTCCGTAGTGATGATTTTACAGATGGGATCGGTCTTGGTTGGGTTAATAAGTTTGATCCCTAACATTCCGCCTGTGGCGGCGGTTTTCGGGATAATGGGCTGGTTTGGCATTTCTTTGGACAGCATAACGGTTTTTGCCGCCACCGTGGCTATTGGCCTTGCGGTGGATAATACAATCCACTATTTGACGCAATTGAAGCGAGAGATCGAATTGAATCCCGAACAAGGCATGGAGCAGTGCGTGCGCCAAGCCTATCGCCTTACCGCCAAGCAGATTTCGTCATGGTCCGTTGTTACGCTCTTTGGTTTCCTGGCCCTTGCCGTATCACCCTTCCGACCCGTAGTCTGTTTCGGGATCTTGGGATGTTCGTCAATATTACTCGGATTGTATGGAGACTTGGTCTTCCTACAATCTCTAATCTTGTCTTCCGCGACCATAAGAAAGGCCATCCGAAAGCTCATGGACAAGAGATTGATTGTGCAAAACGGCCCGGTCGCTCAATGAGACACTACCGTGGAGAGCGCGGAGATCAAGTCCTTGTATCATTCACTTATGCGAGGGCAGGGCTGCCATTACCGCGCAGCGAAGGCAATCTCCTACCTTTCAGCAAAGGGGAATTACTGGGGGGATCGGCATCTTGAAGGTCATCCCTGATAGGCAGGCGGGACGCCTGTCCCATCGTTCACTGCCGGCAATGGCATGGTCCGCGTTTCCGCTAATCTCTGCTGTGAAATTACGTCGCTCCGATTTTCGTCCAAAACTTCGCGCACCGCATTGAGCATGTGCGTAACCTGAAAAGGCTTCCGGACGAATCCCCGTGCGCCGCTTTCAGCTACTTCCTTCGTCTGGTCGTCCATCGAATATCCAGTGGAAATAATGACCTTTGCTTTCGGGTCCATTTCTAGAAGTTTTTCAAGGCATTGCTTTCCGTCCATTTCGGGCATCATGAGATCGAGAATCACCAGGGAGATGTCTGCGCTTCGCTGCTCATATTTCTCCAGGGCGGCTCGGCCGTCGGGCGCTGTCAGCACTGTGTACCCTGCTCGATTAAGCATCTTGATCCCCAGGCTCCTTATGGACTCTTCATCATCCACCAGCAGGATTGTCTCGCTGCCACCGGTCGGCAATTCCTTCACAGCAGCAGCTTCAGCTCCCGGTTCATCTTGTTCGAGCGCCGGCAGGTAGACGCTAAAGGTCGTTCCGCGGCCAAGCTCACTCGAGCACACGATTTCTCCGCCATGTTGCTTGACAATGCCGTAAACCATGGCCAAACCGAGACCGGCTCCGACGCCTACCTCTTTTGTCGTAAAAAAAGGCTCAAAGATGTCGCGCCAAGGTCTCTTTATCCATTCCGCAGCCGGTGTCCGAAACCTTGAGCAAAACATAAGCGCCGGGTTTTAGTCCTAAATGCGTTCTGCAATATTCATCATCGACGGAGATATTTCGGGTTTCCATGATCAGGGTCCCGCCGTCAGGCATGGCGTCTTTGGCATTGATAGCCAGATTCATCAATACCTGTCCCACTTGGCCGGGGTCCGCGTTTACAGTAGCCGGTTCGGCTGACAACACAGTCTCAATGTTAATCATCTTGGGAATGGTTTCTACTCAACAGATGTCTGATTTGTTCGACCTGCTTGTTAAGATTCATAGGCTGTTGTTGGATTTCGGATTTTCTGCTGAAAGCGAGGAGGCTACGAACAAGTTCCGAACCTGTTTTTGCTGCTTCGACTATCTTATAAAGGTCATTTAAGCGAGGGTCTCCATCATCGTGGTCCATAATGAGCAATTCGGCATATCCATGAACAATGGTTAGAATGTTATTGAAATCATGGGAAAGACCTCCGGCCAAGGCGCCTATCCCTTCCATTTTCTGGGCCTGAATAAGCTCATTTTGGAGCTGCTTGTATTCCGTAATGTCCCTGACGATACCTTGATAACCGAGAATTGTACCATCCGGCTCACGTTTTAATGTTGAGGTTGACAGGCAGTCGATCAGCCGGCCTTCCTTGGTCTTAAGCTTGATCTCATAATCTTTCACGGAGCCGTTTTTCTCAATAGCTTCCCGGAATCTTTGTCGATTTTCCGCGGCCGGTTCAGGGTATATTTGTAAGATGTCCAGGTCCCGCATCCTCTTCTTTCGTAAAACCAAAAAGATCCAGATAAGCCTGGTTTGCTTCCAGAAGTCTCCCGTCTCGCGTTGTTATATAAACGCCGTCTTTGGACTGGTCGAAAAACGTACGATAACGCTCTTCGCTGTCACGAAGCGCTTCCTCCACACGTCTCGCGTTCGGTGATGTCCCGGCCGTGTTCGACAACTCCTTCAATCTTTCCTGTTGCCCCGTCCACCAGAGGAAAAGTATTGATCTCGATCCATTCGTGTGCTCTCTCCGCTTCCGGCGCGGTAACCGACACGACCGCACTGGCCCGCTCACCTGTCTTCAAAGTTTCCTGCGCAGGACATGTTGCGGCATGGGCGCTTCAGACCGTGGTACGCCTCAAAACATTTCTTGCCGACGACAGGCATCGCGTCGCCATTATCGCTTCCAGGCCGGGTTGACACGGACTATATTGAATTCAGTATCCAGAATAGCTGATTCCGTCTTGTATGCTTGCCAGAACGTTTGTAAGAAATCGTTCACTTTGCCGCAGGTCTTCTTCGATCTTCCTGCGTTCCGCCATGCTTCTGACGTTCATTATTCCATACGACAAATCACCTGCTAACTCGGTCAAGAGCTTCGCCTCATCATTGTCAAATGCATCGGGTCCCGCGGAAGCGATACACAAAGCGCCAAAGCAGTTGTCCTCGGCTACCAGTGGAAAGGCTGCCGACGAACGATAGCCAAGTTCAAGCGCTGAGCTTCTCCAGGGCTCGAAACCCGGGTCCGTGGCTATGAAGCGCGAAATGTGAGGCAATTTGGAACGGATAGCGGTCCCAGCCGGGCCACGGCCATACTCGTCGTCTGCCCAACTGATCCGGATTCTTTCGATATGGCCTTTGTCATGCCCCCACTTGGCGACAACACGGACCGTTTTGTCGTCATCGGATTCAGCGAACCCTACCCACGCGAGGGCGTAGCCCCCAATTTCCACCAGGATTCTGCAAGTTTCTCCGAGAAGTTCCGCTTCATCTTTGGCGCGCGTCAACACACCGTTGCATCGGCTCAGAACAGTGAGAGCGCGGTTGGCCCGGCGAAGAGACTCATTGCTTTGCTGAAGGGTTTTCCGGGCTCGATGCCTCTCGACCGCGTGGCGCATAGATCGTACCAGCAAGCCCGAGCTGAGGTCTCCTTTGGCCAGATAGTCCTCTGCGCCTTCGTGAACCGCCTCAGTCGCTTCCTCGCCGTTGTCGGGACCAGTTAGAATGATTACAGGAATATCCGGAGCCTGGACATGTATCTTGCGAAATGTGTCCAAGCCGTAACTGTCCGGAAGGGCCAGATCCAACAGGATTAAATCAAAGTCATGATCGCCCTGCAACAAATCAGACGCCGAGGCAAGACAGTCCACACATTCCAACCGGGCCGAAAACATCTCGTCACCGGAAAGCATATCCCGAATGTGGAGCTTCGTCTACGGGATTGTCCTCGATCAATAATATCTTTGTAGGCTCGACAGGCATTTCTTGCTGCTGTTCCTGTTCGGTCGCCTTTGTCGGAAGTCCCCGCCGACCAAGTTGACGTTCACTGTAGAATGGTCAGGCCTCATTGGAGATCGGTCGTGATTTGCGCACGGGTCACTTGGGCCGATTTTTCAATCACTCTATCAAGTTCTGTGCCAGTTCCTACGCCTTGCCACGAACAAGTCACAAAAAATAAACATTTCGGGAGATTGCAATTTGACGCATGTCAGAACGCGTGGCGGAAAAATTGAAAACGTGTCCGATATTAGCACAAGCAATGCGCCGAAATGGCTCATTTGAGTGCTAAGCAAGAGAAAGACACCTTTCATCACAGCTAATTAGCCCGAGCCATTTTGGCTCGCATGCATGATCCCCATAGGCTCTACACCGGCCCGATGATTGCGAGCCGTGTTACCCATCTAATTACGTGGGCCGTGGGTTTGTCATTGCGGGGAGTGAATGGTGGGACAGGCTTCCAGCCTGTCTATTCGGAAATGACGGGCAAGATGCCCGTCCCACCGGCAATCCCCGAGGCTGGAGATCGCTTCGCGGCGCTCGCAATGACATGGAAGGCCCGTACGCTTTCCCGCTCGTAACTAAGTAGTTACAGGGCCAATGCAAATTCGTTTGACAGGACTGACTTCGATTTCTATACTCAGGATTGCTGCATCAATGCTTCCGACTTTTTTTCATGCCTGGTCGAAAGGACTTGCCAATTAGTGCGACTTTTGTGAAAACCCGCAACGGCAAAAAAGATTGCCCGTTCGGTCACTTGATAGACGAAACGATCCTGGAAATTATTTGCGCATCGCTGCTGCTACCTGCTGGAAGGGCGGGAATCAGTTTCTAATAACTACGCCTATTGGTGAGTGAGAGGTTCGACGCCTCTCTTACCCATTTTGGAGGCCAGTTATGTGGTCCGGTACGGCTGGGCATGTTCCGTCTTCGAGATTTGACTCAGAACGCTCGCTGAATTCGTTCAAACCGTTCCATCCGGAGTCTCGGACGATGCTCCAGTGGCTCAACGAATATCGGGAGCAAATTATTGAAGAGTGGGTGGACAGCCTTTCGGGGCTCTCTCCTTCTTATGAGCGACGTCCCCGAGAGGAGCTGTTTGAGACCGTTACGGAAGCATTTGAAGCTAACTGGGAGGTCCTGGCGTTCCGCAAGATGGACAGAATGGAGCGTTTTATTGACTTCATCACTCAGAAGCGCCTGGAAGCGGGGTTTGCGCTTTCAGACGTGCAAAGAGCCTTCGAGTTGTTCAGACTTATCGTGGTTCGCCGGTTGCAGGTCGAGGAGCGCGTGGACGTGTTGGCTCAATTTATAGAACCTTTGAACGCCTGTTTATCGTTCACCATTCACAAGTTTTCAGACCACTTTCAAAGCATGCACGAGCGTTCCATTCGCCAGCACGCCGAGGGCCTGGAGAGAATGATAACCCTACGGACAGAACAGCTGGCTGCGAGCGAACGGCGCTACAAGACACTGGTGGAGGAAATCAACGACGGTTTCTTCGTGATTCAGGATGAACTGATCATTTTCGCGAATGAAGCTTTTTCCCGCATGCATGGGACGACTCTGGAAGAAGTGCAAGGCCGGCCGTTTCTGCGGTTCGTGGCCGCTGAGTGTCGTGAGCGCGTGCTCCATCGATATCAGGATACTCTGGCGAATCGTCCCATGAACGGGCCGCTCGAATATATTCGCCTCGGCTGTCCGCGCGATAAGGCGGCGACCGAGATCAAGGCCAGGGTTGTAGATCTCGGCCAAGGGCCGGTTATCTTAGGCATCTGTAGGGACATAAGTGAACGGGTAGCTATGGAGTCAAAGGTTAGGGAGCATGAGAGGATGGCTTATGTTGGGCGCCTCACCACCTCTCTCTCTCACGAAATTAGAAATCCTTTGTCTTCCATCATGCTGAACTTGCAGATTCTGAGCAGAAAGCTTGAGCTGGACGGTTTTGACCGGAGACGGATGGAGATAACTGTGCATGAGGTTTCTCGATTGGAGGGCATTCTGCGTCAGCTCCTGGACACTGCCCGGCCTCTGAATATCAGACTCCAGCCGGTGGACCTCTCTGAGCTGGCCCGCGGCTGCGCCGATTTGGTGGAGCCGAAGGCAGGAGAGAAAGGACTGCAGATTGTTCAGCGGTACCCCCGCAAGTTGCCGCTCTGCCGGTTGGACGGCGGAAGGGTGGAGCAGGCGCTGATCAACCTGCTGCTTAATGCCATTGAGGCGACTTCCACGGGCGGGGTGATTACACTTTGGACCAAGGCGACGTTGGCTAAGGACGGCCGCTTCTTGGAACTGGGAGTTCGGGACACCGGCTCGGGAATTGATTCGGAACTGCTTCCTCACCTTTTCACCCCTTTCTACACCAGCAAAGCACAGGGGACAGGGCTGGGCCTATCCAACGTTAAACGTATCGTGGACGCCCATTCAGGACGGGTGGATGTGCGTAGCCGTAAAGGGAGGGGAGCAACATTCGTGATAAGGTTTCCCTGGAATGAATCCGCAGATCAAAGTCATGGTCATAGACGATGAGGCTTCCATAAGGGAGTCCGTCGAGATGTTCCTAAAGGAGAAAGGCTTGTCGGTCCACACAGCGGGGACCGGGGCCGAGGGTATTGAGGCTTGGCTCAAATACCAACCCCAGGTGATCATTCTGGACATCAGATTACCCGACACTTCCGGATTGGAGGTGCTCAAACAGATTACGGGAAGCAATTCCGACGTGAAAGTGATAATGATCACAGCGTTCCACGATATGGAAACCACTATCGAGGCAATGCGAAACGGGGCCTACGACTACATTCACAAGCCTCTCGATGTTGACGAGTTGGACCATGCTGTTCAGCGCAGCTTGCAGATAGCCGAGGCTTCGCTGCGCACACCGCCGCTGGAGGATGAGAACGGCGAAGAATTGCTGCGCCGGCGAATTGTGGGTCGAACGCCTGCGATGAGAAGTGTGTTCAAAACCATAGGGCTGCTGTCGCGCAACCGTGCTACGGTCTTGATCGAGGGAGAGACCGGGACCGGCAAAGAGCTGATCGCAAGGGCAATACACGAGTCCTCCTCGGAGAGCGAACAGCCGTTTGTGACTGTCGATTGCACCACCTTAGTGGAGACTTTGCTGGAGTCGGAACTTTTTGGTCATGAGCGTGGAGCTTTTACCGGAGCGATTGAAGCTAAGAAAGGCAGGTTGGAGCTGGCCGGAGAGGGGACCATATTCCTCGACGAGGTCGGTGACCTACCGCTCCCGCTGCAGTCGAAACTGTTGCGTTTTCTTGAATGCCGTGAATTCACACGGGTCGGAGCGACGCAGTCTCACCGATCCGAGGCTCGCGTCATAGCCGCGACCAACAGGAGCCTGGATGAAATGGCGCGCCAGGGGCGCTTTCGGCACGACCTACTCTTTCGGCTCAAGGTCATCACACTCCATGTCCCCCCTCTACGTGAACGCATCGACGACCTGCCGGAGTTGGTCAAGTTCTTCATCGCTAGAATCAATTGCGAGTTGCGCACAAAGGTCAGTCGGGTAGAAAAGAAGGCCATGGAAAGGCTCAAAGATCATTCCTGGCCCGGCAATGTCAGGGAACTGAAAAACTTGTTGACCCGCGCAGTCCTGCAGTCCGGAGGCGCAATCCTACTCAGAGACACGGTGGAGGCTGCTTTTGCCGGTCATCAGGCGGAAGCGCATGAGGTGTCTGATTTGCGTACCCTGGATGCGATAGAGAAGGAACACATTCTCAAGATTATGGAGCAAACAAGTGGAAACCTGTCCGCAGCAGCGAGGGCGCTGGGAATTTCCAGGCCTACGCTGCGACAGCGCCTTAAGAGATATGGTTTTTGAGTCGAACGCGAGGAAAAGGCATGTGAAAGGTAAATTTTGTTCCGGCAGTGGAAAAAGCTTTTCCACCGGAAACGTCAGGGGCCTGTCTCTTTCGTTCATGCCTGCCTACTTTTTTCAAGGATTTCAACCTCGCAACGAAATCGCTTGATGGCGCCGGATCTTGGCACAAATAATGCCAATTGCCATGACGGCCCCGTCTTGGCCAGGGGCGGATTGCTCACGCCCCGTAAATCACGGATGCAGCAAGTCATAATTCTGAGTCGGTCTTTCTGTGTCAGTCATTATAGCAGTTCTCAAAAGTTTTGTACCCGTAAACGGATAGGATCACAGGGTAATGCAGAATGGTAGGACAGGCTGTAGCGGCGACTGGCTAGTCGCCCAAGGATGACCGGCAGGATGCCGGTCCCACACAAGATGCCCGTCGCCACCAAATCCTCTTCCTTTTCGCGATTACTTTTGAGAATCCTTAATAGTCCAAGAGACTTAATCACAGTCGAGTTAGTTGTTGGCCGGAACAACGAGTGGTAGTTCATGCCGCTGACGCGGGTTCAACGAGCGAAATACATCCCAAGGAGGTTTGCAATGAAAGTAAGGGTATTGGTCTGGGCGGTGGTGTGCTTGTTTTGTGCGGCTGTTCCGATTTTGGCTCAGGACAAGCCGATCAAAATTGGCGTTCAATTCATAATGTCCGGCAAGCTCGGGGGGTACGGGCAGAATGCAGAGCGCGCCATTAAAATGGCTACGGAAGAAATAAACGCCGGTGGCGGAATTATGGGGCGAAAGATCGAAGCTGTCTTTGCGGACACTCAACTAAAGCCGGACGTTTTGGCCAAAAACGCCGAAAAGTTCATACAAGAAGACAAGGTAGATTTCCTGATGGGACCGACATCCAGCGGTCTGGCTCCGGCGTTCTCCGATTTCGCTCGAAAACACAAAAAGATACTTGTGGTCACGCAGGCGGCGGGCCCGGAACTTACAGGCCCTCTATTTCACCCTTACGTATTCGGAATTCTTAGCAATGCCATGATGCATTCCAGGGCAGGGGCCTATGTGGTCGCTTCAATGCCGTACAAGCGATGGATGTGCGTGGGTCCGGATTATAGCTATGGGCACACCTCCTGGGAGATGTTCAAAACTAAACTGAAAGAACTTAAGCCCGATGTCGAATTTATAGGAGAAGTGTTTCCCAAGCTTATGGAACCGGATTATGCGTCATTCATTCAGAAAGTCGTTGAAATGAAACCCGATGCGGTCTGGTGCCCCTTATGGGGTGATGACGCAGTGAGATTCATAAGACAAGCCCTGCCTCACAAACTTTTTGAAAAGGTCAAGTTCGCGTTTCCTGTGGGAGCCGCCCTCGAAACCGTTGTTCCATTGGGTAAGGACACGCCTGAAGGGATATTGATGGCCAGTCGGTATTTTTTCACCACCCCGGAATCGGATGCAAACAGGAAATTTGTGAAAAGCTATTTCGAAAAATTCAAGGAATACCCGGATTACATGGCGGAAGAAACATACGCCGGAGTGTATTTTCTTAAAGCGGCCATAGAGCGAGCCAAATCGGTAGACGCGGACAAAATTGTTGAGGCGGTCGAGCGAGAACCGCTGGCTTGGGAGACGCCCGAAGGCTGGAAAATCTTGCGCAAGGAAGACCATCAGGTTGTGGAGGATGTGGTCTGGGGAGAAACCACGTTCAGCCAGAAATACGGCTTTGCAATTCTTAAGAATATTCAATCGATTCAGGGTGAACAAATCTGCAGAACTGATCAGGAACTCCGCGAAGTGCGGGCGAACTACGAGAAACGATTGAAAGAAGGAAAATAGACTTTCCACGCACATCTGCGCCAGTAGCGGCCGCTCCCATCCTCACGGCAGAGCGAGCGTGAGAACATGGCTTATACAGAGCTGTGACCTTAGCCGTTTAGGCGTTCATGGACTCGCGTCCGCGATCAGGGGCGCGCAATCGGCAAATTTTCTTCCGGCGCTGGAAAATGTCTTTCCACCCGAGACTGTTAGCATCGTTTTTTTTGTTGAAGCGTAATCTGTTTTGTCTGATAATCTCAGGCGCAAACAATCTTCTGTGGCGCCGTCGGTCTTGGCACAGAAAATGCTCTTCACGTTAGAGATTTGCCGTCAGATCAAGACGAGATTCATGCATCTGATTCACACTATTTCTTGAGTGTCATTTCCGGGGAAACATTGTCAAGGTTGCCCGGTGATGCGAGTAAATCAGCTTCAAGGTCGGTCAGATAGTTTCAAGGCACTTCAGACACAACGCCTACGCCGGCGCCGTGCGTGACGTCGGACGAGAAATGAAACCGAGCGTTGGAAATGGGTGAGAGCCAGTCTCTCAGAGAAATTCGGAAGGAGCGCATTCTTCTGGCGCTTCGTTCCACTCTGGGAGACGTCGTTCAAGCAAGCAAGATTCTGGGGGTCTCAGTTGGACAGCTACGCCGCAGAATCAAGGAACTGGGAATCTATGTTGAGCAACGGGAAGACGTAAAGAAGTGATACATTGCGAGAACTACTCTTTTATGTGACTTTCCCGATAAATGGCGCTGGTTGAAGGCAGGCCGTTGAAACCGGCGCCGTCGGCTAACCTGACTCCGCATACAAATTGGCGCCCGCGAATTCCGTTTGTTTCGGAATGGGCGACGACATCCACCAAAAAGGAGTAATGAGATGAAGCGAAAAGCGACAATCGTAGCCGCGATTGTGACGTTCCTGGCGTTCTGTGCGGTATCACTTGCCGCAGCGGCCGAAAAGCCCATTATTATAGGGGGGCCACTTGCGACCGCATTCCTTTACGGGTGGGACGCGGAAAGAGGTATGCAGCTGGCAGTCGATGAAATCAACGCGTCCGGCGGAGTCAAAGTGGGCAACGAAAAACGCCCATTCAAGCTTGAAGTTATTGATACCCGTGACCTCGAACCGGGGGTTCCCACAAGTGATGCGCTCCTGGCCTTGGAGAAGCTCATCCTGGAAAAGAAAGCCGATTTCATTGTAGGAGGGCCGGTGCGCTCAGAAGCAGCCCTGGCCGCCATGCCGCTTCTTTCCAAGTACAAGAAGATTTCGATCCTGACTACAGGCTCGCTCACACCCGCATATTCGGACACGGTCGCCAAAAACCCGGACAAGTACAGGTACCTGTTTCCGAATTTCCGGTGAGGCCAAATGGATGGTTGGGGGCGAGATTGTCCCATGTCTGGAACACATCGGCAAGAAGTTCGATATCAATAGGCTCATGATAATGATTCAGGACGTGGCTCACGCCAGGGCGGGCGGAGCTATCCTTTCCAAGGTGATGGCCCAGAAGGGTTGGACGGTGCTGGGTGATCCGATGGTCTACCCCACAGGGACCACGGACTTCTCGATGGGGCTGCAGGAGGCCAAAAAACAGAATGCTCAAGTAATTATCATTTGGATGGATATGCCCGAGTCGGCCATTCTTCTCAAGCAGTGGTATGACATGAAAGTGCCGGCGCTTCCCTTCGGCACGATTATTGCCGCTGCGGAGCAACCCGGTTTTTGGAAAGCCACCGACGGCAAGGGCGAGTACCTGTCTGGCGAACGTCGTGAATGCCGGCAACGCTCCCAGCAACGCTACTCCATTGACGATGAAATTTGTCGATGCTTACAAGAAGAAGTACGGGCTCGAGCCCGAAGGCTACGGCACGTCTTCAAGCTATCAGGCTGTCTATACGCTGAAGGATGCGATCGAGCGAGCGGGAACAGTCGATTCGGATAAGGTCGTTGATGCCCTGAAAGCGACTGACATGGAAGGCGTTTACGGTCGTATCCGTTTTGATCCGAAAACCAATCAGGTTATCCCGAGCCTGGATCCAAAAGAAGGAGCAGTGGGCACGATCTTTCAGTGGCAGGCTCAAAAACGTGTGGTGGTTTTTCCACCCAAAATCGCTACGGGTGACATTCTGCTGCCTCCTTGGATGAAGAAATAACCTCATTTCAGCTCTAACCGCGCAGGAGGGTAGGCTCAACGCCAATCCCTCCAGCGCCTCTTTTCAAAAAAATCTGTTCCTCTTTAGGCAAGGAGCAGGATGATTTCTGCTCTCTAACGCAGAGGCTATTTCATGGACATTATCATTTACGGCGTAGTCAACAGCGTTACTCTCGCTCTCATGGCCCTCGGTTTCACGCTGGTTTACGGGGTGAGCCGGCTCCCCAATTTCGCCCACGGGGCATTGTATGTCCTTACAGGTTACATTGCATGGCTGCTTTTGAATCGCGTGGGCCTCAACTACTTTGCATCCATCGTGATATCACTGGTGATTACCGGTCTGGTCGGCGCAGCAATGTATCAGTTCATCCTTGTCCGAGTCCGAGGTATGGCCATCAGCGAGATCATCGCCTCATACGCAGTCGGTCTGGCCATTCTGGAGGGTCTCCGCTGGGGAGGGTTGAAAGGCGCCACGTTTACGTTGCCGCCTTTTGTGGAAGGGAGCATCGAATTGTTCGGCGTCTCCGTAGATTTCCAGAGGCTACTGGTCGTGGGAATCGGGGCGGCGCTCTTCGGTCTACTCTGGCTATTTGTCAGTAAAACCAGGTTAGGACTGGGATTGAAAGGCATGGCTCAGGATGAGCGAGCGGCTTTGACACTGGGTATCGACTCGGATTTCATGGCCGTAGTGGCTATGGCGTTAGGGTCTATGTTGGCCGGAATCGCCGGGCTGGTGCTTCTGCCTCTCGGGGAACATTGTAGTAGAGGCCGGTTATAACGTCCTGATCATGGCCGTGGCAGTCTGTATCGTCGGAGGATTGGGCAGTTGGACCGGGGCCATCCTGGCCGCGTTTCTCATCGGATTTGCCCAGATCCTCACCGTGGTCTACCTTGGAACTCATTACCAGGTGGTGGTGGCCTTAATTGCCATTATCATTACCTTGATTTTGCGGCCTAGCGGGCTATTCGGCCAGCAAAAGCAACTGGAGGAGAGGGTCTAAAAATGGCCGAAGAGATGAAAGACCAGCGAAAAGAGAGGCTGGATCGAGGAATTAAGGTCCGCACAGATGGGGTGTACGCGATATCATCTCGGACCGAGATTACATATTTATTAGGGCCCCGTCTGTTATTCATTTTGGGTCTAATAGCGTTACCACTGCTATTGTCCCCTTTTCCGTATTGGCAGAGAGTGATCTCGATTATCTGTATCTACTCGCTCCTGGCTATAGGCTTTGATTTTCTAGCCAACTATGTGGGCTTGGTTTCCTTGGGAGGCGGGTTCTATATCGGGATCGGCGCTTATACCGCGGCGCTTCTCAATACTACGTTCGGGTTCCCTCCCATGCTGACCATTCCTGTGGCCACAATCCTGGGGGGAGCGATCTGCACTCTGCTATTCCTGCCGTGCTTGCCTTTGAGAGGGGTCTATTTTGCCATAGTTAGCCTCATGTACCCGCTGTTAGCAATGCGCCTGATAGAGGCTTTGGACATTTTCGGAGGCACAGACGGAATTATCGGGGTGGACGGCTTCGCCAGCCCATGGACCGAGCGATACGTCCTCATTTTCAGCGTGCTGATTCTTGTATTCGGGCTCCGACGAATGGTCAGGGAGGACATAGGCCTGGTATTTCGCGGGGTTAAAGATAACGATCAGGCTATAAGAGCGTCAGGAATAAACATCAATGTTTACAAGGCCCTTGGTGTGTATATCGCCTCTGCTCTCGGATGTCTGGGGGGGGCTTGCCTGGCTCACATGTACATGTGGGCCGGGCTTTCACAGTTCGCTCTGGATTTTTCCATTATTCCTATTGCAGCGACTGTCGTGGGCGGGGGAGGGACTCTTATAGGGCCTGTGCTGGGTTGCCTTATTCTCGTGCCTATATCCGAGCTTCTGAGAGATTTCGGCACTCTACGCATTGCAGTCTACGCCATCATCCTCACAGCGTTTGTGGTTTACAAGAGTGAGGGGATCATGAATTACGGGACCAGAAAATATCAGCAATTCGAAAGATGGGTTCAAATATAGATCATCAGGCAAGTGAGGAACAATGTCTCCTAATTCCGGCATGGACAAAGAGCCGCTGCTGGTTGTCGAGCACGTGAGTAAGACATTCGGCGGAGTTATGGCTCTTACGGACGTGGATCTCAAAGTTTACCCAGGCGAGGTCGTGGGAATAATCGGTCCCAACGGGTCCGGGAAAACCACTCTAGTCAATGCTATCACAGGATTCATACGAGCCGATAGGGGTAAGATTTCGTTTAAGGGGCGAGATATAACGAATTGGGAGGCGCATAAAATCGCGGATGAGGGATTGACAAGGACCTTCCAGGTCATGCGCCCCTACTTCAGTCTCCCCGCGTTCAAGAACCTCATTCCGCCGCTCTTCTCTCCTCGCGCCAGACGGACAGGCGGCTGGAGGGGAGGCGGACGAATGGGAAGTCGGGACACCGTCGCTGTTGATATTTTGGAAGAAATAGGATTTGAGCGCGACTCCTATGTGCCTTATAAAGTGGCGTCCACGCTGCCTACGGGCTATCTGAAGCGCCTGGAGCTTGCCCGATGCCTGGCTTTGAGGCCTGAAATCATCCTATGTGATGAGGTCTTTTCGGGTCTCAGTATGAGTGAGATGGCCAGCATGGTCCCTTTGATGGAAAAATTGCAGATGGAAGGGATTACACTGATCATGGTGGAACACAGGCTCCGTGAGCTATTTCGCCTGGCTCGGAGAGTAATGGTGCTCAATTTCGGCTGTAAAATAGCCGAGGGCGCCCCCGAAGAGGTTATGGAATATAAGGAGGTAAAAGAGGCCTACTTCGGGTCAGAGGAGGTGTACACCTATGTTTAATGCCAAAGGACTCATGGTCTTCTATGAAAACATGCTGGCTCTGAATAATGTGAGTTTGTCTTGCGGCTCTAATCAGATTATCGGGGTTTTTGGAGCTAACAGCGCCGGCAAATCCACCCTTATGTATACACTTTCAGGCATTATGGACGACATTCAGAAAAAAGAGGACATGGCCGGCGGTGAGCGGATAACGATTCGAGGCGAGATATTCTACCAGGGCCGTGATATAATGAAGGCCAAGCCATCTCTCAGAGCAAGACAAGGCATCATTTTATGTCCGGAGCGACGCCGAATATTCCCCGAGAGCACCGTGCTGGAGAATCTCAAAATCGGGGGCTACCTGGCTAACGCTCGCCAAGCCTCTGAAACGTTGGATTATGTTTTTACTATTTTTCCTGCGCTGACAAGACTGACCAAACGATTAGGGGGATTCCTTAGTGGCGGTGAGCAGCAGATGTTGGCTATCGGTCGGTCATTGATGGCTCAACCCAAACTGCTTCTCTTGGATGAACCTCTTCTTGGTCTTAGTCCTGCGATTCAATATTTATTGGCCAAATCCATCAAAGAAATCCGTGATCAACGGGGCACGTCAATAATAGTATCCGAGCAGTATGCCCGGCCCATTATGCCGATTATCGACTATGGGTACATCTTGGAGAATGGGGCTTCCGTGGTTGAGGGCACAAATAAAGAGCTGATGGACAACCCTGACGTGAAATCCGCCTACTTCGGCGCCTGACGAGGAGATGACCCATGGAACACGAATATACATTCACCCGTTTTGAACAGGCTTGCGAAAAATATCCTACAAACATCGCCATATCGTTCCTGGGTGAGGAATTCACTTACGAGGAACTCAAGCGACTTATCTATCGATTCGCAACAGGCTTGGCGGGGCTGGGCATAAAGAAAGGCGATCGGGTCCTTCTCTATTTAAGTAATTCCGTACAATTGGTAGTCGCATTCCTCGCCTGTCAGAAGATTGGGGCCGTGGCGGTTTTGGTTTCGCCGATCTATACGTCCCATGAAATCGATTATATGATAAAAGATTCCGGGGCTAAAACGGTCATCTGTCATGACACCAATTACGGCTACGTTAAAGAGATATTTGCCGAAAGTGGGCTTGAACATATAATTGTAACTAATCTACTGGACCTTGTCTCCTGGCCTAAACGAGCAATCGCGTTTCTTTTCGATAAGGCGCCTCACGGAAAAGTCAGGGGCGGGGCAGAGACAATAAGCTTTCGAAACTTGCTCAGATCGGATCCATATCCACCTAAAGTCGACATAGATCCCATAAAGGACCTATCGTACATTCTGTATACAGGCGGCACAACCGGGTTCCCGAAAGGGCGTGCCGGGTAATCATTGGGGGCATGTCTCGTACGTTAATGATGTCAGTGATGATGGTTTTCGGCGGACATGTCAAACATGGCGAAGACGTTTATATAGCGATTAATCCCTTATTTCACATAATGGCTCTAGGGCTCTTCATGGCTGTGGGACTTAATCTCGGGCAATCTTACTGTATTATGCCTGTGCCGCAAGTTGACGCCATACTGGCTGCCATTCAGAGATATAAGGTCCGTTGGATGCTGGGAGTGCCTGCGCTTTATCGCATGATTCTGGAGAACGACCGACAAGAGTTCTATGATATCAGTTCATTGCGCTACTGCTACTGCGGCGGCGATGTTCTGCCCCGGGAAGTGCTTTCGCGATGGAAAGCGAGGACTGGCGTGCCGATTTACCAGGTATACGGATCGACTGAAGCCGGCCATGTGAGCTATAGCCGAATTGACGCCGGAGAGCCCCAGCCCATGTCTATCGGCATGCCATTGCCGTCGCGGCGGACCAAAGTCATAGATCCGGATACACTAGAGCCGGTCCCGATTTGGCGAGTCCGGAGAACTCGTGGTCAGTTCGGAGCACACCGTAAAAGAGTACATTAACAAACCGGATGAGACCAGGATGTCTTTCATACTAGTAAACGGCGAAACCTATTACCGCACGGGAGACTATGTAAGGCGGCCGAAGACGGCCAGATATTTTACGTGGAACGCTCAGCGGATATCCTGAAGCACAAAGGTTATCGAGTATCGGCCTCGGAGGTTGAGGCGGTCCTGCAAGATCATCCGGTGGTCGTCGGCGCGTGCGTTGTGGGCGTCCCGGACCCCAAAGTAGGAGAGAGAGTCAAGGCCATAGTGGTCATAAAGGAAGACGCCAAGGGCGTCGGGCGCCACGGAGCTTATCAAATTCTGCTCGGAACGCCTTGCCTCTTACAAGGTGCCTGCATATATCGAGTTTAGGGACATGCTGCCAAAATCGAAAGTGGGCAAGCTTCTTCGCCGCGAGATACGTGACGAAGAACGCCGCAGACTCGAAAAAGGGAAGGCAGGAGCCGCTGCTTGATAGCAACCAGCTTTGAAGAAGGAATTTTGACGGGGAGCGACTTTTTGCTCCTGCGCCCCCTTCAAGAACTCTTATTGAGGCGCGATGACGCCTACGGCTTCACGCAGGGGACTATTATTTGTAAAGGTAGGATGTGGCGCCCGAAGCGAACCGCATCGGTCGTGAAAAACTCGACTGACGCGCTTCCCGCTGGTCGCCTCATCATAACCGGACTACGAAAATTGCTAAGACACATGAGCGTCCCGCACGTCCGACCCATCAATCAACATAATATCCCGCGCCCACGTACAGATCCTCGTTAGGGACCTTTTTCACAAAGGACTTTTTGCGGGATGGTTTGTCTCGCTCCGCGGTTTGGCCCACACATACTCAACCCATCCTGACCCGTCTTTCTCCACCAGTCTCCTTGAACTTCTGGAATATGGGGAATCCATTGTTATCTTTCATATTGCTCAGATTGATCCTCCTCGAGGAAGGGTCGAACGGATGACCCACCAGGACATTGTCCATTGTTGCGGCGAAAACATAGATTTCACCTTTTATGAACGGTCCTTTCTCATCATTGATTGCTTTCAGAGCGGCATCTTTCCCCTGGTCCTTAAACATGACCACTGCCTTATTAACGAGGCTGACTGTGTCCTCAGCTTTATCAGCGTTCGCGAAACCGACGAAAACCGCTGCCACAATGGCCAGCGCGCCTATGGTCGATCCAATCCTCATCGCTTTCCCCCAAGCCGAATTCAAAATAATGAAGAATGCCTGAAATTCGCATGAATTATTGGCATCCTATATGTGGTCTCTCACAATGCCGGAGTTGCCAACGGCGAAAGTATAGTTTCGCAATACTGCTGCCGGTCAATCAAATTTGGGCACGCTGATGTTAGAATTCGGTTAGGTTTACTCCCGTGCAACCGAATGCCTGCCATCTTGCCGCTATTCGTCAAACTCGCTTCACGTGTTGGATACGCGGCGCTCACTATCCGTAACATGACGGAACACGCGATGCGATCGATTCCCGGGACCACCTCATCTTCCTTTTTCTCTTCATCCCCGCCGGCCTGCCTCAGTCTCATCCGCGGCGGAGAGCAATAGGGTGGCGCCGAGATCGACCGGGGTTGTGGTTTGAACTGCATATGTTCGGGGCAAGTAACCGATGCCGATTATTAGCGCCATAATAGAAATTGATGTAACGACGAGCCGTATCATTTGAAAGCTCCTTAAATCAGTGAATTGATATCCGCAGCGCGGACTATCCGTAAGGTGAGGCGCTTGAACAAAGCGCCCCCCGTTTTGAGCGGTTCATGAGCCGCATATTGAAATCCGATAAAGTTGGTTCCCAAGAAAAGAGGCCGCTAAACCTCTTCTAATAGGAAGGGCCGGAAGACGACTAGAAAGAAAATACCATGCTAATTGCGCCTCCGAAAATAGGATCAATGCTCTTGTTAGGCCGAACGCCGAAATTGTTTCCCGCTGCCGGGACATTCCATGCTGGCACCGAGCGGTCTATGCATGCGTAGTTGAACCACTTGCCCGGGGCCCAGTACGCGAGCACGAGACTTGTGGTGAAGCCTTCCAGAAGCTTCCAATCGAACCCTGTGTCAACTTCCCATCCGAGCGCCCGATCAGGAATATTGGGCGAGCCGGCGGCCCCGTTAATGGCAAACTGGATGTTGCCTGTGGGGGCGGCCTGCAGTAAATTGCGGCGGCATGACCAGGGTTGTGGGGGCAATGCATCCCCAGCCGTAGCCATTCGAGGTCCTTTCCGCCCACAAGAAGCTCCCGTAAACGTTCAGGTTGGCGGCCACGGCATAATCAAGGCGAGTAGCCAGCGACCACGAATCTCTCATGTATCCGTCATTCGACAGACTATAAGCATTGAATCCTGAACCGTAAATGTAACTCAGTAGATAGCTGTACGGCCTAAACACATCGTAGTTCCCCAGAAACGTGTCAAACGTGGGGTGCCACACGAAGGCCGCGGATTGTCTGTCGATCAGGTTCGCGTTCCTCCTGTCAGGTCCGGGACGTCCACGCATAAAGAAAGCTTAGCTTCGAAGGGCCACACATGACGCCTGTTTCGGCCATGACGCGCCACTGCTCCGTGTACCTGGGCGTCGGAAACAAGCCGGCGGCCGTTATCACGCCGGGGAAAATTCCTGAGCCCGACAACCTGTCGGTCCAATACAACCACGCGGCCTCCGCGTTAAAGAAGAACCTCCCGTTGTTGTACTTGGTAAAGACCGTGCCGTGCGAGTAGTAAGAGTCCTGCGCTAGTGGTAGCGGGGCTGTCAGAAGAATCGGCGTCGGCGAAGTTACAGGATTAAATAGCAACGGAGCTTCAGGGCCGATGTGATAGTCGCCGTACGCCGCCAGGACCCCTGCCTGGAGAGGCCCGTTGTTATAAACCACAAAGGCCATCAGGTCTGCGATATGCGAGTCGCTCTTGTCACCAAGGTTGAAATATTGGGGAGCAACGAGGTCATACGGATCAACGGTGATGGTCTGCCCCCTTCTCA
>CAVVZX010000019.1:0-125080 GCA_963752855.1 uncultured delta proteobacterium | reverse complement strand
CAGGGTTTATTCGGGATAGGATTACCGTGGGCCTCCTCTTGGGGTGGAGTCTTGTCAGGCCCATCCGGCTGTTGTGACCCTGGACTGAAGTGCTGCCCATCCGTGTACGTCGGGTATGAGATCCGGCAAAGCAGAGACCGCAAACCTTTTAACTTTGGTTTAGACTTTGATCGTGCCGTCTTTGGAACCTTCCGCTTGAATACTGATTTTTCAGATCCTGGCGGGTTGTGGCTTGGGGTCTCGAATTACTGCCAAGTAGCCGACAGAGTAGGTATTATGGCCTCCGGCTGGTACCTTTTCCCTACTGACGGTAATGCTGAAGAGTATTACAGCGAACTTAGGGTGGGGGTAGGCAGGCTCTGGACTACTAACATATCCTGGGGATGGATCGATGGAGCGTTGGTTCTCGGCTCCCCGTGCGGGCTGAATCTCATAGCAGGCTTTCGCTGGGATTCTTACAGCGTTAGATTGAGGAACCCTACGCCAGAAGATCCGCAGCTTCGCACACGTGGGACACCCTTCGACGAGGCAGATTTGACGATGAATTCGTACATTCCATTTATTGGAACTCAGTTCTGTTGCGGTGGGCCATGTTGTGGGCTGTTGGTGAGAGTAGTGGGATTCCCCTGGGTGCCCGGCAACCTCAAGTACGGTGAGACAGGTTTTGTAGGAACTGGCTCGAGACTCGAGCTCAACGGGAATTATAAGAGCGCACATTTCCTGGAGGTCTTCTCCGAGTATTCCAGGAACTGCGGCGGCTTCGGATGTATCGGAATTTTCGCACGCTGGAATTACCTCGATTGCAGGCTCCGCACCAACCCCAAAATCCTAGGGATCGAAATACCTGACATAGCGGGGCCGATCAGAACATCATGGACTGTAGGTGGGAAGTTAACTGTGAATTTTTGATATGCCTTTTTGCAAGGCTAAATGATTGATCTGGATCACCAACAGGCTTGACCAATTTAGGAAGCCTGTTACGATATAATGAAATTCTGACACGACTCATACCCGTGTCTTGCCCCCAATGACCTCCTAAACCATTGGGGTTTTTTTTGCTCGGAGAAAAAGCAGAGAGATCTTTGCGGGTTTCCTTAAACCTTCTCCTTCATAACCTTCACATAGAGCCTCAAAGCTCTTTCCAAGTGATAGGTATTGGAGCCCTTAAATCTATGAATTTCGTTCAGCAGATCAACCGGAAGCCTTTCCACCAAAAACGAAGAGTCCCGCACTCGTAATCCTCAAAAAGAAACGCCACCTTCGTCGCTGTGGCATAACGTTTTGTAATTGCTGGCGCCTGAGGACGGACTCGAACCGTCACGGGGACAAGCCCCAAGGGATTTTAAGTCTGAGAAAAAAAACGCGCAACCTGTCATATCAAACAGTCACCGAGACGCCCATTGCTCCAAAAGCACAAAGTATTCCCGACAGGGTCACGCAAAATTCACGCACGAAGTTCAGGCGAGTATCGGGGGCTGAGCGTAACAACGGAGAAAAGATTTCTATCTTGCCGCCTCCCTGGAAAATTATCTTCTTTAAATTTGCTATTAAACCTCAAGCTCGTGGTAAACGATTCTGAGGCATGCGCCAATAAGTGTTGCGTTCCCGAAAATGTAGTCACACGATGCTCAGCCAGAGCGGCGCCCTTAGTAACGTACACTTGAGCAGTGAGTACAACCGCTGCACTCGTCCTGCAGGATGCCCCGGGCAACTTGCCTCCTGTACCTGGCGGTACTCCGGTTTATTCCAAATGTCGGTCAGTGATTCCTCCTTTAAGTTTCCAAAAATCCGGACCGGCCACGGATGTCCGGGGGGTTCCATGCGGTGACACGGGAGAACTTCACCGACAGCCAGAGATAAACACCCTGCATAAAAAAACAAATTCTGGCGTGATCTGGTGGGATCAGCCAATTTGAGACTGAGGCCCAGTTCCTTGGCAAGGACAGTTGCCTCATTTATGGCAGGATTTAACTCACTCTCGTCAATAGGCATCAGCTGCTCGCTAGGATATTCTCTGCCCCGATAAAAACCGACGGTGTCTATGCCTAGTTCGGCGGCGAGCCGCACAAAAGCGGGGACTTCCTGAACATTGTCCTCCATGATGATGAAATTTGCAGCAAACCAGAGATCCTTTCTTCGGGTGGATTTGCCGTATTCAACCGCGGCGGCGATATTCCCAATCACGCTTTCAAAGTTGGCCCCCAACCGATTCTTCTCATATGTGGTTTTTGTAGCGCCATCCACGGAAAAGGTGATGTTGTTGAGTCCCCCGTCAATCAGCTGCACAGCCGTGTCCCGGTTCATCAGCGTTCCATTAGTTGTTAGAGCCAATCTGCCCAACGTCGGCAGCCTCTTCCGTACCTCTTTGACCATCCGGAATAGGTCCGGGTTGAGAAGGGGCTCGCCTATTCCTTGCAAGCCAACGTACATAAGATTGGGACATTCATCGAGGACTCGATTAAACACCTCCTCACTGACAACGGCAGCTTCCAGCCCTTCTCCATGTTCTCTCGTACAGAATGGGCATTTCAGATTGCACCTCTGAGAAACAGCAACGAGCATGGCTTCCAACGGAAGGTCCCGCTCATCCTTGAGCGCTACATGATCCGAGCATTTTTTCTCCAACTGCCGACGCTGTCCGAGTGACCTGCGCCATAGCGATACGGTGAGGGTGCAATAGCCCAAAAGTTCCCTCTCACCTTTCCACTTGGGTTTGAACTGCTTGAACCACCCACCTCCCGGAATGACCAACCGCCCGTCCCGAAACACAAGTTCGGTTTGCTCGTGCTTCAGCGCCCTCAGAGGGATCTCCCAATAAGCAAAGTGACGCTCGGGATGGGATGGAGCAAAAAAAGTGTACAGGTCAAACGACAGGAAATATCCCATGGAACCAAGAAGCTCCCGGTCATGTAGGATTACCTTGAAGCGTGTTCCTTCTTCGATCCGCCACGGGATTTCAACGTCGAAACGACTATTCAGCAGGCTTCTGCCTCCATACTGGAAATGGGTTTCCATAAATCACTACTATTTTCGAGGGACTGAACAAAAGCCGCATTTTTCAAGCTACCGGGATTACTACTAAACCACGGCGCAACTTGTTCACGAGGTGTGTATTGCTGGTGCCTGAGGACGGACTCGAACCGTCACGGGGACAAGCCCCAAGGGATTTTAAGTCCCTTGTGTCTACCTATTCCACCACTCAGGCCCATGCATTCCCCAAAAGTATCAGATGTCGGACAGGTTTTCAAGCTTGATCAGATTCAGAGCGGCCCCCGGCTATGACATACACCACCGGATCGTTATTCGGATTGGAAATATAGAACGAATCAGTCGACTTGATGTGCACAGCATGGCCCGGTTCCAGCGCAACCTCTCCCCCGGAAAGCTTCATCAATAGCGAGCCTGTCACTGCGCAGAGGATTTCTTCGTATCCGTCGCCCGGCTTTATTAAGCGACCTTGTTCACCCGGTTTAAGAAGACCATACACTAAATAACATGCTCGACTATGCAAATCCTTCGTGGCCAGGACATATTCCCCGCCCTGAGCTGCGGCCAATTTCACCAAGTCGAAGGACTTCACTCGCTGTGCTCTTCCACATGATTCCGGGAAAATAGGCCACTCATACCAATACTCCGATCGGCCCTTCCGCCGGAGCGACCGGAATAGTCGTCATCCTCGCAAGCATTCACTAAATTGATTCCAATAGTAATCTTACCGGTATAGATCAAAACAACATAAGGATAATTCCGTGACGAGAATGACCGAAGCACCGCCACTTGTCGAGCATACAAGCTGTCCAAGTCCAGTTCCCGGAATAGATCCTCTGCGCTGGTCCAGCAAAGCTCGCTTATCGATCCCATAAGCATATTCTCCTTGTCGAACGCCGTTTCGGCTACGTGATCCTATGGGAAACGGAGTTATGAAAGTCGCGGTCCCCTTTGTATTTTCCTGGTCCGTGGGAATCAATTTTCGTGATTATTCTGCTTCTAGAATGCTGCTTCTACGCTGTCAAGAGATTTGTTAAAATCCGATGTCATTCAGGTTATGTAAGCAGACGGAAAATCTTGACCGTGTCCGAGGTCAAAAAGACATCAATTCTATCAGGTCCTGCCGCGAGAAGTGCTTCAGAAGCGATTTATCATCCTGTTTTACCACGGAATCCATGAGTCGTTTCTTCCGCGATATTATGGAGTCGATCTTCTCTTCAAGGGTCCGTTCCGTAATGAGTTTAAAAACTTGGACGCCCCGTCGTTGACCTATTCTGTGGACCCTGTCCGTCGCTTGCTCTTCTCTGGCCGAATTCCACCACCGGTCATAATGGATAACCACTGAGCCTCCGATTAGGTCTATTCCGAGGCCCGCCGCTCGCAGGGAAGCGCTGAAGACCATGCACTTCGGGTCGGTGTTGAAGCGTTTCACAGCTTCTGCGCGGCGCCGGGTGTGGCCCTTGATCGTGGCGAACTCAATGCCCCTATCATTCAGGAATGATTCGATGAGTTCCAGCATCCTTACGTACTGACTGAAGACCACCACTTTTTGACCGGACCCGAGGCTCTCTTCTAGAAGCTCGACAAACAGGTCCCATTTCCCGGAATTATAGCGCTTATAATCCTTTGTTTCTCCTTCAAGCAAGGCCGGGTGATCGCAAATCTGCTTCAGATAATTCAGAAGCGCGAATACGTGAATATAGGACACATTCCCGTCGGGGCTTTTCAAGGCTTGAACCAGGTCTCTGCCCTGATTTTCCACGACATCTCTGTACAGGCGGATTTGGTCCTCGCTCAGACTGCAGCGCCGAATATCCTCGATTTTTGGAGGCAATTCCTTGAGCACCTGCTCTTTTTTACGCCGCAGGGTAAAGGGGTGAATCATTCTGGAAAGTTTTTCTCCCGTTCGCTTATCCTGGTCTTCCTCAATGGGAAATCGGAAGTGTGTTTCAAACGCTGAATCGGACATGAGGTAGCCGGGAAGAATTATATCGAATAGCGCTTTGAGGTCCGTCAGGCTGTTCTCGATCGGGGTGCCTGTCAGGCCTATGGCGCAAATCGACTGGAGTTCCTTAATCGCTGAATAGGTTTTGGTCGTCTTGTTTTTGATGGTCTGGACTTCGTCGAGGATGACCAGATTGAAGCGAAAACTTGACAAAATATCTATGTCGCGCAAAGCAATGCCGTAAGAAGTTATAATAAGCAAGTGCTCGTCAAAGGCTTCTTGGAAAGAACGATCCGTGCCGTGATAGACGTATGGATCGAGGTGCGGACAGTACTGCATTACTTTGTCTTTCCAATGACTAAGAACCGTAGTGGGGCAGACTACCAGGAATCGCATCCTGTCGGACCTATCCGTGGGTTGGCGCAATATCGCGCTCATGAGGGCCATTACCTGATGGGTCTTTCCAAGTCCCATATCATCGCATAGAAGGCCCGAAAAACCGTTCTCGGTACAAGAACCACAACCAACCGTAACCATTTCTTTGGTACGGCCTGAGCCTACCCTTCATTTCGCTGATGGACGGGAGTCGCCCTGGGCCTCGGAGATTCGCCAGTCCGTCGAACCAGCGCTTCGTGCCGGCTGAAAAGCGCTTGTCAGGCTGGTCATGCATTGCCAGGACACGGAGATACTCCGTGGGTTTGAGTCGGAGCGTGTTTTTTTCACCCAGATTCTGCTCATCCACTCCGTCCATCCACGCGAACTCCGAGGACATAGTGTCGATCCAAGTGGTTCCCTGAATCAGAAAACGTTTTCGACTCTTCCGAGCCTCGAAAATATCGCGGAATGAAATCCGAACATCTCCAAAATCGTAATTTACTTCCAGCGTTACACCGTCTTGACTTACTTCTTTATGGTCAATGGTGACGTGTTGATAATTTTCGACCGTTTTCCGCTCGAGTAGCCCCGGATCCATTAGAATCGCCGGGTCAGCCCTGAGAATTGCGCCATGCTCATCGAGAAATGACGTAATCTTGTCCGCGGGGACAACGGCGCTCTTTTGCGGAGAAAAGTAGTCCGGCGGCAGGCCGCCTGCATTGGCGGTTATCCTGAAGAAACCCCAATCGGGGAAAAAATAGTAGGTCCCGAAAAAGTGTTGGTCCAATTCCGTCCGATCAAGAAACGCTGAGCCAGGCTCTGCGTCAGGATCCGGATTCTCTACTACGGGCGTTATTTTCAGACCCGAGGACTCGGTCAGATCAATGCGGTATCCGGTCTTCAACGCCCTTGCATGTATGAACAGATCCGTACCTATGGCTTCCTTTTTCTCGGCTGTCTCTATAATCGTCCCGATATGACTACGCGGGGGGACGAGGCGGAGTATGGGAGCGTCGTCTTCGTCGAACGCTTCTACTATCAATTCCTGTTTGTGTTCCAAGAATTGGAAACGAAAGGTCCCGCCGTTCCGTCCGCAGGTGAGAAAACCTACTTTAGCTATTCTGTGCCAGACACTATCCTCAAGGTGCTGTCGCACGGATTTAAAACCGCGTCTGTTAATTTCTTCCTCGGAGTCCGTCAACTGCCAGGGTCTACGGCGCAGGAAGGGGACATTCGGATCCTTAAGTTTTCGTCCGTACATCCTCTTGAACAAGGTAGCGTCTATGTCACGCCGGATAATGTCAAAGAATTCATGGAGATATTCGTCAACTAGTCTTTCCCCCGGCATCAACGACAGGATTTCGTGCTGATTGCGGTCCGAAAATGTTATTCTGAGCCCTTCTCCGCCGTGATTGGCGAGACATCTGAACCCCAGCAGTGAATCGCCGAAATTCTTAAATCCGTACCAACTGATTTCGTGCCAGAAGCTGTCTTCAAAATCTTCGCCAAGGCTTCTCAAGCGCCCTGTTTCAGAGTCAGGTCGTAAAATATATCGGACAAAGGAGACGATATGATGGCAGTAAGTCCGGGTAAAAGATCGGAAGCATTGGCACGACGCCCTGGTCAGCACCTTAGACTCAGGATCGAGGGTCACGTGAGCGTTGAATGTCTTCCCGGAAGGCTCTGTCACTAGGCCGAAGTATGATTCTCTTCCGAAGTTAATGTGTGAAATTCGCGAAGCTTCCGCAAGTTTGAGACCTCTTTCCAGAACTTCCGTGTTGAACTGGCGAGTTATCTCCGATGGCAACTCCCCCCCCCGGCTAGGCGCTGCTGCACTTTTCTTCAATTGTATTACTTTTCCAAACATTTAAATCTCCTAGTGCATCGCTCCGGCCCTTATGCCTCGGGCGTGGATATCACAACGTTTTAATGTTGTCAATCTTTAAACATAATCATAGATATCCTTAGCAACAACAATTAATAATGTGTTATTTTCATGCGAATTAACCATTAGGTTAACAACGAAGCGCCTCCGCTTGCCTCTCGCGAAATTAACTATGAGATGGATCCTTGAATGTCGGCCTGCCATTCATGTCATTTTTTTCTTTTTGCTTATAAGATGGACCACCACGCGGTATAAGATAGTTGATTTCAGAATCAACCGATAACGGACTAACGCGCCGGGGCCCCGTTAGGTTCCGGACCGCTTCATTACAGGAAAAAGATGAAGAAGATCGTCATAGCGCTCATAGTAATCTTAATTGGCGCCGGCGCTGCCATAGGCTGGCTATATTCCCAAGGCAAAAAAAGTCCCACTGACAAGATATTTGTCAGTGGCAATATCGAGGCTACGGAAGTCGATCTCTCTTTCCGAATCGCAGGGCAAATCGACTCCCTCACGGTGGAAGAAGGGGACCGCGTGCGGAAAGCTCAAACAATCGCCACATTGGACACGGATACTCTTCTGTCCCAGAAAGGGGCCGCAGAATCTGAGATTGCCAATGTCCAGGCTGTATTGGATGAATTGGAGGAAGGAACTCGTTCCGAGCAAATCCAACAAGCCCGCGCGCAATTCAAAGCTGCGGAAAGCAGATTGAAAAATGCTCAAGACGAGTTCAATCGATATGAGAAGCTTTACAAGGAAGGAGCCGTATCCGGCTCGATCTTCGACGCTAGAGAGATGGCCCTAAAAGTGGCGAGGGAAGAATATAACAACGCTCTGGAGAAGCTGAACGAATGTGAAAAGGGCCCCAGGGAACAGCAGATCCGGGCGGCCCGGCACCGCCTGGAGCGGGCGAAGTGGGAACTCAAGAGGATAGAGCTGGATGTAGAGCATTCTGTGCTGACGACGCCCGTTTCCGGAGCCGTGCTTGTGAAGGCTGCCGAATTGGGAGAGGTTGTGTTGCCTGGGGCGCCTGTGGCCACGGTGGCCGCCATAGATGAAGTGTGGCTCAAAGGATACGTGGGCGAAAGAGATCTAGGCAGGGTAAAACTGGGCCAAAAAGCAGAAATAACCACTGACACCTTTCCGGGGAAGATCTATTCCGGTGTAGTCACGTTCATTTCTCCCAGGGCGGAATTCACCCCGAAAAACGTTCAAACCAGAGAAGAAAGGATCAAGCAAGTATACAAAGTCAAGATTACCATCCTCAATCGGGAGCAGGAATTAAAGATTGGTATGCCGGCTGAGGGTTACATCAGGATAGACGTGGAACCGGCTTCAAAAGTGAGCGATAGCCCGCATGACAAGACAACCCCCTGAACGCCTGAACGATACTCCAATTATCCGGATCTCTAATCTGTGCAAGAACTTCGGCGACACAGCCGCAGTTAGCGATCTAAATCTCGAAATTAGGCGTGGAGAGTTATTCGGCTTGGTAGGGCCGGACGGGGCCGGTAAGACTACGACCATGCGAATGATGGCCGGCATACTGGAGCCGACCTCTGGCGACATATGGGTGGATGGAATCTCCGTTGTGGACGATCCTGAGGGGGTCAAAGAGAATTTGGCGTACATGCCGCAGCGGTTCGGCCTGTACCAGGACCTCACCGTTATAGAGAATCTGATCTTTTATGCGGATCTTTTCAGAGTCCCCAAAAAGGAACGAAGCGGCCGCATTGATTTGTTGATGGGTTTCAGCCGACTGGGGCCTTTCAAGGATCGACTGGCCGGCGCGCTTTCCGGCGGTATGAAGCAGAAATTAGGACTGGCGTGCGCGTTGATCCATTCCCCGGCTTTGTTGCTTCTGGACGAACCCACAAACGGCGTCGATCCGGTATCTCGCCGTGACTTCTGGAAAATTTTGTACGATCTGCTCAAGCAGGGCATCTCCATAGTTGTTACGACCGCGTATCTCGATGAAGCGGAAAGGACAACGAGGGTCGGTCTGATGAGTGGGGGTTCAATAATCCAGTTGGGCGCGCCCCATTCGCTTCGGACATTGGTTGAGGGCGAGATGTTTGAATTGGTTCCTTCTGATCTCGCCGGAGCCAGGGCCGTTCTTTCTCGTTTGCCCATAATTTTGGACGCAAATGTCTTCGGCGGCTCCCTTCATGTGCGCGTCAGCGAGAAACTGCAAGCCGAAGTTATTCGTAAAACATTGGAGACTGAAGGGATAGAGATTCATTCATTGAAGGCTATCGATCCATCAATGGAAGACGTTTTCCTCTCCGTGATACCTCGCCGGCCCGGGAGAGATTAACCGTCGCTTGGGGTAAATTTTGCTGAACAATGAAAAAACCCGTGTGGCCGCGCTTCAAGAAGTCCCCGAACTAGCTGTCTTCGCCGAGGATCTCACAAAGGTCTTTGGCGATTTCGTAGCCGTGGACAGGGTAAGTTTCGCAGTGGAAAAGGGTGAGATTTTCGGCTTTCTCGGTCCGAATGGGGCCGGCAAAACAACAACGATAAAAATCCTTTGCGGACTTCTGATGCCCTCCTCCGGTGTGGCCAGGATTGCCGGTTGGGACGTCTCGACGCATCCGGAAGAGGTGAAGAAGAGCATCGGCTATATGTCGCAGAAATTCTCCCTTTACGAAGATCTCACGGTCGGAGAAAACATCGATTTTTTCGGTGGTATCTATGGTTTGAGCGGCGATAGGAAACAGCATAGGGACAAATGGGTGCTGGAAATGGCAGGCTTGGTGGAACAGAAGCGAACTCTAACCCGAGACCTTGCCTTGGGTTGGAAGCAGAGGCTTGCCTTGGGATGCGCGGTGCTGCACGAGCCGCCTATCTTGTTCCTTGATGAGCCGACATCAGGAGTAGACCCGATTTCGAGGCGCAGTTTTTGGGATATGATCAATAACCTGGCGTCACAAGGAGTCACGATATTCGTGTCGACGCATTATATGGAAGAGGCGGAATACTGCCACCGGCTGGTATTAATGAACAATGGGAAAATAATCGCTCTAGGGACTCCAGGCGAACTCAAAAAGAATTGGATGAAGGAAACGGTTTTGAATGTGGAATGCGACGATTTCATGAGGGCCGAGGAACTCTTGCGCCATCAGCCCGTATTCAAGGAAACAGCGATCTTCGGCAATATGATTCATCTAGTGACATTAGACCCGGAAACCGCGTCTATTCGGACGAAAGAAGTCCTGGCGACGGCCGGGATCTCCATTTCCAAAATGGAGGTGATCACACCGAGCCTCGAAGACGTTTTTGTAACGCTCACGGCAGAGGACACGAATTCGGAATTACATACCCCGAACAAGGCCGAGCCGGCTTGAGAATCAGATGAATATCTTTCGAGTATTTGCCGTATCCCGTAAAGAGACCAAGCAGATCATCAGAGATTCCCGATCTCTGTATCTTGCGCTCGGGATACCCATCATGTTGATGATCTTATTCGGATACGCCCTTTCTCTGGATGTGGATAACATTCCTCTCGCAGTTTGGGACCAGGATAGGTCACCTCAGTCCAGAGAAATCATCGACCGACTCACAAGTTCAGGCTATTTCAATCTTGTCGTGTACACGCGTTCCTACGACAAAATAGTCAAGCCTATAGATGATAACACAGTGAGCATGGGAATTATTATTCCGCACGATTTCGCGCAAAACCTGAAAAAAGGGAAGCAGGCGACAATCCAGGCTATCGTGGACGGGTCTGATTCTACCCGGGCGGGAATAGCTATGGTCTATATCGAGACGATCGTAGCTGATTACGAAGCTGATTTTCAAAAAGAAGCGATGTTCCGGCAGGCGATAGAGCGAAGGGTCGTTCCGCCTCTGGAGGCCCGATTGAGGCTTCTTTACAATCCTGAGTTGCAGAGCCGGAACAATATCGTGCCCGGGCTTATCGCTATCATCATGATGGTAATTGCCGCGCTGCTGACATCTCTCACCATAGTCCGCGAACGTGAAACCGGAACTATGGAGCAACTGATTTCGACCCCTATCAAGCCTAACGAATTAATCCTGGGGAAACTGATTCCGTATTTTGTGTTGGGTTATCTGGACCTGGTAATGGTTTACTTGATGGGAAAGTATGTCTTTGAGGTTCCCTTCAGAGGGAGCTTGTTACTAATGTTCTTTGTTTCCGGTATCTTTCTCGTGGGCGCTCTCTCATTGGGATTTCTCATTTCAGTAGTAGCCAAAACTCAATTTTTCGCTACTCAGCTAGCCATGCTCGGCACGTTTCTTCCTTCGTTCCTTCTTGCGGGATTTGTATTCCCCATATCGGACATGCCTCGATTGCTTCAAGCGATCACTTACGTAGTTCCGGCTCGGCACCTCATCCCGGTATTAAGAGGCATATTCCTCAAAGGAGCCGGAATCGAGGCAATTATTTTTCCCGCTCTCATGTTGGTTATTTTTGGCGCAGTCGTGACTCTCCTTGCAATGAGGAAGCTGGAGAAACGCATCGGATGAACCACGAAGCGGACAATTTGTCGCAAAAAACCGGCCTCGCCGCCACTGCGGCGAGAATCAATTCCCGAATGGCCGGTATCGCCGACAGGCTAAGACGCATACGGCATCTAATGCGTAAAGAATTCACTCAGATAGTCCGTAGCAAACAGAATTTCAGGCTGTTATTAATAGCTCCGATCATGCAACTTTTCATGTTCGGGTACGCGTGCCGTCTGGACGTTGAAAACGTGGCAACTGTCGTTGTCGATCTGGACCGCAGCACGTTAAGTCGTGAGATAACCGAGGCTTTCTCTCGATCCGGATATTTCCACATCGTTGACCAAGTGAATTCCTATGACGACATAGACCGGTTCCTGATAACGGGGAGAGCTTCACTGGCTATTCTGATTCCTCCGGATCTGGAAAGACGCATCCAGGGCAATAAGACTGCCCAGATCGGTATTCTTATCGACGGCGTGGACACCATTTCAGCAGGCACCGTATCCGGATATGCGCAATCCATCCTGAAGCGTTTTGCTCTCGATATCATGAATGAGAGGACAAGACGCATGCAGGGTTTGCTTTATACTTCATCGACGCCTCGGTTAATTGTCCCTTCGTTCACAGATGCGGGCCGCGCGTGGTTCAATCCGAATCTGACGTCCAAGGAGTTTTTTGTTCCAGGCACTGTGGTCCTTATTCTGCTGGCGCTCTGTGTCATTCTCACCTCAGCGGTCCTCGTGCGCGAAAAAGAGACAGGCACATTGGAGCAGCTTATGGTAGCGCCTATCTCGCGGCTGGAACTTATTTTGGGGAAGGTCATCCCCTGTCTGATTATTGAAATAGTCACCTTGATAATAATTGCGCCTCTTGCTTACATCGTGTTTGATCTCCCTTTCAGGGGATCGGTTGCATTCTTTCTGGGCGCGTCCTTGCTCTTTCTTATTACTGCCTCAGGAATAGGCGTTACCATTTCGGCTTTTTGCAAAACTCAGCAACAGGCCATTCTTTCCTCGTTCATGTTTATGCAGCCTGCCGTGCTTCTGTCAGGGTTCGCGTTTCCCATTCAGAATATGCCCGAGGTGATACAGTACCTCACTTACATCAATCCATTGAGGTATTTCATGACTATTGTCCGGGGGGTATTCCTGAAGGGAACGGGCTGGGAGGTGTTATGGCCGCAGGTCATTCCGCTCATCATCATGGCTATATTCTTCATAGGCCTTGCGGCCGCTTTGTTCAAAAAGCGAGCAAAGTAGCATTTGTGGACTTCTAAGCAAGTAACGAGGACGTCGGAAAGGCCTGCATGAGACGCACCATGAGCGGAAGCACAAGGTCCTTATCAAACATAATGCGCCTCTTTTTCGATCCGTTCCTTCAGAAAAGGATTCATTTTTTCGCGGACGCGCACAATCTCAACATGTTTATGCACCAGTTGCTCAATAGATTCCTTGATATGCACCAGAGTGAACGGGTCGGGTGTTCGAGTCTTGATGCAGATGTCCACGTCGCTGTCAGGCCGGGGTTCATTCCGCGCGATCGAACCGAATATGCCGATTTCAAGAATGCCGTATTGTTCTCCGTAGTCGCGCTTAAATCGGCGCAGAATAGCCAGGATATCGTCTCTGTTCATGACTTGCCTTTTTCTTTCATCCGGACTTCACTTTGTCACTCTACAAATTGTACCCATACCGCTCGAACGTGAAACGCCAGCGCTTGGAGACTTTTTCGCGGCTCTCTTCGTCCAACTGATGAGGATTTTTCTGATACGTTTTGATCGATTCCAAATATGCCGTTATCCTATCCTGGACCTGGTCGAAACCTGACAGTCCAAGAGTTTCATATGTAGATCCGAGAATTTCCAGAGGCTTTTCCTCGAGGTCTTCATATTTCATCTCGTATAAAGCGCCTTTGGGGACCTGATTCCTGTCCCTCTCGAATAACGAGAACAGCTCCTCATACCAAGACAGTATGAGTTCATCCACCATCTCGCGATCGGGCTCTTGAAGGGCGGAATAGGCGAGCGAATTGCGCCATAGTTGCCACATTGAACGATATACGGCGTAGGGATTACGCACAATATGAATGAACTGCGCGTCCGGAAATAGTTCCAGAATCGTGGCCATCCGACCAAGGTGGGGCGGCGATTTGAGCACAATCCGCCCCTGTTCCGATAACGTGAGTTTTTTAAGAAACAGAACAAACGACTGTTTCCACTCCTCAAGCGCATAAGAAGGTATACGCAAATGGTCCAATTCGCTATAGGGTCTGTCTTTTGTTACAGGAAACCATAAGATTGTGTAAGGCGAAACAGCGCAGTCCGCTGCCAGGGCAAATTCGTCCTCATGGGGGACACTGGAAGAGAAAGCCATATTGTCCATCGGCCGTTTCTTGGGCGCTATCAGATCAAATACTACGCCTCCGATCTGACTGAACACGAAATGCCGCGGGAACAGGGCCTGATATGCTGTGGGACAAGTAAATCGCTGATCGAGATTCAACAGATTGTGTAGATGAGTAGTGCCGCTCCGCCAATGGCCGATCACAAAAAGAGGGGCCTGTTCAATCCGGACATTCCTTATTTCATCCATGTTGAAAAAAGATTCGCATCCAGCGAACACGGAATTGAATACACCCAAAATCATAAGTTGCGCTAGTCGCCCGAGATGCCGGGCATCCACACGAAAACCGTTTCTGGCAAGCACTTTGAATAGTGTGCTGAGGGTCATGCCCTGGATTATCTGCGGGTGATCAAGTCGGTCTCTAAGTTTTCCCATACCTACAAATCCTTTGATAACGTTCAATTCATTTTTTCGAGTATTGTCCGAATTGAAGATAATGCCTATTGTGCTGGCGCCACGTCAAGGTGTAAGTAATTTATTTTGAATCTGAGCCTAGGCGTAATTGAGCGCCTAATCCGGAGGGTAAATGATGCTTAGAGGCAAAGCCTGGAAATTTGGAGATAACGTCAATACAGACGAGATTATTCCCGCTCGATACTTAAGCGTTTCCGATCCGTTAAAATTGGCCGAACACGTGATGGAAGACGCTGATCCCTCATTCCCTTCTAAGGTGCGAGAAGGGGACATAATTGTGGCCGGTAAGAACTTCGGTTGTGGCTCGTCAAGAGAGCACGCGCCGGTGGCTATTAAGGGCGCCGGTGTTTCTTGCGTCATAGCCAAGAGTTTCGCCCGGATTTTTTTCCGAAACTCATTCAATATGGGACTGCTCATTTTTGAAAGTGGGCCGGCCGTGGATGGAATATCAGAAGGGGATATCGTGGAGGTTGACGTCGATGAAGGTATTGTCCGTAACACTTCTACCGGATCAACCTATAAGGTCGCCCCGATTCCTCCTTTCATGAAGCAGCTCGTCCAGGATGGGGGGCTGATAAAGCATCTGAGAAAACGCGCAGAAATCATCGCATCCGGACATAAACGAAAAATAGGGCCTTTAGTGCGGCTTTATGATATACTTACCAATCTTTTGAGGGTGGATTAGTGCGCGTTCTTATGATCACTTCGGAGGCTACGCCTTTTGCTCAGACCGGTGGTCTGGGGGAGGTCCTCTCCGCGCTTCCTGCTGAACTTGCCAAGCTCGGGGTGCATGTAGACGTTCTGATGCCTAAATATCGGGGAATAACCTCCGATATATACCCCATTGAAAAAACGGATCTCGCCATTGAATTGACTCTGAACGCTAAGAAAGTTTTAGCCCAAATATGGCAGCTTGAGACTGGTGCGCAGTGCCGTTATCTGTTCCTGGAATGTGATGAGTACTACGACAGGGAATATCTCTATGGTTCGCCCGAAAAAGATTACGATGATAATGCGGAGCGCTTCGTCTTTCTCACCAGGGCCGCCATAGAAATGGCGATTGGCGGTAACGTCCATTACGACCTTTTTCATGCGCATGACTGGCAAGCTGCGCTCACGCCCGTCTATCTGAGGACTCTCTACGTCGGGGCGCCGCGGCTTGAAGAATGCGCGTCAGTCATGACTATCCACAATTTGGGATATCAAGGTATTTTCTGGCACCTGGACATGCCCCTTGTGGGAGTGGGCTGGCAATTTTTCACACCTCAGCACATGGAATTCCATGGTCGCCTCAATCTTCTCAAGAGCGGCATTATCTTCGCAGATGAGGTCAACACGGTGTCCCCCGGATATCGGGATGAAATTCTGTCATCGGAATTCGGTTTCGGCCTTGAAGGAGTGTTGAACGAGAAACGGGACCACCTCGTCGGCATACTAAACGGTGTCGATTACAATGTTTGGAACCCGGCCACGGATTCCTTCCTGGCAGGGAATTACGGGCCTCAAGATTTATCAAATAAGGCCGAGTGCAAGGCCGATCTCCAGAAAATCGCAGTATTGCCGCTTCGCGCAGAAGTTCCTGTGATCACTATGGTCAGCCGCTTGTCGAATCAAAAAGGCATCGACCTGCTCCAGGGAGCGATCGCGTCATTGATGAAACACGATTTGCAGTTAGTCCTCCTCGGGACAGGAGAGTTGCGATACCAGAAATCGTTCACGGAAATTGCCTACAAGTACCCTGACAAAGTAGCCACATTCTTGAGGTACGATTATGCCCTGGCTCACAAGATTTTCGCCGGCGGCGACATTTTGCTGGCGCCATCTCGATATGAACCTTGCGGAATAAATCAGCTATACGCCTTAAAGTATGGATCGGTCCCTATTGTGCGCGCCACAGGCGGACTGAAAGACACCGTTGAACAATTCGATCCCCAAAAAGACTCCGGGACTGGATTCAAGTTCGACCGCTCGGAAGCCTCTGAACTTGAAGCAACCTTACTCAAAGCCGTGAAGCTTTATAAAGAAGATCCTGATTCCTGGCGAAGACTAATGATCCGTGGCATGAACATGGACTTTTCATGGAAACGCTCGGCCGTCGAGTACGCAAGACTGTATGAAAAAGCCGTGCAGGACCGGAAGGATATTCTCAAGCAGAGTCTTCTTGCCGGCTCAGACACAATTTGAAATCATGTATGTGGGGCAGAATTTCCAGCCGGCCTATTGACATGTCATTGCGAGGAAGCAATCTCCAGGTGTTGGGCATTGCTTTGTCTTTTCACTCCTCCAATGACAGACCAGCCATGGGGAGAGAGATAGGAGCCCAAGCTACGTCATTCGCACCAGGACCTTAAGATTATCCTTTTGGAGTGATCGCCTGAAAGCCTCCTCGATCTCTTCCATCGGGAAGATTCCCGATATCATCGGTGTCGGATCGATCAGTCCCAGCTCCATTAATCTGAGCGCGGGCTCAAATCTACCGCACCTCGAACCCACGACGGAGATCTCGTTGATGACCAATGGCGCGGTATTAAAATTCAGGGCTCCATGATACGTGCTCTTTAATACGATGATTCCACGCGGCTTCACGTTTCTCAAGGCAAGCTCCCACCCGGATGGATGGCCGGAGGCCTCGACCACAATGTCAAAACTATGATCAGAGTCGGCAAAGGATTCCAATACTTCCACAGATCCACCGAGCCGCGAAAACAAATCGAGCTTATCCCGGTGCTTTCCAACCAATTTCAACCGGCATCCTGTGAGCCTCAATACCATTGATATCAATAGGCCCAGCTTGCCGTCCCCTATTACCAAAACGCTGTCAGCGGGACGAATAGCGATCTGTTCGAGAATCTCAAGGGCCGCTGCTAAGGGTTCCACGAAGACTGCCTTCTCATCCGGAAGCGTCGCAGGCACAGGGACAAGATTGTGTGAGGGCAAAGTCAGATATTCGGCAAACGCGCCGTCGCGGCCCAGAATACCGAGAACGGTGCGATTAGGGCAATGGCGCTCCAGACCTTGCCTGCATAGCGGGCAATTACCGCAGCCGGCGTTAATTTCGCCCGCTACACGTGTTCCAATCTGCCCGGATTCCGGAGAGCTTTCGACTACTCCCACAAATTCATGTCCAGGAATTCCTTTGAAGTCCATGTACCCGCGGCTTATTTCGACATCCGTCTTGCAGATCCCCGCCATAAGCACTTTTACCAAGGCTTCTCCAGGCGCTGGCTGAGGTTTGGGGACCTCTTCAAGAGCCAATTTTTCTCTAAACACCAGAGCTTTCATTTTGTCCTCGGATCACAATTGAATCTCCATAATGTAGCACATGTCATTTTGTTTATGCTGCGATCTTGTGTTAATTCCGATCCGTGTGGTAGACCATCTGATGAATCGAGGGCTCAATGCGCATGGCAGAAAAGCCTCTCGGAACAAGCCTTATCAATCGAAAGGTAAGCACTTGATTATAGTCACAGGCGGGGCCGGATTTATAGGGAGTAACATTATCAAAGCGCTGAATGAGGCCGGAGAAGATCGGATCCTCGTTGTCGATCATCTCGGGCAAGGCGAAAAATGGAAAAATCTGCTGGATTTAAGTTTTACGGACTATGAACACAAAGACGACTTCTTGGCCATGCTGGAGCGGGGACTGTTTGACCATGGAGTCGCCGCGGTGATACACATGGGCGCGTGCAGTTCGACCACGGAACAAGACGCTGATTATTTGATGGCCAACAATTATGAGTACTCTCGGTCACTTGCGAAAAGATACGGCGGCAATACAGGCGTCCGTTTCATTTACGCCTCCAGCGCAGCTACTTACGGTGACGGCTCTCGAGGATACTCCGACGACCATGACGCCATATCGGTGCTACAGCCGCTTAATATGTACGGATATTCCAAGCACCTGTTTGACTTATGGGCGATAAAAACCGGCTTCATCAACCGGGCAGTGGGGCTCAAATATTTCAATGTATTCGGGCCCAACGAGTACCACAAGGGTGACATGCGCAGCGTTGCCATTCGCGCATATTTCCAGGCCAGAACATTGGACAAAGTCAAGCTCTTCAAATCTTATCGGGTGGATTATAAAGACGGCGAGCAGTGTCGGGATTTCATATATGTCAAGGATGCCGTGAAGGTGACCCTTCATTTCTTGGGGAAACCCGACGCCAACGGCATATTCAACGTCGGCACGGGAATACCGCGCAATTTCAATGACCTAGCTTCGTCAGTGTTTTCGGCTTTGGGCAAAGCGGAACATATCGAATACATTGATATGCCTGAAGGTCTGGATAAGCGCTATCAATACTATACTTGCTCCCAGATGCGCAAATTGCGTAGCGCGGGTTTTCGGGATGAATTTCTCAGCCTCGAAGACGCTGTTCGGGATTACGTCGTGAACTATTTGGAGCAGGATCCTCGAGGGGGACCTCCAGCGGCCTCTTCAGGGGGTTAAAAGCAATAAGAATTATTCCGTGACCTGTTCCATCAATACATCGGCCACGGCAAGAAACAGGTCTGAATCCCGGAGCACCCCGACAAGCCGATCACCCTCATATACGGGCACAACTGTAATTTTATTCTTATAAATGGTCTTCAGCGCTTCTATGAGGCTTGCGTCGGCCGTTATTACGCCTCTTATTTTGAGCATAACATTGCCGACTTTTGTTTCCGCGTTCTTGATTACCCTCGCCCTGAAGCCCATTCTTGCTTCGTCCAAATTTGCCGATCCGGCTTGAGCAAAGGCAACTGAGACACCTAAGGCCTCCAACTTAGCCGTCAATCCCCCGGCAATTTCGGGAATCAGGACCGCCAAGATGCTCTTAAAATCCAGAATTCCCACCAGACTCCCGGCCTCATCCAACACCAGGATTGTTCTGATGGCCGGCCTCGGTGCATTTCCCCCATTCGACCTCGCAGTAGAGCTGCCTCAAAGTAGGAACGGCCTCTCCCAGTGTCTTGTCGGCCGTGGTCACAGCGTAATCGCCGATGGGCACCATTAGGTCTCTGACCTTCATACTTATGGGCATGAACTTTCCTTCCCCTATCATGAGCCGAGCGAACGGCCTTTTCTAATGACCGCCTGATCCCAATATGCCGCTTGCCGCAACTCCTAGAATCACTGCTTCCAAAACGGCGAAAAAAGCATATAGCTTGTCCCCTTGCTTCAAAAGCACGGGTACGATGGACAGAAAGCAAATAATTGTAACCCCTGCCAGTAAAGCAATCCCCGTAAAGTTGAGGAAATCCCCGTAACCCGACCATATTGACCCAGCTCCACCCGGTCTCTATTTTGCAATGATTCAGGTAATCGTGGACGTTCATTGACCAGCACTGCGGGATTTCCGCCAGCGGAATATAAGATTTGAAAATGCCCACAACGTAAATGAAATAGGTAACCAGCAGCAGGATCATGCCAAACAGCATGCCTTTTTCCAAAACACCGGCATAGGCCAGTTGCTCCGGACCGGCTTGCAAAGATCTTTTGGGATTATCCTCCATAATAGCCTCCAGGCCATCATTCTTTTGTTATGAGACAGCGGTTAGATCCCGAGTCCTTTCATCAGGGCTCTTAAACCGGCGAAGCCCAGCATCCCGATTACTATCCAGCGTACGAGCCCGGGCTTTGTGACTCTCAAAAGCGCCACACCGACAAATGAGCCCAACATTATTCCGATAAGAGAGGGCACAACTATCATGGGAATTACGCAGCCGTTGTTCATATATATCCACGCCGCGGACGTGTCGGTTATCGAAAGGAGAAACTTGCTGGTGGCCACACTAATCTTGAGCGGCGCGCCCATCAGGAGATTCAAGACCGGGACATTTGCCCAACCGGCGCCGAGGCCGAACATACCGGCCATGATTCCAATGGCGATGAATAGAATAAGCCCTTGTAGAGTTCTGTGTATCTTCCAGTCAATAACCTGCCCTGTGCTCGCTTCTTGATACACTCCATAAATGCGCAAAGCTGATGATATCGGGTCAGCCTGAGGCACTTCAGGCAGTTCTGATTTTTTTGCGGTCAACATCAGGATGCAAATGCCCAGAATGGTCACGCCAAGGGCTATTTGAATAACGTTCGTAGGGAGAGCCAGCCCGATCATCGCCCCAACGATGGAGAAAGTGGACGCGATAAGCGCCACGGGTATAGCCAGCCGTAGACTAGCCAAGTTCATCTTCAGCAGACCTGGGCCGGCGGCCAAGGCGCCCGCAAGAGCTACCAAAAGACCGGCGCCTCTGACGAAATCGAGGTGAAATGGAAAAAAGCCGCTTATGATCGGGACAAAAAGGACTCCACCGCCCACACCTCCAAGGACTGCGGCTATGCCCATAACGAATGTCACCACAAAAAGAATTAGCGCCCAAAACCACCACGGATAGGCCGCGGCGCTCGATGATACGTTCGGCGCCGCCTCGGCCCACGCCGGGGCTGCCGCAATTGGGGCCAACACAAGAAAAAGAATTACGATCAAGCACGGTTTGCCTACTCGCGCCATACTGTACTCCTGAATGTCAAACTAGCAGCCCCGCTCCCGAGAACATCAGCCGGGAATTTATAATAGTGAGGCGACCGAAGCAAGAATCAGCGGACTTGCTCCGCTGGGGAAATATGGAAATAAAAAACAGGCGCCCGTTCCGATGACATGAAAGTTGTAAACCGGGGAATCTATTACTCAGCCATTGATCCGTCACTTACCGGAAGGACTGGTTCCCGCAAGCGGTTCAGAAACCACGGGCCTTGACTATCTTGTCAATCTCCGCCTGCCTGATTCGCTCCTCATGCTCAGATTTCAGCTTATATGCCTTTTTTATCTTGGCTACCAGATCTTCAGTTTCTGTGGGTTTCATCAAGTAATCATATGCCCCCAGTTTCATGCCTTCTATAGCTGTTTCGACCGTGGCATGGCCGGTGAGCATTATTACTTCCGTAAGTGGTTTCAGTCGCTTGATTTCGCTCAAAGTTTGCAGACCGTCTTTGCCAGGCATAAGCACATCGAGCACCACAACGTCAGCATCCTGCTGATTCAACAAGTTAATGGCCTCGTCGCCGTTGAAGGCCTGCCGAACCTCGAATCCCCTGGTTTCCAAACGTTCCGCTAATACCTCTACGAAATCTTTCTCATCATCTACCAAGAGCACCTTTGCGCTCATGGTCGCCCCCTGTTCATCTGCCCTTTTTCTCTTCGGCAACAATTTCCCTTGCGGTCTGAAATTCTCCTGCTTCAGCAAAAGCAGCCGCTGCCATGGTATCTTCCACTTTACTTTTGTAAGCTTTTCTCAAAACTTGTACCAGTTTCTCTATATCTACCGGCTTCTGCAAGTATTCGAACGCGCCCAGACGGCGCGCCTCGGCTTCGTCTTTTTCAGACCCATGACCGGTTAGTATTACTACCGGGATTTGAGGATATGCTTTTTTTACTCTCCGGAGCACCTCCAATCCATCGATACCGGGCATCTTGAGGTCTAGTACCATCACGTCCGGTATGTCATCTTCCACGCGCTGCAGGGCCTGCTCGCCGTCCAGAGCGACATCAGAATCAAGGTCGCGGATTTTCATTCGTTCGGACAGCGTCGTTACGAAATCTTCCTCATCATCTACCATCAGAACTTTGAATTCTTTCATGCTCGTGCTCCGTCAAGATGAAATCAACTTGGGACGCAGGATTGATAACTGATGAACCGACTGAATTGTCATGCTGGCGAGAGACCGACGCCCACCTGTTAACGTAACAAACCCTTTACAACGCCGTCAATGGTTAAATGAAAAACATGGTCTTCCCGCCAGGGTTCCGAATACTAAAGTGTCATTCTGGCGTATCGCACACGAACGCCCGCAAGGCCAACTTCTTCAAGAAATGAGGCCGGTTCAGCGGGAAGGCTTCCGTACCAGACTTTAACCCCTTTGAGTCCGACAGTCTCCAGAAAAGAGTTCCTTTTTGCGCTGCCACCGATGATTTCTAATGCGGTTTCCGGACAGTTTTCTTCGGCGAAGGCAGCGGCGGCAAAATATCTGCTTAGGGTTTCCCATATTCCGGCTCGTTTTTTAACCGGGGCCTGACCGCCTGCCATCCTAATAGCCGTCTCGTGTTCGCCGGCCTCGGCAAAGGCCACAGCCGCAAACCAATTCTCCACTTTATTTGACCCGAAACTCATGGCTATCTCCTCCGGGTTGCTTGATTTCGAATGATCTTAACTGTCTTATTGTGAGTGCAAAGCAATTCCAAGAGAATTCTTGAAATATTATGTAACAGAACCAACTGGAACACAACGACCAAAATAACGGGCGCCTTAAGCGATTTTCTTATCACTCCAGGTCGATTTGTAAGGTTGTCATTATTGATCACCATGACGAGTGAAAACAATCCTTAAGCAAATGGGCGTGCTGCCGGCCTCAACTTTCGCGTTGAGGCTTTCCGCGCACGCAACCAGCGGGTCCCACAATGATTCTTTGGCGGTTTCCGGAATATTGCGAAGTTCAATCCCGTTTCCTTCATACGAGAATTCGACGGCCACCTTGTCGTCCCCTCGATTCGTGGGCCGGATTGTTAGGATTGCGCCGGGATCCGCTACGTTTAGAAGCAAGTCTATGCCTCTGAAAATCGTCATCTGCACTTTCAGAACTTCGCAACGGAAGACCAGTGGTTGGTCGTGAGCCACATATTTCAAAGTAAGTCTCTTCGATAGGGCAAAGCGTTGGCACAGAAAGACCAATTGGTCAATCAAACGATTCATGTCCACTGTAGCAAGCGGTTGATCCGGACCGTGAGCAAACTGGTTGAGCGCATTAGACAGATTCACCCCGCGGGTGACCTGATCGCCTATTTTGGATAGAATCTTCAAGAATTTCTCTCGGGCTGGAAAAGAATCTTCCTTGGCAAGGCCCAGTAAATCCTCCATGAGGCCGGCGGATTCTCTGATGATGGCCAGAACGTTTTTCATTTCATGGGTAATCCCCGCGGTTATTTTGCCCATGAAAGCGGTTTCGCTCAGGTCCCTGTCGCTCACGCATTTCCTCCAGCAGCTTTCTCAATCGCCGCCCCTATTTTTTCGATCAATTCCTCAATTTGTAACGGTTTCATCAGAAAATCGAAGGCGCCCAAGCGCATCCCTTCCACGCCTTCCTTTGTGCTCCCGATTCCCGTGAGAAGAATCACCTCTATGTTGGGATAAGTTGATTTGACACGCTGGAGAACTTCCAGGCCGCCCATTCCCGGCATCATGACGTCCAGGACCACCACCTGCGGAGCGGAGTGAGCAATAAGGCGAAGAGCTTCTTCACCGCTGCCTGTCTCCTCAGCCTGAATGCCTCTGAGGCGCAGTCTTTCCGCCAAAGTGGAGACAAACTCTTTCTCATCATCCACTAGAAGCACTTTCCAGCCTTCCATACTAGTTTCCCGAACCTTCCTTGATTTTTTTGGGGAGGAAGACAGTGAATCTTGTGCCTTTCTCGGGCCTACTCTGGACCTCAATGTCACCGCCAAGTCTTTTCACGATTCCATAAGTGATAGACAACCCCAGGCCTGTTCCATGTCCTTTTTTGGTGGTGAAAAACGGTTCAAAAATATGTTTTAGAGTCTCTTCCGACATACCTTGACCAGTATCCTGAAAGGTAATACCCACTGTGTCGATGTCCTTCTCCCAGGTGGCTACTGAAACGGTCCCTCCATCCTGCACCGCGGCAAAAGCGTTGTTTAGAATATTGAGAAAGACCTGCTGGAGCTGTCCTCGGTCGGAGGCAAGGCGCGGCAAATCATGGGCCAAATGCAATCCGATCTTGATGTTTCTGTATAGAGCCTCTTTTTCAAGAAATCCGAGAACTTCCTTAACCAACTCGTTGACATCCAGAATTTCGATTTCAACATCCATTCTTCTCGCGAAGCCCAACAGACGATGAGTTATGGCTCGGCACCGCTCAACCGACTGAATTATTGACCGAATCGGGGCAAGGAAAACCTCCTTATCACCAAAGTCAGGAGCGAATTCAACGAGGTCCTTCATCAGCCCTGCCTTCTCATTTATTATAGCTAAAGGATTGTTTACCTCGTGAGCGACTCCTGCCGCCAGCCTGCCGATGGACGACAGTTTCTGAGAGTGTTCTATTTCCCTGAGAGCTAGTTCTCGTCTATCGTCGCTCCGCTTCATTCGGTTTACCAATAAACCTGTCAGGCGCAATACCACCAAAACAATAACTGCTACACTGACCAGGAAGACCAAAAGCAACTCGCTTTTAAGGGTATACCATACCCTCAAGACCTCGCCTGACGGTTTCAGGACCATCAGAATAAAATCCGCACGGTTAAAATAGGCGTAGGCCATCAGGACATCCCGACCTTCGGGGTCCTTTATCTGGACTACATTAGGTTCATAACTCAAGGGGGGTACGCTTATGGCGCATTTATCCAGGATCTTGCAATAAAATCTGGATCCGGTTTGACAGATCCCTTCACGATTTATCAAGAAAGCGTCGCTCTTGGGATCTAAACCCATAGAGGCTATAAGATCGTCAAATCTTGTAGTGTCAATGGTAACCCGCACGATCCACCAGTCACCAGATTCTGAAAAATGTCTAACCGCCATTACGATGTGCGGAAACCGTCGATAGCCCATGAACACATCGCTGATGTAGACTCCCGCTACCTTCACTTGCTCAAACCATCCCTGGTCGGAGTAGTTTTTGCCCTTCAACTCATACGGGCCAGCGTAGCTCACCTGTTTGCCGTTGGAATCTATAAGTCCGACATCCACGATTCCTTCGACCTCTTTCTTTAATACCCGGAAAATTCGGCTAAGATTCTTTTCATTAGCCAGTTCTTCATAAGTATAAGCGGAAGAAATGAAATTTACCGTCGAGAGTCGACCCGCGAGAAAAAGTTCGAATGAATGTTTGGTCTTATTAACAAGCACGCGGAGAGGAGCCACAATCTCGTCTTTTAAGGCAGCCTGATACTGATAGTAATTGATTACGGCCATTGACACGAGAGGAATAATAGTTATAAGCAGCATGAGCACAGTAATATTGCGACGCAACATTCTGTATCGTTCCGGTGATGTTCCCTCCTCCGGAATTTCAAGGAGTCCGCCCACGATCTTGCGGACGGATTCTCTAAGATCCATTCTCCGCCTCTAAACGTTTCTGACAAAATGGTTTTGCCGCGGCATTGTCACGGTCGACGGCGCGCAGCCCAGCGAATATATGTATATCACAAAAAAGTTCCAATGCTGTTAGACAAAAATGGTCTCAGAATGTAAGGCGATCCCTATTTTACGGACTAACAGACGGAACCATGTGCAGCCAAATTTTGCAAAGTGTAAGGAATTGCTTAAAGCTTGCGTCATTTGGTTTCGGATAGGTCGCTGCCCTGTGCGTTTAGCGCTCTATCATTATTAGATTTTTTTATTTCAGCGGATTGGTATGGAGATTGCTCCGTATTTCGAGGAAATTCATTTTCTCAATCGATCAGGTGGCAACAATTGTGTCGTTGCCGTCTCCCCGATGCGTCTGCGATTGAGACGCATCGTCCATAGTAGGGGCGCCGAACGCGTGCCCCTACTTCGCAATCTCGACAATTCAGGTTTTGGAAATTTCCACTGCGCGGGACGAGAGATCATGGCAACAAATGATTGTCTTGATCCCTCGGCTCTGATATCTGTCTAATGTTGAAATGGCGGCTCTCTCTTGCTGTTATCTGTTGCTTTTCGTGTGTACATGGAGGGGCAGGTATGGCCGCTTGTTCCGTGGTAATAGGAAAATGTAAGAAACAGTGGCCTCTTGGAACTAGTGAGACTGACTTCGACGCATTAATATTTTCTTAGGCCGACAATTTGAAAAGGAGACTTAGTGGTGAAAGACAAACGTATTTTTTTTAATCCGGTTCGGATGATCAGCCCTAAACTGGATTCCGAGGCCACGAGGCTCGAAGAATTGCACCAGCGCCCTGTGTCGGGATCTTTTACGTTTGAAGAAGGCTTACTGGTGATGTTGAGCAAACTGATTGAGATGATTCGTCTTATTCATGAGGCGTATGTGACGGACTGTGCCAATGAACTCAAGGTTTGCTGGAGCCTGGCGCGACAGGTGGATCAGCAGGAAAAATTACTTCTCACTAATTTGGCTTGCGCTGAATCTATACCTCCCGAGCTGTGTAAAACTTTTGTTATGTTCCCGAACCGGCTCGGACGAGTTGGCGACTATTTGGAACGAATACTCGCTTGCTGTGACGTCAAATGCCGTAAAGGTCTCAATTTCAGTGATATGGCGAATGAGGAGGTCGATCACACGTTCAAGCTGACGCTGGATATGATGATCAACTTTCGCGATACGCTAATTGCCCCCAACGGCTTCTTACTGGAACACGTAATCTCCCAAGCAGAGCAGCTTGATCAAATGTGTCAGGACTGGCAATTGGCTCATGTCGAGCGTCTGTTGAACGGCAGTTGCGCTCCGCAGGCGTCTTCCGTGTACTTGGACCTGCTGGAATCAACCCAGTCTCTCGGACGACACATCAAAGACATGGCTGAAAAAATGCATGGTTTTGTGCATGCCTCTCATACTGCCGGGTGAGATGATCCGAGTTCATAAAACTAAGTTTGAAGCCGAAGATCTTCAGTAAAGCTTCAAGTGAGGTCAACATAATGATTCCCAAAAAAATTCTTTTCTGCACTGATTTTTCAGAGAATTCCATACCAGCGAAGGCCATCGCCGTGGAATACGCCAAGGCTTTTAAATCCCAATTGTTGATTCTCCACGTAGTCAACTCCCGCTTGTTCGGTTATCCAACATTGGAAGATAAAATTCCGGTAGACATGGGTTTAATAAGAAGAAATATCGAGGAAGGGGTCCGACAGGAACTCGATTTAATAGCCAAAGACTGTGAGCGCAAAGTGAAGCGTGTAAAAGTCTTTTTTCGAACCGGCGCTCCGGCCGAGGAGATCGCCGGGTAGTGGACGAAGAATCCATCGACCTCGTTGTCATGGGGACGCACGGCGCCACCGGGCTCCGGCGACTTGTTATGGGGAGCACGGCGGAAAATGTTGTGAGGACTGCAAATTGCCCTGTGCTTACGGTGAGATCAGCTCCGAAGGAATAGTAGAATCGGACCGGCGCCTTCGCAGTGTTGAGTCGCATGCCCTCGGAGCGCATATGCCGGCTTCGATAAGCGCGCTTGCAAACTCGCCCTCAGAGTCCGGAGATTTTGATTTGGTAAAAGATTCGGCTGAAACTACATGCCGCAGGGTCCGACGTCTTGGCGATGGCTGCGGCCGTCGTCATCGGTCTGGGCATTATGGGCCTGAAATTTTACGGATATTGGCTTACAGGCTCATCCGCCATTCTGTCCGACGCGCTGGAATCCATAATCAATGTTGTGGCAGGGGCTTTTGCTTTGGGTAGTCTTATACTTGCGGCCAAGCCTCCTGACGCAAGTCATCCCTATGGACACGGCAAAATAGAATTCTTTTCAGCTGGATTTGAGGGCGCGCTTATTATCCTGGCGGCTTTTGGTATTTTCGAGGAAGGCATGAGGCAGATCATGAATCCCCAGCCGCTTCCGCAACTTCCAGATGGGCCTTTTTATTCTTTTGGCGGCAAGCCTTGGGAATTTCGCTCTGGGAACCGTACTGATTCGGCTTGGCAAACGGACCCGCTCATTTGTGGTCGAAGCTGACGGATGGCACCTCTTGGCGGACGTATACACCTCTGTAGGGGTGATCGTGGGACTGGCGCTGGTTTATTTCACCGGTTATTACCGCATGGACGGGATAGTGGCGTGCATAGTGGGGTAAATGTCGTAGTAATGGGAGTCAAAATAATCCGGCAGCGCGTTTGGTGGGCTTATGGACGCTTCAGATCCGGACTTGCTTGAAGAAATCTGTGATCTTCTCGAAGCTCACCGAAAAGACATATGGATCGATATTCACCGCCTTCGGGCTTGGAGATCGGGAAAACGCGTGCACGCTGATTTTCATTTGATTTTACCCCGTGAAATGCCGCTGGAACAGGGACATCTTGAAGTGAAGGAGCTTGAAAGAATTTTTGATCGGCATTTTCAAGGAATGGCCGAAATACTTGATCCACCTGGATCCGTGCACTGATCCCGAATGTCCGGTTTGTAAACAGGAGCCTTGTGAATTTAGGCAAGAAGAAAACAGCGTCCATCGGAGATGGCATCGTGAGGCATTGACCTGCGCTGACGAAGCGGATGAAGTTTGGCCGAAAACGTAACCTGTTTGGCAAAAGAATCAGGCCCTTTGCGTCGATACTTAGGCGCAGCCAAAGTCTTGCTTCGCTTCGATACATAATAGGAGATCCCGATGTTTGATTCGTTGCCCAAAGATGCCACCGAATTGGCAACCTGGTCCTGGGCGGAGTTCGAGCCCTACTATTCCGACCTCAATAACCGAAATCATAACTGCTGATTCTTTAAAAGGTTTTCTCGCGGATTGGACGCGAGTCAGTGAACTTATGGACGAAACTTTCAGCCGACTTCACGTGGCCACAACGGTTAACACTGCGGATAAAGAGGCTGAACGGAAATATCATCAATTGTTGGACCAGGTCTATCCAAAAGCCGAGGAGGCGGAACAGCGATTGAGAGAAAAGCTGTTGGTTTACGGCTCAGTTCCCGCTGGTTTGGAAATCCCTCTTTTGAAAATGCGCTCTGAAGTGGAACTTTTCAGAGACGCGAACCTGCCTTTGTTTGTCGAAGAGCATAAACTCTCCATGGAATATGACAAGATTATCGGCGCGCAAACGGTCCAATGGGAAGGAAAGGAAATAACCGTTGCGCAACTGAGGCCCGTATATCAGAACGCCGACCGAAATTTGAGAGAAAGCGCGTGGCGACTGGCCCTGGGGCGACATTTTGAAGATCGTGACGCTATAGGCGATCTGTGGAAAAAGTTTATGGCCCTACGGCTGGATTTGGCGGCTAATGCAGGTTTCCAGGATTATCGTTCGTTCAGGTGGAAACAGTTGCAGCGTTTTGACTACAGCCCCTCGGATTGCATGCGTTTCCATGATGCAATTGAAAGGGTGATAGTCCCCTTGGCGTCACGAATTTGTGAACGTCGGCGCAAACTTCTTGGGGTCGAGACCCTCAGACCCTGGGACCTGGAGGTAGATCCCTTTAACCGGCCTCCTCTAAAACCCTTTCAAGACGTTTCGGAACTGAAAACAGGCGCTTCATCGGTTTTCCATCAGGTTGACCCGACGCTCGGATCTTATTTCGATATGATGATCAAAGAAGACCTACTGGATCTGGACAATCGTAAGAACAAAGCCCCGGGCGGGTACTGTACCGAATTTGCTGCAACCAAACGCCCTTTTATTTTTATGAATGCCGTTGGGGTTCATGACGATGTGCAGACTATCTTGCATGAAGCGGGTCATTCGTTTCATGCTTTTGAAAGAGCTGTTCTCCCTTATTACCAGCAGCGAAATGTGAATATGGAATTTGCCGAAGTGGCTTCTATGGCAATGGAATTCTTGGCCTCGCCATATCTCGCTCGAGACCGCGGAGGATTTTACACTGAGGCTGACGCCGCACGAGCGGTGTGCGAACATCTTGAACGAAGCATTATGTTCTGGCCTTACATGGCGGTTGTAGACGCATTCCAGCACTGGGTTTATGAGAACCCTTCAGATTCCGCCGATCCCTCCAAGTGTGACGCTTATTGGATCGCGGTTTGGAAAAGATTTACGCCGTGGATAGACTGGAGCGGTCTTGATGAGGAGCTTAGGACCGGGTGGCAAAGAAAACTGCACATTCATACCGTGCCATTTTATTATGTCGAATACGGTCTCGCTCAACTTGGAGCGGCTCAGGTCTGGCGCGCTGCGTTGAAAGATCAGGCGGCCGCTGTGGCCTCATATCGTAAAGCCCTCGCCTTGGGGGGGACAGTGAGCCTTCCCGCTCTGTACTCGGCGGCTGGAGCGGTATTTTCATTTGATCCGGAGGTCCTCAAGGTGACCGCAGACCTGTTGATGGACAAAATAGACAGCCTAAACCGAATTGGAGAATCACAATATTAACCGCAAGAAATGATCGCTAAGAGAAATGAAGGGACAAGCGCAGACGAGGAACAACAGTCAGAGGAAGTAGGTGAAATTTCGCAACACTAACTCGAATACGGGGACAATAGCTTCTCAGTCAATCCTGCCGGAGGGAGATTTCAGATTGTTCCTCTTCCCCCTCCGCAGGTGACTGCATACATTTGGCAGCGGTTATGGCTACACTATAAAAAACCACCGCCCAAAAAGGTCCTAATTATCGGGAGCACATGTGCGGGAGGACTAATATCTCCTCATGCCTCTCTTCCCCTTGCCGCCCCAGTAACCGCCATAGCCGTACCCGTACCCGCATCCGTATCCATATCCGCATCCATATCCCCAGTACGGCATAATTCCGTAATAGGCGCCGCCATAGCCGCATCCGTAGCCAGCCGAGGCGTACCCGCCGCCGAGTCCTCGTGCGCCAAAACCGAAAGCGGAGGCCTGATCAGCCATCACGCTGGCCACAAGACCCAGCGATACAGTAAGAGCAATTATTAATACCAGTTTTTTCATGACTCCGTCCTCCTTTTCCTCAAATGTATAATCCCTTTCGGGAAGCCTTACGAGATTTCCTAGCATAAAGGCGATGCGATTGTCCAGCGAAACAATCCCGGAAATTTTGAAGCATTCATTTCGTCCAGTCTAGAGAACCTCGATGGCGTCGCTGTCAAAAGACAACCACACGATCCTTCCCAACCGCAAGTCCCGAGCCTCCGGCGAATCGGCCTGCATCAGAACATGAAATCGCTCACCTGCTTGCACCTGCGCCCTGACGAAGCCGTTCTCTTCGGAAAGGGCCACAATCGAACCCTTAAACCAGTTGGCCGGCTCAGTCTTTGACATTTTACTCGACAAGGTAATCCGCGAGGGATCTATGCTCAGGCGGCTCCCGCGGACGGCGGAAGCGGGAAGGCTCACTCGAATGCTCCCTGTATCGAAAACGGTTCCATCTTCCGACATGCTTCCTCTAAAGAGATTGTCAGGGGCCGCGGAGCAGCAGGCTCCTTGAAAAAGATGAAGAAATTCATGGGTTATATGTTGGACTTGCGAGGGATTGTGAGTGCTGATAATCACTGTTTTGCCCTGATCTTTATTCATTTCCAGGACAATTTCTTCTGTTCGTTCAATACTTTCTCTGTCCATGTGTGTGGCAGGCTCATCCAGGAGAAGCACATCCGGATTTAAGACAATAGCCCGGGCCAAAGCCACACGTTGGCTCTCGCCCCCGGAAAGAGTCCTCACGTGACGGTGTTCGAATCCGGCCAGCCCCACCCGGCCAAGCGCATCCAAAGACAATGCTTGGGCCTCTGGTTTCGGGATACCACGTATGCGAAGCCCCCACAGCAAATTGTCCAGCACAGACATATTGAAAAGGTAAGGATTCTGAAGCAGTAGTCCGACCCGGCGGCGAACGCCAAACAAAGAACCTTGGTCCGTTCCGGAGCCGAAAAAGAATATAGTCCCTGTCTGAGGGTTCATCAGAAAGGCCAAAAGATGCAAAAGAGTAGTTTTCCCTGATCCATTCGGGCCTACCAACGCCATTATCTCGCCTGCGGCGATTCGCAGATGGTCAATAACCAGGACCGGGGGTCCGCCATAAGAAAAAGCCACGTGATCGAGTTCGTAAGCGGTTTTCACCTGCGGCTCCTTTGCAGGAAAAACAGCCCCGCATTGACGCCGAATGCCGCAGCCATCAAAAAGAACCCCAGCGCCAACCCTAGCTCAAATTCTCCTTTGCCGGTTTCCAGGGCTATGGCGGTTGTCATGGTTCGGGTGAACCCTCTGATGTTTCCCCCCAGCATCATGGCGATGCCAACCTCGGAAATCACTCGCCCAAAGGCCACGACAATGGCTGCCATAACCGCGAAGCGACCTTCCTTGAGGATCATCCAGCCTTGTTGAACGGCTGTGGCGCCCGAGCAGCTTGCAGGTCAAAAAGAGCCTGCGATCAAGACTCTGTATGGCTGCGAGCGTCAGATTTATTATCGTAGGGAGCGCCAGAACGAAAAGCCCGAGAGCGATTCCGGCAGGAGTGTACAGCAAGCTCAACGAACCCAAGAGCCCGCGGCGAGTCAACAAGAAGTAACCTATTAATCCTATCACAACTGTCGGAAGCGCCATCAAGCTATTCAAAATCAGCAATATTGCGGGCTTGCCCCGAAATTGATTGAGAGCGATTACGAGTCCTAGAGGGACGCCCAATATCGAGGCAAAAAAGGTCGCGAAAGCTGAGACCTTCAACGAGGTCCAAACGATAAAATAGATCTCAGGGTCAAAAGAAAATATCAGCCGAAAGGCTTCCAGCAGCACATCAAGAAAGAATGTCAATTCAACTCCGCATCTGCAGGCGCTTGCGAATTCTGGCCTTGGACGATTCGTAAGTAGGGGCGGTTCGCGAACCGCCCTTACAACTGGCGCTCAAACGGTTGCCCAAAACGGGGTTTCACAATCACGATGTAGCAAATTAACTGGGTTATTTACCTTTTTCAGTAGGAAAAAAGAGCTGTTTCCCGTCAACTTTGAAGTCCGCGATGATCTTCCGCCCTTGAGGCCCTGTAATGTAATTAATGAATTTGGTAGCCAAATCATAGTTGACGTCTGGGTGTTTCTTCGGATTGACTGCTATTACACCATACGGATTGAATAAAGCCTTGTCACCTTGAAACAATATTGGGAGGTCGATTTTTTTTTCATAGGCATAATATGTTCCACGGTCGGCCAAAGTGTAACCCTTCCTCTCAAAAGCCATCATCAGTACCGGACCCATACCCTGGCCGGCTTCAACATACCATTTGCCCTTGGGAGTAATGCCCGCGGCCTTCCATAGCTCCTTTTCCTGCTTGTTAGTTCCCGAATCGTCACCCCGCGAAATAAAATCCGCCTCGGTGTCCGCCACACGTTTGAATGCTTCCACCGCTGTCTTGGCTTCTTTCACTTTGGCCGGGTCCGTCTTGGGTCCTACCAGCACATAGTCATTGTGCATGACGTCGCGACGGTCCACTCCAAAGCCGTCTGCTACGAACTTGTCCTCAGCCGGCCGCGCATGGACCAGGACGACATCCACGTCTCCGTTCTCGCCCAGCTTGAGGGCCTTGCCGGTACCCACGGAAATTACATCCACCTTGCAATTGTTAGCTTTTTCAAAAGGAGGCAGCAGAACCTTCAGGAGTCCCGAATTTTCCGTGCTGGTGGTGGTGCTCATGCGGAGACGGGTTTCTGAAAGCACGCTGGTTGCAACAACCACAGTTAATCCCAGAACACAAATGAGCGCAAAAATACTTTTCATATAACACCTCTCGTGAAAGACCGGCTGAAAGAATCGCTTCCCGGCCAAGCGCCTTATTGCAAAGTCAGGTTAATCATTATACTTTTTAGCGTACGCTGCGTCGTCGTAAAGCCCTTGCCCATGCCTGTCCTTACCGTAGCTCCCAATAATTTCTTGACCTGCCGGGGATGCCACAAAGTCGATAAACTTCGAAGCCGTACCAGCCCCGGGCGTTGCTACATCCGGTTGACAAAGGGCGTGGTACGTGTTGACCAGGAACTTGTCTCCTCGAAAAAGGACCTTCAAACCGGGAAGGTTCTTCTGTTCGGCGCCCCATGTGCTGCTGTCCGTCATGAAGTAGCCCTTCTCATCATTCGCTCTCTTGAGTGTGGCTGTCATGAAATCCTTGGTGACCACATACCAATCGCTTGTCGGGGAAATACCGGCCTTTTGCCAAATTTGCATCTCTTTCTTGTGAGTGCCAGAGTTGTCACCACGGGAAAAAAACTTGGCCTTCGCGGAGGCTATCTTGGAATAGGCGTCAACAGCGCTCTTAGCCTCCGAGATCTTCGCGGGGTCGTCCGGGGGCCCCACGATAAAGAATTCATTTGACCCGATAAGCGTTCTCTTGGTGGCCCACCCCTCCTCCACGGCCTTCTTTTCGGCTGCCGGAGCGTGTACCATGATCATATCTACCTGTTTTTCTCTGAGAAGCTTCAGGGAGTCACCCGACCCAGCCTTCATCCAGCACATCGTTGCGCTTGCTGAAGAGTCGAAAGCCTCCGCCAGCGCCTTCAACAGCCCCAGCTCACCTGGGCTTCCAGTGGCAAGCGAAAACTTGTTCGGTCCTTTTCCGTATAAACTTTGGCACTTATCTGCTCCAGGAGCCAAGTTGACGAAAACGAAGAACAGGAGGATCAATACGAGGAAGGATTTCTCCAAAATAATTTTCATTGCTGACCTCTTTTCACTCCCCTACTTGCTGTCCTGCGGGAACACCATCTTCCCCGCCAAACTCAGATCATATCCTTGGAGCGCCTGAGCCGACTCAATAAAAGCTTTCTCGTGAAGCAGTCCGAGGAGAAGCTGTATCCCCTGGTCGAAAAATCTATCTCGTGTGATCAAAAGGTCGAAACGCTCCCAGCGCAACGGCATGAAATCGAGATCAAGTAGCCCTGCCACTGCTCTTATACCGGGTCCGACATCAGCCCGGCCGGACAACACCTCCAGCCCGACGTCCAGATGGCGCTGCAACTCGTTTTTGTACCCCTCAATTTTGCCGCCTTGCAGGCCGGCTTTGCTCAGTTCTTGATCGAAAAGCAAACGAGTGCCGGTCCCTACTGCGCGGTTAACGATTTTCATGCCGCGTTGACCGAGGTCCGCCACCCTACTTATTCCCTTTGGGTTGCCTTTGGCCAGCAGAAGCCCCTGCTCTCGGCGACTGAAATTAACTACCGCGGGTAGTTCGACCAGCTCGGCCCTGGCAAAGGCAAAATTGTATTCCTCTTCATTCTCCTGCAACAGGTGACTGGAAGCGATGTGACACAACCCGCGACGCATGGCTCGGAGACCGCCGAGACTTCCAAGATTGCCGAAGACCGCAACATGGTCAGGATATAACTTATTGAATAATGAGATTGTGCGATCCAGCAGGATGTCATTACTACCGGCAATAACGAGGAGCCCATGATACGCGGGCAATGGCATGGGGGTTCCTGGGTGATTGATTGTGTTTTTGTCTATCCACTGTTCCACCAGACGTCTTGGGAAAAGCCATTTGCCGGTAATTTTTGTGGCCGGTAAGCCTTTTTCGGAGATGAGGCTATAAACCATCTTCTCGTTAACGCCGAGCAAGTGGGCAACGTCTTTTGTGCTGAGGAGCAGGTTTGCGGGGTCTGAATTGTCTGACTTCATTTTCGGAAACCGATAATTCTCTTACGGCAACATATATCAGTATAAGTTTTCACAGGTCAATAGTACGCTGTGATGCAAGCTCATAATAACTATAACTTACTATAACTTACTATTACAGAGGGCAAGGCTTTACGACTGCATTGAACCAAACCGAGCTTTCTTGAAAGGTGGGGATGGCGAAAAATGACGCAAGTCAGTCATTCTCACTATAGAATCCGTTTTCGGGGTCCGTTCTTAAGTTCATCCGTTTCGTAGTTGAGGAGGACTGTTACCACATTAGTGTGATGCATGGAGGTCGCCCACATCATCGCGGTCCACCCGTTCCTGTCGAGCGCCTTGATATTGGCGCCTCGCTGCAAGAGCTGTTTTACCACATCGGCATGACCTTCCGCCGCGGCCATGATGAGGGCCGTAGCCCCGTACTGATCTGCGTCCTCCGGATTGGCATTGCGTTCCAAGAGCAGTTTGACTACTTCAGCATGTCCACGTCGCGCCGCTCGCATTAGCGAGGTCCAGCCAAATTCATCCTTTGCGTTAACGTCGGCTCCGTGTGCTAGAAGATGTTTCGTCACTTCGAGAAAACCTCGGCGGCATGCCTTCATCACGGATGTGGCTCCATACTGGTCCTTTACATCCGGATTGGCCCCGTGTTCCAGAAGCAGCAGGACGATATCAGGAAAATCCATAGCTGACGCCCACATCAACGCGGACCAACCAAACTCGTCGTTAGCATTGGGATCAGCTCCCGCGGTGAGAAGTCGCTTCATTTCTTCGCTATTTCCCGTCGTGGCCACACTCAGCACTTCTTTTTCCATGAATTCGATCTCCACGAGAATTTTTGAAACATATCTTACGCAACCCTCATGCCATTGCCGGTGATCGCGGCTCAAGGTCCGAAGGCCCAGCATTTTCGTTAACGGAAACCGTTCCCATGCCAACGGCCCGCTGACGCAGCCTGTCGAATTTCTTTACACAATGTAAAAATAATCACAGGCGCGCCTTCTTTTGGGCATACAGCATGGTTGACCGGACAGTTACTCGGAGGTATTGTCAAAACCTGAAGAAAGACATACCGTCAAGAATTAGGGGAATCACGATTGGAAGAGCTGGTGGCGGTCACCGGAGCTAATGGATTCATTGGGCGGGAACTTGTGAATCGCCTTAGTTCCGAAGGATTTGCCGCAAGGGCTTTGCTGAGGAAGACGGCGCAGGAGTCGCCTCCCGGCGTCGAACAATACATCATAGGAGATCTGAATTCAGAGAGTGATTTTGGCCCGGCTCTCTCGGAGGCTACAACCATTGTACACCTGGCTGCGCGTGTACACGAAATGAATGAAGATTATGAAAAGGCCTACCCGCTGTACGAAAGATTAAACACGCAAGCCACGTTGAATCTGGCGCGGTCGGCGGCAAAATTGAAAGTACGGCGATTCATTTTCCTGAGTACTGCAAAAGTGAATGGAGAGCGCACACAAGACAATGCCTTTTCGGAAAACGACCAAGCCTGCCCTTCCGGTCCATATGCGATTTCCAAATGGAAAGCAGAGCAGGGATTACGCCGGATCAGCCAAGAATCCGGATTGGAGGTGGTCATTCTGAGGCCTCCTCTGGTATATGGACCTGGGGTTGGAGGCAACTTCCTCAGGCTCATGGACCTCGTGAGCCGAGCACGCGTGCTCCCATTGGGGAACCTGGACAACAAGCGCAGCATGGTCGGATTGGGTAACCTCACGGACATGGTCCTCAGGTGCATAACTCACGAGCAAGCCGCCGGCGAGACCTTTTTTGTAAGTGACGGACAAGATTTGTCCGTAACGGAACTGATTCGCCTGATAGCTTCCGGTCTGGCCAGGCGCTGCATATTGCTCCCGACGCCTAAGCGTGCGCTGCAAATCTTGGCCGTTCTCGCGGGGAAACAGGCAGTCGTCCAGCGGCTGGTTGATTCATTCCAGGTCGATATACGGAAGGCAAAGCGATTGCTGAATTGGGAGCCCTCGACGACTGTTCATTCCGAACTTGCACGAACCCTGCAATGGTACACGCAAAATGGAAGATGTGCTTAGATTTGTCGGGAGAAGCCGACCCCCTCTTTGAGCGAGACCTTGCCGCGTTCGAAGAAGATCTGAAACGGCTTGTGACTGCAAGCCGGATACTTGTCGTAGGCGGCGCCGGAAGCATTGGACGCTCGGTTGTGAAACAGTTGTTCGCCCGCGACCCTCGGGCTCTGCATGTCGTGGACATTAGCGAAAACAGCCTCGTAGAATTAGTCCGGGACATACGCAGTTCCATTGGACACATCAAAGGAGAGTTCAAGACCTATTGTGTGGACTGCGGTTCGGTTGAATTCGACTGCCTTATGGAATCGCAAGACCCGTATGATTACATACTGAATTTTGCCGCATTGAAACACGTCCGCAGCGAAAAAGACCCTTACACGCTCATGCGACTGATACAAGTCAATGTTCTCAATGGAGAAAAACTCTTATCTCACGCCATTAAGGGGCCTGCTTCAAAATACTTCTCTGTCTCTACGGACAAGGCGGCAGATCCGGTAAACATGATGGGGGCCTCCAAGCGAATCATGGAACTTCTCATGATGAGAGCCAGCGCCAGGGTTCCGGTCTCCACGGCCAGATTTGCGAATGTGGCGTTTTCAGACGGCAGCCTTCTCGACGGGTTCAATTATCGTATGAGAAAACGACAGCCGCTATCAGCGCCGTCAGATGTTAAAAGATACTTTATTACTGAGCAAGAAGCCGGGGCGCTATGTCTGTTATCGGCGTTTGAAGGACGCAACAGAGAGCTCTTTTTCCCGAAACTGAGCCCTAATGAGCATTTGATCACTTTTTCCGAGATCGCGCAGAAGTATCTATTGGACCTGGGGTACACCCCGCACCTTTGCGCGTCGGAGGAAGAGGCAAGGGAGTTCATGCGGAAGCCTCGGGGAAAAAGGATTTGGCCTTGCTATTTTTTCACGAGCGACACTACGGGAGAAAAGGAGGTTGAAGAGTTCTATTCTGAAGGAGAGAAGCCTATCTGGGATAGATTTGTCGACATTGGCGTGATCAGCAATGAGGGTTTGCTTGATGATGAACGATTGGACGAATTTCTTGCCGGAATTGCAGAGCTGCGTCGCAAAAAGCAATGGACTAAGGAGGATCTAGTACGACTCTTCAATCATGTGCTGAACAATTTTTCCCATAAAGAGACATTCAAATATCTTGATGATCGGATGTAAGAATGAAGCGCATGCTCGACATTCTGTTCTCCTTAACCCTAATTATATTATTCTTTCCCTTTGGCTTGGTCCTCGCGGTAATCTTGCGCCTCACCGGCGAAGGCAAGATCTTTTATTTTCAGCCTAGAGTTGGTTATCAAGGGACCATATTCAAATTGACTAAATTCGCCACCATGCTGGAGGATAGCCCCAATTTGGGCGCCGGAGACATCACTTTGAAAGGTGATCCTCGGGTGCTTCCGATGGGGAGATTTCTGCGCAAGGCCAAAATTAATGAGATCCCTCAGGTTTTCAATCTGCTCAAAGGAGATATGACTTTGGTAGGACCACGGCCGTTGACTCCGAGAACTTTTAATCTTTATCCTGAGCGCATAAAGAAGGAGATCGTGAAAGTAAGACCCGGTCTAACCGGGGTAGGGTCAATCATATTCCGCGACGAGGAGTCAATTATCTCCAACAGTTCAAAAAGCTATCTGGAATGCTATCGCGATGAGATAGCCATCTACAAAGGCGACCTGGAACTCTGGTATATCAAAAATCAGAATCTTGCGCTGGATTTAAAGATTGTGATGCTCACCGCATGGGTTCTCCATTTTCAAGGATAGCAAGCTACCGTTCCGGCTGCTTAGAGGTCTGCCTGAAAGGAGCCAATGGACGTCAGGCTCTGAAACAGCGGCAAATTAAGTATGCAAGCTGGAAGTCTCGTCTGGGACGATGGTAGTCATCTCCTCGGTATTTGAGTTCCACAAATGTCTGAAGTCAATCCCTCACTCTCAATAATCACGGTGGTTCGCAACGGCGCCGATACTATCGGTAAATGCATCCAAAGCCTGAGCGACCAGAATTATCCGGTAGAGCACATCATTATTGACGGATGCTCGACGGATGAGACGATGAACATTATCAGGGCCAATGCCTCGGCCACAGCCAAAATAATATCAGAGCCGGATCGCGGTATTTACCATGCGATGAATAAAGGCTTGGCCCTGGCTACCGGCGACCTCGTCGGAACGCTCAACGCGGACGATTTCTATGCCCACAATAATGTCCTGCGCGACGTAGCAAAAGTGTTTACCGATCCCACGGTTCAGTCCTGCTATGGAGACTTGATCTGTGTGGATCGGGAGCGATTATCCAAGGTAGTCCGTTATTGGAAAGCCGGAAGGTTCCGGAGAAAACGCTTTTACTGGGGCTGGATGCCGCCGCATCCAACTTTTTTCGTAAGGCGCTCGGTCTACGAGCAATTCGGCGGCTTCAGGCTTGACCTCGGCTCTGCCGCGGATTACGAGCTAGTGCTTAGGTTTTTGCTCAAGCACAAAGTCAGCGCTCGGTATATTCCGGAACCGTTGGTAATCATGAGAACGGGTGGTGTAAGCAATGCCACTTGGACAAACCGTATCAGGGCAAACCGGCAATGTAAGGAGGCTTGGAAAGTCAACGGGCTGAAACCTATGCCCTGGACGCTGGTTGTGATGCCTCTCTCCAAGATCGGTCAGTTTTTCTTCACTCGCGTCAATACCAGGCTGCCGCCTGGAATCTCAATGCGCTAAAAGCTTTGGCGCCTGCGCGGCCCTCGAACGAAGATTTACAATACACCCATTCAGTGATGGGATCTCAATGTTTAAGCGCACTCTAACGGCTCATTTTGGTTGACAGATCAATCAACTGGTGGTACCTCTGCGCTTGCGAATACTCACAAAATCCCCAGACTAATTTCGCAAAAAGACATATGTGAAATTCGGCCTGTAGGCGGTGGCCGGACTATAACCCTGGGCTCCTGAGAAGGTGATTGTGGATTTCGCGCTGACTCAAGAACAACTGATGTTTAGAGAGCAAGTCCTTAAATTTGCCCGCAAGGAAATAACGCCACGCGTACAGGAAAATGACCTTCAAAGCCGTTTTGACAGGGAATCATGGTCAAAATTGGGAGAATTCGGCTTGCTCGGCTTGCACTTCCCCGAAGAGCTGGGGGGCGGCGGTTCTGACGTGGTTACCTCAGTTGTCGCAGCGGAGGCCCTCGGCGAAGCCGGAGTGGACGGCGGGCTTACGCTCAGCTTAGGCGCTCACACCTATCTTTGCGCAGATACGATTTTCGCTCACGGAAATCAGGAGCAGCGAGAGAAGTATATTCCCAAGCTGGCTTCGGGCGAATGGATCGGATGTATGGGACTGACGGAGCCCGGAGCGGGCTCGGATGTCTCTTCGCTGCGCACGCGAGCAGTTAGAAAGGGCGACACGTGGGTCCTGAACGGGACCAAGATGTTCATAACCAATGGATCCATTGCGGACGTGGCGGTAATCTACGCAAGGATTGATTCGGCTCCGGGACGACAGGAAGGTATATCGGCATTTATAGTAGAAAGAGGGACACCCGGTTTCAAAGTCGGCCGGACCCTGAATAAGATGGGAGTCCGCACTTCACCCACGGCTGAGCTGATTTTTGAAGATTGCGCCATACCGGCGGAGAACCTCGTCGGGCAAGAGGGCAATGGTTTCCTCATGGCCATGCAGACGGTGGAATGGGATCGGAGCGCCCTCCTGGCCCCATTTGTAGGAGCAATGTCCTTCTTGATCCAACGCTGCGCGAGGTACGCTCAGGAACGGGAACAGTTTGGCCGCCCCATCGCGAGTTTCCAGGCCGTCAAGCACAGGCTCGCGGACATTAAGATATTTTACGAAGCTGCCAGGTCACTGGTTTACCGGATCGCGTGGTGTAAGGACCAAGGTCGGCCGCTGAATCATCTCGAAGCGGCTGTCGCCAAGCTGTTTGTGGGCGACTGGTCGCTGAAGCCGACCAATGATGCGCTTCTGGTTCTGGGCGGGTATGGATACTGTCACGAGTATGACGTAGAGAGGGTCTTTCGGGACAGCCGTCTCGCGCCTATAGGCGGCGGCACATCGGACATCCAGAAGGTATTGATCTCTCGTTTGATGTGAGGTCTTAGGCCCGTGAATCTTGATTGGACGACAGAGGAAAAGCAGCTCAAACAGAGAGTCTCCGCGATATTAGATCGTGATGCGCTTCTTGAACTCGATGCGCTCGATCGGGCCGAAATCCCGGAAATCAGAAATACCACGAAACAATATCTCACAAGGCTCGCCCAAGCAGGCTATCTGAGTGTCGGCGTCGGGCCGGAAAGCCGGTCCGAATCAATGACACTGATAGCCGGTCAGGAAGAGGTTTCGGCGGCGTCCGGCGCTCTTTTCCTGACTGTGGAAGTTACCGCCCGTGTTTTTGGAGGTCTGTTGAAGGGCTTCGGTACGTCCGAGCCGATCAAGCAAATCACGCAGAGATTGGAACGGGGCCTGTTAATAGGCGCTGTGGCTGTTTCCGAATCGGAAGATGAGCAATCGTCAGGGTATCTGCCCGCTTCCATCCATGCAGACGGCGATTATTACGTCCTCTCCGGACGAAAAGATTTTGTCACCAATGCCCCTATAGCAGATTTTATTGCAGTGGTGGCCGAAGCCCGCGGCGGGCATATGATCGCTGTAGTGGAGCCTGGGTCTCCTGGAGTTGCCCTTGGAGAACGACTGAAGACCCTAGGCTATGACGGCTTGACCGTGGCAGGCGTGAATTTCAACAACGTTCGCGTCCCTGGCGCCCTGGCGCTGGGACCGTTTACCGATAGGAAGGCCCTCGACTTCCTCAGTCAAATTCAGGACCTGGTCCTGACGATGACCTCGGTCGGGCTTATGAAATCAACATTGGCTACGGCCAAGAAATACTCCGATACGCATATCCGGGGCGGCAGACCTGTAAATCGATTTCAGGAAATTCGTTTCAAATTGGCTGATATGGTCACCCTGTTACAGACAGCGGAGCTTCTCGCGTACAGGGCCGGTTGGTTGTATTCCGTCGCTGATTCTGAAGCTTCGACAGTTCTTCACTGCGCCAAGGTATTCAGTTCCGAGGCGGCGGAGCAGGTTACTTCAATGGCGATGCAAATTATGGCAGGTCCCGGTTATGTGTCGGGCAATTTGGTTGAACGGGCTTACAGGGAAGCGAAGTACGCGGCTATTGCAGGGACCACGTCGGAGGTCGCCAGGATGACCATTGCCGACAATCTTCTCCAAATGTACAAGGTCTAGCGCCATGGAAATAATTGAAAGCCGAATTGACATCAGCTCAAGTGATTACAAGGCCAATTATGAAGCCATGGAAAAGATGGTTGCCGAACTCAAGGCCGAGCTGAAAAAGGCGCGCGAAGATCGCTCGGAAAAGGCGATCAAGAGGAATGCTGAACTGGGAAAATTGCCGGTTCAGAAGCGCCTGGAAAAGCTACTGGACAGGAACAGCCCGTGGCTGGAGATCGCGCCGTTGGCCGCGCGAGGACTATACGACGGCAAGGTCCATGGGGCCGGCACCAGGGCCGGCATAGGGCTGGTGCATGGCCGGGAATGCCTCATTCATGCTAACGACCCGATGATCAAAGGCGGTACGGTATATCCCATGGGGGTCAAGAAGACTCTCAGATGCCAGACTATCGCCATGGAGAATCATCTGCCTACGATCATGCTGGTGGATTCCGGCGGGGCATTCTTGCCTCTCCAATCGGAGATCTTCCCCGACGTTGATGACGGCGGCCGCTGTTTTTATAACCAGGCCATCATGTCTAAGATGAATATTCCTCAGATTACTGCGGTCATGGGCCTGTGTACTGCCGGCGGGGCGTACGTTCCAGCCATGTCGGATCATGTGGTTCATGTCTCCGGGCACGGGCGCAATCTTCCTCGGCGGCCCACCGTTGGTTAAGGCTGCCACTGGCGAGGACGTTACGGCCGAAGAACTTGGCGGGGCCATGCTGCACTGCAAGGAATCCGGCGTTTCTGACTACTTTGCTGAAGATGATGAGCATGCCATTCAGATACTTCGGGACGTCGTTGCCATGCTACCCGAAAAGGAGAAAGCACGCATCCCGCGGCGGGCGCCTCTGGACCCGATCTACGATCCTCGGGAAATCTGGGGAATAGTGCCGCAATCCATCTCAAAACCCTATGATACGCGGGAAATCATAGCAAGAATAGTTGACGGGTCGGAATTTCTGGAATTCAAAGCGCTCTACGGTCCGACCCTCGTGTGCGGATGGGCTTATATTCATGGGTACCAAGTGGGCATACTCGCCAATAACGGCGTGCTCTTTTCGGACAGCGCTCTTAAAGCGACTCAATTCATTTCATTGAACGATCGCCAGGGCATTCCTCTGGTTTTTCTTCAGAATATTTCCGGTTACATTATCGGTCGAGAATATGAGCGTGGCGGAATAACCAAAGACGGCCATAAGATGGTGCATGCGGTTTCCACTGCTACCGTGCCGAAATTCACGGTCATTGTCGGCGCTTCGTTCGGCGCGGGAAATTACGGGATGTGCGGCCGGGCGTATGGCCCGAGATTTCTCTGGATGTGGCCCAACGCTCAGATCGCTGTTATGGGCGGTGAACAGGCGGCCGACGTGCTGGTTTCGGTCAAGAATGACCAACTCGAGCGGGAAGGGATTCCTCCAATGTCACCCGAGGCTATGGAGGCGATTCGAGGGCCGATTATCCAAGCGGCCCTGAAAGAATCCAATGCTTATCACTCCACCGCAAATCTGTGGGACGACGGGATCTTGGATCCGGCCAAAACTCGCGATGTTCTGGGCTTGGCGATATCAGTTTCGTTGAATGCGCCGTTGGCCGACCGCGATCAGGGGCATGGCACATTCCGCATGTAGAGGCCCTGGTATGTTTAACAAAATTTTGGTGGCAAATCGCGGCGAAATAGCGGTTCGAGTGATGCGGACCGCCCGCGAAATGGGAGTCCGGACAGTCGCGGTATATTCAGAGGCGGACCGCAATGCGCCGCATGTGTTGATTGCTGACGAGTCTGTCTTCCTCGGCGCTTCTGATCCGCTATCCAGCTACCTCAATATTGAAAAGATCATCCTTGCGGCGAAAGAAACCGGCGCGGAGGCTGTACATCCGGGCTACGGCTTTCTTGCGGAAAACCCCGAGTTTGCCGAGCGGTTGGCCGCTGAGGGGCTTGTCTTTATAGGCCCGCCGGCTGATGTCATGGCAAAATTGGGAGAAAAGACGGCCGCCCGGAGAATCATGACCGAAAGCAATGTGCCTATCATCCCGGGAATGACTGCGCCGGAGGCGGATGTGTCCCGCCTGGCCGACGCTGCCCGGGAAATGGGGTGGCCCGTGCTGGTAAAAGCGGCATCGGGCGGCGGCGGAAAGGGCATGCGGATTGTAGAATCGGAATCCGGGCTGGCAGAAGCCGCGGAGCTGGCGGCCAGCGAAGCCCTGAGCGCATTTGGGAACGCCGCGATTTATCTGGAGAAATATCTGGATCGCCCGCGGCATGTCGAATTCCAGATTCTGGCGGACTCACAAGGAAATGTTGTCCATCTTTTCGAGCGGGAATGCTCAATACAAAGGCGTCATCAGAAGATCATCGAAGAAACGCCGTCCCCTGCGTTGGACGACGCGTTGAGGGCAAGGATGGGCGCGGCTGCCACAGCAGCGGCTCTTGCGGCGGGGTACGTGAACGCAGGCACGGTGGAGTTCCTTTTAGATCAGTCAGGAAACTTTTACTTCCTCGAGGTCAACACACGCCTTCAGGTGGAGCACCCTATCACCGAAATGATTACCGGCCTTGACCTGGTTCGCAGACAGTTGGAGATTGCCTCGGGCAATCCCCTCCCCTTCACCCAAACGGACTTGACCCGAAAAGGACATGCCATCGAGTGTAGGATCTATGCCGAAGATCCGGCAGCCGATTTTATGCCCGCGCCGGGAAAAATCCTATTCCTTAAAGTTCCGGAAGGCCCCGGAATCCGCTTCGATCACGGTATTCGCGCCGGGTTGGATGTGCCTGTCGAATATGACCCGATTCTAGGCAAACTCGTGGTCTGGGCTGAGGACAGGCCCGCCGCCTGCGCGAGAATGATCCGAGCATTGAAGGAAACGATCATTCTGGGAGTGAAAACTCCCATCGAGTTTTTGCTGGACATTCTGTCCTCCAGCGAATTCCAAGAGCGGAGACACTCACACGCATTTCATTGAAGAGCATTTCTCCGGGTGGCGGCCGGATACCGCGGCTGATGAGATGGCTGCGCTAGGTTTTGTGGCCAATGACATGGTTGGGTCGAAGATCCCGGCAGCGGTAGAGCGAGGCTTACAAACATCTGAACCTCTGTCCCCCTGGAAAACTCTCGGGGCCTGGGATCTGGCGCAGTAGGACCGGCATCTTGCCGGTCCGTTGCAATAGACCGGTAATCATCAAGTGGCTTTTTAAATCCAATTTCGACCGGCGCGGGGCCGGTCGCTACGAATCAATGGTAGGGCCCGGCGTCCCTGCCGGGCCATGGGCTTTTAGAACCGCACTAGGATATTACTTTGCTGCGCGAGAACCGGCAAGATGCCGGTCCTACTGTTACGCTGGAGATAAATTGGAATACAAGCTCAATATTTCAGGACAGACCTATTCAGTTGAAACGACCCGTCCCGATGAGACAGGCGCGTTCTTGGTTTCCATAGGCGACAAGAGAGCGAAGAGTGGTTGCAAAGGCTGTGTCTCAAGAGCAGTTGCATCTTGAAGTGGATGGAAGGCCTTTGAATCTTTTTCTTGCCGAAACAATTGACGGCGCATGGTTGTGGATAGAAGGCCGGGCCCGCTTTGCGCAAAACACGGATCAGTTGCAAAGACGGACTTCCAGACGACCTGGGGAAATCCCCGGTCAGGTGACGCCACCCACTCCCGCAACTGTAATGAGAGTGCTGGTCCAGGTAGGAGCGCGGGTCGAGCGAGGCGCTCCTCTGGTGGTGGTTTCCGCCATGAAAATGGAGATAACCCTTTCTGCGCCTTACGCCGGCATCGTTAAAGCCGTGAACACACAGGTGGCAGCCCAGGTGAGCCCCGGCGAGATACTGGTGGAAATAGAGCCCGAGCCGGAGGAACAAACAAATGAGTGATGGCGATCTTCTTTATGAGGTAAAGCAGGCCGCGGCCTGGATGACGATCAATCGTGAGGCCAGAGGCAACGCCGTCAGTCTCGAACTCATCGACCGGTTCTTTCGGCATCTTGATAAAGCAGAAGCCGACGAGGAGGTTCGAGTTGTTTGCATAACCGGCGCCGGCGACAAGATCCTTCTGTTCGGGAGCCGACCTGGCGACCTCATTTGCCGGCCAGGACTATGTGGCGGGCGCACGGAAATACGCGACGCTGCTGAAAAGGATGGCTGTATTTCCTAAACCGCTTGTGGCTCGAGTCAACGGCAATTGTTTGGCCGGTGGTTTAGGACTGATGTTGTCCTGCGACATGGTCTATGCTCGTGAAGGGACAAAATTCGGCACGCCCGAAGTAAACGTGGGGCTCTTCCCCATGATGATCGGCGCTCTGATATTTCGTAATTGTTCACGAAAAAAGGCGCTTGAAATGATTTACACGGGTCGTATAGTTTCCGCTACCGAAGCGGAAAATATGGGACTTATCACTCGATCGCTGCCTCCGGACCAGTTTGAAAATGCGGTGGAAGAAACATTAAAGACCGTGGCGGCCAAGGCGCCGTTAGCGATCAAAATCGGCAGGCCCGCGCTGGCTTCGGCAGAGGACATGGATCTTGAGTCAGCGCTGGACTATTTATGTGGCCGGCTCGGGGACGTGATAGAAACCGAAGACGCAAAGGAAGGGCTTACAGCTTTCATGGAAAAAAGGAAACCTGTCTGGAAAGGCCGCTGAAATAGCCTTTAATCAATCCGGCATTCGAGGAGTTCACAATTTATGTCATCGTTTTGGGTCAAGGGAAATCAGGATTTTGAGCGATCTTGCATGATCACTTGCGCTCTTTCCGGAGTGGTGGCCAATCGGGCTCAATGTCCGGGCATACCCTATACTCCGGAAGATTATGCCGCGGAGGCCAAAAGGGCATATGACGCGGGCGCCGCTGTGGTCCATATACACGCCAGGACCCCTGACGGCGCCCCCAGTTATGAAGTTCAGGATTACCGAAACATTTATGATGCGGTTACCGCAGCTTGTCCCATCATCATAAATTTCTCGACTGGCGCTATCAATATTAGCGCCGAACAGAAAATCGCGCATATAAAGTCCGTTAAACCTGCCATAGCCGCGCTTAATATGGGTTCTATGAATTATGCCAAGTACAATACGGACAAAAAGAAATTTGTCTTCGAATTCGTATTCCCCAATCCATTTTCAGAAATCATGCAAATAATTCAGGCCATGAACGAGGTTCAGACCAAACCTGAACTGGAGTGTTTCGATCTCGGCCATATAGGCAATGCTTACCCATTAATCGACATGGGCCTGTTACAGGCGCCTTATCAATTTAGTCTGATTATTGGCGTCCTGGGTGGCATCCCGCCTACTACCCCCAATCTCGTAAGGATGGTTGAGCTTTTGCCGCCCGGCAGCGATTGGGAAGTCATCGGAATCAGTCTGGATCAGTGGCGTCTAGTAGCTGCGGCTATAGGACTGGGAGGGAATGTGCGTGTGGGCCTGGAAGACAATTTCTACCTGAGCGCCGGCATAATGGCGAAATCCAATGGCGAGCTTGTGGAAAAAGCAGCCCGTATGGTTCGTGATCAGGGGCGCGAAGTGGCCTCTGTTCAAGAGTGTCGTGAAAGACTCAAGCTCGTTCACACGTAATCGGCACAGGAGGATCTTCACTTATGCAATACGAATTCGGTTTGACTTATGATGAATTGGAGATCGGCATGAAAGCGTCCTTTACGAAGACCATCTCCGAAACCGATGTATATCTTTTTTCCGCGATAAGTGGCGATTTCAACCCTATGCACGTTGACGAAGAATTCGCCAAGAGCACACCCTTCGGCAAGCGCATCGCTCATGGCGCGGTTCCACAAGCGCTCATCGGCAATGTTCTGGGGATGAAACTGCCCGGACTCGGGACTATCCTCGTCGAAGCCAGCACGCGATTCCGGTCTCCTACGTTCTTTGGCGATACCATAACCGCTTCTGCAGAGGTCATCGAAAAGCTGGAAGAAAAACGCCGTATACGTCTGAAGCTGCTGTGGACTAATCAACGCGGACAAACCGTGGGCACGGGTGAAGCAGTTGTGATCCCTCCACCGAAGCTCTGAGGCATAAATTGTGAAAATAGTCCTGGACTACTTTGACGAATCGCACAGGATGCTTCGGCAGACCGTGGCGCGTTTCGTGGAAAAAGAAATAAAACCGTTTGTGGAAGAGTGGGAGGAAGCCGGGGAATTCCCCCGAGAGCTTTATCGGAGGGCCGGCGAACTTGGGATACTCGGAGTCGGCTATCCGGAAGAATGGGGCGGCTTTGAGAGCGACGTCTTTCATGAGGTAGTCGTAACTGAAGAATTGACCCGCTCCGGCTCCGGCGGAATCGCGGCCGGCTTGATGTCCCACTCCATCGCGTTGCCGCCCATTCTTGCATTAGGAACGCCTGAACAGAAAGAGCGCTTCATAAAGCCTGTGCTCCGGGGGGAGAAAATCGCAGCGCTCGGCATTACCGAACCCGGCGGCGGCTCGGATGTGGCTAACATCAGGACCAGGGCGGTTCGTGATGGAGACCACTATATTGTTAACGGCTCAAAAACCATGATCACATCCGGGACCCGCGGCGGACCAGGTCACTGTCGCGGTGCGAACCGGAGGCCCGGGTTATAAAGGTGTAAGCCTCCTGGTGGTGGAGACGGACACCCCGGGTTTTTCGGTTTCCAAGAAGCTCAGGAAAATGGGGTGGTGGGCTTCGGACACTGGCGAACTCTCTTTTCAGGATGTTCGTGTGCCCGCGGAAAACCTGTTAGGCGGTGAAGGGGCCGGATTTTACGGCATAATGAACAATTTTCAAAAGGAAAGGCTTTATTTGGCCCTTATGGCCAATACTACGGCCCAGTTGGCGCTGGAAGAGTCAATAAAATACGCACGGACACGGGAGGCCTTTGGCCGGCCCCTGGTCGGATTCCAGGTAACTCGCCACAAATTAGTAGACATGGCGACGCTTGTAGAGGTGAGTCGCGAATTTACATATAGTGTGGCTGCAAAAATTCAAGCAGGCGAAAACATGGTGAAAGAGATCTCCATGGCCAAAATTTTCTCATCTGAAATTTGCGATAAGGTCTGCCATGCGGCCGTTCAAATACATGGAGGATACGGATATATGCGTGAATATCCGGTGGAAAGATTGTTCAGAGACAGCCGGATCCTTTCCATTGGCGGCGGGACTACCGAAATAATGAAAGAGATAATTTCCAAAATGATACTGTGATATCCGTCGCAACAATCCTCTGATTTTAAGCTCAAACGCGATTTAAGTTGATCTCGGAGTTTCATTCAGGTAACGTCAGCCAATATCGAATTACCTGCCGACTGTGCAACATCGGACTGGAGTGTCGGTCAACATAAAATCTGCATTTTGGGAGGCCTTCCAAAACGGGTTTACGTGGAAATCCTCCATCGACTGAGTGATTTTCGTGATCAGGCTTCAACCCAGCCTTCTTCGCTGTAAAATCGCCTGCTGGAGAAGCCTCGCTGTTAAAGAGCGACCGTTTCTAAAGCGCAATAGATGAAAAACTAGAAAAGAAGTTATTTGGAACAGAGATTTAATCGATCCTGAACCAAAAATATGCGAGAAAGGGGTCAAGCCATGACGATCAAGGGAATCGCTCTTTTCTTTATGACCGTTCTGCTGATTCTGCCCGGTACGGTGTTTTCGGCAGATGTTGTCGGTGTCACGGACACAGAGGTAACGGTTGGCGTCACTACGCCACTCTCAGGGCCTGCGGCCCATTGGGGAACTACGGCTCTCGGTATGAAGGCATGGGCAGATTACATCAATGACCAAGGCGGCGTTCATGGTCGCAAAATTAAGCTCATTATCAAAGATGATGCATATAATCCTACTCGCGGCATGACAAACATCCAAGAATTGAAGGGAACCGTTTTCGCTTACTGCGGTGTTCTTGGAACAGCAATATGCAGCGCAGCCAGAGACTTCTTCGGGGACAACAAAATCCCTTTAGTTACCGCGTATGCAAATGTGAGGTTGTGGACGGAGTTACCGAAAGAAAAAAGAAAGTACATATTCATTGCGTATACCGACTATAGAGATGAGGCGGAATACGCGACTAAGTATGCTGTGGATAAACTGGGAAGCAAAAAAATCTCCGTATTCTACCAGAACGATGATTACGGAAAAAACGGTGTCGAAGGAGTCGAGAAAGCATTGGCCGGCCTTTCCGGCAAGGCCTCGCTGGCCGAGGCGATTCCACACGAATTGACCGACAGAGCGTTGGGCGCTCATGCGCTGAAACTCAAGGAAACGGGGGCTGATACCGTTCTTGTTTATTCCACCATGACCCATGCAGCCCTGATCATGAAAGAAATGGCGAAGATCGGATATAAACCGAAGGCCATCTTTTCTTTTCCTATCGCCGATCCGATCATGTACAAGCTGGCCGGAGAAGAAGTATGGGAAGGGGCATATATAGCTCTTCCGGGAAATACGGGTGTCCCAGGGGCCGAGCCCGCAGCCGACAAGGTCGCGGAGATACTTGTCAAGTACGATCCTAACCTGAAGGGAAAAGAATTCCTGGCTGTTTTTGGAGCGGCGTCCATGATGCACATGGCGGAAGGACTCAAGAATGCAGGACGCAATCTTACCGTCGACAGTTTCATCGCTGGCATGGAAAAGATAAAAGACTGGAAGCCGGAGGGAATGGGCGCTCCGGTCACGTATTCGCCGGACCGAAGGCACGGCGTAAATGCTTCACGAATGGGCCAGGCCCAGAAAGGTAAAGACGTGCCCATAGCTGAGTTTACTGACTTTCCGCCATTGTTTTGACGGGCGGCGCAGTCCCCTGACATTGTACACAGGACTGTTAGAAAACAATACTCAGTCGGCATCATCGCGAAGAACCGCTGCCGAAAGACGTTACTCGCAATGGCAGAGAGTGAGAGGGCGGGTTTCAAACCCGCCCTTATGTTGCATTGTGCTGAGATTTTGACCCATTCGGATCTTCGACGGAGAATCACCCAGGTGAGATAGACGGACAGCTAACTCATGGAATTTTTGACTGATCAATAAGCTGTTCATTAGTTTCGGGGGGATCCAGGCCCTGGCCGGGGTGGATTTCACGGTACAGGAGAACGAGATCCTGTCCGTAATCGGTCCAAACGGGTCAGGAAAAACCACACTTTTCAACTGCATCTCCGGCGTTTATCATCCAACCGACGGTAAAATCCTTTTTGGAGGGGAAAATATTGTCGGTCTCTCCCCTGACGCCATAGCCCGCAAAGGTATCGCACGGACCTTTCAGAAACCTGCGGCTTTTTCTTCACATGAGTGTCTTAGACAATCTGCTTCTGGGACGTCACATCAAATTTCACAAGAAACCTTTACACGCTGTTTTTAGAATACGAACGGAAGAATTGCGGCACCGCGAAGTGGTGGAAGAAATCATCGAATTCTTGGACCTCCAGGCATACAGGCATTCATTGGTAGCCGATTGTCCATATGGGATTCAAAAGCGAGTCGAGCTGGGGCGGGCCTTGGCCATGGAACCGAAATTGCTCTTGCTGGACGAGCCGGTGGCCGGTTTGACATCGGAGGAGAAACAGGAATTCGCATATCACATCATGGAAATCCATGGCAGATTTAAGGCTGCCATCTTGCTGGTCGAACATGATTTACGAATAGCGTCTCGAATCGCGGAACGGATGATCGCGTTCGAGTCGGGACTGGAAATAGCCCACGGAACCCCAGCAGAAGTGCAGCGGCACCCTGAGGTGATCCGCTCCTATTTGGGCGAGGGTTAACTCGCATTGAGCCTGAATTATCGGGCGTCTCATTAGAAAGATATCAAAAATGCCGCCTCTATTGAAAATCGCAAATATAGAGACTCTTTATTTTGATCGAATTTATGCGCTGCACGGTCTCTCCCTGGAAGTGAAAGAAAAGGAAATCTTTGCGGTGCTGGGACCCAACGGGGCAGGTAAGACAACGCTGCTCAAGACCATCGCCGGCCTGATCAAAGATCAGCCTAAGAAGGGGATTATAGAGTTCGCGGGGCGACGTATCCAACGCCTGGCTCCTGAAAAGGTCGCGTCCCTGGGGATCGTGTACGTGCCGGAGGACAGAGGCTTATTTCGGGAACTCACCGTCAAAGAGAATCTGGATCTGGGATGTTGGGGGCGACGCGACAAGGAAATCCAAAAGGACCTGGATTTTGTGTATGAGCTATTCCCAATCCTAAAGGCCCGGACTAAGCAACAGGCTGAAAAGTTGTCAGGCGGCGAACAGCAGATGCTGGCTATGGCAAGGGCCATGTTAAGACGGCCCAAACTTCTCATGCTGGACGAGCCGTCATTAGGACTGGCGCCCATGGTAGGACGCTCGGTGTACGACGCCCTCCTCAAGATCAGTCAGGCAGGGACTACCATATTGCTGGTCGAACAAAACGCAAGAATGGCGCTGAGCATCGCTCATTACGGATACATAATGGAAGCCGGGCGAACAGTGCTGGAAGGAACATCTAAAGAACTCCAAGAAAATGAGGACGTGCAGGAACTATATTTGGGACTGGGTGGGGAAGCCGCCTCTCCAAAGGGCTGGCGCTTATACAAGAAGAGAAGGAGATGGTGATGGCGCGAGCGTCCACGTTCCCGGAACTTTTTTTCCGGCAGGTAGATAGCTTAAAAGACCGTGTGGCTCTTCGACGCAAAGAAATGGGTATTTGGAAGCGCATATCCTGGTCCGAATACGGGACCGGAGTGCGCGAGGTTGCGGCCGGCCTACTGGCGCTCGGGCTTCATCCCGGGGATAAGGTAGCCATTTTAGGGGACAACAGGCCGGAATGGTTATTCTCCGATCTGGGAACCATGACGATCGGCGGCGTGAGCTGCGGCGTGTACCCTACTTCCGCGCCCGAACAAGTCGCTTATATCGTGGGACACTCTGAATCAAAGGTCCTCTTTGTTGAGAATGAGGAGCAGGTTGACAAAGCGCTTCAAATATTGCCGGACCTCGACTTAAAGCAAGTAGTGATCTGGGACCCAAAAGGCCTTTGGGGTTTTACGCATGAAAAAATAGTGTTCTTTGACGATTTTCTGGAACTCGGTAGAGAGTATCTTCGGAACAATCCGGACGCTGTAGTTAGCAGATTAAAAACTGTTAAACCGGATGACATCGCCATGATCATCTACACGTCGGGAACGACCGGTAGGCCCAAAGCGGCTATGATCAGCCACAGCAATATTTTGGAAATGACGAGGTCTTTTCTGGCGGCTTCACCTTCCGTAGGCCCGGAAGAGTCTATTTCCTATTTGCCGATGGCCCATATCTACGAGAATTTGATCTCTCTGTTCCAGGCTGTCTGGATGGGCGGGACGGTTAATTTTGTAGAAAGCCTGGATACATTGCCGCAAAATCTTAGAGAAGTTTCCCCGACGGTCTTTGCCAGCGTTCCCAGAATCTGGGAGAAATTCGCGTCGGCAATATCAATACGTATGTCTGATTCAACGCCTTTGAAAAGGCTTCTTTACGGAGTCGCCATCAATGTGGGACTCCGTTACGTCAAAGCTCCCGAGCAGAGTTGGGACAGGCGGAAATGGGCCGTGCTCTATTGGCCGCTGTATTTATTGGTCCTGACCCATTTAAAGCGGCAGTTGGGAATGGAGCGGGTTCGATGGGCCATCTGCGGGGCAGCGCCCGCGTCTCCCGGAGCTTTTCGAATTCTATAACGCTTTAGGAGTGCCTCTGCGTGAGGGCTACGGCCAGACGGAGTCTACAGGAGTAATTGCCGTTCAGCGAAAGGATCGCCCCCGCTGGGGATATGTGGGGGAGCCCATTGATGACATGGAAGTGAAAATCGCGGAAGATGGCGAGATTCTTGTCAAAGGTGTCGGTGTGTTTCAGGGATACTTCAAGGACCCCGATCTTACCGCGGAGACACTCAAAGACGGTTGGCTTCACACAGGAGATGTCGGAGCGCTGGAAGATGGGTACCTCAAAATCCTTGATCGGAAGAAAGATATTATCATTACGCGGGCCGGGAAAAATATCACACCGGCATTCATCGAAAACAAATTAAAGTTCAGCACGTATATTCAGGATGCGGTTGTCATTGGGGACGGGCGGAAATATTTGACTGCGCTGATTCTCATTGATGAAGACAACGTCACCAAGTATGCCCAGGATAACCGAGTTCCATTTACCACATTCGCCGACCTCACACGTAATCCGGAGATAAACAAGCTGATGGATCAGGAAGTTCGGAAAGTGAATCAGACGCTTTCGCAGGTCGAGAGTATAAAAAAGTTCGCTTTGCTCCCGAGACGCTTTTATGAAGAAGACGGCGATGTGACCCCCACAAAAAAGGTCAAGAGGCGTTTTTTGGAAAAGCGCTACGCGGATCTCATTGATTCCCTATATACATAACGAGATGGAAGTATGGATCTTATCGAGAGCTATCGAGAGGAATTGCAGTTAATTCGGAAACCCTGGACACGCATTTGGGTATCCGCCATTGTGATCGCCGCTGCTGCTACTGCCGTGGTACAGCCCCGAACACGTCATTTACATCGCAACATTGATCTGCATCTATGCCGTCGGAGTTCAGGGTCAAAATCTGCTCATAGGATATACGGGGCAAATATCTTTTGGGCAAGCCGGTTTCTTGGCTATAGGAGCTTATACTTTCGGGCATTTAGTCCGGGCTGGCGCGCCTTGGCCCATAGCCCTCACTTGCGCAGGAATCGCCGCCGGCCTATTCGGAATAGTAGTGGGATTTCCCTCTCTACGTTTGAAAGGCCCGTACCTGGCCATCGCCACCATGGGATTCGGAATAGCCGTTTACCAGATCCTCGCTAACTCCGAGGTTCTTTCCGGCGGGCGCATGGGGCTTCATATTGAAAAACTACATCCGCTGCTTGGGCTTTCCCCCAAAGTATTCATCTATTATTTCAATTTCCTCATTGCTCTGGGTTTCACTTTAATTTCATACAACATCATTTCATCATATATGGGTAGGGCTTTTATAGCGATCCGAGACAATGACATTGCAGCCGAGGTAATCGGGGTTAACCTCACTCGGTACAAATTGCTCTCTTTCGCAGTAAGCTCCTTTTATACCGGCGTTCAGGGCGGTCTGTACGCTGCTTTTTCCTGGGCTATCTGGAGCCCAATATGTTTACTTTTATGGAGTCCATCACGCTGTTCGTCGCAGTAATTATAGGGGGATTGGCGTCGGTTGAAGGCTCGATAATGGGCGCGGCGTTTGTCATTCTGGTCCCTCAACTTTTCACCTCATTCAGGGAAATGGTTCCCGTTGTTTTCGGAGCGGTCATTCTCTTTGTATTGATTTTTGAGCCGCTGGGACTTGCGGGCGCCTGGTTCAAAACCAGGCTCTATTTCCGAAACTGGCCTTTGAGGTAGAACTTATGAGTGCTTTGAAGAGTGACCGGGGAGGCCCTTTTTGCAAAAAGGTCCTCCCCGGACCCCTCCCCAAAAACTCCTATAATTGGATTCCCGAACTGTGAGTATATAGAGATCGGCGCCAAATCGTAGGCCAGATGGGAATTTTATACTTGGTGACCCGGAGGCCGTGCTGCTTGGTATATCGCAATAATTGGGAGTTTTTGAAGGGGCGACTGCGGGAAACTTTTTGCAAAAAGTTTCCGCCAGCATGGATCTTCAAATGCTTCTGCAATGAGGGGAGAACATATGCGATTCATCCAATATACTGTGGCAGGATTGTCGGTCGGCAGTGTTTATGCCCTTGTCGCTTTGGGCCTGGTGCTTATTTATCGTTCGACTCGAATCTTGCAGTTCGCTCACGGAGATGTGGCCACCGCCGGAACATTTATGGCGTTTTTCCTGCTGGGCCTTAACTTTCCATTCGCGGCCGCCGCGGTTTTGGGCGTGCTTTTTGGCTCGGCTATCGCCATGACGTTTTATTTTGGCATACTGGCGCCCGCGCAACGGCGCGACGCCACACAATTGGGCCAGATCATCCTGACATTGGGCCTTGGCCTTATCATCCAAGGGCTGGTCACGTATTTCGGCGGAACTGAGCCCCATTCCTTTCCCTTCCCTCTATCCGAGTTCAAACTCTATCAGGTGAAGGGAATCATCATGAGCCAATTGAGCCTTGGCACGCTCTGCATCAGCCTTTTATGTTGTCTGCTTTTCTATCTGCTGGTTCAGAAAACCAAACTGGGACTGGCCATGAGGGCCGTTTCCGAAAATCTCCAGGCGGCACAGACTTTGGGTATTCCCACGCGAAGAATCCTAGCTTTATCCTGGGGACTGGCCGCGGGACTTGGAGTGCTGGCAGGCTTGTTCTTAGCTCCGGCATTGATTCTCGATCCGTTTTTTATGCTCGAACCGTTTCTCAAGGGGTTTGCCGCCGCTATACTCGGAGGAATGAACAGCCTCCCAGGCGCGATTGTTGGAGGGCTCCTCCTCGGGGTTGCTGAGTCCTTGGCAGGCGGCTTTATTTCAATAGCTTTTAAGAATACTTTGGCCTTCCTTATCATTATTCTTGTGCTTCTTGTTCGCCCTGAAGGACTGCTTGGTGAGGAATTCAAGGAGCGTGTGTAAACCGACCACTTACGTACGCATTTATCAACCATCTAACAAGAAATCCGGTCGCGACGACAAAGTGTCGGAAATGTTTGTGATGACGGAAAAAGAGAAAGCCTGGGAGTGAGCCCATTCGCTATTCGAGTGGATGAGCCCACTCCCTTTCTGAAACAGAACCGACTGTCTCATGGCGCTGGCCTTCACTCGATATCCTTCTTCTTTTGTTCGTATTCTTCCTTTCCGATTTCCCCGCGAGCGTATCGTTTATCCAGAATTTCTCTGGCTGATTCCGGAGACGGTCTCCCAAGCTGGTCTCCGGCACGGAAAGAGGGTCCGCACGTCACGCAACCCATGTGTCTTCTCATCATAAAGAAACACAATGCCATCATGACAATTATAGCGATGGGAATGACCCACCACCATCCAAATCCACAACAGAAACCTTCGTATCCCCACATCTCAATCACTTCCTTTCCGACGCATCTTCGGTATCCGAGAATTACCCGTTAATGCGCACATTTGACGCAGGATGCTTCATCGCGAGAGGCTGGGTTCAGCAGTCCTCCCACTACCTTTTGCGCCACCGTCATGGCATGCGTTTTTATTTGCTCTTCTGTCATCTGATCGATGCCAAAGAGGCTTCTGTCGAAATCATACAGGCTGTCCGCAACGATTACTCGTGGAGCCAGATCAGGGATGACGCCTCTCATCATTCGGGAAGCACATTCGATGAAACAACCTTCCAAAGCGATCAACTCCTTTGCACTTCTGACGAGATTCCTTTGTCCCGTATCCTTGGTAAATGCTCCGCCGAGACATATGCGGACAGTTTTCTCAGGAGCCATCTTATGACATATGAGATTTGAAGCCTGCCTCGCAATCTCTCCTCTTAAGCAGGCTCCTTCACAACACATTATTGCAATAGGCTTTTCTGCGCTGGTCTTTAGCGTAAGATTCACACATCGGGCAGGTATTGCTGGTTTTGATTATTTTAGCGATCTCGTACTCACGGTTATCTGATTCGTTCCTTGCCGATTCACAGCAACTGCCTTTTTCCATTTTTGTCACCTCTCTTCTCAAGCTTCCGGTGTCTCTGGTCTATTCCGCGCTTTTCTTCCGCTCACTTGACGCTTTTTTTGCGTCCCCAATACGGCAACACTTGCAAAACTCCATGCCAGGCTGACTCCACATCTTCATCATTTCCTTCATTGCTCGCGGACCTCCGAATGCGAAACCGAAGCACGACTCTTTTTCCCTTTCACTTTTGGTTTTCGGTTCAGTTGTCATAGCATTGCTCCTTGACCGAATATTGTTTTAAAGCTTGTTGAGGTAATTCGTGTTCACCAAGATCGGAAAAGGTTTTCTCAGTAATTGATCACGTGTCTTTGGGCTCACAAACGAAGACGCTTCTCTCGTCGGTTTCGAAGGTACAAGCCTGTTCGAGGAGCGCTTTGAGCCTTTTCCGAGCCCGGTGCAGCCTCACTTTGACAGCCTCACGACTAATCCCCAGAATCTCGGATGCTTCCTCATGAGTGCAGCCTATAAGATCGAAAAGAATGATCACCGTTCGAAGCGACTCGGGTAAAAGGTTCACCTGCTGCTGAACACATTGGCTCATCTCGTTCTGTTCCAACTCTTTTTGAATGGAAGACTGGACCAGGATCTCCACCTCAGCCTGATTTACGTGTTCGCGGGCGCGGCGGGTCTTCAGTTTACGAAAATGGTCCCGGCAAAGGTTGTACGCAATCTGAAATATCCAGGAGGAGATTTTGGATTGGTCCTTAAGGGTCTCCAAACTATCTTGCGCCCGCATAAAAGTTTCCTGGCAAAGATCATCCGTCGCGGATTCATCTCGGACCATAGCTTGGATGAATCTTTTGACCCTAAAATAATGCTGATCGTAGACGTCCCAGAAGTCCATTGTTGCGCCTTGTCGATTACCCGCAGCATGACCTGTCAGATGCGTTGGTCTCGGGCGACCTCTGCTGACAGCCGCGGACCGCCATTGTATTGACGGTTTTCCTGATGGCCATTTGGGCCCCTTTGTTGATCTGTTCCCCGATCTCCGCAGCTCCTTGAATTTCATCAGGAGTCAAACCGACTGCCACAGCTTTTCCGAAATAATGTTCAAAGCATGGAATGCAGTTGGCAGCCGTTGCGGCCCCGAGGCTAATCATGACTTTTGTCTTTTCGTCCATTTGACAAATCCTCCTTTGAAGAAGTTTTGTCTGTAAGACGAAAGAGCGAGGGGAAAGGTTACAACTCTCTATGTCAATAGGATCGCAAGTATTGTGATTTTCTTGATTAGGCTCTCTTGTCAATATGTTAAACGGGCTGAAGCAGTAATTAGTAACTAGACAGACATCCGCAGCATGCGACGGTTATATGACGCCTTCGCGGGAGAGCCGATCAAGGTCCTCTTCAGACAGCCCCAGCCCGGATAGCGTTTCAGCGGTGTGTTGCCCCAAACCAGGAGCGGGGACATCGTTAGCACAGCTCCGGATCCTGACAATTTGAAGGGCGATGCGAGACAACGATTTCCGGTAGGCCCGTTATTTATCATATTCCGGGCTTTAACCAGGTCCGATTCCACTGCGTCTTTGATCGACACGACCGGCTCACAGCACGCATCGTGATCTTTCATCAATTCCACCCATTGCCGCTGAGTTTTGGCGGCAAAGATATTCTCGACTTCTCTCACTATTTCCGGCGCCCCAAACTGATGGCTCGCGAGGTCCGGTCGCTCCACGGCAGCGCAGAAGTTTTCCCAGAATTTAGGTTCGATACATCCTAGCGACATGTACCGGCTGTCCGAGGTGCGATATAAGCCATAACAAGGGAAGCGTCCGTTCAAAAGCATTTTTCCGGGTTCCGGTTCTTCCAATCCAGCCTCTATTCCTGCGAAAACCATTGTCGCCAATGACAAAGAACCGTGGAACATCGAAATATCGACGAATTGACCCTGGCCTGTAGAATGACGCTGTATTACGGCCGCCAACAGCCCGCTCAGCGCCATGAGACTCCCTGCCGCCAGGTCCGCGATCTGAATCCCGGGAATCGCCGCCTGTCCGCCTCTCGTACCGGTCATACCTATGATGCCGGCCAGGGACAGATAGTTCAGGTCATGACCCGCGCGAAGCCGATAAGGACCGTCCTGACCGTAACCTGATATGGATACATGGATAAGCCGTGGGTGAGCTGCGCTGGTGGTTTCGAAGCCCAGTCCGAGGCGTTCCATCGTGCCTGGCCTGAACCCCTCGACCAGGATGTCATATTCGTCCAACAGCGCCAGAAAGAGTCTCCGTCCTTCAGGATGCTTGAGATTCAGGGTGACGCTCTTCTTGTTGCGGTTGACCGCTTCAAAAAAAGGATTACAGCTCCGGACCCCGTCCCGCCAAGGACTCTCGCATAGTCGCCCCCCTGGGGATTCTCTATCTTGATGACTTTGGCGCCCAGGCTGGCCAGTAGCCAAGTCATATACGGACCGGGCAAGTTCATGGTTAGATCAAGAACTTTAAGACCTTTCAAAGCGCTAGACATAATGAATCTCCATCGGTAGCTGGTTTAGGACCTGGGATGATTTGATATTACTTTACGCGAGACCAGAGAAAATCCTTGCCGTTCTTAATCGGTGACATGGCCATCATAAAGTCACCTCTTATGCCATAAATGAATAGATCGAGCTGGCCGCCATTGGGAAAAGTTATAATCATCTTATGATCTTCCGAGGTCCATAGACCGTCGGACCCCAGAGGGTATTCCTTGTTGAACACTCTGCACGTGCCGTCTTTTCGTAATGTCATGAGCGTGCGGTCGGTCGGTCTACGGTTATTATTCACTCTTTCACCAAGCGGATGATCGTCAGGGAGCACTTCCCAGGTCCCGATAAGTTTGTTCCAGTCTATGGCGGGCTGATAGATCTGTTCCGGAGTGATCCCGCCCGCCCCCGGCGATACCCGTGGAAAAACCGCAATAAATAAAGCCGAAATGATAGCGACAGTGAGCTGACCTTTCATCAATCCTCCAGCTTGGAATTCGCGGAATATTTTATTACGGATCGGATTTTAGATCTATCGAATCGCGATTGGGTTGCGCCCGGCTAGTCTGCGAGCGCCCATTACACTGTCTAACGCCCTCGATAGCCTACATAATTCCTATTTTTGAGCCTCAAGTCAATATAAAGAATGACGATTTAATATCTACATAATAAATGCTGTTATTATAAAATGTTGTGTGTTGTAATTCATTGTATGTCTGGTAACAGATCCACAACTATGCAGCATCAAATATTTTACTTGACACGTTACCTTGACCGTGGTACCTCCCGCCGCCAGGAACTGAGGGGAAGAGGCATTCGGTCACTCCCTACGCCCGCGCACCCGAATCGTGTTGAGCGATTTCTGAAAATAAAGGAGGATATGATGGTTAGAAGAGTTTTCATTGTCTCGCTCAGTATCATGATGCTGAGTTTCACATCCCTTGCCTTGGCCGGCGGCCCCCCTGTAGCAGCCGCCCCTTATGCTGCGCCGTGCGGTCCCTATCCTGTTAAACCTTACGCGGCCGGTCCCGCTTGCGCTTATTGGGGTGACGCTCCGTTCCCAGGCTTGTGTGGCGGTGTAGTCGCATTGCCGTTCCTGGTGGTGGGAAGCCTGCTGGGGGGCAACACTATGGGACCTTGCGGGCCCGCTCCCGCTCCATGTGGCCCAAGACCGTACCCGGCCAAAGTATACGCTCCGGGAGGTTGCGCTCCTCCGCCGTGTGGACCGATGGGATATGGACCAGGACCAGGGTCTGACAGCATATTTGGCTCTCTTCCCTGTTTTGATTTGGCTGCGGGACTTTTGGGCGGAGTAACGGGCGGCCCCAGCCTGCTTTGGTAGATTGTATTGAGACTCATTTCTTAACGGTATGGTTGCTTATATAGAGTATGGGGGAAAACCTGACCGGGGTTTTCCCCCGTCTTCGTTTTGGCCCCCTCTCGTCCGAATGCCTTCCGTTTCTTTTCTCCTCAGATTCTTCTATTATTCTAGGTTGAAAGTATCGTTTTTCAGGAACTTTCGTGAATTCAACTCCCGACAAAACCGGCGCCGAACGTTTGGAGACACTTGAAGGTGTCCTTGACCGGCTTGTATTTACCAACGAGGCGAGTGACTTCATTGTCGCGCGTTTGATGGCCGCGGGACGTCGGCGCCCCATCACGGTAGTAGGCTCGCTGCCGCAGCCTCATCCTGGAGAAACTCTTGTTCTTCAAGGTCGATGGGAATTTGACAAGAAATTCGGCGAACAATTCCGGTTCGTTAAAGCGCAGTCGCGTGCCCCTTCCACGGTAAGAGGCATTGAGAAGTACCTGTCGTCCAGTTTTATCAAGGGGATAGGCCCGGAAATGGCGCGGCGGATCACCGCTATATACGGCGAAGGCACACTCGACATCATTGAGAAAGAACCTGAGAAGCTCTTGAAAGTGCCGGGGATCGGCCGAGTCCGCGCGAGTAAGATATCCGAGGCGTTTCAGGAACAGAAAAGCATTCGAGAAGTGATGTTGTTCTTACAGACACACGGAGTCTCCGCGACTTACGCTTTCAAAATATTCAAGAAGTATCGTGACGCGGCAATTCAGATGGTCGCGCATAATCCTTACTGCCTGGCCACGGACATTCGCGGCATCGGGTTCAAGTCGGCCGATAAAATCGCCGGGAGCCTGGGTATTGACATGCGTTCGCCCATACGGGCGCGCGCCGGTATCCTTTACGCTCTGGATGTGATTCAGAGCGAAGGACATGTTTATTATCCAAGAACAGGCTTGCTGGAAAAAGCACGCGAACTACTTGGGATAGATTTTCATACTTTGGAGAAAGCCCTTGATGAACTCATCGCATCGCGGGAATGCGTCATAGAGGAGGACCGAGTATATCCAGCGTCTATGGCGGCAATGGAGAATTCCGTCGCGATGAAATTGCGGAACCTCATGTCCGCGTCCCGTTTTCTTCCACCGATCAAAATAGGCGCGGCAATCGAATGGATCCAAAAGAAAGCGGCCATAACACTATCACCGGCCCAGAGCGAAGCGGTCTCCGCGGCCCTGGAATACAAAGTATTAATAATCACCGGGGGGCCGGGCACCGGAAAGACGACCCTTCTAAGGTGCCTGATCGATATCCTTGAGGCAAAGCAAATCAGGGTCCTGTTGGCCGCGCCCACTGGTCGGGCGGCCAAGCGCCTTGCCCAAGCTACCGGGAGAGAAGCCAAAACCATTCACAGACTGCTCGAATACTCGCCGGGAGAAGGTGGTTTTCAGAGGGGGGCCTTCAGGCCCCTGGAAGCTGAGTTCATTGTTATTGACGAAGTATCTATGGTGGACATCTCTTTAATGCACTATCTCTTGTCCGCGATCCACACTCAGAGCAGCCTCATTCTGGTGGGCGATGCGGATCAGCTCCCCTCCGTCGGTCCGGGCAATGTGCTTGGCGATCTCGTGGAAACCGGCAGAGTCCCGGTGGTTCGTCTTCAGACGGTTTTCAGGCAGGCGAGGGCCAGTCTTATTATCGAGAACGCTCACTTGGTCAATGCGGGAAAGCTCCCTCAAAAACAAGTGGAAGGCTCCGAGCCTGACTTCTATATGATCGAAAAGGAAGATCCGGACGAGGTCTTGCGAATTATAAAAGAAATCGTGTGCCAGCGAATTCCCACCAGGTTCGGCTTTGATCCGATTGAGGATGTCCAAATCCTGAGCCCCATGCACAAAGGCACCGTCGGGACGGAGAACCTGAATCGAGAGCTACAGCAGATGCTCAATCCGCGCGGTCGAGTGATTAAGGGCGATAGATTCCGTGTGGGTGACAGAGTAATGCAGGCCAGGAACAATTACGATAAAGAAGTCTTCAACGGTGACGTGGGCAGGATCGCTTCATATGACTCAGAATGGAATGAGCTGGTGGTTAATTTTGAAGACCGCTCAGTTCAGTATCATATTTCGGAACTGGACGAGCTGATACTGGCCTATGCGGTAACCGTTCATAAAGCTCAAGGGAGTGAATACCGGGCGGTGATCGTCCCTCTGAGCACACAGCATTACGTGCTCCTGAGACGTAACCTGCTTTACACTGCCATGACTCGAGGAAAACAATTAGTCGTGCTGCTGGGAAGCCCCAAAGCCCTGCAGATGGCCGTTGAAAACCGCATCGTGGAACCGAGATATACAGCCTTGGCGAGGAAGATTTAGCGTTGGTTTGCAACCTTCGATGTGGGGAAGCTTTCCAGCCTGCCATGATTCATTCTGTCATTGCCGTAAAAGTCACGTAATTCGTGGACAGGAGTTGAGGTTATTCGAGGGGTATTTTTCCGCCCTAGCAGCGCTGAAGCAAAATGATCTTGCCACATTGAGTTTTATTTGCATATAATTGCCGCACAAATTTCCGTTTATGTATTCAAGTAATAAGAATGCTTCCTGATGTTGTCCCGTTCCCGGGATTGATGTGGAGGGAGGGAATGGTAAGTCCGAGGCAGCTTCCGGCCGTCGCTGTCGTTGTTTTGGTTCTGGTCATCGGAGCGCTGGATGCTCACTGTGGATTCGGGCCCCGGCACAGGTCTTATGGTCAAGGCCGTGTGCTGGAAGTAATGGCTCCTAATCTCGTCAAGGTTAGATTGGCCGATCAGGACAGGGTTCTCCACATTCGCCTGCTGGGAGTCGGTTCACCGAGAAATAGGGATCGGATAAAGACCCTCGACCGCTCGGTTATTTCGTATATCCAAAGGAATGCCCTCTGGGAGGAATCCCGCAAGTATGTGGAATCACTAGTTCATGGCAAAGTGGTAGAAGTCTGGTCGCGCAAGTGGGATCGAGTTGACGATAAAAATAGACTGCTTGCCTATATACTCGTAACCAACGGAGGCTACAAACCTATCGATGTGAACGCCGAAATCATCAAAAAAGGCCTCGGTTTAGTGACCAGAGATTACGTGCATGTCACTTTCGCCGATTACAAGCGGTTCGAAGAGGAGGCCAGAAAGAATCGTCGAGGGATCTGGCGCGGGCTCTCCATGGATCGCTATTCCCTGATAAGCAAGTAATTGCATTGGCCAAGGCTTGGAACAATTCATCTCGGAATGTAAAAAACAGGCAATACCGATTATTGAAACAGGTTTCGACGATTATTTGGCGGACGAATCCCGTTTCCGGGGTCACGCGTCCGCGCTGGTTCGAGCCCGTGAAATCCGTCATATAGTGGAAACCGTAAAGCTGGGCGCCAAACACGGTATTCGATTGACTGTTGTATCCGGCAAGACTTCCCTCACCGGAGCGCCCGTGCCCCTGGGCGGAGTGATAATCGACCTCTCGAGGTTGGATTCCATCGATCCTGACGACGCCTCTGTAGTGGGTCCCGGGACCGTTCTTAAACGCTACAGGGACTATGTGGACAGTCAGGGCTTGTTTTACCCGCCTGATCCAACTTCGGCGGATTCATGCACTATAGGCGGAAACGTGGCTTGCAACGCTTCGGGCGCGCTCAGCTACCTATATGGGCCAACGCGTGACTATATCCGCGGCCTGAAAATAGTCCTACCCACAGGGGACCTCCTGGATATTGAGCGAGGCGCTGTTACAAGCGCGGCAGGCTTGTTTAAGATTCCAAAATCGTTGTTGATCGGCGACGGTCCGCAAGAGCTGACAATTCCGACCCCCACTAGAGGCTCAAGACCTTGGAGCGTCTGCAAGAGTTCCGCGGGTCTTTACTCGTCGGACCCGATGGACCTGGTGGACCTGTTCATCGGTAGTGAAGGCATCCTGGGAATAGTTGTTGAGGTTAGAACAAAGCTACTTCCGCGAAGAAATCCCTATTTCGCTATGATGCTTTACACGCGCAATCGTGAACAAACTACCGATTTAGTGACACTGCTGGACCTGTTCAAGCGCTGCTTTCATGACGGCGCCCATTCTCTTCAAACGAAAATAGATCAAAAATTAGCGTATATGGCAAATATGCCCGAGGCGCCTCGCTGTGATCGGTTCAGCAAAATAACGCCGGCTTGCATGGAATGGTTCGGGGCCAGCGTGGCGGCCTACCTTTCATTGGAACAGTCGCGCAAAATGAAAGATTTCTACGGCTGCCTGTTTGTCGAACAAGAATATCCCTCCGGAGAGGACCCACTGGACACGGCTCAACAATGGGCTGAGCTGATAGAATGCATTAATAGCGGCCGGCCGAACAAAATCGAGGCGGAGTTCGCTCTGGACCAAGCGCAGATTCGTAACTGGAGAGATGAAAGAAAAAAGGTCCCGGAGAAGCTGACTGCGTCGATAAGACCGGGCAGGACCAAAGTAGGGATGGATTATGCGGTCCCCATGGAAAGACTGGGGGATTTGCTCAAACTCTATGACGATTTGTTGCCGGCCGGGAAATGCTACGCATTCGGACACATAGGCAATGCTCATCTACATGCCAACGCGATTCCTGAAACTGAAGAAGAAGCAATTGCCGCCCGCGACACCGTTCGCAAGATAGGGCTGGAAGTCTGCAAGATGGGCGGAAGCGTTTCGGGCGAGCACGGGATCGGCAAGTTGAAACACGAGGCCCTGGAAATGATGCTGGGCCAGGAAGGCATCAATGAAATAAAGACCATCAAAAAGCTATTCGATCCAAATCTGATACTGAATATCGGGAATATGATCAGGTTTGATCAGGAAAAGAATTAACCGCGTTGTCCCTACCGCCAGCCATATAAGAGTTTTTGGGGAGGGGTGTGGGAAGCCGGCTGTTTTTGCAAAAACGTCCTCCCCACAAACTCTTACTTCCACCTCCCCTCTCTCTGCGGCTCCCACTCAGTCTTCTGCCGCAAAGGGGTTTCGGGCCATGCGGCAGGTGCAGTTTCCCTCGTCGCCGCTGTTCCACTCGTTGATGATTTTTCTCAGTCCTTCCCGATCTAACCCCAAGTACTTCTTCACTCCGCCCTGGGTAATAAGCCTCATTTTGTATGCCAGAAACACAGCTTCTTCTAAGAGCGCCGGTGTGTAGGGGAGCCGTTCTTTAAGTAGGCCGCGACGATCCAGCAGATCCAAAATTTCGTTATACGATTCCTTCATTTGTTCTTGTTTTTCTGAGATCTCCATTCTTGCTATTGTAACCGTTCGAGACCACTGGCCCGGCAGGGACTCCCCTATCGGAGTTGGTAGCGACCGGCCTCCGTGCCGGTCGATTTTTTCAAAGGATGGTCATTTTTCCATTGTAGGTTCTTGTCTTGTCACAGGCAACCTCAACAGGGCCGTTGTTCCCCGGCCCTCTTCGGAAACCAGATTCATGGAACCTCCCATCGATTCCACCAGCCCCAGGCAAACAGCCAATCCCAGCCCAGTGCCTCTTCCAGGTTCTTTGGTAGTGAAGAACGGGTCAAAGACCTTTTCCAGGTTTTCCGCGGAAATCCCGCACCCATTATCCTCGATCTCAATTTCCACATGATCGTCTCGCAGCCTTGTCCGAAGCAAGATCTTTCCGCCTTGCCCGGTGGCGTCTGCCGCGTTGATCACTAAATTTACGACCGCCTGGCGTATCTTTTCGGGCTCGGTTATCATGCGGGACGCATTCGGGTCCAATTCATAGGCGAATTCCACGTGATGAAATCCCTTGCGTCCCTTCAGCAGGGCCGCGCAGTCCTTGAGCAGCTCATTAATGTCGCACTCAACTACATTGCTTTGGATGGGCCGAGCGAAATCCATCAGCCGTCTAAGTATGTCATGAATGCGCCTCAGTTCCTGCTCCATCCTCGGCAGAATTTCCCGGCGCTGCTCCGGATCTGCTCCGCGACTTAGCAGCTCAATATAGCCTAAAAGTATTTGCAGCGGATTCCCGATCTCATGCGCGACGCCCGACGCAAGTCTCCCCACACTGGCCAGTTTTTCCGATCTGATAAGGCCTTGCTGAGCGGCCCGCAAATCGCGGTTGATTGCGCTCAACTGCTCGACGAGCTTTTCCATTCTTTCCCGGTCATCAACAATCTTGACGATCATGCTCCTGAGGCCCGTCGAGATCTTCTGTATATCTCCCTGCAAGCTCAACGAATCGGGAAACGTCTCAACGTCCGCCAGGCCCGAGGCTTTCCCCGCCAGTCGCGCCACGTCCCTGACCGGTCCGATGACAGTCCTGTGGAACAGGATGTATCCGAGCAGGAAAAGGGACAATTGGGTAAGCGCCAAGATATGCTGCGAAAAACTTCCATGCAGGCGCAAAAACTGAAGAAGGAATGTCCATGAACAACCGAGCGGACTGCACCCCGTGCGGAAATGAGCCTGTCAGATCTGTAACCACGCTCGTTTCATGGAAGAGGACCCAGGGCCAATCCTCTGCGACGACCCTCACTCTACGAGTCGTGTCGGATCGCGAAGGCGCCTCCAAGGCCGGGTTGGCTCCACATCCGCCCAGGACCTTTCCACCGGCCCCGTACAGAACCAGCTTTAAACCGCTTCGAGCGCCGCAAACGCTTCGAACGTTCTCCCACAGTTTCTCAGATGACTCGGCCCTGAGGACCTGGTTCTCGACAAGGTCCGCGATGGCGTTGGAGTCCTGGATTTTGGCGTCAATAGCGGCTCGTTTGATGGACGCGCTGAAGACCAGAAAGAGCACAAGCCCGCTCACAGTCAAAATCACCGCCAGATTTACCAGAATTCCCCAGCGCAAAAGAAAGCCTCCTGATCTTTGCTGAAGCAGTCCGGGGGGCTTCTTTCTTGCAAGAAACCACGCCCCCGGACCCCCCGCAAAGAACTCTTATAATAACGTACTGGCGCGAGTGTGCAGAGTGGCGCTTGATGCAGCTTATTGTAACATAAGCGAACTCGGGTGTCACCAGCCGGATGTCCACCGCTCTTAACGGATCGTTCTCCGCCCATCAGGCTGGCCGTCTAAGTGAGGGAACGAGCCGTCTCCAAGAAGGATCTCGATTCACGAGTAGGGGTTCGAGGGTTTCGACCGTGATCCGACACGCGTATTGGGCTCCAAAGTCAGCGGGTCTTCGGGCCGCTGCACCTCGCCGTCATAAGTTGCATTCGATCATCTCCACCATTGTCTTCTATCCCTTCAGACTCGGTTGCAACTTTCACGGCTCAGGCGGCTTTCAGTGTAAAATCCACATGCACAGCGTCAAACGGGAACTCGATGAGGCCATTGTCGGTCTTTTGCAGTATGCCGGTGTTCAAAAGCGCTTGCACGTCACCATGAACCGCTTTTACGTCCCTACCGAGCCTGCGGGCCGCTTCACGAATCGACATTGGACCTGCGCCGGTCATGAGTTTGAGCAGCTCCCAACGCTTGCCTGTTAGCACCTTGAAAAGAAGCTCAGGAGACTCGAAGCTTATGAAGGTCCCTTGCGGTTCTCCTTCAAATGCTTGAAGGAACCGCCGGTTAGTTTCTTTACGAGAAGATAATATTAATGTAACGGCACGCATTTCAGGGCCTCGAGGCCATGCGGTAGAGTCGTTTGCAGGCAATACTGTTCTAATCGGTCATTCATGTATAATCGCTGTCAGCTCGCTCGAAACCTTGTTATAAAACGACAACTTTCCTTTGCTTCCTTCTCATATTTGTCGATTACCAATGTTTACGGATTCCCATATATCTGTTGAAAAAGTCCCATTTCGCGACGTATCACCTGAGCTAGATTCTAGAGTCACTTAATCCGGCGGAGGTATGACTTTTTCATTCAAGTCAAAATCCTTCAGTGCTGTTTCCATCTTTCTGGTAATTTGAATGTAGCTGGCAGTTCATGTTACCAATCAACACCCTCGTTTCCCACGGCCTATGTAGTACAACTTCATCCATCTTCACGAACATAATCGAAGAGCATAAATTCTCGGCGGCATTGCTAGTGCAGAATTTCTTCTTCAGATTCTCGTGCAATACCTATTTTCAAATGATGGACAGAGTGTAATGTCCCACAAATTGCCCTCTCTCTTAGGAGAGAATCGTCGATCTCTCGATGACAATTTGGTGACTCCTCTGACAGATTTGAATGAGCGAACAGCTCCGTGTGACGAACAGAATGCACCTGATTTCTTTGTCTTAGATCTATTTTCTTGGACGAGGGCAAGGGAATGCGGCCTTTCATCTGCATGAAATTCAAATCCCAGTCGCATGGTTTCCGCATCTCTGAGTGGATGGCCACTCGGTATGAGTGCCATATCGTTCAGCTAATTTGCCGAATGAAGCGCTAAGGAAATTACGACTTTCACGGGAGATTGAGATGAATGGTCGATCATCTACGGATGAAGCCCTATCTTTCACGTTGTCAAATTTATTCGATGCCTGACGATCTCTGCTTTTCTTAAATAAATCAATAACACTGTTAGTCGCCAACACATATACATGGGTTAAGGCCATACCTTATCCTCCTTTATACATCCTCTATACATCTTAAATAGGCATAACGGCCGACAGCCGCGGGCGCTTCTAGGCTATCCAGTGACGGCGGGAACCATCTTGTACCGCAAGCCGTTGTTGCATTCTACTGGTTCTGTACTAAGTTTATTACTCTTGTTGAGCTTGCATCCACTCGCCGCAACCACAAAGACCTTCTGTCTCTTCGTGCCGAACAAGACCCCGAGCTTTGCCCGATAGTTTCGCGTTCCTGCTGATTCAGCTCTTCAAACCTGTTAAGAACGTCTACAGAAAGCCCATCTTGCCACTGAATCCTGTGCCCGTTTCAACATGATGGCCACTCCCACGGAGTTCCCTGCAGCGCTCGTGTACGTGCCGGCAGCTTTAGGGTCATGATCCCCCATAGACCTCCTAATCTTAGCGGAGTTCTGATTTCGCCCCAAAATGATGTCCGGATTTTCATCGTCAGTTCTGTAATTTGATATTCCACCTAAACCGCTTGTAGAGGTCAAGCAGAAGCATTGAGACTGCGGAACCGTTGGGATAGGGGTACCAGATCTGAATGACTTTCTCGAAAGATTCAGGATCAAAATAGAACGCATCGACAACCTTGAGGCTTGTGTAGTTCCGGGGGTCTTGCATCTCGCTTCGATTCACGAAAAGAAGTGCGCCAACTCCCCAACCAGGAATAAAAATATCTGGCTATCCGCTTGACTCCAGTTAACACAATACATTGTGTTCTGCTGAGTTGAGCCGACCTCCACGTATGTTTCTTCCGGTTATCGGTTGCACCATTACTGCCTGCTGAACCAGGCGATAGAATAGTTTCCCTCGAGACTTGGACCTCCGTCGGTTGAATCGGAAAGTGTATTCGTCCAAGTAGTAGTCCAGATGTGAGGGACGCACTGCTCCCTGATGAGTTCCTGTCAGCCACCGCTTCACAAGTGAGGCCACCGTATTGACAAGCGGCAGGACGTTCTCTCCCACAGAATGATCCTTCCTCACTACCAAATGCTTGTAGCCTAGAGACGCTAAGGGCAAGTATCCCTGCCATGCATCAGTCCTCACGACACTGCCCTTTTCTACTCCGGTTTCCACCGCCGGCATTAGACTTGCCGCTGACGCGTCCGACACGCGATGAAGACGAATACGTCCTATGCGCTTTCCATCCTCTTGGGCTGCAACAACTACCAACGTTTTACCAATAGCCCCTCGACCACGCTTTCCGGTCTTGGCGCCACCGATGTAGATCTCGTCAAGCTCTATGATTCCGCCTATGCGGTCGAGTCCTGGACGCACCATAGCATGACGCAACTTATGCAGCCATTTCCAGACGGTCTCGAACCGCGTCAAACCCAGCACTCGTTGCAGCCCAAGCGCACTGACACCTTGCTTCTGGCTCGTCATGTACCACATCGCCCGAAACCACAGACGCTATGGCTTGCGGGTTCCTCAAAGATCGTCCCGGCAGTGGCGGAAACTTGGTACCCAGAATTCCCACAATGGTAAAGGCCCCGGCTAGTAAGCCAGCCTCCACGATGGCTGCATCTGTACAGACAAACCCATCCGGCCAACGCAACTGAACCAGTATTCCCTGCATGCCTCGTCAGTTGCAAAGCGGCTCTCAAAATCGAGAACACTCTGCGGATAGTCTTCCATGCCTGGATAGCTACATATAGAAGCGACTGGAGTCAAGCGCAAGCCATATAGGAGTTTTTGGGGAGGGGTCTGGGGAGGGCGTTTTTGCAAAAACGCCCTCCCCAGAATATCTTGCTACTTCCTTATCATTACCCGAGCCACTACGTATTCGCCTTGTTCTTCCACGCGGGCGTCGATTTTGTCTGACTCGATGGTGTCAAGGCGATCCGCGGCTTCGTTAAGGAAGTCGATCTTCGCCAGGCCGGAGTTTTCAGGAAGATTTACTTGTATGTCTCGCAAGTCGAATCTCAGGCCCGCGCCGATTGCCTTTACAAAGGCTTCTTTGAGCGACCAGAGCATCGTCAGCCGGACCCATTGGTTGTGGTTGTTGCCTGCGGACGAGATTTCTTCCGGAGTGAAGTAGTCGTTTATCCAGGCTTTTTTGCGTTTTTCCACCTTTTCGATGTCCACGCCCAGTCCCTGGAATGCGCCCGGGACTGACGCCGCGGCAAAAGCCAGGCCATTGGAATGGGAAAGCGAAATCTCGTTCAAGCGGTCTTCGGATTTTCCGGCAATTTCTGCGGACGGATTGCCAAGATCGTCCTGAACTATGCGTATCGTGTTTCGGTCCGGCGCTTTGTCTCCATTGGAAGCGAGCGCCCGCTGCACGGTCCGTTTCATGGCCACTCGGCCCGCGAGCCATTCATGCGCCCTTTTCGGAACGGTTTTGGTTGAGTGTTCTTTCACCTCATCCTTGTCGAGGTTTTCCTTTAGAAACGCTTTGGGCCGTTTTTCCAAATGCTTGACCACTTCCGCGACCGGCTGGAAGCTCTCGAAAATTCGGGCCGGAAAACCTTTGGCAGCCTCCAGCTCTATCATTTCAACATTTTCGAGGCGTATGATCGTATTGCCTTCTCGGTCTCTTATGATGCCGTCAAACGTCAAGACAGCCCTCTCTTCGGGTCCGTCGAGCGTGGCCTGTTCCCGAACGATCAGCTCGCCGTCCCAAGGGAGAGAATCCTGTGAATAGACTGTCGCCCTGCCTATGCCGGTGGGGAGCGCCATTATTCCTCGGGATTCCATGCCCAAGCGCGGCCGCGGCCTGAAATGCCGCTTCAATGGCTGACGGAACCGGACTGGTGAACATGGCTGCTCGTTCATCCGAATCAGCGTACCGGAATCGGATTGATTTCCCGGTTGCTTCCGCGGTCACATGATCGAGAAACCTGAACGCAGGCCCATGAAAGAATACCGAATAGATATCATGATCCGACAATCCGGACCTGTTCGGCCCAGGTCTCGAAATCCGCGGCTTGGCTTTTTCAACTTTCCCTGTCACAAGCCGGCACTGATGGTGAAGCCTCGGAGAACCCATTTTCCGGCCCTGATTGTCCACAAACCATGAAATTATCTTACAGTCGTAAACAGCGGCCTGATCTGCAGCTCCTCGGCTCCGCGCGACCTCAACCTCGGCCTCGAAAGGCTCTTTCTTGAATATTTTGAGCGGACTGCGGAACCGCACCTGTTCAAAATTCGCGGTTTTCGCCTCCGGATTGAGCAGGGCCGCCGCGCTGCGCATGATCTCCAACCCACCCACACCGGGGAGCACCGCGGCCCGGTCTATACGGTGATCGTTCAGCAGCGGATGCGAAGGATCGAGCTGCACCTTTGCCCGAATATATTCGCCTGGGATCATGCACTCAATGTGAGCCTGCTGTCCCGCAAAGACTGCTTCGGTAATCTCCTGCGATCCCGGAATCTCGAAAGCGTCCGGATTAAACGGTCCCATCCTGCCCGCGGCCATCATTTCCTGCGGGGCCGAAGTCCGTCCCAGTTCCTGGAAGAGAAATTCGATCCCCTGCTGAGGCGCCACGAAGTCTATGCCCGCGGCTTCGAGCGTGAGCTGGACGCTCCCCCGCGTAGCCATCCCAATCTGGGACCACGGGGCCCAGTCGATAATGGATGCCTTTGCGTCCAGCTCTTTGTCGGCCCAACGGAGCATGTGGGCAAGCCCGTCATTGGCCGCGGAATAGTCGATCTGCGCCAAATTCCCGAACCGACCCGCGACGCTCCCGAACCCGACGATCCGCCGCGGGGGCAGGTCCCGCCGCTTGAGCGCTTCCAGAATCGCCAACATTCCGTCCACCTTCACGGAGACCACATTTTCAATCTGTTCGATGGACTTGCTCTTCAGAGCGCGGCTGATATCGATCCCCGCGGCGTGGATCACCACGTCAATCCGGCGGCAGATTTCCCCTGCCTCCTTGATGGCCCGGTCAACCGCCTCGCGGTCCCGTATATCCACGGACCGGAAGATCACTTCGGAACCGAGCGCCTTGAGTTCCCGGATGTTGCGGAAAGCATCGGCCTCGGCTTTCAGAGCGCCAAGCTCCCGCTCGACCATTACCGGCGTCGGCGCTGAGCCTTCCCGTTTCATCCGTTCCACGATGCGCTTTTTCTCCGCTTCCCATTGCTCCGGCCCGAACGCGGCCAGCTCCTCGCTGCGTTTGGAGAGCGATGTCCGATCGAGGATCACGAACGTGAGCGGATGCTGTTCAGCCAGCCGCCGGATGCACGCTGCCGTAATCCCGCCCGCTCCACCGCTTGCGAGCACCACGTCACCCGGCCGAGTCCCCGGCTCGGGTATGTCGTCCACGTGCGGGACCAGCCGAATTGCCGCGAGCCGCCCGTCCGCTCCCACGGCCGTTTCGAGCGGGAAGCTCTCCTGAAGGCTGCGTACGATAAACCCGGCTTTATCCGCCGGCTTGAGATCAGGATGCAGGTCAAGCATATGAACCACTGCGTCCGGACACTCACGACCAAAGGATTTCGTCGCTCCTGCAACGATACCGGCCTTGTAGCCCTCGGCAGTGGGGTTGTCGAAGCCGTAAGCGCCGTCCTCAGAGACCGCGGATACGAAGAACACAGGCCCCTTCTCGAACGTGTGGGCAAGCGACAGACAAAGCTCGAAGGTCTTTTTCGGGGACATATCGTCTTCCATCGGGAAGAGGTTGATAACTCCGATGCGCTTCTCTGCCGATGCTTTCGGGATTTCGGGTTCGGCGACCTTCACAATGGAGCGATAGCCCGCTGATTTCAGAGCGGCCTCGGTCTTTTTCACAAGATCCGCGGGCCCGCCTGCAATTATCACCTCGTCCACCTCAGGTAATGGGACCGCCTCCAGCGGCGGCAGATACACGAGCCTTGCTTCCAGGAGCCGCACGTCCGCTTCCGCAACAGGCAAAGCGACAGTCTTCTTCTCCTCCGCCGGGGATGCGGCCGCTTGAGCTACCTGGTTGGTTCGTTCAATCACAAACGAGATTATGTGGTTGATGGTGGGGAAATCCGCGATCTTCAGCCCCTCGATGCGAGGTATGTTGAAGGCTTCCCTGATCTCGGATATGAATTCCGCCTGCTTGACCGTATCAATCCCCAGGTCGGCTTCCAGATCGAGCCCGGTATCAAGCATGTCAGCGGGATAGCCCGTCTTTTCCGACAGCAGAGACAGGATCTTTTCCCTGACCTCACCTTGGTCCCCCGTAGGCCCGGTCCCAACTGCGGCCGAAACTTCCTCGAGAAGCAACATCCTGGCCGAAGCCGCCAACGTGCTGAAGCACGAAATTGATTATGTGCTCGATGGTGGGAAAATCCGCGATCTTTAGGCCCTCAATGCGAGGAATATCAAAGGCTTCTCTTACTTCTGAAATAAACTCAGCCTGCTTGACCGTGTCAATTCCCAGGTCGGCTTCCAGATCGAGGCCGGTATCGAGCATTTCAGCCGGGTACCCGGTTTTTTCAGCCAATAGAGCAAGTATCTTTTCTCTGACCTCTTGCGAACCGCCGGCCTTCGCTAGCAGGCGTCGCGACGTTGACCTCGCCAACTGCGGATGTTTGAGCGGCCGATTCCTTGCGCGCGGGCTTTTGCGCTGCAACACGCTCAGAAACCTTCAAAGTGCGATCTTCGACCGAAACGACAGGGTCGCTATACCCGGTGATGGACTTCAACCAATTCCTATGCGTGGCAAGGTCCACGATCCGGTTTTCTTCACGGCTCACAGCCTTGTACAAAGCCACCACTATTTGCGAACCGAATCCCGCGGCCAGCCTGAGAGCGTAATTCGCAGCGCAAGGGCCGCCGCGGCTCAAATTGAGATCGGAGAATTCCGGGTCAGGCTGTTTGAGATTCGGAATGGGCGGCAGAGTACGTTTCTGGAGACATCGCAGAGCCACGACGTCTTCCACTCCCGCTCCCATAGTGTGCCCTGTGAAGCCTTTTGTATTCGCGATGGGGATCAAAGTGGCTTTTTCGCCGAATGTATCGCGGAGCGCCCGAACCTCTGCGGCCGAGCTGCCGCCTCGCTTGGGCGAGTACGTCTCGTGAGACATGAAGAAAACATCCTGCGCGAGCTGGTCCCTGGAAAGGCCGCTCTGAGTTTCCCACTTGGTCATCATACCTTGCAGCACGGAGGAGATGTGCTCTACATCGAGCCTGGTGCCATGATACCCGCTGTTGGCGATAACACCGGTCTCGATTGCTGCTATCGGCTCCATGCCGCGTTTCTTGACCAGCTCCTGGCTTTCGAGCACTATGCCGGCCGCGGCCGATCCGATTATCAGCCCATGTCGGCGATCGTCAAAGGGCAGGGCGGCTTCACCCACATTGCCGCTTGTCGTCGCGGCGCCTAACGCGAGGAACCCCGTGCCTATCCACGGGAAAAGCGCTTTACCAGCCGCGTCATCCGCGGCTATCACGATGACTCGCTTGGCCTGACCGGTGCGTATCCAGTCACGGGCCACGAGAATGGCCTGAGTAGTCCCTGCGCACGCCGCGTCCACATGAGTGGCCGGGCCTTGAGCTTTGATGAATTGCGCGAGTTGGCCGTGGGCTACTCCGATCACCTTCAGGAGAAAATCTCTGTTGAACGTGTAAAGGTCGTCGGATTCGGCAGGATTGAGACGAGAAAACTCCTCGGAGAACCATCCTGTAATGCGCTCCCGCTCTTTGTCATCGTGGATGCGGCCGACCAATCCGGTATAGAAGTCGATTAATCTCTTCTTGGCCCCGGAACCGTATCGGGCCGCGGTCTGACGGGTAACCTCATCCACCAGCGATGACATGCCGGGAAAAGCAGAGGCGAATATGATGCCGGTTTCGGACCTGAGATCGGGCGGCAGGGCCCACGAATCAGGCAGCTCCCCGCCTGTCGTAGTAGTGCGGGTCAGGCGCACTAGCGGAATGCCCGCGTCTCTGAGGGCCTCCAGTCCCGCAGCGACCGCGAGCCTTGTGGTGATGTCCATAGCTCGGACGACCCTCTCTTCAAAGCCGTATTGTTCGATAATGTTGTCTTCGGAGAAGAAACCTGCCAGTTTGATAACTCCGGAGACATCATCCACCACCTGCGTCTCGACCTCGCCGGACGGCCCTTTGACCAGACGTTCCACATTCTTTTCGAGCATACTCTGTCTAGTCTCCGGGCTGACTTTCTTGATGTAGTTTTGTCCCTGAATAAGCTCATCCAATGTTTCCCGATCAAAGGGAAAACGAACATCACTGGGCAATCCCGCGGCGATCCCGCTGACAACTACCGGCGCGAAATCCATCCCTTCGGATTTAACCAGCATCGCGGTCTTCTCCAGCGGCAACACGTTCGTGACAAACGTCTGAAACCCGGATTTGATGAGGGCTCGGACAGGCTCGCCCTGGATTTCAATAAATCGGGCGAATTCCTTTTGAGAGGCAATCCGCCGGATTTCATCATCGAGCAGCCCGTCCAGGGGCCCGGCAGGCTGTGCGGGGGCTGGAGTAGTATCATGCCTGTCCACGGGAACGGGCCTCTTAACGATCTTCAGTTCCGGCCTCTGGCGACGGGGCTCTTTCACGACTTCCGGGAAACCCTCAGCCGCGGCAAAATTGACGGAAACCCCTTCTGCGACTAGCGCGGCCAGTGTTTCCATCAATTGGACCATGCCACCCTTTTTCGGGTGATTAGTGGGCAATGCCAAGGCATCAGCGGGAAGCGTATCCTGAGTGAGGTTGGTTAAGACCCGTTTTGGACCGCATTCCAAGAATATTCGAATCCCTTCACTGTAAAGACGCCTCAGAGTTTTCACCCATTCCACCGGCGCGGCGAACTGCTTGCCTAAAAGGTCGCGTATCCTCGCCGGCGCGGCGGGACCCACGGGATAAAAATCCCCGGTCACATTGGACAGCACAGGAACTGAAGGCGGATTAACACGGAGCTTCTCCAGGGTCTTCATGAACGGCTCCCGCGCAGGGGCCACAACTCCCGAATGGAACGCAGCGGAAACCGGCAACAGAATCCCGTCCAGACCTCGGGCCTTAAATAATTCGGCCGCTTTCTTGACCGCCGCTGTTTCACCTGAGATGACCGTCTGTTTGGGCGAGTTCTTGTTGGCAGCCACTACGTAGCCATCCACCTCAGCCAGAGCCTCTTCGACGACTCGAGCATCCGCGGGGATACTCATCATTAGACCAGGGTCCGCAATGCTAACCCTTGCCATTTCCCGGCCGCGCACGGCCACAGCTTCCAGGGCGTCTCTGAATGAAAAAACTCCGGCAGCCACGCACGCGGCGTATTCGCCAAGAGAATGCCCTGCGCAAGCGGCAGGCGCCACGCCCATCTGTGAGAGAAGCCTGAAAATAGCGGTATTAGCGGTCAGAATCATCGGCTGAAGCCGCTGGGTATCCTTCAAACTGTCGGCTTCAGCGACAGCGCCGTCTTCAATGGCCGGGTATATTGCGTCAGTTACCGCCGAAAGGCCGAGCCCTTTCAAGATTTCATCGGCCTCCTGCAGAGTGTCGGCGACAGCGGGAAAGCGCTCTGCGAGGTCCCTTAGCATGAACGGATACTGCGAGCCCTGACCGGGAAAGAGGAAAGCTACTCCGGCCTTGGCTTTATCAGAAGCTCCCTGAGTAACGTAGATGCCCCGCGCTTTGAGCAGACGAAGTTTAGCCGGGTCAGACAAGCCATCCTTCACCATAGCCAGTTTTTCCACCGTCGCATCAGGGGTTGGGGCTGAAAATCCGCATCGGATATCAAATTCTAGCGATTCTTCCCTGTGCAGATACGCGAGCTGGGCAGCATTGGCGGGCGTAAGATCGCGGAGAATAGCATCGGCCTTGGCTGCAAGATCTCCCGGATCGTTGGCGCCGACGACCCATGCTTGGGCCTCAAGCTGCATCTCCGGCGGACGCGGCCAGTTCGGTCGAGGGAACTCGATGGCCGTTTCGGAAATAGAGGCGGTTTTGGTTTGCTTGGGTTGAATATAGGCAACGCCCGGCAAATGCTCCTGAAGCACTATATGGAAATTGGTCCCGCCGAAGCCGAATGCGCTGACGCCGGCCCTTCGTGGCTCACCGTTCTTTGTTTTCCAGGGCCGGGGCTTGGCGCTCAGGAACAGAGGCGATGAATCCCAGTCGATACAGCGGTTCGGTTGATTCACATTTATCGTGGGTGGGAGCATTCGATGACTCAGACTCAAGAGGACCTTTATTATTCCCGCGGAGCCCGCGGCCGCCTTAAGATGGCCTATCTGAGACTTCACCGACCCGATGGCGACAGAGCCCGCGGCCATACCCGCTTCCTTGAAAATCCGATCCAGCACGGTCAGTTCGGTTTTGTCGCCCACCGGAGTCGAAGTTCCGTGCGCTTCAATCAGGCTGACAGAGCTGAGGTCGATGTTGTAATCTTCCAGGCAATTTCGAATGGCCCGCACTTGGCCGACTTCATTGGGGGCTGTTATCCCCTTTCCTCTGCCGTCGGATGAGGAGCCGATCCCTATGATCGTCCCGTAAATCCGGTCACCGTCACGCAAAGCAGCGGAAAGCCGCTTCAGGACAATTATTCCCGCACCCTCGCCCATCACGAATCCATTGGCCGCCTCATCGAAAGGTCTACTGCCATCCGGCGAGAGCGCGCCGATCTTGCAGAATTTCACAAAAGAAGACGGGTGCATGGAAGCGTCAACTCCACCGGTCACGGCGTAATCAATTTTGCCGTCTTTTAACGCTGCGGCCGCGTTCATAACCGCGGCCATAGAAGATGCGCAAGCCGCATCCACAGTAAAATTGGGGCCTTCCAAATTGAAGACATTGGCCACGCGCCCGGAAATCACGTTGGCCAGTTCGCCCGGCAAAGAATCTTCAGTGATGTCCGGTAAATCAGCCAAGAACCGGGAACGAAACGATTCAATCAGCGACTTTTTGGTAGCGTCATCGAGGTCAAGAGCGGCCAAACTCTGATCCAAGTGAGCCAGACTTTTGGGGAGATTGACGCGTTGGGCGAACGCGTCCGTGCTTTCGCCGCCCATACTGTTTCCCAGGATGATCCCGACTTTTCGGCCCTTCAGTTTTTCCGGCGAAAGGCCCGCGTCAGCCAATGCTTCGCCGACGCACGCGATCGCCATCTGCTGGGTCCGATCCATCTGCTTGGCGACCGATGGCGGAATGCGGATACTTCAGCGGATCGAACTCAAAATCCGTTATAAAACCGCCGATCCGGGAATAGGTCTTGTCCGGCGCTTTCGGGTCAGGATCGTAGTAAAAATTCGGATCGCCCCATCTCTCAGTTGGCACGTCTCTGATGCCCGAGCGACCGCTGACAATCTGGTCCCAAAAAGCTTCCGGTGAATCAGAGCCCGGGAAACGGAGCCCAATTCCGATCACTGCTATTGGTTCCTCGCGATATTCCATTTCCAGGGCAGGCTCGGCCATATCCGGTTTCAATAGTTCAGGCTCGCTCTCCGCCACATCTGCTTGCGATTCGAAGATGCGACGACCTTGTTCGATAATCTGTTCATGGAGTTGCCTTGCCGTCAAAGGCGCGTCCAGAAGTGAAACTACCTGGCCCATCAAGTAGAGGCCTCGTTCCAGTTGCTCTTCCGGCGGTAGATCGCAAAAGACCGGACAATCCCAGGTCGCGGTCTCGGGGTCGATCGCGCAGCCTTTGCTGGCAAGTCTTAGCGCGCCGAGATTGTCTTTTTCGTACAATTCCTTTCGTTCCCGCAGCGGCACGCCGGTCCTGAGCCTTTCGAGTTCGTTCCGGATAAGAGTCGATGCCATGGGCGATCCGGCGGCCCGGGCCCTGGTGTTTACGGTACTGCCTATGACTGCCGTGCGGTCGCTATCCAGGGTGAGCTTCTGATAAGTCGAGGTGATAGCGCAGGTGGAGACAGCCTCTTGGGTGGCGAGATACGCGGTGCCCATCTGGAGCCCGACTTTGAGGCCCTTGGACGCGAGATCGCCCACCATGCCGGCCAAAAAGGCTGCGGCTATGGGCGACGCTATCCCACCGGCAAACAGCGCTCGGACCTCATTCAACGGGAGCCCATTGCCGCACGCGGCCTCCAGCTCCGATAAGTTGGCGTTCCAGAGATCCAGGCTCCCCAGGGTCCCGATGTGGCCCCCGGATTCACAACCTTCGAAGACGAACCGCCTGAGACCGGCTTTCAGGGCTTCAGACAACAACGACGGGGCAGGGCAGTGCAAATAGCAACCGATGCCCATGTTTTCGATTTGGCGGGCGAGGTCCACACTTCCCGCCGCCAGGATCGCAAAACGTGGAGGATCCTGCTTCATGATTTCAAGGTGGCTCTCGTAGCATGCGCGGTTCACTTCCAGGCCGATGAGACCCACGCCGAAGTTCCCTTGGGTCTTTTCCCGCGCCAGAGCCAGTCCTTCGCGGGCGATCCCTTCGGGCATATTGCCCATAGCCATGAACGGGAGGGCCCCAGCCTGGACCATTGAGCCGAGAAAATCCGGATTATCGCTCACATGCGCCATCGGGCCTTGAACAATGGGGAAGCGAGTCCCGTGCTCGGAAGCGAGGGCTGAGTCCTCCGAAAACGGCCACGCGTGCTTCCTCGGGGACATCCATTTGCCGAACTCGGCGACGATTTCCGTCGCGGAGCTGAACTGTTCAGCCAACTTCTTTGCCGCGCTGATGCCTTCGGATAACGGCAGGAGCGTTTCATCGGAATCGGGAGCGGCCCCTCGGATTGGCGAGTGTTTTGCGCAGACGATCCAGATATGACGGATGATCTTGAGGAGTGATGGACTCTTCGAGTTTCCGGAGTTCTCTCACTGCGCGGGTACCCACTCGGGAATAAACCCGGAGCGGCGAACCCGTGGCCTCCGCCAATACAACCGTCGAGGGAAATCCGAGACCCCGGAGGAATTTCTGTAAGGATTGCGGAGCGCCTGAATTGTTTGTGAGCAACAGATGAACATCCAGGACCACTCCAGCCGCGCCCGCGGCGATTGCGCCGGCAGCGGTGCGTAGTCCGATACCGCCCTGCAAAAATACTGGAATGCTGGCGACTCGGAGCAGCTCCTGAAGCAAAACAAAGCCGCAGGTCTCGCTGACCCAACCGGGGCCTTCATTGCCCCTGGCGACCAGGCCTGCGGCCCCCGCGGCTTCGGCCTCACGGGCTTGTTTTGCTCCACCCACCTCGACAAAAACCGGGACCGACCGGCTCTTTGAAGGCTCCAGGCTCAAGGCTGGAGATACTATTTGCATCCTCCAAGGGGATCAAAGCCATAACCACATCCGCGTGGGACGTAAACGCGTCCAAATCTTTCACCAACACACGCACACCGTGAGGAGCATCGGGCGCAACTTTCCAATCGGTCGGACCGGAAGTGACATGATCCACTATTCCCAGACCGCCCGCGCGGGATACCTCCTCTACAAGATCCGCGTCAGCATTGACAGGCGGATTCACATACAACAACGGGACACTCAATTCAAACGGCAGCGACAATTTCATGAGATCACCTTCAAATTACTATTTCTAGCGGTCCTTTCCGGCCGATCCACAAAACCGTAGAAAAGGACCTCTTTCACAGTATCTATTTCGTTCAGCAACGAGCCTTCGGCGCCCTCGTGCAACCATTTCTGAATCACACCGTTCAGGAAGCCGATGATCCCGAAAAAGACAGTGAAATAATTCATCTGTTTCAGTGCGCCTGTGCGGGAAGCCTTCCAGCACCGCCTCTTGAGACCCGGCAAAGCGAGAATCAGCTCATTGATAAATTTTTCGGAAAACTCACGGCCAAAGTCCTTGTGTTCCTGGACAATCACCTTGAAGAAAGCGGAATTCTTTTCGAAGAAGCTCAGGTACATCCTGATGACGCTCTCGATGATTCTCAATACGTCTTCTTGGCGGCTGAGGTCCTGTCTGGCCAATTCCACGAATTCGCTTATGGTGTCCTCTTTCAGCGCATTGAACAGGCTTTCCTTTGTCTTGAAATATCGATAAACAGTGCCTTTCGCCATTCCGGCCCGTTCGGCTATGGAATCTATAGTGGTGGCGTGGAACCCTTTTTCAGAGAATTCATCCAGCGCGGATTGCAGGATCCTGTCTCTGGCATCCTTTTGTTTTTTTCGCCTGGGCGGCTCCTGATCCGAGGGCCTGCGAAGGCTTTGAAACAGCAGGTCTTCCAGCAGATTTTCACGGGACACGCCCGCGGTCTGCGCAACATCCAGGACGCTGCGGTACAACTCGCGGACAAGCGGGTCGGAATAGATAGGCGACGACGAGAGCGCTTCGGTGACTCTTTCCACAAACACCACCACTGTGTCTTCCAGGGCTGCTTCGTCCCCGCTGTGCTTTTCCAATTCAGATTGGAGAATTCGGATGAGTCCGGGTATGGCGAAGGTGTCTTTGTGGATTTTCGTCCGAGCGATTACTGCGAGGATTTCGTTTTCGAAGACCGGGTCCATTCAGCGCCTCCTAAAAACACAATGGTCAGTCGCGGAGAATTAAGGACTGACCAGTGAGTCATATATGTTTTGTACTGGACATGACCGGTCTGTGTCAAGGATTTTTAAGGATTTTTTGAAAAGCATGTGGAGGGACCCCGCGTCCCGCGGGGTTGCAAAAAAGTCTCCCGTGGCGCCTCCCTTCAAAAAACTCTTATAAGATGGGCGGGTTCGCGCCGTACTTCTGTAAAAAGTCAGGGCGCAGTGAACACCGTTGTTACAACGGGCGTGGGGATAAGAACGAAAAGTCCCCCGTTTCTAAAGGGGGATTCAGGGGGATTTTCAAAAGGGGGGATGCAAGCGGGATACAAGCGGCTCATGGTAGGGGCGGACCTGCGTGTCCGCCCTTAGTCTCGTTCCCGGGCTCCACGTTGGCAACGAGAAAACGAGAAGCAAAAAGTTTGCTTGAGGCCAGGCATGTGGGGCAGGCTTTCCAGCCTGCCATTTGAGATGGCAAGAGTGTGGCCCAGGCAGGCTGGAAAGCCTGCCCCACATCAGGAGTGGTCATCAACTCCCCGTAGGACGTGGTGACCCCGCCAGGGCGGGGGAACCGCATCGATCGCGATCGTAGGGACCCGGCAGAGGTAGAGGATATCCGGGCAGAGCCCGGATGACAGGCGTTCCCAGGCTGGAGCCTGGGAACGAGAAGGAAGATTCTTCGGGCGGGACACGCGGCTCCGCCCCTACCGAATCTGCCGATGTTCCCCCTTCAAAAAGCGATTATCCATCCTGCGCTCTGCTTGTCCAATGAGGCCAGGTTCTTCCGCACTGTCTTTGTGGACGGGTGGTCTTCACCGAGAACTCTTTCGATAGATCTCCAACGCACGGGACATGTGGGCCCTCGCTGCGTCAATTTCCCCAAGGTCGCGAAGCACCAGGCCAAGGTTGTTTAATCGGATTGCCACGCTGGGATGATCAGGCCCGAACACCGCTTCAGCTCGATCCTCAGAGCACGTTCGAGCCTTTCCTTGGCCTCTGGAAGGTCTCCCAAGGTGCCTGAGCAGCATGCCTAGGTTGCTCGAATAGGTTGCCACGTTTGGATGGTCAGGCCGCAATGCAGCCTCGCCGATCCTCAGAGCATCGCTCCAGGTCTTTCCTTGGCCCGAGGAAAGTCGCCCAAGATCCTGAAGCACCACGCCAAGAGTTGCTGTAATCTGATCTGCCACTCGCGGGGATGATCAGGTCCGAACACTCGCCTCGACTATCTTGAGGGCACGCTCGAGCTTTTTCTTGGCTGCGGGAAGGTCCCCAAGGTCCTTAAGCACCGTGCCTAGATTGTTTAAATCTGATTGCCACCGTGGGATGATCAGGCCCGAACACCGCCTCGTGGATCTTCAGAGCCCGTTCGTAGCTCTCCTTGGCCCTCGGAAGGTCCCAAAGGTCATGAAGCACGAGCCCAAGGTTGCTTAATCTGGTTGCCACTTTGTGATGGTCAGGCCCGAACACCGCCTCGTCGATGCTCAGAGCCCGTTCGACTCTTTCCTTGGCTCCTTGCAGGTCCCCAAGGTTCGTGAGCAACGTGCCAAGGTTGTTCGAATAGGTTGCCACGTTTGGATGATCAGGCCCCAATGCAGCCTCGCCGATCCTCAGAGCATGGCCCAAGGCGTCGTTTGGCTTCATCCAAACGCGCCAGAAGCTGCAGGTGCAGCCCTGATTCGTTAAGAAGTACTCGCAGTCTCTTCCGCGGCCACCTTCAGTTTCTCAGCACGATCTGCTGCTGCCATACCATGAGGCAACAGCCGCTGGGACAGAGGCCAGGTGGAGAGATCGTCTTCATCGAAGGGGTATGTGTCGCTTCAAAAGCTTGACACCGACCGCTGCCCAAATCTCCTTCTCTTCGTCATTCATACGGTCGCGCGTCACAGCCTGCACCAGCCGATGTACCGAAACACCGTCCGGCTGCACGTCAGCCAGAGAATAGCTCCGCAACACGGCCAGAATGTCATCCAATCTGACTCGGTCGCAAACAGCGTCTGCCAAGAGGTTCCGGAAGGTGAGCGCCCCCTGGCAGAGAGCGTCGCGAGGAAAGTCATCTGGCGCAAAATAAGCCAAGAGCTTCATCAGGTCCGCGGCTTCAGGAGACTCTTTGCTGGACCTGCTCGAAAGAGATTTGCCATGTGGCTGCAACGGTAAACGGATACTCGGCAGATGGTTTGATATGCTCCAAAAGCTCCGGGCCACGATCGCGAAAACGTTCCAGATAATCTTTAATGGCACACGCCCTGGTCTCGATGTAAGCTCCAGCGTGTTCCAGCGTGAGCGGAAGGCAGCCCAACTCATCTGCCAGTTCTGTACGCGGCCGGACCTGTCGTCCTGACGCTGTGCGCTTGAGCAGGAAGCCTGCGGCTTCGTTCCGAGGCCAGACCTGCACGGTCAAAGGTTTGGCTGTTGTCCCCCAGTTCTGATTTCGGGACGTGATTATCACATGCCCGGTCTCTCCCTTGCGGGCGGAATTCCCCGAGTTCGTCGGGGCTGCTCGCGTTGATCGAATACCAGGAGCCAACCTCTGTTTTGATCGAACCAGCGGCGAACCGCCTGAACGACCTCCGGCACATTCGGCGAGTCTTTGATTGGTAAATCCAAGGCATTAGCCAAAGCCACGTATTCCATCGTCAATTTGGCCGGCTCTTCCGAAGGTAACCACCAGACCGCGGAATAATCGCCTGCGGTGGCGGTACACGTATTCAAGAGCCAGGGAAGTCTTGCCTATACCTCCAAGGCCAGTGATGGCCTGAGTTAGAGCTGCGTGTGAACCGGAGGTTAAAAGGCTTCGGAGGTCTGACAGGATTTCTGCACGGCCGGTGAAGTTGGGGTTGCGATGATGCGGTACGTTCCAGATCTCGGGAAGAGTCCCTGGAAACCGGGGTCTGACGGGAACCGAGCGTGGGGCCGCGGGAAAATCCGGTTTAGATGGCAGGCTTTGCACGGCCGCTCTTGACTCCTTCCAACAGGGAAGTCTTGGCCGCAGCCTCGTCAAGACCCACCAGTTTTACGTAAACAATTTGGGCCAGCAAACCTTCGAGGTCGCACTCACGAACCAGCACAGGCACTAGAAGGCCTTTTTCTCCAGTGGGGTCACGCGGCAAAAGCCGCTGCCCATTCCGGTTGGGTGTACAAAGCTGCAACGAAATCCGGAGACAGAACTGTTATTGTCCGCTCCGCTTCCTTTGTGGCTCTGTCCATATCCAGAACAAAATTTGAGCCCGGTCTGAAATCCCAGGCCTCAAGCACAGTGGTATATTTGGCCTCTTCCAGAACCCAGGCTATCCATTCGGCCCAAGCATTGTCAGCCTTGTTGTAGCTGATGAAGAAGTCCTTCATGTAGGAATTCCCCCGTGATGGTCAGTGACGAAAGGAGAGTAAGCGCTAGGTGCCCTGATACATAGGAGGCGACATCATACTCCGGGAAAGGCCCGAAAACGATAAAAAAAGAACTCGAAGCGGTAACCCGTCAGTTGCGTGCGGTCAAAGACTGTCATTGCGAGCACAGCGAAGCAATCTCCCGCCGTGGGGGATTGCTTCGTCGTTTCACTCCTCGCAATGACAAATCCAGACCTCCGTAATTGAGGTTCCGTAGGATGTGGTGAGCGGAGCGAACCGCATCGATGGGGAGTAATGAGGGACTCGAACGATGCGGTTCCCTTTGGTCACCGCATCCTACGCGGAATGGGATCCGGGCAGAGCCCGGTGGCATGCGTTCCCAGGCGGAGCTTGGGAACGAGAAGAAAAACCACAAAAAATGGGAGGAGCTATGCGCCGGAAGTTTGCTTGGGACCATGATGTGGGGCAAGCTTTCCAGCCTGCCAGGGCTACACTCTTGCCACCACAAACGGCAGGCTGGAAAGCCTGCCCCACATACAGAATGAGATGCTATTTGCCTAAATTTCTTTTCTATTATCCAGCGCCACAGACAGGCTCAGCGGGTCCGCGTATTCCAAGGCGCCGCCGATGGGTATGCCGAAGGCTATGCGGGATACTTTGACGCTAATGTCTTGGAGTTGGTCTCGGATATAAGTGGCGGTGGATTCACCTTCAACGGTCGGGTTGAGAGCAAGGATGATTTCCTTGATTCGGCCGGATTGCGCTCGGTTGATGAGTTCGGCCAGGCGGATGTCCTCAGGGCCGATAGCATCCAATGGCGAAAGCACCCCGTGGAGCACGTGATAAATCCCGTGGTATATGCGGGAGTTTTCCACAGCTATCAGGTCCAGAGGCGTTTCCACAACCAAGATGCGCGACTTCTCCCGCTTACGATCGGAGCATATCGCGCACGGGTCTCGGTCCGTCAGATTATAGCAGGTGGAACAGAGGCGCAGCTTCTGCTTTACATCTCGAATTGCGTCAATGAGGTCCTGAATCTCATTCTTGCGTTCATTCAAGATGTAGAACGCGTATCGCGTGGCGGTCTTTTCTCCCACGCCGGGGAATCGTTTCAGGGCCGCGATAAGGGTTTCCAAAGGACCACTCATTTACATGACCTCGCCCGCGGCTAACAATTCTTCATACCGTTAAGCCGGGAATGGGGAGCCCGCCGGTTAGCTTTGACATTTCCTGGGCCATGAGTTCCCGGGACTTTTTCAGAGCGTCATTTACCGCTGCCACTACAAGGTCTTGCAGCATTTCGGGGTCCTCCGGATCCAGCAACTCCTTTTCAATAGTTATGGAAAGTATTTCCTGGGCGCCGCTGGCTTCCACCTTGACCATGTCCCCGCCCGAGCTTCCGACGACAACTTTCTCGGCAAGCTCTTCCTGGAGCGCGGCAACCTTGCTCTGTAACCCTTGCGCCTGCTGAATCAAATCCTTAAGACCGAACACGATGAAACCTCCTTGTTTGGAAGGCGATCTGGGGAGGGGCTTTTTGCAAAAAGCCCCTCCCCAGGCCCCTCCGCAAAAACTCCTATAATTATGGACTCCCGGCCGCTTGCCATCCCTGGCAATTCGGGAGACTTCTTCACGATGGAGCCTTCGTCATCAGTACTAAAGAAATAGACCTCATCCTTCGCGACTTTGTTGCAAGACCATTCCCTAGATCTGTTTAATTTCATATAAATAGATTGAAGGCAAGCAAACGATGAAAAGACCTGAAATTCTTCTTGTCAATCCCTGGATTCATGATTTTGCCGCGTACGATTTGTGGGCAAGACCTCTGGGGTTGCTCATTCTGGCCACGAGGCTCAGAGAAGCAGGGTGGGAGCCTCGATTCGTGGATTGTCTCGATACAGACCATCCCGAAATGCAGCCGGTCAAGGTAAGGGACCATTTCCACGGCAGATTCGCAAAGACGACCATACCAAAACCGTCTCTGTTGAAGACTATTAGTCGGACCTACAGTCGGTATGGGGTACACCCTGATATCATCCGCCGCGATCTGGCCTCGATTGCAACCCCACGGGCGATTCTGGTAACGAGTTTGATGACTTACTGGTATCCGGGAGTTCAGGAAACAATTGCGCTGCTTCGCGAGGCTTTTCCTGGCGTTCCTCTATTGCTCGGCGGGATTTACGCGTCCCTCTTGCCGGATCACGCCCGTGAACATTGTCAGCCCGATGAAGTGTTAGTCGGTCCGGGCGAACGAGTTCTCTTTCAAGCTCTGCGCCGCTATACAGGCATCGGATTTGTTCCGGATCAAGCAGCGGCTCCTTTGGAGTTCCGGCCCGCGCTGGATTTGATGAAAAATGTCAGGTTCTTGCCATTGATTACATCTCGCGGTTGCCCGTATCGTTGCGCTTACTGCGCATCGCGGAAATTGTTCGATGGTTTTGTTCAGCGAAATGCAGAAGAAATTATTCATGAAATCGAGTCCGCTGTGTTGAAATACGGCATTTCAGACATTGCTTTGTATGACGACGCCTTTCTCGTGAACGCACGCGAACACGCTCTGCCGATTCTGGAAGCAGCCGCGCAGCGCATTCCCGGCCTACGATGGCATACCCCCAATGGATTACACGCGGCCGCGATAACCCGGGAGGTTGCCGGCGCGATGAAAATAGCAGGCTTTGAAACCATAAGGATCGGCCTGGAAAGCAGTTCCGATGATTTCCACGCACGGACTGGAGGCAAGACCAATCTCGAACTATTCTGTCGGGCGGTAGAAAACCTTAAACAGGCCGGCTTTGATCGTCATCAGATCGGCGTCTATTTGCTCGTGGGCTTGCCAGGTCAGACCGCTGCCCAACTCGAGGAGGACGTGGAACGTGTGCTGGAAGCCGGCGCATTGCCGAAACTGGCCGAATATTCACCCATACCGGGCACCCGGATGTGGCTCGAAGCGTTGGAAGGCGCCCGATATCCAGTGGATTCAGAACCGCTTTTCCAGAACTGCACATTGCTGCCCGCGGCCGGTCCGGGTGTTGATGCGGCTTTTCTCCAGAATTTGCGGCGAAGAATCTCGTCCGATTTTTAAAGTTCCCGGTGGCTGAAATTCGGGACTGAAAAATTGGACAAACCTTGTCCGGGCGCTAGCGTGTAACATCGCGGTCTGTTGACAGAATGGGCTACTACTGGTAATAATAAATGGTACCTCATCGTGGTCTCTAAAATCCTCTTCGAAAGGTGTAAGTGGTATGGCCCAGCCTAAGGACGTGGTAGGCGCCGCTCTTGTCGTGGGTGGTGGAATCGCTGGAGTTCAGGCGTCTTTGGATCTTGCGGAATCGGGTTACAAAGTATATTTGGTCGAGAGTGAAACAGGTATCGGCGGCCGTATGGCCCAATTGGACAAAACCTTTCCGACAAATGACTGCTCCACCTGTATTTTTTCGCCGAAATTGGTCACAGTAGGACAGAATCCGAACATCAGAACTTCTATCATATAGTGAAGTTGACGATATTGACGGGGATGAGGGCCATTTTAAGGTCAAAATCCGTCAGAAGTCCCGTTACATTCGGAAAGACCGCTGTAAGGCCTGTGGTGACTGCGCAACAGTCTGCCCGGTGCGAGTGCCCAACGAGTTTGATGAGAAATTGGGCAGTCGGGCGGCGACTTATCGGCTATTCCCTCAGACTATTCCGCAAACGTTCGTCATAGACAAGGCTGACCGGGCCCCCTGTGTTGTGGCTTGTCCTGCTCACATCAATGTCCAGGGCTATGTCCAGCTAATAAAGCAGAGCAAATATAAGGAAGCAATTGAACTAATCTATCGGAACCTTCCGCTTCCGGGCGTTCTGGGCCGAGTTTGCCCGCATCCCTGTGAAAAGGTTTGCCGCAGGGCCGAAAAGGAGCAACCGGTTTCCATCTGCAAGCTCAAGCGATTCGCGGCGGACCAGGTCGATTATTCTGAGCTTGGTCTCCCGGAAATAACTCCTCGGGAAGAAAAAGTCGCGGTGATCGGTTCCGGGCCGGCGGGTTTGTCTGCGGCCTATTATCTTGCGCTGGAAGGTTACAAGGTCACGATTTTCGAGGCCGCGCCTGTGCTGGGTGGCTGGTTGCGGGTTGGTATTCCCGAATACCGGCTCCCTCGTGATGTGCTCGAAACCGAGATTCAACATATTCTCAAACTCGGTGTGGAAGCAAAAACCAACATGGCTCTGGGAAAGAACTTCACTCTGAACGATCTCAAGAGTCAGGGTTATAAAGCCACATTCCTCGGTGTCGGCTGTCAGAACGGCGCACGGTTAGCCATTCCGGGAGAGAATATTGAAGGCGTGGTTCAGGGCGTTGATTTTCTGCGGCAGGCCGCTCTTAATCCGAACAAGAACGGGATAAAGAAGGCTATCGTGGTGGGCGGCGGCAACGTGGCAATTGACGCTTCCCGCACGCTCGTGCGCACCGGAGCCACGGATGTGACCGTGCTTTATAGGCGGTCCCGGAACGAAATGCCTGCGTACGAAGAAGAAGTCACAGCCGCTATCGATGAAGGAGTGCAGATTCATTTCCTTGCCGCTCCGGTCGAAGTGGTGTCGAACAGTGGCAAGGTCAGCGGCATGAAGTGCATCAAGATGGAATTGGGGCCACCGGACCAATCCGGCCGCCGCAGACCTATTCCTATGGAGGGCTCGGAATTTGTGCTGGAAGCCGACGCCATAATTCCCGCGATAGGCCAGATCATTGATCCTACGCTTTGGGAAGGCGTCCCGGAACTTAATATGAGCCGCTGGAACACCATCGAGGTCAACGAAGTCACCTATGCCACGTCTATTGAAGGCGTTTTCGCCGGAGGCGACGCTGGGACCGGGCCTGCGACGGTGGTAGAAGCTGTGGCCGCGGGCAGGGAAGCTGCGGTATCCATTTCTCGGTATCTCAAGGGCGAGGATTTAGTCGTAGGCCGCCCCTGGAACTTCCCCAAAGATCGAAAGTATCCGCCTATACCGGATATTAAACCGGAAGCCAGGGCGAAGACCCCCGAGCTGTCTGTATCCGAACGAAAAGGATTTCAGGAAGTTGAGCTGGCTTTCTCCGAGGATGAGGCCCAGAGAGAGGCAAACCGCTGCCTCAATTGCGGCGTGTGCTCCGAATGTATGGAGTGCGTCAAAGCGTGTCCTGCGGAGGCGGTGGATCATACTATAGAAGATGATATCCGAGAGGTGGACGTAGGCACGGTCATCCTTTCGACCGGCTATGAGCTGATCGACCCGGATCGGGTCCGAGGCGAGTTCTCGTACGGGACAGCCCCCAATGTAATCACCAATATGGAATTCGAGCGGATGCTCAGCGCATCGGGTCCGTTTGCGGGCGAGGTCAAGCGCCCTTCGGACGGCTCGCATCCGAGAAAAGTGGCCTGGATACAGTGCGTCGGTTCCAGGGACCCGCAGAAAGGGATGCCGCATTGCAGCGCGATTTGCTGTATGGCGTCAATAAAAGAAGCTGTTATAGCCAAAGAGCATGACGCCAATATCGATCCCACAATCTTCTATATGGATATGCGAGCTTACGGCAAGGACTTCGACGCATATTACGAACGAGCCAAGAATTCAGGCGGGGTCCGGTTTGTCCGGTCCATGATCAGCCGGGTGGTGGAAGATCCGCTTACTAATAATCTCAACATCACTTATCTGGATGAGAATGAAAAGCTGGCCACCGAGACATTCGACATGATCGTGCTGGCTGTCGGCTTGAAGACCTCCGAGGCGTCACGGCAAATGGCGGAGAGGCTGGGATTGGAACTCAATGAGTCTCACTTCTGCTCGACCGATTCATTTGAGCCGGTTCAGTCCAGTCGGCCAGGCATCTTTGTCGCAGGCATGTTGCAGGGGCCAAAGGACATCCCGCAGACCGTTATGGAAGCATCCGCGGCTGCCGGCGCTTCTTCGAGGATCCTGGCTTCAGCCCGGAATACGATGACGGTAAAGGAAGAATTCCCGCCACAGCGTGATGTGTCCGGTGAAGAGCCTCGTATCGGTGTCTTTATCTGTCGATGCGGCATCAATATTGCCAACACTGTTAATGTTCCAAAGGTTGTTGAGCATGTGAAGACTTTGCCACACGTTGTTTATGCGGATGAAAGGCTGTTCACGTGCTCGCAGGATACTCAGGAACAGTTTCTGGAAATAATCAAAGAACACAAGCTTAATAGAGTAGTGGTTTCTGCTTGCAGTCCCAGGACTCACGAGCCGATGTTCCAGCTTACAATGGAGAAAGCCGGTCTCAATCCGTATCTGTTCACCATGACAAACATTCGAGACCAATGCTCCTGGGTGCATGCGTCGCATAAGGAAGAGGCCACGCTCAAAGCAATGGACCTGGCGCGGATGGCCGTAGCGCGAGCCGCATTACTGGCGCCGCTGCAAAAATCGAAGATGAAAGTGGTGCCAAAGGCGCTGGTTCTCGGGGGCGGCATCTCCGGTATGACGTCGGCCCTGAACATGGCGGATCAGGGATTCCAGGTTTATCTGACGGAAAACACTGAGCGGCTTGGCGGCAATGCCATTTCGATTGAGAAGACGATTCATGGCGAAGAGGTTAAGCCCTTTGTAACCAGTCTCATCCGAAAGGTGGAAGGCCACCCGAAAATCGAGGTGTTTAAGCAGGCGGTCTTTTCGGATTTGACCGGCCATGTGGGTCATTTCAAAGGGAAGATTACCCAGTTGGGGCATGGGCCTCGCGAAGTGGAATTCGGCGCGGCCGTTATCGCTACTGGAGCGGTTGAATCCAAGCCGACTGAGTATCTGTATGGCGAGCACCCCGCGGTGGAGACTCAGCATTCACTCGAACAACGCATCATGGAAGGCGATCCGAAGCTCGCAGAGATCAAGAACGCGGTATTCATTCAATGCGTTGGGTCCCGATGTGACGAAAGGCCGTACTGTTCAAAGATTTGCTGTTCCGCATCGGTCAGGCTTTCGGAGCGACTTCGAGAGATAAATCCTGACGTGAAGACTTACATCATCTACAGGGATTTGCGGACGTACGGGCTTCTTGAGAAGTATTACACGGAGTCACGTCGTTCCGGAACTGTCTACATTCGTTATAACCCGGAAAACAAGCCCAGAATCGAGGCGAACGGGGACAGGGTGAACGTGGTAGCGCATGACCCGGTGTTGGGTCAGGATATCACTATCCCGGCCGATGTGCTGACATTGGCGGCGGCCATTGACCCGGCTGAATCCAACAAGGAATTGGGACAGCTCTTCAAGGTGACGGTGCATTCTTCAGGCTTTTTCATGGAAGCACATATGAAGCTGCGACCTGTGGATTTCACCACCGAGGGCGTCTTCCTCGCTGGTCTAGCTCATTATCCGAAACCCATAGACGAAGCCTTGGCTCAGGCGACCGCGGCCGCCCAGAGGGCAGCCATAATCTTGAGCAAGGATGAGATGACCTTCTCCGGGGTTATCTCAAAAGTAGATCCGGAAAAATGCGCAGTCTGCCTGACTTGCGTGCGGCTTTGCCCGTACGGGGCGCCTCGTATTAACGAGGAGCACAAAGCTGAGATTGTGCCGGCCCTGTGCCAGGGTTGTGGGATCTGCGCCTCGGTTTGTCCGGGCAAGGCTATTGATCTCCAGCATTTCAAGGACGAACAGGTGATTCAGGAGATCGACACGTTGCTGGGAGCCGCTTCGTGAGGCGACACGAGATAGAGAAAGGAAATCAGGAAGCGCCCTGCAACGGGCGCCCTCCAAGATAAGGAGAAAGAAATGCAGCAAACCAGTCTGAACCGGCCTAGCGGGACGGTGACTCCGCCCTCCGGCGAATTGGCCGCAATAATCCATCAGTGCTATCAATGCGGCAAGTGTTCGGCCGGATGCCCTGTGGCCCCGGAAATGGACTTGTTACCGCATCAGCTGGTGCGGCACGCGGTATTCGGGAATATCGAGCCGATTCTTGCGTCCAAGAGCATATGGCTGTGCCTTACCTGTCACACCTGTGGGGCCCGATGCCCCAACGGAATCGATGTTCCGGCGCTCCTGGACCCGATTCGCCATCAGGTGCTGAAGCAGAAGATTGCCACAAAAGAATCGACGGTCCCGGCCTTTCATACCACGTTCATGGATAATGTTCGCAGGTTCGGACGTGTAAACGAACTTTTCCTGATCGGCATTTATAAAATGAAGACCAAAACCTACTTCAACGACATGGAATTGGGATGGAAGATGTTCCGCAAAGGGAAAATTCATCTGTTACCCCGTATAGCCAAGAAAGTCCGTGACGTTGCGGAATTGTTCAAGACGGCTTCCGCTAAGTGATTCACCACGGGTAGTGAATCCCACTGAGCGGGCAGGTGTGATTTGAATATACCGGTCCCGGCAGTTACGTGTTTTGGGACTGTCGTTAAAACTTAAGAGGTCTACAATGGAATTCAGCTATTACCCCGGATGCACACTCACAGGTTCCGCAAAGGAACTGGACGAATCCTTCAGGAGCGTTGCCGCAAAGCTCGGCGTCACCCTGAGTGAGATCCCTGATTGGACGTGCTGCGGCGCTTCTTCGGCTCACATGGTGGACGCCTTTCTCGAAACGGCTTTGCCCGCGAAGGACCTTATAACCGCAGAGAAGATGGGAAAGGATGTCGTGGCCCCCTGTGCGGGATGTCACGTGAGAATGAAAGCGGCCTCGATGAAAATCTTGGAAGAGAAAGAGCTTCAAGAACGGTTTCCTTTCGAGGGCAAGATCAAAGTAATGTCCGGAATGGACATGTTTGATATGGCCGAGCTGCGTTCCAAATTGAAGGAGCTTGTGGCCAAGCCGTTGGAAGGGCTAAAAATAGCGCCTTACTACGGTTGTTATGCGGTACGGCCACCCGATGTAGTAGAACCGGAAGATGCCGAGAATCCGATGCAAATGGATCGCATCCTGGCTGATCTCGGCGCGGAAGTGCTGTCCTGGCCGTATAAGACCGATTGCTGCGGAGGTTCCCTGGCCTTGGCCAGAACGGACCTGGTCCTGAAGCTTACGGGCAAAATCCTGGATATGGCCCTTCTGGTTGAAGCCGACGCGATAGTGACCTTCTGCCCCATGTGTCAGGCGAATCTGGACACGCGGCAGGCGGATATTTCTAAAGCGACGGGAAAGCTCTACGAGATCCCTATCATATACCTTACTGAGCTAATGGCGGTGGCCCTTCAGGATCCGAAGGCGCGGGCCTGGTTCAGCAAGCACATGGTATCGCCCGAAGGGGTGCTTTCGTCCAAAGGGTTCATTTAGGACGGCTTGGCTCTTGCTCAGCCAGGGGGGATTTGGATGGCATCAATAAAATGGGAGACCGATTGGGAAACAGCGCTGTCGATGTCCAGGGTGCAGGAAAAACCTGTTATGCTGGAATTTTTCAATCCGGGCTGAGGCGCTTGCAGACAAATGGATGCGGTTACGTATTCTGATTCGAGGACTGTTGAGTTCGTAAATCGGTTCATGATTCCGTTCAGGGCGAATACACAGTCGTTTGGCAATTTAATGGGAAATTATGGGATTCAATATACCCCGACAGTGCTCACTGTGGACGCAGACGGAAAAGAATATCATAGAACCGTGGGTTTTATAGACGCAAAAGAATTCGTTCCATCGTCGATGTTGGGGGTCGCTAAAGCGAATTTCGGTAATAATCTGATTAAGAGGGCGATAGCCATGCTGGACATGCTGCTCATCGAATACCCGATAAGTGGAGTAGCGGCAGAAGCCACCAAATTGAAACAAGAGTGGTTGAAACGATAGGCCGGTAAATAAGAGAAGAGGATTCGACCGAAAGGTGAAATTAATGGCTCAAGCGAACGATATGGTTGGCGCGGTTTTGGTGGTGGGTGGAGGAATCGCTGGAGTTCAGGCTTCGTTGGATTTGGCGGAATCCGGGTTCCGAGTGTACCTGCTGGAAGAAAAGCCATGTATCGGTGGTATAATGGCGCAACTGGACAAGACTTTTCCGACCAATGACTGCTCAGCTTGTATTTTTTCTCCGAAATTGCAAACTCTGGCCCAGAACCCAAACATCGAAATTCTCGCTTACAGCAAACTGGAAGGCATAGAAGGCGAGGCGGGAAATTTCAGGATTAAGATCCGCAAGAAAGCCCGGCACGTAGACGCGGAAAAGTGCACTTCCTGCGGCACCTGTGCAGAAAAATGCCCCATGAAAGTGCCGAATGAATACAATTTCGGGCACAATATCCGCAAGGCCATTTACAAGGATTACGCCCAGGGCATTCCGTCGGTATACACGATCGATACGGATCATTGCCGCACTTTTCAGGGCAAGAAATGCGGTGTCTGCAAGAAAGTCTGCCCCGCCGGCGCGATAGATTATGAGCAAACGGACGTGATCCAGGAGCTTGAAGTCGGCGCTGCAATCCTGACGCCGGGCTATGAATTATTTGACGTTGCGCGAGTTTCCGAATTCGGTTACGGCCGAATGCCCAATGTAGTTACTAACCTGGAAATGGAACGCATCCTGAGCGCATCCGGACCGTTTGAAGGGGAAGTCAAGCGGCCGTCGGACGGGGCTCACCCTCATAAGATCGCGTGGATACAATGTGTTGGTTCACGGGACCCGAGAAAAGGGATGCCGCATTGCAGTTCGGTTTGTTGCATGGCCTCCATAAAGGAGGCGGTCATAGCAAGGGAGCATGACGCGTCAATCGAACCGACGATATTTTTCATGGACATCCGGGCTTACGGGAAAGATTTCGACAAGTACTACGAACGGGCCCAAAAAGAGGGCGGGGTACGTTTCATCCGCTCGATGGTCAGCCGACTTGTAGAAGACCCGATTACACACGATCTCAGTATCACTTACCTGGATGAACAGAATAATCTGATTACCGAAACCTTTAACCTGGTGGTTTTGGCCGCGGGTATTAAACCCAAGGCTTCTACTATCGAAACGGCGGGAATCCTGAATGTGACTTTGGATTCGCTGAATTTCTGTCAAACGGGGACCTTTGAACCAGTCCAGACATCGACTCCGGGTGTTTTTGTCGCTGGCGCTTTCCAGGCCCCCAAAGATATCCCGCAGTCGGTTATGGAAGCTTCGGCGTCCGCGGGCGCTGCTATGCGTATGCTCGCGAGCCAACGAAATACCTTGACCAAAAAGAAGGAATTACCGCCTGAAAAGAACTTTACAGGTCAAGAGCCGAAGATCGGAGTTTTTGTTTGCCGATGCGGGATTAACATCGCGCAGACCGTGAACGTTCCTGAGCTGGTGGAGCGATTAATCTCGGTTCCTAGTGTGGTTTATGCGGGAGAGAACCTGTTCACTTGCTCCCAGGATACCCAGCAGCAAATTAAAAAGATCATTCAAGAATACGATCTGAATAGGGTCATTGTTGCATCCTGCACGCCACGGACCCATCTCCCATTATTTCAGGAGACCGCCCGGGAGGCCGGATTGAACAAATATCTAGTCGAAATGGCCAATATCCGTGAACACTGCTCCTGGGTCCATATGCGAGAGAAGGAAAAGGCAACCGAAAAAGCGTTTGATTTGATCAAAATGGCTGTCGCTCGAGGTCGGCGCCTTGAGCAGGTCGAGGACCAGCAGCTCCCGATGATCCAGTCTGCGCTGGTAGTAGGCGGAGGCGTAGCCGGGATGGCCGCGGCTTTAAACATCGCATCCCAAGGCTTCAAAGTTGATCTGTTGGAAGCGACGGACAAGCTCGGTGGAAACGCCTTGCGACTGTTTCACACTATCAAAGGCGAGCAAGTCAGGCCGTTTGTGGAAGACCTGGTAGGCAAAGTAAACACTCACAACGATATAAACGTCCACTTGAAATCAAAGATAGAAGACGTTCAAGGCTTCATAGGTAATTTCAAAACCCGAGTTGCCGGGGACTCCGGCGAACCTGTGGAAATCGAGCACGGGGTAGCTGTTATAGCCACCGGCGCGCACGAATGGAAGCCCGATGTTTACGGTTATGGCACGGATCCACGGATCAGGACTCATCTCGAAATGAGTGAGGCCATGAAAGCCGAGGAACCCGCAGTGATGAAGGCTGATACGACGGTTTTCATTCAATGTGTCGGGTCCCGTTGCGAAGAGCGCCCGTGGTGCAGCAAAGTTTGCTGTAATCATACGGTCCAGGACGCTATTGCGTTGAAAGAGGCAAATCCTGCTGCGAATATATATGTCCTTTACAGAGATATCAGGACCTTTGGGCTTAATGAGCCGTATTACGAAAAGGCCCGGAGAATGGGCGTGATATTTATCCGTTATGAGCCCGACAATCCGCCTGCCGTCGAGATCGGGAAGAAGATCGGTGTGCGAGTGAGGGATCGCTCTCTAGCCCAGGACTTGGCCTTTGAGACTGACAGTGTGGTACTGGCTGCGGCCATAATACCCAGTGAAGAGAACAAGGAACTGGGTAAGTTGTTCAAAGTTTCGACCAATGAAGATGGCTACTTCCTGGAAGCCCACATGAAGCTGCGGCCCGTCGATTTCGCGACTGACGGCGTATTTCTCGCGGGGCTGGCGCATTATCCGAAGCCATTGGATGAAACCATAGCGCAGGCTGAGGCAGCGGGCGCTCACGCTGCGCTAGCGCTGGCACGCGGGTATGTCGAGGCGCCGGGCATGGTCTCTGTGATAGACGAGTTCCTCTGCCGAGGATGCGGGCGCTGCGTGGATGTATGCCCCTTCCATGCGCCGGAATTAAAGGAGATGCCTCTACATGTTTTGAAATCGGAGGTCAACCCTGCGCTTTGCAAAGGCTGTGGCGCTTGCGGAGTTGCTTGCCCCACGGGCGCGGCTCAAGTCCGCCATTTCAAGGATGACCAGGTTGGCGGCATGATCGACGCGGCGCTGGCGTAGGGCAGGCACGACGCGCAAGAGCATTTGAATCAAACTAAATTGCATCGAATTTCGCTCAAATGCCACCGGCCCATTCCGGCTCCGTCCAGGGACTGGGATCCCGGCTTCCCTGCCGGGATGACGGTAGGAGCTAGGGGGAACATTCGGTACTGCCACTGGCGCAATTCTTTATAACTGGTACAACAATCATTGAGAAGATACATCCGGAGTAGATATGAATGAACAGTTTGAACCCAAAATCATAGCCTTTGCTTGCAACTGGTGCTCTTATGCCGGCGCTGACCTGGCGGGCGTCAGTCGTTTGCAATATCCCCCGAGTATAAGGCTGATCCGTCTGATGTGTTCGGGAATGCTCGTCCCATCATACATTCTAAAGGCTTTTGAAAAGGGCGCTGACGGCGTTCTTGTAACCGGTTGACACATCGGCGAATGCCATTACCTGGAAGGTAATGAAAAAGCTCAAAAAGTGTTGGAGAAGACCTGGCAGTTGATGAAGCTCCTGGGCATCGAAGATACACGCCTGCGGCGAGAGTGGATTTCCGCATCCGAAGGCACCCGATTCGCTGAAGTGATCCGTGATTTTACTGACCAGGTCCGCCGCCTGGGCCCTAATCCTCTCGTGAAGAGGGAGGCCGCTGCATGAATTTAACGGAAATTGTCGATCATACAAAAGCTTATTACTGCCTGGATTGCGGGATTTGCACCGGAAGTTGTCCTGTCTCCAGGGTGACGCCCGATTTCTCGCCGCGCCTTATGGTTGAAAAGGTCCTGATGGACGAAGAGGAGAGCCCTCTTGATGACGTCAACGTCTGGTCTTGCCTGTCTTGCGGCCAGTGCAGCTCGCGATGCCCCTCGAAAATTGACTACCCGGAATTCGTGCGGATGGTCCGTGAAGAAGCTGTGAAACAAGGTAGAGGAGGCGTTCCCGCGCACAGGGGACTCTTCCAGACTATAATGAGGCTCCAGACCCTCGACATAAAGCAGAACAAAACTGACTGGGCCAGAGAAGCGGGCCGAATATCGGAAACCGGGGACACTTACTATTTTGTAGGCTGTGCGCCCTTCTTTGACGTGGAATTTCGCAAGGATTGGGAGCTTGACGCCCTGGAAGGACCCAGAGGCGTGCTCAAACTCTTGAATGCTGTGGGCATTGAGCCGGTCATTCACGATGATGAGCGCTGCTGCGGCCACGACCTTTTGTGGAATGGTGATACGGAGAATTTCGCCAAGCTCGCCAAACGCAATATGGATCTGATCAAGAGCCTTGGCTGCAAACGGATAGTCTTCCAGTGCCCTGAAGGGTATCTCACTTTTAAGAAATATTATCCCAAGGTAGTTGGACCGATGGACCTGGAATTGGTCCACTTTTATGAGCTCATGGCCCAAGAGGCCCAAGCCGGAAAATTGAGTTTTGAGCCTCTGGAAACAGCGGTAACTTATCATGACCCGTGCAGATTAGGTCGGCAGGCGGGAATTTTCGATGCGCCGCGATCGCTTATCCAAAGTATACCAGGCATATCGCTGCGAGAAATGGAACACAATCGAGAGAACGGTATCTGCTGCGGAACCAGCGCATGGATGGGTTGTTCGAGTTGCTCCAAGACGATCCAAAAAAACCGCCTGAACGAAGCCCTGGCCACAGGAGCGGAAACATTAATAACAGCATGTCCCAAGTGCAGGCTACATCTGAGCTGCGCTCTTAGGGACATGGAGATTGGACTGAAAATACGCGATATAAACGATCTCCTCGCGGAGAGCCTTAAGATCTGATTTCGGAATATACGAACCAAGGATGGCATTAATATGGCTTCTCAGGAAGTTCTCATCTTGGGCGGTGGGATAGCCGGCATGCAGGCCGCCTTGGATCTGGGTGACATGGGCATTCAGGTCCACCTGGTGGAGAAGAACCCGAGCATCGGCGGCAAAATGGCCCAGTTGGATAAGACCTTTCCCACCAACGATTGCACGATATGAATTCTTTCGCCTAAGCTGCTGGATGTCGGTCGACATCCCAAGATTAATTTGCTGGCGTACAGTCAGATAACTGAATTTTCCGGCCAGATGGGAGATTTTCACGTCAAGGTCCACCGGAAATCCCGATTCGTGGATTCGAACAAATGCACCGCCTGCGGCGCGTGCGCGGAAAAATGCCCCACTCGTGTTCCCAATGAATTCAACTTCGGCCTCGATGAACGCAAGGCGATCTACAAGGATTACGCCCAGGGGATACCTTCGCAGTTCACGATAGATCCGGAGCATTGCCGCGTAATGCAGGGTCAAAAATGCGGAGTCTGCGCCAAAGTCTGCCAGGCCAAGGCTATAGATTACGAGATGAAAGACTCCGACATCGAACTAAACGTCGCCTCGGTCATCATTTCGACCGGGTACGAGCTGTTCGATGCCACTCAGATACCTGAATACGGATACGGTAAGCTGCCGAATGTCATATCTTCACTGGAAATGGAGCGGCTGCTCAGCGCGGGAGGCCCAACCCGAGGCCATCTGACACGGCCTTCGGCCATTCATGCGGAGATCCGGGCAAAGGAAGTCGCCAAGCTGATCAAGAAGGCCGAAAAGGCCGAAGACGCGGCCCAGGTGGCGGAGCTGCAGAAGGAACAAGAGAAATTAGAGCAGCACGCGGCAAAGTACCATACGGCCAAGAAACTTGGCTTTATTCAGTGCGTCGGATCGAGAGACTTTCGGTTCCACAAATACTGCTCCTCTTATTGCTGTATGCATTCGATCAAGGAAGCGATAATCGCAAGAGAGCACGAATCTGAGACACAGTCCTACATTTTTTACATGGATCTAAGGACCGTCGGCAAAGGATTTGAAGAATACAAAGTCCGAGGCGCGAATGTTTCAGGACTGAAATATATCCGAGGTCGTGTGGCGGAGGTCGCTCAAGATGAGGAGCTGAACCCCGTCATCTATTATGAAGACACTGAACAACGCATGGTTCAAAGCCTCACTCTGGACATGGTCATTTTGGCTAACGCCTGTTCAGCGCCCCGCGGCATAGTCGATTTGGCCAATCTGCTAGGTGTGGAGCTGGAAGAGAACAATTTCGTAAAAACTCATCCGAACAGGCCTTTGGACACCAGTGTTCCGGGAATCTTCACTTGCGGGTGCGCCCAGGGACCGCTCGACATTCCGGAATCAGTAGCCCAGGCAAGCAGCGCGGCGGCTCGTGCGGCTGAGGTCGTAATGACCGGCGGCCGGGCCTTGGCAGTCTAGAATTTATGCCAATGCAAAGCATATGGAGATAACTTGAAAGACGAGACTAAATCCGATCCTCGTATAGGCGTTTTTATTTGTGACTGCGGTTCGAATATCGCGGGTTACCTGAAGATGCAGGAACTGGTCGACTATGCGAAGACCTTGCCTAACGTGGCCTTCGTTCAGGAGAATCTTTACACCTGCTCCGAGGGCGGCATCAACGAAATCAAGGAAGCGATTCCGAGAGAAAACCTGAATCGGGTGGTGGTGGCTTCGTGCACTCCGCGGACTCATGAGCCGCTTTTCCAGAGCGCTTGCGAGGAAGCGGGCCTGAACCCTTATCTTTTTGAAATGGCCAATATCAGGGACCAGTGTTCCTGGGTCCATATGAAGGAAAGTGAAAGAGGCACCGCAAGAGCGCAGAAGCAGATCGCAATGGCGGTGGCGAAGGCCGCTCGGCTCCGGCCGCTCAGTCGGATTCAGCTAAGCCTCTTCCACAGAGCCGTTGTAATTGGAGGCGGTGTTTCGGGAATGTCCGCGGCTATGGCTCTCGGGAACATGGGGTACGAGGTGGACCTGGTGGAAAAACAGGATCGCCCTGGGGGCCTCCTCAATGACCTGAATCTGATTCTGCCTACGCACGAGCCTCCATCCAATCTCGTGTCCGAGCTTGTGGGCCGACTCGAAAGCAATCCCAAAGTCACGGTTCACACCAACGCTGAAGTGAAGGCGGTCGAAGGATATGTCGGCAACTTCAGCGTGACGGTGGCCGAGAACGGCGCGGAAACTAAGGTCGATGCGGGAATTATCATCGTGGCCATAGGAGCGCGAGTGCTCAAGCCCGAAGGACTTTTCGGGTACAACGGCGGCGATGTAATCACTCACCTGGAACTCGAAGCCATGCTCAGGCAAGGGCGACCCGATGCAAAGCATGTCGTCATGATACAGTGCGTCGGTTCCCGATGCGAAGAGCGAACGTATTGTTCACGTATCTGCTGCATGACAGCGGTAAAGAACGCGATGCTGCTCAAGGAGAAAGACCCGGCAACACAGGTAACCTTACTGTATCGAGACATGCAGATGTACGGCGTGGAAAATGAGGACATGTTCCGGAAGTCCAAGGAAATGGGTGTCCGTTATGTGACCTACGATCCCGCTCGGCCACCGACGGTGGAAGCCGGGTTGGTGAAAGTCTATCACCTGCGCATGGGCAAAGACGTCAAACTTCCTGCGGACCTGGTGGTGTTGTCTACACCTCTAATTGCACAGTCGGATGCCGGCGCCATATCCACCATGTTGAAAGTGCCCCTGAACCAAAACGGCTTTTTCCTGGAAGGTCACGTCAAGCTCAAACCATTGGATTTTGCCACGGACGGGATTTACTTGTGCGGGAACGCTCGCTTTCCGTCGACTATTCGAGAGGCTGTGGCCCAAGGCTTGGGGGCCGCGTCCAGGGCCGCCGGGGTGCTCTCGAAGGACGCTCTGTTCACCAGTGGTATTGTGGCGGACATAAGCCCTGAAACATGCTGCGGTTGCCAAGGATGTCTGGACGTGTGCCCATACGGGGCGATTAGCTACATGGAAGATCAGGGCATTTGCGAAGTAAATAAAGTTCTTTGCAAAGGTTGCGGAGGTTGCGCTGCAACGTGTCCGTCGGGTAGCGCGAGGCTTGACGGATTCTCCAACGAACAGATCTATGCGCAAATCGAGCGTGCTCTCAGCGCATAAATTGTAAAGGATCAGTTATGTCCAACGAGCAATTTCAACCCACGATAATCGGCTTTCTCTGCAACTGGTGCGCATACGCGGGAGCAGACCTGGCTGGAGTCAGCCGCCTTCAGTACCCGGCCAATCTTCGAACGATCCGCACCCTTTGTTCCGCGACCGTGGGACCTCACCAGATCTTGAAGGCGTTTCAAAAAGGCGCTGACGGCGTTTTTGTAGGTGGGTGACACGTCGGTGATTGCCATTACCTGTACGGTAATTACATGACGATTAAGAGAATCAATTTTATGAAGCAGCTCCTGGAGTTTTCAGGTATTGAACCGGAGCGTTTGCTGCTCAAATGGGTTTCCTCGGCCGAGGGACCTCGCTTCGCTCAGGTGGTGACCGAGTTTGTGGAGAAGATTAGAAGCCTGGGGCCGTCCCCTCTGCGTCAGCCGGACAGACTTGAACAAACCGGTTAAGAGACTTCGACTGAGTCAAAGCCTCGTACAAGCACGGATAATTTGCCTAATGGGAAAATGATATGATCGAACAGGTGAAACAACATGTAAAGGCGCTCCTGCAAGAAGGCGCAATAGGAGCTTTTGTGGGCCTCAAGGACCAGGACGGGAATATAGCCCCGCACATCTATGAAAAGGCTGAGGACCTGGATAACGGCTTCAGCATAGGAGATCGCGGAGCGCCCGGGGATTCCCGATATCCCCTGGCGAGAATCCTTATGACCGCTTCGAGTCGATACCCGGACACGGTATTTGGTGTCCTGTTGCGAGGTTGTGACGAGCGAGCATTAAACGAGCTGTTGCGGTGGAATCAGGCGTCAGCTTCAGACAAAATTAAGCGCATTGGAATTGCCTGCCCAAAGGAACTCGCCCAAAAGCATGAGTGCCGCAAACCTTACCCCGACGAATTCGTCGCCGGCGAAAAAGCGGAACCGGTTGCCAATGCCACTGTTGCGGATATCATGGCAAGAGATCTGCCCGCAAGGCTCTCGTATTGGGCGGAGGAATTCAACCGCTGTATAAAATGCTACGGGTGCCGGGATGTCTGCCCGGTTTGTTTCTGTAACGTCTGCACTCTAGAGGAAGACAGCCTGATACGAACGGGAGATCTTCCACCGGAAAATCCGATGTTTCATTTGACCCGAGCGGTCCATATGGCCGGGAGATGTATTGACTGCAATCTGTGCACAGAAGTCTGTCCCGCCGAAATACCGCTGCGGACGCTTTACAAGAAGGTGGCGGAAATCGTGCGGGATGAATTTGACTATGTTACCGGCGAGCCTGGTGAGGGAAAGTCCCCTCTCAATATTCTTGGACCAGCCCCGGGTCACACTGCGGCAAACGATTGAGCGTGGCCCAAATCTATTAAGGCCAACCCGCCGCCGGCCGGATCGTTTTATGGAAGTAAAGCCAAAAAGAGCCAATTTTGTATTACTCGATGACACAATAGTAATTGAGTGCCCGTTCTGCGGCAGGACTTTGATTAAGAGCAATTACAGGCGAATAGGACAATTGTTTAATCATATAGGGGCCCCTCCAGGCAAATTGTGTTCCAAATGCGGTGGCGTAGCCATTCTCCAACTCGGTTCAAGGACCAGGCAAGAGGTTCTTTCGAGAATAGAGCAGATGAAATCGGACAGGAAACGCGATTCTGACGCTCCGGTCAGGGGAAATAGAGTCAGTTGGATTGTTCCCGAAATCTGTGGTCGGCAGCGACGCCGGTCTATCAAAGCAGGTAGCGACCTGCCTCCGTGCCGGGCGGATGCATTTACACATATCGACAGTGAGGCGAAGAAAAATCGAGGAGGCATGTTGTGCTCACGCCCGAGAACACCATCCTGGTTATGATTGATATTCAGGAAAAACTCACCCGCGCGATGCTGGATAGAGAAGCGCTCGTGGAAAACGCCGCAAAGATGGTGAGCGGAGCGAAAATCCTGGAAGTCCCTATTATACGCACTGAGCAAAACCCCAATGGGCTCGGTCGAACAGTTCCGGAACTGGAAGAATTGCTGGGCGATGTCGAGCCGATCACCAAATTAAGCTTCAGTTGCTGCGGCGAGCCTCACTTCATGGAAGCATTGCAGAAATTTGCACGCAAGCAAATCCTCATAGGAGGCATCGAGTCCCATGTTTGCGTTTATCAGACGGTCTTGGATCTTGCTTCTTTAGGCTATGAGGTCCAGGCGCTGGCCGATGTCGTGTCTTCCAGAACAGCGGAAAACAGGAACATCGGCCTTGAACGGTGCCGGGAAGCGGGTGCGTCGATCACCAGTGTGGAAACTGCTTTGTTCGAAATTCTCCGAGCCGCCGAAGGCGATAAATTCAAACAGATGCTAAAAGTCGTTAAGTAAACTTATTTAGCTTCCAGCAACTCAACATCGAAAATGAGTGTAGCATTTGGCGGGATGACGTTCCCGGCTCCATTCGCTCCGTATCCCATGGCGGGCGGGATCGTAATTATAGCATGAGTGCCCACCTTCATTGCCGCGAAGGCTTCATCCCATCCGCGAATAACCTTGCCCGCGCCGAGCACGAAGCTGAACGGCTGTCGCCGGTCCCTTGAGCTATCGAACTTGGTTCCGTTGGTCAATGTGCCTGTATAATGAACAACCACTGTCTGGCCTTGCTTGGGTAAAGGTCCCTGGCCTTCCTTTACTACCTCAATTTTGACGCCGCCGGGTGTCATAGCAGTCCTCCCCGATGCTTCTAACATTGTGGCAGCCACGAGCATGATGCATAAGCAAAAAGCTGCAATTGTCACAAATCGCTGTTTCAATAACTGTTCCTCCTTTTCTCCAAAGCATGTAAACCTGAGCTTGTAGCAGGCCGGGGCTCAAATGTCCAGACAGCCGCGTCAAGGTGATATCATAATTCGAAAAGTCCTTGTCTCCGCGACTTCTTTTTCCCAGGGGCGCTTGTATCTGAAGTTGATAGAAGTCTCGCCACTTCTAACGGCACGAAAAGTGAAAGTTGTGACGCCGCCAACTCCAACGTAATTCTTGGGTTTTGACGGGTCGCGTTGATGGCTTTCCTTCAATAATGTCAGGAAACCCTTATCATAAGAGGCCCCCCATTTGTAGCCGGTGCTTGGGTTAGCGTTAAGCTTTATATGAAAAGGCTTGTTCAAAGAGACCTTTTTGTCCGTAGTATCTGCCAGGGAACCAGCGGGCGCCAATAACAAAATTAGCGCCATCAAAGGCAAGATCCCCCAATGTCGAGCACACCTTCTGAGCCAAGCGCCGCTCTTCCTCATGTTACATCTCCTTCCGAGTTGGCACGTCAATGCAGTCATGTTGATGTTTGGACCTAACGTAAGTTTCCTACGCGCTTTTCTCGGCGTTTTCAAGATTTCTCTTGGCACTGCGCAATATCTCGCGGACTTCGTCGTCGGACATGTCATGAAAATCCATATAAAATGAGGCTACTGCAAAAGAGTTTGAGGCTTGGGTGATGAGGCAATAAATTTCATCGAAATAAGGCTGCGCTACACTAATGGAACTCCGCGGCGAGACCGGCACGCAGAGCGCTAAAGATTTCGGATTCCGGTTCCGGACCATCTTGGCCGCTGCAATGGCTGTATAGCCGGTGGCAAGACCATCGTCCACAAGGTACACATCCATACCTTCGACTGATGGCGGAAAATCATGTCCGACATATTCCCGAGCGCGGCGGCGCACTTCGCGGAGGACTTCGTCAGTAATGGATTCTATCTGTGATTCTGAAATGCGCATATATTTCAACATGCTTTCGTTCAGGATTCGACTTCCGTCAATGGCAACCGCGCCGAATCCCATTTCCGGCGATGTAGGGGTCGGGAAGTTTTCTCACCAGAGCCAGTTCGAGGGGCGCCTTGAACCTTGCGGCAAGGGGCTCGCCAACAGGCACTCCACCTCGGGGAAGGGCCAAGACAATGGAGTTCTCCTGCGGTTCGCGATTCAAGAATTCGGCAAGCGCAACTCCCGCGTCGCTACGGTTGCGGAATTCCGGGAAGGGCCGCAAGACCTGCTTCCTAATATGAATAGGTTCCGCATTACGCTGGGATTCCGCTTGAGCGTTCACTTGAGTCCTCCAGCGACCTAAAGCGACAATGAGATTTCTCCACCACATCACGACGCTTACTCTGCTCTTCGCCAAGGCCGATCCGCTCAGGCGGCTCGACGCAATCGGGAATTCAAGTCGTTCAAAAGATTTACGAAATTCAATGATCTATCTCGCAGCCGGTCCGGACTCGGCATTTTTCCCAACCGCATCAATTCTTCAATCGCGTCCATTTCTTTTTCCCGATTGTTAGCCGCTGCCGCACAAACCTGATTGTTCCTCACATAAAACGCGATGAAATCCAGGGCGGCGAGATCGCCGCGAAAAATGATTTCATCCCATTGCTTTGCATGTCCCACATAACGGAAATACAAGCCAACCTGGTTCGTCCAGAAAAAGGGCACGCTCCGATATGGGGCGTCTATGCCGGCCATGTTGCGCCCCGCTACAAATCCCTGTTGTTCGGAAGTGCGCCAGTGTTCGATTCTCACTTCTTCACCGGTGCGCCACTCAGGGAAAGTCGCCACGTCCCCGGCGGCAAAGATGTCCGGCCCGGCTCGGAAATGGTCGTCCACTCTTATGCTTCCGTCAGGCGATAAAATGCCTGTGTCTCGAAGAAAATCAGTGGCGGGTCTCACGCCTACACCAAGGATTACCATGTTCGCCTCGATCCGGTCGCCATTCTTAAGAACCACAGCTTGCACGTCCCGTTGCCCTTCGAATCGGTCTAATTCTGCCTGGAATTTGAAATCCACACCGTTGCGTTCATGCAAATTCCGGAACATCTTGCCCAATTCCGGACCCAACGCCGCTTCAAAGGGAGCCGCTTCTCGCGTCACTACCGTTACAGATCTTTTTCGCTCACGAAAAGCGTTCGCCGTCTCCATGGCGATGAAACTTGAGCCTACGATCACTATATTGTCCGCTTTTTCACTTGCCTGGAAGATTTTGTCGGCGTCGTCGAAACTGCGTAGAGTGAAAATATTTCCCAAATCCGCCCCCGGTATATCAAGCCTGCGTGGAATCCCCCCGGTTGCTATCAGAGCTTTGTCATAGCTCATGCTCTTCCCGTTTTCGAACGAGATCATCTTCTTGCCGATATCAACCCCAGTTACTTTCGTTTGGAACATTAACTCGATATCATGCTCTCGGTAAAACTCTTCAGGTCGGAGTTGCACTGCGCCTTCATCGGATTTCCCTTCCATATATTCTTTGCTCAATTGCGGTCGATCGTAAGGAAGCCGGTTTTCATGAGTTATCATGACTATCCGGCCTTTGAACCCGTCCTCACGTAAAGTCTGAGCTGCGGCGTTTCCCGCGGCCCCTGTTCCGATGATGACAAATGTCCGCTTGTCGGCTTCAGGATCGAATTTTGTCATATGGGGCGCCCGGCTTCCTTCAAACGGCTCCGGTACTCGCACGATTACGTCTTCTCCGTCAATTCGAGTCTCGTAATGAGCCAGAGCGTCGAGGGAAGGGGGCTCTTTCAGGTCCCCGGACCTCGCGTCATAAGCGGCATGATGCCAGGGGCAGACAATTCTGTCCCCGCTCAGAATACCTTCATCGAGCGGGGCCCCGTAATGGGGGCAAAGACCGCCCATAGCGTGGAACTTACCGTTAATCTTGACGAGCAGTATTTTCTGATCCTCCGCAATGTCGAAGGATTTCATTTCGCCTTCATTCAGGTCGTTGATATTTGCAGCAACAATGTCCTTGAAGTTCATATCAATTTCTCCTTGGTCTTCAGAGCGCGGCCGCGCGGCTGAAGCGATGCTTCCTTTATCTTATTGATGCCAAGGAGATTATTAGGTCGCGGATTAAATTAGCGGTGAAACTAAGACGTGCTTGTACGTGGGCAAAGAGTGTCAATGCTATTCCGGTAGGGACGGACCTGCGTGTCCGCCCAGGGGCAGACGCATGGGTCTGCCCCTACACGAGGCGAGCCGCAGATGGGCATGCGGAAACTGTTGCAGGATAAAGGCTCCTTCGAAATGTGCGGGACATCCCAACAGATAACGGTCTTATTTGGCCGGGAGCACGGTCACCCTGCGGCCCTCTGTTTTGCCGAAGCGTTCCGGATTATACATGAGGGAGATTCTGGATCCCCTCATCCAGAAATCTCCCTCGGTTACCGCTCTGGCAAGATATGAGTATCTGTATTGGCCGCTCCAGGCTTGATTTTTGAAAACCCGGACCCCGTCATCTCGAAATTCCATGTACGTCGGGGGTAAAATCGGAGAAACCTTCTCTCCAGCTTGGTCCTGTGGTTCGGCGGCCCTCTTCAGCTCCTTCAGTCGCCAGTTCGGAATTGACAGGCACAAGTCCGGCGGGAACGGGGTCCTCCAACGCCAGGTATTCAAAAGTGTCGTACGATTTTTGTTTCGATCGAGAAAGTATCCCTATCTCGACAGTCACCCGCAACACGTCACCGATCCTGATTTCATCCTTGCCGTTCAGGTTTTCGATCTTCTTGTTCAGAGTGAACCCTTTATTAAGGGTCGAAGGATCTGTCACTAGATCCGGATAAGTCACTGAAAGATTGTAATTGATAAGCTCTTTCGAAGCCGCGGTAATATGGATCTTTCCTTTATCGAGGAATCTGCGAGGATCGATTTCCACAAAGGCCGACGCGTCTGAAATAGTCACTTCCACAGGCTTTTCTCCACCCTGGTCGATCTTGAGCTTGATTGTCTTCGGCTTGCCCGTGTCTTTACCCCGGTAATACTTGCTGAGAGCCAACAGGCACCAGCCCGTGTCGGCAGTGGAAGTCCATTTTCCATCAGGCTGAAGACCTCTCAAGAGCATACCTGCCCATGAATCCGCTTTCTTGGCGGCGGATCCCGATTCCACAGCAGACATGAGGCATATGGCAATCTCGCGAGTACTCGAAACATCGTAACTGGTCTTTTCCATATCCAGTTTCGGATCGAGAGCGGCCACCATGTCGGCTATTTTTTTCTGCGGCAAGTACTGCGTCTTTTTGGCCGCCAGTAGTAGCAGGGCCTTAGCCTGATTACTCAGTGAATTGTAATCACGGAAGAAAGGTTCGAGTTCCGCAGCCGAGAGCGTGTCCCCCATTGCAAGATTCAGAAGGGCATATTCCCTCGTCCAGGTTTGTTCTTCAATACCGTTCGTATCCTCTTGTTTGAAGACACCATCCCGGATGAACTTTAGAGCTGCTTTCAATCTTGCCTCAGGTACCTTCAGGCCGGCCTGACGCGCTTGTATGAGAGCAAATGTGGCATACATGCTCCCCCACCACGAAGTTTCGGCTCCACCCGGCCAGTAAGAGAAGCCGCCACCCGGAAGCTGCATGGACAACAGACGTTCTACACCTCGATTCACGAATTGATCGACCTGTTCGATCTTTATTCCGGGTATTGTGCCGGAATTTACTAATTCTCTAATTCCCACCAGCGGTATGATCCCCGAACTCGTCTGCTCTATGCATCCGTAAGGATAATGCAATAAATATTTCAAGCCCGGAGCTATTCTGGTCCAATTAGTGGTGCTCAAGCTCAGGTATGCTTTGAAATCCTCCGGATTGATGTCGGCCGGGTTCAGTTTCTTAAGGACATCCGGTAGATCCACGGATAAATCTGTTTTTTCCGAAAAAGAACCCACAATCACTCGATTTAACGGGAATAAATCTTGAGTGGATGGGAAGACTCTGCTCAATAGCATCTTCATATGTCCCGGCGGGGATAACGAACTTGCCTTTGAAACGGAACCAACCCTTTTCAATTCCGCTGGTCACCTCGGCCGCTGTCTTCACCACTGAGCTTGACCAAGGTTCGATCTTGGCGGAATCCTGAGCAAGACGAACATTCATATTTTTCGAGCTTTCAGCGGTCAGTGTCGCGTCACCCTTCTCTCCGGTCTTGTTGTGCAGGACCACAGGGAAATTCAGCCGGTCGCCCGGTATGAGGAACCTGGGCGTCGACGGTTCAATGAAGAATTCCTTTGTGACGACCATATTGCGCTGCCCGGAAGTGAAACCCGCGGCCTTATCGCAGACTACCGCATAAATCCGGTAAGCAGTTGTAGTGTCAGGGAGCTGAAATTCAACTGTTGCCCGACCTGACGCATCCGTAACAAGCGCCGGATTGAAATATGCCACCGGCCTGAAGTCTTTCCTCACCTTCAAGCTCGCTGCCACTTCTCCCAAGCCCACATCACCGCCGGTTAACGGGCGAGTTGAACATACGCAGTAGATCCTGGCTGACTAGGGCCAGGCGCAGGTCACCGGAAAATACCGATAGGGGAAGATTGAAAAGCGCGAGCGAGGAAAGGTCAGGCGTCTTGAATCGAGTGAGGGCCATTACAGCTTCATCGACCACGCACACGGCGAGTTCCGCCGGAACGCCTTTCCCGGCTTGATCCATTACCTTGAAGGTCAGGGTCTTTTTCTCTGCCGGTCGCCCCTTGAGTTCCTTCTGGTCCGGGTCAATGTCCAGCATCAATTTTTGAACTTCGCTCCGAACCGTTACATCTGCATAACCGAAATAAACAGTAGGAATATCCTTATCGGTTTGAGATGGGTAAATCGGATAACCTTCCCTGCCGGACGAAGCCATCAGGGATATATATACGTTCGGTTGCATCCGTTCGGAGGCATTGAACTGGTAACTACCCTCCGTCCCGTTGACGTCTACGATCTTGTAATCGATCACTCCAGCTTTTTCTAACGTTATCAAGCACTTCTTGACCGGTCGAGGGGTATGAAATCCGATCCGCACGGGTTCGCCGGCTCGGTACTCTTTCTTGGACATGGAAACCAGAACTTGATTCTCCGTACGAGTCTCCTTTTCAGCCTGACGCCTGATCCAATTGTCATAATCATCCCATCCGACCTTGAAGAGTGTTTGGCTTGAATATCGGCCGGCCTTGTCTTCATAAGTGAAACCGACGAGATAATCTCCATAGTCGTTGAATTCGAGAGAAAAGGGGGCTTCTCCATTGACGATGGATTGTTGGGATGTGAGGGTCTTCATCCATCCTTCTTCCCAAAGGTCCTTTAGATTGCCCGCCTCATCCCGTTTTTGGGTATACAAGTATTTCTTTTGCATAATTCGGGCTTCGATTTTTCCTTGCTGGATCTTCTTGCCCTGCCGGTCAACCACAATTATTTTCATCGAAGAAACATACCCGGTCTGAACCTGCAGCGGATGCGAAGGAATGCCCACTAGGTAACGAGGTTTCGGATTGTAGGTGGTCACCTCCGTAGCGGGCTCTCCGTCGATATCCAGGACAGTGGCGGATACGTTCACGCCGTAGATCCCCGTCAGCAGACGCTGGTCAAGCGGTATAGTGAGGTTGAGTTTACCCTCCGCATCAAGCATGGTTTCGCCCGACTCGAGAAACAACGTGGATTCATCTTCATTTCCGAAAAGATAGGCGTCGAGTCCTTCCATTTTATGAGTCGAGGGTACCAGTGTGGCTTTCCACCTCACCTTGGCATGTTTGACAGGGCCGCCCGTGTAGTATTCGCCCGTGACTATCACGGACAGGAATTCCTCCTGCTGCTCCAATGAGATGTACTCTTTGTTGACGCGTTCGCCGGTCTTCACGGAGAGCGAGACAAAATGCTTGGGTCTTTTGAATTCCTGAACCAGAAAAGTCCTCGTGAATTCGTCCTTGTTGTTGTCGGGACGTGTGATCGTCGCCTTCAGCGTGTAGGCGCCTACAGGGAAAAAAGTCTCAAGAGGCAGCGAGTCATAGCATGTTCCGAATTCGCTCAGCGTCAGTTCCTTGCTATAAACAACATCCTGCCTCGGCCCCACGATTTCCAATTGCGCCTTTTCGCCTGTAGGTGAAACTATTCGGTTTTCTTTGTAAGCCCTGGCGACAAACTTGAAATGCACGGTTTCCCCGGGACGGTAAACCCCTCTTTCTGTGAAGAGATAGCCAGTTCGGGCGTCGGGAATTTCTCGAAGACCTTCAACTTGAGTGACGCCAAACGGTTTCAAGCGATACTGGTTCAATTCAATGAAGCAGGCGTCCGAAACGGTAGCAGCGACAGCCGACGTGACCTGGGAAGCGGTCAACGGCCGACTCGAAACGCCGGTTGCCTCAGCGCCCACCGTGATGGAAGGGAATTTCTGTCCGTCTTGCACAAAAACAACACCGTTCTGATCTGTCTTACCGATTGAGCTTGCAACGTTGTTTGACTGAAACAAAAGCAAGTCAACCCCCGAAACAGGTTGGCCGGTGTGTACAGAAGTTACCCAGAGCAGCAGGTTTCTAGACGACAACTTATAGCTGACAGACAAATCGGTGATCTGGACAAGTTTTGAACTCTCGCCCTGGACCTTTCCGTCCGGGTCGGAGAGAGAACTCATCCAGATTCCGCCGCGTTCCGGCTCGGGACGAAAAGACAGGGGAAGGGAATATCCGTACACGTTGTCTTTAGCTTCGGGAGCAAAAAAGGCTTCCGACGCTTCTGAAAATTCTCCCAGAAAAACGGAAGGTATTTTTCCGCTTGTGGTTAGATCTCCGAGAACTTGAGCCTGTTCCGGAGCGCCCATTTTTAGCGACAGATCGTTTCTTGCCAGCCCTGCCGCTATTGACGGAGCTAGATACGGCGGTATCCTCGTTAGCTTGCACCTTACTTTTGTGACATCCGCGAGCTTCAAAGGCAGAAGCTGACGGCCTTTCAACTCCACCACCGATCTTTCCGTTCGTACCGAGATCTCAGGCTTTATTCCCGGACCTTTAAATTTGAATTCTTTCTTGGCCAGGACCGATGCGCCGTCATCGACCACCGAAGGCGCTACGGTGAGCAGGTAGTCCCGGTTCACATCGAAATCGCCTTTAATCCTATATCTGGTGTCCCCCAGACGTGAAATCGTCAGGTTGGGGACAGCGGGTTGAAGCTTGATGGCTTCCATCAGCCCTTCTTCCTCGACCGAGTTTGACAAGGTCAGATTAAGTCCCTTATCAGCTTTCGTTTTGTAGTAAGTCCCGAAAACCGTTACATGTATCGTTTGGGTGGAGAGAAACTGATAGGCGAATTCCCGCTGCAACAGCAGTCGTCCGGACGCGTCTGACAAACCCTTATCGATGGTTATTGTTACCGAACCGGCTTTAGCAGCCGCCCGGACCGGAACGAGCCTGAATTCTCTCATCATCCCGGTGGCCTTCTGGTCCCCCCCGGGGGCGAACAATTCGAAACTCTCTGCCGCTCCGTCCATGGTCACTTTGGTAGAGTTCGACAAATTTGTAGCGAACACCGGATGGTTAAATCTTAATATGACGGCCCATTGGCCGGGCTTGTCCGCCTGAGAAAAAGTGTCTCGTCGCGCGGATACAGTTAAGTCATCGGCATGGCTATGAAACGGGATTAATAAAAAGAATAACGTAATTAATAGACCGACACCGAATCTGAGCGCAGAAGTCTTCATTGTCACACCTCTGAAAAAATAAAATTGGCAATAGTCGGCAAGATTCAGCAATTCCCCCGGGAAGTCATATTTCCTCTGGCAAATACAGTAAAATTTCATGAAAATTAAGAAACAGCAACCAGTTTTTTTAAAAGAGCCAGGCAACAAGGGGCAATCCAATGGAAACCGAAGAAGAAAAACAGTCGGAAATCTCCCGAAGATCGAGTGGACCGTTGAGGCTTTATCAGGAGGGGCAAGGGCTCTTTGTCACCGGCTTCGGTTTATGGATACCGGTCGAGAACAAAGAGCAGGGCCTGAAGGTCATAGCCGAACTCGAAGATCAGGGCTACCGGATCTGTTACTGAAAACGCCCCCCGGTTAAGGCCGTCTCGAAGCCTAGCGTCTCTCTAACAACGCTACCGCAGCGGGAAGACTTGAGCCTGATGGCGGCGGCTTGAACACGTAGGTCCTCATGAGCGCTAGGCCATATGCCGCCAGCAGCGTCAACGCAATGAAAAATACCGTGAAGATTCTGAGTTTTCTGATTCTCACTGTTGTCACCTCTCTTTCGGCTGCGCCAATCCGGGCCTAAAGCAAGAATTGCTCCGTCCGAATCCGACAATACGAAACTCCCATCGATCGCAGGTCGTCTATGACGATCTTGGTCAATCCGGGCGGCGCGCAAACGTAATAACCTGTCTGTTCGGTTCTCTGCCCAATCAAGCGTGTGAGTTTTTCTCGATCGAGACGGCCCGATTCGCCCGACCAGCCGGCTTCCGGGCTGCTAATGATGTGAATCACCTTTAAACGAGGCTTCGCTCCGGACTCAATGTCAGCCAGTTCAGACCTGAACGCTATATCTTTTTCGGTCCGATTGGCGTATAGGAGCAGAACTTCCGCTTCTTTAGCCGTATCTCGCATGTGCCGGATCATGCTCATTATCGGGGTTATCCCGATCCCTCCCGCGATAAACACGAAATCTTTGTCCTCCGGATACAGCGTGTAACAAAAGCGACCGAATGGCCCCTCTTCGAGAGCAGTATCGCCAACTCGAGTCTGTCCTATGGTCGCGGTGAAATCACCGGACTCTTTTATTGTGGAGCTTATAAACTCCTTATTCGTCGGGCTTGACGAAATAGTCCAGTGGTGCTCCTCGACGGGCAACCCCCCTGATCGTTGGAGCGTCAGAAAGTGAAACTGACCGGGGTGATAGTCATATATGGGTTGGCCATTCGGCGGAGCGAACTTCACCGTCCAAACGTTGTGTGTTTCTTGCTCCACCCCTACAACCTTGTACGGAGATCGCTCCAACTGCCTGGGTCTCAATACCTTGTGATGAATATACGCGAAGATGGTGAGGGCGAAAAGCGCCAGCCAGAGAATCCGCATTGTAATCGGGTCCATATCATATGCGGTGAACCAACTATGGAGGAATGCCCCTGTAAAAACGAGCATCCCCAGCACATTGTGTGTGCGTCTCCATTGTTCGAATGTCAGCCCAAGATTTTTATACCATACGCTTATAATTACGTGCAGAACTAGCAGTGTGAGCACTACCTTGCCGCACCACACGTACCAGGGCTGATTGAGACTGGTAAGCAGCCCCAATCCGGCCCCGCCGTAAGCCATTCCGGGCGGGTGAGCCAGGAGCAGGCAGACCGCGAATATCCCCACATACTGGTGGAATCGAATTACTACGTCAAAGCCGAAGGGTTTCTCGAGCCATTTCCAGCGAGAGGCGAGCGCCGGTTGGAGCGCTATGATACCGTACGCCGCGAACGCAAAGCTCGTGGCGACATCGTGCAAGACGGTCATCTCGCTTTGCATCCGAAACGCTGCCACAAATAACAAAGGACTGAGCGCCACCACAACGTAAAATAAAGTCAAAATGAAGCCCATAACACTTTCTCCCAGAATGGAATCTGTTTCCCCCCAACGGGCAATCAGTTGTTGTAATGGAGTTGTACTTTGACCGGTTTGCGATATTTGACTTCTCAACCGTGGCGGACTCGCTGGATGCCGGCCCTCTTATCAATTAATTCCATTTTATGCTTTCCTAAAACAAAGGTCTACATTTCTTTAAATATCCCTGGCGTCTCGATACCTCAGTTTCCCTTGTGCCGATGCGAAATGTACTTATCGGATTTGCTCTATCACCCGATGTATCTCACTGTGTAAATCTATCTATGAATGAGTTCATAGCCTTGAGTCCGTCTCTGATTACAAGGATACCCTTACAACTGCTTTTCACGGTCTCAAACGGATGTGGGAATTTCTTGATGATCGTGGTCCTGCAGGGAGACCGATAGAGATACCGAGATCGTTCTTAAGAAGAAACTGGAAGTGGGGATAGCTTTTTTTTCTTCTCTCCGAATTCAGAAATCGGCTATCATAAATTTCTTTCAGCCGTTTGTTTATATCCGTAAACGGTCCTTACCCTTCCGAAGGGTGCGCATCGGGAGGCTCAAGGCGGCTTTAATTCTAGCCTTAGTTTTCTAGCTCTCCCTTCAAGCGTATTGAGACAGGATATTTTGACTCCAGGGTCGTATGCGTTGTGGACCGAGACACTTTATGCGTCAAGACAAACGACGTGAGATGTGCGACAATTAGGCTCTTCGGGGTTGATTGTCCCGAAAGTAAGCAAGAATTCGGCGATGAAGCTAAATAGTTTGTTCAAAACAAAGTACGTCAAGAGATCATCCGAATATTTCCGGAAAAACGCAGTGATAAATTTGGGAGGATTCACCATGGGGTTGAAAATAAGAATTGGCGCCAATTTCGTGTTCAGGCTGCTCGTGTTATGCCTTATCTACACTGTGCTGACTCTAGGAAGTCCAGGACTAACTCACTCGGCCTCAGCAGCAAAAGAACTTGTTGCAGCCGATATTGGGCAGGAAACGCAGCGTGCTCTGCAAGAAAGTTCTGAGAAAGGGCCTGGGACCGATAGATCGACCGAAAGTCATTATTTATCAGAAATTAGAATGTCTCTGAAGACTCTACAGGACCAGATCAGCGCTATTGGTCAACAACAGCAGGAGATAAGTAAGACCCTCGGGGTTGCTGAGCGTAGAACGTTCGAGACCAAATTACGCACTCTCCGATTTGAGTGGTATTTCATCATTATCCTTGTTATTGCGAACATGGTCATGCTTTTGTTCATCTTTAGGCGCCGGCGCCACATTGTCAAGGCACTTGGAATTACTTACGAAGCGAGTTCCATACTCGCCGCAGTCAAGGATCGGCAAATGGAAATGGCTTCGCTAATCGATGAACTAAAGGAGCAGATAGAAGTGCTTGGATGCCAATCTGAGGCGGGCGTGAGTTCCACTTTTAACAAGCTTTCAGAATTGCTCAAGTCTAACGAGCAGAGCCTCGTCACACTTCACCGCGAAATGGGAGAGGGTGGCAGAGACAGAGGTTGAAAAACAGCGGGCATGATGGCCTGAGTTTCTCGAGGCAAATGGGCTTTGACTTCGAAGTAGGACTGACCTCTTGCGCCCCGGATTCAGTTGTTGCTCTTCGCCGCGTTTGCCCGTTACACAACTGATTGAAGTGTGCCCGGGTCAGAACCAGTAAGGTAAGATTGTAGTGGATTATGAATCGCCGGTGGATTAATCTATGAAGCGGATTAGGCCGGCTTCCGGCAACTTACTATATTCTCAACTTGATCAAAACCACCCAGTCAAAAGAACCGGATAAGCCATTAGAATACCAGGGATCGACTATGGGTATCAACGAGGTATTGAAAAAAGAAGCGAAAATAAATTCTCCAAGTAGCGTCCCGTCATGGCGCAAGCAATGTCCGGATATTCGGGTCCGTAGCCCGCGGGGAATCGGACGAGAAAAGCGATCTCGATTTGCTTGTCACTATGGAAGCAATGCTGCGCCGGAGCCCAGCGTTTCAGCGATTCTTGGACGACCGGGCCAGGTACGGCCAAACAATCCCTTTGGAAGAGATGGAGACGGGGCTCGAAAAGGACCTGGCCGGAACAGAGCGGTCCATTTTCAATACCGAAGGAGGGGGGGACTTTGATGTCAGCAGAAGAAAACAAGGCAATCGTCCGACGCTTCTATGAGGAATTCATCAACAAAGGTAACCTCCGGATAGTCCATGAGCTACACACACCGGATTATCAACATCATGATCCCGATGCTCCGGATCCTGGGGGTGGAGCCGAGGGTTACATTAGACGCAATGCTGTCTTTCTTGAAGCCTTCCCTGATCGCCGACTTACCATTGAGGACCAAATCGCTGAAGGCGATAAGGTCGCTAGCCGAATCACCATGCGTGCCACTCACACAGGGGACCTGCCAGGTATCCCAGCGACAGGGAGAACGGTAAATATCGAGTCGATGCACTTCTGCAGGATTTCTGATGGGCGCATCGCGGAGGAGTGGGAACTATTCGATGCCCTCGGCATGTTGAGTCAACTGGGCGCTTCTACTTCGCAAGGTCTTTCCGGGAGCTAAACGCACTTCCAATAATAATATTCACTTCAATTCCGGGGACACCATACTTATCTTTTGAAAGTGCTCGATGATGTTTTTACAGCGGGCGTCCGAAGCACGAATTTCCTAGAGGTGATAATCCAGCCATGACCGACAATAACCTTGAGCTGCCCTCCCATCGCACAAATTAAGTAAGGTGTCCTCAGAATCAGGAGATGGTAGGGCGGTCCGTGGCCGCCGGGATATGGCCGAACATCGGCTGAGACCGTCAGAAAAAGAAGTCGGGCGCCGGCCCGACCTACCCCTACCGTAATCAATTTTCAGGCGCCGCCGATTGTTCAGTCTAAGAGCAACCGAGCCCCTGTCATTTCAAGACCTGACTCCACAATTCCATACTTAACCAACTCTCAGAAGGAGGACTGGCCTAACCCCCCAAGATCGTCCACATTCTGAGTTAGTATTCAGTAAGTGCTGGGCTAAACAGGGAGGTGAAGCCAAATGCACCCTATGATCCACTTTTCTCTTTCCCTCTTTCCTTAATCACTTGTCTCAAAACCTTCACAGACGGTACATTGGCTGAGTCTCCCGGACTCATCCTCGAACATTCTTCAAGAGAAACCAGATAGACTGGAAGGTAAAATGTCCCGGCCATCCACAAGCACAGAAGGAGACCCCTTAAGACCGAGTTTTTCTGCCTCTGATTCGGTTACTCTAATGAAAGAAACCTCGGCTTTCACTGTTTCCAGCCGGAGAGCGGCGTTGATGTTGTTCCTCAAGGCCCGCTCTGACGCGCAATCTTGTGCCAAGTAGCAGTCAATTCTGATAATCTCTTCTGGCATGAACAGGACCCCTCCTCAGGCCCAAACTACAAGACCTGACTTTGGGCTCTCTCGCTAACTCGTGTTATCCGTCTAATAGCGATGACGGTTCACAAGTTAGACCATAATCATTTTTTCGCACGGACGATTACCTTTCTCCGGACTTCTAGATTACTTACGGGATCGGATCTTCCGCGCATGCCTAGGAATGTTCAATTCATTGGCGAACCCATCCCCGGAATATCCGACGGTCGGCCGGAGAAGGTCCAATTGTTATTTCTCCAAAGAGACAGATACAGGTGTAGGGTTTGTGACCGTAGTTGAACACAGGCGAATACTTCTGAGCGATCTTAATAAGTTCTTCCTTTTGCTCTTCCGACACATCCGCGTCAATTTTGAAGTACACCCTTATATTCTCGTATCCCACTTTCACATCAGGGGACAATCCCAGAAAACCGCGAAGATCTAGATCACCTTCCACTCTGGATTGGATTCCCTTGATCCTGATCCCCCTTGCGGCCGCGTGGTAGATGAGGGCGCTCGTCAAGCAGCCGCTCAACCCGGTCAGGAGGTACTCGACAGGGTTCGGGCCTTTGTCTTCTCCCAGGAGCACCTGGTGTTCGTCCGCTTCCAGCTCAAAGGGCACTTCATGCCGGTGATCCTGCCCTGCGCCGTAAAAATCCGTGATCGTGGTGTGATTGTTGCCTCCGTTGATCCACTTATTCCTTATGCGAAACTGAAATTTCGCGATATCGGGAGCACCCTTTATCGCTTCTATGGTAGCAAACAACTGGTCAACATCCACGCCATTCACAATTTTTGGTTTTTCCGCCGTCTGTGTTGTCATTTCTTCTCCTTCTAGTCGGTTATTTGGCCGAAGCAATAAACAGGACCGTAGTACTATTTGGGAGATTGCAAATCTCCTCACATTACTTTAAGCATCCCCCTATCTCCTCGAATGCTCCTAACTCACCGCGTCTATGACTTAGACTGCGCCACCTCGTCGTCGAAGGAGCACACTGTTGGCTTTCATCGCCTTTAAGTCACTGAAAAGAACCCGAATCTTCAAAGATACGGGCATCGGCGGCTTTCACAGGAGCGGTGACAAGGCTGCGCCGAGACGTTCCCGCTGTGCATCTGTAGTCAGCTCTCCCAAGAGGCCCTGGAAACGAACATGCTCTACGCCGGAAAAGATGTACTGCCATCTGTATGCTTTAAGCAGGCCAGCGTTGAGCTGATCAATTTCACTGCCAGTAAAGGAAGGGTTGCAAACCTTGAGAAAGTACTCAACATCGTAATTGCGTTGAGCCTGCAGCAGGCCATCCACTGAGGATACTAGTTCGATTACTTCTCCGACCGCTGCGTCGCGTTCGCTCTGAGTCAACTTCGCGTCCTCGCGAGGCCATTCGAGAGCGTCCATCACTGCGTGATGTGCTTCTTCCTTCCAGTGAAAGAGAAAAACGTCTTTGAACAATTGGTCAAGATTTTCATCCGGCTCGATACTCTGCTTGTAGTGCTCCTGAGTGAAGAGCTCGATTTCATAGATCAAAGCCATTACAGCCCAGGTGGACTTTGACAAGATAGCTCCGGCCACGGCGTTCGGGTCGTGAGGAAAGTGATAGCCCCTCGGGCATACCTTCCGCTATCATGATTTCTAGCCTTCTGAACAGCTCCTGATGCTTCAACTCCTCATCACAAAACCGGACAAGCGCTTCGAGCGCTATTTGATCCCCCAACCAATGGTCCCGAGTGATCTCAAGGATCTTGGCTGTTATGAAGCGCTCGACAAAGCCGAACATGCTACAATATGTCCGTCCCTGGATCTGGCCGAGGAACCTCAGCGTGATCGTCGGAGAGAAACGGCAGTTGATCGAGTTTGGTTATGCCGTCAGGGAGAAATTTTTTAGAAAAATCAAATTCTCGTCCCCGAATCACATCTTTGTCAATGTCCCATCGAATCCTCTTTGAGCCTTCAATGCATTTCGCATATCGCTCCGTGTCCACATGGTATTCTGACCCTTCCATATTTCGCACCTCCCACTTTCTATGGGCCTTAGGCTGAACCTCCATTGTCAATCGCCGTGAGGTTTCCAACATCTCAAGTGCCTATATCCTTCTTGATTCCACTGGATTGTCATCACCTCCTTGCCAATAATGGTGGTCTCAACAGTATTGTAACTTCCTTGTGGTGTAGGGTTAGCTCTCTGGCGCCGTTCAGAGCCTCACTGCATCGAAAGGTCGGGGATTTTGATCCAAGAGCAGTGGTGACCCCATTACTCAACAATTTCTTCGCAGTTCATTGTACGTCTTGAATGAAAGTCCAATGCTCTTCGGGATTCCTGTGCCATACTGACGTATAGCCTTCACCTAGTGAGGAAGCGGGAAACCGGCGCAAAAACAGAATGTGGCCCGATGCAAACGGCAATCCCATGACGCCGTACCCGGAAAACCTCTCTTCGTTTCCAGGAGGAAGCTCAGGGCCAAATTCAATTGATTCTACAAGTGATTTTGGACTAGACATTCCCCCCCCTCGCGGACCAAAGTAACAATTATTGGCCATCTTAATTAATTGTCCCTAGGGGACACTCTGCAAAGTAGCTCTCGCCACGTAATTACATGCGGACATTACTCTGATTGGACCACACTGGTCGGCGATGGTTCCCAGACGATCTCAAAGAGTTTTTGAAGATGGAAACATGATAAACCTCTTCGTGATCACAGGCAGAAAACAATATATTGATCTGGCGCCGATCAAACGAATTCTATGAGTCAGGGGCCTAAAGATAAATTCGCGGATCCTCTCCTAAAGCAATAAGACGTCAGAAAAGGGTCTTTTTTGGGCACGGCCGGGGGTCAGATTGGGCGCCTTGAAAACCATGGGTAGCTGCGTGTATTGTCCCCGCGATTCGCGAGGGCGTTTTGGAACGAGGAACCCCGATATTAGGGCGGTGGCCGCCGGGATTTCGCCGACCATCGGTT
>CAVVZX010000018.1:0-24157 GCA_963752855.1 uncultured delta proteobacterium | reverse complement strand
ATGCGGCGGTCCTGGAATTTCGCGGGCCTTGAGACCGGCGACCGGTCGCGGGATAGTTCCCTGAACCTCGGAAAGGTCACATGACAACCTCCCGGAAGGCCCGATAGAGGCAAAACCGCCGTCACGTTGCTGAAAAAGCCTGTTTTATCTTCATATTGAGTATAGCGCTCCACTCGCGACTCAGTCAAGCATTGCTTTTAGCGCAGGTCTTCACCCAAGCCCGGCCAGTTGGTGTCGTCCAATAGGAAGCAGCCCGTTCATTTTGCTTTTTTGACCCACAGGCTGAGGGAAATCTTGCCGCCGACCGATCTCGTTGACACCTTTAGATCTCACAGCTCATTGAACTACCGACCGCCAGCTCTTGAGGTCATACTGGCAACCTGGATCGTTCAACCCTCCAAGACCTCTCCCTCTTCAAGGAGGAAAACGTAATATACCTCTAACTTAACAGGTGGTACATAAACTAGGGACAGGCTAATCCGAAAATGGGAGAAGGTACCATGCTTTCTTTCGTCAGTAATTGAGGAGGTTAAACATGTCCCGGAATGAAGAGGATATACCGAAGAGTTCAGAGAATATGCCAACAAGTGAGCAATCTATACCACCGCATGAAGAAACCGGATGAAAAGACGGATGAGTCCCTCTAAAACCGGCAGTTGGCCGGCGCACACTGACATTCCCTGATGACACGCAGGTCGGCCTTAACGGCCTGGACGATATCATGGCTGAACTCTACGCTGAAGACATGAAGCCAACCGATGAGACCGCCGAAGAGATCATCAAAAGGCTGGAGGAAAAAAAGAACTATATCCCCGATTCCGAACGTGTACGTGGAGAGTACACTTATGCCCTGCTGAGGGAATACAGAAATTACATTAAAGATCGATCCGGCAGTGGTCGTATGAGTGGGTAGGAAGCGGAGTATAGCAGACATTGATGAAGCTTTGTTTGCCATTCCCATTATTGCAAACTATTCGGGGACGCTCACGAAGCATCGGGAAATCGATCAGCTTGAGGTTATTGTCCATCCCGCCTCGCTGAGAGTCCACTTAGTTTTCGAAGGAATTTTTTTGGATGCCTACTGCGCATTCCTGAAATAGACCGTGCGGTCAAAGGCGGGCACCTGATACTGGATCCGATACGGCTTTTCTCCGATAGCTGGGTGACCTCCGGTGTCGTCAAGAGAGCCCTTGGGCAGCGGACCGAAGAAGAGGTGAACAATGAGCAGAATCGTGAACACAGTGTGCAATCTCCTTGAGCAAGGAGAGGATATTGTGCTGGCCACAATTCTCAGCCATGAGGGGTCAACCCGAGAACTGCGGGGACCAAGTTGATCGTGCGGTCGGATGGCGATACCGTATCCACTGTCGGAGGTGGGCTAGTGGAGGCCGAGGTGATCAAAGCCGCTTCCCAGGTATTCAAGACTAAGGAAGCTCAAATCAAACCTTTTGATCTTACCGGAGCCGATATCGAAAGGATGGACCTGGTGTGCGGAGGCCAATTGGAAATCCTGGTTGAGTTCGTGGCTGCCGACTCTGCCAGCCTTGAGCTGTTTCGAGGCTTAGCTCGTGCATTGAAAGAGGGTCGAAAGTGCTATCTCGCAGCCGACCTAGCATCAGTATCCGAGAAATCCTCCACAGTGAAGCGATGTCTTATCTCGGAGGACGGGACTGCTTCAGGGGGCATGATGTGCCCTCCGGAATTGATCGAAGCCCTAGCTCGCTGGACCGGGAAGGAAAGATATCCGGTTCTTTTGGCCGTTGGCGGGCGAAATTATGTGGTCGAACCGTCCTTTGTTCCCGGGACGGTCTATCTGTTCGGCGCGGGGCACGTTTCCCAACAGGTGGCGCCTCTGGCAAGATTGGTCGATTTCCGCACAGTGGTCCTGGATGACCGTTCCGAATTCGCCAATAGCGAACGTTTCCCCACTGCCGACGATATCAAAGTGCTCCCTTCATTTCGAGATTGCCTTTCAGGCCTTGATATTGAAGAGGAAAGCTACATGGTCATCGTCACGAGGGGTCACCTTCACGATAAGACGGTGTTAGAGCAAGCCCTGAAAACGAAAGCTCGATATGTAGGGATGATCGGAAGCCGCCGTAAACGGGACAGGGTCTTCAGTGAGCTTGAGAAGCAGGGCTTCACGGCCGACGACTTCAAGAGGGTACGTTCGCCCATCGGGACGGATATCGGTGCGGAAACCCCAGAGGAAATCGGCATAAGCATCATAGGCGAACTGATTCAGGCCCGGACCGAACGGAATCAATAACCCAACGTGGCAACAGATCCTCCCTGGCGCTCTCATACCGGCACTCGTCCCGAATGGAAGGGTTCAAACTGCTCCTCCTATGGGGACTGATGCCCGTACTGGAAGGCGTCGGGTGACTGTTCCAGTCGGGAATCGGGGACATCCGGGTCGTCATACGACATCGTGCACGCTTTATTGTACAAAAAGGGGCTGACGCGTCGTTTGGTTATCGGCTCTATTCCTCACACGCTTTCCCGGTCTTTTTGCTCATCATTATTTGCATCATAGAACAACAGTCAACTACCTTTGTTTCGGATGGGCAGCAGGTGCGCATCATTTCTCTCATTGCTTGTGAGCCTCCAAACGGAAAGCCGAAGCACTTTTCTCGTTTATCCTCGCTGTTTGTTTTCTTTTCAGTGGTCATGGCACTCCTCCTTGACTGTGTTTCTGTACCATCAGTGTCCCCGCAGTGATCTGAAGCTCAAATTGTGCCGCTCCTGAGGACACACTACTCGACATGGATATTTACCTAGGAAAGGGCGCCGGAGCCGGAAGGAACGTTGACTGAGACCCGGTTGCGCAACATCCACTTGAGGGGGCCGCTCCACGCGAAGGCCACAAGAAGCCAGCGTTGCAGAAAGAATAACCACCACGATAATGAGAGCGAACGGACGTAATTTTTTCATGCTTTCTCCATTTTTTCTACTGGATTGTTTTGAATTAGAGTTCCTAGCTTCACTGTCTAAGCCAGCTGTCTTCACCCTTGAGACGTTGAGAGACGGATCTCTCAATTAACAATGAATTTGTTCGAACCCCCAATTGGAGGTTTGGGATCATCCACATCGCACGTACCTCACCCGATGGCAGACGATGCGCCGATAACTAGCACGGTGATTGAGATGGCAAGCGGGAGCAAGTTTCCTCATAATTAGATTGCTCCTTTATGAGAGGCCACGGTTCTTTCGGGGGACAAGTGGAGGCCCGGTTGGGGCGCGTCCATCTCCAGGACAGGGTACAAGTCTCTGATCCTCTTTAGTCCCTTTAATCCCACTTGAGACTTCGGCCCCACGACAACCCGTTCGGAAAGGAGTCCGTACGTCTGCCCGGAAATCAGAATAGTACCCCCCTGAGCTTGGGCCTGAATCCGATCGGTCTCGTTTACTGCTGACCCGACAATACCGTACCTGGCTCTTCTTTCTGATCCAATGTTTCCAACCACTACCTCTCCTGTATGAATACCTACTCCCATTGCGAACGACGGTAGCCCTTCCAGGAGGTTCTGTTGCGCAGCTTTGGCGCATTCACGCTGCATCTCCAGGGCACAGTTCACAGCGTCTGCCGCTCTCGCTGGAACATCTGAGTCCATGCCGTTGAAGAATGCCAGAACGGAGTCGCCGTAGAAATCCACAACAATTCCCTCGTATTTCTCGATCGCGTCAATTGCAGCGGAGAAGTGTCGGTTCAGAAGTTTCGTGACCTGTTCGGGGCGCAATTTTTCCGCGGCCTGAGAGAACCCGCGGAGGTCTGCCATGAGGATGGTCACTACGTGATTCTCTCCGCCCAAACGAAGGCGTTCGGGGTTTTCTAGCAACTCATTAGCGATCTTCCTGTCTACGTACCAGCCGAAAGTCTGCTCTATAAGTTCTATTCGCCTCAGGCCTTCCACCATGAGATTGAAACGGCGTTTCAATTGTGAGATTTCATCAGATCCATCCGCCGTCAGCTCCACGCTCAAATCACCTTCTTCCACTCTCGATGCGGCATCTGAGATCTCGCCTATTTGGTTGGAAACCGACTTGGCGCATCTCCGTATCAGGAGCGCCACGAAGATCATTGTGGCTATGCCGCCGAATAGGTAATTGAAATGAAATCTGGATATAGAGGCGAACACGTCGCTGCCCGGAGAAAACAAAACGAGATACCAATCCGTACTGGGAATTCTAAGGAATCCGACCACCGTTTCAGGAAATAACCCTTCGCCGAGGATTGTGCCGAAATTCTTGGTCTGCATCTCTGCCAGGACTGTCCTCTCCAAAGGCTCACCCGATTTCCCGAAGGGCTGGCCCGACCAAGAGGCTTGATCGGTTCGAGCAAGGTATATCCCATCCCGGGTGATCAACCTCGCAGAACTGCCTGTCCACTTACCAACTTCTAGAATGTTGTCCAGCAAAGAATCAAACCGCACCTTAACAACGAGACGCTTGGTCGGGACCTCATCAGTGCCGCCGAACTTCTTGACTATTGAAAGGAAATCGTCGGGCAAGAGCGGCCGCAGGCTTCCTGAGCAAAGAGTCTTTAGCTTATACTTGTCCGGAGGAACCGTCTCCTCCACATCACCCTGTGAAAGATCTTTCGAGTACGGAAGTCTCTCATTCTGATAGACAAGGCACACGAAGTCGGATGATCCTTCAGAGCCTTCTTCAGAATGGAAAGGGAACTTGCGCAGAGCCTTTTGATTTCTAGCCTGCAGAGGCTCAACGTCCACAAAACGTACTCCTGGCTGGTTTCTGAGCTTCTGAATCAGAAATGATTGAATTACTGTCCCATTAGGGACTCTCTCCGCTTGCACAATCGAATCAATCAATGCCTGCTTTTCGTCGACCCTCATTTGAATTTGATGAGCGGTTTTTTCCAGCCTCAATTTGACGGAATCGGTCCATTGGGTTTGAAGGGTTGCTCTGGCGTATATAAAGGAAGCGTATCCGGCGGCAAGGAGCACGATCGTCACCGGCAGCAGCAGGAACAAGAAAAAACGTGTTTGCAGTGAACTTTTCATATTTCCTCTTTGAACCGGCTTCCAAGCAGTTCAAGGGCGCTGCTCATTGCCGGATCGGCACAGGCCCGTGTTGGGGCCACTTACATGCCAGCCTCAAATGCCCCTGATCTATTTCTTCGAGGGCGCAACAAGCATGCTCAAATCAGATTCGTAGTAAGCGACTCAAGTCGCGATTCAAATGATTATGATCCGCGAACCCGATGCTGAGTGGGTGGAAGGCAATCAGCCATACAACCTGAAAGATGCGGGGCCGAGTTGCCTTCCAGTGGCCAGTTTGAGCTCAAGGTCCACAGTAAATTAATCTTCTGACCTTACATTTTGTTACCCGTCATCGCGCTGCAGGCTTCTCCTTTGGCGCACGTTTCTTGGATTTCGCCGGCTTAGATCGCACAGCCTGGGTCCCGAATTGGGATGGATACCCGTAAGTAGGCCAATATGCGCCGTAAGAGTAGGGGTTCGCATAATACCCATTTGATTGTCCCACGCCTGAGCACGCAGGGCAGCCAGCCTCGCCGATAGAGGGCACGGTCGTCAAGACCAGAGCCCCAAGGAAAACAAACAACGTGACAAGTCTAACGATACGCATTCTTTCTCCTTTCACTTCGTATTATCCGGCGAATGCAGTAGATGGCCGCAATGCCGGAATTCTGATCCCCGCCAGGTTGACTCTACGTCGGTAGACCGTCAACCAACTAATATTAATGACTATCCCATATCAAAACCGAACCGGTTCAGGTATTCCTGAAGTTTAAGCTTATTTTCATCCTTCAATTCGGGACAATCCTCTTGGTCCTTTACTCCCTGTGTGGCATTCACTGCGAAAACAGTGCAGGTCGGATCGCCGCATTTACCGCAATTGGTCCTGGGCAATAATTTTAGGATTTCCATCATCTTGGCCGCGGGCCTGCTTTCAAACTTTGGCTCGATTTCGCCACGTTTTTCCCACGCCTCATTGATCTCCCCTTTGAGCCATCCAAGTATCTTCTCCGCCTCGATCTCGTCGTTAAGCGCATTTACGTATATCTCACGAGCATGCAGCGTAATCAGCTTGCCGTGAACTCGGAGAGTCAAAGCGGGAGGAGATTTCACATAATCATCTGCTCCGAGTGCAGAATTCAGATAAGGAAGAACCTCCGAAATGTCCTGATCGAGGTGAGCGACGCAGTGCACTGACTGAAAGTTGGGGTTGCACTTTGGTCGAAACATCTCCTTTTTGTATCCCTCTAACAACATGGCGCCTTTCTCCTTATGCCATTCTTGAATGTTGGCTATTTCGTCTGGTCAAGGCTCACGTTTCTTACAACCTTATGGATAGGATAAATATTCCCGGGTCGAGGCTGATAGCTGAGGTTAACCTCAATCACAGCATCCTTCAGTCCCGCTGGCAACGGGATTTCGATAGTCTCCTCCTTGGGGGCAAAGGGTTGGATACTGGTGTCGCGTATAATGCCCAACTTGTTCTCCGGGCCGAGAACCATCTGAGTTGAACGAGAATCGGTTGATTGAGGCATGTAGATTCTCGATGTTTCGAATATCTTCTTGCCTTCCGTAGTGCTCGCGGTCACATCCAGGACCACCCGATTTTTGGATGGTCAACCGTCCGGGATACGATGACCGGCCTTGCTGGTGATCTTCGTCTTGACCACCACCATCGGGAAGAATGCCTTGTCGTCCGGATGGAACGTATAAGCCAGAGTCTGAACCTCCATAGGTAAGGATTGTCGTAACCGAGCGGACAATTCATCTCGGGCATTGAAATTGGGGGGCATGTAATGGCCGGCATCCTTCATGTGACATTCCTGGCAAGTTTGCGTGCCTCCGGAAGGAATGTACGCATGCATGTAGCTGCCGTAGAGCGTAGCGCATTGCACAGGCATGTCCGGAGAATCCAAAACCGGACCCAATCCGTGGCATTGTCCACACAGCAATGAGTTCTTGAGCAGGGGGCTCTTCTTTACAGGACGACCTTCATGGTCGGGTACGTCCTTGCTGCCATATACGACCCCTTTCTCAGGGCGACCGTGGACGACGGCTTTCTCGTTGTGACACACCAGACAACTTATGTTCAGCTTCCTTATCGTGGCCTTGTCGCCCGTGAGCATAGCTTTGGCGATCTCTCCGGCCACGGCGTCGGTTCCGTATTTTATCTGGGGGAAATGACACTTGAAACACGGAAAGTCCTGCTTGATAGCCTTATCCGCAGGTTTGTCAGGCCGATCAACCCTTTTGAGGTACTGTGTCAAAAGCATCATGTCATCCATGCCGATCAGGGGTCTCGCATGATGAGACTTCTCCCACTGCTCATAGATTTTCTCATGGCATTCCTTGCAACTGGAGGAATCGAACATTCTTATCAGTTCATCCAACGTGGAAGCCTTAGGGGAGGTCTCTGGCCGCGCCGGAGCACTCATGAAAAGCAAAAAAACGACTGATAGGATACCAACTGCCCATCCAGTATTGTTATAACAAAAGCTAATTATCTTCATTAAGTTATCACCAATCTTTCTGTAGTCACTTTGCGCCGGCATCAGGGGCCTTAGTATCAGTTGCCGACCTGATTGCCTTTTGAGCTTCTTCCCAGGTTTTGAAAGGACCTTTGACGATGGTTGCTCCTCCTTGGGGTTGGTGATTAACCACTCTGAGAATTCCGGATCTACTCTTGACCACAAAATACTCTGCGGCGAGAGCCGGACTAGCGGCGAGAAGAGCAGTCGTTATCCCGAGCAACATTGCCAGTAATAACGCTTTCATATCGAGTCCTCCTTTTTGTTTCAGGGCGCGTGGCCATGTCCATTGTTGTTTAAACTATTACCATTGTTGGCTTCCGAGACCAATGCAAGTGGCTAGCGAGGCCCGGTCCCTCTGTCTATTTTTGAGGTTTGTACCCGTCGATCAACGCGGCCTTAAGTAGCTCAATCGGCTGAAGACCCAGACGCTCGGCGGCCGTCTTCAACGATTCGTCATCCTTTAGGTTAAGGTTGATAGACGCCAGACGGGTTCTCAACTGTGCCCCATCCAGGTTCAAGAAACTCGTGATCTCCGACAAAGTCTTCCGCCCTATGCCTGAGCCCGCGAATTTTTCCTCGACCGCTTCAGGCGTCAAAACTGTAGCTTCGACTCTCGTGACGGCTTTTCCTTCAAGGCGCTTGACAATCATGTAAAGCCTCAAAGGGCTAGTTCCGTTACTTTTGGCCGCCTCAGCAAGAGTAGTTTCCGGGTCACGAACCAGGATTCCATTAATTCCGAGCTCTGCGATAGCGTTCTGCAAAGGTATGTCTTGTTTCTTGCAAAACGATTTGAAACTTAGTAATTCTGCTCGACCAAACGGCGGCTCATATTCTCGGCCCACCCAGGAATTTTTGGCGGATTCACCCAGATCAGGGATGTAACTCAAAGGAGGAATGCTATAGATTGCGCTTAAAACGACCAAGAGCGCGACCAGGCCGGTCACTCCAACTTCTTTCGTGAGTCTGAAGCTGCCCTTGACCCTGCCCACGAAGTATCTTGCAAGAGGTTTCCAGTTCAAGTATACGTGGACGCCTCCAGCCAGCAGAAACAACACGCTTCCAATCAGGTGGATATCGGCCCAGTTTGTTTTGGTCAGACCCAGGAAGCTCCAGTCCGTCCAGTACGCTATTCGGCCATGTGGGACTACATACGACACCCCGCCGGAAATCGTCAAAATGAGAAAACCAGCTCCCATAAGGAGTGAGGTTAACCCTCTGAGATCAAATCGGTTGCTCGCCATCGTCCATGCCCCTTCATGTGATTTCTTCCAGAAAACGTGTCACTGATCATTTTTGTTGCAAATGCTGTTTAGCTGACCCATATTCACTTGCTTGTCCTTTTCAGACCATCCAGCGTGGCCGTGATGGACCGCTTCGTCTTTTGTTCTTTCTCCGATTCCAGCGCTTTCTCCAGGATCGGAATCACCATCGTGGGGGCTCGTTGTCCCGCGCCTCTCAACACAGTCAGAGCGGTCGCTCTCACCTTTTCGTCTTTGTCCTTCAGGGCTGTGCCTACAGCCGCAAGCGCTTCTTCATTTGGGGGATTGAGAGCGCCCAGAGCCGAGATGACGGATAAGCGGACACGCTGGTTGCTCTCCCTGGTCAATTCAATAAGGCTGGGCAAAGCCTCTAATGCCCTATTGCCCATCCCTCTCATGATCGCGATGGCCAGAAGTCGATTTTCCTCGTCAGAATCTTTCAAAGATTGAGCCAACGGCGTCAAATAAGGTTCCAGCTTTGTTTTGTAACGCAGGGCTCCCTTCAATGCCTCTTTTCGAGTCGTGACATGGGGGTCATCAACAGCCTTCATGCACAAGGGAAGAGCGTGATCGCCCGTGTCATCTATTTCTACGACTGTTCGGAGCACGATAAACCTTGTTTCTGGGTCGAATTTGTCATAAGCCGCCGCAATAGCTCGGCAGCGTTGCCTGTCCGCGATTCTTCATGTCTCGCAAAACTTTCAAGACATTCTTCGCCAGGGGCTGCTCGTTTGAATTGAGGGCATCCACAAGACCCGGGATCAATTTGTCAGGAGTTTCTTCGCCAAAACGTCTCAGGGCCTTAATCGCTGCCTCTGCGGTAGGAGTCTCTTTACTCCCCAATGCCTGTATTAGGGAAGGAATCACAGATTCGTCCGTTGACCCAATCAATACCTTCGCGATCTTCACATTTGTCTTTATAATTGGGTCAGCATCGTTTTCCATTTGTGTTAGAGTTTCCTTAACTGCCGCAACTCCGCTGCCCAGCCTTCCCAGAGAAAGAACAGCGACTCGTCGCACTTCCACTCTTTCGTCCGTAAGGGTGTCCAGTAGGGGCCGAATAGTCTTGTTCCCTTCCCGCGTAAAGTAACCCAGGGCATCCGCGGCCGCCCGGCGCACTTTCCATTCAGGGTCCTTCAGCGCTTCGATGAGAGGCGAAACCGCCCTCGCAGGTCTGCCTCACCCTGCGCAGAGGTCTTCAATCGCCTTGACTCGCACATCAGGAGACGGATCCTTGATCTGCTTCAGAAATGTGTCAACGTCGTCGGCCACAGCAATCGAAAGACCAACAGCGCACGTAACCAGCAGTATGACCGAGAGGACCGGTATTCTTGTCATTTCTCGCCACCTCCAATCATTGGAGTTTTTCGCTCGCGCATTCTCGATATCCTTGTCTGAGTTCTCGGTACCACCTACCCACAACAGCTGCGAGACGGACCTGCATCGACTCCGACAAGAGTCACTTGACCCGAGCACTCTCCTTTGACCGCGGTTTTGACCTTCTCCACCTCGGCCGGATCCAGGATAGTGTTCATGGTCTTTTCGATTCCCAGGTCATAGAGAACCACGTGGCAGGGCGCCGGTATCCCGGCATTGTCCAGGACCTTCCGAGCGCAGCTTAATGGACAGCCGTCAATTGCAATCAGCCGAGGAGCGTTCTTGGCAGATTTCACAAAGTTGCCGAGTTGAGCCCCCAAGGCTGCCAGACAGGACATTTTCCCGAAACCTTCACGCGTTAACTCCACGGCTGCCTGATTGGCGAGTTGGCCGAGGTTGTTGGCCCCTGAGCACGCCAAGATCATGACCTCCTGGTTTTCTGTGCAGCAATCTTGAGTCATGTTTGTTTCCTTTCTCAAAGTAGTCAGAAGCTTAAATTTGTGAAACATGCCCATGCAATGGACAAAAGAGCCTGTGACGCATGCATCTATATGTCCGCCGGCCTCAAGCGTTCAAAAATTGTAAAACCGGCGATGCTAAAATGCCCCCGATCCGTGACAAGGATAGACAGCGAAATCAAGACCAGGATACTGTGTCTCGGACGAGGTGATATATCCCGATACGGCCTGATGACGAATCTGCCGATGAAAAGCAACCACAATCGATGTCTAACCCGGTGGAATAGGTATAGATGAGAGCGCCCAGGAAAACCCCCAACATCCCGGTGGCCAGCAATGCAGACGGCTTTGTCTGAATGCCGAGATCAAGAAACCGCCAGCGCCGATCTCGATCCACGGAACGTAAGCGCTAGTAGGTTGCTCCACGATGGCGGAACAATCATGTAGTTTCTGATGGACACCGCGAAATTCGCCGGATCGCTGATCTTATAAATGCTGGCGTAGATAAACAGACCACCGATGAACAACCTGGCCGCAAGAGTTAAATATTTCATGCGATCCTCATTCTGCATTATCAGTCCGATCTTTATTCCTCGCTACTCCTGCTGGGCACATCGAAGCATCCTCGGCTAGGCTAAGAATTTCAAAAGGGTCAGGCGTCATGAAACGATCTCTCCCTTGGGGGTCTGTAAACAACTCCATCCGGCTATCTTGACCAGACCAAAACATCTACAAGAGCGACGCGAAGCTATCTCTGTCTCCGCAATTTCGTCTTGCCTCCAAAAGTCCACGGGATCTTCAATCGCCGCATCATCTTTCCTCTTGCCGTCAACAGGAAACTTGGCCTTCTCCCACGCAGAAAAGCCGGAACTCATGATCATCATGTTCTTGTATCCCAGTTGAGCCAGGAACGTTCCGACTCTCTCGGCCATATCGCACTCCGGTCCGTAGCAGTAGAGGATTATCCGACTGTCCGACGGAATCAGCACTTCCACAACAGGAAATCGCTCTTCCACATCGTCAGGGGGCAGGCAAATTGCTCCCTTCACGTGCGATTTGGCGTACTCTGCGACATCCGCGTGAATCCACAAAAACAGTTCGGGGGTCGTCCAGCAGACTCGCTGCTTCTCGTTCATCAATGAGCTGTACCGTGACCCCAGCGATGGTTATTTCCCGTGGCGGTGAGTACACCCAAGGAATAGGATTATTGGTCGCAAAATTTGTCATCAAGCCGATTCCCGCAAAGAAGATCACTAATAAGAGAATTCTGATGAATACACTTAGGAAAGCTTTCATAGTCGATCTCTCAATTTTGAGATTTGATTATGATCAAACGGCCGTCCATTAAATCCTCTTCACCCAAAGACAGCGGAAAGGGGCAACACTGCGAAACTGAGGAATTGCCATTCGAAGCGCTGGACCGGCAATCGCACCCATGCGCACACTTTCGATTTGCGTGATTAGCAGGTAGCCGTCTTCATCAAATGGCCAAGAAATCATTGTCGCGCCTCGTTCGGAAAGGTTTTCCCCGGCGTTGATGTATCTGGAGCCCTGCTACCGAGAACGTGGCCATCCGGGCGGCCTGGGCGCCCATTTTGGCAAGAATAGCTTTTATATCCTCTCGCTCAAGGACGCCTTCGTTCCTGAAGAACTCCTTCCCGTCAGGCCGCAAAAATACTTGTGTGGGCATGAGTCGCACTCGGAAACTGCGCACCAGGTCCAAATTTGCGTCCATGTCCACCGCAGCCACGATTACCTTTGCTCCGTAGCGCTTGGCCGTATCCTCCAGTATGGGTTTCATATACTTGCAGGGCCGACACCATCCTTTCCCGAACTCAAGAAGAATGGGCACTCGTTTCGCCATCATGGATTGCAGGTCTATGCGTTGCTCTTCCAATGAAGCGTTTGTCGACCGATCCATGAAGAAAATCACGTATACGAGAACCGCAAAGATGCCGACAACCGCAAACGTAACCAACAGATGAATCTTGTTCGTTTTAAACATGTTTCCTCGTGCCTTCAGAATCCTGGGCGTGGGTATTGCGGAGCCGCTCATATTTGACAATGGTTCGCTTCGTATCCCAGACGCCATGTGGAATAATCCCGCGTGCGGGGACCATTGCGCTCCGAAGCCGGCGCAAGACCACAGATATCACGATCGCGATTAGCACTTCCCTGTCCAACATGACATCACGATCGCAATCACAAGGGCAACGACCAGCACCGCCAGTTCCCACAAGTGAACTGTCTCTTCTTGTCGCATACGAACCCTCCTTTCTGTTAGTCCTGACCATCGCGCCACTCCCTCCGAAATCTTGTCGGTTTTCGTCAAATCGTAAAATATTACCCGCGACCAAACCCCATTTTTTCACGATCAGCCATGTTCTCGGACTGCCGCCTGCGCCTCCGGCACGGTTACTAAACCCCGCCGAACACGCTCGTCAGCCCTTGGTTTGCGGAAGATTCAATCGTCCAAGCCGATTCCGTTCTCTGGGTGCAAAATGCGCCTCATCGACTTTCAACCTGCTCAGGATGGGCCTCCCCGAGCAGTTCCTTTATCCTGTTTACAGAGGGTACCTTCCCTCTGGTGACGATTTTTCCGTTGATCACCAGAGCCGGTGTAGCGAAGATGCCATGCTCGCCAATCTGTTTCAGGTCTGTAACGTGCTCTATTGCCACCGGAAGTTTCATCTCATTCAACGCTTGGAGTACATTGCTTGCCAGACTGTTGCACTGGGAGCAACCGGGACCGAGGACCAGAGTACACTCAATCCTTGACTAGCCGGCTCGTCATATGGTCGCCCGAGAAATTTGCGAAATTCCCTCACAAAGGCTCTGGCGTAGTCCGCTCTCGCTGAACTCGGAATATAATTTTTCTTGCAAAGCTTATCCAGCAATGCTTGTTGAACTTCCGGATCGGATTTGTCCGCATGGGACAAGGCAATTTCTTCCATAGCTTGCCTTAATCCCATGAGGCCAACTTCATAATCGCCAACTCGAATTCTACAGTGATCGTCAGCCATTTCCAGACACCTTTTCACCCTACTTAAAACGCGAACCCGATGCTGGGAAACAGTGCTCCTGCGCCTATGTAAAGCCCTACCGCTGCGAGGAGCGCACCCGCGGCCTTTTTGAGCACGAGGTTAGCGGCATGCATTCGCGTGGAACTGATGAGATGCTTGGCAGCGCCCGCAGATGTCCCAACTGCCAGAATCAGCATGCAATGACCGACGCCGTAGCACAGCATCATTACGCCACCGAAAACAGCCCCTTTCAGCGGAATGACGCTCACGATTAGAAGCAGAGCTGGTCCCGTGCAGGGTAATGAAACCAGCCCGAACATAAAACCGAAAAGGGCAGCGCCCAAAAAACCCGTGTATTTGGGCAGCTTGTCCTGCGAAATGGGCAGTTGGATGTGAAAAATGTCCATGAAATGGAGACCCAGCAGAATGCAGATTACAGCTACGACGTACACCATGTACTCGGACTGCAGAAACGGAGCAGCAGCCAGCCCCACGGTAAAGAGAACGGCTAACTCCACACTGAATCCCACGACAAAGACCAATGTGAACAGAAAAGACTTCCACGCAGTCATCTCTTCGTCCATGCCTCCGATAAATCCGATCAGCAATGGGACCATCACGATAACACAGGGATTCAGCGCCGTGAGCGCGCCACCCGCGAATGAGCCGCCGGCCGCAAGCCAAATGCTGCCGGATGAAACCCACTGCTGAACTATTGCGAATAGCGATTCCATTGTTAGTCTCCTAGGTTCAAAATTGTGACGCTGCAACCAGTGCAGCCATTTTCCAGTATTCGAGCATCCGAAGTCGAGCAGAGACTGCGATCGCAGATCAGCAGGTATGATCGCAGTCTCCGTTTTATTTAGTCCCTATCGGGCCGCTCCTGGAATCGCCGGAAACGGCTGAGGCGCTCCGGCCTGAGGCGCTTGAGCGGGACGTGCCCCCGGAGCAATCTCCGGAAGTCCCATTTTGCCGAAAACGTATGCGATCTGATTCCTCTCCATCGTCCCTTCATTTCTGAAAAATTCCTTGCCGTCCGGCGCCAGGAATACCTGCGTGGGCATCATTCTGACACGAAAATTCGCGACAAGGTCTTTATTGGCGTCCATGTCAACGGTCATGACGATTGCTTTGCCCTGGTAAGCTGTTCCCATGTCTTCCAGAATCGGCTTCATATATTTGCAGGGTATGCACCAGCCTCTTCCAAATTCAAGCATGACGGGAACCTGTTTGGCCAGAAGCGCCTGAAGATTGATTTTGGGTTCGGCCGAGGCGCTTGTTGAAATGATTGTCAAAGAGGCCAGGATGAGTCCCAACACTACGACGATACACGGTTTTCTCATTACGAAAATCTCCTTTTGTCCTAAAGTTGAATCTATTTCTTCGAACCTGATCTCGTTCATGTAATCTCGTTTCGTCTAACAGCCCTGTTGCGGCACTGATGGGCGCGAGGCTGGTGGTTTGGCTTTTGCCGGGGGAGTTGACGGCGTCCCAGATATTCCGGGAGCTTCTCCTCCTTCCACGGGGTAGCCTTTTTGACTCCATTCGATCCACCCGCCGTCGTACACGGAAGCTTTCGGATAGTCGAGTAGCCGCGCCCCAAGATAGAGCACTGTTCCGAAACAGCCGCTCACGCACGAGAAGACGGCATTCTTGTCCGGAGTGATGCCCTTCGCGGCGAAGATCTTCTTGATTTCATCCGCTGACTTGAACTCCTTGTAATTGTCACCGACAAGAATTGCTGGGAAGAACAGGCTGACGGCGCCCGGAATGCGTCCCAGTTTGCTGGAAGCACGACTCATCTTTGTCCCCGCGTGCTCCTCAGTCCTCCTGGAATCAACCACTACAATGCCGAGTTCTTTGAAAGACCCAATGTATCCGGCCAACTCGTCTCCGGTCACGAGCCGATCACGTTTCAGATCTACCTTATATGAGGTCTTATCGAAGTGAGGCGCCTCGGAGGTCATTGGTCTTTTTTCGGCTATCCACTTGTCGATGCCTCCATCGAGAACAGAGGCATTTTTGTGCCCCAACAGCTCCAAGGCCCAAAATACTCTGGTTGCGGCTGGAAACCGGTCTGACCGGCTTACTAGGACGACATGATGGTCCTGGGAAACGCCGTTTTCTTCGAGAAACCGAATCAGATCTTTCACCAGCAGCATCTCCTGGATACCTAGCCTCGTGCCCTTGATTGGGTCAGTAGTCATCCGTATGGAATTTGGGATGTGGCCCTTGGCGTAAAATTCCTCGTCCGGCTCAACGTCCTGCCGGTCAAGGATCCTGACGTTCGGATCCTTCAGATGGTCTGCCACCCACTGAGTTGTTACTAAAAACTTCGCGTTGGGATAGCCTCCATTTTCAACAGCCCATGCGGGCGACAACATGATTATGCAGACTACCAGGATCGCAGATGCAATAATGGTGGAATGCTTTCGCCCTCTGAGATGCATTAAAGTGTATGTCTTCATTCTGACCATAACTCCATTGATTTCCGTGGATATTTTCTTTCGATTCGGCCGCCTAGAGCGACCGCGTGTCATCATCTTATGAGAGCCCCGCTCCCATTTGGAGATGAGAGGATTTCTTCGATTCCGGGGTTCGAGACATGCCTAGCGCACATCAGGCGGCAGTGCCCGTGGCCCGGATGACCGAACTCAACCAAATTGTCGTGGCGGAAATCAGATCAGGAGAACGCAGGTAAGAGAAAGGGGAGTCGAAGAATATAAAGATTTGCACGACGCCAGTTCTATCGGTGGCGGGCCGCTCCCTGTAACCAATCCATAATCAGTCACATGAGAAACAAGAGAATGACAGGACACTGATTTGAATTGGCGTTGAACTTCGTTGAACCGCTGGGTAGGATTTGATGTGATTACGGCAGAAGGAATGACAGGACACTTTTTCTTGCAGTTACATTTGGAAGTGTCACTCCGGCTCTCGGCACCGGCGGCAGCAATTTTTCCACTGTCGTGTCCCGGCGCAATGCGAGAAAGGGCGCCAACGTCGATTCCAACGGCACGTAGCGGCTCAAGCAACGCCCCCGGACAGAATAGGCGCAATCCGCTGAATATGTGGAAACTCATCACGATAGCCATGACGATGCCAGCCGATTTTCTATATGCGCCGATTTTCTTCATATTCCAATTCATTTGACAGAAGCCGTATGTTGCTTTCTTGTTGTAAACTCAGACTGCTGAGCCTTTGAACCGACTTTGTGTTCGACAACCAGCCTCGCGCCTGGAGAGCATTCCTATCACCGTTTCCCTGCGCAGTCAAGAGCGAACCTGACTGCTTTAAAATGATCGCCCGGGCTCCCGAACATTGGGAGCAACGTTTCTCAGGAACGGGAAGCGCTCAGTGTACCGCCAGACACACGCTTCCGCCTGAGAATCTCCTTTTAGTTAATGTGGGCTTCTTCAGCGGTGTCATCGTTAACGTCTTAGCCCTTGGCCAGGCTCGCAAAAAAACAGCCATTCTAGCTATCGCTGACTGCATTACTCAAGCAGAGAGCCACCCCACTATTTCCGATTCCTTGGGGACCTTGCCGGCCACCTTGACCTCACCATCTACCACCACGGCAGGCGTCATGAAGACACCGTGCTTGGCGAGTTCCTTGATGTCCTGGACGTACTCAACTTCCGCGTCCAGACCCTGCTTCTTTACTACGTCCTGAACCAGGTCGTAGGTTTTGTGGCATTTGGCTCAGCCTGGACCTAAGACTTTTACTTTCTTCATTAAATTCTCCTTGTTATGAAGATCGCCTTCAGAGAGCGATCAGTAATTCCCTATCCCAATAGCCGTTACTCTTTGGCTCCGTGGGCTTTTAAGATCTGAATCAGTTCAGGAACTTCCGTTGAGCCCTTCGCAGCCATCTTTAACGGCGTCATACCCTCACTATTAATAGCGTTGACATCGGCTCCTCGCTCCAGCAATACTTTCACAACATCAATCTTGTGATATAAAGCTGCAGACATTAACGGAGTGGTTCCGATCCCGCTTCTGCCATCAGGGTTAACCCCTTTATCCAGCAGGAGTTTCACGATATCCGCGTGTCCCATCATGCAGGCCGCCAGCAGTGGGCTCATTCCATGTTCGTCCTTGTACTCTATATCCGCGCCGCTGTCTATCAGGAGCTTGGCCATTTCAGATTCCCCGTACATGGCCGCATACATGAGGGGCGTCATTCCCGTGCCTTCTTTTGTGTTTACGTCGGCCCCTTGTTTGAGCAAACCTTGGACCAGTTTGAGATCGTGATTCTGAGCCGCCTTCACTAGGGCGAGTCCTTTGTTTTCGTCAACTAGACCGAATGTCGCGGAAATCCCCAAGCACAAGACAAGAAATAGGGCCGCAATAACAGACAATTTCCTCATAGGCACTCCTTTCTTAAAAAATAACCGAGCCAAATACGCTGCTGATTCCAATTCCGTAGAATCATTGATTTGGGTCGATATGGACTGTTCGCATAACAATCTGCGCATCATATCACTCAGTAGTATCTTGAACGGCCTGATTGGCAGTCACAGATGGTGAGATCGGGCTTCTTTTCGAGAATCAGGTCCGCCACCTCGCTGTGTCCTCGATCCGTTGCTATGCTAAGCGCTGTATATCCTTTTTTCGTCTTGACATTGATGTCTGCGCCGCTCTCCAGAAGCAACCGTACGACTTCCTTGTGGCCTTTGAGTGAAGCGCACATCAGAGCGGTCTGATTGTGATCGTCCCGTAGCGTTGACGTCGGCTCCCTCGGTTCAAGAGCGTCTTCACCATTTCCGGATGGCCCTGAGACGAAGCAGCCATCAAAGCCGTCTTGCCGTATCGGCCTCTCGCATTTACATCCGCGCCCCTTGTCAGGAGCAATTCGATCTACCTGCTTTTGGCCGCTGAATGAAGCTCTTCCCAAAGCCGTCTTGCCCTCACTATCTCTCGCTCGCAGGTCCGCTCCTTGATCCAGAAGCGCCAGCACTTGAGGGATGTCGCCGGAAGCCGACGCACGGCTAAGCTTGTCTGAGAGGCTCTCCTCCCGAGACCCGCACGCGACAAAGAGTTACGCCCGACGCAAAAGCTGAAGCCGCCAATTTCACGAGGAATTTTGCTTGAATGACTCCCTTTTCAGTAGCCTGTTGATCACAGTTTCAAAACTCCTTTCACGATTCATTTTCTGTATAAGCCCTATATATCTCTTACAGGCGTGACCGGCGATTCCCGCGAAATTAATCGACGAACGCTCCGAAAAACATTCCTGCAATGGTTGACAACACGCAGACGAGCACACGAACACGAAAGTCTTCTTAAGCCCATGACGCTATTGAGGACCAGCATGCTCGGCAGAGAAAGCGCAGGGCCGGCCAACAATAATGCCAATGCGGGGCCTTTACCCATTCCGCTGCCGATGAGCCCTTGCACAATGGGAACTTCCGTCAAGGTAGCAAAATACATGAAGGCCCCCGATACTGAGGCAATGGCATTAGACCAGACAGAATTTCCGCCCAGAGCCCAGGCAACCCACTCATTTGGAATCAGCCCTTCTTTGTCGGGACGACCCAGCAACAAACCGGCAAAAAGGACGCCAATCAAAAGTAGGGGCAAGATCTGCTTTGCAAAACCCCAGGTCTCGTTGAACCAGTCCTCTGTTTCGCCTCCGGAGGTGACTGCCATCACCGAGAGGGCTATAACGCCCGCAGTAAAGGGCACCAGCGGGTCATGCGGAAAAAACCATCCAATGACTGCCACAGCCACCCCGGAAATCGCCATTTTCCATAAAGGAACCTCGAACCACAGGACCAAGACCGCCGCAAAACCAATGGAGAGCAGTCCCGTAATGATCCACTTTGACAAGAAAATGGTGTACCAAAGCCCCGCATCTGTCTCAGGCTTGGCCCAGTTGGCGAACACGAGCACCCCGACCATGAAGGCGAAATATACTGTGGTCTGCCAAAGTGGACGTCCGTCAAGACTCTTACCCGCCATAGCGACAAGAGTTTCCTCGGTGCGCTGCTCCTCCTCCTTGCGAAAAATGAGGTGCATCAAGAGGCCAATAATCACACTGAAAGAGACCGCGCCAACAGCTCGAGCAACTCCCATTTCAAAGCCAAGGATACGAGCGGTGAGGACGATCGCGAGCACGTTTATCGCAGGCCCGGAGTAAAGGAATGCAGAGGCAGGCCCTAATCCTGCTCCTCGGGTCCAGATGCCCGCAAAGAGGGGCAACACTGTGCAAGAACAAACGGCGAGCACTGTGCCTGATACTGAAGCGACCGGATATGAAATCCACTTCGACGCTTGAGGCCCCAAGTACCTCATTACCCCTTCCTGGCTCACAAAGACCCCGATCGCTCCTGCTATGAAAAAAGCCGGCACGAGGCACAGCAAGACATGTTCCCGCGCATACCACTTTACCAGGTGGAATGCTTCCGTGACCGCGTTGTCGAACCGGGCGTTCCCCACGGGAATGTAGTAACAGGCGAGAAAAACCCCGATAATGATTGCCAGAGGCTTCCATTCTTCCTGCCAATAGGAAATGAGTCTGCTGTCTTTCAAAGTCTCGATCAATGATCGGGGAGGGCTCGTCACATCCTCGACGACGGCCTCGGCTTCAACAACGGAAAGTTTGTTTTCTGGAGCCATGATTTCCTCTCCTAATGACTATGTGAACCGCTCTACTAGAGCACGACATTGAACAAATAACCCACGGCGATAATGCCGACCGTGACTACCCCCATGAAAACTGCAATCAGCCGGGGTTTCAACACCTTTCGCAGAATGATAGCTTCCGGGGTAGAGATGGCGATGACGGCCATCATGAAAGCCAAGACCGTGCCGAATGCCGCTCCTTTAGAGAGCAGGGCCTGGACAACCGGGATAATTCCCGCTGCGTTGCTGTACATGGGCACGCCGATGAGCACTGCCACGGGGACCGCCCACCAGGCCTCTTTGCCCATTATTCCCGCAAGGAAATTCTCAGGCACGTACCCGTGAATCCCAGCGCCTACAGCAATACCTATGGCCACGTAAGGCCAAACCTTCAGCACGATCTCTTTAACTGCATCCACTCCGGCTCTGATGCGCTCTTCCCAACTCATTGTCTCGTCTTGAACTTCGGCGGCGGGACGCTTAATAGGGCTGGATGTCATCTCAATGACCCAATCTTCCAGATGTTTCTCCATGCCCAGGCGCCCTATTATGAATCCGGTAGTCAGGGCAACAAATAGACCGGTTCCCATGTACATGAGAGCCACCTTCCAGCCAAACAACCCGAAAAGCAGGACAAGGGCCACTTCATTCACCATTGGGGCAGTCACAAGAAACGAAAAGGTGACTCCCAACGGCACTCCGGCAGTAAGAAAGCCCATGAAGAGCGGAACCGCCGAGCACGAACAGAAAGGGGTCACCACCCCAAGAAGCCCGGCAAGTCCGTGGCCGATCGATTCGCGACTGCCTGCCAAGTATTCTGCGTGTCCGCTCGGGTGTGAAAAAAGACCGAATCACTCCTACGAAGAACACGATAAGGGTGAGGAGCAGCAAAACCTTGGGGACTTCAAAAATGAAGAACTCGACCGTAGATCCAAGATGCGTGCCTTCGTGAAGAGGCAGCACATGGTAGGTTATGAGTCGAGAGAAGGCCAAGAGGTGGTCATAGATGAGCCACCACGCCGCAAGCAGAACCGTCCCAGAAAAAAGGTAGATAGCCTTCCAGCGGAGTGAATCGTCTAAGAAGGGAAGGCTCAACGTTTCATCTTGAGGTTCCGTTTCCAGCTCCAGTTGATGTAGATGCTGTTTCTCCAGCTCCATATGGTGTCTTTCAGTTTTCATGTTCTCTGCCTCGATAATTGAGTATTCGGTTCTGAATCCAATCCGCCGAACCACATGCCCTAAGTCACCGTCGCTCCCTAACCGTCAAAGGCCAGCCGGTTCAGGGCTGCCCTGAAAGGTCCATTTTCGACTTCATCTGAGCATCCAGTCTCTGTTGAACAGCCTTTTCGACGCACCAGATGAACCCCATAAGGTTCGGAATGGTTCCCCGGTAGAAAATTTTCGGACCCTGCTTGCGATCAACGACCAACCCCTGTTTTCGAAGCAGCGCCAGGTGTTTTGACACATTGGGCGCATCGGTTCCGATTTGAGCTGCAATGCGTCCGACCTGCATTTCATTTTCATGAAGAATCTCCATTATTGCCAGGCGCATGGGCTGTCCCAGGGCCTTGAAGATCTCTGCCTTCATCTTCAATCGGAGTCTCTCCGTGGTAGTCATTTTATTATTTGCCTAAACTCTCAACTATAAGACAAAAAATAGCGCTGCCGAACCGACCATTTTTCCATTTACCGAAACTGTGCATTTGTTGACCTCCAAACTCAAGCCACCATGACCGAGCGCTGGTCTTCGATTCTCTTGATCACTACGCCTTCAACGCAACGCGCAAAATCAGAAGCGCAAGACATAGTGAGGCTGTACATGATCTTTAGGCCGTCCCGGCGGTCGGTAACAATGCCGGCTTTCTTGAGGATTGAGAGGTGCTTCGAAACGTTGGAAATCTCCGTGCCGACATGGGCCACGATGTCGCAGACGCACATCTCGCCGTTTTGAAGAAATTCGATTACTCCAAGACGGAGAGGATGACCCATGGCTTTAAATACCTCAGCTTTCAATGTAAGTCGTTCTTTCTCATGGGGCAGCATGTCTGTTTCTCCATTTCACCATTTCACCATTTCCTCAAATGGTAGAAGGTCTTCTTTCCTGTGTCAAGTGTTTTTTTCTCTTATGGGCAAAAATTCGAGTGATGACAACATAGTCCACCATTCCGTCAAATACTAAAGGGCTCTTCACGTTATGTCAAGAGCTTTTCTGTTCGTTAATGTCAGCTAATTAATAATACCATATCTTACCGGGACACTGTCGGTACCGCAGCAGGAAGTCATTGGAACTACCAAAAAAACGGGCGATCCTGCGAGGGGGACGGGACAGGATCGCCCCGGTAGAAGACCGGACGCAATCAAAGGGGGTCAGGAATCGCTCAGTAATAGTAGCCGCTGGAAGAACTGCTTGCAGGCCAATAACCGCTGCTCGAAGAACTCGCAGGCCAATAATATCCACTACTACTCGAAGCCGCGTAACCATAGTAACCGCTACTGCTGCTGGAGGAACCATAGCTAAAATATCCGCTGCGCCTACTGGCCCTTGAAGGATAAGAGTAACCGCTACTGGACGAACTTGCCGGCCAATAGCCGCTACTGGATGAGCTTGCGGGATAGTACCCGCTGCTCGACGATCCGCTGCTGTAACCTGCTCCGCCCCAGGAAGCAAAGGGAGCCCAGGCGAAGAACCCCATCGAGTAAGACGCCAACAAGATCAGCACACCTACCACGGTAACCATCATCAATCTTTTCATCCTAACCTTACACCTCCTGTTTATTACGAATCCCTGAACAAGGCATAGGAATCGGAACCTTCCGCGCTGTCCGCTGGCTGGTGAGGTTCCGTCTCAGCCCAACCTTTCTCAATTCACTTCACCATCACAGTAGGGTTGACAATATCCAACGGTCCTGATATTTCACTATTCCGTAAAATTGTCAAGAGAAATTTCCTAACCGCAGCGGGATTAACTCGGATCGCTGGTAAGACTGTACGAGAGAGTGATCACGTTCATGGCGCCGCAATTAACATGAAGAAATTATTTTTCATAACCTGCCTGTCGGTTTTCACTAGTGTCACGTTTCGCTAATTGGGTACACATCCTGACTTAACAACTTGCTGAGATTACGTAACAATATGGTGGAAGAATGCACACCTAACTTGCGGAACGCAACACTAGTACCTTGATGCAAAGGAGGAATTCCAAATGAAAACCTGGATGGCGCTCACTTTGGCAACTCTCGTGGCAGTCGTGCTGGCGGCCTTGCGGTAAATGCAGCGTCAAGCGGCTGGAGTCCCGGTTCAGGAGCGAGGAACATGCGAAGCCCTTTGGGACAAGCTGAGCCTTGATCAACGAAGCCAGGCGACTTCTCTCTGCGCTGGATTGCACAACCAGGTAGATTCCATTCGTGGAGCAATTGGACAAAAGAAGATCGAACTGTTGCAGTTGCTCAGCAAGCCTACTCCTGACGATTCAGCAATCCAGGTGAAACGACTGGAGATTCGAGCGCTCCAGGACAAGATCAGAGATGAGCGTAAAGCCACTGAGGCCAGAGTGAGGGCTCTCATCACATACGGGCAAAGAAAGCCTATAGGGCCTTTTGACACTGGGATGATGCCCGGCCTAGGCCCTTGGTGGGCACAATGACCGTTCCACTTCGGTACTGGGTACATTTGTATTTCGGACACTCATCCTTGAGTTCCGGTTGCATGCTCATGAGCGGGTTACTCCTTGCCATTTAATTTGGAATACTGAGGACTTGGCATAATCGGCTTCCTGCAGGAGTTCGATGGCCCCGCGTAACTGAATGGATACGAAACAATGGCTTGACATTTGACCTGATTGTGAGGGATCTATTTAGCAAGTGTGTCGAGCATGAGACGGA
>CAVVZX010000017.1:0-23600 GCA_963752855.1 uncultured delta proteobacterium | reverse complement strand
AAAAGAGCCGTTAGCGCAAAAACAACCGACAAAACGATAATGTTTCGCATCTCCATTCTCCCGACATTAAACAGCTTTATTTTATTATACCGAAATCGTGTAATAAATCAAGAACTTCTTTTTCAGGCTGCTTTCAGAGCCAATAATCCCATTATTTGACATGACGAAAAGGCCGGCGTACGCTACGAACGCCAGATCCGGATTCGCTCGAACCCCGGCTCTTATCATCGCTCGTGTGGATAGCTTACAATAAGCTCTTCTCAGGAGCAGCATTCGTAGGACGAAGATGAGATACGTCAAGTACCATGCGCTAGGAAACGACTATATTGTGATACCGCCGGCCGATCCGGCTGGTGTTCTCGACCGAAGGAGCATTCAACTGATTTGCCACCGCAACTACGGCGTGGGGTCGGACGGGATCTTGCTTGGCCCCCTCCGAAGCGAAACCTGTGACTTCAGAGTCCGCATTTTTAACCCGGACGGCAGCGAGGCGGAGAAAAGCGGAAACGGGCTTCGCATTTTCTCACGCTTTGTTTGGGACGAGGGCTTAATACCACGCCAACCATTCACGATCGAGACTCTCGGCGGCCCTGTGAGTTGCACGGTTGACGCGGACGGGAAAAACGTGACCGTCGAAATGGGGAAGGTCAGTTTTGATAGCGCCAAAATACCTGTCACCGGCCCTCCGCGGGAAGTTCTTCGGGAGCAAATGAGAGTGCAGGATCGTGTTTTCGAGTACTGCGCTGCTACAGTGGGCAATCCGCACTGCGTCGTGCTCTGCGATGCGCCAACTGCGGACATCGCCAGACGATACGGACCGCTGATCGAAAACGATTCCCGTTTCCCCAACCGAACGAACGTGCAGTTCATGGAAGTCCTTGACCGACGAAACATCCGAATCGAGATATGGGAGCGTGGCGCGGGCTATACTCTGGCATCCGGAAGCAGTGGCACTGCCGCGGCGGCGGTGGCTCACAAACTCGGCCTTTGCGATTCCGACATCATCGTCCACATGCCGGGCGGCGAACTCGATATTCGGTTCTTACCCGGATACGCGGCCGTCATGAGAGGCCCTGTGGTTCGGGTTTGCAGCGGTACCATAGACAGGGAAATGTTTGAGCAAGGATGACCCTCCGAAAAAGACATGTAGCCGACAAGGCTGCGCTCCACGGCTGATTTTGATCCTTGGGTCGCAAGATGAAAGGACAGGATAAGATGTCCGGATACGAGAAATATGTAGGGTTGGCAAAATCGCTCAAGGCAGTCAATGCGAAGTTGATATCACCTAAGGATATCTTCTTCGATATTCGAGCTATGTTGAAGTGTCGATGGGGATGTGAGGACTTTTTCCGGAATAGCGTGAAATGCGGAACAAGAGATACCACCTATCAAGAACGAGTAGAAATGATCAAAAGCTATAACAATATTCTGCTGGTTCATTCGAACGATGCGAGGGAATTGAGCGCAGCGGTCCTGGAAATCGAAAGAACCGCTTTTCTTGATGGCTACTATTTCGCATTTGCAATTCGGACCTGTAATCTTTGTAAGGTTTGCGCCGCTCAACAGGGAAAGCCTTGCCCGACCCCGGAGAAGGTAAGACCTTGCGATCAGAGCTTCGGCATAGATGTGTACAAAACCGCGCGAAACGTGGGACTACCATGTGAGGTTCTGCAAAACGAACATGATGTCCAAAACAGGTATGGCTTTGTTCTGATTGATTGAGGGAGGGCCAACCTGACATGCCTGAAATAAGATGTTATAGGTCTCCGAAAATCGAAGTCCGCTCCGGTGGTTTACAGGGTCGAGGGGTTTTCGCTAACGGAGAAGATCGAGAAAGGTGAGGTGGTCGCGGTGAAGGCGGGCCATATTGTCACTGCGGATCAGCTCCCTGAGATTACCTCGACGGTCGGAGACTTCGCTCTTCAGATTCACGACCGTTTCTACTTAAGCCCAATCTCCAAGGAAGAAGTCGACAGACTGACGATTTTCATAAACCACTCCTGCGACCCGAATGTCGGTTTCGATGGTCAAATCACCTATGTCGCGATGCGTGACATCGAACCCGGAGAAGAATTGTGTCATGACTACGCTATGGAGCGAACCGACAACTATTCCTTGGAATGCCGGTGCGGCTCGGATCTCTGTCGAGGAAAAGTTACCGGAGAAGATTGGAAAAATCCCGAACTCCAACAAAGATATGGAAACTACTTTTCTTCATACGTTTTGAGCAAAATCAGGCTGCTCCACGAGAATAAATAGCGTAGCCAGGCGGAGAACTGCCTCCCTGACTCATGTGATTTACTTAATTCCCAGCCTCCCATCTAACTTTAATAGCTGACAAATAACAACAAATCCTTAATCAAGCGATTCTCCTGAAAGAGATGATCATTTGCAGCCGGCGACCAGCTTTGCCGCCGACTGAAGCAGTCGTTAGAGGCTTGAAATCAAGGGGTATAAGATACAATATATAAGAGTAGATGGAACATGCGTAAGGATTCGAGTGTCGGAATGTCGTATGTTTCTAGGTTAAGATGCGGGACTGAAAATGGCTCGAAAAAAACACCGTGACACATTTCAGCGGATGCAGTAAGCCGTAGCCGTCCGTATCGGGGTGGGGATGAATCGAGTAGAACTCCCGAGAGCGAAACCGGACAGGGTGAAACGCCCAACGACCAGACTGTACGGGCGGACGAGTCACCGTTACGAGCCACGAGAGACATTCCTGGACGCGAACTATAAGGATATTGAAGTTGATTCGAAGGTTATTCCGAATAGAACTGGCAGATCAGGCTGACAATAGCAATGTTAAACGTGGGCTCGTATTACTACTCTACGAAGGTGTTTGCTCGCAACTCATGGATACCCTCACCAGCGGGGCGTTTCTGGTTGCCTTTGCCCTCCTGATGGGCGCTTCGAACACGGTGGTGGGACTGCTGGCGGCCGTCTCACCGCTCACGCAGTTACTTCAGGTCCCGGCGATTTATGTTGTTGACCGGGCTGCATCTCGCAAGGCGCTCGTCGTACTCAGCTCGTTCTTGAGCCGGATTTCATGGCTGGTCGTCGCAATAATCCCGTGGCTTGTGCCGAGCGATCAACGGGTGGACGTCCTGCTGATATGCCTTTTCCTTTATTTCGGGCTCGGAACTCTTTCCGCGTGCGGGTTTAATCCTTGGATTCGTGACTTTGTCCCGGAAAAAATCATGGGGAGGTACTTCGGCAAGCGCATGGCGATCGGCACGGCCGCGGGCTCGGTGCTGGCCTTGCTGGCCGGTGTGGGTATCGAATTGGGCAAATGGTATGTGCCTAGCGAGTTTGTTCCTTATAGCGTGTTGTTCCTGCTTGGTGGTAGTATCGGTCTCTCAGGGAGTGTACTTCCTCTCGAAGGTTCCCGAGCCCAAAGTGACAACGCACAGACCCGAAGGCATGTTGGAGTCATTGGGTCAGCCGTTTCGGGACCACAACTTCCGCCGACTTCTCATATTCCTTGGCGTCTTATTCTTTGCTATCAACCTGTCCGGCCCATTCTACGCGGTGTACATGATCAAGCGGCTCGACATGTCAATGGCTTTAGTGATCGGGCTCGCGGTTCTCAGCCAGCTTATGAGCGTAATATCCTTTCGCTTCTGGGGAAAGGCCGCGGACAATTTTACAAACAAGTCGGCGCTGATTGTCGCCGGCTACATATACATCGTCAGCGTTCTGATTTGGCCGTTTCTGCTACTCTCTGACAACTACTTTTTTATGATCCCGTTGCTCGTGATCGTTCACGTGCTCACCGGCATCTCCGCCGCCGGCGTCAATCTCTGCACAGCCAACATTGCTCTCAAGGCAGCTCCGCGTGGAAAGGCTACAGCATTCTTAGCGGTGAATACTCTCGTACATGGCGTTACCTCGGCCGCGGCGCCGATTCTTGGAGGAATCCTTGCCGATAGATTGACTGGAGATCACTTGTCTCTCATCACGCACTGGTTGTCGACGAACTTCGGGGCATTCCTTAATGTCGTATTTTCCCACCTGTTGGGGCTCCACTCCCTTTTCTTCCTAACGGCAATTATCTGCTGGTACTCAATGCGGCGCTTGCGGACGGTACATGAAGAGGGCGAGGTTAAGGGACCGGATCGTCGTCGCGCATCTCTTGGCCGAAGCTAGAAAGGCCGTCCGGCGCCTATTCGCCTCCTCGGGAGTCCGGCATCTGCCTCGCTTACCCTCCGCGCCTGCGGAGCAAACTGTTCCGCACACCTAAGCCCAGTTTGGGAGTCGTTGATCCCTGAAAACTCGTGGAGAAACCATTACTGGTATGGGGTAACTCAGCACGCTATCATTTGTGGTATGCTGAGCTTTTGCGCCCAGACGCCGAAGGCGGCAAGGGCGCCATATTTTAGTAGTTCTTTGCGGGGTGGCCACGGATGCTGAACCAGGCGGACAGCCTCTGGGTTGCCAGGCAGTGTAATGACACATAAATTGGGAGTTTTTGGGGTGGGGTCCGGGGAGGGACTTTTTGCAAAAAGTCCCTCCCCGGAAAACATCCCAAAGAAATCGCTCAATTTGGGTTGCAGAACAATCCTATGGGGAGTAACGCTGTGTTTAGTTTATCCGACTTGCCTGTATTCTTGGTAGCGGCCTTGATCCTTCTCCTTACGCCCGGCCCGGCTGTGCTCTACATTGTGGCGCGCAGTGTGGATCAGGGACGTTTGGCCGGACTTGTGTCCGTGCTCAGCATCGAGGTCGGCAACTTTGTCCATGTGTTAGCCGCGACCTTGGGCTTGTCCGTCATACTCGTGTCGTCAGCGCTGGCTTTTTCCGTCGTCAAATACCTGGGCGCTGCGTATCTCATTTATCTGGGAGTGCGCCGACTTCTTGCACGCGAATCGACTAATCAGCCGACAACTTTCAGGCGTCAGAGCCTCAAGCGGATTTTTCGCCAGGGCGTGCTTGTGGCGATCCTCAATCCGAAGACGGCCTTATTCTTTTTCGCCTTCTTGCCTCAATTTGTTGATTCGTCCAAGGGCCCGGTCAGTCTACAGTTGTTGACGCTTGGCTGTCTGTTCGTGCTCATGGCCATTGTCACGGATGGATTGTATGCTCTACTGGCGGGCTCAATCGGCCAATGGCTCAAAGGAACTCGGGCATTTCTGCGGTTCGAACGGTATGTGGTGGGCGCGGTCTATATCGGATTGGGATTGACCGCCGCTCTGGCGGAGGCTAAGCATAAGTGAACGGTGGCAGCGAGCAGCAGCGGGACGAGTTTCAGAGGAGGTCACCTCAATGAAAAAACATCATGATATCAGCGACGTTAGGTTCGAAGGCGACGCATTGGTCTTGACCATTGATGGTGACGAAAGAAGATTCCGACTGAACGAAATATCTCCTCTGCTTCAAAAGGCATCATCACAAGAGAGAAATGTTTTCGAGGTCTCTCCATCGGGCCATGGAATACATTGGCCTCTACTGGATGAAGATATTTCGATAGGCGGGTTGTTAGGAATTCCTCATGCGCCTGAATGGAAGGGTGCCGCGATTTCTTGTCAGAAATGAATTGAATGATACCGGCGGATAGCAGTGAGAAGGAGTGGTTTCCGGTCCTCGAATGGGGTACATGGCGTTTGGCGAACGATGTATCCGCAGGGGAGGACCGGAGATGGAAAGACCAATATCCGACATGGCCTCAGTGGTCAATGAGATTTTCACCTTTGTGCGTCGTGAGGCGCAAGGTATGGAGATCGGGGAAGTAGAGCGGCATCTGCTTTCCCTGGTGATGGCGGTTGGGAGAGCGGCTCTTGAGGAGTTTGTTGCCGTGAAGGGGTACTGGATATGCGGGCAAGGAGATCGTTGATGGACAGGGTAACCGACGCCCGTATGTTCGTGATAGGAGCTGTGCGTACCGGTCCATTTTTGGAACGATCTTCATTCGCCAGAGCCTACTATCATCATACCGGATCACCGGGAGTGTTTCCTTTGGATGGTGAGCTGAACCTGCCCGAGAGGGGCTATTCCTACTTGGTTCAGGAGTTCTCTTCCAGGCTGGCGATCACGATGAGTTACGAGGATGCTCAAGAGATTCTGAGCTCCTTCTTTCCCGTGAAGATGCCGATTCGGTCTTTGGAGAGCATTGTAGGAGACCTTCTGCGATGAGGTGGATCGATTCTATGAAGAGAAGGCACCGCCGGACAGTTGATCCGGAAGCTGTGGTCACGGTCGCAACCGTAGACAAGAAGGGCGTCGTTATTCGTAAGCCTAACATAGGCGAAGCCGGTCCCGAGTCCGTTCCGCCAATCCCGACAAGCCCGGAAAGAAGAAGATGGCCACGGTGATCTCAACCTATGTGACTCAGCGTCATGTCCGGACGGCCGACGACATCGTCCGGGAGGTGTCGGACGAGGAGAGCTCCGATTCCAGGCCCAAACCTCAGAACAAGATTACGTGGGGCAGTCTCACGGACGGTCCGGAAAAGACGGTGGCCCGGCTGAAGAAGGCTGTGGATCAGCGATTGCCGCAAGGGAACGAGTTGGTCTGTATCCTAGACGGAGAGCGTTCTCTCTGGGCACTGGTCTACGCCTATTTCCCCGCAGCCTTTTTCGTGCTGGACATCTTTCACGTCCTGGAGCACTTGGGAAAAGCTGCTCTTTGCTTTCATGACGAGGGTAGTCCTCAAGCCAGGGAATTCGTGACCGAACGATTGAGGATGCTTCTCCAGGGAAAGGCCGGCAGGATGATCGGAGGGCTCAAGCAGATGCTCACCAAACACGAGCTCTCCGAGCGGCCAAGAAGCATTGCCTGGAACAAGTCATCGGATATCTCGAACGAAACCGCAAGCACATGCGCTACGAAATCTGTTTGGCAAAGGGCTATCCCATCGGCAGTGGGGTCATTGAAGGGGCATGCCGGAATCTCATCAACGACAGATTGGAACTCACCGGGATGAGCTGGACGCATCGAGGGAGCCGAGAGCGTGATGCGCTTGAGGGCCGTTCACATCAATAAAAACTGGGACGCCTTCTGGAAACACAGACGTCAGTCGGGAAAGGCGACGACTTTACGGCATCGAGGATTCAAGCTCCTCGGAGATCCGGGACCAGGAACTCCAGCGTGCCGCATAACTCCTGACAGGAAGTAGCGGCACCCTGAATGGAAACGAACCCGTTAAGGTCCGAGGAGAGGATAGATCATGTCATTAAATGACTTGATTTCCCGGCGATTCAGCGAACTGGAAGCAAAAATGAATCAGCTCCAGGTCTTCCGCTCTAGCGATGGAAGCTATGTGAAGTCTGGCCCTTGGAAGGAATGGGCCACAAGCGTCCTGAACCTTCTGGAGAGTGCATTTGGAGCCGACTCGGTTCACGCCAGAAGTTTTCGCGTAGCTTATGAAAAATTTCTTGGGTGGGCAAGTCAGCATGATATGGCTAAAGGTATCTTCAGTGCCGCGAAAGAAGATTATGAGGGGGGGTATATCTTTGGTTTAGATAAAAAGATTTCTGGCGAGATCATCGGCGATTTTGTCGCATTGGCCAAGGCTGCCTTGCAAGACGGGAAGAAAGATGTTGCGGCGGTATTAGCAAGCGCCGCGCTTGAAGATGCGCTAAAACGATATGCGCGACAAAATCAACTTGATGTGGACGATAAAGTTATGCAGGAAGTAGTAGCCGCCCTGAAGTCCAAAGGTCTCGTGTCTGGCGCACAGAAGTCCATGCTCGATACCATGCCCAAATTACGTGATTACGCTATGCATGCTAACTGGGATAAACTTACGAACCCAGATGTCGGCAGTATTATTGGATTTGTAGAGCAATTTTTGCTAAGTCACTTTTCGTAAAGGAAGAGGACATTCCTCTATTTCGCGACCCTTTCGTGATCGGCGGCAGAGCCGAAGTGGAAATTGGAAGGCCTTTAGGACTGGGACATCCCGCTGTCAAGGCTGTCTGAAGGCGCTGGTACCTTGATGGGGGTTCCTCAGCCATAGAAAAGAAAAATGCCCCCTTTTTTCCACACGCTGGAAGCGCGTAGCTCAACATGGCGTATGCTCTAGTAAGGAGTTTTCTACAGGTGTCAGACCTTAGTTTCATCGAAAGATCCAGGCTGGAGAAGCTATTCGGTATGGGCGGCGGCTACGTTTTGGACTTCTCGAACCGTACCTTTCAAGAGTTCGTTGCTGACAGTGCCCGACGCAACATCTATTGCGGCAGGTACCAATACTCGAACGGCTCCAAAGCAAATCTCTTGCGCAGATTCTGGGAGATCGAGCCTAACCATGTTGTCGGTAAGGTCGTGAATGACCTCATAGAACTTGCGAAAGAACAGGGCGCTCGTCTGGATGACGAAGCTTTGCTCGATGAGTGCCGAAGAATTGCTGAGCGCCTTCGACAGGGTGCTCCGGTAGAGGAATTGGAGGCCATAGCTGAAGAACTGACGGAGAAAGATTTCGATCTGCTATTCAAATCTATTCGGACGTCCATTGACGCAAACGAGCCGGAAGCAGGACTGGACCGACTCCATACATTTGTCACAAAGTTCCTCCGGCGGCTCTGCGATGATAGAGGAATCACGGTTTTAAAAGAGAAGCCGCTCCACAGCTTGTTGGGAGAGTACATCAAACAAATGAGAGCCGATGGCGCGATCGAGACGCAAATGACTGAGCGAATTCTCAAATCAAGCATCAGCAATCTTGAGTCTTTCAACTCTGTGCGAAATGAGCACAGCTTTGCGCATGATAACCCGATATTGAATTACGATGAAAGCCTGCTGATTTTTAATCATGTCGTCGGAGCTATAAGGTTCATACAGGCATTAGAAACGACGACAGGCTACGAAAAGCGAGGAAGACGCTGAGGTCGTGTTCGACGATATCCCGTTTTGAGTCCGAACGCATAACAGAGACTTGAAGCATGAAAAACGTGGAAATCAAAACCTGTAAGACACATTCAGGCCGGTTATAAAGAGGGGTTTGCGGGAATCCATAGAGAATCGAGTGGATTTTGTGGCGTCCGCCATGGTGGCCCCGCCGTTTAGTTCCAGATAATTGAACTTCGCGAACGTCCCGAAAAAGACCCCGCTGGAAGTCGGCACGGAAAACTCAAAAAGCGTCTCAAACCAAACTCCGGTGACCGCGGTTCCGCTAATCCGTACCGGGAGCGGGACCTGAAGCCGATTTGAATCGAGGCGAGCCAGCGTGATCGGCGACATGAGGATATCCAGCCTGAACGTCGAGCCTACAAGCTCGGTATGGCCGTAATAAACACCCAAATAAGGGATATGCACCTGAAAATGGTCTTGAAAAGTCCCTGAAGGCGCGCTCACCTGGACTGAATCGTAACTCAAATCAAGATAGCGATAACCTGCAGTCAGGCCGGCGGCATAAGGCATTCCACACAGTCCGAAGAAGTAGCTGGCTGACAGATCACCTTCAATCTGTCGCGCGGACGTGTCCCAGGAGGTAGTCGTAGGCGTTAGGCCAGGTGTAACGGTCGGTGTCGCGGGATATAGGACGAAATCGCTCCTGAGCTTTTCCGGAATGTTGATCCAGCCTTGGGCTCTTACAGCCAGGTCGGAAGTCACAAAAGTTTGCCCCTGAAGGCCAAAGGCAAGACTGTCGAGGGGGATGTCCTTCTTTGAGGGGGGAAAGTTGGCGTTGTCTCCATCACGGAAAAGTATCCAGTTAAAACCGAAGGAATACCCGAACCCAAGCTCTAAAACGGAGTTCTTGGAAGAATGACCGTGGAAAAATAAAGATTGCCTCGTAAGAGGATTATAGCTCTGGGGGGCATTGAGGTTCTGGCGGGGATTATAGCTCTGGGGAGGACTAAAGCTCTGGCCCGCAGTAATCGTCGGCAAGAGCATTATCAGAGCCGTCATAATGAGATAAGATAACCAGCTCCTGGTCACTAAAAACCTCTTCGAGCCGTCATAAAGACTTTTGGGTCTGATACAAGGGCAACCCGGAAAATCGTGACGACAATTAGAGTCGATTGGATTCGCCTTTGCAAGCTCAGCGCCCCCACCTGAAACAGGGTCGGGAAGCCTTTCCTGCATTCCGGCTATGAAGCCCGATACCTGCCAATTGAACTGCTATGAAAACCACCTACCGCGGTTGTTTTCCGGCAGGTTGAATGATATATTTTAAGTTTGGTTTTGTCAAAACCAATCTAGACGCTAGTTAGGAGCTTCCAATGGATCAGGATCTGTTGCCCAAGGCTTACGATCCGGCCGGCATAGAAAAACACTGGTATTCCTTCTGGGAAAAAGAAAAGTTATTCCACGCCGATGAAAATAAGACAGGCAAAGAATATTCAATCGTCATTCCTCCGCCAAATGTCACCGGCTCTCTGCATATGGGCCACGCCCTGAACAATACGCTCCAGGATATTCTGATCCGCTACTATCGCATGAACGGATACAACACGCTCTGGATGCCCGGAACCGACCATGCGGGCATTGCCACCCAGAACGTTGTGGAAAGGCAACTCGCGCAAGGAAGGCCTGAAGCGGGAGGATCTTGGCCGAGAAAAATTCATAGAGCGCGTTTGGACCTGGAAAGCGCATTCCGGCGGAGTCATCATCAATCAGCTCAAAAGGCTCGGCTGCTCCTGTGATTGGGATCGTGAGCGCTTTACGATGGATCCAGGGCTGTCCCGCGCTGTGCGAGAGGTATTTGTCCAGCTCTATGAGGACGGTTTAATTTACCGGGGGGACTACATTGTAAATTGGTGCCCTCGTTGCCACACGGCCCTTTCCGATCTTGAAGTGGAGCACGAAGAAGCAGCGGGGAATTTGTGGCACATCCGCTATCCTGTGGAAGGTTCCGATGAAGCTTTGATCGTGGCCACGACCCGCCCGGAAACCATGCTGGGAGACACCGCGGTCGCGGTAAATCCCGAATGATAAACGTTACAGTCATCTGGTGGGGAAATTTGCCATCCTGCCGCTTGTGGGCCGCAGACTTAAAATCATCGCTGACCCGATAGTCGCTATGGATTTCGGGACCGGAGCGCTCAAGGTCACGCCGTCGCACGACCTCACGGACTTTGAGCTTTCTATGCGCCACGATTTGGAACGCGTCACCATAATGGACAATTACGGCCGCATTAATGAAAACGGTATTCACTTTGCCGGGATGGATAGATACGAATGCCGCGAAGCCATTGTTAAGGAACTGATGAGAAGGGATATCTTGGCCAAGATAGAGCCTTATCCATTGGGATTAGGCCGATGTTACCGATGCAAAGAGGTTGTGGAGCCGCTGATTTCCAAGCAATGGTTCGTCAAAGTTGCGCCGCTTGCCGAGGAAGCAAGCAAAGCCGTGCAAAACGGGAACACGAAAATAATCCCGGATCACTGGACGAAGACTTATTACGAATGGATGAACAATATTCGTGACTGGTGCATCTCCCGCCAGATCTGGTGGGGACATCGTATTCCGGCCTGGACCTGCGAAGATTGCGGCGAAGTAATCGTGGCTCGGGAAGAGCCCGCTCAGTGCCCGTCCTGCAAGGGATCCAAGCTCTCGCAGGAGACCGATGTGCTTGACACATGGTTTTCGTCGGCTCTGTGGCCGTTTTCCACTATGGGCTGGCCGGACAAGACCCCGCTTCTTAAGACCTTTTATCCTACATCTTGTCTCGTTACGGGTTTTGACATTCTCTTTTTCTGGGTGGCCCGCATGATGATGATGGGGCTTCGGTTCATGAAGGATGTCCCGTTCCAGGAGGTTTATATTCATGCGCTTGTAAGGGACGAACAGGGCAAGAAGATGAGCAAGTCCCTGGGTAACGTAATCGATCCGCTTATGGTCATGGAAAAATTCGGGACCGACGCGTTTCGCTTCACCCTGGCGGCGCTGGCGGCTCAGGGCCGAGATATTAGGCTGTCGGAGAGCCGAATTGAAGGGTACCGGAATTTCATGAACAAGATCTGGAATGCGGCTCGATTCGCATTGCCTTACCTTGAAGGCCTGGACGACAAAACGGTCCCCAAGCCGTCAGAATTGCCGAATTTGCCCGATCGCTGGATCCTGTCGAGGTTGAACCGTGTCAGCGCGGAAGTTCAAGAGGCCATCGAAACATACCGGTTCAACGACGCGGCCCAGGCCCTGTATCATTTTACCTGGCATGAATTCTGCGACTGGTATATCGAGCAGGCTAAAATCCCACTGACTGGAAATAATGCGGATGAGACACGGAAAACCGCGCTGGTCCTCCGCCATGTCCTGGATGCGATCATGCGGCTGCTTCACCCGTTCATTCCTTTTATCACTGAAGAGATAGCTTCAAAAATCCCGATGAACGATAGCACGGTGATGCGCGGACCTTTCCCGGTATTCGATCCGGCGAGGATCGACTCCGAGGCCGAACAGGCTATGGAACTCCTGATGGGTCTGGTCAGCTCGGTTCGCAACATTCGAGCGGAGATGAACATAGCGCCGTCCAAGACGCTGCCGGTAATTGTTTTCCCTTCGTCCGTCAAAGAGCGAGATCTCGTGGAAACCAATCGGACGATGATCAGCTCGCTGGCGAGGATTAGCAGCATGGATTTGGCGGATCCGGGCGCGGATCGAGAGCCGCCGCGTAATTGCGCGACCGCGGTAGTGGGCGAGATGCGAGATCTTTGTCCCTCTGGAAGGAATAGTCGACCCCGACGCGGAAATCGAACGCCTTGAGAAAGAATTGGCAAAGATCCGGAAAGAGTTCGAGGCCGTGCAGAAGAAACTCGGCAATGAGAGCTTTCTCGCCAAGGCCAATCCGGACGCGGTCCAAAAGCAAAAAGACAAGGAGGCCGAATTATTTGCGAAACTCAGCGGCCTCGGCGAGGGGCTTACCAAAATGCGGGCCCTGAAGAATTGAACGGTGGGTTGTTGACCGGCACGCCTCGGAAGCCCTGATGTCGGGGGTTACGAACCGCACGAAGAGGCGGTATTTCAATTCGATTGAACTTTTCATATGCGAATTGACTCGCAGCAACACTAAAGAAATTCATGGAAACTCGGCTAATCATTCATCAGGAGGCGGAATCCACACAGGATCTTGTGAAAGCAATGGCCCTTGGCGGCGAACCCGAAGGCGTGGGGGTCATGGCCTTGAAGCAAACCAGGGGTAGAGGCAGATCGGGCCATACCTGGATATCGCCGGCGGGCAAGAACCTGGCACTCTCCCTTCTGTTAAGGCCTCGTATTCCGCCGGACGAAATTCCGCTCCTGGGGCTGATGGCCGCCGTAGCCGTGGCGGAAACCGTTGAGGCTCGAGGGATTTCGCGAGCAGAACTGAAATGGCCCAACGACGTGCTCGTTTCCGGAAAAAAAATGGCCGGAATTCTGCCCGAAGCGGGCATGATAGGCCGTTCCGTGAGCTATGTCGTCATAGGAGTGGGTCTGAACGTCAATTCAGAGATATCGGATTTTCCGCCGGACCTGCAAGCCTCGGTGACATCGCTTTTCATATGCGCATCAAGGCAATGGGATTTGGTAGACGCTGCCAAGGAACTTTTGAAGCATATGGAACACCTCTATAGTCGAGTTCACAAAGAAGGACCCGGGTTCATTCCGGACCTCTGGTCGAAGCGATGGGCGCATCTGGGAAGGACGTTCGCTTATAACGGTGTAACAGGCGTCGGGCACGGGATCAGCGCTGACGGTTCCCTGATTTTGAAAACTCACGAGGGACAACTCTTGCGTGTGACCTCGGGAATCATGGATCCGCTTTAGTCAGCGCATAGTCGCCGGATATCGGAGAGCGCAAGGGCCAAATGGATCAAGGGGAAGGTAGCTGAAAATGGGCGTTACAATATCTATTATAAGGGCTCCGGTAATATTGGTCATCTTAGTTTTAGTCGCTTGCATTGGTTTGAGCGCTTATGTAACCAATTCTATGGTGACGCCCTTTGTCGACAAGGCCGTGGATTACGGGATAAGGACGTATGATGACATATTCCCGGAGATCACGATCCACAACGGAAAGGCTTCTATCACCAAACAGCAGCCTTATTTGATAGATAAAATAGATGAGAAATACTTCACCATAATTATAGATACACGGGCAGGCAAGCAGAGTGAGGCGATGAACTACCTCAAGAAACGCGGAAGCGGGGTTGGTCCTAACTCAAGATGCTGTAGTGACCAAGAACAACGGCCAAATTAGAATCATTCCTTTGAAGGGAATGCCTGATATGGTGTTGAATGCAGCCATGCTGAGAGACATTGCAGATAAATATCTCCCATTGGTAAAACCTGTGATCGCGATCTCGATAATAACTTATTTCGCAATTGTGAAGCCTATTCAAATGTTAATTCTTGCCCTAATCCCATTCTTCTGGGCGCGCTCCGCCAAGACTGCCGTGACGTACGGTCAGGCGGTCAAACTTAGCGTGTTCGGGATGGCGCCGCCCGTCCTGCTGGAGGTTATCTGGGCTTTCACCGAGATGCATATCCCAGGCTGGTTCTATATCTATTTTGCCCTGTATGCGGGTTTGATGGCCTTGGCCGCCAGCGATCTCGTGAGAAGCCTGCGAGCCTCGGCGGAGCCCACATTCGAAATCCAGGTGTAGCCGTTCAGGTGTAATGATTATGGAATTCTTTTTATGTGTGCTGGGAATGGTCCTCGTCGTGGAGGGCTTACCCTACTTTGGTTTTCCTGAGAAAATGCGTGAAATGATGCGCTTCATGGAAGAACAGGATGACACTACCCTCCGAACAATGGGTGGTATCCTAATGATCATTGGACTCGTGATACTGTTCTTTGCCAGGACAGGTCTGGGCTCTTGACAATGCCTCCCCCGCAGACTCCCTGCTCAGCTTCGGGCGTGCGCACGCTCGAAGAGGTCCCCCAAATATTTCGTCTGGCAACCTATCAGTATGATTTGCCCGATGAACTTATTGCCCAGGAGCCAAGCCGCGCCAGAGACCAATCGCGGTTGTTGGTCTTGGACAGAAATTCCGGACGGGTCGAGCACAAATTATTCCACAATTTGCCCTCATTGCTTCGTCCTTCAGACCTGCTGGTGTTAAACGAAACCAAGGTAATCCCCGCGTCCTTGGTGGCTCACAAATCCTCCGGGGGACGCGTTGAGATCCTGGTCCTGGACCCCGCCGGCCGCGCGAATGGGCAAGATACGCTTAGCACAGCGCGGTGCGAGTCTGCATGGTCAAATCCAGCAAGCCGCTTCGCCGCGGGATCGTCGTAGCGCTTGAAAATGGACCGGAACTTACTATTGAGGAAATCATCGCTCCAGGCAGAGTCGCGATCCGATTTCCAGTCCCGGACCGCTGAATTCCTGCGTTTTCTAGATGAATACGGCCGTCCTCCGTTGCCGCCTTACATCAAGAACTCCAATCGAGACATCGACCGCGACAGATCGAGGTATCAGACCGTGTACGCTGCGGTCCCGGGTTCGGTGGCGGCCCCCACGGCCGGCTTACATTTTTCGGAAGCGCTTCTCGGGCAATTGAGCGTGTGTGGAATTGAGATAGCCCGCGTCGTCTTACACGTGGGGCCCGGCACCTTTCTCCCGGTTAGACATGAGGATATTCGGCTTCACGCTATGGAATCGGAAACCTACGAGATCTCCGAAGAGGCCGCGGGAAAGATCAATGCCGCACTGAAAGACGCCCGGCGAATAATAGCCGTCGGCACGACTACGGTACGCGCGCTGGAGTCCTCCGCGATGGCGACAGGTGTCGTGCAAGCGGGGCGGAGAAGTACGGACCTATTCATAGTCCCAGGACACAAGTTCCGGGTTATTCAAGGACTGATAACTAATTTTCATCTCCCCGGGTCCACATTGTTGATGTTGGTGTGCGCGTTCGGGGGGACCGAAAAAATTCTGGCCGCATATCGGAATGCCGTGGAGAATAGCTTTCGCTTTTACAGTTATGGAGATGCTTGCTTAATTATTGACTAATTACCTCAAAAAAAGGCGGGACCCCCCTCGGGGCAACGGGAAAGGTAACAAAATGGCTGGATAGCTAGGATGGATATATTGGTAGGACTGATGCAGGTGGGACTTGTCTAGTAGGTTACCATTTCCTTGTCAAGTCTTTTTTTATAAAAAAGAGTCATCCACCTGTGACAACAGGAACATATTGCCATCATACAAAAACAGTGCGTTATCTTGACCTACTATAAGAATTTATCAATCCGATTTATCCATGGAGCGTCATAGCTGACATCTGCACACGTATAACATATGAATAATATGGCATCATTTTAAGTATCTACCGAGATCGATAGTAAAAAATCCAGCCAATTCCAGTATGTCACATTAAAAACACAATAAATTTTCTAGTGTGATGATTAGACTTGGGGGAATGCAGCGCGTGGCATCCAGGTTCGTGGGCTGCCTCTGTCTTCCGAAGAACGTAGCGCAGTGTCGGAGAGTGTCCGGGCAGAGCCCGGACAACAGGCGTTCCCGGACTGGAGCCTGGGAACGAGATGGAAAACCATCCGACGGCCTCTCATGTAGGCTAGGCTGGGCAATTCATGGTGAGGCAGGTTCGGACGCCTGCCTCACCGCATATTCTATGAGCCCTGGGCCTTCATTTGGCGGCGCGCCGGCTATGATAAGCTCGCAATCGGCGTTGATAAGTGGACCAGAGCGACCGGTACGCGCCCGGTATCATTCCCCGCGCCTGGAACTCAGCCATGATTCCGGTCGATCTCTCCGATTTCTCAGGAGACGACAACTGGTCCTTCACAGTCTGAAATTCCCGCACCTCGGGAAACATCACCATGGGGATACAGCCGGTGGCGGGCTGAGGAAAGGCTTTGCACGCACGCTTATAAATCTCGAGAAAATCTTCCTGCTGTATATTTCCGAAGGAAATTTCCGCAGCTTCACACGGCTGAACCTCGCCGGTGGACGTGATGAACAAATACTCGAATCTGCACTGGCAGCCTAGCGCCGGCTCCTTCTCCAGCCAAGTCGACAGTCCGCTCAAAGGCGGATAATCCTTATAAGCAGGGTCCTTGAAAAGCGTCTTTTGAAGATTTTCGAGAATCGGACTGTGCGGGATTACTCCTTGGCAGGCCCTTCCGGTCGGCTTTATCTCCATGACTCGAATCTCGGCCACGCCCAAGTCTCGAGCAAGATCGTAATACTTCTTGAAATTCTCGGGCTCGAGAAAATCGGGTGGCGGCACCAAGGATAGGCAAGTATAAACCCCCGCGGCCTTAAAGAACTCCACCGCTTTGCAGGCATTATCGAAAGCCTGTGGATTTCCTCTCATGCGGTTGTGGATCTCGGGTTCGAAATGGTCCAGACTCACCCACACGCCGAACAGGCCATTGTCTTTAAGTTCCTGCGCCATCTCCGCCGTAGCTCCGTAGCCTGTGGTAAACATCCACAAACAGATATCGTCACTGACATGCTTCACCAATCGCAGGAATCGGTCGTATCTGTACAGAGGCTCGCCACCGTGCAATATTATGGATGGCGTCCCTAAAGCTTGTACCTGAGATATAGTCCGTTTAAGCAATTCTTCATCCAGATCGGTTTCAGTGTTTCGCCGCGGCATTGGTGGAACAGAATGCGCAGGCATACGGGCAGGAGTTGGTCGTAGAAATTGACACAATGCCTGTAGGCAGTTCGGTCAAGTCCAAGTTATTAATATAGTTCCTGATTCGTTTATCAAAAGCTCGTGACGGAAAGGGCGGGAATGTCGAATCAAGCAGCACCTGGTTTCCGAAGCGCACCATGTGCCGGTACCTTCCTACCGTATCTTTAAGGGATGAAAGTTTAATCCAATTGAAAAAAGCGTCACCGAAAGTAACACCCTTGGCTCGCCGTACGGCCCGATTTTCGGCTTTCAGCATCAGAACTAAGGCTCGCCAGGAGATTTTTAGATTATTTACGAATGAACCCAACGCAGAGACGTTCACAGGTTTGATTGGACTCGGTGTCATTTATAACCCTCCACTAATTGCTATCCTTTTTTTCTTTTCTTTTTCTTTCTCCGTCCCTGCCTCGGTTTTGCAACTGGGGACGCCGATGCGCAAGCGGATCTGCCACAGCCGTTTCAAATTGACAAGCTGCTTTTCCAAGACTGCTTCACTGCCCAGTCTTCGGCATTTCGGTGTGATCGGCGTTGATTGACTGTGGGGGTTCACACCATCAGTCAGGTGATCCTTGCGGGAAGGCTGCACGAATCGGAGAGCTTCGTCAGCATCTACCGATTCCTGCAGAAGGCCAATGGGCGCCGGACCAGGTGGCTTTTGAGTACAGGATGATCGTGGATACCTTGTTGCCGGGCGTGCTGGAGATTGAGCTTGTCTTGGACGACACGCTGAATAGCCATGTAGGCAAGAAGATCTTCGGCGCTGGATTTCAGCACGACGGGAACGCTCCCAAGACCGGGAAACCGATTGGATACGGCGTTGCTTTGTCATCATCGGGGTTGTTGTTCGTTTGCCGGGCATATCCGACAGGGTATTTTGTTTGCCCTATGCCGCTCGTCTGTGGTGGCCGGAAAGGACGAAGGTTAAGCCTCTGGGCGAAAAACACCGGAGCAAGTCCGAGTTGGGCGCTCAGTTGATTCGATTGACTCGCTCGTGGCTTGATTCCTCCATAACGCTCCGGGTCATCGTGGACGGCGGATACTCCAACAAACAACTGCTCCAAGGTCGCCCCCAAGGGGTGCATGTGACTGGGAAAGTCCGCATGGACGCTGCCCTGTACGCTGTGGTGGCGCATAAGCCCACCAGCAGAAGAGGGCGTCCACGGAAAAAGGGAGACCGTCTGCCTTGCCCAAAATCGATCTTCGGCCGCGACAGAACCAGTGGGAATGGATCTGGATCACCCTGTACGGCCGGAGACCATCGTGTCTGTGTACCGCTTTGAGGCGATCTGGTACAAGGCTGCTGGGAATGAACCTGTGTCCATTGTGATGGTCCGAATCCTGGCGGCAGTACCCGGACACGGTTTTCTTCGACACCGACACGGCGGCTTCCGATGAAGAGACCATCCAAAGATCAGCCACCGCTGGAGTATAGAGATCACCAATCGGAGACCAAGGCTCTGCTCGGCAGTGCAGACCCTCAGTGTCACCACGAGAAATCCGTGACTCGTGCCCCGCTCATGGCTTATTGGAGCTATTGCTTCGTGGTAGTCTGGTTCGTGGATCAGTTCCGTATGGAAAAGACCTCATGATTCGCACTGCACCCTGGTATTCTAAGCGACATGTACCTTCTCGACATGCTCGCTGCGGCGACGCAGTCATTTCATCACCGAATTCAATCAGCGAACACCACGACAACTCGAAATCGCATACACGCTTCACGAGACGACTGAGTCTTACGAAAGGCAAAACTATAGTAATTGCTAACAGATTAATAGTCTAAATTAAAACGGAGCTATTGTCTTCACGGACCCGCCAGCCTCAGCGCCTGCCTGCCCGCATCAGTTCAATGGCAGTCGCCGCACTCATCTCCTCGCAGAGTTTCGATTCCTTCGTGAGCAATTATGGGAACCATTATAAACCCGGCGATGGGGTCCGCCCACCACCAGCCGAAAAGGGCGTTCAGAGCAAGGCCGCCGAGCAGGATGGCAGACAGGTAGGCGCACAAGTCAGTCTGCCGAGAGTCTGCTTCCAGGGAACGGCTCTCCAGACGCGCGGCCACCCTACGCTTCGCTCGAGCGAGAAGCGGCATGACGACCAATGAGGCGCAAGCAAGCACGATGCCGACCGCGCTCACATGTGGCTCCTCGCGCATGATCAACGTCTTGGCGGCATCGAAGGCAACATAGGCGGCTAGAACAAAAAAACTGACGCCGACCAGTTTGGTCGCTATCAGTTCGCGTCGCTCGTCGGCCTGGTGCAGTTGCAGGCGCCAGAGCAGTATGCCGCCGGACAAACTTTCGATAAGAGAGTCCGCGCCGAAACCGATAAGGGCGATACTGCCCGCAACTACGCCCGCGCCAACAGCCACCCCCGCCTCTATGAGGTTCCAGCCGAGGGTGAAATACTCCAGTCTTCGGCCCTTTTGAGTATCGTATACCCGGGCCGCGCTGCATTCCGGCGAATGACAGGCGTCAATCTCGCTCAAGTCGTGTAACTCCCTGGAATCCGCAATTGGTTTATCAAGAAAATAATTCCGAATTGAAATATATCCTAATACATTCAGACAAGGTCTCTCGATATCAGCTCCGGGCTTGCGCTTTTTCCGAATGCGCTTGTTCAAGCAGTCCCGCCATACCCAAAACATCCTGCAAGACCGAGACAGCTCTTTCCAAATCCTCATCAAGGTGATCGCTCATCAGCGTGAAGCGCAGCCGCGCTGTTCCTTCCGGGACTGTCGGGAATCGGATGCCCTGCGCGAAAACCCCTCGCTTGAGACATTCATCGCCAACCGTCATAGCTCGCGCCGAATCTCCGATCAGGACCGGAACAATGTGGCTTCCTTCATATGAGTAACCGAGTCTTGATTTTAACATATGTTGAAATTTTCTGACATTTTTTCTCAAGAATTCTCGTCGCGCCGAGCCTTCTTCTGAAGTGATGATTCTCAGAGCTGCAAGCGCGGCGCCCATAACTCCCGGGGGCGGCGCGGTCGAATACACGAGAGATCGGGCCTTGTTTATCAAAAGGTCTATAAGCGCTCCGGAGCCGGCTACGTACGCCCCGGACGCGCCAATCGCCTTACTCAGCGTCCCCATCTGGATCTCCGGAACGACGTCATACTCAGCGGCCAAGCCCTGACCTTGAGGCCCAAAGAGCCCCGAGGCATGGGCTTCATCCACCATCAAGAGCGCTCCCCAACGGGCGCAAAGCTCGGCTATTTCATTCAAAGGAGCCTGGTCTCCGTCCATCGAGAAGACGGACTCCGTCACAACCAGCTTGCGCCTGAAACCGCCCAGGCGAAGAAGGTCCTCGAGACTATTCATGTCCAGATGAGGATAGATTTCGACGCGAGCCCGGGAAAGCCGGCATCCGTCAATAATACTCGCGTGGTTGAGCTCATCTGAAATGACCAGGTCCGAGCTTTCCACCAGCGATGATAGTATTCCGACATTCGCCTGATAACCACTTCCGAAGAGCACAGCCGCTTCGGTTCCCTTCCAGTTGGCGATAGCCGATTCAAGTTCCCGGTGGGCCTCGGTGTTTCCGGCTATCAATCGTGACGCGGTGGAACCGGCTCCGTAAAGCTCAGTGTAGCGGACCATACCTTGGATAACTTCGGGGTGCGCTGCGAGGCCAAGATAATTGTTGCCCGAAAAATTAATGGCTTCCCGGCCGTCCACAAATATTTTCCTGCCCGGCGGCCCGGCGATGGACGGCATGGCCCTGAAAAGACCTCTCGTTTTGACGTCATTCAGTTCCTTTGCCCAGGAGTTTATGTGTATTGGCTTCCTGCTCTTCATAACGTCCCGAAATCATATTCGGTTCACTAAAATGAGCCAATTCGGCGGCTATGTTAATCTCTTTATATCACCGAGCGGTCAAACAATGATAAGACAATACCATGAAAATAAAATTTTGGGGTACCAGAGGTTCGATAGCCGCCCCCGGGCCGGATACGATTGTCTACGGCGGCAACACCACGTGTCTTGAAGTTACCCTATCTTCGGGCCAAACAGTAATAATTGACGCCGGAACGGGGATACGTGCCCTTGGCGACGCGTTGTTGGCGCGTGGAGCGCCTCTGGAAATCCTGCTACTCATGACCCATGTGCATTGGGATCATGTTATGGGATTTCCTTTTTTCGGCCCTCTATTTCGACCGGACACGCATATTGTGGTGGACGGCAGCCGCAAGGCCATGGAAGGGCTCAGGAGAATATTCAGCTCAAATTATGTGGACGGCACCTGGCCTGTCACTTTTCGGGACCTGAAAGCGGGAATCGAAGCTGCCCACGGCTTCCGTCATGCGCGACTCGATCTTGGCGCCACTGTCGTCGAATCCCATCCGCTTCAACATCCTCAAGGAGGATTGGGTTTCAAGTTCGTCGATGGGGCCGGGACCTTTGTCTTTTTGACCGATAATGAACTACTGGAGCACGGATGGGCAGGAACTTCTTTTAAAGATTTTGTTGTTTTTTGCCGCAATGCGGATATCCTCGTGCATGACTGTCAATATTTCCCGGAGGAAATGGACATAAAGAGAGGATGGGGTCATTCAGACTTGGATTGGGTAGCAAAACTTGCAGCGGAAGCTGAAGTGAAAAAGCTCTTGCTATTTCATCACGATCCCTGGAGAAGTGACGACGCTGTGACATCAATGGTCCGGCGGTGCGCACAAGCTCTCCATGAGGTCAATTCGCCAACACATGTGGAGGCGGCCACAGAAGGATCTATTGTAGTTCTCTAGGCCGCTAAGTTCCAGGATCAACATAGCTATGATCAGGAGGTTTGAGCATGGATTTCGATCTGACGGAAGATCAACGCATGATGCGAGACATGGCTTACAAGTTTGCCGTTAACGAAATGGCCCCTGTCGCGCAGGAATACGACCGAGAGGAAAAGTTCGGGCGCGAGATTTGGCAAAAGGGCTGTGAGGCAGGATTGGTTGGGGCAATCATCCCTGAAGAGTACGAGGGGCCGGGCTATGGTTTTCTCGAACAGGCAATCATTACGGAGCAATTGGCCCGCATCGACCTTGGGCTGACCCTCTGCATTGTGGCCGCAATGTTTGGCTCCGAAAATATTGTCTTATTTGGCTCGGATGAGCAAAAGAAGGAATACCTGCCGCGCCTGGTGAGAGGTGAAGCCATCTCCGCCGGAGCGTATACCGAACCGGACGCGGGGACCGACGTCGCGGCAATTCGCACGCGAGCGGTCAAAGAAGGCGGAGATTACGTTATTAATGGGACCAAAATGTTTATTACTAATGGTTCAATTTGCGATTTTATGTGCGTTTACTGTGTCACAGACCCGGACGCGGAGCGACACAAACGACAGAGCATCATCCTCGTCGAGTCTGACCGGCCCGGAGTAACGGCAACGAAGATCAAGGGGAAATTAGGCATTCGTGCCAGTGACACTGCGGAAATATCATTCGATAACGTCCGAGTGCCTCAGAAGAACCTTGTTGGCGAAGAGGGTAAAGGTTTCTACCATTTAATGGAATTTTTCGATGCGACTCGTACCATGGTAGCCGCTCAGGGCGTGGGGATCGCTCAAGGAGCGCTGGACAAAGCCGTCAAATACACACAGGAAAGAACGACTTTTGGTCGTCCGCTGGCTTCCAATCAGGGGATCCAGTTCCAGCTGGCCGAAATGGCCACAAGGATAGAATTGGCGCGCACCCTCACTTACAAGGCAGCTTGGCTCGTCGATCAAAAGAGAACAGATCCGAGCCTGAACGCCATGGCCAAGTACTACGCAGGTGAAACTGCTGTGTGGGTCTGTGACAAGGCGCTTCAATTTCACGGGGGGTATGGATATATCGATGAGTATGATGTGCAACGCTTCTACCGAGACGCCAAAATCCTGGAGATCTACGAGGGCGCCAAGGAGGCGGAGAAAATGACTATAGCGCGGCGCTTATTCTGAGCGGCGGTTCGTTGCGCTTCACATAATCTTGAAAGCATCGGGGTCGGTTTCCCTGCTTCACGGAGCACGAAACCGGTCCTGAGCTTCAGGACTGAGAGTTCCTCTCGCGAAATTCTTTCTCCATCTTGATAAAATT
>CAVVZX010000016.1:0-35740 GCA_963752855.1 uncultured delta proteobacterium | reverse complement strand
ATTAATCGGGGAACATGTTTTCAGGTCGTGGGTTTGCGGATCGGAGGTCCAAGCAATGGGCGACAGATTGACGGGCGTAAACCGCCACCAGGGATGCATCATTGCAGCAACGATTCTGCTTTCCATCATTTTTTCGTGGCAAGCGGCTTCGCATAGTTATCAACCTGCGCCACCGACCACTCCGGCGGAAGATAACGGGGCTCGCCAATTGCCTGCAAGGGCTATCCCGGTTCCCACTACCGTTAGTCCTGAGCTGCAAAAAGCCATTGCGAAACCGTTAGGGCCGAACGAGCGATTTTGGAGCACGGCGCCCAAGAGTACCGAAGAATGGCGGAAACTCATCGCACAAACCGAAAAGGAGGGTACCGAGGGGGTTGCGCAACTGCTCAAACGCTACGCGGTCAACGTTCAGAGCCAAACTGTTTCCGGCGTAGAACGTTCATTGTCTTGCCGGAGTCTCTTCCGGAAGAGAATCGGAACCGAGTTTTGGTCCACGTCCATGGCGGGGCCTATGTTTTTTATGGCGGCGAAGCCTGCGTTGGGGAAGCTATTCTGGCAGCTCACTTCGGGAAGATGAAAGTAGTTTCAGTGGACTACCGTATGCCGCCCGACCATCCTTTTCCTGCCGCCCTTGACGACACGATCTCAGTATACAAAGAAACTCCTGAAGACCTATAGAGCCGAGAATATGGCTATCTTCGGAACATCCTCAGGCGGCGGACTGGCTGCTGCCGTGATCCTCCGGCTGCGGGATCTGAACATCCTCCTCCCTGCCGCGGCGGGACTGGGAACACCGTGGGTGGACATCACCAGGACGGGGGACACTCTTTATACCAACGAGCAGATCGACGACGTGCTTGTCTTGTATGGCGGCCTTATAGATGCAGCCGCCAAACTCTACGCGGGTCCCGCTGATATGAAGGATCCGCTCCTCTCTCCGATTTACGGGGACTTCAGCAAGGGTTTTCCTCCGACCATACTCACCTCCGGCACTCGTGATCTGCTGCTGAGCTGCACAGTGCGGATGCATCGCAAACTCAGACAGGCCGGCATTAAAGCCGAACTTCAGGTCTTTGAGGGTATGTCTCATGCGGAGTATCTTCTCATACCAGGCTTACCGGAGGGCGAAGAGGCTTTTCAGGAGATCAGCACGTTTCTTCAGCAGCCATCTGGGCAAATAGAGGCGCTATTTACAAGTCCTGGACAAGTCCTTGCAATTCCCGAGAAAAAGCTTCAGGCGGTCGTTGACAAACATGATCTGGGAGCTGGACTGACCGGGGTGGCCTCAGCGCACAAAAAGCAACCGTAAGGACTTTTACGCCCAGTTCATGCTCACCCGCAGGGGAATCTTTTTCGCACGCGCCGCAACACCATAAATCGAGTGATATTCTCGGGCATATCCTGGATGTCCCTGCTTATTACTTTCAGGCCAAGCTTTTTAGCAAGGTTCTCCCCGGGCACTGCTGTTTTAGGATTTTGCAGAGCTATCTCCGCTGCTTTCGCTGTGCTGGATGTCTCCTGGTGTCCAGCGAAACTATTGCCTTACAAAAACTGCTTGACCAACGGAAGGAGCTGATGGTACATCTACAAGTTAAGAGGTAATTCCGAGTCAATGACCAACGATCTGCAACTGAGCGCATTTAATAGCTATTATTGGTGGTATTTTTATGTACCCCCGGGAGGATAGCGCGCGCTCCTACTGATAGCTCGTTGGAACCAATACAAGAAAAGAAGATGCGGAGTAAGCGCTCCGCATCTTCTTTTTTTTCGGGAGGACAACATGGTGGTCATCATGAAAGAAGACGCGACGGAAGCCCAAGTTGCCAAGGTCATGTTCAGAATAGAAGCGCTCGGGTCCAAGGCCCATCTTGCCAGGGGAAGGTTCCATGCCTTCATTGGTGTCGTAGCGGCCAACCACAGGGTGAAGATCGGAGTGTTTGACTCACTGGAAGGGGTGGAGCGAGTAATTTCTGCGCTAGGACCACCACATGAACATCAGCGATGATATTAGACACGCAAATGTGGTCGAAAACGGAAACTGCGATTTTAATGTGAGCAACAACACCTGTTTGATCCTCGCTGCTTGGGGTTCTCAACCCTAAGGGCTTGAAATAGAAAAGTCCGGGAAATCTTGCTTCCACGAGTGACATTCCCTAAGAAAACGCCGGACAAAGAACCAAAGTAATGGAAACTCCTTATCCTTCTGCACCCCAAGCCAGTAGGATACCGGTTCCGGCCTTCCCGTTAGCGGACTAATGGCTTGAAATCTATGGAGCCTATTCCATTGGTACTGCTCGGGCCTTGGACTAGCGAGGTCTCCTTCTTCGTAAACCTTGAGGACAATGTACTTCCCCCAACCCCAGAAAAAGTTCGGATATCGTCCGCTGTCGCACTCCAAATCCGTGTTCTCCAAAAACAACTTCGGCCAATAATCAATGTATTTTCTGATCCTGTTTTCCCAAACATCTCTAAAATTCTTGCCTTTGATGCACACGGTCTTCTCGTGACTGCTATCTCGCCCCCCACAAGAGCGGATCAACAAACGCCGCCCGTAAGCAGGGGCGCGATAGATTGAGCAGTTATAGAGAAAAATATCAGCCTTCAGCGTATTTGCCATCCGCAACTCAGGTTGATGAATTCATTGAGGATGCAAAATTTTTAACAAATTGACGTGTGGTTCGTCTAAAATGAAAAGAAAGAGGGATCGACACGACGATAATATCCAAAGTCGCAAAAACTGTTTAAAAGACCTGGAAAACCGCGGCGAAAGAGAGATGAATAATGATGAAATTAAGATATCTCCCGGTAGTCCTGATCGTAATCGGACTGCTAGTAAGTGTGCCGATGATGAGTTTAGCGCAGAACGACTCGCTGGCGCCCAATCGGGTTGAGCCCCAGCAGCCGGTTAGACAGGCTCCGCCTCAGCTAAAGGGCGGCGTCGCCACGGTTGTCGGAGTCGATCAGCCGGACAATTGTCTCAGAGTCAGAAGTGGGCCGGGGTCATCGTACGATGTGATCGGTTGCGTCGCTATGGGCGCACAAGTAAACATTACGGGTGTTTGGACATCAAATAACTGGGCCCAACTCACAGAAGATGGGTGGGTTTATGGACCGCAGATCGCCACTGATTTGCGTCCTCCTCAGGCGACTTTGTCTCAAAGCGCAGGTTACGCGGAGCAATATTATCCAATTGAAGACTATGCGGTCGATTGGGGTTACCTCCCGGATTACGGATACTCAACCTATTGGTACAGCGGAATTCCGATCATCTGTTATAATGTCGGCGTGTGGTGGAGATACCACCCCTGGTGGTGGTGGAATAAGCGCCATTTACACGACCCGAACCGACACTGGGCTTGGAACAGGGCCACGGGAATAAACAGACATCTAGTGGCGAATCCGAATTTGAATCGTACGCTTAGGACCAATCGGAATTTCGTAACGAATCGGGCAAACGTGAACCGTAGTTTGACAACGAATCAAGCGAATGTAAATCGTGCCCTCAGGAGCAATCAGCTTAACGTAAATCGCAATTTCACAACAAACCAGTCAAATTTGAATCGAACTCTCAGGACGTACCGATCCAACAGCGCCAATTACAACCTTAACAGGTCCTATGTAGGGTCTGTGAACCGAGCGAACACGGCACGGAGTTACTCTATCCCGCGTTCTACAACCATGGGGAGTTATTCGGTTCGGTCGCCCAGCATGGGCATGCGTAGCGCTCCTCCTTTAGTAGTGGCATGAATTTCAGTCTCGGCGGCGGACGCCACAGGTAGTTCAACCATTAACGATTAATGACATTTCATAGGCGACCGGAAACCCTTTCGGTCGCCTATTTTGTTGCCAAAAATTGGGGCGCCGCGCCTGGACAAATCTATTTGTGAATTCAAGAAACCCCGAGCGACCGCGTATTTGCTTTGATCTCTACTGGGGCGGCTGCCAAAATGGCCCGGTCTTTCCAATTTCCTCAAGGGTGGACGGTACCTCGTGAAAGTATTCCCTGCTGCGAGCCAGCCAATCGTCGTCAAGACGTCTGCGAAAGAATTTCCCTGAGAAAAGCCGGAACAAGTCCTTGAGAGGGATTATTCCTTCAGCGGTCGCTGAATCAAATTGAGACCAATTCCTTACATGCTCTTCCGACCGGAAGAGATTCATAGTGCTTCAGGTGTACGCCCAGTCTTCCATCCATTTCCGCAATGGAACTGCGACATAACCAACTATTTCCGCCGGTTCGATTTTAACGAAATCCCCGTCAGCTACTTCCACGGCCACGGCATCGCCGCAATCTAAACACACACTATCAATTCGGATTGTTTTCCCTGGAAACAGCCAGCAAACTGCCAGCGATTCAAATCCTCATTGACCGAACCATTTTTGCTTGCCATCAATGGTGACCCTATACTGAGTCGGAACATTACTGAAGGGCGCAAAGGAAGCTATCAAACTGGTATTGGGGTAGAGCCAACAACCAGGGATCCTCAGGTCGATGAGTTCATGAAGTCTTTGTCGGCCTTCGTCCGGTGATACTCCCAGATTCTTCGCGATTTCCGTGTAATGGGGAGCGTGACCGGTGTCCATCATCCCCCTCATGATGATTTGGAACGTCTTGCCAAGCTGTGCTGGATCACTCATGATTCACCCCCCAATTGATTTGATTTTCGTCGGAACCGCTTCTGGGTACCAATTGTACCCTCGGGTGCTCCATGTCAATTACATTTGAGCGTCATCAACCATCACACTTTCGCATCCGGAAGGTTGAAAATTTCAGGAAGTTTTTCAATGCTCCGGTATAAAGCCGCATGTCGAAGCAGTGGTCGTGGGCAGCGCAATCTTGTCTCAAATTCAGAATGGGTATTCGTCGGAGGCGCTAAAAGATTGGGTCAGAGAAATGAAGTCGGCTCTACGGTGAGTTCGGGGACTACAAATTCTGTGTCGGATTGCTATGCTACGTCCTGCATCTTGTCGGCAAAGTCTCGCCCGGCCGTCCGCTGTGGAAGAGATTTGCCATCGGCTCGATACAGAGGACTGTCCTTGGTTCTTCAGACTCCTCGATAGCGCTGCGTACGGCGCGAATCGGATAATTCCGCAGCACGAGAAATTCATTTACTTTCACGAACTAGAGGATGATGCCAGCATCTAAAAGCACCGCCGAACTTGTACACGGCCGAAAAAGGAGTGGCAATTACCTTCTGACCGGCTTTTGAGAAGTACGTTTGCCAAATGCGGTAATTCCTCTGCAATGAGAATTGTCTTGTCATCCAATATCAGCCCATTGCACCCCAGGCCCTCTTTTGCATCTCGGTACGAAACATCAATGATCTCCCAGTCTCTGAGAAATGCAGGCAATCCCTTAACAAAAGCCTCTCTGCAGACGAGAGCGAGACCGGGTCTCGGAGTTGCGAGAGCGCAATCCAAATGCAAGAATCCCTTCGAGAGTGGCACTTCATGAACTTGATACTCGGGGCCCAGCGCTTTCTGCAGCCACTGTCCTCCCAGTGTGGAAGATGCGTTACCGGAATTGCCCACGTAAATGTTCCGACCCAGCACAAAGGTGTCACCACCCTCAAGGAAAGCCTGACTCCCGGCCGGCGCCTTTTCTGCCTCGTTATTCCACATTGGCAGAGGTTCCGGCATAGAAATGGTCTTGACTGAATCTAGGCGGTCTCCAAGAGTTCTGCGAATTGAGAACCTCTCCTTTCGACGGAATGGAAATAGAGTCGCGGTCTCAATAAAGATATCCCCGATAACGACCATTGGATCACGAGGAAACACCAAAAGACCTCCGTCCGCAAGATGGCTCAAGTATGACTCCTCTTCCGGTTCCCACGGTTTGACCTGGTGAACTGTTACGCCGTGTTTCTCCAAGATGGCAATGGCGCCGTCTATTTGTTGCACAATCTCTTCTTGAAGATGCGGTTCCACCTCCGCAAGGGTTTTGCCATGGTGTTTCCGGCACAATTCCATAGCCCATTCATATATCCCTGTTGGGAGGTCATTTGCCGATATTCTTGGTACCGATTTGCCGAATTTGAAAAAGGGATAGCCAACGACAACTTCTTTCAGTCTGTCCCACTCATGGTGTACCATCACTCCGTTTGCTGTCGGGGCGGTTTCTACGGCGAAAGACTCCGAGGGCCCTATCGAGCCAGCGGCTATCGCTCCGCCGGACAATATCCCCAATCCGAGGAGGAACGACCTTCGATCAATTGACTCCGGCTGAGTTCTGCCCACGGCTTCGTCCAAATGTTCTTTCACGCTTTCTCCTCCAGTGGACTCTCGACACGTGCGTCGAGGTTGCGGGCTGCCGCCATCCATCATTGCTATATCATTTTTTGGCACGCTGAAGAAGACTAGCGATTGCTCAATCTCTGGCCTAAGGAGAAAATACGGATTCTAAAGTTTTCGGCGGAATGACAAACATCTAACAAATTGGCGTTGAAGTCTGTCTTCCGTCGCCCAGCATGGGCATGCGTAGCGTTCCTCATGTTAGTCGTGGCAGTATGAATTTTAGTCGCGGCGGTGGACGCCACAGGTAGTTCAACCGGTAATCTGCTAATGACTTTTTCTGGCGACCGGAAACTCTTTCGGTCGCCTATTTGTTAGCAAAGGTCCCGACGCTGAGTCCCCCAAAAATATTCAGGCGAGCTTGTCGTCTACCTTTGGCGGTGGGGTTTGGTATCTTGCGACCGGAGCACTCTTCTCCGTTGAAGCCGCATGTTGACGCAGTGATTGTGGGCAGCGCAATCCTATCTCAAATTCAGAATAGTTATTCGCCGGATGCGCCAAAAGATTGAGTCAGAGGAATGAAATCGGCTCTGCGTTGAATACGGCGAAGTGCGCCATATTAGAGGATTCGCCTTGTGCTCTAACACTGGATATCCGGCAATTCGAGATATAGCGTCATCCATGTGACATCATCGGTTCTTTCACCGATTTATTAGAGGTGATTGCCTGACGGACTAAGGCCTGGTCACTATTGCTCGTTCTTCCATGCCAGTTTCACCTTGAAATTGGCAGCGGTTGATCCCTTTGCTACGACCATGCCTATTTCTGCGCTGAAAGTGAACCCGAACTCGACCTCGATCTGCTGGGGAACAGGCTGGGCCAACTCTCGAAGTTTCTCTAGTATCCCTTTGAGCGGCAATTTGAACTCTTCCAACGCCGTCTCGAGTGCCACCTTGGCTTCAACAATCTTTTCGCCAGGTCTAGTAGCTGCCTTCACCATAGCCCCCGTGGTCGGGAGTTCTTCGACCTCTAAAACGATTGAACCACCGGCTTCCGTAGGGATGTGAACGAAAGAGGCCATTTCCTGATCTCCTTTAATGTAAAGACATGGTTTTCGAACGTAAATTTCTCGTGCATCATCTGAATGGGTTATCTATTATAGACGTGCACGGGATCTTAGGCCATCTTTTTCAGAAGCGAAATGGTTTATGGCGTAATCATGATCGCTCGACCTCATTATCAGTAGACTTATGTTTTCATAAACCGATTTGAAACCACGGGAATGTAGATGGACAAGCTGGTCTGGCAGATCGCCGGACCGGAGGCGAACGGAATGGATGCAAGATTTTCTTTCAGGTATAGTTCGGATCGTCTCCGCAGCTGGATCCACGGCCGGCACAGGCTTCGTAGTCCATTCAGATGGTTTGATAGCAACCTGCTCCCACGTAATTCAAGATGAAGCTGCCCAGCAGGCCGGGGAACCTGACACCAGAATTCGTGAAGGTTGTCTTTCAGGTCTCCGGCCAGGAGACTGTTCGCCCAGGTGGATCCTGCATATTGGCGACCTTCTGATCAGGAAGACTTGGCAATTCTACATCTGACCACCCCGCTTCCAGACGGGGTCAGGGCACTACCTTTAGGCTCGGCTACCATCACTAATGGTCACGAATTTAAAACGTTTGGTTTTCCACTATATACCGCCGCTTCAAGGGCTATGGGGGCATGGAGATCTTGGGCTCGCTGGGTTTCCTGATCATGCCGGTAAGCAGCTCATTCAACTTAGGAATGCAAAAAGGAGATTGTCACTGGGTTTAGCGGAGCCCCTGTTTGGGATTTAGCCAAAAAGAGTGTCATCGGGATGGTGATCTGTTTCCCCCAACCTCAGGATGGTAGACTGTCCGAGACCGCTTTTGCCATGCCCATAGAGACGCTGTTGACGGTTTGTCCTACGCTTCAACCTTTCTGAGGGATTCACTGTTTTTAATCAATTACACCGAAAAGCGGCTTCAACTTATTCCAGACCGGATCGGAGGTACAGTTGTCCTGCTCGCGTCCGGACGATCTCGAGCGACTTGAAACGGCAATTGCCACTGATCGAATAATAGTTTCCGCTGGTCCTTCAGGATGCGGAAAAACTGTGATTCGCCAAAATCTGGGCAACACTGAAATTAGAGCAGGATGTGGTTGTTTGGCTGGATGGCTCCGACTTCATGGACCCGGCATTTCCCTTGAGAAAAGATGGCTGCTGTCAAATTAGTTAGCCGAAGTTTTGTCATCTATAAGGGTTCTAACTGCGCATTTAGTCATTGATGGTTTGGACAGGCTGATTGGAGATAGTGCATTTTCAGCATTGGTAGAGGTCCTTCAAGCCATCAGATGTGATGCCGAAGATAGTCCTTGGCATGCCGTATTTACCGTTCGAGATTCAGAATTGGGAGCCGTGCAGACCGAGTTGCTGCGCTTTGGCTTCCCTCTTGTCGTTTAAGCCGCTTTACATCCGTGAACCAGAAATAGATGAACTTCAACCGGTTTGGGAAGCATTTCCCCATCTTCAACATCTCAAAGAACAAAAACATATACACCCGGTTCTTCTAAAGCCTCAAACTCTTGACCTCTTTGCTCGATCCTCACTGGTAGAAGGTACTGCGGATCCTTCTAAGATGGACAGGAGAATCGGATCTTATCATTTGGTTTTGGGAGAAGCATGTACGGAAAGGTTCACATGGAGAGATGAGGGCTGGTTTCTTAGAAACCCTTGCCACCAAACAAGCCGATGCGATGAAATTCAATACCCCTCGCGATGTGATAGCTCCTACTGATCTACTGCCTCTTCAGGGGCTTAAGGAAGATGGAATTTGTGTCGTCCAATCTGAGCAGTTGTCTTTTCGGCATGATCTTCTTGCGGACTGGGCCAGGCAACGCATCTTGCTAGGTCGACTTAGCCACGGTCTAACTCAATTCCTGGACGAGAAGATGGTATCGCCCCTTTGGAATAAGGCTGTACGGCTTCTCGGACTACACCTGCTGGAATCCAACGATCTAGAAGAGTGGAACCGACGACTGACTGACTTCGGAACCTTGACCAGTGGGGCTAAATTGACTCAGGATTTAATGACAGAAGCCGTTATATTTGCCGCAAACCCGTCACCGATTCTGAACAAGTTGTGGGAATACCTCAAGCTAAATTCGGGGGAGTTGCTGCGCCGCTTCCTCAATCGGTTTCTTCACGTGGCCACTCTTCCGAACCCCGTCCTTTCGGTGCTGGCCGCCATATTGGATCCTAATGTATTCTTAGAATCGACCACACTGAGCAGGCTTCCTCACCAGTACTACTGGCCAGCTATTGTTACGTTCCTTCATACCCGTATGGAAGATGTTCTTCGTTGGCACCGAAGGAGGTCGCTGAACTATGCGACTGCTGGTTGAGGAATATCGAAAATTTACCCGCCACGACTGCAACCGCAGCGGATTTAGCCGTTACTGCTGCTGAATATAGACTGGGTCGAAAGATTTTTGAAGGGCACCACCATCAAGACCCGATTGACAAGCTGATTTTCAGAGCAGCCCTCGCTTCGTGGGGTTCGCTGCCTGAACGATGCGCTGACTTGGCCCTTGTTGCGTGCGGTAGAAAGCAACCGTCCGGACAAGTTCTTGGGAGTATAAAAAATATTGCCTTTTCACAAGAAACCACAGAGCCTGGCCAACAAAAATCTCTCAGGAGGAAGAGGGCTATTGAGTCGGCGAATCGAAAAGAGGCGATGAACGGAAGTGAACGACCTGCCCCTTGGCCGGATGGCCCCAGAATGCCTGTTGATCGTTCATTTCGGGAGAGTTGCTTATTCTCTGATTCATTGCTCCCAGCTATGGTTCGTGATCCCAAGAAAGCGGCGGAAGTGCTCCTAGCACTTTTACTCGACAGACCTCGATTCAGGCATTTCGAGGATGAAGATGGGCTTCGATCATTTCACCTCGTTCACGACACCAACTTCTACCCTCCATTCTATACCAAAGGCCCATTTTACTTATTTCTCCAGACCAATTACGGAGACGCGTTGGATATGATAGTCCGTTTGGTCAATTTCGTGACAGAAAGATGGGCGGACGGGTTTGTCCGGAGAAACGACACCCCGCCATCAATAGTTTTGCCGTTGGAGCAAGGGCAAAACCGTCTGCTAGGCGATGAACGAGTCTATTACTGGTACAGGGGACGTGGTTTATGCCCCAACGCTGTTGCGTCTGCACTAATGGCTCTCGAGAAGTGGTTATATGATCGTCTCGATTCAAAGCAGTCGGTCGCGAAGCCCATTGCCTTTATTTTGAGAAACGCATCTTCCGTGGCATTTGCGGGCCTCCTGGCCGAATTGGGAAAGAAACAGCCTGATCTCTTCACCGCTGAATTGCAGCCAATCCTGGGCGTGCCAGAATTCTATTTGTGGGATTCTCATAATATTTCCGACAAAAATGCTTATCAAACAATCGGGTTGCGGAATCCGGAATTGCTGGGCTGGTATTCCTCGAAAAGAAGCAAATGGGAGGTTGGAATGGCTGAAACCTGGCACCGACTTTCCCACAGACGTTATGAACTTTGGGAGGTTGTGCAGTTTCTCTTCCTAAATTACCCAGCAACAAGACCGCTTCTAGAGAGTGCCCGCCGTGCATGGCAGTCCCGCTTTTCAGAAGGCAACGATGAGCCGTACCTGCTGTATCATCTTGAGCGGTTGATAGCTAGACTGGACTTCGCCAATTGGAAATCGCGGGACGATCCAGAACGCGGGAAAGTTTGGGTTTATGAAGCTCCGGCTGACCTTGCGAACAAAGCCGATCGACAAAGGCAAATCATTTCTGAGGAATTGGTTCTGTTCCAATTTCCTGTCCGTTGCCATCGAATCCTGAGGGGTGAAGAACTACTTCAGCGGGAGGACGTACCAGAGTTTTGGAAGACTCTGCGGAGTGTCTCTTCGACAAACCGACGAAATCATCTCGAACAAGGCATTGGGTCTCCCGAAAATGCACTTTGCGCAGGAGCCACCGTCCTCATCTTGATGTATCGCGACTGGCTGAGAGAAGACCCTGAAAGGGAAGAATGGTGCGTGCAGCAGCTCATACAAACAATATCGCATCCGCCGACGGCAAGTTACTGGGATTCGGCGATGGATGAGTCAGATATCAGGTGGGACAGCTATTGTGCAATGGCTCTGCCAAAGCTTTGGGCTGAAGAACCTGCTTCTCCAGAGTGTCGGCGAAGTATAGCGTCTTTGGCCGCTAACTACCACTACAATACTGTTCAAAAGCTCATGTACTGGGCTGCCCAGGACAGAGCGATCTTGGGGGAAAATTTTGGTCAATTGCAACATTTGATAATGCGGCTCGCTGCGCTCCGGCGGAAGCTGGAGTCGGCAAGATGGGAAGGCGATCCAGTAAGCAAGAATCATTCCTGGGCTCGAGACGAAATAGAGAAGTTCGTCTCGCAGTCAATTCCCGGAAGCATTCCGAAATGGGATAAGTTGGCCGAAGAGTTGCCCGATGAGCCTTATACTGACGAATCCGAAGAAACGGAACAGATCCCGGGAAGACCGTTGCTCGATTTCAATCTTATCCGGGCATCCTATTCTTGGCTCCCTTCTCTCAGCGAGGCCTGCGATGACGCAGAGAGGGCCTCATGGCTGGAATTCTGGAAACAAGCTTTCTCATGCACGCTCGCATCGGCCTTGGATTCTCATCTTGATGAACCGGAAGGAACCGGGACACCAGATGAATGGGACCAATGGGTCTTATTTCGCCTTCCGTCCGTTATATGCTCTATGATCCGGGATGAGAATCCAGAGATCTTTTGGAAACCCATTCTCGAGTTAGGAGCTGATGCCCATGATTGGGTTGAGGAGTTTTTAAGTTCGTGGTTTTGGACTGGTCTTCACAGTGGGACTACACAGGCAGGATTTCTCCAACAATGGCAATACATGATCGATCATGCTTTCCTATCTCAGAAGTGGCAATTCTCCTCGGAAGAATCCTCTTACTATCTAGAGACCATGTGGTCTTTTATCATGGGCTTCGACACCAAGGTTTCTCAGCCTTTGGACTGAGGAGCAGACTGTCACCATCGTGGCAATGAACGACCGCTTTTTGAAATGGTGCGACATTCATCTTAAGAGATCACGCTGTGCAAAGAGTGTTCTCAACTTCCTGGAGAAACCCGGTGCAAGCCCCGTCCTAGCAGATGCGTTGATTCGATTGGAAAAGCAGGTCAAAGACTCTGGGGAGCGGTTTTTCTGGGGGAATGAAATCTTGGGCGCACTTAGTTCATTGCTTTCAACATGCTTCCAGCAGAGATTGAAAGGGTTGCGTCGACATGAAGCAGCTTTCCAGGCATTCGCCAACCTGGTCAAGATTGCTGCCGGTTTTGGAGATCGAGTAGCTATAGCAATACAGGAACGATTGGCTTCTCAACGCGACCTATGAGGTTATTGTCGCAGCTTAACGCGAACGGGTCTGAGGCGGTCAAATGTTACTGTTTATCCACAGAATCTTCACAAACGCGGCCATGCCTTTCCATATATCCCCTTCTTTTTCGTGGGGCTCCACAAACGGCGTTTTGACTATTAAAGGCTCTCTCTATGGATGCATTCTCGTCCGCCAGGAAACATTGGTTTGGACTTTCTTATCGCCATGTGATATCATTTTATGACACTATGAAGTTGAGCAGCAAGCAGATCAAAACGGTTGGCGCCATATTTGAGGAGCCAATTCGTTCTGACGTTGAATGGACAGATATAGAGAATCTGCTCCGCGGGTTGGGGGCCGAATTGAGCGAGGGCCGAGGTTCGAGGGTACGGGTTATATCTCAGAGGGGTCCGAGCTGTTTTTCATCGTCCTCATCCGCGAAAAGAGACGAACAAGGGGGCGCTCAGGTCAGTGAGGCGATTTCTGACCGAAGCGGGTATCGAGTTACCGGAGTAGAATCATGTTGAAATATAAAGGATATACCGGACACGCGGAATATGATGATGAAGCAAGTATCTTTCATGGGGAGGTGCTTGATCTAAAGGATGTCATCACTTTCCAGGGTAAGAATGTCGAAGAACTGGAAGAGGCGTTCCGACAATCTATCGATGACTATTTGGAATTTTGCGAAGAAAAAGGAGAAGAGCCTGATAAACCTTTTTCCGGACGCTTAATGCTTCGCTTACCGCCAAATTTGCATCGGAAGGTCTATGTCAATGCTCTGCGAGAAGGCAAGAGCCTAAACCAATGGATTGCAGAGAGATTGGAAAAGGCCTGATGAACCTGCGGTCCATCGTCATGATGAAGCGACTCTGTTACGTCTTAATCGTTCTAGCATTTGCTTTAGGCTGGTCTGTGAACTCCATGGCTGAAACCTACTCTATTCAACCTGTCGGAAAAGTGGTGAAGCGCTCCGGAAAGACCATGTTGGAGATTTTCCCTGCCTTCAAAGACGGCCTGTTGGGGCTGGACGGGTTTTCTCACGTCCAGGTTTACTATTGGTTCGACCGGAATGACTCGCCTGACAAAAGAGCGACGCTGAGGGTCCATCCCCGCGGGGACAAAGCAAACCCGCTCACAGGAGTGTTTGCTACTCGGTCGCCGGTCCGCCCGAACCTTGTCGGATACTCCGTGTGCCGAATCAGGTCCGTGGAAGGTAACAAAATCACTATTGACAACATTGACGCATTCGACGGTTCCCCCATAATCGACCTGAAGCCTTATATGCCCGCCAGCGATTGCGTTCCCGACGCATCCGTCCCGGACTGGGTGAAACGCTACCACTGAGAATGAGAAGAGCGGACTGCCAGAGGGAAAACTCTTTTGCAAAAGGCGCTCCGCAGGGAGTTTGGGGCTCGATGGAAGAGGCTAAATTTCGGGAACCCGCTTTTTGTGTAAAAAGCCGGTTCCCGAACCCTCCGGCAAAAACTCTAATATTTTCACGGTCAACTGGAAATGTACCGATTTGTCGTGTGCGGACGCCCAAATCAGTCATTTCTCCCCCTTACGACGCAACCATTTGGGAGTTTGCGGAAAGGGGGTCCAGGGGGAAAAACCTTTTGCAAAAGGGTTTTTCCCCTGGCGGTCTCCTTTCTGAAAGTCATTCTCCTCCTACAAATGCAATAATCCATTACACACGAGCGGGTTCCCGAAACTTTCCCTCTTCCATCCAGCCCAGGACTGCTTGTGGAGTCACTCACCTGTTCGTGTCGATGTGCTTTCTTCTGAAGTAAATGTAAGCCGGCACGCCGGTAAGGACACTCAGGATGGCTATTGACGACTCGAGGGGCCGTTGGAAAAAAGAGAGCAGAAGAATGCATACTCCTGTTGCAAGGTAGATCAGCGGCGCCCAGGGGTACCCGGAGAACGTATTGCTAGTTGCGCCGGATAATCTCAGCCGGAATACGCCTGCCACGGCGAAGAGAGGAAAAATGCCGAGCGCAAATCCCATCACGGTCAAGATCTGGTCGAATGTTCCCGATAGGACCATCACAGCGGAAATCGCGCTCTGCAGGGCAATAGATCGGGTAGGAACTTTTAATCTTGGATGAACTTGAGCAAGTCCCTCAAAGAATAGCCGATCCTTCGCCATCGCGTAATAGATCCGTGGGCCGAGAATGATGAATGCGCTCAAGGAGGAAAAAAGAGCGAATGAGATCAGCAGAGAAAAAATGCCCTCGACAGATGCGCCAAAGAGTTTTCCTGCGGCCAATCCGCCAATGGAGATAACGCCTTTCATTTCCTCCGGAGGCACGGCGTAGATAAAGATAATGTTGAGGAGGATGTAAAGCGCCATTACCACGCCGGTCCCCAAAAAGAGGGATCGGGGAAGATTCTTTGTCGGGTCCCGGATTTCCGAGCCGATATAGGTCGAGGCGTTCCACCCGCTGTAAGCAAACATTATCCACATCAAAGCAAGGCCCAGTTTTTTCCATCCCTCGAAGGAAAAAGAGAAGGCGCTCCCCTGAGAGACGTGATGGAGACTGCCCGATCCGAAAATAAGGCCGCCGAGGATCAAACAGCATATGAGCGCTACTTTTGAAACCGTCAGGACATTTTGAATTCGTGCTCCAAACTCAATTCCTCGCATGTGGATTCCGGTAAAGAGCAGAATTACACAGATGGCGAGAATCTTTTTGAGAATCGCGGGATCTCCCCATAGGGAGAGCTGCGGACAGGCTCGGATGAAGTATTCGCTAAAGCCGATGGCCGAGGCTGCAATAGGAGCGGAGAACCCGACAATGAAGGAGCTCCAGCCGCTGAGAAACCCGAAGAATGGATGGTACAATTTCGAGAGGAACGCATATTCACCGCCGGCATCCGGCATTGCGACTCCAAGCTGTCCGTACGCAAGGGCGCCGCAGAAGGCGAGGATTCCACCAACAACCCAGAGGCCAAGCAGGAGAATCGGATTGCCGAGATCACTCATGAGCAATCCGCTGGTGGTAAAGATTCCGGAGCCAATCATGTTGGCTATCACTATGTTCGTCGAAGGGAAGAGGCCGAGCCTTCTTTCAAGCTCATGGCCCGAACGTTTTTCCACAGGCTCCTGCTTCGCTGATTTGTTGCAGCTCATGGCAAACGCTCGGTCCTCAAAGGGTTTATCGAAATTCCGGAGGCTCGGCAAGTCCGAAACCGGCGCTCCTTGTACCACACGTGTGACTTATCCACCAAGCTTATGAACTATCCCGGATCGTGGATTTGGTCCGAAATCGCCTCGAGCTCATCTTCGACAGTTTGAAAAATTAAGTTAAGTGATATAGGCGGGATACATTGGTCGCGCATATTCCTTGGCACTACAATGGTTGTCTCTTTTGGATCTTGAGAGGATCAGGATTCGGGAGACAGAGGTGTAATGGAGGCAGGCGGCCGTACTCCTGCGGCGTGGAAGGCGTGAAGGCTTGCGCCTTGCATGGTGGTACGGAGCTGATAGCGGGTCCCTTCGAGTTCCACGAGGACTGATTGGACGCGGCCCAGGTCTCGCATGAGATCCGGCCATGAGACGCACAGCCCTTTCTCATCCAAACGCCGCTGCAGATCCACTTCCAAGCGTAGAGCAAGGAAGCTGGCCACGATGTGGCCGATTGAGGTGTCGTCACGCTGATGATAGATGGGCCTCACTTCAAGGGTGGTTTTCTGTTCCCGGAAGGTGCGCTCCACCCGCCAGAGGCTCTTGTAGGTCAAGGCTACGTCAGGGGCAGGCATGTCCGTGTTGGTGGTGAGGACAAACTTGCCATCCAAGCGTGCGTCTGACTCCACTGCCTCCTCGTTGATCGTGACACTCCCTTTGGCGATGTGCACGAAGCGAGCATATCCCCGGTTGCCGATGACCGCTTTGGGACCCTTCTTGGAGATGGTGCGCCGGAGTTGTTCCAAGAGTGTCTCCCGTGCGGCCTTGTCCTTCCTGGCCTCCACGGGGTTGCGACACACCACGTAGCGCCTGTCCCCCACACGGACGTCTTTCACTTCCAGGTTGTCGTCGACTTTCTGATATCGACCTCCGCGGGAGAGGACCTCCTCGGTCACCTCCTTCTGTTTGCGCATGCGGCAACCGAGCACGTAGTCGAAAGGCGCCTTCTTGTCGGTCCTGAGCAGCTTGATTGTATCAGCCGAGATCATCCCGCGATCTCCCACGAGGACCACATCGTGGATGTGCAGACGCTTGCGCAGCCGACTCACCATCATCTCCAGAGCGCGGCAGTCGGCAGTGTTGCCGGGGAAGATCTCCCAGGCTACGGGCCACCCGTCACGGTTGACCACCACACACAGCACGTACTGCGGCAGATCCGGCCGCCTGTCCCGGGAGTATCCTCGTTTACGCAGATCGGTTTCCATGTCCGTGTACACGTAGAGGCTGGTGGTGTCGATGAAGATGAGGTCCAGCTCGAGGCTGAACAGATCGCGGTCACGCCAGGAGAGTTCAGCTTCCAGCTCGTCTCTGACCTCAGACAAGAACGAAGTAGTGCGGTAGAAGTGTTGGAGTCCCAGCTCGGCAAAGCCCGGACACTCCACGCCTGAGATCCACAGTGATCCCGCAAGATCTGATCCCGGAGCGCACAGCCTCTGCAACGCCATGGCGAACGAGGTCCGCTCCACATCGAACTCGAACCTACGGGACTGGGCCAAGCGCCTCATAAGATCCGGCATACCCTGCTTGTCCCAGAGACTGCCAAAGACCAGCGCCGGTCCCCACTCTCGCGAGGACAGGGCTTCCATATCCGGCGTGCGAGATGCCTCCACAACTTTGAGGTGAACAGCAAATTGAGCGAGACTCCGAATGAGTGCATCGATCTTTCCCGACGCCAGTACCTTATCGGCTCTCCCCAGTGTGCCTATGATCTTCTGGCGGACCTTATCACCGTCTCTGATCGATTCGACGATCTGGAGGTACTCGTATTCACCGCTCTTCTGAACACTACGTTTTCTGCGGATGAACATACCAATCGAATCGCATGATGCAGCTATTTATGTCAAGAGAAATCGCGATATACTTTCCTACTTCTAGGCACTACATTTCGAAATGCCGTCAGAAATCACGCCCCGTGATTACAGGACGTTATGAACATCCAAAAAATCACATCCAATAATTACAGCCACTTATTCAGTGCCCCCAAATGGGGCACTGTCGAAGATGAGTCGAGGGCAGGTCTTAACAACCGAACTATCCATATATGGACAAGGAAAAGCATCGGGGGTAATTTATAAAAATGAGTCGGAGGAAGCGTTGAAAAAAGATCATCCGCGGATCATCATATTCTCGGGGAAAGGAGGCGTGGGAAAAACCACCGTCGCCTCGGCCACCGCGTTACGGTGCGCCAGGAGAGGTCTGAAAACCATCGCCATTTCCATCGACATCGCCCACAGCCTGTCCGACGCGTTTCAATTACAGTTGGATCTTCACGACCATAATCGCGGCGAGCCCAGAGAAGTAGCCGAAAACCTGTGGCTCCAGGAAGTTGATATTCAGGAAGAGCTGGACCGAAACTGGGGAGAGGTTTCCAGATACCTTGCGGCCATATTCAGCTCCAGTGGCGTCACAAAGGTGCTGGCGGAAGAGCTTGCGGTCGTGCCCGGAATGGAGGATGTGGTCAGCCTCCTGTACATCAACCAGTACCTATCGGCAGCGAACCTATGACGTCATTGTGGTGGACTGCGCTCCTACCGGAGAGTCTCTGCGTTTTATCGCTCTGCCGTCCACTTTGGACTGGTATATGAAGAAGGTGTTTCATGTTGAGAGAAACATCATGAAAATTGCCCGGCCTTGGGCTCGTAGACTCATAGATATCCCGGTCCCGGAGGACAGTTACTTCGCTGCCCTGAAAGATCTATTCTTGAATCTTGAGGGCGTTGACAAGGTCCTTTTGGACAGAAACACGACCTCGGTGCAGATTGGTCACCAATGCCGAGAGAATGGTTGTCAGAGAGACCCAACGGGCGTTCATGTACTTTTGTCTATACGGTCTCGTGGTCGATACTGTCGTGGTGAACAAGCTCTTTCCCGAATCCATGCAGGATGAGTACTTCCGCGACTGGATTGCGACTCAGCAGAGAAGTCTGAAAGAGATTCGCACTATCTTTGAACCGATTCCTGTGCGAACGGTCAATATCCTCCGAGACGAAGTAGTGGGAATAGATCGATTAGACGAGATGGGAGACATGATTTACGGGGAGCTGGACCCTTCCGCTGTCTTGCATAGGGATGCGCCGTATGAAATCAGCGAAGAGGACGGAGCATATATCCTCAAGATTAAGCTTCCATTCGTGAGAAAAGATGAAGTGGATCTGTTCAAAGAAGAAGGTGAGCTGGTCGTCCGGATAGGCTCATTCAAACGTCACGTGTTTCTGCCTCGGGCCCTGATGAGCTTGAAGCCGGCAGGGGCCTCGCTGGAAGAGGACACGCTCATTATTCGTTTTGTAAGAACGCAGGACTGAGAGGAAAGTCATGAATGCGCTTTGGTTCATTGTGAGAGCGGCTACGACGGCTTTGATCACCGTGATCGGCGGCACGATCGTGATGAAGAAATTAGCTCCCAAGCCGTCCAATCTGGCTGCCGGCGCGATGTATTTCAGGAAGGGGTTAAGCGAGTTCCAAAAGGGGGCTCGTACCATTTTGTTTGGGCCTCCGGAGCTTGATTCGCCCGAGGCTATCAAAGAGCGAAGGGAATCCGGAAGAATTCACATCAAGTAAAGCGGGCTTTGCCGAGGCCTGTCGAGCGCAAGTAAGCGCTTCGTGAGTATCGACTGTGGTGGCGAAAAGCCCGTTTCCGAAGGGTGGTAATAGGCGCCGAGGGTTAAATCAAGCCCGGTTCGAGACCAACCGCTTTGAATGGGAGAACGCAAATGGCCACGAAGAAGACAATCGGAGGCCCTACGAAGGGAAAGCCCGGCGCCGCGAAAAAGGCGCAAAACGCAGGCCGTTCCCGCAAGCCGGTCGCCGCCAATGGACCTAAGAAGCCCGACACGGCACTAAGTCAGGCGGCCATGGCATTTCCCATCGTAGGGATAGGCGCTTCAGCAGGCGGTCTGGAGGCGTTCGAGCAGTTCTTCAACAACATGCCGCCGGACTCGGGTATGGCCTTCGTGCTGGTTCAGCACCTGGACCCGACCCATAAGAGTATCCTGGCCGATTTGATCAGGTCATTCACACGGATGTCGGTCACTGAAGTGAAGGACGGCATGAAGGTCGAGCCGAACAGTGTCTACGTTATTCCTCCGAACTCCGACATGGCGATTATGAACGGGCTGCTCCATCTGATGTATCCATCGGCCCCCCGAGGACTGCGTCAACCGATTGATTTCTTTTTCCGCTCCCTCTCCGAAGACCGGCAGGAAAGGGCCATCTGCATCGTGCTCTCCGGGAGTGGTACGGAAGGAACGCAGGGCCTGAGGGATATCAAGGGACAGGGCGGCATGGTCATGGTCCAGGACCCATCTTCCGCCAAATACGACAGTATGCCAAGAAGCGCCATAGGGACCGGATTAGTGGACTATGTGCTGCCGCCTGCCAAGATGCCGGAACAGTTGATCGCCTATGTCGAGCATCCTTTCACAAAACAGCCCGGCAAGGCCCCTGAAACCGAACCGGACGCGCCCAATTCGCTTCAGAAAATACTGATCATGATCCGCTCCAAAACGGGCCATGACTTCTCCTATTACAAACAGAGCACTATTGTCCGGCGCGTCGAACGTAGGATGGCGATCCATGAGATCGGCGCCCTGTCCGATTATCTGCGCTATCTCCAGGCGTATTCGGACGAAATACACATACTTTTCAAAGAATTCTTGATTGGCGTCACTAACTTCTTCCGGGATAAAGAGGCGTTTGATCACCTGAACAAGAAAGTGATTCCACTCGTTTGTAAGGACAAAGGCGATGAAAACAACGGCGTGCGCGTCTGGGTACCCGGTTGCTCCACAGGTGAAGAAGCCTACTCGCTGGCCATGTTGTTTCGGGAGCATATCGAGCAGACAAAGACTGACGTCAAAGTCCAGATCTTTGCTACCGACATAGACAACAGCGCTATCGAAACCGCTCGCGCGGGATTATACCCGCACGGTATTATCGCGGACGTCCACGAGGACCGTTTGCGTCACTTTTTCAGCAGGCAGGACGGGTCTTACCGCGTGAAAAAAGATGTGCGGGACATGGTCGTCTTTGCAGTGCAGAACCTCATTACCGACCCGCCATTCTCCAAGATAGATCTCATCAGTTGTAGGAACCTCCTCATTTACATGGGATCGGAACTCCAAAAGAGGGTCCTACCCATCTTCCACTACTCTTTGGCCAAGGGCGGTTTTCTGTTCTTGGGCACTGCGGAAACCGTAGGCGAATTCTCGGACCTGTTCGCCGCGGTGGACAGGAGATGGAAAATATTTCGTCGCAAGGATACCGAGCCTGTAGGCGCCATTCCGATGGAAGCGGCTATGCGCGGTGTGGCAGCGGCCAACCTGCCGATAGCGGTGGAACCGAGAGGGCCGAGGCCCTTTCTGCGCTTCACCAACCAGGACTTGGCGGAGCAGGCGATGTTGGACACGTACGGCGCTTCGGGGGTGCTCATTAATGAAAAGTCCGACATCTTGTACTTCCACGGTCAGACCGACAAGTGCCTTGGTCAGCCGGTGGGAGAAGCGCATTTCAATGCCTTGGCAATGGTCAGGGAGGGCTTGAAGCTTGAGTTGGCCAATGCCGTCCGAAAGGCGATCGCGACAAAGGCGGAGGTTCGAGAGGAAAATGTGCGCATAACCTCGAAAGAGGATGGTCTGATAAATCTCATTGTGAATCCGATCTTGCATCCGCCCTCGAAGCGCGGGCTGTTTATGGTTATCTTTGAAGAAGTCAAGCCTTCTCCGGTCGAGATTAGCCCGAGGCCGGTTTCCGGAGCGGACGGGGGAAGCTCCGGAAACAGGATTAAGGAACTGGAGCACGAGGTGGCCTCCACAAAAGAATATCTTCGGACCACCATCGAAGAATTGGAGACATCCAACGAAGAGCTTAAGTCCACCAATGAGGAATTACAGTCCGCTAACGAGGAGCTGCAGAGCACCAATGAGGAGCTGGAGACTTCTAAAGAAGAACAGCAATCAATCAATGAGGAGCTGATCACCGTCAATTCCGAGATTCAACAGAAGATAGACGCTTTGTCAAAAGCCAACGACGACATGAACAATCTGCTGGCCGCGACGCAAATCGGCACCGTCTTCCTGGACACCAATCTCAACATTCAGCGTTTTACTCCGCAGGCCAAGAAGATCATCAACCTCATTGACGGCCGACGTCGGGCGCCCCCTCTGGCACATTGTCCACAATCTGGAGTATGACCACCTTGTCGAAGACGCCCAGGAAGCCCTCCGGACACTCAGCTTAAAGGAAGTGGAAATCCGCGCCACAAACGATACTTGGTACTCTATGCGTGTGCTTCCGTATCGCACAACCCAAAATGTTATCGAAGGCGTTGTGGTCACATTCGTGGACATTTCAGACCGAAAACACGCGGAAATGGCGCTAGAGGAGACTCAGCGGCGCTACCGAGGCATTGGCGAGCTGTTTGCCGGTGTATGGACCTGTACGCCTGATGGGAAAATGACCTTTATCAGCCAAAGTTTCCTGGACATGCTGGACCTGACTGAGAAGGAGTGCGAGGGACACCAGTGGATCAAGAAGATGCAGATAAAGAAAGTGAGTCAGCTACTCGCCGACTGGAAGAGCTGCGTGAAAAACAACCGTTCCTGGAACCACAGATTCTCAATTCGTGACAAATCCGGAAATGAAAGAAAGATCCTCGCGCGAGCGACGCCGGTCAAAAATGAACAAGGAGAAGTAACTTCCTGGGTGGGTATCAATCTTGATGTAGACGAAATTGCTAGTTCAAAAGAAGCCTGATCGCCGGACCGACGGCGAAGAAGCGGCGATGAAGTCCCCCTCCTGAAAAAAGAGGCCCCTGATTGGGTGCCACTGCTGGCTTGTCCAGCAGTGTCGGCTCACAGGAGTGAGAATCATCCAGAATCACTGCTGGACAAGCCAGCAGTGGCACCCAATCCATGATTCCCGTCTGCTACATGCCAACTGAAAACGACGAAACTTTTCGGAACTGGTATAACTGGCTGCAACCTCCCCATTCTGCGCTTCTTTCCGGTAGAGGTGCCACATTTCGCTGGAATCCTCCACATCCGACCCTGAATCAAAATGACACATTTTGCCATTTCCACTTAACCATCCCAGTATTATATATGTTACATATATGTCGATATGCTCATGTATCGGCGATCGTCGTTGGTATCGGGGGCAATGGAATGGGCGAGGATAAGAAACCGGACAACAACTTGGAAGATCTCCGGAGGAGGGCGGAGAAATCGGTCCGAAACGTCGGGTTGGAACAGGATGTTTCAAAATTATCCGAAAAGGACGTGCGCGCCTTAGCCCATGAGCTGCAAGTCCATCAGTCCGAGCTTGAGATGCAGAATGAGGAGCTTCGCCGAGCGCAAATAGAACTGCAAGAGTCGAGAGACCGATTCTCGGACCTTTATGACTCCTCCCCTGTCGGGTACTTCACTTTGAACAAACACGGACACATCCTGGAAGCCAATCTGAGCGGGGCGCGTATGGTTAATCGGCAGCCACGCGAATTGATCGAAGTTCCTTTTGTGTCATTGGTCTCCCAGGAGGACCATCAGGCATTTTATTCTTATCTGCGTAACGTGTTTGCCAGACCGGTTAGACAGAGTTGCGAACTAAGATTGCGGGACCGCGGCGGAGTTCCGATTTATGCCAGGCTGGAAAGTATTGCTGTCTCTGATGAAGAGGGCAAGTTGGAGGCCTGTCGGACCGCGGTCTCCGATATCTCGGATTTCAAGCGCGCTCAAGACGAGGTCCTACGGGTTCAGGAGGAAATCCTGCTTAGCATGGGGGAAGGAGTATGCGTATGTGACCAGATGGGAGTCATCTCGTTCACCAACCTCGCGTTTGAGCGGATGTTCGATTATAACCAAATCGAATTGCAGGGGAAAAATGCATTTGATTTAGAGGATTGCCTTGAGGACGCTTCTCCCTCAGTTTTGGCCGACGGCTTTTTGCAGGCCCAAAAGACCGGCTACTGGCGCGGAGAGGCCGTGGGGTGCAAGAAGGACGGGCAGCGATTCGACGCTGATGTGCGGATCACTGCTCTGGAGTTATTTGGATCTAAGAGCATGGTTTGCGTCTGGGAGGATATCTACGGATCTTAAAAAGGCGGAAAGGGCTTTACGTGAAAGCGAGCGCCGCTTTCGGGCCGTTTTCGAGGGCGCTCGGGACCTGATCTTTCTCAAGGACGCATCCTTGAAATACACGCATGTGAATCCCGCTTTTGCAAAACTCTTCGGCAAGGTCCCCGCAGATATTGTCGGGTTTAAATATGAGGACCTGTTCGGCGCGGAAGGGGCTGAGTACGAGAAAGACCTCGACACCCGCGTATTGGACGGCCAGACCATAGAAGAGGAACGCGTCAGGAATATCAAAGGCATATCGCGACGCTTCAACGAAGTCAGGGTCCCTCTTCGTGACAGAGAAGGCAATGTGAGCGGCCTGTGCGCCATAGCTCGTGACATTACGGAACGTAGGGCGTTAGAGCTTGAACCTCCACCTGCGCTTGAAAGTGTTCGCTCAAAGATCATGCAAGAGACACTGCAACTGGCCCTGAAAGCTGCGACATCGAGCGGCCTGGTCTTGTTGCAGGGTGAAAGCGGTAGTGGCAAAGATCATATGGCACGGTTCATCCATGACCATTCCGACCGTAGTGGAGGCCCTTATTTTTCGATCAATTGCGCCGCGATCCCCCACGAACTGGCTGAGTCGGAACTCTTCGGCCATGAGCGCGGCGCATTCACAGGCGCGGCCACTCGAAAACGCGGACTGCTCGAACTCGCTGAAGGCGGGACGCTATTGCTGAACGAAATCGGTGATCTGCCACTTCCGATGCAAGCAAAGCTGCTCACGTTCCTGGACACGAAAAAGTTCACCCGAGTTGGCGGCGAACAGGAGATCTCCGTTAACGCGAGGCTGATTTTTGCCACTAATAAGGACCTGAAGACAGAAGTTGAAGAAGGCGGTTTCAGGAAGGACCTCTTTTACCGGATAAATGTAATGAACATAACTGTGCCGCCTCTGCGCGACAGAATCGAAGACATTTCGATCCTCGCGCGAAAAATCATGTCCGAGATCGCAAAAGACCTTCAACTGAATCATGTCCCTCCAATCGACCCTGCGTCCGAAGTTGCTCTGACGGGTTACGATTGGCCGGGAAATGTCCGTGAGTTGAGGAATGTTCTCGAGCGCTCATTGATGCTGTCGGAAGGGGAAAGTTTGAAATTAACCTTGCCCGCGCTTACCGCGAGCGCGCAAGCCTGGTCGATTACATCCACTTTCCCGTTGGCCGGCCTCACGCTTCACGACGTGACGGACGAGGTTATTGAATCCCTTTGCAAGGAGGCTTTGCGCCGCGCTGGAGGAAATCGCAGGAGCGCTGCGCGTATTTTGGGGATATCTAGGGATTCATTATACCGATATTTAAAGCGATTTGGTCTGGAGCGCGAAAATCGGACCACAGATGAGATGAATGACTAAATGTAAGACACGCCTAAACGCTTAACCCCCTGAAAAAACTGTGCTCGGCGATTTTATGTCAGGTACTCGGACATAATCCATGCACATGCCAGTTCGTTGGGTCTCCCGGCCAAATTTCCTCAACCGCATGTAATTCCTATCAAAATCACATATTGTCTCGAATTGGCACGGAACATGCTTATACAAACGGCAAGGGTTCACGACTATTCAGTCACACAATTAGTAAAAATTTTTAATTTCTTCGGATGTTCTGCCACGAGGCAACGCGTCTCCGGAGGTATCAAGGGGGGAACATTAGGGGGAGTAGCCGAGCGCTTGGGGGCGCTCCCCCCATAGTCCTCAAAAGGGGGTAGGAATGTCTATCGAGCGGCGCATTGATGATTTAATAAAGGCGGGTTGGGGTGTGCTTGAATCCGATTTTGATCCCGACGCTTTCCAGCATTGGAGACAGAAAGCCTTTGAATGTCTTAATGCGATGTTCGGCCCCGATCATATTTATACCAAGTATTTCGAGCATTTTGTTCAACAGGGCGGCAGGAAGAATGTCCTTGCCGCAGGCGGTGTGCTTGTGGCCGCCAAGCAACAAATGGCGTGCAAGGAATTTGGTTCACCAAAACCGATGGGGTCCTTGCCCTCAGGTCGGTCTTACCCCTCACCGAGTCAGCCGGAGTCTTTCTAAAACGGTGAGATAGAATGCGTATACTTCGACAGCAATTGTTAATGGACTCCGGCGTCAAAACAAATCGTACCAGGATGGATGGGACGAGATGGCAAACAAAAATTATTACAGCAGAGCCGAAACGGGTTTTTGAATTGATATCACAAGGCTCCATCTCGTCTCACTAATTGTTATTCTCCTTCGAACTACAAGAAAGGGGGAGCGTTAGGATGAAAAACAAAGCGATATTTTTGTGCTCTTACATCTTGCTTTCCATGGTTGTGGCGTTCCCCGGTAACGTTCATTCGCAGGAATTATCGATACCGTTGGATCAGAGGACTTACCGGCTTTTTCAGCAGTTACAAGATATCGAGCTTTTGCGACATGATATATCCGAATGTTATCAAGCCCAGACCAAAACGTTCATTGCCGCGTCGTTGGCCCGACAATCCGTGGGAGCAACTGCGGAATTGGACAACAATCTCGTAGACCGTGTATTCCGGCATCTTGCAGGCGCTCCTGAATACGAAAAATTCATGGTAGCGTACAAAGCGGTTATTCAGAAGCCCGATTTTAACAAGCTCTATGCGACGGAACTGTTTGACGAATATATGCAGCTGCTGGACACCGCGCGAACAAGATTGACGGTGGAGTTGAAACAAAAAGCGACGGGATCTTGATGGCGCCCGGCTCGTTGGTGGGAATAAGCGTTTCTAAGTCCCCTTTATTAAAGGGGCGATTCATGGGGATTTTGCTAGGGCGGGCCGTGCTCGCCAATGTCTTGATTCGGCGGCCACGGGTCGCCGTGCGATTGGCTCGTTTTTCTGTGCGAACTCTGCGAGTTCGAGGTCTCTTGGTGGTGGGTGGCGAACGGAATTTGTAGAAGAGAAAATTAGTAAGAAGAATTGTGCCGATAATTGATACCAGCGACATTTTCGGGGTTGCGGTCCGCGGCGTTTGCGGCCGAATATTAAATCATTAAAGGCTCACCGGCAAATTGACTATAATCGAGCCGAAGCCGACCGACGCCGCGGGAATTGTTCCTACCAATTACAATACGTACAAAGCGTTTGAAAAGTAGCCGGGGAGGCCGAACAAAAGGGCCTCCCCGGTCCCCTCTCCAAAAATTCCTATGAATTGGTTGGCTCAGGTGAGATTCATAGGGCGCACGGCCGTGCGCCCTTACACGAAAGCCGCCGACCTCACAACGCTCGCATGAACTGCACGAGATCTTTCTTTTCCTGTGGTGTCAGCTTGAGTTGCTGAATCATATTGAAAAATTCCACGGTGTCCTCGATAGTCAGCAACCGGCCGTCATGCATGTACGGCGGCGAGTCCTTGATGCCTCTCAGCGAGGAATGTTTTGATAGGGCCGTCGGCGGACGCCATCCTCCCATTGATCATGCGCGGCTTGTAAAAACGCTCGGTTTTCAGGTTATGCATCAGGTTATCGGTGTAGTAAGGCGCGGATGACATACCGGCGCACTTGGCTTTGCCAAAGAATAGCTCCTGGCCCTCTCAATTCCGATTCTGTCCCCTTCTTAGGGTCGATCCTGCCATAGATGTCCAGCTTGGGAGCGGGTGGAAAATCCATCAGTTCTTGAAACTCCGCCATAAAATGGACCTGGCTGCCGCGCTCCAGGATATTGACGCCTTTTTTTGTGGCGATCACAGGGTCACCGTCAAAATATGCCGCTCGCTGCTCGAATTCCGTAAAGTCTTCGACGCTCTTTAGCGCCCGCTGCGATCCGAATAGGCGCTGGATATTAACGCCCCTCAAGCTCGGCGTATCCAGGCGATGACGGAACTCCTGGGGCCTGATGTCGCCGACCAAGTGGGTCCCCCCATCGGTATGACCGTTGGCATGGCAATCAAAACAGGTCACTCCACGGCTCGGCCGAGCAGACCTGCGATCCTCCGTCTGGTTGAACTGTTGCTGCGGAAATGGGGTCACCAGCAGCCGGAGACCTTCAAGTTGCTTTGGGTTCAGGATTCCGTTGAACAGTTCGTGGAAGTTCTCAATGGTGACTAATTTGCCCTGGGACACGTCGCCAAGATCCGGGCGAGTGGTCAAGTAGATCGGCGCAGGCGTTCTCAGGAAGAAAATGGAGCGGAATGTCGAAATCCAGATCGAACCGGATGAGATCCCGTTGTTCTTGCTTCTTGATTTCGTCGATATGCGTTTTAGGAAAAAGCATCCCGCCTTCAGGATGATTGGGATGAGGAAGCGGGAAAAAACCCGGCAGGGAAGACATCTTTTTCCTTAATTTGTTCAGGCGTCATCTCCGCGAGCTTCTCCCAGGTCATTCCGCCGGGCAGTTTGACTCTCACACCTTCTTGGATCGCCTTACCGCGGGACATCGTGATGCCCTGGGCAGGCCGATCGCTAAGATCGTAGCGCTGGTCAAGCAGATCCAGTTGTCGCTTCATGATCTCCGGCTTTGCAGCCGTCATTCGCTTCATCACCGAATCAAACGGTTCCGTGATCACAACCGGAGCATAACTGGACGGTTTCATGGACTGCTGTGGGTAGGCCGTCATTACTCCACCCAAGACCGAGCAGAGAATTAAGACGGCAGCAAAGGAATGCTTCACATGGTTGCTTTTCAACGGCTTGGTCCCCCCTTTTCAAATAAGTTAATTGAAGTTTTTGCTTCTAATACAATCCAAGTGTGGTATACCAAAATTATCCACTTTGCTACCCAAGCAGTCAAGCGGTTCCGCACGAAAGCCAGGAGAGCCCATGCGCCCGGACTCAATGGCCCAAGTTTCGATTAGAGGACCGGAACATAAATAGAGACCCCCAACGACTTTGCTCTGCGCAAGTTGAGTATTTGTACTCTCACATGCTGCCGGGCATTTACGCGGGCAGCATCGCTGCCGTCGTATTGGCTGCCGCGCTGTGGGATGTAGCCCCCCACAATCATCTGATACTCTGGTTAGGATCCTTTCTGTCGATCCAAGCTGTTAGGCGCTTTTCCTATTCGAGCTTCCACAGGGCCACTCATCGCGATTGGAATTGGGGGCTCTGGTTTGTTGTTGGGACCAGCGCTGTAGCGATGCTTTGGGGCGTGGTTCCCTTGCTGTTTTTTCCTGTAGGGACGCCATTTCACAAGCTTTTCATAGCCGTTTTCCTGTGCGGAGTGGCCGCTTTCAACGCGATAGCGCACTCGCCCAGGCGGGAATGCTACGTTCCTTCAATTCTGCTCGTATTGCTTCCGGCGGCTGGGCGTTTCTTCTACGAAGGGACCGAAGGCGCCATCACAGTAGCGATCGCCATTGTCGTGTTTACGGCAGCCGTTCTTGTCTTGGCCAAAGCCGGCCACCAGTGGCTGTCTGACACACTCACATTAAGATTTGAAAAAGATGACCTGGTGGGAGCGTTACAGAAGGCTCACGATGAGCTGGAGGTGGGGATCGAGGAACGCACATTAGAACTGTCACAGGCCAATGATCTTCTCAGACAAGAAATTGTTGAACGCAAGCGCATGGAGGAGGCGCTGAGGGAATCGGAGGATAAGTCCCGCATATTAGTGAACCGCGCAGGTGAAGGGATTTTTTTGGCGCAGGAAGGCAAGCCGGTCTTAGTCAATCCCGCTTGTTCGGACCTCACAGGATATTCCGAGGAGGAATTGCTATCGAGACCCTTTGTGGAACTCATTCATCCGGACGACAGGGAGAAGCTTCGGGAAAATAACGCGAAGCGGCTGAAAGGCGAACGTGTGCCTGATAGCTATTCTTTTAAAATCCTTACCAAGGACGGCGCTGAGAAATGGATGCGCCTTAACGCGGTGCTGGCAAGTTGGGCAGGTAAACCGGCAGTTTTGGGTATGGTTACGGACATTAGCGAACAAAAGCGTGCGGAGGAGGAGCTGAATCAAAGGGAACAGTTCCTCTCAAAAATCTTCTCGAGCATACAAGATGGTATCAGCGTGGTAGATAACGAGCTCAGCATCGTTCGCGTCAATCCCACTATGGAGCGATGGTATTCTAAGGCGGGCCCGCTGGTCGGCAAGAAGTGTTTCGAAGTCTATCGCGAGAGTTCCGGACCGTGCGAAGAATGTCCGACTTTGGAAGCTCTCCGCACAGGCCAACCGGCGTCTAAAGTAGTTCCCAAAAGGGACCCACATGGGGCGATCATTGGATGGCTTGACCTTTATTCTTTCCCATACATGGACGAGGTTACCGGAAAGGTCGAGGGGGTCATCGAATACATTCGGGATATAACTGAGCGCAAAGAATCGGAGGATAACCTGCAATTTGAGCACGAACGCTTTCAAATGCTTGCTCACAATGCTCCTTTTGGGATGTTGATGCTGTCTGAAAAAGGTGATCTGGAATATCTGAATCCAAAGTTCTTGGAATTGTTCGGCTATGAGTTGCATGAGATAAATAATGGTAGACAGTGGCTGAAGCTTGCCTACCCTGATGACACATATAGGCATAAGGTGATTTCTGCATGGAAGAATGATCTTCTCGATGCAAAGCCGGGAGAAATGCATCCCAGGCGATTTACGGTCACCTGTAAAGACGGTTCGGAAAAGATAATACATTTTAGGACGGTGAGGTTATCCAGAGACAAATACGTGATGACCTGCGAAGACGCTACTGAACGCACAAAGGCGATGGAGGCGCTCAAGGAATCCGAACGGAAATACCGAACGATTATTGATACTATCGCGGACGGGTATCATGAGACCGACCTTGGCGGCAAGATGACATTATTTAATGATTCGTTATGTGAAATACTTGGTTATTCCAGAGAAGAGCTGCAAGGTATGGGCTATCGTGAGTTTATGGATGAGCTGAATGCTCAGAAGGTTTATGAGGCTTACAATGAGGTCTACCGAACCGGTAAGGCCAACCCCGGATTTTATTATGAAATTATTCGAAAGGACGGGACTAAAAGACATTGTGTCGTATCCGTGACATTGATTAAGGATTCAAGTGGACAACCCAATGGATTCAGAGGTATTTTCCGCGATGTTACCGAGCGCCTGCAACTCGAGGACCAGCTGCGCCAGGCAGCCAAAATGGAAGCCATTGGCCAGCTTGCCGGAGGCATAGCCCACGATTTTAATAACATCCTGACTGCCATTATCGGCTACTCGGATGTTCTAATTCAGCTGCTAGGCGAAGATTCAGCACACAGTGAAAAAGTGTCCCAGATCAACCGGGCAGCCCTGAGGGCGGCCAACCTGACACGGCAGTTGCTGGCGTTCAGCCGGAAGCAAATCCTTGACTTGACGCCGGTGAATTTAAATGAAGCACTGACCAATTTCGAGAAAATGCTGAGACCGCTTATAGGTGAGAACATCGAACTTGTGATCGCTCCCGACCCAAATGCCGCGAAGACCATGAGCGACCCCGGTCAGATTGAGCAGATTCTTTTCAATCTTGCTATTAATGCGCGGGATGCGATGCCTGCCGGCGGAAGATTAACTATTGAGACAAAAAACGCAGTTTTGGACGAAGAGTACGCGCGGGCCCACTCGGAGGTTCGACCAGGACCATATGTGATGCTCGCAGTTTCCGATACAGGGAACGGCATGGACCCTTCTGTGCTTTCTCGCATCTTTGAGCCTTTTTTTACAACGAAGGAAAAAGAAAAAGGCACAGGATTGGGTCTTTCCACAGTGTACGGGATCGTGAAACAACATCGAGGTCATATAAACGCTTACAGTGAGGTGGGTCGGGGAACAACATTCAAAGTGTATTTGCCGATGATAGAGGACGAGTCGGACAAGGAATTAAAAGCTGCGGGCGTCCGCACGGAACTGCGAGGGACTGAGACAATATTGGTAGTTGAGGACGAAGAAATAGTACGGGAATTGACCTCGGAGGTGCTGCAAACGCTCGGTTATAAGGTCCTGCAGGCAGCGGACCCCGGGGAAGCCGCACGGGTCAGCAAATTGCATGGCGGGCCGATTCATCTGATGCTTACTGACGTTGTGCTGCCTCAAATGGATGGCAAGAAGCTCTATGCCCTGTTGTCTCCGCTGTTTCCGGGCATGAAAGCGCTGTTCGTCTCAGGGTATGCGGAAAATGCGATCGTTCAGCATGGAGTATTGAACGCCGGAGTAAATTTTTTGCAAAAACCCTTCACCGTGGAAGCTTTAACCAAAACGGTCCGCAAAATACTGGACGGAGATTGATGATCGGAGCTTAGGGGCTACTCGCTGACTTAAGGGTTGTTCGTCCCGCTTGGCGGTAGAAAACGGGTCGCCCAGCCCCTTTTCTTAAAGGGGTATTTAAGAGTATTTCTAATGGATTATCTTGACATCTCTCCATGCCCCCCCTTTGAAAAGGGCGATTTAAGGATTTTCTCAATATGAACTTGCAAACAGAGTTGCTCCGGAGGTCGGAAAATGAGCCGTTCGCTAAGCTGCTGGGGCTGGAAGCGGTGGAGGTAAGTCCGGGTCGTGCGGTAGTGAGAATGCGCGCTCGGTCGGACATGGGGAATATTTTTGGCGCAATTCACGGCGGAGCGCTATTCTCATTGATAGATGAGGCGTTTCAGTTGGCTTGTAATACGCACGGCGTACTGGCTGTAGCTCTCAATGTGAGCATAACTTACGTGGCTGCGCCGCAACAGGGAGCGACTCTTGAGGCGAGCGCAGAAGAGCTTCACAAAACGAATCGAACGGCTTCGTACTTATGTCAGGTCAATGAGGTCGAGGGCGGGAAACTTATCGCCACAGCTCAAGCGTTGGCGTACCGAACGGGCAAGAAGATAGAGGAATTACCGGCTTTCCGCTGAACGCGGCTCCGAAGGCAAATGGCTGATTACATAGCATTGTTAAGTAAAGACCGGGACAGCGACTATGGGGTGGACTTTCCGGATTTTCCAGGATGTGTGACTGCGGGAACGAACCCGGAAGAAGCTCGGGAATTAGCCTTAGAAGCATTGTGCATGCACATAGAGGGTATGATCGAAGATGGCGAGCCGATTCCGGCGCCAAGTCCTATCGAGAAGGTCAGGTCTGATCCGGAGAATAGCGATGCAATAGACATTCTTGTGGTTAGCGTGTCGGACGACCTGATTCACAGAGGAGAAGATCGGAAGACCGCCGACGTGTCGCATACGCAAGGCTGCGACTTATCATGGAAAAGTCTGGATTCTTGAGCGGTTAAAAGAAATACTAGGCCAAGCCGCAACGACTACAAAATTATCAAGTGCGCACATCAGAAACGTTGTGGGCCAGTTCGCCAGCAGTCTCTTGCTACGATAGCCGTCGTCATTCCCTCTCGCCAACTTCAAGAATACGACTCAGGACCGTCCGCGTGTCGCGAGGATCAATCACATCTTCCAGCAAGTGTAGACCCGCTGCTTTCCAAGGGGCGCCGGCAGCCCTGATTTGTTGTTCGGCCAAGTCTCGTGCGGCCTTAATATCGTCGGATTCGTTTATCTTCCTGCGATATACAACGTTGGCGGCCACTTCCGGCGCCATGAAGCTGATTTCCGCATTCGGCCAGGCCAGCACGAAATCAGCGCCCATCCCGGTCCCGCACATGTTGGAGTAGGCCATCCCGTAAGACTTACGAATTACCAACGAAACTTTCGGCACAGTAGAAAGCGCCACCGCCTCGATAAAATTGATGATCTTACCGGGCATGCGCTTCAATTCCGCCGCCCTACCGACCAGAAAACCCGGAGTGTCATGAAGGAAAATTATCGGAATATTGAACGAATCGCATAGGCATATAAAGCTGCAGCACTTGTCGCAGCCGTCGGGTCCCATGGCTCCAGCGGTATGCAGCGGCTGATTTGCTATAATGCCGACAACATGACCGTCGAGGCGAGCAAGGCAGGTGATAACGCTACGATCGAAATTGGGTTTGAGCATAAAAATACGCTCGTCATCCATTATGGTCTTGATAACCTGACTCATGTCATAGCCGCGGCGGGGTTCTTCGGGAACGATAGACAACAGGCGTTCTTGCCTCGATTCCTGGTCATTTCCCTGCGGCAATACCACAGGCGGCAATTCTTGCGAGTTGGAAGGCATATAGGAAAGGAACTCACGTACGATACGGAAGCAGTCAGCCTCGTCCTCCGCGACTCGATCCGCCTGGCCCGTGATTTCGGCATGTAGCTTCCATCCGCCGAGGTCCTCGTTTTCAACCACTTCACTGGTAGCTACTTCCAGCACTCGAGGACCGGAAACAGCCATACACGAGCCCTTCACCTGGACGACAAAATCCGCGAGCGCAGCCAGCCAGGACGGGCCTCCGAAGCACTCCCCCATGATCGTCGCCACAAACGGAACTTGTCGGCATCGCAATGCCATCTCTTTTCGCATGGTCATGGAGCTGAGTCCTTCAGACCCCATGATATCCGGTATGCGAGCGCCTCCGCCTTCCCCCAAATTGACTAATGGATACCCTTTTTCGGCTGCCCAACGGGTTAAACGATGCTCCTTCTCAACACCGATCCGACCGCCTGTCCCTGCCAGAACTGTAGCGTCATCGGCAGTGACCGCGACCGTCCGACCGTCAATATTGCCAAACCCCGCGATCTTGCCGTCAGCCGGAGTTTTGTCCTCCATGCCCGATACGTCGGAATGATCGAGCATCCCGATTTCAAAGAAGCTCCCCGGATCCAGCAACTTTTCTATACGCTCTCGGGCGGATCCCAGCCCGGCAGCTTGCTTTCGAGCGACTTTATCAAGCCCCCCCATTCCCAAGGCTTTGGCCTTTCGCCGCTTTAACTCTTCAACAGCCTCTTTCATTCCCATTTCGTTCTACCTGTGGTGATGTGGAATGTTCAGAATTTCATTCCGGGCAGGTTGAGTGACGCCGTGTTCCCGCCGTCAACAGGAAGGGCTTGGCCTGTAATATAGCTCGCTTCATCACTGGCCAGAAAAAGAATCGCGGCGGCCACTTCTTCGGGTCGCCCATAGCGCCGCAATTCGCAACGGCTGCCCAGTTTATCAAATTTTCCTATTTCGCGGGCCATGTCGAAGACAGGCTTGGTCATGCCGGTCTCGATCAGACCCGGACATACCGCATTCACCCGCACATTGTATTTTCCAAGGTCGCAGGCTGAGGTCTGGGTGAAGTTAATGAGCGCCGCTTTGCTGGCGCTATAGGCGTTGCCGCCCGCGCCCGAGCGAACACCGGCTACCGATGACGTATTAACTATCGCGCCGGTCCTGCGCTCCTGCATGTGTTTGGCAATGTGCTTGGTGGTGAAGACCGCGGCCAAAACATTTACTCCGTAGACCTGCTGCCAATCCTGGCCGTCTTGTTCTTCCAAAGAGGTTAGCTGCCCGGTAATTCCAGCGTTGTTGCAGACAATATCAACAACGGAATAGGTCCGCAGGGCCAATTCAACAAGTTGCTTAATCTCGCTTTCAACCGCGACATTCGTCTTTTGCACGATCGCTTCGGCGCCGGTCTTCAGAGCTATATCCAGAGTTTCTCTGAGCCCATCTTCATTCCAATCCGCAAGGACAAGCTTAGCGCCTTCATTCGCAAAAAACAAACTCTTGTAGCCCGGCCGATACCACTCCCCGCCTCCGGTAATAAGGGCCACTTTACCTTCCAGACGGCCCTTTTTGTCATTCTTCATATGCCCGACCTCAATTTAGAGAAGGAATTGCCCCTCCCTGTGGCACAGGAAGGGGCATCCGCATGGCCCCCCTCGACTTATATCACAAACATCGTTATTTCTTCGTTGGATCAGTGCCCTGCTAACGGCATCCGGGTCGCCTCCACTCATACCGGCGATGTGTCTGACCAGCTTCTTCCGGGAC